>CAVQCL010000037.1:0-22246 GCA_963710935.1 uncultured Alphaproteobacteria bacterium | reverse complement strand
TCCCGCTTTTCAACCGCTCGCGATACCCTTATGCCGTGCGCAGTCGCCATCCACGCCTAGGGAAAACACTATGAGCCATCGTCCGGTCATGCTGGCCATCCTCGACGGATGGGGCTGGCGCGAGGAAAGCCAGGACAACGCCGTGCTTCTGGCCAACACGCCGAACTTCGACGTGGCCTGGAACGACAAGCCGCATGCCCTGCTGGACGCCTCTGGAATCGATGTCGGCCTGCCTGCCGGCCAGATGGGCAATTCCGAGGTCGGGCATTTGAACATCGGCGCCGGGCGCGTGGTGTTGCAGGATCTGATGCGCATCGCCGACTCCTTCGTCTCCGGCGAGATCGAGACTTCGACTGCCTTCCAGTCCTTGGTCGGCAGCCTGCGCGCTTCCGGCGGAGTTTGTCATCTGCTCGGCCTGGTCTCGGACGGCGGCGTGCATTCGCATATGGACCATCTCGTTGCGCTGGCCGTTTTGCTGGATAGAGCCGGCCTGCGATCAAGCATCCATGTCTTTACCGATGGCCGTGATACCCCGCCACGCTCGGCCGCGAGCTATTTGCAGGCGCTGGCGCCAAAACTGCCCGCCGGCGCCATGATCGCCACCGTTACCGGACGCTATTACGCCATGGATCGCGACAAGCGCTGGGAGCGCGTCAGCGCAGCCTATGCGGCGCTTGCAGAAGGCGAAGGCGCGCCTTTTGGCGATGCGGTTTCGGCTGTCGAGGCGTCTTATGGCGCCGACGTGTCGGACGAGTTCATAAAGCCCTGCGTGATCGGCGGTTATGCCGGCATGCGCGACGGCGATGCGCTGCTGTCGTTTAATTTCCGGTCGGATCGCGTTCGTGAAATCCTGTCTGCTTTGCTGGACCCAGCCTTTGCCGGTTTCCAGCGCAAACGCTTGCTGCATTTTGCCGATGCCGTCGGCATGGCCGACTATGGCGAGGACATTTCGCGCTTCATGAAGACGATTTTGACGCCGAAAGACTTGCGCGAGGTTCTGGGGGCGGTTGTGTCGAAGGCCGGCAAGACGCAACTGCGCATGGCGGAGACCGAAAAGTTTCCGCATGTCACCTATTTCCTGAATGGTGGCGCGGAAGAGCCCTATCTGGGCGAGGATCGCATCCTGGTGCCGTCGCCTAAGGTTGCGACCTATGATCTGCAGCCCGAAATGTCGGCGGTAGAGCTGGCGGATCGCGCAGTGGAGGCGATCGAAAGCGAAAAATACGATCTGATCGTGCTGAATTTCGCCAACCCGGACATGGTAGGCCATACGGGCAGCCTGCCTGCCGCGATCAAGGCAGTTGAGACCGTCGACGGCTGCCTCGGGCGCATCGTGGCGGCGATCGGGAAGTGGGCGGCGCGCTGCTGGTGACCGCCGACCACGGCAATTGCGAGGTGATGCGCGATCCGGTCACCGGCCAGCCGCATACGGCCCACACAACCAACAAGGTGCCGGTGATCCTGCTGGGGGTGCCGGGCGCGACGATCCACGACGGCCGGCTGGCCGATCTGGCGCCGACAATGCTGGCTCTGATGGGCTTGCCGCAGCCCGTGGAGATGACGGGCAAGTCGTTGGTGGGGTAGGTTTGGGCGCTGTACTGAACTCGACGCAGGTATTCAGCAGCCGAGTGCCACCGGGCTCCAACGCGCTTCCAGCAGCAAAATCTAATCTATCTCCACAGGCTTGCAGCCGCCACAATCCTGTGAAAACCAGAGCCCGACGGGCTTTGGAGATCGATGCATGCGGCGGGTTTTGTTTGCAGCCTTGATGGCGGGCGTGGCGTGGCCGGCCCTTGCCGACAAGCGCGTGGCGCTGGTGTTCGGCCAGGACAAATATGACCTGATCCGGCCCCTGGAAAATGCCACCAACGACGCCGAGGCGATCGAGGAGGCGCTCGACAAGCTGGGCTTCGAGGTGTCGCTGGAGACCAACCGCGACCTGAAGCGCATGCGCCGCGCGCTCGAGGATTTTAGGGAAGACGCTGACGGAGCGGATGTCGCTCTGGTCTATTTCGCCGGCCATGGCGTCGAGATCGCCGGCGAAAACCGGCTGCTGCCGACCGATGCCGACGCGGCTTCGGTGGATGCGCTGAAACAGACCAGCCTGCCTCTCGAGGAAGTGCGCCAGATGGTCGGCGAGGTCGGCAAGGTGGGTCTGGTGATGCTCGACGCCTGCCGCAACGATCCTTTCGGCGGCGAGAGCGGTGAAGCCGGGCGGGGCGCCAAGGCGCTGAACGTGAAAGAAAAGCCGGAGGTGAAGCCGGGTCTGGCCGGCTCGGCAAGGCGGAAAACCTGCTCTACACCTTCTCGGCGGCACCCGGCGCGACGGCTGCCGACGGCAATGGCGACAACTCACCGTTCACCTCGGCGCTGGTCAAATATCTCGCTACCGACGGGCTGGAGATACGCTCGGTACTGACGCTGGTGCAGCAGGAGGTGTATGACCTGTCGCGCGGCGGGCAGCTTCCCTATGTCGAGAACGGCCTGCCGCAACTCTTCTTCGCCTCGACTGAAAAGAGTGAACTGCCCGAGCGGGAACGCCTGCTGCTGGCCATGGCGGACGTGACGACCGACCTGCGCGAGGAAGTAGAGCGGTTGGCGGCGCAAAAGGACATGCCGCTGGCGCCGCTCTATGGCGCGCTGATCTCGTCCGACGCCGGGGCGCTGTCGCAGGAAGAGCGGGTCAAGAAACTCACCGACGCGGCGGACGCCTTCGTGGCGACCCGTACCCAGATCAAGACACTCGGCTCCGCCGATCCGGCGGTGAGCAAGCTGCGCGAGGAGGCGGAGACCCAACTTGCTCTGGGCGCCTTCGACACGGCGCGCGGCAAGCTGGCTGAGGCCGCGACGATCGATTCCACGTCGCGCGACGCGTTGAAGGCGAATTTCCTGGAGCGGACCACCTCCGAGGCGACCACGCACATCATCAGCGGCGGCGCCTCGCGCGCCGACCTGAAATATGATCTGGCGATCGAGAGTTACCAGAAGGCAGCTACGCTGTTCGATGAGGTCAGCAACGACAATCTGCCGGAAAAACAGCGCCAGCAGCAGTTGGCGTCTCTTGAAACGCTTGGCGACCTTTATCTGACGGTCGGCAATCTGGCGGAAGGCCGCAAGGCCTACGAGCGCCAGCAGGCCGTCGCCGACGCACTGGTCAAGGCCGACGGCCAAAATGGCGCGTGGAACAATAGTTTGGCGGCCAGCACGCTGAAGCTTGGCGACGTCTTGCGCGACCAGGGCGATTCGGCGGGCGCGTTGGCGTCCTATGAGCGCGGATTGGAGATTCGCCGGGCGCTTGCCCTCGCTAACCCTCAAGATGGCGTAGCGCTGAGCTTTGAGGCGGCCGCCTACCTGCAGGTCGGTGCGCTGCACAGGCTGCAAGGCCACGAGGACAAGGCGCTGGACGCCTATAATCAGGCGCGGGCATCGCGGAGCGCTTGGCCGCCCAGGAGCCTGCCAATGAAGAGGCGCAGGCGACCCTGGCGCGCAGCAACCGGCTGATTGGCCAGATTGAAGAAGGTCGCAGCAAGTTGGCTGAGGCGCTAGCGTCGTTCAGGGCCGACCTCGCAATCGCCAAGAAGCTCGTCGACGCCGACCCGGCAGATTCGTTGCGCCAGTTCGACCTTGCTCAAGCCTATGCCAACGTTGGATTTGTCCGATATCGCAAATTTCGCAATGAAGCCAAGAAGTATACGGAGAACGGCGACCCCGAAGCGCTTTCCTCACTGACGGCTTCCACCGACATCATACGCAGGCTGATTGCTGCCGACCCGCAAAACACGACATGGCAACGGGGCCTGGCGACCTCGCTGGAGAAATTTGGCGAGGCGGTCTACTTCGCCGATGGAAACATCACTCAAAAAGACTCCGACGATGCCTACGCCGCCTATACCGAGGCGATCGCCATCCGCGAACAACTCGTCCAGTCCGATCCGACCAACAAGCTTTGGGTCGGTGATCTGGTCAAGACCTACGAGAACATGGCGACCTGGAATATCTTCCAGTCGAAAGAACAGGTCGTCATCGACTTTACCAAAAAGGCCCATCAGTCGGTTATGCAGCTCGCCGAACTCGACCCCAAGAACGTCGAGTGGCAGCGCAACGCAACGCTCTACCACGCCAAGATCGCCGAATCCTATGTGCAGATGAAAGACTACAAATCGGCGATCGACTACGAGATCAAAGGGCTGGAATACGCGATCAAGGTCGCAAAAGCGAACCCGACCATGCCAGTCTATTTCAATGACGTAACCACCGTCCAGCTGCGCCTCGCGCGGCAGTATTGGGTCCAGAAGGACTGGAAGAACTATTGGGCCCAGAATGACGTGGTGCTGGAGCAGGCCCAGAAGAACGAGAAGCGCTTTCCCAAGGATCCAGAGGCGTTACGCCACCTCTACGATGCATATTTGTCGGTCGGCGACTCCTGGACGAAGAACGAGCCGAACAAGGCGCTCGAATTGTACAAAAACTCGATGATCTATGCGGAGCGGGCCGCATCGCTCGATCCCGCCAATCCAAAACCCCTCTACGGCGTCTACAACGCTCAGATCAAAAGCGCCTACATCATCGAGCGGCAATCCGACCGTGCCGCCGCGAAGGCCGCCTATGAATCCGCGCTGGCAACAATCGACAAGATACTGTCGATGCCACAGCAAGAACCGTACTACCAGTCGAGCAAGGATCACGTCCTGGCACGGCTCGATATCGTCGAAAAGGGGCTGCCGCCACCGACATTCCAGTAGCCGGCGAACAGGTGGCCTGTAGAGAGGCAAATCCCCGTCAAACCTTGGAAAATTGGCCGCGAACGCCTATATTCCAACTATCTTCAAGCGTTCGATTCGGGGAAAAAGATCGAGCGCTTCTCACCGTACCCCTTACGAAAGCTGTGTATGAGCGACGAGACCGAAAACGGCAACGGCGAGCCAGCCGAGTATGGCGCCGATTCCATCAAGGTTTTGAAGGGCTTGGATGCCGTCCGCAAGCGGCCTGGCATGTATATCGGCGACACCGATGACGGCTCTGGCCTGCATCACATGGTCTATGAGGTGGTCGACAACGCCATCGACGAGGCGTTGGCCGGCCATGCAGACCAAGGTGACGGTGACGCTGAACCCCGACGGTTCCTGCACCGTGACCGACAATGGACGCGGGATTCCGACCGATATTCACTCGTCCGAGGGTGTTTCGGCGGCCGAAGTCATTATGACGCAGCTGCATGCCGGCGGTAAGTTCGACCAGAATTCCTACAAGGTTTCCGGCGGCTTGCACGGCGTCGGCGTATCGGTCGTCAACGCGCTTTCGGTCTGGTTGAGGCTGAAAATCCGCCGCAAGGGCGAGATCCACGAGATGAGCTTCACCCACGGCGTGGCCGACGCGCCGCTCGTCATCACCGGCAGAGGCCGGCGACCGAGACGAGGGACACGGAAGTAAGTCTTTCTGCCGTCGACCGACACCTTCACCATGGTCGAGTTCGACTACAGCACACTGGAGCATAGGCTGCGCGAACTCGCCTTCCTGAATTCCGGCGTGCGCATCATCCTGACCGACGCCCGCACGCCGACGTGAAGATGCAGGAGCTGCTCTATCAAGGCGGGTTGGAGGAATTCGTCAGATATCTCGACCGGACCAAAAAGCCGCTCATCGCCGCGCCGATCGCCATCAAGGCGGAGCGCGACGGCATCACGGTGGAAGTCGCCATGTGGTGGAACGACAGCTACCACGAGAATGTGCTGGCCTTCACCAACAACATTCCGCAGCGCGACGGCGGCACGCATCTGGCGGGTTTCCGCGGCGCGTTGACGCGGCAGGTCAATGGCTATGCCGACAGTTCCGGTATCACCAAGAGGGAAAAAGTGACACTGACCGGCGACGACTGCCGCGAGGGCCTGACCGCCGTTTTGTCGGTCAAGGTTCCGGATCCGAAATTCTCCTCGCAGACCAAGGACAAGCTGGTTTCGTCGGAGGTGCGGCCGGTGGTCGAAGGTCTTGTCAACGAGGCGCTGGGTTCCTGGCTCGAAGAGCATCCAGGCGAAGGCAAGATCGTCATCGCCAAGGTCATTCAGGCTGCGGCGGCGCGTGAAGCCGCGCGCAAGGCGCGCGACGACCCGCCGCAAGGACGTCATCGAGCGTTTCGACGCTTCCCGGCAAGCTCGCGGACTGCCAGGAAAAGGATCCTGCCAAGTCCGAAATTTTTATCGTCGAGGGCGACTGCGCTGGCGGCTCGGCCAAGAGCGGCCGCTCGCGTCAGAACCAGGCCATCCTGCCGCTGCGCGGCAAGATCCTGAATGTCGAGCGCGTGCGCATGGATCGCATGCTGTCTTCCGAAATGATCGGCACCTTGATCACCGCGCTAGGCACCGGCATCGGCTAGAGGAAAACAGCCAGTTCAATATCGAAAAGCTGCGCTACCACAAGATCATCATCATGACCGACGCCGACGTCGACGGCGCGCACATCCGCACGCTGCTGTTGACATTCTTCTTCCGGCAGATGCCGGAATTGATCGAGCGCGGCCACCTCTTCATCGCGCAGCCGCCGCTCTACAAGGTGCAACGCGGCAAGAGCTCTCAATATCTGAAGGACGAGGCCGATTACGAACGGTTCCTGATCGGCTCAGGTCTGGAGGATGCGACGCTGCATTTGACCTCTGGCGAGGTGCGCACAGGCGAAGACCTGCGCAAGGCGATCGACGAGGCCCTCAGCGTTCGCGGGCTGCTGAACGGCCTGCATTCGCGCTACAGCCGCGCGGTGGTGGAGCAGGCGGCGATTGCCGGCGCGCTGAATCCCGATGTCGTCGCTGATCTCGGCCGTGCGGACGATATGGCGAAGACCATCGCGGCGCGCCTCGATGCCATCGCCGAAGATATGGAGCGCGGCTGGGAAGGCCGCACCTCGACCTCGAACGAGGGGCCGGGCGGTTTCGTGTTCGAGCGTATGGTGCGCGGCGTGAAGGAATACGCCCAGCTCGACATGGGGCTGATCAATTCGGCCGATGCGCGCGCGCTCGACAAATTTCGCCGCGCGGCTGGCGGAGGTCTATTCCGAGCCGCCGGTGCTGAAGCGCAAGGAAACCTCCGAGCCGATCGCCGGTCCCCGTGCGTTGCTGGATGCGGTTTTCGCTTCCGGCCGCAAAGGCCTCTCCATGCAGCGCTACAAGGGCCTTGGCGAGATGAATGCCGAACAGCTCTGGGAAACGACGCTGGACCCGAATGTGCGCTCGCTGCTGCAGGTGAGGGTCAACGACGCGACCGACGCGGATTCGCTGTTCTCGCGCCTGATGGGCGACGAAGTTGAACCGCGCCGTGAATTCATCCAGGAGAACGCGCTGAGCGTGGCGAATCTGGATGTTTAACAGGCCCTCGGATCCCTGTTTTGATGGCAGGGGGCCGATTTGCCGAATTCGCAACCGTTCACAAGGGTTCCATCGAGTAGCTAGGTGTAAAAACCTTCTTGAGTTAGAGCGAATTCAATTGCAATAAGCGGAAAAGCGTTTATATGAACGGCAAAGGATTTTTATAATTCGATGCCAAAATCCAACCATCAGAGCGCTTTGCGATATCCGCTGGCGACAATTCTAGGCAGCGAGGCACGCGTCAGCGTGCTGCGTGAGCTGCTTCGACACGGCGGAGAATTGTCGGCACCGCAGCTTGTCCTTCGAACCGGATTTGCGCAATCAAGCGTCCGCGAAGCGTTGATTTTCCTTGAGCACACGAATGCGATCGAGGTTCTTGGCACCGGCATATCGCTGCTCTATCGAGCAGACAGGCGCTACCCGCTTTTTCATGTAATTGAAGCGCTGTTCATAGGGGAGGAGAAGCGATATCGGGCGATCATGGATGGGGTCCGAGAGGTCGCCCTCACCTTCGGCTCTGAAGTCGAGGCAATCTGGCTGTTCGGAAGCGTTGCAAGGGGAGAAGATAAATTTGCCAGTGATGTCGATATCGCCGTCGTTGCCAGAGACAATGAGCCTGGCATGTTGGTCAACCGTTTTGCAGAGTCGCTGGGTCCTTTGCAAGATCGACTAGCCTTTAGGGCTTCGATAATTGGTCTCACAGCACAATGAGCCCTTCGCCTCAGAAGAGAGGACGATCCGCTATTGCAGAAATCTTGAAAGCGATGCGGTGGTAATTCTTGGCAAGCGACCGGATGAGCTTTTGCGCGACCCGCGTGCCGGCTGGTTGTCTGGCCAGCCGGCATGACGCGAATTGGAGCTGGCAAGGCCACCGATCCGGCCTTTACGACCGGCAGGCTGGCCGTGGCGCGATCGTTCTTGCGGATGGCCGAAGCGGGCATGACTTTGGCGGAAGAAGGATTGCCGCAGAACCCGGTTATCTCCAATACGGTTCTGTCCGCCATCGCTTACAGCGACGCGCTGACCGCAAAATTCAAAGGTCGCGTCAACCAGAAGGATCATCGCGCCGTCGCGAAGGCGTTGCGTGATGCATTGGGAAACCGGTTTCCGGTGGCCCAAGAGACCAGACTGAGCAGGATACTGAGCAGCAAGGACGATGTTCAATACGGTGCTCGAACATCTACCGCCGGAGAGGCGTTGCGGATGCTCGAGCTGCTGAGGGAATTCGCGCAATGGGCTGAGGAAGAGATGACCCGTTGACCACTGCGCAACCGGCCTTTCGTGGCCCCCTCTTCCTCGGCATCGATACCGGCGGCACGTACACGGATGCTGTGCTGTGGGCGGAAGAGGACGGGGCAAGGGTCACATCCTTGCCAAGGCAAAGGCGCTCACGACGCGGCATGATCTTGCCGTCGGCATCGGCGGCGCCGTCGACGCGGTGTTGAAAGCGTCGGGCGCCAAGGCCTCAGCGATCAAACTTGTCTCCATGTCCACGACACTGGCCACCAATGCGCTTGTGGAAGGGCAGGGCGGTCGCGTCGCGCTTGTCATGATCGGGTTTTCCGAAGCCGACGTGTCTCGCGATGGACTGAAAGCAGCGCTGGGCAATGACCCGGTCGTCTTTTGTCCGGGCGGCCATGACGTGCACGGCAACGAGACAGCACTCGACTTGTCGGAACTCGAACGAGCCTTGCCCCAACTCGAAAAATCGGTGTCGGGCTTCGCCGTCTGCGCCTATTTTTCGACACGCAACCCAGCACATGAACTCGCGGCTTTGCGGTTGATCCGCGACCGGACCCATTTGCCGGCGACGGCCAGCCATCAGTTGACGTCGAAGCTCGGTGGCCCGCGTCGCGCGCTGACGACTCTGCTCAATGCACGGTTGATCTCGATGATCGATCGTCTGATAGAAGCAACGGAAGGGTTTTTGGCCTCGTGCAACATTGAGGCGCCGTTGATGGTCGTGCGCGGCGATGGCGCCCTCGTCTCGGCCGCCTTCGCGCGCGAACGGCCGATCGAGACCATCTTGTCGGGACCGGCGGCGAGCCTGGTCGGCGCGCGGCATCTGACTGGCCTCGACAACGCCGTCGTCTCCGATATTGGCGGTACGACTACCGACGTCGCGGTGTTGGACAAGGGCCGCCCACGGCTCGATCCAGAGGGCGCGACGGTTGGTGGTTTTCGCACCATGGTGGAGGCCGTGGCCATGCGGACGTTCGGTCTGGGTGGCGATTCCGAGGTGTCGCTGGAAGAGGGCGCGCTGGAGCCACGCATTCTGCTGGGTCCGCGCCGACTGGTGCCACTGGCTTTGGCGGGGCACCAGCATGGCGAGATCGTCGGGCGTGAACTGGAACGTCAGCTGCGCGCGCCGAACCCTGGCAGACTGGATGGCCGTTTTGCCTTCCGCACCGGCGCGCCGGATCGCTTGGCGGCCGGACTGGATGCCAACGAGGCAAAGCTGTTTGCCGCCATAAAGGCGGAGCCGCAGCCGCTGGACCGTCTGCTCACATCGAACGCGCAGTCGGCTACGCTCAGCCGGTTAGTGGGCCGAGGCCTGGCGCATATTGCCGGCTTCACGCCGTCGGACGCCGCGCATGTGCTGGGGCTGCAATCGAATTGGAACGCGGAGACCGCGCGGCTGGGCGCGGAGTTGTTCGCCCGCAAGCGCGATGGGCGCGGTCAGCCGTTGGCAGCAAATCCCGAAAAACTGGCCAGGCGCGTGTTGATGGCGCTAACGCGCGCGTCCGCCGATGTGATCCTGGAAACCGCGTTCGCCGAGGATGGTCTGGATGGCGCCGCGATGGCCGGCCACGCCTTGATCGAACGGGCAATTGAGGGCCGACCCGGCATCGCCCGGCTTGCGATTTCGTTGGACCGGCCGGTGGTCGGCCTTGGCGCGTCGGCCGGTCTGCACTACGCCGGGTTGCCGAAACTTCTGGGCGCCGACTGCATCACGCCCGATGACGCCGATGTTGCCAATGCGCTGGGCGCTGTGGTTGGGCATGTGCGGGTGACGGCGGCTGCTCGTGTCAGCCAGCCTGTGGAAGGGCTGTTCCGGCTGAATAGCGATGACGGCATTCGCGACTTTCACAATGAAGCCGCGGCCTTGAGCGCTGCAGATAGCGTCGTACGCCGGCTCGTCGCCGAGCGCGCAGTCATTGCCGGCGCAAGCGATCCTGAGATCATCGTCGAGCAAGATATCCGCACATCGATGATTGAAGACCAGCGCCTGTTCATCGAGGCGGATGTGGTTGCGGTCGCCAGCGGCCGGCCGGCGATTGCAAGCTGACGTTGCTTTCATTGCCGCAATCTGTAATCTACAGTTCACAGATGATCGAGATTTATCGGACAGCCGAATTTGCCGTCTGGCTAGATGGAATCCGTGACAGCCTCGCTGCCAAGAAGATCACACAGCGGATAGCGCGTGTCCGTGCCGGATTGTTCGGTGACGTGAAATACTTCAGCGGGATTGGTGAACTTCGCATTGATTACGGGCCTGGGTATCGCGTGTACTTTGTGCGGAAAGGCAACCTTGTCGTCATCCTGCTCTGCGGCGGCGACAAATCGAGTCAGCAGCGCGACATAGTCCGCGCGCAGGTGCTTGCTAAGGAGTTCTGAGATGCCGGTGGAAACGCTTCCGTTTGATGAATCCGAATATTTGGACGACGAACGCTCTCAAGCCGAACTTCTGGCCGACGCTCTGGAGAGCGGTAACGCCGAATACATAAGGCTCGCCTTGGGTATCGTTGCCCGCGCGCGCGGCATGACCAGCATAGCCAAGGAAGCAGGCGTCACACGTGAGGCGCTTTACAAGGCGCTAAGCGGCCAAGGCGACCCAAAACTGTCGACGCTGCTCGGCATTCTAAGGGCATTGGACGTCAAGCTGTCGGCGACGATGTCGCCCCCTGCGAAAAAGACGAAGCTCGCCAGCTAGTTGAATAGGGCGCACCGAGCCGACAGGATCGTCCCCAACACATTGACCCTTGCGCCGCATCGTGCATAAGCCCGGTCATGTTCCTGCGGCCTGACCGCCGCCTCTTCGGAGCCTCTTCGACATGACGGATCGCATCACGATCGACGGCTTGCGCATCGCCCCGGAACTGCACGACTTCGTAGTGCAGGAAGCAATGCCCGGCACCGGCATCGCGGCCAAGGAATTCTGGGCCGGCCTTTCCAAGATCGTGCACGATCTAGCGCCGAAAAACCGCGCGCTGCTGAAAAAGCGCGACGAGATCCAGGACAGGATCGACGCCTGGCATCGCGCGCATCCCGGCCCGGTCGACATGGCGGTGTATAAGGCGTTTCTGAAGGATATCGGCTACCTCATCGACGAGGGCCCGGACTTCAAGGTGGCGACCAAAAATGTCGACCGCGAGATCGCACAGGTTGCGGGGCCGCAGCTTGTCGTGCCGGTGATGAATGCGCGTTATGCGCTGAATGCCGCCAACGCGCGCTGGGGTTCGCTCTACGATGCGCTCTACGGCACCGATGCGATTTCGGAAGAGGACGGCGCCGAGACGCGGCAAGGCCTACAATCCGAAGCGCGGCGCCAAGGTGATCGCCTGGGTGCGCAATTTCCTCGACGAGATCGCCCCGCTGAGCGGCGCGCGCTGGGCCGATGCGCATTTTTTCCATGTCCGTAACGGCAAGCTTGCCGTGCGCATGATGGACGGCAGCATGACCGGGCTTGCCAACGAAAAGCAATTTGCCGGCTATCTTGGCGAAGTGCCGCATATGGAGCAGTTCCTGCTGCGCAAGAACGGGCTGCTGATCGGCGTCAAGATCGATGCGAAGTCGGTGATCGGCAAGGAAGACCTGGCCGATGTCGCCGATGTCTGGATCGAATCGGCGCTGACCACGATCATGGATTGCGAGGATTCCGTCGCGGCGGTGGATGCCGAAGACAAGGTGGTCGTCTACCGCAACTGGCTCGGCCTGATGAAGGGCGATCTGAAGGAAGAGGTCACCAAGGGCGGCAAGACCTTTGTCCGCAAGCTCAACCCCGACCTGCATTACAAGGCGCCGGATGGCTCGCACCTTCGATCTGGTCGGCCGCTCGCTGATGCTGGTGCGCAATGTCGGCCACCTGATGACCAATCCGGCTATCCTCGACCGCGACGGCAACGAGGTGCCGGAAGGCATCATGGATGCCGCGGTCACCGCGCTGATCGCCCTGCACGACATCGGCCCGAATGGCCGGCGCAAGAACTCGCGCACCGGCTCGATGTATGTCGTCAAGCCGAAGATGCATGGGCCGGAAGAAGTCGCCTTCGCCGTCGAGATTTTCGGCCGTGTCGAGCAGCTGCTCGGCATGGCGCCGAACACCATCAAGATGGGCATCATGGACGAGGAGCGCCGCACCACGGTCAACCTCAAGGAGTGCATCCGCGCCGCCAAGGACCGCGTCGTCTTCATCAACACCGGCTTCCTCGATCGCACCGGCGACGAGATGCACACCTCGATGGAAGCCGGCCCGATGATCCGCAAGGGCGACATGAAGCAGGCCGCCTGGATCCAGGCCTATGAAAACTGGAACGTCGATATCGGGTCTGGCATGCGGCCTGCAGGGCCATGCGCAGATCGGCAAGGGCATGTGGGCGATGCCCGGACCTGATGGCGGCGATGCTGGAGCAGAAGATCGCCCACCCGCAAGGCCGGCGCCAACACCGCCTGGGTTCCCTCGCCGACGGCCGCGACGCTGCATGCCACCCATTATCACAAGGTCGACGTGCAGGCGGTGCAGGAGCAGCCTGAAGAGCCGGCCGACGCGCCAAGCTGGACGACATCCTGTCGATCCCGGTCGCTACGCGGCCGAACTGGACGCCGGACGATATCCAGCGCGAACTGGACAACAACGCGCAGGGCATTCTGGGTTATGTGGTGCGCTGGATCGACCAGGGCGTCGGCTGCTCGAAGGTACCGGACATCAACGATGTCGGCCTGATGGAAGACCGCGCGACGCTGCGCATTTCCGCCCAGCACATGGCCAACTGGCTGCATCATGGCGTCTGCACCGAGACGCAGATCATGGAGACGCTGAAGCGCATGGCCGGCGTGGTCGACCGCCAGAACGAGGGCGATCCGCTCTACCGGCCGATGGCGCCGGATTTCGACGGCATCGCCTTCCAGGCCGCCTGCGACCTGGTGTTCAAGGGCCGCGCGCAGCCGAACGGCTACACCGAGCCGGTGCTGCACGCGCGCCGGCTGGAACTGAAGGCGCGGGGGTAGGGCGTGACGAACGCGGCCTTGCTCCCTCCCCCTCGAGGGGAGGGTGGCCGCGAAGCGGCCGGGTGGGGTCCTTCGGCGGCAGTGCACGACATCGCTATTTGCGTCGGCGGTCGGAATGACCCCACCCGCCTCGCTACGCTCGGCACCCTCCCCTCAAGGGGGAGGGACCGCGCGCCATGATCCTCCTCGCCATCGACACCTCCGCCTCGCTTTGCGCCGCCGGTGTTTTTGACGGCGAGGTCGAACTCGGCCGCTCGGTGCTGGAGCTCGGCAAAGGCCATGCCGAGCATTTGATGGCGGTCATCGACCAGGCGCTGGCAGCCGCGAACACGGCCTATCGTGGTCTTGATGCCGTTGCTGTCGCTATCGGTCCGGGTTCCTTCACCGGCGTTCGCGTCGGCGTTTCGACCGCGCGCGGGCTGGCGCTGGCGCTGAAAATCCCGGCGATCGGGGTCTCGAACCTTGAGGCCGTTGCCGCGGAAGCCAGCAGCAGTCACCCGAACCGGACGGTTCTGGCGGCCTTCACCTCCGGCCGGGGCGACATCCAGGCCGCACTTTACGATCCATTTGGCAATCTCGTTTATGATCCGGCCGTGATCGACCTTGCGCAAGCCGTCCAACTCGCGACCGACCACGACGCTGTCGTCGCTCGGCTCGGCGGCAGTTTCGATCGCTGCGGAAAGCCCAAAGCTGAATATCAGCCGGCAATGCCGTCACCGCCGATATCGGCACTCTATGCGCGGCTGGCATCGCTGCCAGGACGCAGCGCCGAGAAGCCGAAGCCGCTTTATCTGCGCGAACCCGACGCCAAGCCGCAAGCGAGCTTTGTCCTGCCGAGGGCGGGCGGTGATGCTCGCTTCCGAATCTACGCGCCGGCGCGACTACGCGCTGGAGCCGCTCGAGCCGCGACCATGGCGGCGATCTGGCGCGTTCTGCATCGCGAAGATTTCGTCCGGCCCTGGAGCCAGGAGGAATTCGCCTCGTTGATCGAAGACCGCCATGTGTTCGGCTTTGCCGCGCGCCAGGTCGGGCAACCGCGAAAGCAGCGCCAGTCGGTTTTGTGCTGGCGCGGCTAGCCGCCGGCGAGGCGGAGATTCTGACCGTCGCGGTTGCGCGCGCCATCGCCGCCATGGGCTGGGCTGGAGGTTGATGGACGCCGTGCTGCGCCAGCTCCATGCCGACCGGGCGGAAGCGCTGTTCCTGGAAGTCGATGAGACCAACACCGCCGGCGCTGCATCTCTACCGCCGTCTGGGGTTTCATCAGGTCGGCAAGCGCGCCAACTATTATGAAGGCGCAGGCGCCGGGCCGCACCAACGCGCTTGTCATGCGCCGCGATCTTCGCTAGCGCGGGCGCTAGACGGGAGACATTGCCGGACATGATCGCCGACTGCGCATCGCGATGGCGCTGCTTCTGGTCGGCTCTTGTGACGCCGTTCCTCGTCCTGCTGCAGGTCATTGCCATGAAGACCGGCTGGTTCTCGCGAGACCATCTTCCCGCCGCCTGTGGCACAAGGCCGTGCTCAAGGCGCTCGGCTTGCGGATCCGCGTCGTCGGCGAGATGTCCGAGCAAGCGGCCGCTGCTGATTGCCGCCAACCACGTTTCCTGGACCGACATCATGGTGATCGGCTCGCTGTTTCGACGTGCATTTCATCGCCAAGTCCGACCTGGCCGGCTGGCCGATCATGGGCTTTCTGTCGAAGCTCCAGCGCACGGTATTCGTCGAGCGGGAGCGCCGGCGCAAATCCGGCGAGCAGGCGAGCGAAATCGCCATCGGCTGGCCGGCGGGCATGCCATGGTCCTGTTTCCGGAAGGCACGACGGCCGACGGCAACTTCATCATGCCGTTCAAGAGTTCGCTGTTCGGCGCCGCGCAGATGGCGATCGACGAGCGCCGGCGGACAAGGTTTTCGTCCAGCCTCTGGCGATTGCCTATACACGGCTGCACGGCGCTGCCATGGGCCGCAAGCACCGCGCGCGATTTTCCTGGGCCGGCGCGAGGGCTTTGGCCGCATCTGCGCGCTTTCTGCGCGAGCGCGCGGTCGATGTCGAACTGCGGTTCGGCGAGCCTGTGGAGTTCAACGCCCGCGACGAAGCGCAAGGATGTTGCGCGGGCTCGAGGCGTCGGTGCGAGGCATGTTGGCCGACAGCGCTCGGCAGCCGGCGGCGATGAGTGCACCCGCAGAAAGCCTTCATTCGCCCGACAAAATGGTCTAGAAGCCGCCGCATGGAACTGGATTTAGTGCCCCGCGAGGGCGAGGACGCCGGTGTTTTGACGGGTGCCGCGCCGGTTGGCGCGACCAAGAAGGTCTTCGTCAAGACCTATGGCTGCCAGATGAACGTCTATGACAGCCAACGCATGGCCGATGTGCTGGCGGCGGACGGCTATGCCGCCGACCGAGGCGATCGAAGACGCCGATCTGGTGATCCTCAACACCTGCCATATCCGCGAAAAGGCGGCCGAGAAGGTCTATTCCGAGCTGGGCCGCCTCCGCGAAGTGAAGGACGCACGGGCGGCGACCGGGCGCGAGACGCTGATCGGCGTCGCCGGCTGCGTCGCGCAGGCCGAAGGCGCGGAAATCATGCGCCGCGCGCCGGCGGTCGATCTGGTGATCGGCCCGCAGACCTATCACCGCCTGCCGGAGTGATGTGCGCAAGGCGCGCGCCGGCGAACATGTGTCGAGACCGAATTCGCGATCGAGGACAAATTCGAGCATCTGCCGGCGCCGCGCCGCGCCGATGTCGCCAAGCGCGGCGTCACCGCTTTTCTCACCGTGCAGGAAGGCTGCGACAAGTTCTGCACCTTCTGCGTGGTGCCCTATACGCGCGGCTCCGAATTGTCGCGGCCGGTCAGCCAGATCGTCGCCGAAGCCGAGCGGCTGGCCGACGCCGGCGTGCGCGAGGTCACGCTGCTCGGCCAGAACGTCAATGCCTGCATGGCGAAGGGCCGGACGGCGCCGAATGGGGCCTGGGCCGACTGCTGTTCCGGCTGGCGGAAATCCCCGGCCTTGCGCGGCTGCGCTACACCACCAGCCATCCGCGCGACATGGACGACGAGCTGATCGCCGCGCATGGCGATCTGCCGGAGCTGATGCCCTATCTGCATCTGCCGGTGCAGTCCGGCTCGGACCGCATCCTGAAGGCGATGAACCGCCGCCATACGGCGGCGGACTATCTCCGCCTGATCGAGCGCATCCGCGCCGCGCGGCCGGACATCGCCATGTCGGGCGATTTCATTGTCGGCTTTCCCGGCGAAACCGACGCCGATTTCGAAGCGACGCTGCAACTTGTGCGCGATGTCGGCTATGCGTCAGGCCTTCTCGTTCAAATATTCCCCGCGCCCCGGCACGCCGGGGGCCGAGATGAAGGACCAGGTGCCGGAAACGGTGAAGGACGAGCGGCTGCAAAGGCTGCAAGCATTGCTGCTTCGAGCAGCAGAGTGCTTTTGTCGCATCGCTGGTCGGCAAGACCTTCGACCCTGATCGAAAAGCCCGGCCGCCAGGCCGGCCAGATCGTCGGCCGCTCGCCTTGGCTGCAGCCGGTGATTGTTGATGAAAAGGCCGGCCGGATCGGCGACATTATCGATGTGCGAATCACAAAGGCCGCCCACAACAGCCTGTTTGCGCGGAAGTCGGCCTAGAAGGAGAGACGTTTGAGCGCTGCCGAATTGAAGCGACTGCCCGCCGGGGCGTCGGACATGGCGCACATTGCTCTGACCTTCGACAACAACAAGCTGGCGAGCGCCCTGTACGGCCAGTTCGACGAGAATCTGGCCAGGCTGGAGCAAAAGCTCGGCGTCGATATCCGCTCCAAGGGCAATCAGCTGACCATCAAAGGCGACCCGACCGCCGCCGAGCAGGCGCGCCGCGCGCTTGGACCATCTCTATTCGATCCTGCAGAAGGGCGCGGACATCGCCCAGTCGGATGTCGACGGCGCGGTGCGCATGGCCTTGGCGCCGGACGATCAGCTGACGCTGCCGACGCTGGAGCGCAAGGGCAAGGTTTCGGCCGCCCAGATCGCCACCCGCAAGCGCACCATCTATGCCCGCTCGCTGAACCAGGACGCCTATATGCGGGCGCTGGAGCGCTCCGAACTGGTGTTCGGCATCGGCCCGGCGGGCACCGGCAAGACCTATATTGCGGTCGCCTATGCGGCGATGCTGCTGGAACGCGGCATGGTCGAGCGCATCATCCTGTCGCGCCCGGCGGTCGAAGCCGGCGAGCGGCTGGGGTTCCTGCCCGGTGACATGAAGGAGAAAGTCGACCCTTACCTGCGGCCGCTCTACGACGCGCTTTATGACATGATGCCGGCCGACAAGGTGGAGCGAGCGATTGCCGCCGAGGTGATCGAGATCGCGCCGCTGGCCTTCATGCGCGGTCGTACGCTGGCCAATGCCGCGGTCATCCTGGACGAAGCGCAGAACACGACCTCGATGCAGATGAAGATGTTCCTGACGCGTCTCGGCGAGAACTCGCGCATGATCGTGACCGGCGATCCCGACGCAGATCGACCTGCCGCCGAACACGAAATCGGGCCTGGTCGAGGCGCTGCGCATTCTGGACGGAGTGCCCGGGCGTGGTGACGGTGCGCTTCAACGACACCGACGTGGTGCGCCATCCGCTGGTCGCCGAAATCGTCCGGGCCTATGACCGGGAGGGCAAGGTTTCGCGCGGCCTGCCTGTCGAAGAGCGTTGAGCTTGATGTGATGCGCATGCGCTCGCAACATCCCCAACGACATGCAATCTGATAGGCTCAAATCCTACTGAACAAAGGTGCAAGTGAGATGCGCACTACGCAACAACTCAGCGTAACTTTGCCAACTGAGATGGCCCGCATGATCAAAAGCAAGGTCTCGTCCGGCGAGTATGCAAGCGAGAGCGAAGTTATCCGCGATGGGTTAAGGGCGCTGCAAGCTCGGGATCGGGCTGTGGAGCAGTGGCTTGACGGCAGGAAGTGGTTCCGGCATATGATGCAATGAAGGCGGATCCCTCGCGAGGGCGGTCTATTGCTCAAGTCCGTTCGGTGCTTGCAGACGAATACGAACGCGCATTGAAAGCTAGCCAAACGTGAGCTTTCGCATCGTTCTCTCACCAGAAGCCGAGAGACATCTTGTTGAAATTTTCAGATATATTGAGGGCGAGGCGTCTCCAGCGACTGCCAAGCGTTTTACGGACGAGATCGTTGACTACTGTCTCGGATTGACCACTTTTCCTCTTCGGGGAACATCAAGAATTGATCTTCGACCAGGTCTACGCACGATTGGGTTTCGTCGGCGGGTCACCATAGCCTTCGAGGTTGAGCCGGAATCCGTTGTGATTGTCGGGATTTACTATGGCGGCCGCGATTTTGAAGCTGACTTTCAAGTCGGCGGTGACGAATGAAGGACCGTGCAATCGCTATTGCCATCTCCGTCGAGGCCGGCGACTGGCCACAAGAGCCGGAGCTGGAACAGCTTTGCCGCGCTGCCGTCGACGCGACACTGGCCGAAACCGGCTTGAAACCGCCGCCTGCAGATGCCGAACTCAGCATCCTGTTCACCGACGACGCCCAAATTCAGAGCCTGAACGCGCAGTGGCGCGACAAGGACAAGGCGACGAATGTGCTGTCTTTTCCCGCCTTCGCGCTGAACAAGACCGGCCCATTGCCGCCGATGCTGGGCGACATCGTGCTGGCCGCCGAGACTGTGAAGCGCGAAGCGTTGCTGGAAGGCAAGACCGTCGCTCACCATATCAGCCATCTCGTCGTGCATGGTTTGCTGCATCTGATCGGCTACGACCATGAGGTCGACGAGGAGGCCGAGGAGATGGAAGCGCTGGAGCGGCGCATCCTGGCGAGGCTTGCCATAGCCGATCCCTATGCGTAACAAGGAAACTGGACCTGTGGACGTGAAGCCAATGGCGGCGGCAATGCCGCGCTGGTCGCGTCAACAGGGGCTGGACAACGGAAGACGATGAACGAGAAAGCCGAGACTGCCGTCAGCCCCGAGGGCGGCAGCGAAACGCGGGCATCTGCCAAGGCGGATGAGGCGCCGGGCCAAAGTACCACCTCAGAGACGCAGGCCGAACGGCCCTCTCTTTTCGGGCGGCTGGCCGACTATTTCAAGCCGCGCAACGGCAGCAGCATCCGCGAGGACATCGCGGAAGCGCTGGCCGAGCCCGAATCCGAAAGCGGCGCTTTTTCCGCCGGCGAGCGGACAATGCTCAACAACATCCTGCGGCTGCGCGAGGTGCGCGTCGAGGATGTGATGGTGCCGCGGGCCGACATCGAGGCTATCGAGATCGGCACCACGCTCGGCGAATTGCTGCTGCTGTTCGAAAAATCCGGCCATTCCCGTATGCCGGTCTTTGCCGACACGCTGGACGACCCGCGCGGCATGGTGCACATCCGAGACGCTGTCGCCCATGTGACGCGCACGGCGACAGTGAAGAAGGCAGGGCGGTCCAAGAAGGCTGCGCCCACCACGCTGAACTTGACCGCTGTCGACCTTTCCAAGTCGATCGGCGACCTCAATTTGATGCGCACCGTGCTGTTTGTCCCGCCTTCGATGTTGGCATCGGACCTGATGGCGCGGATGCAGGCGACCCGCACGCAGATGGCGCTGGTGATCGACGAGTATGGTGGCACGGACGGCCTCGTTTCGCTGGAGGATCTCGTCGAGATGGTCGTCGGCGATATCGAGGACGAACACGATGACGAGGCGGCCCTGATCGAGCAGACGGGCGACGGGATCTATGTTGTCGACGCCAAGGCGGATATCGAGGACGTCGCCAAGGTGATCGGCGACAGTTTCATGCCTGGCGAGCACGGCGACTATGTCGACACCATCGGCGGCATGATCTTCAATGCCCTAGGCCGGGTGCCGAGCCGCGGCGAAGTGGTGCAACCCATCCCGGGTTTCGAATTTCACGTTCTGGACGCCGATCCGCGCCGCGTGAAGCGTGTGCGCATCGTCGAGACGCAAAAATCCAGCCGCAACCGTCGGCCAGTTCGCGCCGAGCAAGAACAATAGCCGCGAATTCAACCCAAAGATGCAGTCGGTTTGGACCGTTCGCTACGGCCTGATAAACCGTTGTTCAGGGTGATTCTCTGAACTCGTGGACAAGCGCATGGGCCGTCTGGCAGGCAGCATCATTCTGCTCTCGGGCTGGAGGCGGACGCTTGTCGCGATCCTGGCCGGCGCCATCGCGGTGCTCGGGCAGGCGCCTTATGATTTCCCTGCTGCCTGTTTCGTTTCGTTTCCGATCCTGGTTTGGCTGCTGGATGGCTCGGCGGCTGCCGTGCGACCCGGGCTGTGGGGCCGGCTGAAGCCCGCCTTTGCCACGGGCTACTGGTTCGGTTTCGGATACTTTCTCGCGGGCCTCTGGTGGATTGGCGGCGCGGTCCTCGTCGAAGCCGATGCTTTTGCCTGGGCGCTGCCCTTCGCGGTCTTCGGCATCCCGCTGCTCCTGGCAATCTTCTACGGTATTGCCTGCGCCATCGCACGGCTGATCTGGAGCGACGGACTAGGCCGCATCTTCGCACTGGCTTTCGGCTTCGGGGTCGGAGAATGGCTGCGCGGCTCCGTTCTTACCGGGTTTCCATGGAACGCAATTGGCTACGCCGCGATGCCCACGCCGCTTTTGATGCAGAGCGTCGAAGTCGTAGGGCTGCTTGGCATGAACATGCTGGCGGTCTTCGTCTTCGCTGCTCCAGCCCTGCTCACGTCCGCCCGCGGTGCGGTGGTAGGAATTGCGCTCGCGGTCGTCATAGCGGCGGCCCATCTGGGCTACGGCTATTACAACATGTCGCTGCCCACGCCTGAATTGGTGGCCAAGTTGCCGGTCCGGCTGGTGCAGCCGAATGTCGATATGGCGGAGAAATGGGATCCCGCGGTGCGGGACCGCATCTTCAAATCCATGTTGGAGCTGTCATCCAGGCCTCCGGCAGACGGCGCCCCAGCGCCAAAACTGATCGTCTGGCCGGAGACCTCCGTGCCCTACATCTTCAGCGAGAATCCAGGCGCCTTGGTAGCGATTGGCGAGATGCTCAAGGACGGTCAGACGCTGATCACTGGAGCCGTGCGGGAGGAAGGCGCCTCGGCTGATGGCGCACGGTTTTACAACTCGGTGATCCAGATTGATGATTTGGGTCAGGTCGTTGACGCCGTCGACAAGGTTCATCTTGTCCCGTTTGGCGAATATCTGCCCTTTGAAGAGCTCTTTTCTCGCCTTGGCATAAGACAATTGATATCTGGACCAATGAATTTCGTACCGGGTTCTGAGCGCCATTCGCTGACGATTCCAGGCGATATCAACGTCACGCCGTACATTTGCTATGAGGCAATCTTCCCCTCGCTGATGCCGCAAGTTGCATCGGCGGGAGTGCTTCTGAACGTTACCAATGACGCCTGGTTCGGTGACACACCGGGTCCCTACCAGCACTTGCGTCAGGCACAAATACGAACCGTCGAGACCCGAATGCCCCTAATTCGGGCTGCAAATACCGGTATTTCAGCAAAAATAGACGCAAGTGGCGTGCTGGCCCAGGGCCTTGCGTTGAACGTGGCGGGCACGATCGACACGATCGTCGACATTCCCGCTCCGCGTTCTGGATGGTTCGGCGCCAACCGCTCTTATTTAGGAATCGCCATCTTCGCCGCCTTTCTTTTGCTCGCGGCGGTTGCAAAAAC
>CAVQCL010000036.1:0-98518 GCA_963710935.1 uncultured Alphaproteobacteria bacterium | reverse complement strand
ATTTCCCAATCGAAATCTCACGGGCCGACGCCCGATATAGCGGCGGTATCTGATCGGAGTATCCGCCGTGTCTGACATTATCTTTATCGCCCTCGGCCTCGTCGCCTTCGGCCTGTTCGCGCTCTATACGCGCGGGCTTTCTCGTATCTGAGGCATCACCATGTTCGAAACCCTGCTCGGTCTCGCCGTCGCGCTGGCGCTCGGCGTCTACCTCGTCGTGACGCTGCTGCGGCCTGAGAATTTCTAACTTCGAGAGCTCTCCCATGACCCTCATCGGATGGCTGCAGATCGGCCTGCTTTTCCTCGTCGTTCTTTTGCTGATCAAGCCGCTCGGCCTCTACATGGCGCGCGTCTTTTCCGGCGAGCGGACCTTCCTGTCGCCCGTTCTCGGCGCCGGTCGAGCGCGGCTTCTATGCCGCCGCCGGCGTCGACCCGAACAGCGAGCAGGGCTGGCTCGGCATACGCCTTCGCATGCTGGCCTTCAGCGCTGGCGGGCTTCGTCGCTGCTCTATGCCATCCTGCGCCTGCAGGACGTGTCTGCCGCTCAACCCGCAAGGTTTTGCCGGCGTTGCCGCCGGACCTCGCCTTCAACACCGCCGTCAGCTTCGTCACCAACACCAACTGGCAGTCCTATGGCGGCGAGACGACGATGAGCCATTTCAGCCAGATGGCCGGGCTCACGGTGCAGAACTTCGTCTCCGCCGCCACCGGCATCGCGCATGGCGCTTGCCGCTGACCCGCGCCTTCGCCCGCTCGAGCGCGGAGACCGTCGGCAATTTCTGGGTCGATCTGACCCGCGCCACGCTCTACGTGCTGCTGCCGCTGTCGATCGTCGTCGCCCTGGCCTTCGTCGCCATGGGCCTGCCGCAGACGCTTGACGGCTCGGTCGACGGCGACCACGCTCGAAGGCGCGCAGCAGACCATCGCGCTCGGCCCGGTCGCCAGCCAGGAGGCGATCAAGCAGCTCGGCACCAATGGCGGCGGCTTCTTCAACGTCAACGCCGCGCATCCGTTCGAGAACCCGACCGCGCTGTCGCAACTATCTCAACATCATCGCCATGCTCGCGATCTCGGCGGCGCTGGTCTACGCGTTCGGCCAGATGGTCGGCGACCGCCGGCAGGGCTGGGCGCTATCCTCGCCGCCATCGGCATCCTGCTGGTCGCCGGCGTCGGCGTCATCTACTGGGCCGAGACCTCCGGCAACCCGATCGCTCACCGCGCTCGGCGTCGATCCGTGCGCATGGGCAACATGGAAGGCAAGGAGGTCCGCTTCGGCCAGGCCATGAGCGCCGCTCTATGCCGCGGTGACCACCGGCCTGTCCGACGGCGGCGTCAACGCCATGCACGGCTCGCTCACCGCGCTCGGCGGCCTGGTGCCGATGTTCCTGATCCAGCTCGGCGAAATGCTGCCGGGCGGCGTCGGCTCGGGCCTCTACGGCATGCTGGTCTTCTGCGATCCTCGCGGTCTTCGTCGCCGGCCTGATGGTCGGCCGCACGCCGGAATTCCTCGGCAAGAAGATCGAAGGCCGCGAGATGAAGTTCGCCATGCTGGCGGTGCTGATCCTGCCGCTGGCCATCCTCGGCTTCACCGCCGTCTCGGCCGTGCTGCCGTTCGCCGTCGAGCTCGATCGGCACGCCCGGCCCGCACGGCCTGTCGCGAGATCCTCTACGCCTACACCTCGGCGGCCGGCAACAACGGCTCGGCCTTCGGCGGGCTGACGGCCAACACGCCCTGGTACAACACCACGCTCGGCATCGCCATGCTGCTCGGCCGCTTCGCCTACGTCGTGCCGGTGCTGGCGATCGCCGGCTCGCTGGCCGCCAAGACGCGCGTGCCGGCCGTCGGCCGGCACCTTCCCGACCCATACGCCGCTCTTCGTCGGCCTGCTGATCGGCATCATCCTCATCCTCGGCGGGCTGCAGTTCTTCCCGGCGCTCGCCCTCGGCCCGATCGTCGAGCACTTCGCTGATGCTCGCCGGCCAGACCTTCTGAGGCATCGATCATGGCTACCAAAGCTCGCAATCGCTCTCAGCCTGTTCGATCCCGCGCATCCTCGGCCCGGCCGCTGCGCGACGCGTTCGATCAAGCTCGACCCGCGCCAGCTGGTCCGCAATCCGGTGATCTTCGTCACCGAGGTCGTCGCGGCTCTGGTCACGCTGCTGTTCCTGCGCGACCTCGCCGTCGGCGGCAACGCCGGCTTCTCCGGCCAGATCGCGCTCTGGCTCTGGTTCACCGTGCTGTTCGCGACCTTCGCCGAAGCCGTCGCCGAAGGCCGCGGCAAGGCGCAGGCCGACAGCCTGCAGGCGCAGCCAAGTCCGACTCTCGTCGCGCAAGCGGCTCAAGTCGGCGCGGACGGCATGCGACGTACGAGACGGTGCCGGCGACCGACCTCAAGGTCGGCGACATGGTGCTCGTCGAGGCCGGCGACCTGATCCCGGGCGACGGCGAGGTGGTCGAAGGCGTCGCCTCGGTCAACGAAAGCGCCATCACCGGCGAATCCGCGCCGGTGATCCGCGAGTCCGGCGGCGACCGCTCGGCCGTCACCGGCGGCACGCAGGTGCTGTCGCGACTGGCTCAAGGTCCGCATCACCGCCGCGCCGGGCTCAGACCTTCGTCGACCGCATGATCGCGCTGATCGAAGGCGCCAAGCGGCAGAAGACGCCGAACGAGATCGCGCTGTCGATCCTGCTGTCCGGCCTGACGCTGATCTTCCTGATCGCCGTCGTCACGCTCTGGGGCCTGGCCGGCTATTCGCGGCACGGTGCTCTCGGTCACCGTGCTCGCCGCGCTGCTGGTCACGCTGATCCCGACGACGATCGGCGGCCTGCTGTCGGCCATCGGCATCGCCGGCATGGACCGGCTGGTCCGCTTCAACGTCATCGCCACCTCCGGCCGCGCCGTCGAGGCGGCGGGCGACGTCGATACGCTGCTGCTCGACAAGACCGGCACCATCACCTTCGGCAACCGCATGGCGACCGAGTTCCTGCCGGTGCCCGGCGTCACGCGAGCAGGAGCTCGCCGAAGCCGCGCTGCTGGCCAGCCTCGCCGACGAGACGCCGGAAGGCCGCTCGATCGTGGCGCTGGCCAGCGGCGAGTTCGGCATCATCGGCGCACGGCCAAGACGCCGGACGCCGTCGTGCCCTTCGCCGCCGAGACGCGCCTCTCGGGCGTCGACATCGACGGCCGCAGCATCCGCAAGGGCGCGGTCGATGCGGTGCTCAAATTCGCCGGCATCGACCGACGCAGCCGGCGCCGCCGGAATTCCGCCAGGCGGTCGAGACGGTCGCGCGCACCGGCGGCACGCCGCTGGCCGTCGCCGAGAGGCGACAAGCTGCTCGGCGTCATCCATCTCAAGGACGTGGTGAAGCCGGGCATCAAGGAGCGCTTCGCCGCGCTGCGCGCCATGGGCATCCGCACCGTCATGGTGACCGGCGACAACCCGGTGACGGCGGCGGCGATCGCCTCGGAAGCCGGCGTCGACGACTTTCCTCGCCGAGGCCACGCCGGAGCAGAAGCTCGACTACATCCGCAACGAGCAGAAGGGCGGCCGGCTGATCGCCATGTGCGGCGACGGCACCAACGACGCGCCGGCGCTGGCGCAGGCCGATGTCGGCGTCGCCATGCAGACCGGCACCCAGGCGGCGCGCGAGGCCGGCAACATGGTCGACCTCGACTCCAGCCCGACCAAGCTCATCGAGATCGTCGAGATCGGCAAGCAGATCCTGATGACGCGCGGCTCGCTGACGACCTTCTCGATCGCCAACGACGTGGCGAAATATTTCGCCATCATCCCGGCGCTGTTCGTCGACCACCTATCCCGCGCTCGGCGCGCTCAACGTCATGGGGCTCGCACTCGCCGCAATCGGCGATCCTGTCGGCCGTCATCTTCAACGCGCTGATCATCGTCGCGCTGATCCCGCTGGCGCTGAGCGGCGTCGCCTATCGCCCGGTCGGCGCGGCCGCGCTGCTTCGCCGCAACCTCCTCGTCTACGGCCTCGGCGGGCTCGTCGTGCCGTTCGTCGGCATCAAGCTGGTCGACCTCGTCGTCTCCGCCCTCAATCTGGTGTGAGACCATGCTCCAATCCATCTTCGCCCCGCCATCGTCTTGACGGTCCTCTTCACCGTCCTCACCGGCCTCGCCTATCCGCTGGCGATCACCGGCGTCGGCCAGGTTGCCTTCGCCGGCGCAGGCCAATGGCAGCCTGATCGACAGCGACGGAGCCGTCGTCGGCTCGGCGCTGATCGGCCAGGCCTTCGCGTCCGACCGCTATTTCTGGCCGCGCCCCTCGGCGGCCGGGGACGGCTACGATGCCGGCGCTTCCAGCCGGCTCGAACCTCGGCCCGACCATCGCAGAAGCTGAAGGAGCGCATCAGCGCCGACGTCGCAGCGCCTCCAGGCACTGGCATGAGCGGCCCGATCCCGGCTGATGCGGCGACCGCCTCCGGCTCGGGGCTCGATCCCGACATCTCGCCCGCCTATGCTCAGGCGCAGTTGCGCGCGTCGCGCGAGCGCGCGGAGCATGACCGCGCGGATCGTCAGCGCGCTTGTCGATCGCATCGACCGAGGGCCGGCTGCTCGGCGTCATCGGAGAGCCGCGTGTCAATGTGCTGCAAGCTCAACCTCGCGCTGGATGCGGCTAAAGCCATAGACGTCATGGCTAGACGCGAAACGAGCGACCGTCGTGCCGATCCCGACGCCCTGCTGGCACTGGCCGGCAAGGCGGGCCGCGGCAAGCTGACGGTCTTCCTCGGCGCCGCGCCCGGCGTCGGCAAGACCTATGCGATGCTGCAGCGCGCCCGGCGGCTGAAGGCCGAGGGCGCCGACATCGTCATCGGCCTCGTCGAGACCCATGGCCGCAGCGAGACCGCGGCGCTGCTCGACGGGCTCGAAGTCCTGCCGCGCCAGTCGCTGTCGCTACCGCGATCGCATGGTCGAGGAGTTCGACCTCGACGCGGCGCTGGCGCGGAAGCCGCGCGATCATCGTCGTCGACGAGCTGGCGCACACCAACGCGCCGGCAGCCGCCATCCCAAGCGCTATCCAGGACATCGAGGAGCTGCTCGCCGCCGGCATCGACGTCTGGACCGCGCTCAACATCCAGCATCTCGAAAGCCTGACCGACGTCGTCGCGCGCATCACCGGCGTCGCGGTGCGCGAGATCGTGCCCGACATCGTGCTGAAGCGCGCCGACGAGGTGATCCTGGTCGACCTGCCGCCTGCCGAGCTGATCGAGCGGCTCAAGGAGGGCAAGGTCTATCTGCCCGACAATGCCGCGCCGCGCCGCCGACAGCTTCTTCAGGCTCGGCAACCTGACCGCGCTGCGCGAGCTGGCGCTTGCGCCGCACCGCCGACCGCGTCGACGATCAGATGGTCGACTATCTCAAGCAGAACGCGATCGAAGGGCCGTGGCAGTCGGCCGAGCGGCTGCTCGTCTGCGTCGGTGCCGACGCGCTGTCGGAGAAGGTCGTGCGCACGGCGAGCCGCCTGGCGTCCGGGCTCAATGCGCCCTGGCTCGTCGTTTCGCATCGAGCGCAGCGCCGACTCGATCGAGCCCGGAGCAGGACCGCCGCGTCGACGAGCTGTTCCAGCTTGGCCGAGCGGCTCGGCGCCGAAACCCGCCGCGTCACGGGCGGTGATTTCGTCGAGGAAATTCTGAAGGTCGCGCGGCGCGAACACGCCACACAGATCGTCATCGGCGCACCGCGCCAGCCCTTCTGGACCCGCTATTTCGGGCAATCGCTGGCCGAGGCGGTGATGGAGCGGGCCGGCGGCGTTGGCGTCCATGTCGTGACGGCGGAGGACGGTGCGGCGCCGCACCAGCCATGTGCAGTTCAGGCCAGCCGCCTGTCCGGATCGCGAGGGACTTCGGCATCGCCTTCGGCAGCGTCGCCGCGGCGACCTTGCTCGGGCTGTGCGATCAAGGCCTTCGTGCCGCTGCCGAACGTCTCGATGCTCTTTCTCCTCGCCGTGCTGGTCTCGGCGATCTACGCCGGCCATGCCGGCAGCGCTTGGGGCCGCAGTGCTGTCGGCGCTCGCCTACAATTTCTTCTTCATCGACCCGGTCGAAACCTTCACCATCGCGCAGCCGCATGAAGTGTTCGCGCTGCTCGTCTTCCTGCTGGCCGCGATGCTCGACCGGCGGCATCGCCTCGCGCCTGCGCGACCAGCTGAAGATTTCGAGCGACCGCACGACCGCCAACCAGGCGCTCTTCGACTTCTCGCGCAAGCTCTCCGGCACGGTGAAGGCCGACGATGTGCTCTGGGTGGTGGTCAACCAGCTGCAGGCGTCGACGCAGCGCAACATCTGCCTTGCTCGTGTCCGAGGGCGGCGAACTGCGCCTTGCCGCCGCGTGGCCGCCGGACAGCGATCTCGGTGTTGCCGAAATGACCGCCGCCCGCTGGGCCTTCGAGCGAAACGAACCGGCCGGCCACGGCACCGGCACGCTGCCCAACAGCAGTTTCCGGTTCCTCCGATGAAGACCCCGAACGGCGTGGTCGGCGTCTGCGGCATCCAGGAGACCGGCACGCCGCTCGAGACCGACGACGCTGCGCGCTGGTCGATGTGATCCTCGACCAGGCGGCGATCGCCATCGACCGCGCGCGCCTGTCCAAGGAAAGCCTGGAACAGGCGGCCGCGCTGGAGGGCGGGCGCTTCCGCTCGGCGCTGCTCGCCTCGGTGTCGCACGACCTGAAGACGCCGCTGGCCACGATCACCGGCGCGGTGACCAGCCTGCGCCAGCTCGGCGACAAGATGAGCAAGGCGAGCCGCGACGACCTGCTGCGTTCGATCGAGGAGGAAAGCGCGCGGCTCGCCCGTTTTCTCGCCAATCTGCTCGACATGACCCGCATCGACTCCGGCTCGGTGGAGCCCAAGGCGCGAATGGATCGACGTCGCCGACGTCGTCGGCGCGGCGGTGGCGCAATCGCGCAAGGCGTTTCCGGCGCAGAAGCTGGAGACCAATCTCGCGCCGGGCCTGCCACTGATCCGGGGCGACAGCGTGCTGCTCGGCCAGGTGCTGTTCAACCTGCTCGACAATGCCGGCAAATATGGCGGCGGCGAGCCGGTCTCGATCTATGCGCGAGCCGAAAAAGATGAACTCGTGCTGTCGGTCGTCGATATGGGCAAGGGCATCCCGGCGAAGGATCTCGACCGCATCTTCGAGAAGTTCTACCGGCGCGGCAAGGTCGATGGCCGCGCGCCGGGCACGGGCCTGGGCTTGGCCATCGCGAGAGGCTTTGTCGAGGCGATGGGCGGCACGATCAGAGGCCGAAAGCCCTGCGCAGAAGCGGCGTGGCACGCGCATCACCCTGCGCTTTCCGATCGAAACGCCCGGGCAAGCCGCATGAGCGACTATCGCATTCTGGTCGTCGACGACGAGCCGCAGATCCAGCGGTTTCTCAGGCCTGCGCTGACCGCCGCCGGCTATGACGTGATCGAGGCCGAGACCGGCGCGGCCGCGATGAAGGCGATCGCGACGGCCGCGCCCGACATCGTCATCCTCGACCTCGGCCTGCCCGACATGGACGGCAAGGACGATCGTGCGCCAGGTCCGCAGCTGGTCGCAGCTGCCGATCATCATCCTCTCGGCGCGCGACCGCGAGAGCGAGAAGATCGAGGCGCTCGACCTCGGCGCCGACGACTATATCGAAAAGCCCTTCGGCATCGGCGAACTGACAGCGCGTATCCGCACGGCGCTCCGGCATCGGCTGAAACAGGATGGCGGCGAGACGCATTTCCGTCGATGGACTTGAGATCGATGTCGTGCGGCGCACGATCACGCGCGACGGCGAGCCGGTCCACCTCACGCCCAAGGAATATGACCTCGTGCTTGCTGCTGGCGCGCCACGCCGGCAAGGTCGTGACGCACAGGACGCTGCTGACGTCGGTCTGGGGACCGGCGCACGCCGACGACATGCACTACCTGCGCGTCTTCATCGGCCAGGTGCGCACCAAGATCGAACGCGACCCGGCCGCGCCGAAGATCATCCGGACCGAGCCAGGCGTCGGGTACCGGTTTCTGGCGGAGTGACCGTGCCCTCAGCGAGCTGCAGGATCCACCCTCCCCGCAAGTGGGGAGGGTGAGTGCAGCAACTCTTGCGCTGATTGCGAGACCCCTCTCCTGGTGCAGACCACTTCCCTAGGAGCTAGACCGCTGGAAAAGCGCCTCACCCAGCGATCCCCGCACTGGTAGGACGATCGCCGGGGAGGGTCAGTGGCGCAGCGCTACACAATCCCCCGCCACCAGCTGAAACGCGGGCGCTCGGCCGCGACCTTCTTGCGATAACCGCTCTGGCGATAAGCGGCGACGGGATCGATCGCGCCTCCGGCGTTCAGGCGCGCCATGGCCAGGATCGGCTCGACGTCAGTGCGGTAGGCCGCCTTCAGCGTCTGCGTCGCCATCAGCGCGTCGTTGTCTTCCTGATAACCAGCCAGCGCCTTGCGGTCGACCAGCAGCGCCTGCGCATAGGCGCGCTGCACCTCGATGGCCGACAGCATCAGGCTCTCGATCGGATCGGTGACATTGTGGCTCTGGTCGAGCATGTGCGCTGGGTCGAACCCTTCGCGCCCGACAGCTCGGCGTCGACCAGTTCGTTGAAGACAAGGAACAGCCGGTAAGGATCGATCGAGCCGGCATCGAGGTCGTCGTCGCCATATTTCGAATCGTTGAAGTGGAAGCCGCCCAGCTTGCCGAACTGGATCAGCCGCGAGACGATCATTTCGATGTTGACGTTCGGCGCATGATGGCCGAGGTCGACGAGGCAGAAGGCGCGTTCGCCGGTCTCCTTGGCGATGATGTAGTTGGTGCCCCAGTCCTGCACGACGGTGGAGTAGAAAGCCGGCTCATACATTTTGTGCTCGGTGAACAGACGCCAGTCGTCGCGGCAATTCGGCATAGATGCTCTTCACCGCATCGAGATAGCGCTCGAAAGTCTGCGGGCGAAATTGACCTGCCCGGGAAAATTCGAGCCGTCGCCGATCCAGATCGTCAGCGCCTTCGAGCCGATGGTCCTGCCGATCTCGATGCATTCGAGATTGTGTTCGATCGCCTGCCGGCGCGTGCCGGCGTCGGCATGCGACAGCGAGCCGAACTTGTAGGAATTCTTCTGGTCTTTCGCGTCGGAGAACGTGTTGGAGTTCATCGCGTCGAAGCCGAGGCCGAAGCGCGAAGCCGATTGCTTGAGCCGGTTCGGGTCAGCCTTGTCCCAAGGGATGTGCAGTGAAACATTCGGTGTCGCTCGGGTGAGTTGCTGGATGACGGCGCAATCCTCGATCTTGTCGAAGATATCGCGCGGCTCACCTTCGCCCGGGAAGCGGGCGAAGCGCGTGCCACCCGTGCCGACACCCCAGGACGGGATCGCCACGCCGAAGGCTTCGACCTTTTTCAGGATCGCGTCGATCGCAATGCCGCGCCGTTCAAGCTGTCCGCCGAGATGTTCGTAGTCGGCCGCCAGGTTCTTTTTGCCCTTGGCATTGGTTGCCTGAACAATGTCGTCGCCAATGATGTTTTCCATACGAACCTCCAGAATTCACCAGACAAATGCCGGCAAAAGATAATCCGGCGCCGCACCGTGTTGCCGAAACAGCGCCGCCTTTTCCGTCTCCGATGCCGTGTCCAGAACCCCGGTCGCGACGAGAACCGTCGCCAGACCGGCGGCCTGACCGCCAGCAATGTCGTGCTCGATGCTGTCGCCGATGCAGGCGGTGCGAGCTGCAAGCGGATGCCCAAGCATTTCCAGCGCCGCTTCGTAGATTTCCGGGAATGGCTTGCCGATCCATTGCACCGGACCGCCCATTTCCTGATAGAGATCGGCGATGCGCCCTGCCCCGAAGCGCGGACCGAGCGGGGTCAGCATGATCTTGTCCGGGTTGGTGCAGATGCAGGTGATGCCGCGCTTCGCTGCCGGCTCAAGCAGGCGGCGGTAGTGATCCATGTCGAAACGGTCCGCCTCGCTGCCCGACAGAAGCACGATGTCGGCCTCCTCGCCGGAGGAGACAGCGGTCAACGGCAAGCCATCAATGGCCGAGTGATCGTTTTCGCGCGCGATCAACAGGCATTTGAGCGGCTGGCCGTCTTGCTGTGCCAGGGATGTGCGCAAGCGCTGCCACGCGACTTCCCCCGACGAGAGAAAATGGTCCCAGCTTCCATGCTGGAAACCAAGCCGTAGCAGGCGCTGCTCATTCGGCGCGGAGCGGCGGCCGGAATTGGACAAAAGCAGGATCGTCTTGTCCGCCTGTTTCAGCATCACCAGCGCATCGACCGCGCCGGGATAAGGCCGCGTCCCGTCGTGCAGAACGCCGAACTGATCGACGATGAAGCAGTCGAACAGGTCGACGAGATCGCGAACGCCGGCCAGGGTGCGAAAGGCGGGCATCACAGCACGCCCGCCTTGCGCGCTCCGGCGAGCGCCAGCCGCGCCGCGCCAGCTGCTGCTTCGCCGGACGCTGCTTCGAGAAAGGGCACACCGAGCAGGCGTTTGCGGATGGCGGTCCATTGGGGATTTGCCGCGCCACCGCCAACGCTGCGGACGCTCTTCACGCGGGGAGCGCCGAGCTCCTCAAGCCGCTGATAGCCTTGCCGCTCGATCGCTCGCGATGCCCTCCAACATACCCTGCAGGAACGTGACATCGTCCGCTGGCCGGGGCTCGAGACGTGGCGCGAGCAACGGATCCTGCAGCGGGAACCGCTCGCCCGGCGAAGACAGCGGATAATAGTCAAGCCCGCTCTCGCTGGCCGGATCGATGCGGGACGAAAGCTCGACCAGCTTGCTCCTTGTCGAAATAGTGCGCCAGCACCTTGCCGCCGGTATTGGAAGCGCCTCCAGCCAGCCACATGCCGAGGATGCGGTGACTGTAAATGCCATAGGCCGGCTCGAAAATCGGCTTGTCCGACAGCAGTTTCAGCGTCAGCGACGAGCCCAAAGCCGTAACCCCTTCGCCCAGTTCGGTCGCGCCTGTCGCGAGGAAGGAGGCGCAGCCGTCGGTGGTGCCGGCGACAATGAGGCAATCCGTTGGAATACCGAAGCGATCGGCGATGGCAGGCAGGATCGTCGCGACGGCGCTTCCCGGGGCAACAACATCCGGCAGCAGATCACGGTCGAGGCCCGTTTGGTCAATCCAGGCCGGCCAGCATCGAGTGATAGGGTCGTAGCCGGATTTCAGCGCATTGTTTTCGTCCGTCACGTCGAAGCGCCCGGACAATTTGCCGGCGATCCAGTCTGCTTGATGCAGCATTTTCCTGACGCCCGGGGCAGACTGAAATGCGAGCATTTTCGCCAGGCCGGATGTCGGACCATGGGCGGCGCTTTCGGCCGGTACGGATGCCGCAATGCGAGCAAGGATATCCGGATCGTCAACACGATCGTTGTACATCAAGGGCTCGGCTACCGGCGTTCCTGAGTCCATCGACGGGGACCACGGTGCCCGATGTTCCGTCGACGGCGATTGCACGGACTTGGCCGACATCGACAGAACGCAGACAACCGCGAAGGCTGGCTTGAACGGCACTCCACCAGACATCCGGATCGCGATGATTGGAGCCGAACTCCGAGAGTGCCGCCGCGGCCTGCGCGACCACATTGGCGTCGGCATCCATTGCCACCACGCGCGCGCCGGAGGTGCCGATGTCGATGCCGAGCACAAGCGCCATCAGGCCGCGCCCGCTATCGCCGGCATATTCTTGGCATTGAGGCTCTGACGATATTTTTCGGCGTCCCAGTCGGTCAGCTCGAGGTTTTCCGCCTCGGTCAGATAGCGCAGCGGCGCACCTGCCGGGATGCGCGTGACGACATCCGCCAGGCAGCGCGCCATGGCATCGGCGCCGGCAGAGGCGTCGCGGCGCATCAGAACGCCCTTGCCAGGAAACAAGATCGAAACCGGCGCAGCGCCGAGACGGGCGACGACATCTTCGGCTGTCTCGCCTTGATGCGCGAGCACCGAGCCTACGCCGAGGAAAATGACATGATCCGGATAGAGGCTGCCGCCAGTAACAATGTTGGCGCTGATGGGGTCAGTCGCGGCGGCATGAGCCTCAGCATCGCCGGGCAGCCGGTAGTTCGACCCAGCGAGCTTCGAAAGCGCCGCAACGTCCGGCGCGGCCGCGGCGCGAACATCCTGTTTGAGCAGACCTTTGACGAGCGCAAGCAAAGCTTCCGCCTCGGCCACCGTCTCGGCAGCAACGACGAGGCCGTGATTGCCGAGGACCAGCACGTCGGGTCGCTGGCGCCGGTGTTCCGCAATGCCCCGCGCAAGCGGCAGGCCGGGCCGGAAATACGGCACATAGGCCCAGTTCAGGCCATGCAGCCTATCCTGGAAGATCGGCATCGTGTCCTGCCGAACGGCCAATGCGATCGTGTCGACGCAATGCACATGCGCGACGACGCGCTGCGGCAACAGCGCATGCACGGTGGTCTCGATGGAGGGGCGCAGGCCGGACGGATTCTGTTCGGCGATGGTGAAAAGCTGCGCTTGCTCGGCTTCCGGCCGCGCCTGGGCGACGGCGTCGAGCAGCGGTGTCATGCGCACCGGCACGAAGATGTCGCGCTCCAGCGCATGGGCAAGCCAGGTGCCGGACGCCTTGATCCACAGCGTGTCGCCATCCTTCAGCGAGGTGTTGCCGCCAGCCGCCTGGGTCAGCAACGGGTCGGCGCCGATGCGCGCCGAAAATGCGCGAAGCGCGTCAAGCTCGGACTGGAATTGCTGGCTTGTCGCGCGACCGTCATCCTCGGGCTTGCCCCGAGGATCTACTGATTGCCCAGATTCTGAGACGGTCAAAGCATAACCTCGTCGGTCCGCAAATCCTCGGGACAGCCCGAGGATGACGGCAATTCTTCAACTGGTTTGGGGAGGCGCGGGCGCCTCCCCAAAAGGCTTCGATCAGAAGTCGAAGTTGCCGATGTTGTCCTTGGTGAACACGGTCGGCGCGCCGAGCAGGATTTCCGAGCCGTTGATGACGGCGAGGTCGCCCAGCTTGCCAGCCTTCACCGTGGTCGCACCCGGCTGCAGGACGCCGTCGGCGACCGCGCGAAGCACCTGAGCCGCGGCGTAGCCGAGATCGACCGGGTTCCAGAGCACGACCGACTTGACGCAGCCGGCCGTCACGTAGGGCTTCATGGCGTTCGGCGTGGCGAGGCCGACGACGGCGATCGAGCCGCACTTGTTGGCCTGGGTCACCGCGTCGGCAGCAGCCGGTGTCGCCACCGATGTCATGCCGAAGAGGCCCTTCAGCTCATCGCCATATTTGTTGATGAGCGTGTTGGACTGGTTGAAGGACAGGATGTTGTCTTCCTGCGCCTCGACCGTTTCCAGCCACTTCATCTTCGGATGGCATTTTGCCTGATAGGCGGCCATCTCGGCGATCCAGCGCGCCTGGTTCGGCGTGGTGAAGGTCGAGGTGACGATGGCGAAGGCGCCCTCCTCGCCGATCTCGGCGGCCATGGAGTCGACCATCGCCTTGGCGATGCCGTTGAACTCGGCCTGGTTGACGAACCACTGGCGTGCGTCCGGCGTGCGAGTTGGCGTCATAGCCGACGACATTGATGCCGGCGGCCAGCGCCTTCTTCAGCACAGGCGCGATCGCGACCGGATCGTTGGCGGCGAACAGGATGCCGTCGACGCCTGACGTGATGTAGTTGTCGATCAGCGTGATCTGGTCGTCGATGTTGGCCTTGGATGGACCGTCGGTCTTGGCTTCCATGTTGCCGAGTTCCGCGGCCGCGTCGGCGATGCCCTTCGACGTGGCGTTGAAATAGCCGATGCCGACGAGCTTCGGCACGTCGACGACCTTGATCGGCTTGCCCTTGCGGTCCGGCGCATTGGTGGGCTGGCCACCGTCATAGTCCTTTGCCGTGGCCTGCGGCGGCGTGGCGTCGCAGGCGAGCGGATTGGTCGGCAGGTCGTCGCCGCCGGTCCATGCCGTCTGCGCGTGGCTGAGGCTGGTCGAGAACGACAAGGCCAGAAATGCGGAAAGAAGTACTTTACCCATATTCTCCTCCAATGATCGTCCGGACACTTGTGAGCGGCAGTGAACGACGACGTCTCCCTGTTTATCGAGTGCCGCTCCTCTCGAAGAGGTTGCTGGCGAGGATCGCCAGGATGAGTACCGCGCCAATGAGCATGATCGTGCCGTCGCCCTTGACGCCCGCGAGCGACAGCCCGTTCTTCAATGCCTGGATCAGGCAAAGTCCGATGATGGTGCCGACGATGGTGCCGCGCCCGCCGAAGATCGACGTGCCGCCGAGCACCACGGCGGTGATCGCGTCGAGTTCGATGCCGGTGCCCATGTCGGAGCGTGTGGTCGAGACCCGCGAGACGAAGATGACGGCAGCGAGCGCGGCCGCGAAACCGGATGCAGTGTAGAGCGCAAGCTTGGTGCCCTCGACTGACAGGCCGGAGAAGCGCGCGGCGACTTCGTTCGAGCCGATGGCGTAGGTGGTGCGGCCCCAGCGCGTGTAGGCAAGGATGATCGAGGCCAGGACGGCGGCGAGCGCCAAGATCCAGAGCTGTGTCGGGACGCCGAGCACCTCGCCCTGCCCCAGCACATAAAACCATTCGGGATAACCGCGCACCGAGCGCGCCTGTGAAATGCCCTCGGCAAGGCCGCGATAGAGTGCCAGCGTGGCCAGCGTCGCGATCAGCGGCGGCACGCGGAAGCGCGTGATGATCAGGCCATTCACATAGCCCGCAAAGGTGCCGACCGCGATGGCGGCTGCGGCGGCCAGCGGCAAAGGCAGGCCGAGATTCTGCCAGAACACGCCGGTGAGGATCGCCGTCAGGCCGAGGATCGAGCCGACGGAAAGATCGATGCCGCCGGTCGCGATGATGAAGGTCATGGCAATGGCGATCAGGCCCGTCTCCGTCATCAACCGGCCCTGATTGAGCAGGTTGGAGACGGTGAAGAATTTGTCGGACTGGAACGCCAGGACGATCAGCACCAGGACCAGCAGAACAGCCAGTAACGTTTCGTGCCGGATGAGGGATTTGAGGGTCATCGCCTCATGCCCTCCTGCGCCGGCGCAGCATGTCGGCCAGCACGGTCGCCAGGATCAACAGGCCGATGACGGCGCGCAGCCAGTAGGCCGAGACGTTGATGAAGATCAGCGCCGAGCCGATGGTGGCGAAGAGGATCGCCGCGAGAGTCGAGCCGATGACCGTGCCCGAGCCGCCGAGGATCGACACGCCGCCGATGACCGCCGCGGTGATGATGGTCAGTTCCAGATTGGGCGGGACGGTCGACTGGATGACCTGAAGCTGCGTGGCGAACAGGATCGTCGCCAACCCCGGCAAAGAGGCCGTTGATCATGAAGACCGCCACGATGCGCCGCTCGGCCGGGATGCCTGTGGCGATGGCCGCCTCGTGATTGCCGCCGAGCGCATAGAGCGAACGGCCAAAGGCCGAATAGCGCATCCAGAGCGCCGCCAGGATGGTGAGCACGACCATGGCGATGATCGGCACCGGCAGGCCGAACAGCCGCTGCTGGGCGATCAGATAGTCCGGCGGCAGGCCGGTGATCCAGTTGCCGCCGGTGACGGTGATCAGGCCGCCGCGCATGATCGACAGCGCCCCGAGCGTCACGACAATGGAGGGTATGCGCGCATAGGCGACGAGCACGCCGATCAGCGCGTTCACCGCCATGCCGACAAGCACGGGGAAGAACCATGCGACCCAGATCGGATAGCCGGCCACGGCCAGCGTACCCGAAATCGTCGCCAGAACGCCGATCAACGCGCCGACCGACACGTCGATATTGCCGGTAATGATGACCATCGCCATGCCGATGGCAGCGACGGCGATATAGGCATTGCCGGAAAAGATGGAGGTCAGATTGTTGGCGCTGATGAAGCGCGGATTGACGGCCGTGACCACGACGAACAGCACGACGATGGCGGCCGCGACGATGATTTCCTGACCATAGTCGGCCATCAATCGGCGCAGCAAGCTTGGCTTCTGCTGGGTGCGGCTCGGCCGGACGGGAGGCAAGGCGTCGGTCATCGCCATCACGCCGCCTCCGCATTCTTGTGCGCCGTCATGGCCGCGCCCACTCGCTCCGGCGTCGCATCGACGCGCTCGATGACATCGGTGATGCGGCCGCCACTCATGACCAGAATTCGGTCGCTCATGCCGATGACCTCCGGCAGCTCGCTGGAGATCATCAGGATGGCCACGCCCTGCTTGACCAGTTCGCCCATGATGGCGTGGATTTCGGACTTGGCGCCGACATCGACACCCGCGCGTCGGCTCATCGAGGAATGAGCACGCGGGGGTTGGTTTCGAGCCACTTGGCGATGACGACCTTCTGCTGATTGCCGCCGGACAATTGGCCAACCGGCTGCTCGCCGTCGCGGCAGCGTACACCGAGGCGCTTGATCGCGGCGGCCGTGCGTTTGGCCTCTTCAGCGGCACGGATGAAGATGCCGCTCGATACCTTCTCGATGGTCGCCATCGTCACGTTCTTGCGGATGGCCATCGCCTTGACGAGACCCTGCAAACCGCGATCCTCCGGCACATAGGCGATGCCGAGATCACGCGCCTGGATGGGCGATGTGATGGTCACCGGCTTGCCGTCGAGCACGATCTGGCCCGCCGTTGCCGGCGTCATGCCGAACATTGTCAGCGCGAGTTCAGTGCGCCCGCTGCCGACCAGGCCCGCAACGCCGAGAATCTCGCCCTTGTGCAACGAGAAGGAAATGTCGCGGACATGCCGGCCGTGGTTGAGGTTCTGCACTTCGAGCACAGTTTCGCCGATCGGCACATCGACCTTCGGGAACAGGCTTTCGATGTCGCGCCCGACCATCAGCGAGACAAGTTTCGACTCGGTGACCTCGCCGATTTCCTTCGTCGCCACGAACGCGCCGTCGCGGAGAACGGTGACACGGTCGGCGAGTGCAAAGATCTCCGACATGCGATGGCTCACATAGATGATGCCGACGCCCCTCGCCCGAAGTTGGCGCACAACATCCATGAGACGCTGGACATCGGATTCCACCAGCGAGGCTGTCGGCTCGTCCATGATGAGAATGCGCGCATCTTTCGACAGCGCCTTGGCGATTTCGACGCGTTGCCGTTGTGCGACCGACAGCGTCAGCACCTTGGCGTCGACGTCGAGGTCGGGCGTGTCGAGTGAATCAAGCAATTCGCGGGTGCGGCTGCGCACCTTCGCCCAGTCGATGATGCCCAGTCGACGTGCGTGGGTAGTTGCCGAGAAACACGTTCTCGGCGACCGAAAGCTCCGGAAACAGCAGCAGCTCCTGATAGACGGTCGCGATGCCCGACGCCGTGGCGTCCCGCGTCGAGGAAAATTTCTGCTGCTTGCCGTCGATGGTGATCGTGCCGCTGTCGGGCGTGTAGAGACCGGACAGGACCTTTATCAGTGTCGACTTGCCTGCGCCGTTCTCGCCCAGCAGCGCATGCACTTCGCCTGGGCGAACGTCGAAAGAGACGTCTTTCAAAACCTTCACACCGACGAAGGATTTGGAGATGCCGGAGAGGGTGACGAACGGGGCAGTCATCACGACACCGCCGATCTAAGCGTTACGGCTGCCCTACGCGCCGCCTCACGCCGCGCATCGGCCAGTTCCCGCCAGCGGTCGCGATAGGCGTCGAGCCCGGCGATATTGCTTGGCGCCACTGCGACAGTCTCGTCCTTGAACGGCGCGAGCCCCAGCGCCTTGAAGGCGATGGCGGCAGCGCCAGTTGCCGAGCCTTCGCTCATCGAACTGCGCAGCACCTGCTGACCCGCCCGCAATTGTGCGAGCATTGCCGGGAACAGGTCGATCTTCGCCAACCCGCCGTCGACGACCAGCTTGTTGTCGGAGCAGATCAGATCGAGCGAAAGGTCGGTCATCATCAGGACGTAGAGGGCGGCGACAGCAGCGCGCTCTTCGCCGTTGACATCGCCGCCAACGATCTCGCCTGCCGTCTCCGGAAACGGCCCGCCGGCGGCCCAGGACGGCATGGCGAAAATGCCTTTGGCGACGACGCTTTCGACCGCCTGCTTGGAAATCGGCTTGTTCCAGCCTTCACTGATCAAATCGTATTCACGCCCGCCCATGAAACGCAGAGTCGGCGCGGGCTCGGCATTCACCGTCGTGTTGGCCAGCATGTCGCGATCCTGGTCGAGCGCGGATAGCGGACAATCGAGATTGATGATGATGACCCAGGTGCCGGTGGAGACAATCGTGAAGCCGGTCAGGCCCGTCATGCGGTAATAGGCCAGCGCCGCGTTCGGAATCGTGCACCCCGTTGTGCACGGCGACATTGCGCGTCGAGCCGTCCGGGAGCTGGACCGCCGTGCTGCCGATCACTTCACCGGAAGCAACGATCTTTGGAAAAAGCTCGCGCCAACCGAGACGGGCAACCAGTGAGCTGTAATCGCCTTTCAATGGCGCCCAGAGCTGATTGTGCGCGCCGATGTAGGAACATTCCGACACCTTGGCGCCAGCAAAACGCCAGCCCCAGAACTGCGGAAAGCAGAGGATGGAGTCGGCCGCCTTGAAGGCGTCAGGTTCATCGCGCTCGAGCCAGAAGATGTGCCGTGCGATCGAGAAGCCGAGCGGCAGATGCGGCGTGTAGGTTTCTGAAAAATCCGGCAGCATTGGATCGATTTCGGCGGCGATACGATCCGGCACCTCCTGCTCGTAGTCGAGGATTGGATGCACGAGGTCCGCGTCGCCACGGACGAGGGCGAAAGCGCAGCCATGCGCCGAGACGATCATGTTGGTGACGCCATGCGCTGCGACGACGTTTGCCAGCTCGGCTTTCATCCAGTCGAACAGGCGCGCATCGTCGAGCACGCTGCGCCCGCTATAGTCGATCCACGCAGGCTTGGTGCGCCGCTCGTCGAGCACCACGCCGTCGCGCGAGAAGACGAACAGCTTCGAATTCGTCTTGCCGAGATCGAAGACAGCCAGCGCGCCGCTCATTGCACGTATCCCGCGATGCGAACGGCGACGCCGGCGCTTTCCAGCATGCGCGCGGCGGCATCGGTCAGGCCATCGTCGGTGATGATCGTGCCGATGCGTGGAAGCGGCAGGGAGACGTTGCGGGCATGAATGGAGAACTTGCGGCTGTCGGCCAGCACGACAATCTGGTCGGCGTTGCGGCTGAGCTCCTGGATGGAGCGCACCATCAGGGGATGCGATTCCAGCAGCCCGTCGGGTCCGATGCCTTGCGCGCCGAGGAAATATTTCGATGCGTAGAATTGCGGCGGCTGTTGTCCCGAGTAGATGACCCGCGGTTCACGGTGCAAGTCGCCGCCGGCCACGGTCAGGCTGCAGCGGCCGTGATCACCCAGATAGGCGGCCAGAGGCATCGAATTGGTGAAGAGACGAACGTTGCGGTCGGCCAGCTTCGCGCCAAGGTGAAAACAGGTGGAGCCGCCATTGATGATGACGGCATCGCCATCCTGGACCATTGTCGCGGCAAGATCGGCGATCTGACGTTTGGCGTCGACGGCAAGGTCGCGGTTTTCGTCATAGGGTCGCGCATAGGCGGTCGCCTGCAAGGCGCCTTCCAGCGCCGAGACGCCGCCATAGACTTTGCGCGCGCCGCCGGATTCGTCGATCTTGTCGATGTCGCGCCGCACCGTCGCGGCGGAAACGCCGAGGCGCTCCTGCAATTCGCGAACCGAGGCGAACGGCTTATCGCGCAACAGTTCGACGATCTGCCGCTGGCGGACCAAATCGTTCAACCGAATTCCTCCCAATCGCCATGGTTGCAGGCGATATGATCTAACTTACTCACACATTCCGTCACTGCAAGCAAATTCTGCGCTTTTCTGATCATTTTGCACTGCATCATTCAGGCATTGCAGTGCGATATGATTGAAATCACTCGCTTCATGATTGACATTCGTCACAACTTGCCTTGATTATTGTGCCGCTGCGGCAGCCGGCATGCCGCCTCGGGAGGATTCGAAAATGGCTGTGAAACGCGCCGCCGCTCGGCTCGCCAATTTGTGGGATGACAAACGAGCGGCCAAGATGAGCGAGCCGGAGCGGCTGGTCTATCGCTCGAACATTCTGGGTTCGGACAAGCGCGTGACCAACTATGGCGGCGGCAATACATCATCCAAGATCTGGCAGAAGGACCCGTTGACCGGCAAGAAGGTCGAAGTGCTGTGGGTCAAGGGATCCGGCGGCGACAGCGCCTCCATCAAACTGGATGGTTTCGCGACGCTCTACATGGAGAGGCTGCAGGCGCTGAAGGGCCTTTACCGCGGTCTCGAGCATGAAGACGAGATGGTGGGCTATCTCCTCCATTGCACCTTCAATCTGAACCCACGCGCGGCTTCGATCGACACGCCGCTGCACGCTTATGTGCCGAAGCCTTATGTCGACCATATGCATCCCGATGCAATCATCGCCATAGCCGCCGCGAAAGACTCGAAGGCTTTGACCAAGACAATCTTTGGCGACGAGATTGGCTGGCTGCCCTGGAAGCGGCCGGGCTTCGAGCTTGGACTATGGCTGGAAAAATTCTGCCAGGAGAACCCGCGCGCAAAAGGCGTCGTGCTGGAAAGCCACGGGCTCTTCACCTGGGGCGATACGCCGAAAGAGTGCTACGAGACAACGATTGCCTACGATCAATAAGGCGATCGCGTGGTTCGAGAAGGCGACGAAGGGCAAGCCGGCCTTTGGCGGCGCGGCGGTGAAGGCCTTGAAGCCTGTCGAACGGCGCAAGATTGCTGCACGCATCATGCCGAAAATCCGCGGCATGATTTCCGGCAAGAGCCACAAGGTCGGGCACTTCGACGATTCCGAAGCTGTGCTGGACTTCGTCAATTCCAGGAACCTGCGCCCGCTGGCGGCGCTCGGCACCTCCTGCCCCGACCATTTCCTGCGCACGAAAATCCGGCCACTGGTTATTGAATTCGATCCGGCCAAGCCGGATGTCGAGGCGGTGATCGCAGGTCTACCGCAGGCGCTGGACGATTATCGCGCCGGCTACCAGGCCTATTACGACCGCTGCAAGCATCCGAACTCGCCGGCCGTGCGCGACCCCAATGCGGTCGTCTATCTGATGCCGGGTGTCGGCATGTTCACCTTCGCCGCCGACAAGGCGACCGCGCGGATCTCTGGTGAGTTCTACGTCAACGCCATTAATGTGATGCGCGGCGCATCCGCCGTGTCGACCTATGTCGGGCTGCCCGAGCAGGAAGCTTTCGACATCGAGTACTGGCTGCTGGAAGAGGCAAAACTCCAGCGCATGCCCAAGCCGAAATCGCTGGCGGGGCGCATTGCCTTCGTCACCGGCGGCGCGGGCGGCATCGGCAAGGCGACAGCGGTGCGACTGTTGTCCGAAGGAGCCTGCGTGGTGCTGGCGGATATCGACGAAACGGCCCTCGCCGGCGCCACGGAAGAGCTGAGCGCGGCCTTCGGCAAGGATTTCGTGCGACCGGTGAAGCTCAACGTCACCGAGGAGGCGCAGGTGTTGAGCGCTTTCGTCGAGGCGGCTGTCGAATATGGCGGCATCGACATTCTTGTCTCGAACGCCGGGATTTCGTCCTCAGCGCCGATCGAGGACACCGACCTCGCAATGTGGGACCGCAATATCGACATCCTGGCGAAAGGCTATTTCCTCGTCTCCCGCGAGGCGTTCCGCACGTTCAAGCAGCAGCAGATCGGCGGCAATATCGTCTTCATCGCCTCGAAGAACGGGCTCGCCGCCTCTCCCAACGCGGCCGCCTACTGCACAGCGAAGGCCGCAGAAATCCACCTCGCCCGCTGTCTCGCGCTGGAGGGCGCTGATCATCAGATCCGGGTCAACACAGTCAATCCGGACGCCGTGCTGCGCGGATCGAAAATCTGGGTCGGCGAATGGCGCGAGCAGCGCGCCGCCGCCTACAATATGAAGCCGGATGAACTCGAGGAGCACTATCGCAAGCGCTCGATGCTCAAGCGTTCGGTGTTTCCGGAAGACATCGCCGAGGCGGTGTACTTTCTTGCCTCGGACCTCTCCGCGAAGTCGACCGGCAACATCATCAATGTCGATGCCGGGAACGCGCAGAGTTTTACGCGCTAGACGCCGTCCGACACGGTTGACCGCTAGCGCGGCACACCGACCCGGCCCAGCAAAATGGGCAATCAGCCGGCTGCACGAAGCGCAGCCGGCTGATTGTCTTCTGTCGGTCTTTGCCGACGGTGCAAAGAAATTCATTAGTGAAGCGTCGACCTATACGTGCAGGAATTCGCTCCGTGCGACGTGCTTCCGTCGGGCCCAAAAACACTCTTGACTGGCATATGAATTTTATCTTTGTATATGAATGCCCGCGCTGAGGAGCGTCCTGGCGGCTGCGCGCCATCGAGCAGCGTGAAAAAGAAATGGGAGGACCCGATGAAAAAATTGCTCTCCGGCGTTGCCGCCGGTGTTTTTGTACTTCTGGCGTCTGGTGCGGCTGGCGCACAGGAACTGCCTGGCAAATTCGACGGCGTGACCATCGAGGCCAAGCTGATTGGCGGCCAGCAATATGAGGCGCTTTATGCCCGCATCGCCGAATGGGAAAAGGCGACCGGCGCCAAGGTCAATGTCATCTCGAAAAAGAGCCATTTCGAGATCGACAAGGAGATCAAGTCGGACATGGCTTCCGGCAGCACCAACTGGTGCGTCGGCTCGAACCATTCATCCTTCGCACCGATCTATGAAGGCCTGTACACGGACCTGACGCCGCTGATCCCCAAGGCCGAGATCGATGCTTTCGTGCCGAACAACATTTCTGCGTCCACGGTTGGCGGCAAGCTGGTGATGCTGCCGCGCGCGCAATTCGACGTGTCGGCGCTTTATTACCAGAAGAGCCTCTATGCCGATGAGGCCAAGAAGAAGGCGTACAAGGAAAAATACGGCACCGACCTCGTGCCGCCGGACACCTGGGAAGAGGTAACGAAACAGGCTGAATTCTTCGCCGCACCGCCAGATTTTTATGGCACGCAGTTCGCCGGCAAGGATGAAGGCGTCGTCGGGCGTTTCTACGAGATGCTGATCGCCGAGGGCGGCGAATATCTCGACAAGGATGGCAAGCCGGCCTTCAACTCGGAAGCCGGTGTGCGCGCGCTCGACTGGTTCGTGAACCTCTACAAGGCGAAGGCCGTGCCGGCCGGCACCACCAACTACGTCTGGGACGATCTCGGCGCGGGTTTCGCCTCCGGCACCATCGCGATCAACCTCGACTGGCCGGGCTGGGCCGGCTTCTTCAACGATCCCAAAACGTCGAAGGTTGCCGGCAATGTTGGCGTGAAGGTGCAACCAAAAGGCTCGTCCGGCAAGCGGACGGGATGGTCCGGGCATCACGGCTTCTCGGTCACTGAAAACTGCGCCAACAAGGAAGCGGCCGCCTCGCTGGTCTGGTTCCTGACCAACGAAGACAGCCAGAAACTCGAAGCCGCCAACGGTCCGCTGCCGACGCGCACCGCCGTCTGGGCCTGGGATATCGAGCAGGCTAAGAGCAGACCCGTACAAGGCGGAAGTGCTGGCTGCCTTCCAGGAAGCGGCGAAGAACGCCTTCCCGGTCGCCCAGACGCCGGCCTGGACGGAAATCTCGAACGCCGTCTTCCCCGAACTTCAGGCCGCCATCGTCGGCGACAAGACCTCGAAGGAAGCACTCGACGCCGCTGCCGCCAAGGCCGCGGAGATCATCGAGCAGTTCTGATCGACTTTGGGGCGCTGCGCTTCGGCGCAGCGCCCCTCTCGACGCGATCCCGACCGGTTTGCCGGTTTGGCACACACGGTTGCGTAACCACTACCTCTTGCCGCCCGACCGCCAGAACTGGAAACTTGAGGGATGAAGCCTTTCCGGCTCTCCGCACCGATGCTTTTGCTTCTGCCCGCAATGGTCGTGCTGGCGGCGGTGGTGCTCGTGCCGCTGCTTTTGTCGCTCTATTCCAGCTTCACGCCGTTCCGCCTGACGCGGCCGGCGACCTTCTTCAATTTCATCTGGTTCGACAATTACGCGAACATCCTCACCAGCCCCGATTTCTGGTGGGCGTTCGGGCGGACAGTGCTGTTGCTCACGGTCGCGCTGAATCTCGAAATGTTTCTCGGCTTGGGCCTCGCCATGCTGGTCGAGAAGGCGACGCGCGGCCAGCGTATCCTGCGTACGCTGATGATGTTTCCGATGATGTTTTCTCCAATCCTTGTCGGCTTCCAGTTCAAATTCATGTTCAACGACAATATCGGGCTGGTGAACAATGCGCTGCAATCGCTCGGCATCTGGAACGAGCCGATCCCCTGGCTGATCGAGGGGCATCTCGCCTTCATCGCCATTTCCATCGCCGAGATATGGTCCTCGACATCGGTGTTCGCGATCCTGATCCTGGCTGGTCTGCTGGCCATGCCGAAGGAACCGATCGAGGCGGCGCGCGTCGACGGTTGCACGCCGTGGCAGACGTTTCGATATGTGACGTGGCCGTTCGTCATGCCGTTCGCCTATATCGCGATGACGATCCGCTCGCTCGATGTCGCGCGCGCCTATGACATCGTGAAGATCATGACCGACGGCGGACCCGCCGGCCGCACCGAATTGTTGTGGACGCTGATCGGCCGCACCGCTTATGGCGACGCGCGCATGGGGCTGGCCAACGCCATGGCCTATTTCTCGATCCTGCTGTCGATCGGCTTCACCTATTACTTCTTCCGCAAGCTCGCCGCGGCGCGCGCGCAGATCGGTGCGGAGTGGTAGCGATGGACGAAAACGCTTCCGCCCGCCTGAAGACGCGCCTGCTCAAGATCAGCCACGCGGTCGGCCTGTTTCTGGCGATGACGATCATCTGCCTGCCCGGCATCTGGATCATCCTGACATCGCTGCGGCCGCCGGTCGAAATCATGTCGAAGCCGCCGGTCTGGATCCCGCAGGAACTCAGCCTCGACGCCTATGTCGCGATGTTTTCCGGCGTCGGCCAGGGCGGCGTGCCGGTGGGCCAATATTTCCGCAACTCGCTGATCATCTCGGTGACGTCGACTGTGATCGCCATCATCATCGGCATGGCCGGTGGTTATGCCTTTGCGCGCTTCCGCTTTCGCGGCAAGTCCGGCTGGTTCCTCGGCCTGATGCTGACGCGCACGGTGCCGGGCATCGCACTCTCGCTGCCGCTCTTCTTCGTCTACGCCAGGCTGGGCATCATCGACACGCATTTCGGCCTGATCCTGGCCTATGTCGCGCTCAACATCCCCTTCACCATCTGGCTGATCGACGGCTTCTTCCGGCAAGTGCCGCGCGACCTGGCGGAAGCGGCGCAGATTGACGGCTGCACGCGCTGGCAGGCCTTCTGGCAGGTCGAGTTTCCGCTCGCGGGTCCGGGCATTGCATCGGCTGCGATCTTTTCCTTCCTCACCTGCTGGAACGAATTCGCGCTCGCTTCGCAGCTCACGCGGTCGGTCAATTCCAAGACACTGCCCGTCGGCCTGCTCGACTACACGGCGGAGTTCACCATCGATTGGCGCGGCATGTGCGCGCTGGCGGTGATCATGGTGATCCCGGCGCTGACACTGACTTTCATCGTTCAGAAACACCTTGTCGGCGGCCTGACCTCCGGCGCGGTGAAGGGGTAAAACATCAATGATAGTCTTGCCCTCGACGCTGTCACGCCCCCTCACCCGGCCTCCGCTTCGCTCGGCCACCCTCTCCCCGATGGGGAGAGGAAGTCTGAGACGTTGGCGAACCTCCTCTCCCCAGAGGGGAGAGGGTGGCCGAGCGAAGCGGAGGCCGGGTGAGGGGGCATATGCGGTTGGCAAAATCCTCATTGTTCCAATTCCGGAAACACGCTGATGGCAACCGTTTCCCTTTCCAAGCTGACCAAACGCTACGGCGATCTTGAGATCGTGCATGGCATCGATCTGGAGGTTGGCGACCGCGAATTCATCTCGCTCGTCGGCCCATCCGGCTGCGGCAAGTCGACGACGCTCCGTATGATCGCTGGGCTGGAAGAGATCTCCAGTGGCGAAGTGCGCATTGGCAGCCGTGTCGTCAACGACCTGCCGCCGCGCTCGCGCAACATCGCGATGGTGTTCCAGTCCTACGCGCTCTATCCGCATATGACGGTCAAGGAGAATATGGGCTTCTCGCTGAAGATTGCCGGGCGGCCGCAAGACGAAATCGACAAACGCGTTGCCGAGGCGGCAGGCATCCTCGACCTGAACCCTCTGCTGGCGCGGCGGCCATCCCAGCTCTCCGGCGGCCAGCGGCAGCGTGTCGCGATGGGCCGCGCCATCGTGCGCGACCCGGACGTTTTCCTGTTCGACGAGCCGTTGTCGAACCTCGACGCCAAGCTGCGCACGCAGATGCGGACCGAGATCAAGAAGCTGCACGCCAAGGTCAAATCGACGGTGATCTACGTCACCCACGACCAGGTCGAGGCGATGACGCTGTCCGACCGCATCGTGATCATGCGCGACGGCTATATCGAACAGACCGGCACGCCCGACGCGGTGTTCAAACGCCCGGCGACGCGGTTCGTCGCCGGCTTCATCGGCTCGCCGCCGATGAACCTGACCGACGCGACCATCGACGACGGCAAGCTTCGGTTTGCCAATGGCGCAACGTTGCCTTTGCCGAAGCAGTTCAAGGCGGGAGTGACCGTCGGTGACAAGGTGGCGTTCGGCCTGCGCCCGGATGATTTTTATCCCGCGGGGCACGGTCTGCATTCGGGTGAAGCGTCGGACGTCCATACGATCGAACTGCCGGTCTCGCTGACCGAGCCACTTGGCAACGAGACGCTGGTGTTCACCGAGTTCGACAAGAAGGATTGGGTGGCGCGCATGCTGAACCCGAGACCGCTCAAGATGGGCGATACAATCAAAATGAGTTTTGATCTCAGCCAGGCCCACCTCTTCGCCGCGGACAGCGGCAAATCGCTGCGGAGTTAATGATGGCAAGAATCGAGAGAGTCGAACTGCGCATGGTCGACCTTGTGCCCAAGGTCAAGCGCACCGACGCCATCCAGAGCTTTGTCACCCAGGAGACACCCATCGTCACCATCACTGATTCCGATGGTGCGACCGGCACTGGCTATTCTTACACGATCGGCACCGGTGGCTCCTCTGTCATGCGGCTGCTGGCCGATCATCTCGCGCCGCGCATCATCGGCAAAGATGCCGACATGATCGAGGCGATCTGGCGCGACCTCGAATTCTTCACCCATGCCACGACGATTGGCGCGATCACCGCGATTGCATTGGCCGCCATCGACACGGCGCTGTGGGATCTGCGCGCAAAGAAGCAAGGGCTGCCGCTGTGGAAACTCGCCGGTGGCGCCAAGGATCGCTGCCCGCTGTACACCACCGAAGGCGGCTGGCTGCACATCGAAACGGGCGCGCTGGTCGATGACGCCTTGCAGGCGCAGGCAAAGGGCTTTCGCGGGTCCAAGGTGAAGATTGGCAGGCCACACGGCTCCGAGGATTTCGCCCGGCTGTCGGCGGTGCGCAAGGCGGTCGGCGATGGCTACGAAATCATGACCGATTGCAACCAGGTTTTTGGCGTCGACGAAGCAATCCGCCGCGCAGAGCGCCTGCGCGATCTCGATCTCGCCTGGATCGAGGAACCGCTACCGGCTGACGATATCGACGCGCATGTGCGTCTGTCGAACTCGACCGCTACTCCAATCGCGGTCGGCGAGTCGCTCTACTCGATCCGGCATTTCCGCGAGTACATGCAGAAGGGCGCCTGCAGTATCGTGCAGGTCGATGTCGGCCGCATCGGCGGCATCACGCCCTGGCTCAAGGTCGCCCACACGGCGGAAAGCTTCGACATGCCGGTGTGTCCGCACTTCCTGATGGAACTCCATGTCAGCCTGGTCTGCGCGGTGCAGAACGGCAAATATGTCGAGTACATTCCGCAGCTCGATGACCTTACCGGCAAACGGATGAAAGTTGAGAACGGGATGGCCATCGCCCCGAGCGAACCAGGCATCGGCATCGACTGGGACTGGGATGCGGTGAAGGCAAAAAGTATTGCCGAGTTCAACAAAGTGGTGACGGCATAGTCCACCTTGCCAGGAAGAATTGCATCGCGAGCCAGGCACTGTTGTGTGGTCTCGCCAAATGACACATCGGCGGCAAGGTGGCTTAGAGCCGCCAGCCGCTATCAGACGTCTCAGATCCCCAAATAGGCTTCGCGGATCCGCGGATCAGCGATCAGCGCGTCGGCCTTGCCGTCCATGGTGACCTTCCCATTCTCGAGCACATAGCCCCGGTCGGCGATCTTCAACGCGCCGAAAGCGTTCTGCTCGACCAGAAGGACGGTGACGTCGCGTGCCTTCAGCCCCTTCACCACCTCGAATATCTGCTGGACGATGATCGGCGCCAGGCCCATGGAGGGCTCGTCCAGGAGCAGGCAGGCCGGGCGTCCCATCAGCGCCCGCGCCATCGCCAGCATCTGCTGCTGGCCGCCGGAAAGGCCGCCAGCCGGCAAGTTGCGCTTTTCCCTGAGGATCGGAAACATCTGGAAGGCGTCTTCCATGTCCTTCCCGACCCGATCATCGGAGAACAGGAAGGCGCCCAGCCGCAGATTTTCCTCGACCGTCAGGTTGGTGAAGATCTGCCGTCCCTCCGGCGATTGCGCCAGACCACGGCTGACGCGGCTGTGCGCCGGAACAGCCGTCATCGCTTCGCCCTGGAAAGTGATCGTCCCGCCCGTGACCGGCTGAACGCCGGACAGGCAGCGCAGCAGGGTGGTCTTGCCGGCGCCGTTCGCTCCGACGACGGTGACGATCTCGCCTTGGTCGACCTGGAGATCGATCCCGTGCAGCACCTCGATGCGCCCATAGCGCGAGCGCAGACCCTCAACCCTGAGCATCTTCAGCCTCCGCGCCGAGATAGGCCGCGATCACCGCCGGATTGCGGCTGACCGCTGCGGGATCGCCCTCGGCGATCTTCTCGCCATGGTCCAGCACGACGATGTGGTTCGAGATGCGCATGACCATCTTCATGTCGTGCTCGACCAGCAGGATCGCCACGCCCGACGCCGCGACCTCGGCGATCAGATGATCGATCTCCTCGGTTTCGACCGCGTTGCAGCCGGCTGCGGGCTCGTCCAGCAGCAGGATTTTCGGGCTCAGCCCCAACGCCCGCGCGATCTCCAATCGCTTCAGCGACCCATAGGAGAGGTTGCCTGCCTCGCGTTCCGCAAATCGATCCAGGCCGACACGCGCCAGCAATTTCAGGGCGCCTTCCTTCGCGGATTCGGCGCGGCGGCGCGACGACGGCAGGCTCAGCATATCGGCCAGCACAGGCCCGCGCTCCTGCAGGTGATAGCCGGCGACGGCGTTCTCAAGCACGGTCATCGACTGGAATATCTGCAAATTCTGGAAGGTGCGGGACATGCCGCGCCGCGCCAACTGATAAGGCGCGATGCCGGTCACATCCTCACCGTTCAGCGTGACATGGCCAGCGCCCGGCCGGTAAATGCCTGAGATCATGTTGAAGAGCGTCGTCTTGCCGGCGCCGTTGGGACCGATGACGGAAACGATCTCGCCGGGTTTCACGGCGAAGCTGACATCCTGCACCGCCTTGAGGCCGCCGAAGCTGATGCCGAGGCCTTCGATGGAAAGCAGCGTTTCCCGATTGTCGCGCTGCGCGCTCATTCGCCGCTCCTCCTGAATTTGCGCACGATCGAGGGAAGCAAGCCGCGCGGCAGGAAGATCATCACGAGGATCATGATCAGGCCGAGCACCATCTGCTCGTAGTCGGCGAAGACGGTGAGCACCTGGGGCAGCAGTGTCAGGATCGCCGCACCGAGGATGGCGCCAAGCACGGAATTGACGCCGCCGAGCACCGCCATGGTGACCATTTCCACCGAGTGCATGAACCCCGCGACATCGGGCGTGATGAACTTGTTTTGCAGCGCCAGCAACGAGCCGGCGACGGAGGCATAGACTGCCGAGATCACGAAGGCCTGGAGCTTTACGCGAGCGACGTCCATCCCCATGGTGCCGGCTGCGACTTCCGAATCGTGAAGCGCCCGCAGCGAACGGCCCGTCGGGCTGTTGTGGATGTTGAGCGCCAGCCAGGCTCCGACGATCATGCAGAGCCCGCAGAAGAAGTACCAGAATTGGCCGTTGGACAGGTCGAGGCCGATGTCCTTCAGCAGCCCCCGCAGGCCGAGATCGGCGACGTCGATGCCGTCCGGCCCGCGCGTGAGTTCGCGCTCGTTGTTCAGCACCATCGAAACCAGAATGCCGAAGCCCAGCGTCGCCACGCCCAGATAGTAGCCCTTGAGCCGCAGGATCGGCCGGCCGACGAGAAAGGCCAGCACGCCGGAGAGCGCCGCGCCCAACAGCACCGCCAGCGCCGGCGGAAGGCCGAGATGCACGGGCGCCGAGTGCGCAGGCATAGCCGCCGATCCCTGCGAAACCGGCCTGGCCGAGACTGACCTGCCCGGCATACCCGGTCAGGATCACGACGCCGATGACGGCGATGCTGTTGACGAAGATCAGAGCGCCGACGCGATAGTAGAAGTTGGACGGAAAGATCAGCGGAGCGAGCGCTACCGCGACGATCAGGATGAGCAGGGTGGCCTGTTTTGCTGACAGCTTCATCGTCACACCCGATCCGTCGACTTTCGGCCGAACAAGCCTTGCGGCAGAAAGAACAGGATCGCGAGGATGACGATGAACGCCGCCGCGTCCTTGTATTGCGAGGAGAGATAACCGGCGGTCAGTGCCTCCAGCAGCCCCAGCAGTATGCCGCCGACGAGCGCACCCTTCGGGTTGCCCATGCCGCCCAGCATGGCAGCGGCAAAACCCTTCAGCGCCAAGGCCAGCCCTACATCGTAGGACGTCAGCGTGATCGGCGTGACCAGCACGCCGGCGAGCGCGCCGATGGCGGCCGACAAGGCGAAAGACAGCGTCATGATGAAGCGCGTGTTGATGCCGACCAACTGGGCGGCGAGGCGATTGTTCGACGTCGCCAGCACTGCCGCGCCGGTCAGCGTTCTGGTGAAGAACAGCCACAGGCCAATGAAGACGGCGACTGCCCCGACGATGACCCAGAGGCTTTGCGGCAGGATTGTCGCGCCGAGGATGCGCAGCGGCTCGTCGCCGGAAAAGGCGGGGAAGGTGTGAATCTGCTTGCCGAAAACCAGCTGGGCGACGCCGCGGATGAAGATCGAGACGCCGATGGTGATGATGATCAGCGAGACGACCGGTGCGCCCCGCGCCGGCTCGATGGTCAGCTTGTTCATCAACACGCCGATCAGCGCTGTCGCGGCGATCGCGATCAGCGCCGCCAATGGCAGCGGAACGCCGGCGGAGTACATGACGAATGTCATCATGCCGCCCAGCATCACGAATTCACCCTGGGCGAAGTTCACCACGTCGGAGGCGTTGTAGATGATCGTGAAGCCGAGCGCGACGAGCGCATACACCGCGCCAACGGTCACCCCCGAAAACAGGAACTGCAGCAGGTCCGACATCGTGATCTCCGGCTTGCGCCCAGGCATCGAGCTGACGTCCCCGTCAGCCGATCCTGCATAGCTTGCGTTCGGCGGCCCCGTTCAGTCGAACGGGGCCGTTGCGAGGTGACTATTCAACGAGCGTCCACTTGCCGTCCTTGATCTCCAGCATGCGGAAAGCCGAGAGATCCAGCCCGAGATGATCTTCCGGCGTGAAGGTGTAAGCGCCGGTGGTGCCGACCAGACCCTTGGTTCCTTCGATCGCGTCGCGGATCGCCGCGGATTCACCCGAGCCGGCGCGTTTGATGGCATCGGTCATGATCAGGAAGGCGTCGTTGGCATACCCGCCGAAGGTGCTGACCGGCGTCTTGTACTTGGCCTCGAACGCCGTCTTGTAGGCTGCCACCGGAGCCTTCTGCGGATCGCTTTCCGCGAGCAGGCCGGCAACGAGAAGCGCGGTGCCAGGCAGGCGAACGCCTTCCGCGGCGGCCGCGCCCGCCAGTTCGATGAAGCCGTCGGAGGCGACGCCGTGCGACTGATAGAGAGGCAGGTCGATGGCAAGCTGCTTGTAGTTGCGCGTCACGATCGAAGGACCCTGGCCGAAGCCCGGATTGAGCACGGCCTGGATGCCAGCCGCGCCCTTGATCTTAGTGAGCTGCGCGGTCATGTCCGCGTCCTTCGGATCGTAGGTTTCGTCGGCGACTATTTCGATGCCGTAGTCGCCGATGACCGACTTGCACTGTGCCTGCATCGACGCACCGAAACCGTCCGTACCGGAAATCATGCCGATCTTGGTGAAGCCGCGCTTCTTGATATCCTCGAATATCTTCTGGCAGGCCATGCGGTCGGTGTGCGGCGTCTTGAAGGTGAATTTCTTGACCGGCTGGATGATGTCGATAGCGCCAGCCAGCGAGATGAACGGCACTTCGGCGTCCTCGGCCACCGCCAGAATCGACATGGTAGTGCCTGTCGTCGTGCCGCCGATGATTGCAGCGACCTCGTCGTCTTCGACAAGTCTGGTCGCGAACGTGCGCGCCTTGTTCGGGTCGCCGCCATCGTCATAGAGCACCAGCTCGATCTTTTCCCCATTCACGCCGCCGGCAGCGTTGATATCCTCGACCAGCAGCTCAAGCGTCTTGGCTTCAGGGTCGCCGAGGAAGGCGGCCGGGCCGGTGGCCGAGACCGAAGCGCCAATCTTGATGTCGGCGAGCGCGGTTCCGACGAAACCGACGACGGCCATCGTCGCAAGCGCCGTGGTGATGACAAGCTTATTCATGTATTTCCTCCCAGAAAGAACGCGGTTGGTTGACTTAGGCTGCGAATGGTCTTCGCCACATGGCGCTGCGGAAACGGGTGGCGACGAAGGCGGTGTCGGAAAGGCTGGCTTTGCCTGGCCGGTTCGCGCCGATCGCGTGGAGATCACTGAATGGAATGGCTTCTGGCACTGAGCGATTGCGCTCGAACAGGTCTGACATCGGCCCCTCCAAACGGGCTCCTCTTTCCCGACCACTTTATTATTGACCGGCCGGTCGGTTTATGCAAGAAGAATTTTCAAGCCCTGTCGAAAAGTGAAACGGGGCCAGGGAGAGAGACATATGCCTGGTTCTGAAACCGTCGTTTCGGCGCTGGCCGACGGCGTTCTGTCGCTGACGTTGAACCGTCCCGACAAGCTCAATTCGTTCAATGAAGAGATGCACCTTGCGCTGCGCGCCGGGATCCAGCGCGCCCATGACGACCCTGACGTGCGCGCTGTCCTTTTGACTGGCGCAGGCCGCGGCTTTTGCGCCGGGCAGGATCTGGGTGACCGCGACCCACGCAAGGGCGGCCCGGCGCCGGATCTCGGATACACGTTGGAGACATTCTACAATCCGACGCTGCGCCTGATGCGATCGCTCGGAAAGCCGATCGTTTGCGCCGTCAACGGCGTGGCGGCTGGCGCCGGCGCCAACATCGCCTTCGCCTGCGACATCGTTCTGGCGGCGAAATCGGCGAAATTCATCCAGGCCTTCGCCAAGATCGGGCTGGTGCCCGACGCCGGCGGGACATGGAGCCTCGCTCGCATACTGGGAGAGCCGCGTGCGAAGGCGCTGACGATGACGGCGGAACCGTTGATGGCCGAGCAGGCCGCCGAATGGGGCCTCATCTGGAAGGCTGTGGAAGACGCCGATCTTATGAACGAGGCGCAGACGCTTGCCGCTTCGCTGGCTGCCGGCCCGACATTGGGGCTCGGCCTTACCAAGCATTTGATCCAGGCCGCAGCCACCAACAGCCTCGACCAGCAACTGGACATGGAACGCGACAGCCAGCGAACAGCCGGTCGCAGCGCCGATTATGCCGAAGGCGTGACCGCCTTCCTCGAAAAGCGCAAGGCGGAGTTCAAGGGCCGATGAAGCCTGTGTCGGAAATGACGCCACAGGAGATCGCGGAAGCCTCGGCCAAGGCGATGTGGGACGGCGATTTCGCCAGCCAGAAGCTGGGCATCGCGATCACCCATATCGCTCCCGGCGAGGCGACCCTGTCGATGACGATTACCAGCGATATGTCCAACGGGCACGGCAATTGTCATGGCGGCTACATTTTCGCATTGGCCGATTCGGCCTTCGCCTTTGCCTGCAACAGCTACAACCAGGTGACGGTCGCGCAGCATTGCTCGATCACATACCTGATACCGGGACGGATCGGCGATCGCCTGACAGCAACGGCCAACGAGGTTTCGCGGCGCGGCCGGTCTGGTATCTATGACATTCGCATCACGAACCAGGCGGGAGAGCATGTCGCCGAATTTCGCGGCCACTCGCGCACAGTGAAGGGCACTCACCTGCCCGCCGAGGAATAGACCCACGATTCCGTAGGGAGGAAATTATGGAAGACCTGACGCCGCGCAAGGAAGACCTTGAGCCGATCGAGAATGCCTCGCGCGACGAGATCTCCGCGCTGCAGCTCAATCGCATGAAGCAGTCGCTCCGCCACGCCTACGAGAACTCGCCATTCTTTCGCAAGCGATTCGATGAAAAGGGTGTCCACCCGGACGACCTGAAGTCCCTGTCGGATCTGTCGAAATTTCCCTTCACCTATAAGCAGGACCTGCGCGACACCTACCCATTCGGCATGTTCGCCGTCCCGCAGAACAAGCTGGCCCGAATTCATGGCTCTTCGGGCACCACGGGCAAGCCGACGGTGGTCGGCTACACCGCGGGAGATGTCAGCATATGGGCCGACCTGGTGGCGCGCTCGATCCGCGCCGCCGGCGGCCGGCCCGGCGATATGCTGCACAACGCCTACGGCTATGGTCTTTTTACCGGCGGTCTGGGAGCTCACTACGGCGCCGAACGTCTGGGCTGCGCGGTGGTTCCGATTTCCGGCGGAATGACGGAGCGCCAGGTCACCCTGATCAACGATTTCAAGCCCTCCATCATCATGGTCACGCCGTCCTACATGCTGTCCATTCTGGACGAGTTCCGCCGGCAGGGACTTGATGCGCGCAAGAGCTCGCTCAAGGTCGGCATTTTCGGGGCCGAGCCATGGACGAACGCCATGCGCGTCGAGATCGAGCAAGCCTTCGATATGCACGCCGTCGACATCTATGGGTTGTCTGAGATCATGGGGCCGGGCGTGGCGCAGGAATGCGTCGAGACCAAGGATGGCCTGCATGTGTGGGAGGATCATTTCTACCCCGAGATCATCGATCCCGTGACCGGCGAAGTTCTACCCGACGGCGAGATGGGCGAGCTTGTTTTCACGACGCTGACGAAGGAAGCGCTGCCGATGGTGCGTTACCGGACACGCGACCTGACAAGGCTGCTTCCAGGCACTGCGCGCTCGATGCGCCGTATCGAAAAGATCACCGGACGTTCCGACGACATGATGATCCTGCGCGGCGTCAACGTATTCCCCACCCAGATCGAGGAACAGATCCTGAAGTGCCGGGGGCTCGCGCCGCATTTCTACATCGAACTGACGCGCGCCGGGCGCATGGACAACATGGTCGTTCATGTCGAATGCACGACGGACACGGCCGACGCCGATGCACGCGCCAAATCCGCAAAGGAACTGGCGCACCACATCAAGAGCGTCGTCGGCATATCGACAAAGATCGAGGTACGCGATCCGAATTCGGTGGCGCGGTCGGAGGGCAAGGCAAAGCGCGTCGTGGATAACCGGCCAAAGGAATAGCATCGACAGGGAGCATGGCGCTCGCGCAACGGCTCGCCTGACGCATAAAGGGATTGTATCGCATGGCTCGGACGCGAGCTCAGAACTTCGAATAAAAGCAACTCGCCATATTGGACTATGCCGCCAAGGTTCTGGCGACCATGGGCGCCGACAAGGCCTCGATGTCGCAGATCGCGAAGCAGGCGCATGTTTCCAAGGCCCTGCTCTATCATTATTATCCAAGCAAGGACGCCCTCGTCTTCGCCATCATCCACCACCATCTCGAAGAACTGGATGCGGATCTGGAGGCCGCCGACGATCCGAAAATGGAGCCCACGGCGCGGCTGAGACGCCTTGTCGGCGTGGTGCTTGAAAACTATCGCGGAGCGGACGACCGCCACAAGGTGCAGCTCAACGCCATCAGCCTGCTGACCGACGAGCAGAAGCGCGCGATCACCGACGTCGAGCGCCGCATTGTCCGCCGTTTCGCCTCCGTGCTGCGGGACATCAGCCCGCGTCTCGACAACAGCGAACGCCCACTTCTGATGCCGGTGACGATGTCGCTCTTCGGCATGATGAACTGGATGTATATGTGGTTCAGGGACGGCGGACTCATCAGCCGCGACGACTATGCCGAAGTCGCGACGACCCTCATCCTGGAAGGCATCAAGGCGGTACGTTGATCGTGCCGGAGCACGGTCGCAGATCGTCACCGTCTGTCGCGCGTTGCCGAAGCCTCTAACTGGCAATTCGCGCCCGTATCGTCGAACAGATTGGCGTCGGCAACATCGATATCGACGCTGACCAGATCGTCGACGGCAACCGTTGCATCACTGAGCGCTTTCACCCGGATCGTTTGCCCGGCCGCCCCTATCGTCGCATGCACGATGGACTCCCCGCCGAGCTGTTCCAGGTGGGAGACACCTGCCTGGAACGAACCGTGGCCGGCCGGCAAGAGCCGCAAGCGTTCTGGCCTCACGCCCAGCGTCACGACCTCGCCTATTCGAGTTCGTCCCGCTGGCACGTCGACATCGACCGGCCTGTCCATCCCGTCGAGGCGGATGGTGGTGGCCGTCCCAGACGACGCCACGACCGTCGCGGGAAACAGGTTGATTGCGGGGCTACCAATGAACCCGGCGACGAAGAGATTGCGCGGTCGCCGGTAGATGTCCAATGGCTTGCCCACCTGCTCGACGACGCCCGCACGCAACACAACGATGCGGTCGGCCATCGTCATCGCCTCGACCTGGTCATGCGTGACGAAGATCATCGTGGCTTTGAGTTCGCGATGCAGCCGGGTGATTTGCGCGCGCATCTCGATGCGCAGGGCGGCATCAAGATTGGACAGCGGTTCGTCAAAGAGGAAGACCTTCGGATTGCGTACGATCGCGCGACCGATGGCGACACGTTGCCTCTGACCACCCGACATGGCGCGCGGCAACCGCGGCAACAGCGGCTCTATCTGCAGAACCTGCGCTGCAGCGCGCACGCGCTTGTCGACCTCATCCTTGCCGAGCCCTGCTCGCCTCAAATTATAAGCGATGTTTTCGTACGCGCTCATGTGCGGGTAGAGCGCGTAGTTCTGGAACACCATCGCGACGCCGCGCCGCGCTGGCGCAAGCTCGCTGACATCCTGGTCGTCGATGCTGATCACGCCGTAGTCGATGTCCTCCAGCCCCGCGATCATGCGCAGCAGGGTAGACTTTCCGCAGCCTGACGGCCCGACAAAAACCACCAACTCGCGATCCTCGATTGCGAGGTCGACGCCCTTGATCACGTCGACGGCGCCGAAGGCCTTGCTGACACCCTGCAGACTTACTCTTCCCATTCCCACTCCTGACAGCCATCCACGACGGGCCGGCGGACCAACTCCTAGCGAATGCCTGAATTCGCGATTCCCTCTCGAAAAAACCGCTGGGTGCACAAAAACAGCACGATCAACGGCAAGGCCGTCAGCAACGACCCCATCATGGCAAGCGACCATTGCGTGTCGCGATAAGCCTTGAATGCAAACAATCCCAGGCTGAGCGGAAAATCCTCGCGCTTCTGCAGGTAGATCAGCGGCGCGAAAAATTCCTGCCAGGTGTAGACGATCGAGAAGATCGCAACGACAGCCAGCGCGGTGCGCACGGTCGGCAGGACGATCTGCCAGTAGATGCGGAACTCGCTCGCCCCATCCAGGCGCGCGGCATCAATGATTTCGCGCGGCACGTTGAGGAAGAATTGCCGCAGCATGAAGATGAAAAACGCGTCGCCCAGGAAAAACGGCGCGATCAGCGGGACGTAGGTTCCGGTCAATCCAAGCTTGGACCACATGATATAGATCGGCAGGAAAGTTGCGATCGGCGGAACCAACAGAGCGCAGATGGTCAAGGCAAAAACGACATCACGATAGCGCCAGCGCAGACAGCCGAAGCTGTAGGCCGCAAGCGAGCACGACAGACAGTTGCCCACAGCGACCATGCCGGCGTAGAAGCAGCTGTTGGCGAATTGCTGGAAGAACGGAAAGCGCGGTCGGCTGAAGATGGCGTCCAGGTTCGACCACTCGATCGGCGAAGGCCACCAACCGATTTTGCCCGAGAATATCTGTGCTTCGCTCTTAAACGCCGAAATCAACATCCAGTAGAACGGCAGCAGGAAGAGAGCTGATATCCCGAGCATCAGCGCGTGATAGCCGATCGTCCCGGCGAGACTGCCTTCACGGCGGCGCGGCCGCGGGTCGGCGGATGCGACCGTCATCGGCTTTCGCCTTCGTAGTAGACCCAGGCGCGCGCGGTCCGGAAGATCAGCAACGTCATCAAGGCCACCGCCAGAAAGAGCACCGTCGACAAGGCGGCCGCATAGCCGAGATTGTAGTAGCGGAAGGCGGTCCGGTAGATAACCACCATGAACATCAAGGTCGACTCCGCCGGCTGTCCTGTCGTCGTGCCGATCGTGATCGCCTGCACGAACACCTGGAACGAGCTGATGATCCCGATCACCAGATTGAACAGGATCATGGGGGTAATCAGCGGAATGGTGATCCAAACCAAACGGTGCCAGCGCTTCGGCGAATCCAGCAGCGCAGCCTCTTTCACCTCGGACGGGATGCTTTGGAGACCGCCCAGGAACACCAGCGTTTCAACGCCGAGAGGCCAGAGGCTGAGGATAACAAGCGTCCAGAGCGCCGCTTTCGGGTCTTTCAACCAGTCCGGCGGAGAAAAGCCGAGCGCCTGCAGGATGACGTTGACCGGCCCGGAGCCGGGGGTCAGCAAAAGCATGAACACAATCGAACTGGCGATCAACGGCACCAGGAAAGGCAGATAGAAGATCGTGCGATAGAGGCCGCCGAAGCGGCTGGGGCGGCTGAGCAGCAGGGCAAGGCACAGCGCGATAATCAGCTTCAACGGCACGAGAACAGCGGCGAAGATGGCGCTGTTGTAGGCCGATTTCCAGAATGCCGGGTCGGCGATCATGGCCTCGTAGTTCGCCGTTCCAGCCCACTTTGGCGATTCAGCCGCCGAATACTGGGTGAAACCCAGCACGAAGGTGGCGAACAACGGGACGATCATGAAGACGACGAGCCAAATCATCCATGGCACGGCAAACAGCATGCCGGCGCGGCTTTCGGCCCGCCGCGCCGTCTGCGCGTTGCGGCGACGCGGCGGTGAAGCGACAGCAGCGCCTATGGTTGTTCGGTTGACCATGTTTGTCTGCAAGGCTGCGCGCCCGCCTCAGCCTCTCATGACCTTGTCGAGCTCCCCCTGAGCGGCCGCCTGGGCGGTGCTCAGCGCAGCCTTCACACTCTCGGCTTTCGTGTAAATCTTCTCGGCCGCGAGTTTGATCTGGTCATGACCGAAGCTTTGTACCGGCGAGTCCCACATCGGCGTCACGACCTGCGCCTGCTTCCTGAAGAATGCCGCGATCTCCCTGGCAAACTCTTCGCCGCGTTTCTCGACCACCACATCGGCCAGAACCTCAGGAACCTTGAGGTTCATCGGCATGTCGGTGATGCGCTTGTACCAGCGCTGAACGCCGTCCACGGCCAGATAGTCCAGGTAAGCGATCGCCTTTTCAGGGCTATGCGCGCCCTTCGGAACGACGAACCAGTTCGGCCAGGTTCCCGAGACCGAGCCCGAACCGCCTGGTCCGACCGGATGCGGCGCTACGTTCCATCGCGTGAACGTGGGCGGCGTAGTCGAATAGATATCGCCCTGCCCCCATGAGCCGGCCTCGACGCCTGCCAGCCTGCCCAACTGGAACGATGGCGGCAGGCCATCGTCGCTCGCATAGATGTTGCGCCATGCGCCCGAGCGGTCGACGGCGTTGATGTCGCCTTTGTATTCTTCATCCAGCCAGGCGACGAAGTACTCGAACATCTGGATGTTGGCCTCGGAGTCGATCTGGTACTTCAGATTGTCGGCATCGAAGATGCGGCCGCCGTTCAGCGCCGACCAGATGGGGATAGTCTCGGCTTCGCGCGGCGGCATGAAGCCTGCTATCTCCAGCCGGTCGCCATCCCATTTCGTAAACTCCTTGGACAGCTTGCGCATCTCGTCCCAGGTTTTCGGGAAGCTGACCCGATCGGACTTCAAGCCCTTCGCTTCGAGCATCTCCTCGTTGTACCAGATGCCATAGATGCCGGCGGTGATCGGCACACCGTAGGTTGCACCCTTGAACCGGCAAGTCTTGAGCATACCCTCTGGCCAATTTTCGATGCCGAGGTTCTTGGACGTCTTCATGTAGTCGTCGAGCGGCAAGAACGCGCCCTGCATGCCGAGCGGCACCGGAGACTCCCAGACCATGCTGAAGTCAGGCGGATTGCCAGCCGCAATGCCCCCCAACAGGGCTTGCGTGAATTCGGCATCGGCGCCGATACCACATTGCAGGCTGCTGCCAGACAGCGCCGCGTCAGCCGAGGCAAACTCCGTCAGAAGCTCCTCATGCAGGGCGCAGAACGGTTCCGAGCCGCCCGGCGTCCACATGACGAGCTCCGATTTATCCTGGCCTAAAGCAACCGACCCGAAGCCAAATGTGCCAGCCGCCACGGCGGCACCTCCAGCCAGCATTTGTCTGCGGTTCATGGTCAACGACCTAGCTAGTGTGCTGCGCATATTTCTTCTCTCCCGTCGATGCCCGTCTGAAGGGTCTTTGTGTTGGGTGTTCCGGCAGCGGCGACGCCAAAGCGTCCAAGCGACGCCGCCGCAGCGCCAATAATTCCGGTGTCAGGCCCAAGGCCCGCCTGAATGACGGGCAACGCATTCCGGACGTCCTGCGACCAGATGAAATGGGGGATCGCTTTGCGGAGCTGAGACCAATAGAGACCGGGCGCATTGCCCAAACCCCCGCCGACAATCACCGCTTCCGGATCGAGGGCATTGACCAGCTGGCCGATCGCGGCGGCGAGCGCGTGCGTTGCCCGCTCGACCACCTGACGGGCATCCACGTCGCCGCTTTGCGCGGCATCAAGCACATCTTGCGCGCGCTTCACCGCCACGCCTTTGCGCGTGCTGAATTCGGTCACGATGCCATGGCCGGACGCGATGCCCTCGAGGACATAGGACGAGTCGACCCCGCATGCCGGGCACTGGCAAGGCGTACGGCCACTCGCCAGAACCAGCGCCGCACCGCGCGCGCCCGGATAGGGCTGGCCGTCACGCACCCATGTGCTGCTGATGCCGGTGCCGATGTTCACATACAGAAAATCGCGATAGGGCCGGCCAGCGCCGAACAGGGCCTCGCCACGCGCGGCGGCACGAACGTCCGCTTCCAAGCGGGTCGCAACGATGCGCGACAGCGCCGTCTGCACCGGGAGCCCCTTCCAGGCGACTCGATAATCGCTGAATACATTGCCCTGCGGGTCGACCAGCTCGGGTACGCCGATGCCGGCTGCAGTGACCCGCAGGGAGCCTTGGGAGGCTTCGTTCATAAGAGAGCGCATCATCGCCTCCACATCGGCAAGAACGGCCTCGCCGCCTCGCTCGTGATGTGTCGGTTGCTCGTGTCTGTGCATCAGCGTGCCGCGCGACAGGTTAACCAGCCCGCCGGCGATCTTGGTGCCACCCACATCGATACCGATCGCAAAGGCATCGCCTTCGCTCGCGGATGAGGGAACGGCACCGGCGGTCTTCACGACTGATCCTCCAGGTAATGCGGCGCCACGCCGAACAGATATTCGACCGGCGCGCACGACATGTTGAAGACCCGATAGGTTGATCCCTCGGGAACGAAGAATCCGTCCATCGGCGACAGCTCGAACCAGACGGGCATATGCTCGCTGTTCTCGATCAGGATGTTGAGCCTTCCCTCCAGCACATAGAGGCCAGCCGAGCCGCCATGCCGTATCGGACTGCTCTTGGCCCCCGGCGAAAGCTTGGCCAGCCCCGCCGTCAATTGATCGGTCGACGCGATGATTCCGATCAGCACGCGCGGGTCGGCCGTATCTATCGACCAGAGCCGGTCGGCCTCCCGCAACACGGTGAAGTGGCCGTCACGCGCTGCCTCGACTTTGCGTTCCGGCCAATGTCCGATCAAATGCGGCCGGCTGTAGCGTGACACCTCCACATAAGGGCGCGTCTGCGCATATTTGCCCGAGGTGCCGGTCGAAGGCGGCGGCGCGAAATATTCCAGCACGCGCAGCTCCTCCGCCCCGAAGGCATAGGCATGGTGCCAAGTGTCCTTGCGGAACAGCACCGACTCTCCCGTGCGGACATATTGCACCTCGCCAGTCTCGGGATTGGCGATGACCATGGTTCCACGCAGCACGTGGAGAACCTCGTCGGCTCCGAACACCGTGCGGAATGACGGCGAATGGCGGAACCCGTCGCCAGGCGGCATGCCGAAGACCAGCTGGTGAATCTGGTCACTGGACACGTATATCCAGTCATCCACCAGCCCTGCCTCCGGCTCGCCCCAGAGGTGGCGCGTGACCGTCGAATAGGGAATTGGCGTCGGGCGATCGAAGACCGGGCGTGGCGAGGATTTGTAGGCCATCGGCTCGGTCTACCGGCGTCGGATCATGCTGCAGGTGGGCCGCGCCAGTCCCGACCGCCTTGTCGAAGGTTGGCGGCGTGAAGGTGGAAGCGATCTCCTGCGTCTGGCCGGTACGCGCCGCTTCGAACGACTTGGTCATGATTTCCAGCACATGATAGGCGTGTTCCGGCGAGCTCACCGGCTTGCGGCCCTGCTGCACCGCCTCGATCAGGTCGCGGACGCCGTCCGACCACGGCCAATGTTGCTTCTGCTCATAAACTTGCCAGCAACCCTTTGAATTCTCCCAGAGCTCGTAGCCCTTCGGATCCCAGTCCTCGCCGATCATCTGCACCGTGCCTTCAGTGCCATAGAGCTCGATGCCGGCGTTGCGATATTTCTGGATGGTGAAGCCGGTGGTCACCACGGCGAAACACTGGTTGCCGAAATCCATCAGCAATTGCGAATTGTCGTCGGTCTTCACGGTGATCTTCTTGTTGTTGACGATGCGCTCCGGGATGGCGATGCCCGACATCGCCGTCACCCGTTTCGCCGGGCCGAGCAGGCCGGTCAGCGTGGTCACATTGTAGACGCCGAGGTCGAACATCGGGCCGCCGCCCTCCTCGTAGAACCACGGCCCCCAATTGGGGCCGGCCCAGCCATAAAAGCCGCGCGCGGTCAGGACCTTGCCGAGACGCCCGGCGTGCAAAAGCCGCCAGATCTCCTGATAGGTCGGCGACAGGACGACATGCGGCGCGCAGACCAGATGGCCCTTGCTGGATTTGGCCAATATCAAGCAGCTCAGCAGCCTCCGTCAGCGACATCGACATCGGCTTCTCCACCAGCACATGCTTGCCGGCTTGCAGCGCCTCGGCGGTCAGCCGGCCATGCTCCTGCATCGAGGTCAGCACCAGCACGATGTCGACGTCGTCGCGCGACAGCACATCTCGATAGTCGGTGGTGAATGTCCTTGACCTTAAAATTGTTGCGCACCTTGTCCTCGAGGCCGGGATTGGCGTCGCAGCCGATCACCACTTCGGCCTCCAGTCCCTGCAGGTTCAATTGGCGCACATGCGGAACATATTTGTCGGAGACGCTGCCGCAGCCGATGACGCCAATCCTGGTTGCTATGCTCATGCGTGAATTTCCTTGGGATGCATTGCTTTGGGTTCTGTGACCGCCGCAGGCATCGCGTCCGGCCGCGTGGCGAACATGGATGCTGGCGGCTGGGTGATCTCGATGCGCGCTGCAACGGTAGGGGTGATTGCGATGCCCGCAGCCTCGAGAGCGAGCATCAGGGCGCCGAGCGCCGGTTCGTTGTGGTTGCGGACAAGACGCGCCGGCGGGACTTGTGCGTGGCGACGGATCGCCTCGCCGAGCAGATCGCTCTCATGCCGAAAGAGCCCGCCCGCCAACACGACGGCAGTTTCATCCAGTTTCAGGCCGACCTTTCGCGCGGCTGCTCCGATAAAGTCGGCGGCAATGCGGCCCGTATCGTCTATGATGGACCGGGCGGCGCTGTCACCTTCGGCGGCCGCGTCAAACACCAACGGGGCCAGCGCGCTCATCGTCGCCCCGTCCTCAGACCAGTCCTGGCGGACGTAGAGGCACCGCAGCACATCATCGATGTCGGCCACATTGAAATGCGCGGCGATGTTCTGTGAGAGTTGCGTCGGCGGATCGATGCCGAGCTCCGCGCGACAGGCGGCCTGCACGGCCTTTCTGCCGATCTCCGCGCCGCCAAGCGGCTGCTGCCAGAACCCGGCGCACCACGTGTCGCCGTTGCTGTTTCGCGCGCCGATGGCGGAACCTGTGCCAAGCGCCACGACGACGCCGACGCCATCACCCGTGCCGGCCCTCAGCGCGCCGACAACGTCGTTCTCGACAATGGTGCTTGGGCCAAAACCACGCTTGCGCAACTCGGCGCGCACAAACTCGTAGTCAGCGGGCCAGTCTGCTCCCGCCATGCAAAAGGCCGCGCTGAGCAGATCGCGCGGACTGGCGCCCGCCTGCCGCAGCGCCGCGTCGACGGCGCGGTCGAGCTCGCTCAGCGCCGCGTGTTCGCTCACAGCCATGTGGACATCGCTGCAGCCCGCGCGACCGGCGCCGACAATCGTTCCATCGCCCGTCGCAACGAGAGCGATCGTCTTGGTGTTTCCGCCATCGACACCGAGCAGCGAGGTCATTGCGTCAGGCCGCCAGCAAACGTTCAGGCAGATAGTCTTTCATCGCGGCACAGAAGTCGTTGTAGACCGCTTCCGCCTTTTCGAAGGACAGCACCAGCGGATTCGAGGCGAGCGCGCGGATCGCTTGCTTCCTGCTGCCGGTCCATGCCGCCTCGGCGGCAAGGGCCTGGTATTCGCCCAACATGCCCACCAGCCCGCGCACATGCGCCGGCAACCGGCCATCGGCAATGCGTGAGACGCCGTTGCGGCCAAGGAGGCCCCGCATCTCGACGACAAGGTCGTCCGGGAAATCGGGCAGCGTCCCTTGGTTTGGGCAATTCACCGGCAACACGTCGCCACGATCATTGAAGACCGCATCCATCGCGTCGATCGCCAGCTCCAATTCGTGAATACCGCCGCGCGACCGCGCCGGGTCGAGGCGCGGATCCTCGGACGCCGCCTGCTCGCGGTAGTGTACCCAATAGTCGGGAACCTTTGCGAGAATGTCCTGCGCGCGGGTCGTCGGCTTGGCCCGCATCTCGGCGACGATCTCGTCGCGATAGTAGTAGTACTGGAAATAGTCCGCCGGAATGCTGTCCATTTCGACAGCGAGCTTGAGCAGGCGCAGGCGGGCACCTTCCGCCGTCGGATCCTTCGACAAGCGCTCGTAAGCCTCACGCAGCAGGGGCATCACGTCCGCGCCATCATAGAGATGGCGAACCGACCAACTGGCATGATTCAGCCCGATCATCACCGTATCGAGCCTGTCGGGGTCCAGTCCGGCAAAGCGGGCCGTCATCCTCCGGAAAGCAATACGGTCCCTCGCAGAAGGACAGGCAAGGCACATCCGAATGATGGGTTACCGCTTCGGAGACGATGTTGATCGGATTTGTGTAGTTGAAGACACGTGCCCTGGGGGCGACCTTCTCGACGTCGGCGATGATCTCCTTCATCGTGTTGATCGGCGCGCATGGCCATGAAGAAGCCGCCCGGCCCCTGCGTTTCCTGGCCGATCAGTCCGTGCCGGATCGAAATGCTTTCGTCCAGGTACCGCGCCTCGAAACCGCCCGGGCCGATAACTGGTCAACACGGCGTCGCAGTCGGTCAAAGCCGCCCGGCGGTCCGTCGATGTAGTGATCCTGAAGTCCAGCCCGCGATTGCGCGCCATCTTGCGGGCAATCTGGCTGACGATCTCCAGACGGCTCGGATCGATATCGTAAAGAACGATTTCCGAGCCGTTGAAATTCTCGCCCTGCTCCAGCAGCGAAGCGACCGTCCCGGGCGCGCGCGTGCTGCCTCCACCTATATAGACCAGTTTGATGCTTGCCATCGAAAAGGACCTTCAGCTCGTCATTTGGAGTGGCGCCGGGAGGCCGGCTGCATGTGGTAGCGGTCACCCCGATAGAGCGAGCGCACGAATTCCACGGGCTGGCCTGAGTGGAGATAGGTGATCTGCTCGACCGCCAGCAGCGCCGCCGGCATTTCCACCTTCAGCAAGGCCGCATCCTCGGGCGTCGCAAGCTCGGCGCTTGCCGTACTCTCGCCATCCGCAAGCCGCATCCCATACGCGCCTCTCAACACATCGTAGAGAGACCCATTTTCGAGATCGGCTTCCATCATCCCTGGAAACAGGGTGGAGGGAAGAAAAGTGCTCTGCACGGCCATTGGCTCGCCATCCGCCAGCCTCAGGCGTCGCAGGAAAAAGATCGGCTGACCTGGCGACAATGCCAGCGCGTTGGCAAGGATCGCCGAGGCGCTGATGATGCGCTTGTCCAGTACCCGACTGGACGCCGTCATGCCCCGCATGCGCATGTCGTCGGTGAAGCTGATCAGTGGCCCGAGTTCGGCGTTTTGCTTCGGCTCGGCAACAAAAATCCCGGTTCCGGCGCGGGTGTAGATGACGCCCTGCTGGGTGAGTTCATTGATCGCGCGGCGCACCGTCATGTGGCTCAATCCGTATTGAACACCAAGTTCGCGCTGCGAGGGGAGTTTCGAATGCGGCCTGAATGTCCCGTCCTGAACGGCGGCAACAATATCGTCCTTAAGCTTGAGGTAGGGGTGCTCGATGGAATTCATCTATAGCTCCAGCACAACCTTTCCCATGTTGCGGAACACGGGCGCCACCTTGAGTTGCCGGGCCTTGGCTTCGACGAAAATCTGCGCCGGAACGACGTCAAGCAGCGGGCTCCACATTTCATCGAAGCGGCATTTCGATTTCACGAAACCCTTGCGCAGCGCACCTTCCGCGATGCACAGCACCGTCGCTCCACAGGAAAGCAGCTCGTTGCTCAGTCGCTCGATCGATGCGCCGGCACTCCCGCTGGCGCCATACAGAACGACTGCCACGCCCGGCGCGGCGATCTCGATCAATCCGTGCCGAAAGGCACCCGCGCTGGTGCCCACGGCCAATTGCTTCAACCATTCACCAATCATCATCGCGCTTTGCCGCGCTGTTGCCAGATGCGGGCCATGACCAATGAAAAGCATGTCGTCGCATGTGCCGAACGCGTCGCTCCACTCATCGGCAAGTTCGTCATAGCGCGAGAGTGCTCCCTCGACTTCGGCCGCAAGCCGAACAATCTGGGCGGTGGCTTCGGACGGCGAACGCGACGACCAGTGGCTGGCAAGAAACCAGAGACATGCAAGCGTGTTCAGATAGGTCTTCGTGGCGACAACCCGCTCTTCGCCCGCCTCTAGCGAAAGAACCCGGTCGGCCCTGGCGCCCAGCGGGCTATCCGGCCTGTTCGTGATACCGATAACGGTCACGCCGTAAGGCGCCATGTCGAGGAGCGGTGCGATCTCGGCACTGGATCCGGATTGCGACACCACCACGATACAATCGACGTCCTGCAGCAAGCGCCCGCTGTAATAAAGCAATTCGGAGCTCTCCGCCGCCACCGCCCAGATGCCGTGCCTCTGCAGGAGATGGCTGCCCCAGATCGCGGCATGAAAGGACGCGCCCATGCCTGTAAGCAGAACTCGCTTCGGCACCGCCAACCCCGAAAGAGCAACTCTGGTGCGGCCGTCACCATGGAGCGCCGCATTCGCCCGCAAAGCCTCCCCCTGCTGCAAAATCTCGGTTTGAAAAACGTTCAAGCCGTGCCTCTCCCATACCTATATATACCGGTATAGGATCACCGTTTTATTGACAAGCAGGATGAACGAAAAAAATGCGGTGATTTTTGCCTGCGAAAGATGTGCTCGCCGCCGACGTCAACACAGCCGGGCAGAGACTTCCGCCGCTCAGCCACCGGTATCCGCACGGCTTCCTACGCCTTGGTCGAAACCTGACGCCCCAGCGCGCCCCGTCTATTCCGCGGCGGCTTTTGTCTCCGCCAATGGCCAGGTCTTGGCCACCATGGTCAGCACATCATATTGCGCGACGACCTCGCCCTTCTGGTTGGTCACCTGGCAATCCCAGCGCACCTCGCCATGCTCGGCGTTCTCACGCGGATTGATCTCCTTGCAGGTCAGCCGCACCTGCAGCGTGTCCCCGAAATAGACCGGCGTCAGGAAGCGCATGTTGTCGACGCCGTAATTCGCCAGCACCGGGCCGGGGTTCGGCTCGACGAACAGGCCGGCGGCGAAGGATGCGATGAGATAGCCGTGCGCCACCCGGTCGTCGAAGAACGGATTTGCCTTGGCTGCCGCCTCGTCCATATGGGCGTAGAAGGTATCGCCCGTGAAATTCGCGAAGTGCTCGACATCCTCCAGCGTGACCTGTCGCTTCGCCGTGACAAGCTGATCGCCGATCTTGAGCTCGGCCAGCGACTTGCGGAACGGATGTTCGCCCTGCGTGCGCATCGGCGCCTTCGATCCAGCGACCGGTGACGGCCGACAGAAGACGCGGCGCGCCCTGTACTGCGGTGCGCTGCATGTAGTGCTTCACGCCGCGCATGCCGCCCATCTCCTCGCCGCCGCCGGCCCGGCCCGGGCCGCCGTGGACCAGCCCGGCCAGCGGCGAACCGTGGCCGGTCGATGTCTTGGCCGAACGGCGGTTGCCGATCAGCACGCGGCCGTGGAAGGGCGCGACGCCGATGACCACCTCTTCGCGCCACCTTCGGATCGTCGGTGAAGACGGACGAAACCAGCGAACCCTTGCCGAGCTTGGCGAGTTCGACGGCCTCGTCGATGGAATCGTAGGGCAACACGGTCGAGACCGGCCCGAAAGCCTCGACATCGTGCACCTTGGTCGCCCCGAAAGGATCGTCGGCGTAGAGCAGCACAGGATTGAGGAAGGCGCCCTTCTCGGCGTCGCCCGAGGTTACGCGCACATCGTTCGGATTGCCGGCGACAATCTCGGCGTCGGAGAGCAGGTCCTGGATGCGGTCGCGCACTTCCTGCGCGCTGGTCCAGCGAGGCGAGCGGCCCCATCCGGGTCGCCTCGTCGCCCGGCAGGCCGAGCGCGGTCTTGTCCAGCCGTTCGCCCAGCGCCTTGATCAGCGCATCGACATGATCGCGCGGCGCGATGACGCGACGGATGGCGGTGCATTTCTGGCCCGCCTTGACGGTCATTTCGCGCGCGACTTCCTTGACGAAGAGGTCGAATTCCGGCGTGCCGGGCACGGCGTCCGGCCCCAGGATGGAGGCGTTCAGGCTGTCCGCCTCCATGGTGAAGCGCACCGAATTGGCGATGATCGCCGGTGAGCCTTGAGCTTCCGGCCGGTCCAGGCCGAGCCGGTGAAGGTGACGACGTCCTGGCCGGTCACATGGTCGAGCAGATCGCCGACCGAACCGGAAATCAGCTGCAGCGCACCTTCCGGCAGAATGCCAGTCTCGACGATGCGCCGCACCATCAGCTCGGTCAGATAGGCGGTCTGCGACGCCGGCTTGACGATGCAGGGCACGCCGGCCAGCAAGGTCGGCGATATCTTCTCCAGCATGCCCCAGATCGGAAAGTTGAAGGCGTTGATGTGGACGGCGACGCCTTGCAGCGGCGGTATAGATGTGCTGGGCGCTGAAAGCTGGCGTCCTTGGACAGCGGCTCGACATCGCCATCGGTCAGAACGCGCGCGTTGGGCAGTTCGCGCCGGCCTTTCGAGGCGAAGGTCAGCATCGTGCCGATGCCGCCCTCGATATCGACCCAGCCGTCGGCGCGGGTCGCGCCGGTGCGGAAGCTCTCGGCGTAGAACTCTTCCTTCTTCTCCATCAGCGCAAGGCCGAGCGCCTTCAGCATGGCGGCGCGCTCGTGAAAGGACATGGCGCGCAGCTTCGGCCCGGCACCGAGCGCCCGTAATTGAGCGCGTCCGCAAAATCGAGACCCTTGGAATCGATCAGGGCGACCACCTCGCCGGTGGCGGCGTCGAGCAGAGGTTGGCCCTCGCCCTTGCCCGCCGTCCAGGCGCCGGAGACATAGCTCGCCAGACGACGCGGGATGTGCTTGCCATGATCTTCTCCCTGTTCCTCATGCGGGCGTCCGTCCATTGGGCGGGCGGCCTCGAGAGCTCGAGCGCGTCCAGGCGCTCGTGCGACGGCCTTCTTCCCATTGCGCGAGCAAGCGCCTCGTTGGGCGTGTGGCGCAGGCCGAATTTCCTGCAGCGTCTCGAAGCGGCCGGAGCCGGCCACGCCGAAGCTGGTCGCGACGCGCGGCTTCCAATAGGCGAGCGCGGCCTTGGCGGCTCTTCCGCCCTCGGGCGTCGAAGCGATCCTTTCGCAGGCCCTCGAGCCCAGTTCCGCATGGCGCGCTTCGCGCGGCGCGATCTCGCGGAACACTTCCGCCAGCGGCGCATAGGACACACGCGTCAGTTCCGTCATCTGAATGCCGGTCGCGAGTCCTTGCAGGACGTTCATGACGACCGCATCGGCCCAGTTCTCGATCGGATAGTGGAACACCGCCAGCCGCATGTCGCCGCCCTTGCGCGCCGCGCCGATGATCGGCGTTACGTTCGACGCGCGCGGTCCAGTCATGATGCGCCTGATAGCGGTCGGCGTCGGCGCCGAAGTCGCTCATGATGTCGAGCACCCGCTCGGCGTGGTCGGTCTTTTCCAGCGTGATGCGGCAGGCCGCGATGCGCTCCTTGATGCCGGGCGCAAAGTTGATCGAGTCCGGCGAAGCCGGCCGAGGCCGCCAGTTCGCTGTCGACGAAGGACGACATCAGCCGCATCAGTTCGCCGCGATAGCGCGGCGGCGCGTTGCCCGGCGCCGTCAGCTCGCCGCCCTGGGCGAGGTAATCTTCGATATTCATCGTATCGGTCATGGTCTCGCCCTCGGCTCTATTCGTCGTAGGTCACGACGACCCGGTCGGTCAGCGGATAGGCCTGGCAGCTCAGCACGTAGCCGGCCCGCACCTCGTAATCCTCGAGCGCGTGGTTCACCGCCATCTCCACCTCGCCCTCCAGCACCTTGCAGCGGCAGGTCGAGCAGACGCCGGCCTTGCAGGAATAGGGCGCGTCGAGATTGGCGGCGAGCGCGGCGTCCAGGATCGCTCTCGCCCGTGCGCGGCATGGTGAAGCTGCGGGTCGCGCCGTCGAGCGTGATCGTCGCCTCGACACAGCTCCCGGCGGCAACCGCGGTTCTGGAGACCGCCTTGGCCTTCGCCCTGCCCGGCTGGCCGGAGGCGAACAGCTCGAACTTGATCTGCGTCGTCGCTGCAGGCCATGCTCGCGCAGCGCCGCGGCGATCGCCAGCATCATCGGCTCCGGCCCGCAGATGAAGGCCGTGTCGACCGAAGTCGGCGTCGATCCAGTGCGTGAACAGGGCGCTTCACCTTGTCGCCGTCGATGCGGCCGGTGAACAGGTCGATGTCCTGCGCCTCGGCTCTCCAGCACATGGATGATCGAGAAGCGGCCGAGATAGCGGTTCTTCAGATCCTCCAGCTCCTCGCGGAACATGATCGATGCTGATCTGGCGGTTGGCGTAGACCAGCGTGAAGCTGGCGAGTGCGGCTCGCGCGTCAGCACCGTCTTGATGATCGACAGCACCGGCGTGATGCCGGAGCCGCCGGCGAAGCCGAGATAGTTCTTGCGCGCGTCCGGCTCGATCGGCGTGAAGAATTTGCCCATCGGCGGCATGGCCTCGATCTCGTCGCCCGCGGCTCAACTCCTCGTTGGCCCAGGTCGAGAACGCGCCGCCGTCGACGCGCTTGATGCCGACCCTGAGCACGCCTTCGTCGCAGCCGGCGCAGATCGAATAGGAGCGGCGCAGCTCCTCGCCGTCGAAGTCGCGGCGGAAGGTCAGGTACTGGCCCTGCGTGAAGTCGAACAGCGCGCGGTCTTCCTCGCGCGGCATCAGCGTCACGACGACGGCGTCGCGCGTCTCGCGCCGCACGTCTGTGACCTTCAAGGGGTGGAAGCGTGCCATTCGGGTAGGCCGCTCAAATGCACTTGAAATAGTCGAACGGTTCCAGGCAGTCCTCGCAGCGATAGCTTGCCTTGCAGGGCGTCGAGCCGAACTGGCTGACCTTCGCCGTTTGGGTCGAGCCGCAGCGCGGGCAGGCGATAGTCAGATTGGTCCCTCCGATCAGCTTGGCGACCCGGCCGGCGATCTGGCCGTCGGCGGCCGTCCCGTCGATCGGCGGCGCGATGCCGTAGTCGCGCAGCTTTTCGCGGCCCTCGCGCTGATCCAGTCGGTGGTCCAGGGCGGCGAAAGCTGCCGTTTCAGGCTGATCTTTTCCGACGCCCTTGTCTCTGCAGCGCCGCCTCGATGTCGAGGTTGATGATGCTTGTCGCCGGGCAGCCGGAATAGGTCGGCGTGACCGTCACCACGAGCGTATCGTCCTCCCAGGCGACATCGCGGATGATGCCGAGATCGGTCAGCGAGATGACCGGGATCTCCGGATCAGGAACCTGGCCGAGCCAGCCCCAGACCTCAGCGATGCTGGGTAGCGTGTTCGTTTGCATGGCCGTCCTTCACCAGCTCGCGCCGGGATAGGCGCGCTGCAGGAACTGCATCTCGGCCAGGATGAAGCCGAGATGTTCGGTGTGGACGCCGCGCTTGCCGCCCTTGTGCGCGAACTTGCCATCCGGCGACCGTCAGCGTCGCTTCGGCCAGCACATGGCGCACCGTGCCCTCCCAGGCGGGCCGTAGGCTTTCGGGATTCGGCGCGATGCCGGCCTCGGCGATCGCCTCGTCCTTCTCGTCGGCGATGAACATCTCGCCGGTATAGGGCCAGAGCGCATCGCAGCGACGCCTGCATGCGGCGATGGCTCTCGTCCGTGCCGTCGCCCAGGCGCACCACCAGATCGGACGTGCCGCTCGACGTGATAGGCGACTTCCTTGCTCGCCTTCGCGGCGATCTCGGCGACGCGAGCATCTGACGATTTGGTCAGCGCCTTCGAGCAGCTCCAGATGAAAGACGTCGAACAGGAACTGGCGCATCAGCGTGTGGCCGAAATCGCCGTTTGGCCGCTCGACCAGCAGCAGGTTGCGGAAGTCCCAGGCGTCGCGCAGATAGGCGAGATCGTCCGCCGTCCGGCCCTTGCCCTCGACCTCTGCCGCGAGAGCAAGCCACATCTGCGTCTGGCCGATCAGGTCGAGCGCGACGTTGGCCAGCGCGATGTCTTCCTCCAGCGCCGGCGCGTGGCCGCACCATTCCGAATCGCGATGGCCGAGGATCAGGGTCGTGTCGCCCATGCGCAGCAGAAATTCGAAGAACGCGTCCTGGTCGGTGTCCGGCGCCGGCGCATGCAGTGCCCTTGCCGCGCGAAGCAGCTTCGCGCGCGAGTTCGGCGGCATCTGCCTGCGCAATGTCGGGAAGCGACGGCATCACATATGCCCCACTTCTTCGGGGATCTCGTAGAAGGTCGGGTGGCGATAGACCTTGGAGTTGGCCGGATCGAACAACGGGCCCTTGTCGGACGGGCTCGACGCGGCGATGTCGGACGAGCGCACCACCCAGATCGAAACGCCCTCGTTGCGGCGCGTATAGACGTCGCGGGCGTTGTGGATCGCCATTTCGGCGTCGGCGGCATGCAGGCTGCCGACATGGCGATGGTTCAAGCCATGCTGGCCCCGGATGAAAACTTCCCAGAGCGGCCATTCCTTGGACATGTCTCTCTTCCTTGACTGGGTCGGGCCTTAAGTCGACGGCCCCACCTGGTTATTCGGCGGCGATGGCGGGCTGGCGCGAGGCAGCCTTCTCGGCGTGAGCGACCATGGCATCGCGGAACCAGGCGCCGTCCTCCCAGGCCTTCACGCGGGCACCCAGCCGGTCTTTGTTGCAGGGTCCGTTGCCGGCCAGAACTTCGTAGAACTCGTTCCAGTCCGGCTCGGAGAAATCGTAACCGCCCTTTTCCTCGTTCCATTTCAGGTCCGGATCGGGGACGGTCAGCCCGATGTACTCGGCCTGCGGCACGGTCTGGTCGACGAATTTCTGGCGAAGCTCGTCATTGGTGTTCATCTTGATCCGCCAGGCCATGTTCTGGATCGAGTGGACCGAGTCCTTGTCGGAGGGGCCGAACATCATCAGCGCCGGATACCAGAGCCGGTTCAGCGCATCCTGCGCCATCGCTTCTGCTCCGGCGTGCCGGCGGCCATCTTCATCATGATGGCGTAGCCCTGCCGCTGGTGGAAACTCTCCTCCTTGCAGATGCGGATCATCGCGCGGCTGTAGGGGCCGTAAGAGGTGCGCTGCAGCGGCACCTGGTTCATGATCGCCGCGCCGTCGACCAGCCAGCCGACCGCGCCCATGTCGGCCCAGGTCAGCGTCGGATAGTTGAAGATCGACGAGTACTTCATGTTGCCGCTGTGCAGGCGCTCCATCAGTTCGTCGCGGCGAGATGCCGAGCGTCTCGGCGGCGCAGTAGAGATAAAGGCCGTGGCCCGCCTCGTCCTGCACCTTGGCCAGCAGGATCGCCTTGCGCTCCAGCGTCGGAGCACGGGTGATCCAGTTGCCCTCCGGCAGCTGCCCGACGATCTCGGAATGGGCGTGCTGGCCGATCTGGCGGATCAGCGTCTTGCGGTAGCCCTCCGGCATCCATTCCTTCGGCTCGATCTTCTCGCCACGGTCGATGCGCGCCTGGAAGGCGATATCTTCCGGCGTCATTTCAGCGGCCGACTTGCCTTCCGATTTCACCAGCTGTGCATACATGGCGTGGTTCTCCTCGTTCAGACACGTTCGATGATGATGGCGATGCCCTGCCCGACGCCGATGCACATGGTGCAGAGCGCATAGCGCCCGCCAGCTGCGGTGAAGCTGGTACATGGCGGTCGTGACCAGCCGCGCGCCCGACATGCCCAGCGGATGGCCGAGCGCAATCGCCCCGCCATTCGGGTTCACATGCGCCGCGTCGTCCGGCAGGCCGAGGTCGCGCAGGGTAGCGAGAGCCTGTGAAGCAAATGCCTCGTTGAGTTCGATCACGTCCATCTGGTCGAGCTTCAAGCCGGCGCGGGCCAGCACTTTCCTGGCGGCTGGCGCGGGTCCGATGCCCATGATGCGCGGTTCGACACCGGCGGCGGCCATGGCCACCACGCGGGCTTTCGGGTTCAGCCCCTGCTTCTGTCGCTGCCTCGCCGGACAAAACCAACAGCGCGGCAGCACCATCATTTACCCCCGATGCATTGCCGGCGGTAACGGAGAGATCGGGGGCGTTGATGCCCTTTAGCTTGCCAAGTTGCTCAATAGTCGTCTCCGGACGCGGATGCTCGTCCGTGTCGACGATGATCGCTTCACCCTTCTTTTGCGCAACCGTGACCGGCACGATCTCGTCCTTGAACATACCGCTTCTCCTGGGCGGCGGCCCAGCGCGCCTGGCGAACGCAGCCGCGAAAGCATCCTGATCCTGGCGCGAAACGTTGAATTCCGCGGCGACATTGTCGGCCGTCTGCGGCATCGAGTCGACGCCATATTGCTTCTTCATCGCCGGATTGACGAAGCGCCATCCGATTGTGGTGTCATAAACTGCGTTGGAACGCGACCAGGCGCTGTCGGCCTTCGGCATCACGAAGGGCGCGCGCGTCATGCTCTCGACGCCGCCGGCGATCACGAAATCGCAGTCTCCGGCCTTGATCGCCCGGGCGGCCATGCCGACCGCATCCATGCCCGAACCGCATAGCCGGTTGATGGTGGTGCCCGGAACCGAGATCGGCATGCCCGCGAGCAGCACCGCCATGCGGCCGACATTTCGATTGTCTTCGCCAGCCTGGTTGGCGCAGCCGTAGATCAGGTCGTCCACCGTCGACCAATCGACCGAAGGGTTACGAACCATCAGGCCGGTCAGCGGAACGGCGGCCAGATCATCGGCGCGAACAGCACCCAGCGCACCGCCATATCTCCCGATCGGCGTCCTGACTGCGTCGCAGATGAATGCTTCCGGCACGAAAACCTCCAATTCGTTGACCGACCGGCCGGTTTATAACACCGATGCATCGGACTTGAAAGGGTGATTTTCTGCTACGTGGATTTTATCCAATGACCCATCGCATTCATACCGTCGCGAACCCTTGAAGAGTCGCCAATCTGCGAGATTGAGATATTGTGCCTGAAGGCTCGATATATCGGAAGGAGGATGCCGATCATGCAAGCCGCGCAATCCCGGAAGCCAGAATACTCGCCGCCGCCTGTGAACGGCGATTTCTACAGGCTGATGGATCTGCTCGATCCGGCCGAGGCGGCAATCGCGAAGCGGGTCCGCGACTTTATGGAGAGTGAGGTTGCACCGATCATCGAAGATTACTGGGCCAGGGACAAATTCCCGTTCGAGATCGTTCCCAAGCTGGCAGCCCTCAACATCGCCGGTGTCGGCTATCGTGGATTTGGGAGCGCCGGAGGCAGTTGGCTGCTTAATGCCGTCCTCTGCATGGAGATGGCGCGTGTCGATGCCTCCATCGCAACCTTCTGGGGCGTCCATACCGGATTAGCTGCCGGCTCGATCTACCTGTGTGGCGACGATGAGCAGAAGCATCGCTGGCTGCCGTCGATGATGCGCTGGGAGAAGATCGGCTCGTTTGGACTGACCGAACCGAACGTCGGTTCGGCTACATCGGGCGGCATGCAGACGACCTGCCGGCGCGAGGGCGATAGCTGGGTGCTGAACGGCCAGAAAAAGTGGATCGGCAATGCCACTTTCGCCGACATCAATGTGATTTGGGCGCGCGACGAGCAGAACCAGGTCAAGGGCTTCGTCGTCGACAAGGACAATCCGGGCTTTTCGGTCAAGAAGATCGAAAACAAGATGGCATTGCGTGTCGTCCAGAACGGGCTGATCACATTGACGGAGTGCCGGGTGCCGGAAGCGGACCGTCTGCAGAACGCCAATTCGTTCAAGGACACAGCCAAGGTATTGAGGATGACCCGCGCAGGCGTCGCCGGTTTCGCCGTCGGCTGCGGCATGGGAGCCTACGAGCACGCTCTACGCTACGCGCAGACCCGCACACAATTCGGCAGGCCGATCGGCGGATTTCAGCTCGTCCAGGATCTGCTGGTGCGCATGCTCGGCAATGTCACCGCGACGCAGATGATGTTGATGCGCCTGGGGCAGATGCAGGACGCGGATCTGATGACCGATGAGCACGCCTCTCTGGCGAAGGCGTTTTGCACGGTCAAATGCCGCGAGACTGTTGGCTTTGCGCGCGAACTGCTTGGCGGCAATGGCATCCTGCTCGACAACCATATCGGTCGCTTCGTGGCGGATGCCGAGGCAATCTACTCCTACGAGGGCACGCGCGAGATGAACACGCTGATTGTCGGCAAGGCGATCACCGGACTCAGCGCTTTCGTCTAGCGGGCGACGGGCGGCTTTGCCGGGCCGGTCGCAGTAGCCTAGCGCTAAGTGACCGGGCTATCACGGGGCCAGATGCAGTGGCATCTCCGAAAAAAGCTCGTCGGAGCGCTATTGCGCTGTGACGACGTCTTAAACTGGACCGAAAACGCCAAGGCTGACCGGCAAAAAACCTGGGGGAAAACGCGGCCGCCGACCGCCGGTAAGCCATCAACGGACAGAAGGTTGCCGCAACCTGCCAACGACCGCGCCTATCCACGCCGCATCAGCACGACTACTGTCATGGCTGCAAATCCAAATGAAAATCTAAGGATATAAGCCGTCAACGTGCTGGCGGCCATTACAATAGTAAGACGACATCAGCAAGGTCGAGGTAGTGGACCTGCACAAGGCGGCTGAAAATCGGGATCACAAACGCAGACGAGGACACCGTTAAGCAATGGTTGCATGTTTTAACCGCATCGGGCCAAGATCAGAATCGGACCAATCGAGTGATTCGGTCTCGGACCGACCTCGGCGCCTTTCGTCTGGATGCACTGCCCGGAGAGATGCACTGCCCGGAGAGAGTAATTGGCTAGCGTGTTCCTAGTCACTGCTGCGACAGGCTTTGTTATGGGCCTTTTCCTGCGCGCGCCCGCGATCATCCTGACCACAGCAGTGGTCATCCTAGCAGGCATTGCCGTCAGTTTCTTCGTGGCTGAATCATGGTCGACAGCGTCATTCCAAATCTTCAGCCTGATCGTCATCCTTCAACTGGCCTATCTGGCGGGAGTGGCGGTCGTTCTGTTCGCGCGCCGACGTGGCGATCATTAAACACACTGACCGACGGCACCTCAGGACGCCTGCTCGAACCGGATGACTGCAGCGGCGGTCCATGACAAGGATGACCAGATCAGACCGAAGCGACCAGGTTCTCAGATATTGCGCGTCAAGCATCACACGGCGCGCGTAATCGACATTGCTACGGCCATTAACCTGCCATAGCCCCGTCAGGCCTGGACGCGCTTTCAGATAGTCTTTGGCGACGCTGCCATATCGGTCAAGTTCATCATGCGTGATCGGACGTGGCCCGACGCAACTCATCTCACCACGCAGGATGTTGAAGAGCTGCGGCAGCTCATCGAGGCTGGACTTGCGCAGTCTCCGACCGAGAAACGTGATCCGCGGGTCGCGCTTCAACTTCTGCGACGTACGTCCATTCGGCCGCCGCCTCCGGATTTGCCTTGAAATAGGCCGTCCAGCACGCGCGTCCGCAGTTCTGAACCATGGTGCGGAACTTCAAGCAACCAAATTCCCGGCCACCGAAACCGACGCGCTTGTGGCGGAAAAGTACCGGACCGCCCATGGTCAATCGGATCAGGAACGCAATGATCAACCATCAGTGGCGCGGCCGCAATCAATGCGACTGACGCCACGATGACGTCGAGGATCCGTTTTGCCCCTCCGCCCAGCGGCGAGCGACGGAATTCTTGCGGAATGCCGGAATGCCTTGGCTCTTCCCGGCCGATGCTTGCCTCTCGTCCGGCGTCTGCGCGCCAGCCGACGGTCGCTGCGGGATCCCAGCAACGAGCTACTTGGGGAAGTGGATTTGATGTGTGTTGAGAGTGTCATGCGCACTAACTGGATTTTGCCGCATTCTGTCTATCCGGGCCGCTTGCCGGCAAGCGCGGCATTAGGGGTAAGGAGGTGACCGTCCCCGCTTGCGACATACCTCTAAGATTGTAGGAACGACGCTGCGATACCCCGTCGAGCGGCGCCCCAGCGTGTCTTCGGCACCGTAGAATTTCTGATTAGACGTGGGGTACCACTGTCCCGGAAACTGGCCACGGCAAAGCCCCAGATCTATGCGGCCGGCATCGCCGCGATCTCGTAAGCCGCCCACGTCAAACCTTCCAGCATTGCGTGCTTCCAGCATTGCGTCGGCTAGATAGCGATTCATGCAGCAAAAAAACGCCTGCCGACGGCGATTTCGCCACGCGGCAGGCTGTTTCGTCCTGCGACGCCTTGGTTAAGCCGTCAGTTCGGCACGCCTGCTGTGAACGGGAACATCTCATTGAGCTTGTAGGCGACTTCCGTCCGGTTCGTCGCCTTGAGCTTCTTCATGATGTTGCGGATATGGACCTTTACCGTGCTTTCGCGAAGGCTGAGTTCATGGGCGATGATCTTGTTCGCTTTGCCGCGGCGAAGAGCCTCTGACGACTTCCTCCTGCCGGGCTGTGAAGACGGACGCCAATGGCGCGAGCCGGCGCCCTGTCCTCCATAGTCAGGATCTTCTGCATCCCCAGCACGCTATCCGCCGGCATGAAGGTTCCGCCGGCGACCACCAGATTTACCGCCTCGACGCAGACCTCGAGGCGCGTTGACGACGGAACATAGGCCTTGGCGCCGTGTTCGAACGCCTTCACAACCTGAATCAAGATCGGCGAAGTCCGCCATGATCGACAACCGGTATCGGTCTGAACTTCGGCGACCAGAGCGCAGCAATCTCCGCACCGACCGCCGGATCAGTCACCTTGCGACCGCCGAGATTCAGCATGACGGCCGCTGCGCTGTGTTTCTGGCTTGGCATCAGCCTTCCATTCCCGGATGGAGCCGTAGGCCAGGATGTCCTTGCCAATTCCGCGGGACGTCAGGCATTGCGCAAGACACTGCCGGTCCAGATTGCGTTCGTCCAGCAAAACAAGCACCTTGCCCGCATTCGCCCAGATCTCTTCGCTCTTATCCGTACCGGATCTTGCTATTTCGGCTCGGTTGCAAGCGTTTCTGCTGGTATACTTCAGAAATACCCATAGCACTCATTGGTGCACCCCTTTACACAACAGTAAACTTCCGTGTCCAGGAAGCATCCTTTGCAAGACACAAATCGGCTCCCGCGACCGAAATGAGCTTCGGTCGGCGCAGAAGGTTCAAATTTTTGTGAGCGAAAGCCCCCGCCCCCGGTCACAATTACTCATTTCGAGCAACGATTTATCACGCACAACCAATGCGCGTCCATAATCTAAGTTAGCAAATGGTAAACTTTGTTAATTAAACTACCGCGCTTGATGCATCGGGATACCACTTCCGCAAAACTTGGCCCCATGCGGTGGATGAGATCGCGGCGCAGCAAGTATGCCTATTCCGAAGGTCGCAGTAGACACCGGCGAACTTCCAGCCACCAGTAAAACCTACAATCACATCTTGAGATAGTCGCTGTCGAACTCGGCAAATTCGATCAGACCGGACCGATTGATGAAATGAACGTGACCATGCCTGAACTCCAACAATTCGCGCTCCCGGAGTTCACGCAACATCCGGTTGACGTGGATTGGGGTCAGCCCCAGCGCATCAGCCAGGTCATACTGGGTCAACGGACAAGCATAACCTTTGTCGTCCTGCTGACTGACCATTTCCAGCCTAGCGTGTAATTCCAGAAGAAGATGAGCGGTTCGTCTGAGCGCACTGCGCCGCCCGAGATTGGTGAGGTGCTGCTGAAAGATCGTCGACCGCCGCGAAGGCTGCGTCGAGAAGCGCAGACAGCAGTTTTGTCGATTGAGCACTGCCGGACGTGAATGATTGGATCGGCGCTGTCAGGATTCGCATATCGGTGATGGCCGTGAAGGAAGCCAGCGACGCCCTGCCTGGAACGTGCTCGGCAATCAGATCTCCCTTCAACGGAAAGTCGATAACCTGACGCTGGCCATCAGCCAAATAAGTCGAAAGACAACCCCACCCTGACTCGACAATGGATAGGCGACTTTGCAAAACCCCTGGTCAAAGACCATGGAGTGCGCTGGATAAAACTCGGCCACGAAGCCCAGTTCAGACAAGCTTTTCGAGACACTCCCGAAATTTTGGCAGGCTCGATTGGTGCCCAGCCACATAGGGAGCGAACATCTGTGAGACTTTAGTCATAGCCCAACCAAGCCACCGTAACCCCGAAGAGCATATTACACATATCTCGCGCATGTGCGAAATGATGATGAATACCTATTTCGGAGTAGGTGGGAGGGGCGAAACCTACGCGTTGATTTCGCACGTAACTTGAGCGTCTTGTTACGCGCTTTCAACTTTGAGCCTATCCGCTTCACTCCAGGGAGCAATGAAATCACGGCCTCGCGCTAACGTAGCTCTCCAACATCAGTTCGATGATGTTGCTTGCAGCCACGCAGCTCTTGTCGCGGACATGCTCGCCTGCATTGCGCAGCGTTAGTTTCGCATCATTGAGAAGATTGGCGATCTCACGGGACGACAACAGATCAGCCGCCTGCAACTGCAGCAATATCGATTCATTGATATGGAGTGCCGCCAACGCGATCGCGCGCGCGCGCACTTTCTTAGCGCGTCGGATGTTGCCACGGGCCAATTTGCGTCGAACACGTTTTTTACCCATGGCTATGCTCTCGTCACGGCTCGACGACAAACCATGCATACTGTCCATCGGCTGCCTAAGCGACAGACCCCTCTTCCAACTTGATCGTTATTATCGATCTGAATAGCCGATCTCAACGAACAATTGCCCTTGCCAAAATGGGAGGCCACATACCGATTTCGCATGAGGCGCCGAAACAGCGCATGGCGAAAATTCAGCAATTTTGACGATCGGACGCGATGGCGAAAGCTGCCACTCCAAGAGAAAACATCGATTGCAGCTTCGCCCGCTACCGGTTTCCCTCCTGCATGGCGTGCAGCCACCCCCGGGGCGATATCTTACCTCTATCGAATAGGGCCTGAAACGGCCGGATACTCAAAAGGCTGCCTGCGATGGCGCTGCATTTGCGCCTATAACAGTCAGCGCTTGAAAGCATGCAAGGGGCGGTTCCGGCATTGATCGTCGTTATCTCGCTATCTGATCTGGTCGACAACGTAGCGGCACGTTGCTGGCCTGTCCTTGCGGCAAGCATCTAGATGGCCGCGCGTAGATCGACTTCTTTGCACGACCAGGATGCCTGATGGACAGCATGCTTGACAAGCCATGGACGACAATGTCCGGCCAACCGAATCCCGTCGACCGCGAATTCATCGGCGTGTCGGACATATTGGCCTTCCTGAGGCTTTACGCCCGTTCGATCGTCGTATGCTTCCTGCTTGGCATCCTCGGGGCCGCATTCTACGCCATTACGACGGACCGTATATACACCGCCAGGGCCCAGATCCTCATCGACCCCAAGCATTCCCAATTGGCGCAACAGCAGGGCGGCGAAGTAAACCTGTCACTCGATACCGCACAGATCGAGAGCCAGATTGCGGTTATGACATCTGAAAAGATCGCGATGATGGTTATAACTCAGCTGGACCTCCTGGAAGATCCCAGATTCAACCGGCCTCCCAGCAGCGGCATCGTTGCTCGCGTGCACAAGGCAGGAGCGTTCATTGGAACGCTGCTCGGCATGGGTTCGGGCGGCGATTTGCCAGCGGTTGGCGGCAAGCCCAGCGAAGTTCCCGCGGGCGTAAACCCGGAGGACGAGGCCTTCGAGCGTACCCGCCTTGCCATGTGGAATTTTCAAAGCGGTCTTTCGGTGCGCCGGATGGGCGTCTCATATGCCCTAGAGATCCAATTCAGCCAGGCTGATCCGGAACTGGCGTCGCAGATAGCCAACGCCTTGGCCGATGCCGTCATACGCGAACAGCTCGAGGAGAAGGCTACTTCGGCACGCCAGGGCGGCGACTGGCTGGAGAAGCGGTTGCGAGAGCTGCGCATTCAGATGAACAGCGCAACGCAGATCGCACAGGAATTCCGCGCCAGACACGACTACAGCGTGGCTCCTCGGCAGCAGGTGAGACCCGACGAAGGGGAAACGGACGATCTGACTGCAAGCGCCACGGAACCGACGCTGGAGGAACTCGAGACAACGGCCGATACCTATCGCAAGATGTATGAGAGTTTCTTGCAGGCCTATGCCAGTTCGGTGAGCCAACAGTCATACCCGGTTGCCGATGCGCGTCTGATAACCCCGGCCTCGCGGCCTTTGAGCGCGAGCCATCCACGTCCCAAACTGGCGATGGCGTTCGGCGGACTCCTTGGCATCATGCTCGGTCTGGGCTTGGCTACCCTGCGCCATATGTTCGATCGAACTGTCAGGGGCCCTCGTCAGGTTCGTGAGGAATTGGCATTGGAGTGCATCGGCGAGCTCCCGTCGGTGAGAAGCCCATATCGGCCAGAGGAGTTGCGCTACCCGCATACGAGCTTCAGTTACAGCCTCCGTAAGATCAGGACGGCGATCAGCCTCTCCGATAGAGGTCATCCTGTCAGACGGATCGGCATAACATCAACTCAAAACTGTCCGGATAAGCACGCGTTGGTGTGCAGCTTGGCCACACTATACGCTGCCGGCGGCTTGCGCGTTCTGGTTATCGATGCGGATCTGCAGCGGCCAGGATTGGAGGAGTGGCTGTGTCTGGCAACCAACTGGCCGACTGGCCGATGACGTCGTTCCGCTCGCATGCGCCGGACATAATGCCTGTCGAGAATCTCGGCTTCGACCTGATGACCAACGCTTTGTCTGGCGACAGCTGGTTGCTGGAGCCTAAAACGATGGAAATGGCGCTAGAGGGTCTGACATCCTATGACATGATCCTGCTCGACCTTCCGGCTTTCGCCATGGGTGCGGACAATCTCGCCGTCGCCGCCGCGCTCGACGGCGTGGTCCTCGTCGCAGAGTCGGGAGTCACGCCGATCGCAGCGCTGAAGGAACTGGTAAGAACGATGCACGCCTATCACGCGCCGATGATCGGCGTCGTCCTGGCCGGCAGCGCTGCCGAACCGAGGCGCTTCCTGCATAGCCCCAAGCCGCGGCTGGGGCGAATGTTGAGTAAACCCACGAAGCCGGTGAAACCTGCGCCGGCGAATACGAGTGACAAAGCGCGACCTGTCGGTGCCGGGAAAACGGCCAAACTCAATTCGTGACCCGTGCGCCATCGCATCGCTTGTCCTTTAAGAGTGTGCAACGCCGACACTCCTGTCAATCCGGCATGAGCGCTCAGCGCCGGCTCAAGCCGAGTTTCCGAACCTCAACGAACCATGCAGGCCGCAACCCCCTCGACGATCCGCGCGGCAAATCCGGCCTTGCCCCTCACACGGTAGGCAGCGGGCGAAGACGCATCCTCCAGGAAGGCCGGCACCAGGCGTGACGATAGCGCAGACACCAGCAGCGGTCCGGCCGGAATCGTGCATGTATGCACTGATCACAACGATTGACAGGCTACCCTCATTGAGGGGGATGCGGGCGGCACCGGACAGGCATATCCAAAAGGGCTCTTGGATACGATCAGCTGGCTCCACTACGACGCCTTGCAGATCATCCTACCTCGTTCTGGATTGGCTGCTTCGCGCCGCCCTCTAGACGCAGCAACGGTTAACGGGCGGAGTCAAACCGTAACTGCACATCAGCGAGGCCTTCGGGCAAATTGGAGTTGTCGTCAGCGCCAGCGTGTTGCAGCGTTGTTGGCGAAACAGGTCTTGAGATGCGGCAGCATCGCGACGGCGCATATGTCCTCGTCGACCCGCTATCCTTCAGCACACGTCAATTGTTCTGATCGGCTGACGACGATGTCCAGTCACAAGGATCGCTCCAGTCGCTCTCCGAACGGACGGCGCGTGCAAGCATTTGGACAGTCAGCGGCAAACTGCTTTCAAAGGCAGTCGATTTTGTCGCGCTTCTCATCCTCGCCCGGTTTCTTGGACCGGGAGAATTCGGCCTTGTTGCCATGGCTATGACGACCATCTTCGTCGTGGAGGCGATTGTCGATTTGCCGCTGGCGGCCATCCTGGTGCGGGAAGAGGACCCTGGCGACGAAAAGTACGCCACGGCGTTTACCCTGGCATTGCTGCGCTGTGCCGTCATCGCGGCAACGATAGCGGTGCTCGCCTGGCCGATCTCGCGGTTCTACGACGAGCCGCGGCTGGTTCCTCTTATGCTGTTCGCCTCCCTGGCGCCGATCTTTCGCGGCATGTTGAGTCCGCGCCTAGTCAGCTTCCAGCGCCATTTCAACTATCGACCGCTTTCGGCATTGGACGTCGCGTCGAAGATCGTCTCGCTCGTCGTGGTGTCCGCCGTCGTGATTACCACGAAGAGCTACTGGGCGATTGCCGCCGGCACAGTCACCACGTCGGCCAGCCTGATGGCGTTTTCATATTACCTGGCGCCCATGCGGCCGGCTCTCACTCTGTCGAAATGGCGAGATCTCCGCGTGGCAACCATAGGTTGGAACAGTGTGTCGCAGATTATCCAGGCGATCAACTGGCAACTCGACAGGATCATTTTGCCGAAATTCATAGACATCGTTTCGTTTGGTCGGTTCACATTCTCAACCGACCTGTCGGCCATCCCCTACCAGGCCATCGCGCAACCTGTCGGCGGTCCGTTGGCCAGCGCCTTCGTCAATGCGAGCTCGCCGGAGGAGTTGCGCGTCGTCTATCTGAGGTCTACGGCCGGTCTCGTTCATCTGATGGCGCCGATCCTGCTCACCATCGGCCTGCTGTCCGAGCCACTGCTGCGGATCGTCTTTGGTGAAAAATGGCTTGCCGCGGCGCCGATCCTGTCGGGCCTGGCTCTCGTCAGCATGGTTGGCTTGCCGGCCTTTCCTATGCCGCCCCTCGCCCTCATGAAGAATTACACACACCTCATGACTGCAAAGGCAATTGCCGAATTCGTGGTCAAACTGCCAGTCTTGTTGCTCACCATTTCTGCCTACGGCGCATACGGCGCCATCGTCACGCAAGGAATAGCGGGCTTTGCCGCGCTCATCGTCGCAACGCTCAGTGTGCGCACGATAACTGGCCTTACCGTCGTCGAACAATGCCGTGCCCTGGTACCTGCGGCCTCCGGCCTCCTTGTGATGGCAGCCACCATAGAAGCTTTCAAGCCGCTGATTATCCAGACCGAACCTGTTTGGCTGGAAGTCGTCAGCCTGGGAGGAGTCGGGATTGTGGCGATCTCGCTCTATGCCGCGACCGCGCTTGGAGTGTGGTACCTGTCCGGAAGAGCGGATTCGATCGAAGCGATGATCGTCCGGCAGGCGCGGATGGCGCTGAAACGCTTCGCCTAGCCCGGCAGGCGCAACGCCCTGCGGGTGGTAACAAGATCGATCTCAGTCAGAAGGTACGACGTGCTGTCAGGTTGAGGGATAGCGCTACCTCCATTGGGCGCGTTGTCATGAGGGCCCGGGCATCGAAATGCATCCTGATCACGAAACAACCCCGAGTGATCGCGAACGAACGCGACCCTCGGACGCCGTCAGGGAGATTGGCTGCGCGAATGGTCCGGCAGGTCGTGATTTTGGTGGGAGGAAAGGGCACCCGGCTTGGCCCGCTTACGGCCGCTACGCCGAAGCCCCTGCTGCACGTCGCGCCGGGGATGCGTTTTCTAGACGTCCTGATCGACAATGTCGCACGCCAAGGCTTTGCGGACATCATCCTGCTCGCCGGCTATCTCGGCGACCAGGTTGAAGCTCTGTATCAGGGCGCCGCATCAGGACTTCCACAGTCCGTGTCGTTCGCGAGCTTGAGCCGGCCGGGACCGGCGGCGCATTGCTGAAGGCGGCCGGAAGCTGGACCCCTGGTTTTGGTCATGAACGGCGACACATTGTTCGACATCAATTGCGGGCTTTTGCGACGTCTCGGCCGAACGGCCGTCTGTGGAAAGATTGCACTTGCGCACGATGGACGATGTCGCCCGCTATGGGATGGTCGAGTTGCGTCATGGCCAGATCGTCGGTTTTCCGAGAAGGCCAGGAGCGGCCCGGGACTGGTCAACGGGGGCATCTATCTGCTCAACCGGAAATCCTCGACGCAATAATGGCGGATGCTCGATTGAGCGGACGTTTTCCCCGTCCTCGCCCGAGCGGGAATGTTCAGCGGAGAGGCTTTCGACGGCTATTTCATCGATATCGGCCTGCCCGAGACGCTTGGCTCGCGCCAACGAGGAACTCTCCAGCGTCATCACCAGGCCGGCCGCCTTTCTCGATCGTGATGGCGTTCTCAATGTCGACCGCGGCCATACCCACCGAACCGGAGGATCTTGTTTGGACCGACCACGCCCGCGAAGCCGTGCTGGCGCTCAACGACGCCGGGCACCTCGTCTTCGTTGTGACCAACCAGGCCGGCGTCGCCCACGGCTACTACGAAGAGAGACAGGTGCACGCGTTTCACGCCGCATGGAGAGCGGGCTGGCCGAAATCGGCGCCCATGTCGACGCCTTCTATCACTGCCCGTTCCACCCGGACAGCGTCATCCCGCGCTATCGTCATCCGTCACACCCGACCGCAAGCCGAACCCCGGCATGATCCTAAGGCGCGACACGAGTGGAGCGTGCGCGACGAGGGCAGTTTTCTGATCGGCGACATGCCGAGTGATATGGAAGCTGCGCGCCGAGCAGGGTTGCGCGGCATGGGTTCATGGGCGGCAGCCTGCTTCGCTGGTTCAGAGGAAACTCTGCGAAGCGAAACGTGGCGCGGAGCTTCCGCTCCCTTGGCGAGCTGCTTCATGCAACAGGCAATGTCGACAGGCTGAGATGTCGGACATCCTCTCATTCAAGTTCGACCGGTCGAACACCTGACGGCGAGCACCGGTATTTCAACCGAAACGGCCTTTTCGCGCGCGCGCCGATGGCTTGAAATCGCCCTGCCTTTCTGGTCAGAGCATGGACTCGACAGGCGTTGCGGCGGATATGTCGAGCAGCTTGCATTCGACGGCAGGGTGCGAGACGTCGGGTTCAAGCGTACAAGGGTCATCGGCCGCCAGATATATGTTTTCAGCCACGCATATGCCCTCGGCACCCGGAAGCGCTCTCGCTGGCGGAACATGGCTACGACTTCCTGATCCGGCATGCCTGGCTCGGACCCGACGTGGCTGGGCACGTCAGTTGAATACCGACGGCAGCGTTAAGGATGACACGCCCCGACCTTTACGATCTCGCCTTCGTGCTTTTTTCGCTTGGCTGGCTTCACCGCGTCACGGCGACAAGGCAGTCCACTTCCGGGCAATCGAGACGTTGGATTTCATAACCGCATATGCGCCATCCCGGAGGGCGTGGCTTTCTGGTCGAGAAACCACCTCGGGGCCCGTCTACAAAACCCGCATATGCATCTGCTCGAAGCGGCGCTTGTCAACCTCGAAGCCAGTGGCGACGAGCGCTTCAAGGTTTTTGCCGACGAGATTGTCGACCTTTTTGTCGATCGGTTCTTCGACCCTTTGTCCTGCAGCCTCGCCGAGAACTTCGACGAGGACTGGGAGCGCTGCCCGGGTCCCGCCGGCCGGTTCATCGAACCCGGCCATCAGTTTGAATGGGCCTGGATCCTCGCCGGCTACCAGCGCATGCCAGTCGCGACATGCGCAGCTATATCAAGGGACTGACCTGGTTTGCCGAGACCCATGGGGTCGATCCAGACAGCTGTCTGACCGTCAATACCTGCCTGTCGGACGGCACGATGCTCGACCGCGGCTCAAGAGTATGGCCCAACACCGAACGGATACAGGCTGCCGTAGCCAGTTTGAAACGTTCGGCCATGACCCCAGACAAATTTTCGAGGACAGCACCCGTGTCCTCTTCGAACGCTTCCTGGATCCAGCACTTAGCGGAACCTGGATCGACCGGTTCGACGGCGACGGCGAAATAGCTGTCGATCATGTGCCGGTGTCCAGCCTTTATCACCTGATGATTGCTTTTGCGGAAATGCTGAGGGTCGAGACCTGCGCGTTGCGAGAAGATTTCCGCCGCAGCGCCCGGTCGAACGGATCGATGCAAGGCCTTCCAGATCTATCACTTCAAACCAAAAATTGCGGGGCAACAATGCGCGTACTTGTCACCGGCGGAGCAGGCTATATCGGTTCAGTTCTTGTTCCGACCCTGCTCGCACATGGCCATGAGGTCACGGTTCTAGACACGTTTCCTCGGGGCACCACCGAGCTCGTCTCGTGCTGCCATTATTCTGGGTTCAACCCCAGGCGGGAGACGCTCGCGACGAGCGGCTTCTCGATGAGCTCGTGCCGAAAGCCGATGTGATCATTCCGCTCGCCGCAATGGTCGGCGCGCCGCTCTGCAATGAGGATCCCATCACCGCCACGACACTGAATCTCGACGCGATTGTGGCGCTAACGGCGCGCACCACCAACTCGCAAATGGTGATCTATCCTACCACGAACTCCGGCTATGGAATTGGCGAGGCGGGTGTTTTCTGCACGGAAGAAACGCCTTTGAACCCTATCTCGCTCTACGGCGTGACTAAAGTCAAAGCAGAAGCTGCGGTTCTGGAACGAAGCCGGGGCGTGACGTTGCGCCTGGCGACCGTCTTCGGCATGTCGCCACGCATGCGTCTCGATCTCCTCGTCAATGACTTCACGTGGCGGGCTTTCACAGACCGTGCCGTCGTCATTTTCGAGGGTCATTTCAAGACGAAACTTCATCCACGTCAGGGACGTCGTCAAAGGGTTTGAACATGCGATCGCAAATTTCGACGCAATGCGCGAGCAGGCCTACAATCTGGGGCTGTCTAGCGCGAATCTGTCCAAGATAGAGCTCTGCGAGAGCATCCGCGCGCACCTGCCGAAATTTGTGTATCTGGAGGCGCCGATTGGCGAAGATCCGGACAAGCGGGACTATATCGTCTCGAACGAGAAGCTGGAACGCACCGGATGGGCGCCTGACTGGAGCCTTGACGACGGTATCCGGGAGCTGATCCGCGGATATCAAATGATCCGGAACTCTCGCTACGCAAACGTGTGAAGCGCTTCATCGGCAACCCGTCTTTCGGTTGATGGGTGTAGGCACCCGGGCGGGCCACTACCCTTAATAGGTAGCGCGAAAGACCGATTTCCCAGTTTGTGCGCCGGCGGACTCTCGGGGACTCTGATCAAGGGACAGGCTGGCATTTTTCGACCGGTCGTCCTCTTGGGGTTTCGAGGGGCGGGTTGCCATGATCATCGTCAGAAGTCCGTTGCGTGTATCCTTCTTCGGCGGCGGAACAGACCATCCGTCCTGGTTCGGTCGCGACGAACCGGGCGCCGTCCTTTCCACGACGATCAACAAGTTCATCTACGTGCAATTGCGACGGCTCCCCGCAGTCTTCGACTTCAACTACCGGATTGCCTGGGGCATGCTCGAAGAGGTCAAGGCTGTGAATGATATCCAGCACCCAGTCGTGCGGGAGGTGCTGAGGCATTACGGCACCGTCGACGACAGCGGCTACGAGGTCATCTACAACGCGGACCTGCCTTCGCGAACCGGCTTGGGGTCAAGCTCTGCCTTCACGGTGTCCCTGCTGCACGCCTATTTCGGCAATCTGGGCAGACTCTGCCCCAAATCGCTCCTCGCCCGTGAAGCGATCTTCGTTGAACAGCAGTTGCTCAAGGAGACTGTCGGCTGTCAGGACCAGATCGCATCTGCCTATGGCGGGTTCAACCGTATCGATTTCGGCACAGGCGGCGACTATTCGGTGAAGCCCGTGAGCATCTCCCCGGCAAGGAAGCAAATGCTCGAAGAATCGATGATGATGTTCTTCACCGGCTTTACCCGCTCGGCCGATACCATCGAGCGCAGCAAGGTCGCACAATTCGACAACCGTACCCAGGAACTGCGCAACATCTATGCCATGGTGGACGAGGGCGAGCGCATTCTCGCGGATCCAAGGCGACCTTTGTCTGAATTCGGCGACTTGCTGAATCACGCCTGGATGGAGAAACGCAAGCTCCACGCATCGGTTTCCAACGAACAGATCGACGCATCCTACGAAGCGGCGCTCGCGGCCGGAGCGATTGGGGGCAAGCTGCTCGGCGCCGGCGGCGGCGGATTCCTCCTGATGTTCGTTCCGCCGGCCGCTCAACCGGCCGTGCTCGAGGCGCTGAAGCATCTGGCCTACGTCCCGTTCAAGATGGAGCGGGCAGGTACAGCGGTTTCGCTCTACGATCCGGATATGACGTCGAACTATGTCCCAGCCGTAGCGCGGGTGTCCTGATGACAATTCAGCAGCGCCATATTGTTGAAGGCAGCTCACTGTCAGAGCTTGCTCAATTCGTTTGCCAGGAAACGGACGGCCTTTGGCTGGCCATCGAGAAGTCCCTGGACAACGGTTTCGGCGTGGTTTTTGTCACCGACCTGCATGGACGGTTCCTCGGACAGCTATCGCTGGCGGTAATGCGGGAAGCGTTGAGAGCCGGAGCCCATCTGAGCGACGCGAAGATCGCGGATCTGATCAGCCACACGAATGACGATGGCGAGGCGGTGGTGCCCGTCATCGACGCGGAGCGGCGCATCATCGGCGTGAACAAGCGCATCGGAGCCTCTTTCTTGCCGGTAGCGGAGCCAGACCTCTCAAGCGCGGAATTGAGAAACGTTCTGGATGCTTTCTTGTCGACCTGGATATCGTCGACCGGCGACTACGTGCTGGAATTCGAGAGATCGTTTGCCGCACGCGTGGGCACGAGCCACGGCGTCGCAACCTCAAACGGCACTGTTTCACTACACCTCGCTCTGGCGGCGCTCAACATCGGCCCAGGCGATGAGGTGATCGTGCCGGACCTGACTTTCGCCGCCTCGGCCAATGCCGTCATCCATGTCGGCGCAACGCCGGTTCTGGTTGATGTCGACCCGGACACCTGGTGCATCTCGGTCGAGGCAATCGAGAAGGCGTTGACGCAGAAGACACGGGCGATCATGCCGGTACATGTTTTCGGGCGGCCGGCGCCGATGACGGAAATCCGCGCCCTCGCGCAGAGGCACGGTCTTTTTGTCATCGAAGATTGCGCCGAGGCGCATGGCGCGAGCTATGACGGGCAGCCTGTAGGTTCGTTCTCGGACGTCGCTAGTTTTTCCTTCTTCGCCAACAAGATCATCACGACCGGCGAAGGCGGCATGTGCGTCACCAACGACCCGGTACTCGCCGCGAGGATGAAGATGCTGCGAGACCACGGCATGCGCCCTGAACGACGCTATTGGCATGAGGAAGCCGGTTTCAATTTTCGCATGACCAACCTCCAGGCCGCTATCGGCTGCGCACAACTGAAGCGAATGGACGGGTTTCTTGGCATGCGCCGGATGGTCCACGCTTCCTATGAAACCGCGCTATCGGGATTGCCTGGCATAGCCTTCCCTTCAGAAATGTCCGCTCGGTGTCAGCCCGTCACATGGTTCTCGTGCGCTCTGGTCGATGCCGAAGCCAGGCCGCTTCTCATTCAGGCCTGCAAGCAAGCCAATATCGACCTTCGTCCCTTTTTCTACAGCCTGTCGGCAATGCCAGCTTATCGCCGATTCGCCGCACATTGCCCGGTCAGCGCCCGACTGTCCGAATGCGGCATAAATCTGCCGACGTCGCGGAAAGTCGACGAGCATGTGGTGCACCGGATTGTGCAGATTTTCGAATCTGTTCTGGGTGGGATGCACGCAGACGGCGTTGCATTTGGACACTCGTTTGGATCGACGACGGCGTCGTGATCGAAACCTGTTGCTTGATCGGCATTTTCACGGCTTCAAAGGCATGATGAACACAATTGAAAAAGCGGCGGTCATACAAACGGGCCCGAGTGGCACGACTGCCGGATCGTCTCGCTACCTCATGGATTTTTCCCTCGGCCTGATCAACCGGACCGGTGCCTACGTCATTTGCCGGGACCTTCTTCAGGAGCTGCCTCACTACTTCCCACAAGTCCGCTACTGGCGCATGTTGCTGGGCAAAACGCCCGACGGCCTGCCACGGCGGATAGCGGGGCGGCTGATGATGATGGAGATCACCAAACTACGCGGCAGGAAGGGCGCTTACTGGCCGGAGGGGAAAGCCTTCCCCGGCAAACGACGTCTTATCCTCGACCCGCTCTATGTACTGCGCTCACGCCTGGATCGCGACGACATTGTGCAATGTCACGACATAGGTCCGGTCAGTCATCCCGAGCTCTTCGGGCCAAGCGTTTCAGGCCTTTACGCCGAGGCCTATGACAAGATCAAACAGGTCGGCCCTGGAATGGTGTTTGTCAGCGATTTACGCAGCGCGCGTTCCGTGACCGCTATGGCGACGATTTTCGGTTCATGCAAACGGTCGCCCAATACGTGCGTCCCGGGGTGGTGAGCGGCGCGGTCGAGCAGTATCCCAGTATCGACCGTCCATTCCTGTTGACAGTTGGCGCACTGGAACGCCGCAAGAACCATCTTCGCGTGATCGAAGCCTACGCGAAATCGGGCCTCCATGCCCGCGGCATCTCGTATGTGTTCTGCGGGGCGCGCGGCATCGGAGCCGAGGAGATCCTCAAGAAGGCTGCCGAGACGCCCGGCGTGAAGGCGCTGGGCTTCGTGACGGAGCCGCAGCTACGATGGCTCTATCTCAATGCCGCCGGCTTCGTGCTGCCGAGCCTGCTCGAAGGGTTTGGACTGCCACCGATCGAAGCTGCGCAACGCGGCCTCGTCCTGTCGTGAGCGCGGGTGGGGCTCAGGAAGAAGCGATCGGCGGGGCGGCCGTTCTGGTGCAGCCGGAATTCGCCTGAATCATTGACGGCCGGTCTGATCCGATTGGTGGAGATGAGCCAAGCGGAACGTGAGCTGATCCTGCGCCGGGCCGTCCATCGTGGTTCAGTGCTGACCTATGAGCGCTACATCGCAGGCTGGGACAAGGTCCTCGCAAACAACAGCAGTTTTCCCGGAACGGATGGTTGGGCGAGCTCTGACCCGGAAGAGGCCGCCGGCTTCGATCTCCGGCCTCAGTAGCTGAGACGGCACACTCCGAAATTTCACGAACAGTTTCCGTGCGCAAGCTGATTTCGAGAGCGGCTTCCCAGCACGGAAATCTGGGGCGCGCTAGCGGAAACCTCGTACAGAATGCGTTTCGAAGGTCGCGATCTAAGCCCTATGCGGTATCGGGTTGAACGCACTCCATCCCATCCGGATGCGGCTGGACTTCCCTTCGGTCGGGCGTCGCTCCGCTTCCTGTTTTCCAACTCTACAATCGGATGACGGCGCCATCGGATTGCGAAATCGCGAAGCGACCCCGTCACGTAAATTTCTTTCGAGAACGGGCCCCGGACAGGAGTTTGGGATGAACATACAGGCAGTGGAGATCAGCACGGGAGCAAGCAGCCCAGACCGATTGCCGGATGCCGGCTCTGCGGTTCGGGGCTGCGGCACACCTTTGTCGACCTCGGCATGTCGCCGCCTGCGAGGCATTTCTGCGTGCCGACCAGGTCGACCAGATGGAACCCTATTTCCCGCTGCACACACAGGTCTGTCACAACTGCTTTCTGGTGCAGCTCAAGGAATATGTGAGCCCCGACGAGATTTTCACCGAATACGCCTATTTCTCATCCTATTCGACGAGCTGGGTCGCGCACGCCAAGCGATATTGTGAAGCAATCACCAAGCGGCTTTCGCTCGATGACAAGAGCCTGGTCGTCGAACTCGCCAGCAATGACGGCTACCTGCTGCAGCATTTCGGCCCGCTCGGCGTGCCCGTGCTGGGCATCGAGCCGGCGGTCAACGTCGCCGCCGTGGCGACGGGCAAAGGCATCCCGACGATTGTCGATTTCTTCGGCGTTCGCCTTGCCCGCAAGATGGTCGCTGAGGGCAAACAAGCCGACCTGATCGCCGGCAACAATGTGCTCGCCCAGGTTCCGGACCTCAACGACTTCGTCGCCGGCATGAAGATCCTGCTGAAGCCCGAAGGCGTCGTCACGCTCGAGTTCCCGCATATCGAGCGGTTGATCGAGGAGAACCAGTTCGACACGATCTATCACGAGCATTTCTCCTATTTCTCCCTGCTGACCATCGACATCATGGCGGCGCGTCACGGCCTGAAGGTCATCGATGTCGAGGAGCTGCCGACGCATGGCGGCTCGCTGCGCGTCTATCTTGCACATGAGAAGAGCGCCAGGCCGGTATCCGTCGAGCGTGACCGACCTCATCGACAGGGAAAAGCGGCATGGCCTGACCGACATCGCCACCTACGCGTCCTTCGGCTTCAAGGCCCAGCGCGCCAAGCGCGATCTTCTCGGGTTTCCTGATCGCGGCCAAGCACGAAGGCAAAACGATCTGCGGATATGGCGCGCCGGGCAAGGGCAACACGCTGCTCAACTATTGCGCCATCGGAACCGACTTCCTCGACTTCACGGTCGATCGCAACCCCTACAAGCACGGCCGCTTCACGCCGGGCATGCACATTCCGATCCGGCCGGTCGATGCGATCGACCAGGCTAAGCCGCACTACATCCTGATCCTGCCGTGGAACCTCAAGGACGAGATCATCCAGCAGATGCACCACGTCGCGGCCTGGGGCGCGAAGTTCATTGTTCCCATTCCTTTTGTGACCGTGATCGATCCGGCAGAGGCGGCGCAGGCACATCCGCGAATACTCCGAAGCGGGTATCGAAACGGGCGACGGCGCAAGCGACGCGGCGAGTATTCGAAAGCGACGGAATCCGCATCGCAGCTATTCTCACGGCGTCCAAACTATGCGACTCCTAATTGAGTGCGTATTTGCCGCTGAATTCACTGGACATTATCATGCCAAGTGCGACGCTCTCACGAGTCAACCTGCCGTCTCGCAGCTCTTGCGAGTAGGTTTCGAGACCCTGTCCATCAGCGTCACGATCAACCAGCAGGCGATATAGGAAGCTAACGTACGCGCGATCGCTCAGGCCAATGGGCGAATAGAGATCATCGAACTCGTCGGAACCCATGAGGCTGATCGCCATGCGCGGAAAATCTGTCGCGCCCTCCGCCAATGCTTCGGACCAGCGCTCGATCTCGGCAGGCTGGGCGCTGCGGCCCAGGATCAGGCAATGTGCGAAATGGAAACGATCTCTCCTTCACTTGAGGCTGCATAGCGGCGCAGATCGCAACCGCGCTTTGGCACCGGCAACTGGCGCGGCCCGCGGATCAGTTCTCTTGCCGCGATATAGGCGGGTTTCGGTCCCGCCGCGACCCAACCGCCTTCCGGCGACCCCGTTACGCGAACCAGTCCCATCATGCCTTCGAAGCTCGGAGCCCAATAGGGTTCGTCCAGCAAGCTCATAAATGTGCGCAGCCTCGACCTTGTACTCGGCCTGCAGTTCGCGCATTCGCTTCATGCTGGCCACTAGTCCCTCGGCCTGCTGGTATTCGCCCTTGTGGCTTCCGTATGGATTGTTGAACTCGGTTACCCAGATCGGCTTTGCCATAATCCGCCAATACCTTGAATGCGGGCGCCGGATCCTGGCCATACATGTGCCAGACCGAAATATCCCATTGGATGCCGTCATTCTTCATGCGCTGGAAGGCGCCGTATGACCCCCATCCGGCCGTGCCCATCGCCTTGCGGATGCCAGGATCGACCTCGATCATGCCCTCTGACAATCCTTTCAGCACTGCGCTGACTTTTGCCCAACGCGGACCGTAGTAGTCGAGTACACCCGTCGCCGCCGGCAGTCCCCAATCGCATGGGTATTGGGTACCGTCGTCGCGCTGCTCGCAGGCGTTGATAAGCGCATAGTTCTCCATCTCGTTGCCGAGTTCCCAAACCCGGATGTCATCTTTGAACCGTGTCCCAATCCCACCGCCAGGTCGCGAGCCTTGTTATAGAGCGTGGCCGCATCGTCCTTCTCAAGGTCGATGTCGCCGGGCGTGATGACGGGAAGAATTTCGATGCCACGCTTCTTTCCCTCGCTAACCAGTTTTTCCAGCTGGTCGACCATCGAAAGATTGACGATGTTCACGCGATAGGACTTCAGGCCGAGATCTTCCAGATAGTCGAATTGGCGCTCGATTGGGATGCCAGGATAGCTGGTCAGGGGATGACCATTGGCGCCCCACAGCACATCGGCCGATGCAGCGGATGTCGCCGCCAACGCAAATGCAACTCCGACAACACCTATAACGAAACATTATTACTCCACCCTCTTCCACAGTCGTCAGAGTTAGCGCCAGCTCGCGGCACCGGCAATCTGTCCTTTCTAGGGGCAACAATTCGCGTTACTCCTTTCGACTGACAGTTGTCAAGCTTATCCGAGCTCACGGTCCACCTGCGCCATTAGCTCGAGATACATCAGCGCGATGCCGCGCCAGGAATATTTGCGAGCCCGCTCATGGCCGTCGCGGACCAGTCGCTGCCTGAGATCGGGGTTGTCCAGAAGCGCTCTTGATCGCGCCATGCCCAACCTTCGATATCGTCGGGACCCGCGTAGAGTGCGGCATCACCGCAAACCTCCGGCAGGCACGGCGATGTTGACGCGATGACGGGACAGCCCGACGCCATCGCCTCGACGGCCGGCAAACCAAATCCCTCGATCCTGGAGGGAAACAACGAAGCACAGCGCCTCCTGATAATGCCTTCTTGAAGTCATCGTCGTTGATACGCCCGAGCAGCCGCAGGTTTCGGGGCTTCGACGTGGTGTGCTGCGCGACGAAGTCGTTGTCAACGTCACCCGGCATCCAGAGATCCAGCCCGAGGGATCGAGCATGGGCGCAAGGCGGATCATCAATTCAACATTCTTGTACTTCTGCCGCTGCCGTCCCAGGCAAAGCACGTAGGGCCGCCTTGGCTGGAAAGTTAGCGTCGAGCGCGATGCCTGCCAGCGCGTGCGTGTGATCGCTGCCATTGTAGGTAACGGCAATCTTTCCGCGGGCGCAATGCCGAACTCGATAAGATGGGAACGCGACAGTTCCGAAACCGTGTGATGCGCGCAGCCCGCCGTCCGACAATCGGCAGCACGACCCTATGCGCCCAGCGGAAGCCGCGACCGTAGCTCTCCGGCATCAATCGCGTGTGCATGTCGTGGATACAGACGATGTGCCGCTTCACGCGCAATCGGCGCGAGATTGCAAAAACTCAATAGGCCGCCGCGAACATGTCGCGGCAATTGCGCCTGCACCCAGAACTGCGGAATGCGCGGCTTGAATTCGGGCGCGATCGCGAACAGGTATTGCCGCAAGGTTCAAATCGCCCGCCGGCTCTCGAGGCGCCACCAGATCGATGTCGACGCCATCGTCGACGGATGACCTTCTGCTACCAAGTGCATCGAGCGCCAGTGTCACCTCGCGGGCGTAGCGTGGCACGCCGGTTGGGTTCAGGGCGACGAAATCGCCATTGATCGTCCAGCGCCGCCTGGCTGGCGCATGATGAGCAGTGTCTTGTGCTGGAGACCGCGCCGCCAGCGTTGAACGGTGCGAAGTGTTCGCGATCCAACTTCAAGCAATCCGTGGCGGCGGGCTCCAGGTCGCTTCCATACATTTACGCAGAACCGATCAATGCAGCTTCGACACAGCATGCAGGTTAACACGCTGCCGGTCACGGCAGGACTTCAGATGTTTGAGGTAGCGCTACACCTTCCGCCCTATGCGACTACCCGATGTGCTGACCCTAAGTGCGTCATGACCAGTCACCCGCACAGACCTGCATATTGGAATGGAGCTGGACGAACAGCAATGGCTACGCAACTGGACGATCAACGGACGTTTTCTCACCCAGCCTGTTACCGGCGTTCAGCGATATGCGCGCGAAATCGTTGCTGCGCTGGACCAACTGTTGGTGGAAGAGCATCCGCTGACGAGGGGCTTACAGGCTTGATATCATGGCGCCGCCAGGCGGCACCAAGCCACCGACCTGAACGCGATCGCCTTTCGGCAAGTCGGCAGCTTTGGCGGCCACGCCTGGGAGCAGACTGTCCTGCCGGCCACGCCATAAGGCGTGGCTGATCAGTCTCTGCAACATCGGCCCGTTGTCGAAGCGCCGACATATCGTCTGCATCCACGATGCAAATATGTGGAACGCGCCGGAGAGCTACTCAATGCCCTTTCGGGCGCTGTATCGGACGCTTCTGCCAGCACTTGGCCGGACAGCGCTCAAGATCGCGACGGTCTCGGCCTTCTCGAAACAGGAACTCGCTCGGCATCCGCATCGCATCTGCGAACGCATCTTCGTTGCGCCCAATGGCCATGAGCACGTGCTGTCCTTACGCCGCGCCATTCGCCTGTCGACCCGGGCGGCTGCTTCACCGGACACTATCGTGCTCATCGGAAGTCCGGCCCCGCACAAGAATACGACATTCATTCTGCGGCATGGCCGACGAGCTAAGGACGCCGGGCCTGCGCATTGCCGTGGTCGGACATTCGGACCCGCGCGTCTACGCTCGATCGGCGCCCGCGTAGAGCGTCCAACATCATCCTGGCTGGGACGCATCTCGGACGAGGAGCTCGCCGCGCTTCTGCAAGATTCGTTGTGCCTTGCCTTTCCGTCGCTGACTGAGGGCTTCGGTCTGCCGGCGCTAGAGGCCATGGCCATCGGCTGCCCGGTCGTCACGTCGGACCGCGCAAGCCTGCCCGAGGTCTGCGCACACGCTGCTCTTTATGCCGATCCTGCGAGATGCCAACGCTTGGATCGAGCATTTCAGCGTCGCTGAAGCAATCCGAGCTACTGCGGCGTAGCCTGATGCATCCGCGGCAAAATCAGGGCAGTCCGCATTCGCTGGCGCGCTTCGGCGACGCGCTTCCTGGAAGTTATGGCCGAGGCCGACGGCGTTGCCGGTGCGACGTCAGCCGCCGAGAACGCCATCTCGAAACCGATCAATTGAGATCGTGCATTCGCCTGGACGGACGCTACCGACGCAAGGATGCGCCCGGTCGAAATTCTCCTCGGAAAAGCGCATCGCATTCTGGCGGCAAGCTTGCGGGCTCAATGCGTTGGCATTCGCTTCGAACCGCTCGACCGCATCCACCAGACCATCAACTGTCTGCGTCTTGAACAAGATGCCGGTCGGCTGCTCGCTGGCGCCCAGCTGGCGCACGATGTCGCAGGCGCCGCCCCGCCCGAAGGCGATCAGCGGCGTGCCGCAGGCCTGGGCCTCCGCGAGCGCGATGCCGAAATCCTCGCAGCCGGCGAACACCATCGCCCGCGCGCCGCCATCGTGCGACATAGTCCTTCCGCGGCAAGATACCCGGCAAATGTGATGTTTGGCCCGGCCAGCGCGCGCAGCGCTGCGGACTGCTGGCCCTCGCCGACGACCAGCAAGCCGTCTCGACGGCATCTCGTTGAAGGCCTGGATCACCAGATCCGTGCGCTTGTATGGGGCCAGGAACGACGCGGCGACATAATAGTCGTCCTTGTCCTCGACAAAGGTCAGCTCGTCGATCGCCACGGGCGGAAAGACGACTCGCGCGTCGCGGCCGTAGATGCGCTGGATGCGCGACCGCACATAGGTGGAATTCGCGAGCATCAGGTCGGGACCGTGGGCGGTGCGCGTGTCCCATGTGCGCAGCCGGTGCAGCATATAGCGGAACAGAGGCCCTTGGGGCCGAAACCCATGCGGCCCTGTTCGAGATAGGAGAACTGCTCGTCCCAGGCATAGCGGACCGGGCTGTGCACATAGGAAAGATGCGGCTGGTCCGGCCGCGTCAGGACGCCGCGCGCGAAGGCCGCCGACGACGAGATGACGATGTCGTAGCCGGTCACGTCGAACTGCTCGATCAGGAACGGGCAGAGAAAGAACAGCGAGCGATAATATCTCTCGACCATCGGCAAGCGGTTGGCCGCGGAAGTGTGGAATTCGACGTCGCGGAAATATTGCTCCTTGACATCGTCCGGCAGGAAATCGAACAGCGTGAACACTTCGGCGTTCGGGAAACTGGCTGCAGATCTGCGCCAGCACGCGCTCGCCGCCGCGAAAATTCGGGCACCAGTCGTGGACGACCGCGACGCGCGCTTGGTATCCGCACGGATGGCTGGAATTTCGGGGACCCCTCTGGCCGTGGTCGCGACTGCCCTCGGGCGCGCAAACGCGGCGGCTGGCTCCAACCGGCGCTCGCGCAGCAGTCGCATCGAGACGCCCAGTTCGGATATCCTGTCGCATTCCGATTCACCCGACGACAACTGTGCCGCAGTACGAATCTGTGCGGTCGTCGAGTCTGGTCGGGGCTCTGTCGGCGCGACAACTTGGCTAACGGGCGTGGCGCAGCGATGGGTAATGGGCATGCCGATCCTCGAACGGCCTACTCATCCTACCGCTCTCCAATAATCGACCTACGCCCATAGCGGGGCCTGCCTTGTCCGGCAGCGTCCATCTCCACCTTTATGCATGCTGCTTCGCCGCCGGAATCTCCGTAGGGTCGCTCAGGAACGGCGCGGTCGCGCCGCGATCCAGGAGTTGACATGAAATTGGTCGTCGTCATCCCGACAGTCGGGCGCAGCGAGCAGCTGTCGCCATTGCTGCTCGCATCTGCGCAGTCAGCAACAGGCCGCCGGACGAGGTTGTCGTTGTCCGCACCGGATGCAATCGCATGTCGAACTTCGATGGCCGTCATCCGCTTTCCCTGTGGCGACGGTGTTCGGCAAGCGTGGGCTTGCCGCCCAGCGCAACAGCGCGCTCTGGAACACGCCCTGGCACCGCTTCGACATCATCACCTTCTTCGACGACGACTTCGTGCCGGCCGACGACTATCTGCAGCCGCATCGTCGAGGAGTTCGAAGCCCATCCGACGATTGTGCCGTCATCATGGGGCGCGTCGTCAAGGACGGCGCCACCAACGCAGGGTTGACCTGGCAAGACGCGGTGGCGGCGCTGGCCGATCCGCGAGCCGGCAGCGACAGCCGAGCCGCGCGTCGAAGACCATGTCGGCGCCTATGGCTGCAACATGTCGATCCGTTCGAGCGCCGTCGGCAACCTGCGTTTCGACGAGCGGCTGGTTCTCTACGGCTGGCAGGAAGACATCGATTTCACCAGCCAGCTGCGGTGCCCGCGGCCGCGTGGTCGGATCAGCAACATCCTCGGCGTCCATCTCGGCATCAAGGCGGGCCGGGTCAGCGGCACCCGCTTCGGCTACTCGCAGGTCGTCAACCCCGTCTACCTGATCAGGAAAGGCACCGTTCCGGCGACATTCGCCCTGCCTCAGATGCTGCGCAACATCGCCGCCAATTCGTCGCGCAGCGTCTGGCCGGAGCCTTATGTCGACCGCCGCGGCCGACTTCACGGCAATCTGCTCGCGATCACACATGTGGCGATGGGCAGGGTCGAGCCCGAATACATCCTGAAGCTTGACCGATAATGGAGCTGGGCTATCCGATGAAATCTGCAAGGCATTGGATGGCGATCCACCGCTGGCGGCGCATTGGCGACCGGCCATTTGTGCCCGACGGCGTTTCGATCGCGGCGGAGTATCGTGCTCGGGCCGCAGGACAAGCTGCGGCTGAAGATCTTCGAGTGGCGCCCCTCGCGCGATACGATTTTCGAATGGAAGGCGCTCAATGACGATTTCGTCGTCGGCCCGGCGGGCACTTTGTCGCTACCCTTTGTCGGGGAGTGCCAGCCGCCGGGCAATCGCCGGAGAGCCTGCGGGCAGGTATCGGCAGTCGCCTGCGCGATCATATGGGGCTTGGGCGCGCGCCCGACGTCGCCGTAGAAGTCGTTCAGTTCCGGCCCTTCTATATCGTCGGCGACGTGAGAAACCCGGGCGAATTTCCTTACAGGCCAGGCCTGACCGTGCTTGCAGGCGCTGAGCGTCGCAGGTGGCCTGCGGACGCGCGAGGAGGACCGACCAGGCTGGAGCGCGAGGTGATCGCCGGACGCGGGGAAATTAGCCTGCTTTCCCTTTACAGTGTCAGCTTGCTGGCCAAGAAGGCACGCCTCGAAGCGGAACTTGCAGGAGCCGAAAGCATCGAATTTCCCGCCGCAACTGACGGGCTCCAAGGCGGCTCCGTCGTCGATCACTATGGATCAGGAGCGCGCAATCTTTTCAGCACGCAAGGAGGGCCTGGCTACCCAGGTAGGAGCGCTTCAAAGTCTGAGGGATTTTCTGGTTCAGGAAGTGGCCGCGCTGGAAAAGCAACTGACCTTCCACGACAGGCAGATTGCGCTGGTCGAGAAGGAACTTGCCGGCGTCAGCAAGCTTGTCGATAAGGGCTATACGTCTGCGCCGCGCGAGATATCGCTTCAGCGTACCTTGGCTGACGTGCAGAGCAGCCGCCTCTCGGCCGAAACCGCATTGCTGCGCGCGCGCCAAGAAATAGGCAGGACCGACATTTCCATCCTTCAGCTCCGCAATACGCTTCACTAACGAAGTAACCGCCACCTTGCGCGACACCCAGACGCTGCTCGAAGAAAATGGCCGCAAGACCGACACCGCCGCGGAAATGCTATACGAGAGCGAGTTTCGGCCCCAGGATCTTGCGCGTTCGCGCGAACGCGCCAAGCCAACATATGTCATCGTCAGGGCCAACGGCGCCGAGAAAACCGAGCTGCCGGAACCGAGACTACCGAAGTCATTCCGGGCGATACCGTCAAGGTTGAGATTCCGTTCATGGACGTCGGCGGCGAATTGGGCGCCGCTGAGATGCCGAAACAGAGCAGCCTCGAGGCCGCGAGCCTGCCGGCCGTTGAAGCGCAGCAATGAACCATTCGTCGCAACTCGGCGTGCCGCATGCGAACAAAGTTCTGATTTCAGGCGGGTTCGGGGTATGGCTCGACAGTCAGGGTCGACGCAGGGCGATCGAAAACTCGGCCGCTTCGGACTCTGAACTTGCCCGCGAAATCAGCCTGGCGCCCCAGAGTGCCCAGACGCTCGCGATACCTGGCCATCGCCGAGGCTGCCTGGTCGGATTTCTGCATAAGACGCGGATCACCTTCGGCCTCCGCGCTCAGCTCGGCAAAGGCCGATATGGCCTGCATTGACTCGAAGCGCGAGCGAAGGCCCCTCGCCTCACCCTCGATCTCGGACCGAAATTCGCTCAGGAAGCCGCCAGCCGGCCAAACCGATCTTCATCGGTCTGCCTGTCGCGCAAAGGGCTTCTGATGCGAAAGCCGCCGAAAAACATGGTTCATCCCCGGAATTCGAGTTGTCAGAACGCGACCGCGACTGATCGCGTGATGACAGCCCAAGCTGTACCGACAACTTAGCTGCGAGCTGATCCAAGCCGCAATTCGCCCGGTTACCATCTTTTAGGATAATGCCGGACATACCCTCTATGCTGGCGTCGGACCCCGCCTCAGTCTGGACCACCTGACTTCCGCGGTCCCCACGCGTTCGCTGCGGCCGTCAATTCGCCCAGCTGATGCAGATACGCACGCCTCAGCGCCGCAGCCGCGACCCAGACCGAAGTGCTCGCAATCAAGGCAAACAGCCATGCGCCGTCGGGATCCTCGAGGTAAAACACGCGGGTATAGACACGCAGAAAGATGATGTGCAGCAGAAAGATCGCAAAGGATGCCTGCCCGACAATGTAGAGTAGCCGCGAAGCAAACGTAGGCAAAGCGAGATGAGGTCTTCGTGTGAGAAGCATAATCGCGCTCGACAGCGTCCAGAACTGAAGGTCGGTGACGCCGAAGGCCAATGCCGACGACCCTGTCGCCGCGGCAACCAGAGTAGCCTTCTTTACAACAGCCCTGGGGCGTGGGGGTCACGCAGCGTAAAGAAGGCGACCCAGCCAAGCAGGAAATTCCAAGCCATCACCCAAGGGAATATGGGATGGCTCAGCATTGTCCCCGCATGGGGTTGCCACAAGGCGCACATCGCCGTCGCGACAATGAAAAGAATGATCGACCCCCTGAAGCGGATCACTTCGGAAGCCGTCCGCGACAGCGGGTATACAAAACAGCAGATAGACAAAGAACAGTATCTGCAGGAGTACTTCCGGATACCAGATAAATATGAATGACAAGAAATTGCCGGTAAACAGGTTGCTGACGAAAAAGACCTCGGAAAGGCTGTATTCGCCGCCTCACGGCAAAAGATACCAGTATGATCACGAGGCATGGAAGCCATATCCGAACAGCCAGCCTGACCGTTGCGCTCTTGACCGACTGCGCAGTGCCGCCCTGCAGCGCGAAACGCGCAAACGAGTATCCCGACAGCATCATGAGGACGGTCATCCCGCCGTGAAAATCGAATGGTCGGATTGGTGCGCATGATTGAAGACGACGGCTGAAATTGCGGCTGCCTTCAGCGCAATGTCGGACGACATGTCCCGCTTAGAGAGCCAGCGCATTGGCCCGCTCCTCCAACTCATCTACCGTCAGATTCTCCCAGTTTTCCGGCACCGCTCCAGGAATTCCTCTAGCGCAGATAGGTCTGGACGTAGTTAAGCGAATCCCCGGACAGCGAGAAAACGTGCTGGACCCGCTGATGTCTGGCAGCGTTGATGAACGTGCCGATAGATCTGGGCAACGCTCTCCCATTCGTTCTTCGAGAAGCCGAGTATCTCGCGGCTTCGAGCACAAAAGCGGCTGTAGAATTGGTGGAGCGAAAACGGCCAGCCAGTCGGGCAATCCGTGGACGAGAGCCTTCGGCGAAGACGTCTCCTTCGCTCAGGCCCGGCAAGCTCCAAAATCCGCTCGGTAGTCTGTCTTACCCGTCTCGAGCAGCGGCACTTCGTCCACATCGACGACCGAGAACATGAAAACCGGCAGGCCGTACGTCTCGACCAGGCGGCGAATGATCTCGGTCGCCTCGCAACCGTCTTGCTTGCACGCGGCAGCGCCACCACGATCCTTTCATCCGTACCGGCGCACGCGCTTGCCGGACCCATTGCCTGACCTGCTGTTCTGCACGTCATCCAGGTTCACGCGGATGCCGAACGGCTTTATGAACCGCGATTTCCTGCCGACGATGTAGAGCAGGCCCTCCTCGTTTCGGCAGGCGATATCGTTGGTCCAAAGCCGCGGAGGCGTGCCGTCATGCGCGAGGTCGACAGACATCGTGAGCGTAGCCCATCATCACGTTCGGTCCCTGTATGTCAGTTCACCCGGGACTGTCGGGATCGACGATCGAGTTGCCGGCTTCGTCGAGCAAGTCGATCTCGCCGCCCGGGCACGGGAACCCCGATCAATTGCGGAAATTCAGCAGCGCGCTCGGGCGGCAGATAGGCGATCCGGGGCGAAGCCTCGTCTGTCCGTACATCACATAGAAACGCCACCCATATTTGTTACCGCTTCTGGCGATCCGCCTGACAAGCTCCGGAGCAAGGCGCCCGCCCGCCTGGGTGGCGTATCTCAGCCCTGGCGTCGCCGCCCATGGAAAGGCGGCGCGGTCCAGCATCTCGAACGAATAGGGGACACCCGCGAACTGGTCGCCCCGGACCCTGCGGAAGAGTTCCAGAACGAGGCTTCCGCGACAGACAGATCCGGTCAACGCCAGCGAAGCACCGCATGCCAGATGCGAATTTACCACCGACATGCCGTAGGAGTAATTGAATTGCAGGGTCGTTGCCGCCCGCTCACTGAGCGCCCATTCCCGAAGGTACTCACAGATGGATCGGGCATTGGAATCGATGTTCGTCGCCGAGAGTTTCACAAACTTCGGCGTGCCAGTTGACCCTGATGTCGAAAGCAGAACGCAAAGCTCAGGGTGCAAATCGTGCGAAATCGCGCACGGCCGTTCCTCTTCGAAACCACCAGTGGCCCAGTGCCAGACGACGTTGGGTTTATACTGCTCGACCAACGCCGCGCCTTCTGCCGGTCACGCGCGGAGAACAGGTGGACCGGATGTTTCCCGATCAGGCAAGCCAGGTACGCAGCAAGCGCATCGACCGTATTGAGTGCTTCCAGAAAAACCAGCGAGCGCCCCGGACCAAGCCGCTCGGCAAAGCTGTCTGCCTGCTTGAGTACAGGCGCCGTAGGTGACATGTCGATCCCCGGCAACAACAGCAATGTTGTCGACGTGCTGCCCCAGACGTTCATGGAACGCCGGCAACATCAGAGACACGACTTTCTGGTGAACGCCATCAACATGATCACCGGCAGGGCTTTAGACCCTCCTTGCTATCGCCGCATCTCGTAGACCTGGTCGAAGGCCGGCATCTGGGCCCTCATGCGATTGTCCACTGCCGCAAGCTTCCTGTTGCTCCAGATCTTTTCCGTCTTGTTGACAACGCGGTAGAGATTCCACTTCAACCTCTCGGCGCGCGACATGGCCCGGCCGCTGTTTGAGGGGATCGGGATCGTCGTCGGCGTGTAGCGCTCTATGGCCGGATAGGGGAAGATCGAGTAGATCGGCAGTTCGGTTTCCCAAAAGCGATCCATTATTAGGTCGATCGTCGCGTCGGCCTGGCGGCAGCGTTCGGTCAATCGCCTGGCGCCATCGACGGACAGGATGTAGCCTGCGTCCCAGCAGGTGTCGTCGCGAACCGAACCAGCGAGCGGTCGTAGAAGAACCCGATATGCGCTGCCGGGGCATAGTGTTTTCCGAACAGCCTGACGTAGTCGATACCTCGGCTCCCGCAAAATGCGGCAAACTCGGCGACCGGAAAGTCCGTGTCCAGAATCACATCGTCCTCAAGCACAAGCAGATAGTCGCTCTCGCCCTTATCCAGGAACGCCTTCCAGACGGCGTAGTGGCTGGAACAGATCGCTATCTCGGGGCGCGACAGGGCGCCGGCCGAAATGTCGTCTCGACAGGTCTTCGTCGTAGGCCATCTCGCTACACATCAGGGACGTATGCGCATCGAAGAAGGACCACGACAGCTTGCTGCCGCTCAGCATCGCCGAGGTCGTTTTTCTGCGCTCCGCGGCTGATGCGACGCTGATGACCACGGTTTCCACTCGCGCTGTCGTGCGCCCGACGCTTGCGGTCACGTGAACGTTCATGCGTGCTTCCTCTCGCCGATGCCGTTCAGACCGTTCCTTTGACCAATGTCCGGGCGAGCGCATAGCTGAGGATGGACGGGAACTGGGTTCCCAGCGAGACCCGACAGGTCCTACTCAGTATGTCCAACGTGCGCGAACAGGTCTCCTCGGAATATTCGATCTCGCGCCGCGCCCAGTTGTAGGGATTCATCCGCTCGTCGAATGTCCTTCGGGTCAAGACCGGGATCCAGTTCGTGTAGACGTGACGCCCGGTGTCGATGAGCCGCTCGACCCCCCGATGGCTCTTGGCAAAAGCTTCCGCGTCCGACGCTGCGTCAAACACGATGCTCAGGCCTGCGCCGTTCGCCGGATCGTTGTGGGGTGAAACCCTGAACGCCTTCGATCTTGAAAGCACATCGACCATGATGTCGCGGCGCTTGCGCATACGGCCGATGTAGCGATCGAGGCGCGGAAGCTGGGCGTAGAGGATCGCGCCAGTCACTTCCGAGACGCGGAAGTTTACGCCGGCGAAGTAAGGTTCGTTGCCTTCGAACTCATGGTTCCGGGTGTAGCTGCCGACGTCATGGTACATGCGCGCCCGCGCGAAGATTCGGTTGTCGCTGGTAACGACAGCGCCCCCCTCGCCCGAATTTAAGTTCTTGTATTGGTTGAAGCTGAAAGCGCCGACATTGCCGATCGAACCGACCCGGCGTCCTTTATAGGTGATGCCTACCGCCTGGCAGGCATCCTCAACGATGAGGAGCCGATGTCGCTTTGCGATCTCTGTAATTGCATCCATGTCGCAGACGAGATTGAGCATGTGGACCGGCAGGATCGCCTTCGTAAACGGCGTGATCCTGCGCTCGATGTCGAGCGGATCCATCGTTAGGGTCTCGTCGACATCGACCAGCACCGGCACGCCGCCGACTGCGAGAACTGCCGCCGCCGTCGCGACCCAGGTATAGGCTGGGACGAGCACCTCGTCGCCCGGTCCTATGCCAGCGCCAACTAGCGCAGCTATCAAGGCGCTGGTCCCGCTGTTGACGGTCAAGGTGTGCTTGACGCCGATCTTCTCGCTGATCCGCTTTTCAAACCGTGTCGTAAAGCCGTTCTCGCCGCCCCTGTAACGCAACAGTTGACCGCCGGCGAGAACCCGGTTGACCGCTATCATCTCCATAACACCGACCCGCGGCATGGCACTCGCTCCGATTGCATCAACGTTCCGACCTGCCAAAGAGCGGCAGAGACGTCCTCGCATTCTTTTGCTCTGCACAACCGCGAGGCCACAAGCCGCAAATGCGGCCATCCTGGTCATGCATCAAGGGGCGCAGCTACTTCATAAGTCTTAGCTGCGAACCGCCGGTCTTCGGGAAATCAGCTAAAAGTAGAGGCTGGAAGCAGGCTCGCTGCGGCCTAATATTCCCTGGGGAATTTGGGCTGGAATGCTTCATGCAAACCTTGGACATGCGCCAGGTGTCACCGGGCACCGTGCTCGAGACCGACTTGGCTATAGTCGGCACCGGCCCTGCCGGGTTGTCCATCGCGCGCGAATTTCTCTCAAGCGGCGTTGGCGTTGTCCTGCTGGAAAGTGGCGGGCTCGAGGAAGCACCCGAAGTCGCACCATCGGAGACCTTCGAGAGCCATGGCGACTCGCGCCTCATGGATCCCCGACGCGTGCGAAACCGTGGATTGGGCGGAAGCTCCCAGACCTGGAGCGGAAAGTGCAAAACGTTCGATGAAATCGACTTCGAGCGCCGCGACTGGGTTCCAAACTCGGGCTGGCCGATCTCGAAGGCCGAACTGCGCCCCTACGAGGAACGTGCTGCCGAAGCGATGCATCTCGGACCCAACGTCTATGACGGCCGGCTCTGGCCCATGCTCGGACGCCGCGAGCCGGCAGTCGATGTCTCGCCCGACTTGCTGGAGCCGTGTTTCTGGCAGTTCTCACGCGATCCCGACCAGCCGGTCGAGTTCCTGCAGTTCGGCAAGCAGTTTCTGAAAAATCGCGCCGCCAACATCCGCATCTTCACGCATGCGACCACCACTCACATCGATACCGACGAATACGGGCAGTTGAATTCGCTCGAGATCACGTCCGCGCCAGGCCGCAAGCATCGGGTTGTGTGCAGGACGGTAATTCTCGCAGCCGGCGGAATTGAGAATGCGAGGTTGCTCCTGGTATCAAACCGCACACGAGCCGCGGGGCTGGGCAATGGAAGCGGTTTGGTCGGCCGATATCTCATGGATCATCCTCGGATAAGCCTTGGTGAGTTCAAGGGCGCGGCGGCACGGGCAATCCAGGCACGGCTGGGCCTCTATCAGCTCAGACAACCGGGCAAGACATCGTTCTATTCTCATGGCGTCGCACTGAGCCCAAAGCTTCAGCGCAAGGAACGGCTTCTAAACTGCGCCGCCTATCTTTCGGAACATCGCTCCCCCGCCGACCCATGGGATGCCATCAACCGCCTGCGCATGCGTCAATCGACCAACCGCCTGCGCGATGCAGCTTGCGTGGTCTCAAGCCCCGGCCTCCTTCTGGATGGCATTTATCGGCGCGCATTCAAAGGCAGAAGCGTTCAACACAAGATTGAGAAGCTCTCGGTGGATTGCCTCGTGGAACAGGTGCCTGACCCCGAAAGCCGGATCACCCTTTCCGACAGTCGCGACGAACTGGGGTTGCCGATTCCAAGCCTCAAGTGGAAAATTTCCGATTTGGAGAAGCGTTCAGTGGCGAAGCTGGCGGAGGTCTTTTCTCAGGAGATCGAGCGTCTGGGACTGGAGGCGCCGGTAAGGCCTGCGTGGCAAGATGGCTGTCCTGAGTCCGGGTCGTTCACCGATGTCGCCCACCCTACCGGCACGACCAGGATGTCGGACAGCGCACAGCGTGGGGTCGTCGATGCCGACTGCCAGCTGCATGAGGCCCGCGGCATCTATATTGCAGGTAGTTCAGTCTTTCCAACTGCCTCGCACGCCAACCCGACTTTGAACATTGTAGCCATGTCTCTCAGGTTGGCCGATACGATCAAGTCACGGCACTTTTCAGGATAGGATCAGATCGGCTTGTCGAGGCGCGAGATTTTTCGCCTCCATGCGGCCCGGAACCAGCCATGCAGATTTCACTAGCCGGCCTTATCGTGTGCGCAGGCATTCTCCTGGTTGGATATCTTTGCCGGGCGACCCTGATCGTCGGGCTTGTCGCGTCGCTGGCATTCGGCTCCACCGCAGTGATGATTCTAAGCTCCCTCGGCGGCTCTTCACCCCTCATATATACATTCTTCGCGGCTCTGCTGGTAGGAACGGTCGCGCTCAGGCGCCGGATCTGGCGGGACCTCGGCGATGTGTTCGGCAAGATCCGTCCGGTGTGGATCCTTTCGAGCCTGATGGTCTATGCTCTGATCGGTTCCTGGCTCTTTCCCCGCCTTTTCCAGGGTCAAACAAGCGCCTTCGTCCAGTCGAAATCGGGGCGTGGCGCGGTTGTTGAAGCGTCGTTGGCGCCCGTCTCGGGCAACATAACCCAGACTGGCTACTTCATTCTCGGCGGACTGGCCACGATCGCGCTCTGCGTCCTGCTGATTCACAAGAACAGGATTGACCAGGTCCGCCAGGCTTTTCTCGTGTGGTGCTGTCTGCACACAGGGATGGGTGTGGCGGACCTTTTGAGCAAGCTTGCCGGCTTGGGTGATGTCCTCGCGCCCATCCGATCGGCCAGCTATGCGATGCTTACCGAGGTCAACGAAGGCGGGTTCTGGCGCATAGCCGGGGCCTATTCTGAGGCCTCGGCATTTGGAGGCGTATCACTCGCCTGCCTTTCGTTCTGCTATGTCTACTGGCGCAAGTCCGGATCCAAGCTTGCCTTCTGGCTTTCGATTGTGCTGCTGGGATTGACGCTGCTGTCCACCTCGTCGACTGCCTATGTCGGCCTGACGATCATCAGCATTCCGCTCGCGTTTTCCCTGGTGCGTTCGCTCCTTGCCGGGCATCTGCAGCGCGACGAATTGTTGATCGGTGCCCTCCTCGCGCTGGCAGGACTGGCCGTCATGGCGATCAGTCTCTACAACGCCGATTTTTTCAGCCCCTTCGTGAAGTTGCTCGAAGACATGGTTGTCAACAAAGCCAGTTCGTCTTCGGGACAGGAGCGCGCCTACTGGAACATGAAGAGTCTTCAAGCCTTCATCGACACGAGTGGCCTTGGCATCGGGTTTGGCAGTTCCCGCGCATCGAGTTGGCCGATCGCGGTCGTCTCACAACTTGGCCTAATTGGCAGCCTGATGATGGCAGCATTGCTGGCTGAGGTCCTACGCGGAATGGGACGGCTGAGACCATATGTCGATGAGCAGACGAATGCCGTGGTATCCAGCGTGCAGGCATGCGCGATCGGTAGCATCGTGGCCTCATCTCTCGCCAGCGGCACCGCAGACCCGGGCATGGTGTTCTTCATCGCTCTTGCCGTCATTTCCGCGAGCAGGGTACGAGCCCGTCGAAACAGACAAATCCACCTTAGCGATCTGGATCTCCCAAGCCGCGGAACCCGCCTGTTTTCGCCCGACGCCCTCGTTACGAGAGCCCGCGAAGCCCGAGCTTGAGGGAACCAGTGCTTTCAGGGCGCTTCGATGGCCCTTTCGTCTGCGCGGCGTCAAATCGCCCGCCGCCAAAAGTCGGTGTTCGATAACCGGAAAGCCTAGTTTTAGTCACCACGTGCGCGCATCTATCATTGACGTAAAAGTGAACAATCGCTTGGCCTCACCATGCTTGACATAAATCCCGAACGCTACAGCAGCATCGGGTCTGCCGACGAAAGTCGCATCGTCAGCGTTTCCGCGCGGCCCCAGGTCGTCGCCTATTTCAACGGAACGTTCATCCATATGCGCAACGGCGCCCATGCGCGCATGGCCTCACTTCTTCGCTACCTGGTGGACTCAGGTTTTTCGGTGACGTTGTTCAGCTTCGAGGATCATCCTACCGAACCCTGGACCCCAGCGGCGCAAGACGCCTTTCGGCGCGCGTTCCCCACCGTGCGGCTGGTGCTGGACCGGCGAACCGCAGCGTTGAGTCGCCTGACCACCCTCAAGAACGCTGTAACGTCGTTCTTTCCAGGCAAGGCAAGCAAGGTCACCGCTTGGCGCCAGCCTGGCGCCAGCCCGAATTATGAGGCGTTGCTGGCGGAAATTCCCGGCGCAGTCTGGATCGTGAACTACGCGAATGCCCTCACGGAACTCAACGGTCTGCCGCCCGGTCCGGTTGTCGTCGAGACGCATGACATCAAGTTCATTAACGTCGCCAAGAAGGCTGGGGGAGAGACCCCCAAGCTTCATTCGATCCTGAAGCAGAGATCGCTGCTGCGGATGAGGAGCGAAATCAGCGTGCTCAACTGCGCTGCCGGGGTCGTGGCGATCTCGCCGGTCGAGGCAGGCTTTTTCCGCACCCTGTTGCCAGGACCCTATACTTTCTACATCCCCCAATATGGATCGGTCGCACCGCGCCGTGCCGAAAGGCCTCGCGAGGGTTACCAGCACGACCTGCTGTTCGTGGGTTCGGACATGTTCCACAACGTCGAGGGCCTATCGAGGTTCTTGACCGCGAACGGGCACTGGATGACCTCCCTGAGGATCGCCATCGCAGGCACTGTCGGCACCAATCCCCAAGTCCGCGCTGCGGCGCAAAACTGGCGCAATGTCCAGATCCTCGGCTTCGTCGACGATATCGCAGCCGTCTATGCGGCATCGAAGGCCACCATCTCGCCGGTCGATGGCACCGGCCTGAAGATCAAGGCCGTGGAGTCCCTCAGCTACGGGCGGCCCGTCTTCGCCTCCCGCCATGCGATAGACGGTCTGGCGCCAGGCCATGGCGGGTGCGTGTTTCCGATCGAGCGCACGCAGATCGAGCGGCTCCTTTTCGACGAAGCGAAACTGGAAGTCGCCCAAGCCTCCGCCCTGACCTATTGGGAAGGCATGGCGCATGCAGGCGACATTGTTTCACTCCAGAATTTCCTGGAGCGAGCGCCGCTCGCCAGGCAACCGGCTGGTTAGCCACGACACCGTCGCTGCTCGGAGTCACCGACCCCAACCGGCTGATTTTCATGGCTCATTCAAACCATCGTCCACTAAATTGCACCATAAGTGGACTTCTGAAGGACTTGTTCCGTCCTGATAGCGCGTTCCCCATTGATATCCCATCAGCCCGCCGGATCTGACCTGGCACTGGTTCGGTGCAGGGGCTGAAAAGCAAGGGTCCGCCAGTTCAACAGCATCCATCACGGCTTCAGACACGTTTACAACCGACCATTTTCTTGCAACCACCGACTTTGTACAGCGGCCTAAACCGAAGGCTGTTGAGGGTTCGCCCGACCAACAGCCCCACATTTTTTGTCGGTCGCAACCTCTCGGTTCCGGCGGCCTTTGCATTGGCAGGCACCTGTTTCCATTGCGCTCACCCCGCCCTTTGCTGGTTTGTTCGTGTTTTTGCCCTGAGCAGGGCCATGAGGACGGGTCCAAGCGAGAATTCGCCGATGCTTGCCTTGTCGGTCAGCGCGCGCAGATAGCCGCCGGCGCTGGCGATCTGGTCGGATCGCTGCAGGATGGCGGCGATGACGATGGCTGCATCGATGGCGCCCATGACCTCGCAGGCCTGGTTCCAGGCATCGGGACTGACGCCGAGGGCGGCACGGACCAGATTGGCGGTCTGGACGAGGTCGTCCCAGGTGGAGATGCCATCGCGGGCATAGTCTGCAATATCGGGACAGGCGCGCAGCACCAGGCCGAGCGGATATCCGGTGGGTGGTTTTGTGCCAGAGGGCTTTTGTGGCGGTTCTGCGGGCTGAACTGGTTCAGTGTTTGGCTGGGCGAAATTGCCCTGCTCTATTTCGGAGCGAGGTTCAAAGTTCAAATTGGAGTCTGGTTTTGAATTATGTTTGTGGCGCTCAGTTTGAGACTCATTGGCGCTTGCTTGTTCTGATTTGACATGTGTTTCCAGGAGTTTGCGGATCGATGCGGCCAGCGCCTTCAGCTCCGCCTCGACCGGCTCGAGTTCAGGCCGTGTTGCCGTGCGTGGAATGCGCATGACGATCGCCCGGTAGCGCAGGTGCAAGCCCTCCCAGTCGGCCGCAATGGCCTCCTCCAGGCCGAAGGCGATCATCTTGGCGATGTCCCGGCGATAGAGCGTCATGCGCTCGCGCGTCAGCTTCAGCGCCCGCCGCTCGGCCCTCACCTGCTCGGCCATCTGCTCGAACTCTTCAGCCCGCGCCAGCAAGCGGCGACAGATCGAAGCCAAAGGCCTGCTCGATATCGCCGCCCTGCCCTTTCCGGGCAAAGCGTTTGCCGTTCGGGCTGTCGCGGCGCACGACCAGGCCGCATTCGACCAGCACCGCCAGATGCCGGCGCAGCGTCGCCGGCGCCATGCCGTGGGCGCGCAGCGAGAGCTGCTGGTTGGACGGGAACACCACCAGGCTGCCCTCGCCCGCAGAGCTCCGTCTCGGGAAAGAAGCTCAGCAGCGCGCTGAGCACCGCCAGCGCCCGATCCGTCGCGCCCAGCATCGACTTCGCCTCGCAGACCGCGCGAAACAGCTTCCACTTGTCCGCCCGCGCATCCTGCGCGCACGCCTTCGCCATGCCGTTGCCCAGCCAACATGCCAAGCGACAGCGGCTCGCCGCCCAAAGGGCGTCGTCGAGATATGCCTCTCCATTTTCCTTCACCTTCTCAAAGGCAAAAGAAACCTGCTCGCCGAAACGGCGCCGCTACTCTTGACAGTGATTCGCGGAGATGCGATTCTCCGATTGCTACAGATCGAGAAGGGCTTCCGCGCGGTGACGTTCGGGGGCCTTTTTCTTTTGCGGTTACCTCTCCTCAGTTTCCTTTTTCAGCCTCCCGAAAGGCCTCGTAGAGGCGATCCAGATTGCTCGAAATGTATGCGCCGAAGCGCGAGGCGTCCTTTGCCTTCAACGCCAAGCGTGAACGACTTGCCGTCGTCGGTGATCTTGGCGCGGACGGACTTGTCCGGCGCGCCCCAGCCTTGGACTTCGCTCGTTCGCGCCCTGCGCGGTTTCGCCGGCCGCAGTCAGTGCATCGAACACGAGCGCAAACCGTCGATCGCTGTCGCTGTCGCTGAAACGCGGCTGTCTGAACAACGTCGCTTGCCGCCGCTTCGCTCGCCGCCCTGCTCCATCAGCTTGGAAAGCTGCCACCAGCGGTCCCGGCCGGTGGCCTTGGCGGGTCCGATGGCCCGGATGACGTCGGCCGGAATATTACCCGCCACCGACCGCATCTTCGAAAACGTCGTCTCGTCGATGCCAAGCGCCGCTCTCACAGTCTCCCCGGAATGGCCCTGCGCCAGAATGGCTTGGCAAAAAGCGTCCGCTCGATGAACGACAGATTGGCGCGCGCCGCATTCTCCTGGCCCTGAGCGATGACGTGATCGCGGTCCGGCAACGCCTTGACCACGGCCTTGACCCGTCGGTCCGAGTTCGCGCGCGGCTTTCAGCCGGCGATGGCCGAACACCGCCTGATAGCGCCCCGGCGCGTCCGGGTGCGGGCGCACCAGGATCGGCTGTCCTGCCCTCGCATCCGGATGGCCTCCACGCAGCTCGCGAAACTCTTCGTCGTCCTCATCCAGGCGATCCGCAACGAAGGAATGATCGACCAGATCCGCATCGAGCTCGACGATCGAGCTCTTCGAGAGTTCCTCGAAGGATTGCATGATGGAGCGCGACGCGCCGCGCGCGACATAAGCCGACGGCGCTTTCGACCGACTCGGCCGGCAGCACCGGGTTCATCACTCGCTGAAAGATGTCCTTCCGCGCCATCACAATCCCCTCGGCCAGTTCTGCCGCCTCGCGCACCCAATACAGTGCCAATTTTACTGCGGTAAATCGCGCCTTCATGCCCTGCCCCATGCGCGATGGATCAGGTCGGCAATTTCAGAATTCACAGCATCCAGCGACTCCATTGCGCGGTCGTAGGTGCTGCGCGTGAAGGCCGATTTCTCGACCTCGTAAAGCGTCTGCTTGGTCAGGCCGGCATCGGAGATCGCCGTCGACTTCAGCATGGGCTGTTGCAGGATCTGGCCGGCCAGCATCGACTGCATGAAGCCGACCATCTGCGCCTGCGGAATGTCCGTCGGCTCATATCGGGTGATCAGATAGCGGAACCAGTCCAGTCTGATCTCCGCACCGGCACTCTTCACGGTCTTCAGGATGCCGCCCAGCATGAGCAGGAACTGGCTCATCGACATCAGGTCGAGCATCTGCGGATGGACGGTAATCAGCACAGACGTCGCCGCGGACAGCGCCGTCAACGTCAGATAGCCGAGCTGCGGCGGGCAATCGACGACGACGACGTCGTAGCGGTCGTCGACCTCATCCAGCGCAGCCGCCATGCGTGTGAAGAACTGCCGGCCGGCGCTGTTGACCCTGTCCTGCATCGCCAGCGGCGTGTCGTATTCATATTCCTGCAGTTCGAGATTGGCGGGAATGATATCGAGGCCCGGGAAATTCGTCGGCAGGATGATGTCCGCAATCGGCCTGCGCTCGTCGTCGTAGCGGAGCGTCTCGTAGAGCGAGAGGTTCTGATCGAGTTCCGGCTGGAAGCCGTGCAGCGCCGACAGCGAGGCCTGCGGGTCGAGATCGACCGCCAGCACTCGATGGCCGGTCAGCGCCAGATGCTGGGCGAGATGCGCGGCGGTCGTCGTCTTGCCGCTGCCGCCCTTGAAATTGACGACGGCAATGACCTGCAGCCGATCGCCCGGCTTGCGATGCGGCACATATTTCTTGACCTCGGTCCGCCCGTGGCGATCGAGAAAATGTCGCAGCTCAAGCATCTGCTCGGCGGAATAGCTCCGCCGCCCGGACTGGCCCTGGTCGGGAGAGGGGCCTCTTGCCTTCCAGATGCAGCCGCTTCAGATTGTTCTGGGAGACGCCGAGATAGTGCGCGACCTCGGCCATCGAGAAGGGCCGCAACGTCTTCTTCGCGTTCGGCGGAAATTTCTCCAGCCGCAGCTGATTGAGCCGGCGCGAAATTTCGGTGCCTTGCTCGAGGATCTTGTCGTCGAACTCGAAAGTCGGCAGACGTGGTGCAATATTCATAATTTCTGATACCGAATTGGCGCTTTTTGAGACATAGCAGCACAACAACCGCCAGTAAGCGCCGATTCGAATGAGTCGGCAAGAAATTTTAGGTTAACGAGAGGTTAACGCAAAGCATGAAGACATCGCGCTAGCCAACACTGCCGGCACCCATCGTAACAGTTCCGGAATGATGGCAGCCGTCAAGACGCTGCGGCAGGTCATTCGCCTCTCTTTCCCCAACTCCGAGCCTTGAGGACGCCGCCCGCTCCTCCAGCCCGGATTCCTCGCCGGTGCGACGCGGGGAGGGCGCGAGCGCAGCGAGCCGTAGACGGGAGCTACAGAACGAGCCGACAAGCACGTGGACGAGAAGTCGCCGCACAATTTCGTGAAGAATAAAGACGTTCACCAATTCAATGCGCTGGCCTTCCATCCAAATTTCTTCCGCCCTTCTCATCCACACCCTTCTGGACCCTCTTCCATAATCTCGGCAGTTCCTCTCATGGGAAGCGCCTGTCGCGACGGCGGTGAGTGTGAGAGGGACCGGCGCCTCCAGGTGATCGCTAACGTGGCGGCTGCCTCGGGGACCCGGCCCTTCCTACGGGATACTAGAGGCCCCTATCGTCCTGTCCGGCTAATCATCGGGTTGAAAGACGAGACCGTGTGAGGTGACTTGTCCGCCCGGCGATTCAACTGGA
>CAVQCL010000035.1:0-30451 GCA_963710935.1 uncultured Alphaproteobacteria bacterium | reverse complement strand
CTTGCGCGCTGCCTTGTACGCTTTCGCCCGCATCTGGGAGAAAATCCATGGCCACGATGAAGCTGAAAGTGATCACTGCCTGCAGTGTGGTCGCGCTGATCGCATCATGTCCGGCGTTTGCTGAGACAATCGTGTTGCGTGGCGCGCGGGTGATGACGATGGATAGCGCCAGTCCTGAAGCCGATGCCGTTGCAATCGTCGATGGGCGCATCGCTGCGGTCGGCTCCGCATCCGATATGGAGCCGCACCTGAAGGAAGCGAAGGTCTACGACCTACCCGCCGACGCGCTGGTGTTGCCGGGTTTCCAGGATTCGCACAATCATCTGATCTGGAGCGCCACCGAGGCAGAGGACATCAGTCTTGCCGATGTGACCGATGCCGGAGAGCCTGCGGAAGGCGCTTGACGGGCGGCTCGACAATCTGGCTGCTGGAGCCTGGGTGCGCGGCGGCGGATGGGATATTGCAGCCTTTCCAAGCCCGACGGCCGCCATGCTCGATGAACTGACCGATGCTCGACCGGCCTATTTCGGTTCCAGCGACGGTCACTCCGGCTGGGCCAATTCGGTGGCGTTGAAACTTGCGGGTATCGATGGCGCCGACGACGCGCCGGAGGGCGGGCGCGTCGAGGTGGACGCTGCCGGAAAGCCGACTGGGCTGTTGCGCGAAAGCGCGATGGAGAAGGTCGTCGACCTTATGCCCGACTATCCCGACGCCCAGGTCGACGCGGGCTTCGGGAAGGCGCAGGCCGAGGCCCATCGCTATGGGGTTACCGCACTCATCGATCCGTCGGTGAGCGAGTGGATGCTCAAAGGGTACCAGCGCGCCGACGCGGCCGGCAACATGACGATGAAGGTCAATGCCGCGGTCAAGATCGAGGCGGACGCCGGTGCGGCCGGCGTGGGCGACGTGCTCAAGCTGAAGCAGCAATATTACGGCCCGCATTTCGAGGTGAACGCGGTCAAACTTTTTGTCGACGGCGTGATCGAAACCGGGACGGCAGCGTTGCTGGCGCCTTATGTCGGCAGCGACAAATCCCGGCGATCTGCTGTTCACGCCGCAACAGCTCAACGACATCGCGACGGCGGCCGACAAGGCCGGTTTGCAATTGCATGCTCATGCGATTGGCGACCGCGCCACTCGCGTTACGCTCGACGCTTTCGAGGCGGCGCAAACGGCAAATGGCATACGCGACAGCCGCCACCAGATCACCCATCTTGAACTGATTGATCCGGCGGATATCAATCGGTTCCAGACGCTCGGCGTGATCGCCAACATTCAGGCGCTTTGGGCCTATCCGGACAGCTACATCACCGATCTGACCGAACCGAAGATCGGTCCCGAACGGTCACAGTGGCTGTATCCGTTCGCCGCGCTGAAAAAGGCTGGCGCGACCCTGCCGCGCCAGCGACTGGAGCGTTTCGTCGATAAATCCGCTGGAGGCGATCCAGACCGGTGTTACACGGCAGGACATCGAAGACACCAACGGCCGTATTCTTACACCGCAGCACAAGCTCGACGTGATGGATATGATCGCCGCCTACACGGTCAACGGCGCCTACGCCGCTTTCGATGAAACAGAGTCGGGCACTCTGACGGCAGGCAAACGGGCCGACGTGGTTGTGCTGGCGCGCGATATCTCGAAAATTCCGCCGACCGAAATCGCTGCGACAAAGGTGCTGCTGACACTGGCTGACGGTAGGGCCGTGTTCGTCGGGGACGCTTTGCCAAAACCGAAATTGGACTGAACGGAAGCGTTCCGGAACCCGAAAGAGTTCAACGTCATGTCGCTTGAAGCAACGATCGACCGCTACTGCGAGGCCTGGACCGATCCTGATCCGGCCAAGCGCGCGGCCTTGCTGGCTGACGTATGGGCGCCAGGCGCGACCTATACGGACCCGATGGTTCATGCCGAGGGCGCTGAGGCGCTGCTCAAGCATATCGCCGGCATCCATCAGCACCGTCCCGGCGCGCGGATCGCGCGAACCAGCGAACTGCAAGTTCATCACGACGTCGCGCGTTTTGCCTGGCAGGTGACGCTGCCTGACGGAAGTTCGCTGCCCGAAGGCCTCGACCTCGCCATCTTCGACGCCGACGGTAGGATCAAGTGGATCGTCGGCTTTTTCGGGCCGCTCGGGTCGCGCGACGACTGAGCCGCGGGAACAGTACTGGGTGGAGGGCTCAAGTCAGCCTTCAGGAAAAAAATCTGGCAGCAGCCAATACGCCCACGCCAACAACGACCAACCCTCCGAGCCGCACGGTAAGTTGCAGCGTCTGACGCTCGATCAGATTTTTCAGTTCGAGAATGTCGGCCCTGGTGGCAAGCTTTGGCATGACTTTTTCACGGATCGCTTCCGCCAAGGCATCGGCCTGTTTCGCCGGCATTCCAGCCGCAGTCAGGTGCTTGGCAAAACCAAGCGTATCATAGGCCACCGCCATTGATTAGCCCTCAATACCCGATGCTTCAGACCATGCTTGCCGATATGCCGGTCACGGCCGACTGCGAAGCCACCCAGTGTCAGACCTTCGCTGCCCCACGCAGCTTCGCCGAGCACAGGCTGTAATAGCCGCCGCCCTTCTCCACCCATTTGACGCCGTAGAGCGCCCCGGCCTTCTTCGCTTCATGATAGCTTTTCAGGCATGTGCGCATGCGCGCCTGCCACGGCTTCTGACCGCTGAACTCGCTTGCCAGTGCCGCCGGAAATGTCAGGCGACGCGTGGCTTCTGAGCGCGAAGCCTCGGAGCGGACAGGCGGCCTTTTGGAGGCGGCGGCCGTGATGCCGCATTCGACGCGGCGATAGTCCAGCCATTTGCGGCCGCCCAAGCTGCCATCCGCCTTGGCGGCCTGGTATTTTGCCCCGCATTCCTTGAAGGACAACGGGTTGGACGTCGTGGCGTCTTGCGCCATCGCTGGTGCGGCCACAAGCGCCAACAGGATGACGGGCGAAATCGATTTCAAGAACATGATACTCCCCATGCAGAACAGAACGTGAATTGTTTAGCATATGTTCTTTTTATGTTCTACAGGAATCTGTCCGGAGCGTGATATTCATCCGGAAGTTGCTTTTGTGGCGCCGTGTCCGCGAATGGTTGTGCGTCGCCGGGCCAACGCTAAGGGGATTATTCGCTCCCATTCGGTCCAGAGGCCGAGAGGTCCGCTCTGCTACGCCGCCAGAGCACGTTCCAGCGCCAGCCGCATATGGGCGGTGATTTCGGGACGCAGCCGTTGGCGGCCGAGCGGGTCGGACGTCATCAGATAGAGGTCGACCAGCGTGCCCAGCAAACGCTGAGGAAATGCAACCGCGCCGGGTCGGGCGGGGCGTCGGCGTAGCGCTGCCAGAAAGGCAGCAGCAGGCCGCCGACGATGGTGGTCTCGTTGTTGCCGGTCTGGTCCGCCTCGATCGGACGGATGGCGCGCATGGCTTTCAGCAGTCCGGCATGGCTGGGGATCGCCTCGGCGGTGCTGAGATAAAGCGACAGAAGGTCTTCGGCGGCCTCGAGGGGTGAAGCAGAGGGCTCGGCCTGCTCCAGGCTGCTCGCGCAGGCCGCCACGATGCGTATGACAGTCTCGTCATAGGCGGCCAGCAGCATCTCATCGCGGTCGGTGAAGTAGCGGTAGATCGTGCCGACGGCGAGGCCGGTCTCTTTTGCGATGCGGGTGGTGGTGACGGCCTCAGCGCCGTCTGTCGCCACGGTGCGCTCGACCGCGTCCAGAAGTGCCGCGCGGGTGCGATGGGCGCGCGGCTGGATCGGCACGATCTTTTGCGCGGCCGAGCGGCGAAGTGGGTTGGGATGGCGACATCAAAAGTGAAACTATTTCATTTTTATTGACAGCGCCAGCCGATATAGCGCATGCTCGCGAAAATTTGAGGAGGATATCGATGCGGCGAACAGTACTCGTGGCGGCAATGGTTTCGGCGGGCTTGTCCGCCGCCACTGCCGCCGAGCTCACAGTGCAGGCTGGACCGGACGCCGCGGAAAAGCTGACCGAAGCGCTGATCATGGCGCAACCGGGCGATGTGGTCAGCATCGGCGCCGGCCGCTTCGAGTTCACCGACGGCCTGTCGCTCGACGTCGACAACGTCACCGTGAAGGGCGCCGGGCAGGACCAGACGATCCTGTCGTTCAAGGGCCAGACCGGCGCGGGCGAGGGCCTGCTGGTCACCTCCGATGCGCGTCATGCTCGCCGGCTTCACCGTCGAGGACACGAAGGGCGACGGCATCAAGTCCAAGGGCGCCGACCAGATCACCTACAAGGACCTGCGCGTCGAATGGACCGGCGGCCCGAACGCCAAGAACGGCGCCTATGGCGTCTATCCGGTCGAGTCGAAGAACGTGCTGATCGACGGCGTCACCGTGCGGGGCGCGTCGGACGCCGGCATCTATGTCGGCCAGTCGCGAGAACATCATCGTCCGCAACTGCCGCGCCGAGTTCAACGTCGCCGGCATCGAGATCGAGAACTCGTTCAACGCCGACGTCTACGACAACGTCGCCACCCACAATACCGGCGGCATCCTGGTGTTCGACCTGCCCAACCTGCCGGTGAAGGGCGGCCACGACATGCGCGTCTTCGACAACGAGGTCGTCGACAACGACACGCCGAACTTCGCGCCGACGGGCAACATCGTCGCCACCGTGCCCACCGGCACCGGCATCATGCTGATGGCCAACCGCAACGTCCACGTGTTCGACAACAAGTTCGACAAGAACCGCACGGCGCATGTGATGATCGCCGCCTATCCGAACGACTATGAGGACGACAACTACATGTTCGTGCCGCGCGGCGTGTATGTGCATGGCAACACCTATGGCGAGGGCGGCAACGCGCCCGACGGCGAGGTCGGCAAGACGATCTCGGATGTTTCGGGAACGCCGGTGCCGGATATCGTCTGGGACGGCGTGACGACCATTCCGGAGTATTTTTCCTGGGCGTCGGCCGAAAACGGCGTCTATGTCGACGAGGCCGAGGGAACGAGCTTCGTCAATCTGAAGATGATCTCGCAGTTGCTGCTGCCCTGGGGCTGGTGGCCGGACACCGATATCGCCGGCTACAAGGGCAGCCTGCCGGAGCCCGCGCCGGTGAAGCTGCCGCAGGATGGCGGGGCGTGAGGTTGCTCGCCTTGCGACGCCTCCGCGTCGATGTTTAGCCTGCACCGATCCCCCCTCTGTCCTGCCGGACATCTCCCCCTCAAGGGGGGAGATCACAGCAGTGTCGGCTCATAGCTCCGCCCAATCTCCCCCCTTGCGGGGGAGATGTCCGGCAGGACAGAGGGGGGTCGGCAAAGGATAGCAAGGCGCTGTGCGCTGCCATCGCACTCCTTGCGTCGCTGATTTTCGCTGCCTCGCCCACGCCGCCCCATCCGACACCGCCATCCTTGCCAAGACCCCACCCAAACTTCTCTCCGAATTCGGCTTCTTCGACGATCTGAAGGCACAGAAGCCAGCCAAGGCGTCGTGCCGTTCCGGCTCAACACGCCGCTGTTTTCCGACGGTGCGCTGAAACGGCGGTTCGTCTATCTGCCGGCAGGCAAGGCGGCCACGTATGATGCGACGGAAGCGTTCGATTTTCCGGTCGGAGCGGCGCTGATCAAGACCTTTGCCTTCCCGGCCGATTTTCGCAAGCCGGACAAGGATGTGCGCCTGATCGAAACGCGGGTGCTGCTGCGGCAGGAGGCCGGCTGGCAGGCCTGGGCCTATCTCTGGAACGAGGAACAAACCGACGCGACGCTGAAGATCGCCGGCGCGAAGGTCGACATCAAGACGATCGACGAGGCCGGCACGCCGCTGGCCTTCACCTATTCGGTGCCGAACAAGAACCAGTGCAAGGGCTGCCACGCCTTCAACGGCGAGACTCGTGCCGCTCGGGCCGAAGGCGCGCAATCTGAACGGCGAGATGGACTATGGCGCCGGGTCGGAAAACCAGCTCGCGCATTGGGTCGCCGCCGGCATGCTTTCTGGTGCGCCGGCAGCCGGTGAGGCGCCGCGCGTCCCTGACTGGCGCGACGCTGCCGCGCCCCTCGATGCCCGCGCCCGCGCCTGGCTCGACGTCAACTGCGCGCATTGCCATCGGCGCGAAGGGCCGGCCAGCAATTCCGGGCTGTTCCTGACCTATGGCGAGGCCGAACCGGTCGCGCTCGGCATCCACAAACGACCTGTCGCGGCGGGAAAAGGCTCCGGCGGGCGCGAATTCGACATCAAGCCTGGCGATCCCGATGGCTCGATCCTGCTCTATCGCGCCGAAAGCACCGAGCCGGGCGTGATGATGCCGGAACTCGGCCGGCATCTGGCCGATCCGGAGGCGGTTGCGCTGCTGCGGGACTGGATTGTCGGGGATGCAACCGTAAGTCGGCATCTGGAACCAATTCGAAAGAGTTGGTAACATAGCCTCATCAAATGTGATCGCTAAACTCCCCTTTGCTGTGGCAAACAGCGCCGCAATTGAGGGAATCGCGGGATATTTCATGGCCAAGCGCTATTTCGGCACCGACGGCATTCGCGGTCGGGCCAACAGTTTTCCGATGACGGCGGAAATCGCGATGAAGGTCGGCATGGCTGCCGGCATGTCGTTCCAGCGCGGCAACCATCGCCATCGCGTCGTCGTCGGCAAGGATACGCGGCTGTCCGGCTATATGATCGAAAACGCCATGGTGGCCGGCTTTTGCGCGGCCGGCATGGATGTGTTCCCGCTCGGGCCGTTGCCGACGCCGGCGGTCGCCATGCTGACGCGTTCGCTGCGCTGCGACCTCGGCGTGATGATTTCAGCTTCGCACAACCCCTACCATGACAACGGCATAAAGCTGTTCGGCCCGGACGGCTACAAGCTGTCGGACGAGATCGAGCACCGCATCGAGGCGATGCTCGATCAGGAGGTCGATATCGCCATGGCCGATTCCGATGGGCTCGGCCGCGCCAAGCGTCTCGACAGCGTGCATGACCGCTACATCGAGTTCGCCAAGCGCACCTTGCCCAAGGCGATGTCGCTGTCCGGCCTGCGCGTCGTCGTCGATTGCGCCAATGGCGCCGCCTACAAGGTCGCGCCCGCCGCGCTCTGGGAGCTTGGCGCGGAGGTCATCGCGATCAATGTCGAGCCCAACGGCTTCAACATCAACAAGGAGTGCGGCTCGACGCATCCGGCCGGCCTGCAGAAGAAGGTGCATGAGGTGCGCGCCGACATCGGCATCGCGCTCGACGGCGACGCCGACCGCGTGGTGATCGTCGACGAAAAGGGCGAGATCGTCGATGGCGACCAGATCATGGCGCTGATCGCCGAGAGCTGGCAAGAAAGCGGCCGTCTGGTCGGCGGCGGCGTTGTGGCGACGATCATGTCGAATCTCGGCCTCGAGCGCTTCCTCGACAGCAAGGGCCTGCAATTGCACCGCACCCAGGTGGGCGACCGCTATGTGGTCGAGCATATGCGCGCCAACGGCATGAATGTCGGCGGCGAACAGTCCGGCCACATCGTGTTGTCCGACTTCGCGACCACCGGCGATGGCCTGGTCTCGGCGCTGCAGGTGATGGCCTGCGTCAAGCGCTACGACAAGCCGGTCAGCGAACTCTGCCGCAAGTTCGAGCCCGTGCCGCAGGTTCTGAAGAATGTCCGTTTCTCCGGCGGCAAGCCGCTGGAGTTGGCGCCGGTCAAGGCGGCGATCGAGGAGGGCAAGTCGCGGCTCGGCGCCGCCGGCCGCCTCGTCATTCGCCCCTCCGGCACCGAACCGCTGATCCGCGTCATGGCGGAAGGCGACGATCCGAAGCTGGTCGAGACCGTCGTCGACGACATTGTCGGCGTGATCTCCGAGGCCCGCAACGCCGCGTAAGCGGCGAGTATGCACCCATTCGAGCCGTCATTCCGGGGCGCGAAGCGAACCCGGAATTTAGAGCGCCATAGCTGATGGCATCGCTCGACATATCTCCGGCACAATGTCGGCGACCCGGGTTCAGGGTTCCGCTTCGCGGCCCCGAAATGACGTCCATAGTGCGACGTTGGCCGGCGCTTTATCAGCTCTTGTCAGCATTGTTTTTCTGTCTTTTCGTCCACACCCCCTCTAGCCTGCCTCACAGATACTCGCGCGCTTGACGAAAGGAGGCGGAGATAACGGTGCGGGACTATCACGAAATGCTCAGGCGGATCGCCGCCATCCTGCTCGCTCTGGCGGTCGTGGCCGACCGTGCTCGCAAACCGCTCCCGCCCGGTTCGCTGGCTGGTGCTGTGGGTGCTGCACCGGGCGGAAGCCTTTGCGAGCGCATTTGTCGCCGAAACCGACCCGCTCGTCCCCATCGCATACTCGGAATTCCAGGCCAGTGACGGCCACTACGAGGCAATTCGCCTTGCCGAAACGTTCCGCATGCTCGCCGCCGCCCTTTTTGCACTGGCCCATCAGGCCCAGCTTCTGGCGATCAGAGAGCCCTCCGAACAACCCGTCCGCGGCCGGCTGCCCGGCAGTGCGAATGCCAACCAGCTTCTGCGTGCGATCGCCGCGCTGCGGCCCCGCTACGCAGACACATCCTGATCTCGATCACGTCGCGCTCCATCGCTACCACTCGATCCGGTCGCTCTCTACCACTCCTCCCCTTTAAGGCGGGCGTGGCGCCGCGGCCGCCTTCCGCTCCGCCGCCGTTTTCGCTGTCGGCAGCGCACACCTTGCAACCCAGCATGGTGAAAAATCTCCAAGGGAACGTGGTTAAGACATAGGGTTAAGTGCAATTTAACCTTTCCCCTTCATTATCCATGTCGGAGTTCAATGCGGCGGGTGTGGACCGCTCCGGTTTGGTGCAAGGGTGAAGATTATGGTGAAATTCGCAATGCGCGCAGCGGTTGCTGCCCTGGCGGCAGGGGTGGCGATGCCGGTTTTCGCGGCCGATATCCAGGAGCCGATCGTCGAACCGGCGCCGGTAGCGCCCATCGCCTATGAGGAGCCCGATGTCGGCGGCTGGTATATCCGCGGCGATGTCGACTATCACTGGTCGGACCTCGACGGCGCCGACTACATCACCTACGGGCCGAACGGCGAAGGCGGCGTCGGCACTTTCGATACGACCGATCTCAAGGGCGCCATGTCGCTCGGCGCCGGTGTCGGCTACCAGATCGACGACCATTTCCGCGTCGACCTGACGGGCGACTACTGGTTCGACTCGGATTTCAGGGGCTCGACCTCCGGTGTCTGCGGCGGCTTTGCCTGCACGTCCTCCGACTCGTCTTCGGTCAACACCTTCCTGCTGCTGGCCAACGCCTATGTCGACCTCGGCACCTATCACGGCATCACGCCCTACATCGGCGCCGGTATCGGTGGCGCGCGGGTCGATTGGGACAATCTGCGCAACGAAATCCCCGGCCTGCCGCCGGTGGAGCATGAAGGCTCGGCCAACTGGCGCTTTGCCTACGCGGTGATGGCCGGTGCATCCTACTGCCTGACCAACAGGCTGAAACTCGACGCCGGCTATCGTTACTCGCGCATCGAGGGTGGCCGCATGTTCGAAATCGCGCCGGGCAATCCTGGCCCCGGCTTCGACGGCGGCTTCGATACGCACGAAGTGCGCGGCGGCCTGCGCTACCAGTTTGGCGGTCGCTCGAACTGCGAGGCGCCGGCAGAAGTCGCCTACGAGCAGCCGGCGGTGGAACCGGTCTACAAATAGCATCCGAAGTAAGGCTACTTCCAAACCGCCCGGCTTGCCGGGCGGTTTTGCTTTTGGTTCAAGCAAAATCTTAAGTTCTTTTAGTAACAGACTGTTATCCTTAACCCTGACTTAACCATCATGGTTAACAATGCGCTTCGAAGCAGTGGGCTGGTGCATGCCCGTCGCGTACTCGGGGAGACAACCGTGATGATCATCAGGCGCAATCTTGCCGCCCTTGCCTTTGCAGCAGCGAGCCTTGCGACACCGGCGGCTATGGCGGCGGACTATGACCCGCCGATCTTTGTCGAGGAAACGCCGGAATATGTGCCGGTGGAAGTCGGGTCCGGTTGGTATCTGCGCGGCGATGTCGCCTATGATTTCAAGCGCGACTACAAGGACGCGCTGGTCGACTTCGATGCCTCGATCTTCAGGGACGAATTCATCGGCGTGCCGCCGTTCAGCGCGTTCGACATCAATCCGGCGAACTTGACGGATTCGGACAGCGATATCTCCGGCAGCATCGGTTTCGGCTATCACTTCAATGATTATTTCCGCGCCGATGTGAACATCGGATTGCTCGACAGCGACAAGTACGAGCGCAGTCGGCTACCTGAACCCGGATCCGAACTTTCCGCAGGAGTATGGCTGTCTCGGCACGTTGACGGTCGAGACAGTGAACTTCGACGCGGCAGGGGAATGCCGGTCGGAGCGATCGTCAGTCTCCGGCGATGCGCGGCAAGGCTGCGAAGTGTCGACCTCGATCAACAATTCGGCCTGGAACGGCACGGTGAATGGCTATATCGATCTCGGCACCTATGCCGGCTTCACGCCCTATATCGGCGCCGGCGTCGGGCTGCTCTACTCGCGCACCAAGTTCAGATGGAGCGCGTTCTGCGAGAGCGATGAGTTCGTCGGGGAGATCGTCGATTTCCAACAGACGACAAGAAGCTTCCAGTGCCATGGCCTGGCCACCGGCGACGAGCCGGGCGAGTCTATACGCCAGTCGACTTCAACAACGTCCGAACTACAACCTCTGTACACGCTGAATGCCGGCTTCGCTTACAAATTCAACGAGAACATCTCGATCGACGTCGGCTATCAGTATATGAGCTCGCCGGACTTCACGAGCTACACGATCAGCACGGCCGGGCTCAGCAAGAATGAAGGCCTCGACGCGCACCAGATCAAAGTCGGCCTCCGCTACGACCTCTGGTAAGCGGAGCTTACATCCAGATGAGAAGGCGGGCCTGGCGGCCCGCTTTTCGTTTGTGGGCAGGCACGACGCGGCCTGCGACGAGTGTTCTGTAGGCGACAGAAACTTTCCTCTTGACGCCAGAGCGGCGATCCCATATCCGCCGCCCGTGGGCCACCCCTCCCCAACGAGGGGCTTTCTATCTGGAAGGATAGCCACGATGACGACAAGCGTCGCAAAGCCCGGACTGCGTCCGGCAAACCCCAATTTCTCCTCAGGTCCTTGCGCGAAGCGCCCCGGCTGGTCGCTTGAGGCGTTGCAGCATGCCGCGCTCGGCCGTTCGCACCGCGCCAAGATCGGCAAGACCAAGCTCGAACAGGCGATCGAGCTGACCCGCGAGGTGCTGCAGGTGCCGGCCGATTATCGCATCGGCATCGTGCCGGCGTCCGATACCGGCGCGGTCGAGATGGCGCTGTGGTCGCTGCTCGGCGAGCGCGGCGTCGACATGGTCGCCTGGGAAATCGTTCGGCTCCGGCTGGGTGACCGACGTCGTCAAGCAGCTCAAGCTCGCGGATGCGCGGGTGATCGAGGCCGGCTATGGCGAGCTGCCGGACCTTTCGAAAGTCGATTTCGACCGCGACGTGGTCTTCACCTGGAACGGCACGACCTCCGGCGTGCGCGTGCCGAACGGCGATTTCATTCCGGCCGATCGCAAGGGCCTGACCATCTGCGACGCTACCTCGGCGGCGTTTGCGCAGCGGCTCGATTTCCAGAAACTCGATGTCGTGACCTTCTCCTGGCAGAAGGTGCTGGGCGGCGAAGGCGCGCACGGCATGCTGATCCTGTCGCCCGCGCGCGGTTGAGCGGCTGGAAAGCTACAAGCCGGCCTGGCCGCTGCCGAAGATCTTCCGCCTCACCTCGGGCGGCAAGCTCATCGAAGGCATCTTCAAGGGCGAGACGATCAACACGCCGTCGATGCTCTGCGTCGAGGACTATATCGATGCGCTGACTGGGCGAAGTCGATCGGCGGGCTGGACGCGCTGGTCGCCCGCGCCGACGCCAATGCGGCGGTGCTGGAGCGGTTCGTCGAATCGAGCGGCTGGCTGGCCAATCTGGCGGTCGTGCCGGAGACGCAGTCGAACACGTCGGTCTGCCTGTCGATCGTCGATCCGGAGGTTGCCGCGCTCGACAAGGACGGCCAGGCGGCGTTCGCCAAGGGGCTGGTCTCGGTGCTGGAAAAGGAAGGCGTCGCCTATGACATCGGCGCCTACCGCGACGCGCCGCCGGGCCTGCGCATCTGGTGCGGCGCGACCGTCGAGACGTCCGATCTCGAAGCGCTGATGCCCTGGCTCGACTGGGCCTTTGCCAACCAGAAGGCCGCGCTGAAGGCGGCGGCTTAGCCAGTCCCTCCCCCTTGAGGGGAGGGTGGCCCGCAAGCGGCCGGGTGGGGTCATCTCCACTCCGCCAACCTCATCGAACAAGATTGGCCGAGCACGGCCGCCAGTACCCCACCCGGTCGCTTCGCGACCACCCTCCCCTCAAGGGGGAGGGAGCGCCAATCGCAAAGGATCAAACCCATGAAACCCCGCGTACTCGTTTCCGACAAACTCTCCCCCACCGCCGTGCAAATATTCAAGGATCGCGGCGTCGAGGTCGACTACCTGCCGGACCTCGGCAAGGACAAGGACAAGCTGCTCGAAGTGATCGGCCAGTATGACGGCCTCGCCATCCGCTCGGCGACCAAAGTCACCGAAAAGCTGATCGACGCCGCGACCAATCTGAAGGTCGTCGGGCGCGCCGGCATCGGCGTCGACAATGTCGATATCCCCGCCGCCAGCCGCAAGGGCATCATCGTGATGAACACGCCGTTCGGCAATTCGATCACGACGGCCGAGCATGCGGTGGCGATGATGTTTGCGCTGGCGCGCGAACTGCCGGAGGCGAACGCCTCCACCCATGCCGGCAAGTGGGAGAAGAACCGCTTCATGGGCGTCGAGATCACCGGCAAGACGCTGGGCGTGATCGGCTGCGGCAATATCGGCTCGATCGTGGCGACGCGCGGCGTCGGCCTGAAGATGCATGTCGTCGCCTTCGACCCGTTCCTGTCGGAAGACCGCGCGGCGGAGCTCGGCGTGGAGAAGGTCGAGCTGGACGAGCTGTTCGCGCGCGCCGATTTCATCACGCTGCACACGCCGCTGACCGACAAGACGCGCAACATCATCAATGCCGACGCCATCGCCAAGATGAAGGACGGCGTGCGCATCATCAATTGCGCGCGCGGCGGGCTGATCGTCGAGGCGGATCTGATGGCCGCGCTGAAGAGCGGCAAGGTGGCGGGCGCGGCGCTCGACGTGTTCGAGAGCGAGCCGGCGACGGAGAGCCCGTTCTTCGGCATGGCGAACGTCGTCGCGACGCCGCATCTCGGCGCATCGACCACCGAGGCGCAGGAGAATGTCGCGCTGCAGGTGGCCGAGCAGATGGCCGACTATCTGGTCAAGGGCGCAGTGACCAACGCCATCAACATGCCGTCGATCACGGCAGAAGAAGCGCCGAAGCTGAAGCCGTTCGTCAAGCTGGCGGAAGTGCTAGGCGCCTTTGTCGGCCAGGTGACCGAGGAGCCGATCAAGGAGGTCGAAATCCTGTTCGACGGCTCGACGGCTGCGATGAACACGCGCGCGCTGATCAGCGCGACGCTCGCCGGGCTGATCCGGCCGCAGGTTGCGGACGTCAACATGGTCTCGGCGCCGATCATGGTGAAGGAGCGCGGGGTGATCGTTTCCGAGATCAAGCGCGACAAGTCGGGCGTGTTCGACGGCTACATCAAGCTGACGGTGAAGACCGAGAAGCAGACGCGCTCGATCGCCGGCACCTGCTTTTCCGACCACAAGCCGCGCTTCATCCAGATCAAGGGCATCAATCTCGACGCCGAAGTCGGCCAGCACATGCTCTACACGACCAACCGTGACGTGCCGGGCATCATCGGCCTGCTGGGCACCCTGCTTGGCGAGGCTGGCGTGAACATCGCCAACTTCCAGCTCGGCCGCGACCACTCCGGCGGCGATGCGATCGCGCTGCTCTATCTCGATGAGCAGATCCCCGATGCGGTGTTGGCCAAGCTGCGCGCGCAGAAGGCGATCGCATCGGCCAAGCCGCTGAGGTTCGATGTGAACGGGTGTAGGGTGCTGCCTTGAGCAGCTATGCCGCCCAGGGGTCGACCAGCGGAATGTCGAGGTCGGCGAAATCCTTGATGTTGCGGGTGGCCAGTGTAGCGCGGTGAGCGATTGCAATGCCGGCGATCTGTGTGTCGTCGAGTGTCCTGTCTTCTGCCCGTGCCGATGTGCGTGGATTAGATCGACTGCGGAGCTGTTCGGCTGCGCGTCTGATCGAATGGCAAGACCCGCGTCCAAGAAAAACCTTCTTTCAGATACGAAGGCCAGTAGCTCCATCAAATCGGACCTGCGCCTGCCTTCAGGTAACAGAAGCAGACCCGCACAATCTCCATGACTGTTGACCGCGGTCGTCCAAATTTCGTTGCGGGCGTATCTTGGCCAACCAGGCAATCGGCAATGGGTTCAGCGCCGGTCGCATGAGCGCCGAGATCGACATTAGTGTCGAGAATGATCATTCGCTGAAATTGAGCGGCCTGAATGGTTCGTCGAGGCAATTCAGGCAACGGCTCGTCATTGTCCGGAATGTCCCTGAACAGATTGGCGATCTCGGTGCCCAGTCCATATCGCGGCTGCTCGTCCATCAGCAGTGTCGTCTGCAGGATCGTGCGCGCCTCTTCTTCCATGCTGACGCCGTGGCGTTCCGCGCGCTCCTGAAGCGGCGCTTTAAATCGTCATCGATCTTGCGAACAAGAATCTGGCCCATCGAATCTCCTCCGTGCTATCATGATAGCATGGTGCAAAGGCCTGGTCATGATGCAGGCACCAGCCACGGCGGAAGTTCAAAGCTGCTTCCCGATGGAGATCAACCCTTAACCGTCGACGCCTCGAAAATCTGGTCGATCGAACGGGCGAGAGCGGCGTCGAACGCCTTGTCGTCCAGGTTGGCGGACAGGTCTTCGACCAAGGCGCGCGAAAAGCTGGCGATCATGCCGTGATTGGTTGCCAGCAGCTTGCAGGCCTGGTCGCGCGAATAGCCGCCTGAGAGGGCAACGACGCGCAACACGCGTTCGTGCCCGATCAGCGGCGCATAGAAATCGGTCGCGCTCGGAATGGTCAGCTTCAGCATGACCGGCCGCTCGGCCGGCACGGTGTCGAGCCGCCTCAGGATTTCGTCGCGCAGGATCGCTTCCGCTTCCGCCTTCTGCGGGCTCTTGATCGAGACTTCCGGTTCGACGATCGGCACCAGACCATAGGAGCCGATCCGGTCGGCGAATTCGAACTGCTGGTCGACGATGGCCCTGATGCCGTCCTTGTCGGCAAGGTTCACCACTGAGCGCATCTTGGTGCCAACGACGCCCAGCGGAACAGCCCGCTGAAGCAGGGAGTCCAGACCGGGAATGGGCTTCATCAACTGCACGCCGCTCGCCTCGGCTTCGAGGCCCTTGTCGATTTTCAGGAATGGCAACACGCCGCGATCGTTGGTCAGGAAGGCAGGGACCGGCTTGCCATGGGCCTGACCATCCATCGTACGCTCGAAGAGAATGGCGGCGAGGATTTTGGCGCCTGTGAAGGCCGGGGCGCTGATGATGCGCACCCGCATCTCATGCACCAGCCGGTACATCTCGTCATCGCCACTATAGGCCGTTTCGGGAATGCCATACTGCCTTAGCGCGCCCGGCGTAGATCCGCCGCTCTGGTCGAGAGCCGCGATGAAACCGTCTTGAGATGTGAGTTTGGTGCGAATTGCTGCATCGACCATGGCGCCCTCCCTGTTGTCTCGTCATTCTGGCACGGAGCTTTGGGCAGGCACAATCTCCTGTACTACGGAGACTGATTGGCCGCCGCGCCTTTCGGCCTGCCGCGCTCCGCCAGCCATATGCCGCCAAAGACAAGCGCCAGCGCAATCGCGTGGTAAAGGTGGAATGCCTCGCCGAGCAGCATGATCGACAGCAACGTTCCGGTGATCGGCACAAGATTGATGAACAGGCCGGCGCGGTTGGCGCCGATCAGTTCGACGCCGCGGATGTAGAAGATCTGCGCCATGATGGACGGAAAGATCACGACATAGAGCAGGATCAGCCAGCCTTCGGTGTCAGGCCAGATGCCCGCGCCATAGTGGAATTCGGCAATCGTCACGGGGATTGCGGTGACGAAGGCCGAGCCGGTGAGCACGATCATCAGGCTCTGCCAGTGGATAGGCGGCTTGAAACGCAGCGCGACGGTATAAGCGCTGTAGACGATGCAGGCCGACAGCATGATGGCGTCGCCGAAATTCAGATCAAGCGCCAGAAGCCGCGCCGGCTCGCCATGGCTGGCGGTGAGCAGAATGCCGCCGATCGACATGACCAGTCCGACAATCTGCGCCCAACTTGCCTTCAGGCGGAAGAACAGGAAATTCAACAGGAAAATCAACATCGGCATGCCGGCCTGCTCGACGCTGACATTGATGGCCGTCGTGAAGGTGAGGGCGCTGTAGAGCGCTATGTTGAACACGGTGAAGCCAAATGCGCCGAGCGCCGACAGGAGCAGCCAATGCTGTCGGATCAAGGGCCAGTCGGCGCGGAACCGCCGCCAGCCGATGGCCAGCATGAAGGCGAGCGCGAACGCCCAGCGCATCGACGTCAGCACCATCGGCGAGATGTGGCCGACGGCAAGCTTGCCGGCGATGGCGTTGCCACCCCAGAAGATCGTCGTCAGCAGCAGCAGAATGTATGCTTGTCTTTGCATGCGCCGTTTGTGCATCCTGTCCGGTTGTCCTTGCAGCTATTGCAGGCACCCCTACAAGTAAACGTTGTGGCGCCTTCAACTGCTGGGCCAAGCCGATGCGAAAGCGACAAAAAGAACTGTCGCGTTCCGCTGATGGTGACGTTATAGAGGCCTGTTTTTCGGCGCTGGCGAGCCCGCCAAGTGCTTCAAAAGGAATTGGAAATGGCGAATGTCGTGGTGGTCGGCTCGCAGTGGGGCGACGAAGGCAAGGGTAAGATCGTCGACTGGCTGGCCGATCGCGCCGATGTCGTCGTGCGCTTTCATGGCGGCCACAATGCCGGCCACACGCTGGTCATCGACGGCGTCAGCTACAAGCTGGCCCTGCTGCCATCCGGCCTGGTGCAGGGCAAGCTGTCGGTCATCGGCAACGGCGTCGTCGTGGACCCGCATCACTTTGTCCAGGAAATGGCAAAGCTGCGCGGCGCAGGGCGTCACCATCACGCCGGAAATCCTGCGCATCGCCGACAATGCGCCGCTGATCCTGTCCATTCACCGCGAGCTGGATGGGCTGCGCGAAGACGCCAATTCCGGCCTGAAGATCGGCACCACCCGGCGCGGCATCGGCCCGGCCTATGAGGACAAGGTCGGCCGCCGCGTCGATCCGGCTGGTGGATCTGGCCGAGCCGGAAACGCTGATGGTGAAGATCGAGCGCCTGCTTGCCCACCACAACGCCTTGCGGCGCGGCATGGGGCTGGAGGAGATCGAGCCGCAGACCATTCACGACGAGCTGACTTCGGTCGCCGGTGAGATATTGCCGTTCATGGACCAGGTCTGGCGCGTGCTCGACGAGAAGCGCAGGGCCGGCGCGCGTATCCTGTTCGAGGGCGCCCAAGGTGCGCTGCTCGACAACGACCATGGCACCTATCCCTTCGTGACCTCGTCAAACACGGTGGCGGGCCAGGCGGCCGCCGGTTCCGGCCTCGGCCCCACGGCGATCGGTTATGTGCTCGGGATCACCAAAGCCTATACGACCCGGGTCGGCGAGGGGCCGTTCCCCTGCGAGCTCGACGATGAGGTCGGCCGGCATCTGGCGACGGTCGGCCGCGAGGTTGGCGTCAATACCGGCCGTCCGCGCCGCTGCGGCTGGTTCGACGCGGTGCTGGTGCGCCAGACCGTCAAGACATCCGGCATAACCGGCATCGCACTGACCAAGCTGGATGTCCTTGACGGCCTGAAGGAAATCAAGATTTGTGTCGGCTACGAGCTTGACGGCCAGCGAATCGACTATCTTCCTGCCTCAATGCGGGCACAAGCTGCGGTTATGCCGATTTACGAAACTCTCGAAGGGTGGTCGCAGACAACGGCCGGGGCGAGAAGTTGGGCCGAATTGCCGGCTCAGGCGGTAAAGTATGTGAGGCACATCGAAGAATTGATAGGTGCGCCGGTGGCGTTGCTGTCAACCAGTCCGGAACGGGACGACACAATACTTGTGACAGACCCGTTTCAAGACTAGGTTTTTCGAGGCCCGCCTGGCGCGCCGTGTGGCGACGCCGGCTCTAGGGTGATCAGGTCAAGAAGAATGGCAGATTTTGTTGCGGTCCTGAGGAAAACGCTGGACGGGCTTGGCGACCCCACTCCGGAGATGCGCCAGCGCGTCTACGAGCGTGCGCGATCGACCGTGCTCGCAAGGCTGGATGCGATCACGCCGCCACCGCCGCCATCCGTTGCCGACCGTCAGATCAAGGCGCTGGAAGACGCCATTGCCGTCATCGAGCGCGATTTCGCTCCGCCGGCTAAGAAGGCAGACCCGCTGGACGAGCTCGAAGACGTGTTCGCTTCGCTCAATGGTCTCAAGGACCGGGCGACAATTCCGCCGCCGCGACCTGTCACGCCTGCACCGCCACCGCGTCCGGTAGCCACGCCGGAGTGGGGTCAAGCTTCAGCGTCGCCGGCAGCACGCCCGATCGCTCAGCCACGACCGTCCACAATGGCGGAGCCGGCCGATACGCGACCACTTCACGCCGAGCCGCGCAACAACGGCTTCGCTCCGCCAGCACAGGCGAGCGACGATGATGACGATTTCCAGGGCGTCTCTGAGCAAGACCGGGAGGAGCCGGAAGAAGCGCCGCGCCGGCGCGGATACGGCAAGGCGATCGCAGCCGTGCTGGTGCTGGCCGCCTTGGCAGGCGGCGGCTACGGCGTCTGGCTGAACAAGGACGATTTCTCGCGGCTTGTCGGTCTGACACCTCCGGCGGACGCGCCGACCACGCCGCTTCAAACGGAGCCGGCTCCGCCGGCCGACGATGTTGCGGCAGCACCGGCCGAACAGCCCCAACCGGCAGCCGAGCCGGCAACGCCAGCAGCCGCTTCCAACGAACCCGCCCCCAAATTGACGCAGCGCCTCAACGACGATGGCTCGGAGGCCGATCCAGGCCCCGCGTCCGGCGCGCCGTCCTTGGGCGAAGGCACTTCGGTCGCTGGCGTTACGCAGCCGCCTGCCGCCGAGACAGCTCCCGCCATGTCGGTGGATCCGGCCGCCGGCGAGACACCACCGGTGGCGGCTACGCCGCCAGCCGAACAACCGGACGCTGCGGCACCTGAGGCGCCGTCAATCGCGGCAGCGCCGACCGAGCCTCCTGCCGAACCCGCAACACCGGAATCGCCAGCCGCCACGCCGCCGGCTGCTGATACCGCTGCGGCCGAACCACCAGACGCCACACCGCCGACTGATACCGCTGCCGCCGAGCAGCCTGACGCGCCTTTACCTTCGACCGCTCCGACCGACGCGACCGCAGCCGCCGAAGACCCGGCTGCAACGCCGGCAACGCCAGTGCCGGCGGAAACGCCGGCGGCTCCGGCAGCAGCCGCGCCGACAGCGACAGCCGCCGCTTCACAAACAGGGACAGAACCCTCGCTGGCCGTTGGACAGAAGGCGATCTTCTACGAAGAAAAGACGGTCGGCGCGCAGGGCTCCATGGAAGCTGGCACGCACGGTCTGGAGCGTCGTGCAGGAATCCCCTGGCGGCGACCGCCCGCCGGAGGCCGCCATCCGCGCCGAGACGACTATTCCCGGCAAGGATGTGCAGTTGCGCATGACGATCCGCCGCAATGCCGATCCGTCGCTGCCGGCCAGCCATATCGTCGAGATGATCTTCCTGACGCCCGACGGATTTGAGGGCGGCGGCGTCGACAACGTGCTGCGCATGGCGATGAAGAGTTCCGAACAGGACGCGGGCAATCCGCTGATCGGCATTCCGGCCAAGATCGCCGACGGCTTCTTCCTGATCGCGCTCAACGACAACAAGGCCGAGATCGACGCCAACATGAACCTGTTGCTGCGCCAGAGCTGGATCGACATTCCGATGGTCTACAAGTCCGGCCGTCGGGCGCTGATCACGATGGAAAAGGGCATCCCGGGCGAGAAGGTGTTCGACGAGACGTTGAAGTCCTGGGGCGTCGCGAACGCGGGGTGATTGGGTGAAAGTAGGGCAGTAGGGCAGTAGGGCACATCCAGGTCCCTGGAATTTTGCGTCTGCGCCCAGCCTTGTCGTCGAAGACGCTTCGAATTGTCTTTCCTATGCCTACTGCCCTACTGCCCTACTGCCCTACTGCCCTACTGCCCTTCAAAAATTATCCTTGCGCTTGCGAATCTCGGCGAACACCTCGGCGTCGGTGGCATTCTCCATGCCGAGATGACGACGGATCGACGGGTCGGCCCAGCGCAGGAAGGGATTGGTCGCCAGTTCCTCGCCGATGGTCGTCGGCAGTGTCGGGCGATTTTCGGCGCGCAGTTTTTCGATCTTGGCGCGCGGGCGACCAACGCGGCATTGTCAGGATCGACCGTCAGCGCAAAACGCGCATTGGCCAATGTGTATTCGTGCCCGCAATAGACGATGGTTTCCGGCGGCAGGGCGGCGAGTTTGCTGAGCGATTGGTGCATGACCGGCGCCGGGCATTCGAACAGCCGGCCGCAGCCCAGTGCAAACAGCGTGTCGGCGGTAAAAGCCACGCCCGAGGCCGGGAAATAATAGCTGACGTGTCCAGCCGTATGACCCGGCGTCTCGATGACCTTGATCGTCTCCTTGCCGAACGGGATCGTGTCGCCTTCAGAGACCGTGCGATCGACGCCAGGGATTTTCGATGCCTCCGCGGCCGGCGCGATGATGTCCAGGCCGAAGCGCTGTTTCAGGGCAAGGTTCGCCTCGACATGGTCGCCATGATGATGGGTGGTCAGGATGAGCGAGGGTTTCCAGCCGGTGCGTTCGATCGCGGCGAGGATGGCTTTTTCTTCCGGTGCATCGACAATAGCAGTCGTGCCGGTTTCGCGGTCACGAACCAGCGCGCCGAAATTGTCGCTGCGGCACATGAATTGGTCGACGTCGATCGGCATGCGCACGTTCCTCTACATTAGACGGGTGATCATAGGGGCGGGTCTCCACGCTGTCATCCGGCGCTTTGTTGAACTCGTGCGCGCGGACGGCTACCGTCAGCGCCGATGAACACCGATATCGTCGATCTGCGCGCCTTTTACGCAAGCTTGCTCGGCAAGCTGGCGGAACATTCCATCACTATGGCGCTAGCCGGGCTTTGGGCCAATCTGCCGAACGAGAGGCTGGTGGGCTTGGGCTATGCCTTGCCGTGGCTCGACCGTTTCGGGCGGGACGCCGAGCGCGTGCTTGCCTTCATGCCGGCAACGCAAGGCGCGGTGCGCTGGCCGACGGAGGGGCCTTCGCGCACCGTGCTGGTGTTCGACGAGGAATTGCCGCTGGTCGACGCGTCGGTCGATAGGCTGTTGCTGGTGCATGCGCTGGAGCACACCGAAAACCCGCGCGAGACGCTGAACGAAATCTGGCGTGTCTTGTCCCCGGCCGGCCGTCTTGTCATCGTCGTGCCCAACCGCCGCGGCGTGTGGGCGCGCTTCGAGCATACGCCGTTCGGCACCGGCCGGCCGTTTTCGCGCGGCCAGCTCGATTCCCTGCTGCGGGAAGCGAATTTCACGCCGGCGCGCTGGTCGGACGGGCTCTATTTCCCGCCGTCGAAACGGCGGTGGATACTGAAGTTCCACAATCTTTTTGAGCGCACTGGGCGGCGCTTCTGGCCGATTTTTTCGGGCGTGATCGTGGTCGAGGCGCAAAAGCGGCTCTACCAGGCGTCGCCCGTGGCGCAACGGGCATCGCGCCGTGTCTTCGTGCCCGTGCTCAGCCCGCAAGGGGCCGTGCGCGCCAACAGGAACGAGGTGAAATGATGCGGCCAAGCTGGATGGTTCTGCCCGCTCTGCTGCTCTGGTTCGCGGCGCCGTGCCGCCGCGGACGAGCAATACACGGCCTGCCTCGACGCCACCGGCAAGAACGACGAATGGGCGCGATGCGGCGGCGAGTTCATCAAGCGCGAGGAGGTCAAGATGGACGAGGCCTGGTTGCGGCTGATGGAACTGACTGAAGGCGATACGACGGTTGCGCTGAAGGCCGAGCAGGACGCCTGGATGCAGTTTCGCGAAAAGGCCTGCCAGTTCTATTCCGACCCTGTCGCGTTCGGGCGCGAGGGGCAGGTGCTGAGTTTTCCGAACTGCGTGGCCGATGTCGTCGCTGGCAGAACCGAGCAGCTGCGGGGATATCTTCGGCAGATCGATCCGTAACGCAGGGTTTCACTCCCAAATTACGATCGTGCGAGGTTTTGATGTTTTTCAAACCTCACCGAAGCGTGATCAAGCCTTCGAACTGAGCGCTTTCCTTTCGCCGTGATTTGCCGTGACCTTGGCGCGAGGAGGATGTCATGGAAGCGCTGCTCGGCTTTCTGCTTTGCCTTGGCTGCGGAAGCGTCGTGCCGGTGGGCGGCGAGGCGGTCGATGTCGAGCTTGTGCTCGCGGTCGACGTGTCGCGTTCGATGGACATCGAAGAGTTCGAGCTGCAACGGGCTGGTTATGTCGCGGCGCTGCGGCACCCTGATTTTGTCCGCGCCGTGCAGGCCGGCATGAATGGCCGCATCGCGATCACCTATTTCGAATGGGCTGCCGCGCCGCGCCTGGAGTCGCAGGTCAACTGGACAATCATTGACGGGCTCGAGAGCGCAAACGCCTTCGCCGACGAACTGGAAGGGCCGGCCGTTCCAGGGCTTTCGCGGCACGTCGATTTCGGGCGCCATCTATTTCGGCGCCGATTTGTTCGACAAGAATGCGGTCGAAGGGTATCGGCGTGTCATCGACGTTTCCGGCGATGGACCGAACAATATCGGCCTGCCGGTGCTCGGCGCGCGCAATGCGGCGCTGGCCAAAGGCATCGTGATCAACGGCCTGCCGATCCTGGTGCGGCCGTCCGGCACGCTGGCGCGGCTGGACAACTATTACGCCGATTGCGTGATCGGCGGTCCGGGCTCCTTCATGCTGCCGATCCGCGACCCGTCTGAGTTCTCCACGGCCATCCGCCGCAAACTGATCCTGGAGGTGAGTGGCGCGGAGCCGGATGCTGAGGTCGTACCAATTCAGGTCGATGCGCTGACGAAATGCACCGTTGGCGAGCGGCAGCGGCGCTATTACAGCGATCCGTATTTTCCCGAACTGGATCGCTGATACGCACTGTCGAAGTGTCGCGCATTACCGCTATTTCATCTCTCCCGACTGGAAAGCGTCGCGCATGCGCCCCAGATAGGCCGTACAAAGACGCCGGGCGCGTTGACCTTTTCGAGAGTTCATGAACACCAGACCTTCCTTCAATTTCGATGCAACGACGGCGCAGCCCAGCGCGATGGCTGGCAAGCGCGCGTTGCTGATCGTCAATCCCAAAGCGCGTCGGGGTTCGGCGCCGATCGATGCCGCCAGAACCGTCTTTGAGAAGGCCGGGCTCGAACTGGAGGTAGCTTCGCCCAGCGACGGCGAGAATGCCTCGGAGTTGATTTCGCGCTGCGCCGATTGTGTCGACTTCGCGATTGTGGGCGGCGGAGACGGGACGCTGAATGCGGCTGCCGCCGGGCTGGTCTACACCGGCCTGCCGCTCGGCGTTTTACCGCTTGGTACGGCCAATGATTTTGCCCGCACGCTTGGGCTTCCGCAGGATCCGGTGAAGGCGGCCGAACTGATCGTCGCCGGCAAGCAAGGGCTGATCGATGTCGGCGAGGTGAACGGGCATCTGTTCTTCAATGTTGCCAGCATCGGCTTTTCAGCCGAACTGGCGGGGGAATTGACCGAACACGCCAAGAAGCGCTGGGGCACGCTGGGCTATGCCATTGTCGCGGCGCGCATCCTGATGCGCTCGCGGCTGTTCACCGCCTTTGTCGACCATGACGGCACGACAGAGAAAATCCGCACTATGCAGGTGTCGGTCGGCAATGGACGCCACTATGGCGGCGGCATGACGGTGGAAGAAAACGCCACCGCCGACGACGGCTGGCTCGACCTCTATTCGCTGGAGGTCGACCATTGGTGGCGGCTGCTGCGGCTGTTGCCCAGCCTGCGCAACGGCACGCAGGGCCAGTGGGACGACGTGCGCGCCTTCAAGACGACGGAAGTGACCATCCGCACCAGCCGTCCCCGGCCGGTCAACACCGACGGCGAACTGACCACCTACACGCCGGCGCGGTTTCGCATCAGGCCAAAATCGGTTCGCGTGTTCGTGCCTTAGCTCAACGCCCGCGCAGCACGCGGATGAATTTTACGTAGTCGCCGCTTCGTTTGGCGTTTTGGATGTCGGCGTAGGAAATCCGGTTGTTGGCGACTGCCCTGATCATATCGGCCGCAGAATGCCGAAGATACGCGCGACACCGGGACGTCGATCATGGCGGCTATGTTAGCCCTTTCCACCGCAGGCTTCTTGTCGATGTCCTTGATGCAGTCCGCCTCGATTTTTCGGCGAATTTCAGGGTCGGTTTTCAACGCCATCTGACCTGTCTCGTATTTAGTCTGCGATGTCGTGCAGCCACTGCTTGCCAGAGCCGCGAGCAGAAGGGCCGCCCCGACGAATATCTTCATTGTCATCTGATTCTCCGCCTGTTGCCGCATTCTCGGCTCGAATCGTCCGATTCGAGCCGCAACGTTTGATTTCGGGGCCCGTCACCTTATCTTCGTGGCTGGTAGCTGTCGGCGAACTGGCTGCGCAAGCAACGCAAGGTGGCGCAACAGGCATTGGCGCAACCGCCAGGCGTTGACCTTCCGGGGTTGCCCACGCCATCGTTCGGTTGCGAGGCAGCGCAGGAGTCCCGATATGGCCGACATCAAACAAGACGCGCCAACGGCCGCAGCGCCCGAGCCGCCGCTGCCGATCCCGCTGCGCAGCCAGATCGGCACCATGCTGGCGGGGTTCAACGGTTCGGCGCTGCGCAAACAGATCCTCTGGATGGCCGCCATAGCCCTCGCGGTGATCGTCGCGACCTCGCTGATGCAGATCGTGCTCAACCGCTGGAACCGGCCATTCTACGACGCCATCGAGCGGAAAGACCTTTCGGCCTTCTTCCATCAGCTCGAGCTTTTCGTCGGCATCGCCTTTGTTCTTCTGGCGCTTGGCGTCGGCCAGACATGGCTGAACCAGATGGTGCGGCTGCGGCTGCGCGAAGCGCTGACGCTCGACCTGATCGACGAATGGATGCGGCCGCGGCGCGCCTTCCGGCTGACCAGTGCCGGCGCTATCGGCGTCAATCCCGACCAACGCCTGCAGCAGGACGCCGGGCACCTCGCCGACCTGACCACGGGTCTCTCCTTCGGTTTCGTCCAATCGTCGATCCTGCTTGTCTCCTTTGTCGGCGTGCTCTGGTCCCTCTCTGAAGGTTTCTCATTCCAGTGGGACGGTCGGTCGATCACCATCCCGGGCTATATGGTGTGGGCGGCCTTCATCTATGCAGGCTCGGCCTCGCTGGTCAGTTGGCTGGTCGCGCGGCCGCTGATCGAGCTGAACAGTGACCGCTATGCGCAGGAGGCGGACCTGCGCTTCTCCATGGTGCGCATCAACGAACATGTCGATGCGATCACGCTTGCTGGTGGTGAAGGCGCAGAGAAGCGGCGGCTGCATAGCGATCTCGCTGAATTGGTTGCCGCGATCCGGCGCATCTACAAAATCCAGATCCGGCTCGAATGGGTGACTGACGGCTATGGCTGGATCACGCTGATTGCGCCGATCCTGGTCGCCGCGCCGATCTATTTCTCCGGCGACATGACCTTCGGCGGGCTGATGATGGCGGTCGGGGCGTTCAATCAGGTGCATTCGTCGCTGCGCTGGTTCATCAACAATATCGGCGCCATCGCCGACTGGCGGGCGACGCTGCTGCGCGTCGCGGCCTTCCGGCTGGCGCTGCTCGAGGCCGAAAAGCTGCATGGCGAGGAGGACCAGCTCGAGATCGAGGAAAACGCGCGCAAAACGCTGACGTTGGAAAATCTCGATGTCATATCGCCCGCCGGCTGCACGCGATTGGACGAGCCGAAAGCCGAGATCAAACGAGGCGAGCGTGTGCTCATCACCGGCGATCCGGCGGCGGGAAAGACGCTGCTGTTTCGTGCACTGGCGGGCCTGTGGCCGTGGGGCAAGGGCCGGATCGGATTGCCCAAGGGCGAGGTGATCACCTTCATTCCCCACACGCCATATTTCATGCCGGGCACGCTTCGGTCTGCATTGGCTTCGCCAGAGAATGACGAGGCCCATTCCGAACAAGCGATGAAGGAAGCTTTGGAGACGGTTGGCCTTGGCCGGCTGGCCCGCTCGCTGGACCGGGACGCGCGATGGGATCGCGAACTCAGCGAGGAAGAACAGCGGCTGCTGGCCTTCGCCCGTCTGGCGCTGCACAAGCCAGACTGGATCATCATCGACGAGGCGCTGGACACGCTGGATGCTCAGGCGCGGCAGAAGGTGATTGCCATGTTTGAAGAGCGGCTCGCCAAGGCGACCATCGTCAATCTCGGTCGGCAGCTGAAGACGACGAAATTCTTCACGCGCGAACTGCACCTGACAAAGGATTGCGAGGGCAGGAAGCTGAAGCCGATCGATCTCGATGCGAGGGTGAAGGCAACGCGGGCGATGGAAAGGCGGAAATTGGCGAAGGCGGCGTGACTGTTCGCCGCCCTATTGCCTTGCGGCGGAGAACAGCGGCTAAATCACCTTCTCAGCAAAAACACCGCCTGTTCGCCGAAGAAGTTCCAGAACCACCAGGGCATGGAAAAGCCGATCTTCTGGCCGTTGCCGTCGATGGCGACGGCGCGTTCCACCTTGGCGCCGATCTCGTCGCAGAGATGGACGAAGTCGCGGATGGTGCAGAAGTGGATATTCGGCGTGTCGTACCAGGTGTAGGGCAGCTTTGTCGTCACGGGCATGCGGCCCCTGAACAACAAGGCAAGCCGCATGCGCCAATGGCCGAAATTCGGGAACGAGACGATCGCGCGGTCGCCGATGCGCAGGAGGTCTTCGACCACGGCGCGCGGATTGTGGGTTGCCTGCAAGGTCTGCGAGAGCAGGGCGAAATCAAAACCCTTGTCGGGGTAGTAGACAAGGTCGGTGTCGGCGTCGCCCTGGATCACCGACAGGCCGCGTCCGACGCATTCATTGACGCCGCTTTGCGAGATCTCGACGCCGCGGCCTTCGACCTGCTTGTAGCGCTCCAGAAGTTCCAGCAATTCGCCATCGCCGCAGCCGACATCGAGCACGCGCGCCCCGGGTGCGATCAGATCGGCGATCACCTGGAGATCGATACGCTGTATGGCGTTGACGCTCATTTCGCCGCCTCCAGTCCGCGCGCCCGCGCGGCGGATGCGATGAAGCCGCTGATGGCGCCGAAGAGTTCCGGCTCGTCGAGCAGGAAGGCGTCGTGGCCTTTGTCGGTGTCGATCTCGACGAAAGAAACCGATGCGCGCGAGGCATTGAGCGCATGCACCAGCGCGCGGCTCTCCACGGTCGGGAAATGCCAGTCGCTGGTGAAGGAGACGACGCAAAACCGCGTCTTCGCATCCTTGAAGGCGTCGGCCAGGCTGCCGCCATGGTCGGCCGCCATGTCGAAATAATCCATGGCGCGGCTGAGGTAGAGATAGGAATTGGCGTCGAAGCGGTCGACGAAGGTCATGCCCTGGTGGCGCAGATAACTCTCGATCTGGAAATCTGCGTCGAAGCTGAAGGTCAGCGCCGCGCGGTCCTGCAGATTGCGGCCGAATTTGCGGTGCAGCGCCGTCTCGGAGAGATAGGTGATGTGCGCGATCATGCGCGCTACCGCGAGGCCCTTTTCGGGACGCACGCCGGCCTCGAGATATCGGCCGCCGCGCCAGTCCGGGTCGGCCATCACAGCCTGACGCCCGGCCTCGTAGAAGGCGATGTTCTGGGCGGAATGGCGCGTGCCGGTCGCCATCGGCAGCGCGCAGAACACGCGGTCCGGATAGGTCGACGCCCATTCCAGCACCTGCATGCCGCCGAGCGAGCCGCCGATCACGCAGAAGAGCTGGTCGATGCCGAGATAGTCGACCAGCATGGCCTGGGCGCGCACCATGTCGCGCACGGTGATCAACGGCAGCTCAAGGCCATAGGGCTTGCCTGTGGCCGGATTGGTCGAGGCTGGGCCGGTGGTGCCGAGACACGACCCCAGCACGTTCGGGCAAATGACGAAGAAGCGGTTGGTGTCGATGATTTTGCCTGGGCCGATCAGCACCTCCCACCAGCCCGGCTTGCCGGTGACGGGGTTGGTATTGGCGACGTGCTGGTCGCCGGTCAGCGCGTGGCAGATGAGTACGGCGTTCGACCGTCCCGCGTTCAGCTCGCCATAGGTCTGGTAGGCGATCTGGAAGGGCGAGAGATTGACGCCAGCTTCGAGCCGTAGCGGCTTGTCCGCGCCAAAGCGCACGACCGGGCTCGAAGGGTCGTTCGCCTCGTCTCTTTTATTCCTCTTGGCGCGCGCCAGGGCCATGCTACTCACTTTCGGCCGGCAGCACCCGTCAGGCACAAAAAAACCGGCATTGCCAAAAGTCGCAAAGCCGGTTCGCACATATCGCGCGGCCCTTTAGCGACTTGTTTAACGTGGCTGCAAGCCGACCGGCCAAATCACCACGGGTTCGGCTTTCTCATAAGCTCGAACGCAGATCGCGTCAACGGATCGAGTCCTTTCGTTCCAAGATACGCGCACGATCGGAAACAGTCTTTCGCATACCGCGGTCGACCAGAATTTAATGACTATAGATTTGATAGACATTTGGTTGAATGGAGGCCTCGACGCTTTCAACGGCATTGCCGCGGGCGCCGGCAAACCTGAACAGCAAAACCAAGCGAGAGACCCCATGAGCAATCCCACACTTGTCGACCGTGTCATTCCCGAAGCGGATATCGTGCCGCTCAGTTTCCGGGTCCGCGCCGAAATCAGGAATGTCAGGCTGAGCGGCGACCTGCCCGCAGGCGACGATCGAACGCGATCAACGGCGCTGTTGAAGCACAAGGTGATCTTCTTCCGTGACCAGGAGCATCTCGACGATTCCGAGCAGGAACTGTTCGCGCGACGGCTCGGCGATCTGGTGCCGCATCCAACGCAAGGCGCGATCAGCGGCACGGCGTCGATCCTAATCTGGACTCGAGCCGTGGCGGCGGCCGCGCCGACCAGTGGCACACCGACGTGACCTTCGTCGACGCCTATCCGAAATTCTCGGTGCTGCGCGGCGCCGTCATTCCGCCAGCGGGCGGCGACACGATCTGGTCGAACACGCATGCGGCCTATGAGAGCCTGCCAGAGCCGCTGAAGCTGCTGGCCGATACGCTGTGGGCGGTGCACAGCAACGTCTACGACTACGCCGCGGTGCGCCCGCGCGGACTGCCGACAGCGCAAGCATTTCGAGGAAGTGTTCACCTCGACGGTCTACGAGACCGAGCATCCTGTCGTGCGGGTGCATCCGGAAACGGGCGAGCGCAGCTGCTGCTCGGCAATTTCGTGCAGCGGATCGTCGGTCTGTCGAAGAGCGATTCGGCGAAACTCTACGAAGTGTTCCAGTCCTACGTCACCGCGCCCGAGAACACGGTGCGCTGGCGCTGGCGGGCCGGCGACGTCGCGATCTGGGACATCGGGCCACGCAACACTACGCCGTCAACGACTATGGCGACCAGCACCGCGTGGTGCGTCGCGCGACGGTCGATGGCGACGTCCGTCAGCGTCGACGGCCGGCGCAGCGTCACCCGCATCAAAACGGAGAAGCCGCGCGCGAAAGCGGCATGAAATGCGGGCCGGGCAGGCGGCAATGCGCCGCCCTTCCCCGGTTCGGGATAGTCTATAGCCAAAGTCGACAAATCTGACAATGCCCTGTAGAGTATTGCTAGGTATTACCTTTCAATACGGGCAACCATGGCGACGTCGAGTGAAAATCAGCGGTGAACTGCAAGGTCGAGTCCCAGCAGCTCGCGGGACAGAAGCAGCGCTCGGCGCATTGGGTCATGGTCGAAGCGATCCAGCAATATGTGGACCGAGAAGAAGCGCGCGAGAGTTTTAAGCGGGAAGCTTATGCATCGTGGGCTGATTTCCAGGAAACCGGTCGGCATTTAACGGGCGATGAAGTGGCTTCCTGGCTGAAGAGCTGGGGCACTGAGGACGAACGGCCCGTACCGCCTTGCCACGATTGATCATCACAGAAGGCGCGGCGGGCGGGATTGAACGCTGTCGCAGGTTCCTTGTCGGTAAAGCCCCTGAGGCAGCAAGTCGAGCAGCGCAAGCGATCGATCAGCGCCTCCGCTTGGTGGCGTCTGTTCCCCACATGGGACGACCGTTTCCCGACGATGCTGAACTGCGCGAGCTGGTCATTCCGTTCGGCGATTCAGGCTACGTGGCGCTATATCGTCACGAGCCGGCCGACGATGTTGTGTATGTACTGGCATTCCGACATCAAAAGGAAGCAGGCTACTGAT
>CAVQCL010000034.1:0-25723 GCA_963710935.1 uncultured Alphaproteobacteria bacterium | reverse complement strand
ACGGGAACCGATCGAGGCTGAAATAGATGCCGTGCTTAAGCGCGAGCCAGACCCAACCAAATGGCTGGACGCCATGCCGTTCGACACGCTCGGCCTTCGAGGAGGCGCTGCGGCTTTATCCGCCGGCGCCCTCGATCAATCGGGAGCCGATCGAACCGGAAACCTACAAGGACCTTCGGATCCCGAAAAAGGCGGCCGTCCTCGTCATGCCCTGGACCGTGCATCGCCATCGCAAAGCTCTGGGATCGCCCCGACGCCTTCATGCCGGAACGTTTTCACCCCGCAAACCGCGACAAGATCGACCGCTTTCAGTATCTGCCGTTCGGCGCCGGGCCGCGCGTGTGCATCGGCGCTGCCTTCGCCATGCAGGAGGCGATCATCGCGCTGGCGATCCTCCTGTCGCGCTATCGCTTCGATACGGTGGCCGAGACCAAACCCTGGCCGGTGCAGAAACTGACGACTCAGCCGCAAGGCGGCCTGCCGATGCGGGTGACGCGGCGGTAATCTGACGTTGCTGAAAATCGCCGAACACGGCGATTTGCTGGCCATTTTGCTTCAAATCCGCTACAATGCCGGCATGAAAGACATCAAGACCGCCGCTGAGTTGGGCCAACTCTCATGGGCCGAGGCAATGCATCTCCAGGCACTGGAGGGCAATCCTCTGGATGCAGAACAGATAGCTATGTTCGAAATGTTCGAACGGGAAGGGTGGTCGGAGGAACGGTGTATTGATCATATTCGTCAAAGGGCTCAACGGAGGCTGAGTCAGCCGGCCGCGGAATGAGTGACGACGTCTACTGCTATCCGCCTGACTTTGACGTCCTCCGCAATAAATTTGGTATCCGTGATGCTGATGAGTTGGATTTTGTTGAACGAGAGTTCGTCGCGCGACGTACAATGGGCGCAATTCCCTCCGGCAAATTCGACCTGTCACACCTCAAAGCCATCCACCGCCATCTGTTTCAAGACATCTTCGATTGGGCTGGCCAGCTTCGAACCGTCGAAATCTCCAAGGGCGGCAGTCAATTCCAGTTCCGCAAGTTCATCGAAACGGGCATGGCCGATGTCCACCGCCGGTTGGTCGACCGCAAATTCCTCAAATTGAGCTGAGCCCGGGAGACTTCGCGAACGAAGCCGGTCCGATCATGGGCGATGTCAACTACGTGCATCCGTTTCGAGAGGGCAACGGCCGCACCCAGATGATTTATCTGAAGCAACTTGCATCCCAGGCCGGGCACGCCATCGACCTGACGCTGATCAAGAGGGTAAGCCTGGATGGCGGCGTCCCGACAAGCGCATCAAGGTCGCTGCCGAGCCGATGATCGTGTGCATCGCCACAGCGCTGACAAAGCCTGAGCTGATTTACGGTCTGGCCACGGCTACACCAGCGCAATCACCCGCGCCGCCCCGCCGCTGCCCTTGGCGGAAGTCTGGCGCGCCAACGACAATTATCAAACGCCCTTCGCCGGCAAGCGGTCCAGGTTTGCGATGCCCTCGATGCCGTAACGGCCGGCCGGCAGCCATGTCTTGTGGACGATGAAATCCGGCGATTGGCCGAAATCCAGCGACAGCGTATCGACGGCGATTGCCTTCGTCGATGTCTCCAGCAATTGCTTGACGGCTTCGAGGTGGAAGCCCGGAAAATGCATCGTCTTGCCGTCGGCACCGAGATTGCGGAACTTGTCGGTTGCCACGTGCTGGCCCCAGCCCGACAGCATGGCGACGATGCATCCCGCCGGCAGATCGAGCCGTTCTGGTCGGTCCCGGCCTTGATGTCATCCGGCGTCAATTCGGCATCCGCGTTGGCGTCGGCCTTGGCGCCAATATCGATGACGACGAGCGGCGCAACAAGGTCCTCGACCGGCAACTCGCCGACGCCCTTGCGTCGGCGGAAAAATGCAGCGGCGCGTCGATATGCGTTCCGGTGTGCTCCACGATGCGCCATTCGTTGATGTTGAAGCCGTCTTTGGCGAAATCGAATTTCTTCTCAACGAAAAATTGCTGTGCACCAAAATAGGTCGGGAATTTTTGCCCACCAATTCGTGCGTCAGGTCTTCGGCCTTCTGACCGCCGCCGCGCCTGCTGGCGCGGTTTGGGGCCCGAGCCGGGCCTGCCACCACCGCTGCGGCGCCGACCGTGGCGGCTTTTGCCATGCCGGAAAAGAAACTGCGGCGGCTGAGCATGTCCTGCTTGACGCTCTCGATCACGCAATGATGGCACATCGGTCCTCTCCTTGTTCAGGTTCCCAGACGGACAAGAATGTGCCTACCCAATTTTGGGAGCAAGGCAAAATTGGCCTTTGTTCAGGAGCGCCCCTGAAAAACGTTCTCGACATGCACCGGCCAGCGCCACGGCAGCACGGCTACCAGGTCGAAGCGCAGCGAAAGCCGCGCGTAGTCGGGCTGGCGGATGAGCCACAGATCCGCCGCACCCTCGATGCGACGCGCCAACTCCCCGTCCGATCGCATCCATGGCGGCAAGCACGCCTCGAGCGGGCCTTGACCTCGACGATCAGCACGAGGTCGCCACGCCGAGCGATCAGATCGATCTCGCCGAGCTTTGTCTTGTAGCGCCGCGCGACGATGCGAAAACCCTTGACCATCAGGGCAGCAGCGGCAAACCATTCGCTGCAGTGCCCGCGTCGATATGCCTTGAGACGAAGCGTTTGCTGATTGCCGCTCGGATCAGCCATCGCGGCCCCGCAATTTAAGCAGGCGGCGATAGAGCGCGGGCTTCTGGCCGCCAGTCATCCGGGCGGCTTCGGCGGCGAGGTTTTCGACGCCGAGCATGTCGGCCGCGAGCGACATCGGCGGCAGCCCGTTTCAACATCCTCGGCCACGCTCCCTCCACCACACCCGGTTGGCCGACGCGAACAACGATCTCGCCCCTCGGGGTTTCGGCCGCCCGCGTAGTGTTCCGCCAGGCTCGGCTAGACGTGGCCGTGCGCATTTCCTCGAATGTCTTGGTCAATTCGCGCCCTACAGCCGCAGGCGCGATCGCCGCCCAAGAATTCCCGCCATCGCCGGCAAGCGTGTGGGCGAGCCGCCTCGGCAACCTCAAAGAAGATCAAGGTCGCCGGGACAGCCTTCAGTTCTTCAAGGCGGCTCCGGCGCTGGCCGTCCTTGGCCGGCAGGAGAATCCGGCGAACATGAACGCGTCCGAAGGCAGGCCAGACACCGTCGAGCCCGCCAGAACCGCCGACGGTCCGGGAATTGGAACGACCTTGATGCCGCGCTCCAGCGCCACCTCCAACCAGCCGGAAGCCCCGGATCGGAAATCAGCGGCGTGCCAGCATCGGACACCAGAGCAACGCTCTTCCCCGTCTCGAGTGCGGCTATTAGCTTTGGTCCCGCATCGACCGGCATTGTGTTCGTGATAGGCAAAGGCGCGTTGGCGAATGCCATACCGACCAAGCGGCGCGCGGGTCACACGGAGTATCCTCGCAGGCCGGCGCGCGTCCGCGCCGGACAGGTCGATACGAAAAAAAGGGTGATGTTCGGCCAGATTGCCGATCGGCGTCGCGACGAGATAGAGCGCCGGCGCGAGCGGCCGCGCGGCGATTTCCGTCTGCGCGACGACGTAGGTTTTCTTGCTGTCCGGGCCGCCATCCATGGTTCGTTCTGACATGGCGAAGGACAAGTTGAAAGCGGGTTCAGACCTTGGCCGCGACCAGCACCGCGCCGGCTGCAATCAACACGACGCCCAGCCAGTTCAACCGTGCTCAGCTTCTCGCCAAGAAACAGAACGCCGAAGACGGCGACCAGCACAACACTGAGCTTGTCGATGGGCGCCACCTGTGATGCGTGGCCGAGTTTGAGCGCCCGAAAGTAGCACAGCCAGGAGGCCCCGGTGGCGAGGCCTGACAAGGCCAGAAACGTCCAGGTGCGGCCCGAAATCTCCGACGGCGATTGAAACTGCCCAGTCGCGGCGACGATCCCGACAAGCAGGGCGACAACGACCAGCGTTCGGATCAGGGTCGCGAAATCGGCGTTGACGTGCGCCACGCCGACCTTGGCGAAGATCGCCGTCAACGCCGCGAACACCGCCGACAGAATGGCCCAGAACTGCCAGGAGGAGGTGAACCCGGTCATCTACACAATTCCCAATGCGATCACCTTGCCAGATCTGCGACGAGCGCATCGAGCACCACCATGCTGGGGGATGCGGCGCCGAGGTCGCGGATCTACCTGATCGGCGTGACCAACCCTTCCTCCTGCAGGATGGTCAGGCGTCTGTGCGGCAGGGAGCGCCCAGCAAGCATCTCATAGCGGTGATTCTGATGCCTTCCGTCAGCCGCAGCCCCATCAACAGGAACTCGTCGGCCTCTTCGTCGCCGCGTCAGCGTTTCGCCGCCGGTAATGCCGTGGCCATCGCCTCTCAACCAGCTCCACCCAGGCTTCCGGCGATTTTTGGTGAAGGTGACGATGTGCTTGCCATCTCGATAAACCGCCCATGCGCTCCCGGGCCAATCCGCCCCACATATTCGCCATAGCGCCAGTAGATCAGATTGTGCCGGCTTTCCGCGCCGGGCCGGGCATGGTTTGAAATCTCATAGGCGGGCAGTCCTTGTGCCGTGTTGACCTTGCGATAATGTAATTGAATAGAGTTCGGCAGCGGTATCAGGGTCGGGAATGGTGAATTTCTTCGCCCGCATGCAGCGCGTTTACCCGCGCCCCTCCTCGATGGTCAGCTGGTAGCCCCAGACGGTCGGCGGCGTGACCTATCGCCTTGCTCGAAGTTCCCCGCCGCCCAGGCGTCGGCGTCTGGCTGGGTGCGCATAGGATCAGGTCGAAGGAGAGCCTCGGAAAATCTCGCGCGCCAGCCCGATTCTTAACGCCTGATCGACATTATGCAGCCGGCCAGAAAGCGCCCCTCGGTATCGTCCAGCGCCTGCACGCCAAGCGAGACGCGGTTAACGCCAAGCACGCCCGTAATCGGCCGAAAGCGCGCCCGCCTCCACTGACGACGGATTGGCTTCAAGGGTGATTTCGATCCCGGCGGGTACGGTCCAATTTCGCGCCACGGCGTCCAGCACCGCAGCCCACCGTCTCCGGGCTCCATCAGCGAGGGCGTACCGCCGCCGATGAAGATGCTCCCCGACATGGCGCGGCCCGGCGGTGTTTCATCGTTGCAAGCTCGGCCTCGAAGGCGCGTTACTCCCCGTGGCTGGTCCACCGGCCGGTGGTTTTATGGCTGTTGAAATCGCAATAGGGGCATTTGGTGACACAGAAAGGCCAGTGAATGTAAATGCCGAAAGCCTGCCCCCCCCCCCCCCCCCCCCCCCCCCCCCCCCCCCCCCCCCCCCCCCCCCCCCCCCCCCCCCCCCCCCCCCCCCCCCCCCCCCCCCCCCCCCCCCCCCCCCCCCCCCCCCCCCCCCCCCCCCCCCCCGGCGCAGGGCAGCGCCGCCGCCCAGTCATCCCAGCTTCGCTTCCGCGAATCGTCCTCAACGCCTTGGCGCGGTGCGACAGGGTGGTTGGCCTGCCCGGGCTTCCAGCCATGCTTTTGCTGGGCGGTCATTTCGCCGAAAGTAATGTCATGGCCATCCGGCAGGAACACTGGGTCGTAGCCCAAACCCGGTGTCCCCACGCGGCGGCCAGACCAGGGTGCCTTTGGCTTCACCACGGAAATACTCGGCATCGCCATTGGGATAGCAGAGGGCAATCATAGCAACCAGCGACCGGTGGGCGCTCGTCCGGCGTCGTCGCGCCGACTTCCTGCATGGCGACCTCGCCGCGCTGCATTGCCACAGCGCAAAATCGCGGCTGCCGTCGGGTTGGCGTTCTGCCCAGCCCGGCGGTGTAGACGCCGGGCCGCGCCGCGCAGTGGTAGCGTCGATCACCAGCCCGGAATCGTCCGACAGGGCGGGCAGGCCGGTTGCGGCGGCGGCAGCATGCGCCTTGATGTAGGCATTTTGCTCGAGGTCGTGCCGGTTTCTTCTGGTTCTGGCAGGTCAGATCCCTTCGCCGATTTGGCCTCGAAGCCGTATGGCGCCATCACCTCGGCAAATTCGCGCAGCTTGCCGGCGTTCGCGGGTGGCGACGAACATGTTGGCGCTTCGGCCTACAGTCTTTCATTTCCCAGATGAACGGTTCGGCGATTTTTAAGGAATTGCCGGGAAGGGTCGCGAAAAAATATCCAGCGGCCGCCGGTCAGGCCACTCGAAATCGGCCTTGATGACGATGCCCAGGGTTTCATGACGCTGTTTCCAGTCCCCAGATCTTCACCGCCGCGGCGGCATAGACCCCGGCCCGGCCCGTCGCGCCGTGCGGCGGAATAAGGAAAGTTCGCTGGGCTTGGGTGGGTTCTGCCGGTCTGGATGGCATTGAACAGCAGCAGCACGCCTTTGCTGCAGCGGAAAGACGCGGTCGAACCCTGCCCGCCGCCAGGTGAAGCATTCGCCGGAGAAAACCCCGGTCGTCATATCGCAAAGAATCAGTGACGTAGAGTGCGGATTCGTAATATGTGCCACGGGTCATTGAGCGCGACCTTTACCCTCTCCTTTGCTGGCAGGTGTAAAGCGGTGGCCTCCGGCGGATCGCTTCCATCACCCCACCGCCATCTGCTGCAAATTCACCAGCCGCGAGATGCCCTTGCGCGCCAGCCCATCAGCTCGCGCAATTGTCTTCCGAAAACGGCTCGCCTTCGGCGGTGCCCTGGATTTCGACGATGCCGCCCTTGCCGGTCATGACGAAATTGGCGTCGGTGCCGGCCGTCGATCCTCGTCATAGTCGAGGTCGATCACCGGCTGGCCGTTGAAATGCCGCACGGATCGCGGCGACGTGGTCCTTCAGCACCTTGGACACGGCCACCATCTGGCGCGCCTCCATCCAGCGCAGGCAATGTAGAGCGCCACCCAGCCGCCGGTGATCGAGGCGGTGCGGGTGCCGCCATCGGCCTGGATGACATCGCAGTCGACCGTGATCTGCCGCTCGCCGAGCGCCTGCAGGTCGACCACGGCGCGCAGGGAACGGCCGATCAGGCGCTGGATTTCCTGCGTGCGCCCGCCCTGCTTGCCCGCGGCTGCCTCGCGGCGCATGCGCTCGCCGGTGGCGCGCGGCAGCATGCCATATTCCGCGGTCACCCAGCCCTTGCCGGAATTGCGCATCCAGGCCGGCACTTTTTCCTCAAGGCTGGCCGTGCACAGCACATGCGTGTCGCCGAATTTGACCAGGCAAGACCCTTCGGCATGTTTCGACACCCCGCGTTCGAAGGAAATCGCCCGCATTTCGTCGAACTGCCGCTTGGAAGGACGCATGAAAACTCCGCTGTCTGAATTCTGGCCGGGCTTCTTAGAGCAATGTTCGACCGATTGAACCCTTCTGATTGCGTTTGACGGACGCCCACGTCGTCAGGCCGCTCGGCCGGGCAACCAGCCCGCCATCGCGTCCTTCCTCGTGGATCGCCTCTCCAAACAGCAAACGAAGGGTTCAATGGTGGGCCATTGCTCTAGACCCAGCCGGAGCCAAGCGCAAAGGAAAAGGCGTCCATTGCTGCGGGATCGAGAATGGCAGCGCGGTTTAGGTGATCAGGATGTGTCGGCGTAGCGCGGTTGCAGCGCGGCGAGCGCGCGCAGAAGCCGGGCGGCATTGGTGCGGACGACCAGGCAGCCAGCCTCGGGAAGGCTTTTCGGAAGGTTCCTCATCGCCAGATGCTGCATCTGATCGGCGATTGCGAAAAGTATGGCGGCAAACATACGGAATGTTGCGGCAAGGCGAACCGCTTCGTCGTGGCCGTCAGCCAGTTCGAGCGTCGCATCTTCGATGGCGAGCGGATCGATTTCGGTGACATACACGCCTGCGGCAGCTTCCGCCCGCTGCAAGATCCAGAGCACCAGCCAGCGGATAGAGCGGGAGCGGTCGGCGACCCAATCAGCCAAGGTCGCCAGCGAGAGCAGGATGGCGGCGGTCCGCCTGAGCATTTTTTCGTCGTCCCGCACCGTTCTCTCCGCCTCCTTTCGTCAAGCGCGGGCATTGTGAGGCAGGCTGGAGGGGGTGTGGACGAAAAAAAGAAAAAAGATGTTGAGAGAGAGATGAGAAAGCCGGTGGGCCGACTTTTTTTTTTTTTTTTTTTTTTTTTTTTTTTTTTTTTTTTTTTTTTTTTTTTTTAAAAAAAAAAAAAAAAAAAAAAAAAAAAAAAAAAAAAAAAAAAAAAAAAAAAAAAAAAAAAAAAAAAAAAAAAAAAAAAAAATAATGACTTTAACCCGGCAGGCGCTCGAACACTCTTTTTTTTAAAAAAAAAAAAAAAAAAAAAAAAAAAAAAAAAAAAAAAAAAAAAAAAAAAAAAATTTACCGGATCGATGGCATTGTAAGGCGACTCCATGAGGCTAACGATCCGACATAATACCGACCTTTCCCCTATTACTGTCCTGCACGGACATCTCCCCCTCAATTCTTTTTTTTTTTTCTTTTTTTACGGGGCGGAGATCGGCAGCGTTTTCAACGATACTTTTCGAAAATCCTAGCCAGCCCAATCTCCCGCTTTTGAGGGGGAGATGTCCGTCATTGCAGAGGTCGGGGCCGGTGTTTTTTTTTAATTTTTTTAGCAATATTTAATCCAAGATATTTCAATCTCAGATTTTCCTCAGCTTTTTTGACACAGATTTACATTCCCGTGCTCATCCTGCTTGCGATTTACCGAACAGAACTCTTGAAACGCTATAACCCGGCCTGGCCCCCCCCCCCCCCCCCCCCCCCCCCCCCCCCCCCCCCCCCCCCCCCCCCCCCCCCCCTCCTTCGCTCGAACATCAACACGGTGCTGTCGCGAAAAGGCCGCTCGCCCATGGACTGGTAGCCGAGCTTTTCGGCAAGCCGGATCGACGCCGTATTCGGCGGGTCGATGATGCAAACGGTACGTTGTCTGCCACGATTTTCTTCGAACCATCGATGGGCAGCGGTGGCTGCTTCCATGGCATAGCCATTGCCATGTACGTCGCTGGCGAAAATCCACGCGGCTTCGGGGTAGGGATCGAAGTCGTCACCCAGGCCGCGCTTGAAATCGGCCATGCCGGTCTCACCGATCATGCGGCCGCTCGATTTCTCGATGATGGCAAACATGCCATAGCCCAGCAGCTGCCAGTGACCGACAAAGCGCAACAGACGGAACCACACATCCTGCCGTGTTCCGGGCTGGCCATTGCCGATATGGCGAACGACATCGGGGTCCGAATAGATCGAATAGGCAGGCTCGAAGTCCTCAAGGCGGTTATGCCGCAGAATCAGGCGTTCCGTTTCAATCATGGTCTAAACCTTGTCATGTCGGGCCGGCTGTTTATATCCTTAAGGTGGACATGACGAGCCCGATCAAAGACCCGACGCTGCAATCGCTGGATTTGCGCTCACGCGACATCTTCCGGCGCATCGTCAATTCCTATCTGCTGGATGGCGAGCCGGTGGGCTCGCGCAACCTGTCGCGCATGCTGCCGTCCTCGCTGTCGCCGGCAACGGTGCGTAACGTGATGAGCGATCTGGAGCACCTCGGCCTCGTCTACGCGCCGCATATTTCGGCCGGCCGCCTGCCGACGCAGAAAGGCCTGCGCTTCTTTGTCGACGCCTTCATGCAGATCGGCGATCTGTCCGACGACGAGCGCAGCCGCATCGAAACGCAGCTGAAAGGCTCGAGCAACGACGCCAGCGTTGAACATTTGCTGACGGAAGCCAGTCAAATGCTGTCTGGCATGTCGCGCGGGGCGGGGTTGGTGCTGGCCGCCAAGAGCGAAGCGGCGCTGAAACATATCGAGTTTATCCAGTTGGAACCCCAGCGCGCACTCGTCGTGCTGGTGTCTCAGGGTGGCGACGTGGAGAACCGCGTAGTCGAACTGCCGGCCGGCGTCACCGCCTCGCAGTTGCAGGAGGCATCGAACTTCCTCAACGCCCACATTCGCGGCCGTACGCTGGCGGAGACCCGGGTCGATGTGGAGCGTCTGAAGGCCGAAACCAAGGTAGCGCTCGACGCTTTGTCGCAGCAACTGGTGGAGCAGGGCCTGGCGGTCTGGGCCGGGTCCGGCAGCGGCCTGCCGGCGCGCCTTATCGTTCGCGGCAGGGCCAATCTTCTCGAAAGCCTGTCCGCCCAGGCCGATATCGAGCTGCTGAAACATCTGTTCGACGATCTCGAAACGCAGGAAGGCTTGATCCAGCTTCTCGACCTTGCCGAAGAAGGCTCGGGCGTACGCATCTTTATCGGCTCGGAGAACAAGCTCTTTTCGCTCTCCGGCTCGTCGCTGGTGGTTGCGCCTTACAAGGATAAGGACTCGCGCGTTATCGGGGCGCTGGGCGTCATCGGCCCGACCCGGCTGAACTACGCCCGCATCGTGCCAATGGTGGATTACACCGCACAACTGATTTCAAAGATGCTGCGGTAGGGTGGTGCAGGGGACAGTTTACTTTTTTCCGCGGAAAAGCTGTGCCGCGACGAGGCAGGCGCGAGCGGAAAGAAAGTAAACTGTCCCCGGGTACTAACCGTGGCTCGTGTTTAACCAAACTTCCGCGCCGCATCGAGCGCCAGTCCGATGCCCACGGATCCGAAGGCGTCGCCCTGCACGACGGCCGCCTGTGGCACAAGCGACAGGATGCTTTGTCGCGCCAGCGGGATCGCGGTTGAGCCTCCGGTCAGGAAGACGGCCGTGACATCTCGCGGCGCGATGCCGGCTGATGAGAGTGTTTGCCGTGCGGTGTCGGCGACACGGCTGATTTCGCTGCGCAACGTTTCTTCGAGTTGGGTGCGTGTAAAACCAATATCCAGCGCGGCGTTGGACAAATCGAGGTGCAGCCGCGCGGCGTCGCCCTCCGTCAGCGCGATCTTGGCGTCCTCCACGCGCGTCGCCAGCAGATGCCCGAGGCGATGTTCGACGATGTCGATGAACAGCTCGACCAATTCAGGTTGCGCGGCCTCGTAGCGGATCTGCCGCAAGTCGATCAGCGCCTTCGGCGTATAAAGCCGGTGAATGCGATGCCAGGTGGCGAGATCGATAAAGTAGCCGGCGGGCAGGTTGCGTTTGCCGTCCTTGGTCGGCGTCAGGTAACCCAATCCCGGCATAACATAGGCAATGCTTAGCAGCCGGTCGAAATCCGTCCCGCCGATGTGGATGCCCTCATTGGCGAGGATATCGCCGCGGCGATCCGCCTTGCGTGCACCCTCCGGCGAGACGCGCACGATCGAAAAGTCCGACGTGCCGCCACCCATGTCGACGATCAGCGCGATTTCCTCGCGCGACACCTGTTGTTCATAGTCGAGCGCCGCCGCGATCGGCTCGTACTGGAACTCGATATGGCAAAAACCCTGCGCCCGCGCCGCGCGCTCAAGCTCGTCCTGGGCGGTGCGGTCAGCGTCATCGTCGCGGTCGACAAACCGGACCGGGCGGCCGAGCACGACATGATCAACGGGCTGGCCGTGATGCTGGTCCAGCTTGGCCTTCAGTCGGCCGACGAACAGGCCGATGATCTCCGAAAACAGCATCGAGCGCTTCTTGATGCGGGTCTTTTCATGCACCAGCGCGCTGCCGAGCACGCTTTTCAGCGCGCGCAGCAGCCGTCCGTCGACGCCGTCGGTATATTGGCCGACCGCGTGGCGCCCGACCGACACGCTGTCGTCGTCGAAGTTGAAGAACAGCGCGCTGGGCAGGGTCGGGCTGTCCGCCTTCCAGCCTCAGAAGCTGAGGCGCATTGCGGTTCCATCACACCAACCGTCGAATTGGACGTGCCAAAGTCGATGCCGCCAGAAGCTGGTCGCATGGTTTTGTCCTGTTGATGGGTTGGCGCCGGTCTTTCCAGCGGGGTGGCGCACCTACACCAAAGGCAAGCCCCTGTCGAGAGGCGGCGAACTGCTCTTGCCGCCTCGCGTGCCATTTGCAACAGTCTCGCCCACGTCGAGGTCTGGGAGGATTGTGCATGCTGCGAGTGGTCGAGAGCCGGGGTGCGTGGGATACGGTGCAGCGCATCGGCATGATCGACATCATGGTGGTGCCGGACGGGTCAACGGGGCCGGTCAGCCGGGTCAATTTCTCGGCGCTCGACGGGGAAAGTTTTGCCGCGATGATGGCGCTGCTCAACTCGCACGACAAACTGCTCTATAACCCGGTCGCCAAGGTTCTGTTCTCGGCGCGATAACCACACAAGACATTCGCATTCGGCGCGGCGAAGGCGTATGATCCTCCTCTCACAGGCGGTCGCGGAATAGTCGTCGCGCGCGCCTCTCGACGCCAGGCGACCCGTTCGCAACCGCTCCCAACCCGAACGGGAGGACTGGTATGTCGAATTTCCATGTCATGGCCGGACGCAATGTCGAGCTGGCGCATCCCTGTACGCCGCATCGGCATGAACGATCTCACCGACGCGCTGAAAATGGGATGGCGCGACTTTATGGAGATGCCGTCGCATCTCATGTTTCTGGCGATCATCTATCCTGTCGTTGGCGTCTTTCTGGCTGCCTGGACCTCTGGCGCCGACGCCCTGCCGATGCTGTTTCCGCTGATGTCGGGTTTTGCCCTGCTCGGACCGGTTGCCGCGATCGGGCTTTATGAGATCAGCCGCCGCCGCGAGGCTGGGCTCGACTCGACCTGGCGCAACGCGCTCGACGTGCGCCATTCGCCGGCGCTGCCGTCGATCATCGCGCTCGGCCTTTTGTTGTTCGCCCTGTTCATCGCCTGGCTGCTGACGGCGCGTGCGCTTTACATATCGCTGTTCGGCGAAGCGGTGCCCGCAAGCATTGGCGGGCTGCTGAGCGAGGTTTTCGGCACGTCGGCGGGCTGGACGCTGCTGATTGTCGGCAATCTGATTGGCCTCTGCTTTGCAGTCGTTGTGCTGGCGACGACGGTCGTGGCCTTCCCGCTGCTGCTCGACCGCGATACCGGCGCGGTGGCGGCGATCCAGACCAGCGTTCGCGCCACACTCGCCAACCCGGTGACCATGCTGGCATGGGGCCTGATCGTTGCTGTCGCGCTGGTGGCCGGCTCGATCCCGCTGTTTGCCGGCCTGGCGATTGTGCTGCCGGTGCTGGGTCATGCCACGTGGCATCTTTATCGCAAGGTGATCGGCTAGCCTGCTGATATTCAGCCGAGGACGGCGTGCAAATGCCTTCTGCCTTCCGTCGTCTGCTGAATCTCAACAACGCCCTAGATAGGCAACGCTGAAATCTCCTTGATGAATTCATCAAGCGAATTCGTGAGCATGACGGCCATTTTGTTGATATGAGGCGTCCGGCAGGGTGGGCCTGCCGGACGTTTTCTCATGACGCTGACAGGCTTCATCGCTTATGCGGGCGCGCTGGCCATCGCCGCCGCCATTCCCGGCCCGGGCGTGACGGCGCTTGTTGCGCGTGCACTGGGTTCCGGTTTTCGCCCGGCCTTCGCCATGTCGGTCGGGCTGATCCTGGGTGACCTCACCTATCTGACCGCCGTCGTTCTCGGCCTCGCTTTCCTGGCGCAGACTTTCGGCGTGGTCTTCATGGTCGTGAAATGGCTGGGCGTCGCGTATCTCGCCTGGCTGGCCTGGAAGTTCTGGTCGATTGGCATCACGCCGGAAAACATCACGGCCAAGAAGGGTAGCACCGGCCTGGTGTCCAATTTTCTGGGTGGCCTCGCGCTGACCATCGGCAATCCCAAGACGATGATCTTTTACGTTGCCATCACGCCGACGGTGATCGACCTGCATGCCATCACGCTGGCCGACTATGGCATCCTGGCCCTGGTCACCGTGCTCGTGCTGATGGTGGTGCTGGTGCCTTATCTTCGCTGGCCGCCAAGGCGCGGGCCTGCTGAAGTCGCCGCGCGGACTGAAATATCTGAGCCGCGGCGCAGCAACCTGCATGGCCGGTGCGGCCGCAGCGATCGCGGCGCGCAGCTAGACGCGCGACGCAAATCTATTCCGAATCAGCCAAAGCCGCGAAATCTGATTTCGCGGCTTTCGCCTTTTCAGGATATCGTCCACTCGATTTTTTGCCATCACTGCCTATCTTTGCGCGCGAAAACCGAACTATTGTTTTCCGACAAAATCTTTGGGAGCGAACCGATGAACAAGCCCGTAGCGACCACCCATGTGCCCGGCCGGGGCCGCATCTATGGTTCGATCACCGAAACGATCGGCGACACGCCGCTGGTGCGGCTGGACAAGTTTGCCAAGGAAAAGGGCATCGTCGCCAACCTCATCGCCAAGCTCGAATTCTTCAATCCCATCGCAAGCGTCAAGGACCGCATCGGCGTCGCGATGATCGAGGCGCTGGAGAAATCCGGCAAGATCTCGCCGGGCAAAACGACGCTTATCGAGCCGACATCCGGCAACACAGGCATCGCGCTCGCCTTCGCCGCCGCCGCCAAGGGCTACAAGCTGATCCTCACCATGCCGGAAACCATGTCGGTCGAGCGCCGCAAGATGCTGGCGCTGCTCGGCGCCGAGCTGGTGTTGACCGAAGGCCCAAAGGGCATGAAGGGCGCGATCGCCAAGGCGGATGAATTGGCCGCGTCGATTCCCGACGCTGTGATCCCGCAGCAGTTCGAGAACCCGGCCAACCCGGAAATTCACCGCATCACCACCGCCGAGGAAATCTGGAACGACACGCAAGGCGAAGTCGACATCTTCATTTCCGGCATCGGCACTGGTGGCACGATCACCGGCGTCGGCCAGGTGATCAAGAAGCGCAAGCCGGACCTGCAAGTCGTTGCCGTCGAACCGGAAGCCTCGCCCGTGCTGTCGGGCGGCCAGCCCGGCCCGCACAAGATCCAGGGCATCGGCGCCGGCTTCGCACCGAAAATCCTCGACACGACGGTCTATGACGAGGTCGTCAAGGTTTCCAATGACGATGCCTTCGCCAATGCCCGCCTGGTCGCACGGCTGGAAGGCGTGCCGGTCGGCATCTCGTCAGGCGCTGCACTTCAGGCCGCCATCGTCGTCGGCTCGCGCAAGGAGAATGCCGGCAAGAACATGGTCGTGATCATCCCGTCCTTCGCCGAGCGCTATCTGTCGACTGCCCTGTTCGAGGGGCTGGGCGGTTGATCGCAATTGACTGGTCCTAGCACTGCCAGTTGACGCCTCCGCCCTTTGGCCGCCAGCTATGGTCGAAGGGGAGGCAATTCCATGTATGTGCTCTACGGCCGGCCGGGTTCCGGCAATTTCGTTGTCGAGGCGGCGCTCAGGCTTGCCGGCGTGGAGCATCGTCTCGAAACGGTCCCGCGCGGCAACCCTCTGCCGACTACCTGAAGATCAGCCCACTCGGCCAGGTGCCGGCGCTGGTGCTGCCTGGCGGCGAGGTCGTCACCGAGTCCAGCGCCATGTGCCTGCTGCTGGCCGAAACCCATCCGGATGCTGGGCTTCGCCCTCTCCCGGCCATCCGGATCGGCCACAGTTCCTGCGCTGGATGACGTTCTTCGCGGCGATGCTCTACCCGACGTTGTTGCGCTATTTTTATGCGCCCCGGCTCACCATGGGTGGCGCGGATCTCGACGACTTGAGAGAGGCAGCAGTACGGGAATGCGACAAGGGTTACGTTGTCCTCGAAAAGCATTTGACCAGCCGCGACTGGATGGTCGGCGACCGGCGGTCCATCGCCGACGTCTATCTGCTCATGCTGGCCCACTGGCATCCGCTTGACGACAAACCGCGCGACGAGTGGGTCAACATCAAACGCATCTGCGCCAAACTGACGACCGAACCTATCCTGAGCGATCTGAATTCAGTGCACGAGCTTTGGTGATAGCGTCGCCAGGCGGCGCTGCGGGTTCTGGCGCAGAACAAATATTACGACATGTGGGGTTGAGCCGGCTCACCCGGTTCCCGGTTGCCAGCATTGGCGGTATCACCCCTGTTGAATGGCGTGGCCGCGCTCCCGGATGCACGTTCTGTGGTTTTCTTCGTTGCATCAAAACGGAGAACTGCCATGCTCAAGCGCTTTGTTATCGAACGTGACATTCCAGCGGTCGGCAAGATGACCAAACCGGAACTCAAGGGCGCGGCCCAAGCGTCCAACGGCGCCCTGTCGAAGCTTGCTCCGCGCGTTCAGTGGGAGCATTCCTACGTGGCCGGCGACAAGACGTTCTGCATCTATCTTGCCGAGGACGAAGCAGCCATCCACGACCATGCGCGGCTGTCCGGCTTCCCGGCTAGCAAGATCACGCCGATTTCTGGCATTATCGATCCAACGACGGCCGCCGGATGAACATGATACGGTGGCGCCCAAGGGAGTGCGCTGTGCCGGAAGCCGAGAAGTTCGAGGCAAAGCTGGATGTATGCGTCGTCCTTCTGGACGACGGATACGCCTCCACGTCTCTAATGCCCATCGAGGTTTTCCACTCGGCCGGCGCGCTCTGGCGCGAGCTGAAGGGCGAAAGTCCGGAGCCGCGTTTCCGGGTTACGACCGCATCGATCGACGGGCGGCCGGCGCGCAGCCCTTATGGTGGCATGACGATTTCGCCCGAAACCTCCATCGCAGCGGTCACCAAGTCCGACATCGTCATCGTGCCGACCTCCGGACTGCGGTTGGACGAAAAACTGATCGAGAATTCAGCCTTGTTGCCTTGGCTGCGCAAGCATTATGAGGCCGGCGCCTATATCGCGGGCGTGTGCATGGGCGCAGCATATCTTGCCGAGGCGGGTCTGCTCGATGGCAAGCGCGCTACACCCACTGGGCCGCAGCAGCCGACATCATGCGGCGTTGGCCGCAGGTTCATTGGCAGCCCGGCCTGCTGGTTACCGAAGACAGCCGGTTGCTCTGCAGCGGCGGTCTGACCGCGGCGGCGGACGTTTCGCTGTATCTGGTGGAGAAGCTGTGCGGTCACGAAATCGCGGTTCAGACGGCCAAGGCGCTATTGCTCACCATGCCGCGCACCCATCAGTCGGGTTACGCCGTATTGCCGCTGTCGCCGCCGCATACCGACGATAGGATCCGCGCCGTGGAGGCCTGGATACAAGCACATTTCCAGGAAAACCATTCCACCTGCATCCTCGCGGAACAAGCCCGCATGTCGGAACGTGCCTTCCTGCGCCGTTTCAAGGCAGCCACCGGTCGCGCGCCCGCAGGCTATCTTCAGGCGATGCGCGTGGAAGCCGCAAAGGCCATGCTCGAACGTGAAGTTTCGACTGTTCCAACGATCTCGGAAGCTGTCGGCTACCAGGACGCACCATTTTTTCGCGCGCTGTTCAAACGCGAAACGGGCAAGACTCAGCCACTATCCGCAACCGCTTCGCGGCCTTTCGCGTTCGGGCGCCCGACAGCGTTGATCTGAACGTGGTGAGCTAGCTGCGCATCGGCGTCGTCCACTCAGCCGGGATGCGATGTTGATCGGCCGCTTCACCTGGGCGCATGGGGCGCCGGCCTAGTGCAGCGGTGGAGCGATTTCAGTTTGGCGGGCCTGCAGGAAGCCCGCACCGCCGGGTCGCGCTCCAGGCCGATCGCCCGATCATAGGCCGCTGTCGCCTCGGTCGCCCTGCCGAGCCGCGCCAGCAGCTCGGCGCGCGCCGCCCAGTAGGGCTGGTACTCGTCCAGCCGCTTGTCGTCGGCCATCGCGTCGAGCGCCGCCAGTCCCGCGCCGGCCCCTCCGTCTCGGCGACCGCCACCGCGCGGTTGATCGCCACCACCGGCGAGGCGGTCAGCATCGCCAGCACCTCGTAGAGCCTCTCGATCGCCGCCCAGTCGGTGCGGCCGGTGCGCCGCCGCGCGCATGCGCCGACTGCACCGCCGCCTCGAGCTGATAGCGGCCGATCGCGCCGAGCCTCGCCTGGCGCAGCAGCGCCTCCGCCTCGTCGATCAGCGCTGCATCCCAGAGCGGATCTCCTGTTCCGCCAGCGGCACATAGTCGCCCGCGACATCGCGCCGTGCGGCACGGCGCGCCTCGGCATGCAGCATCAGCGACAGCAGGCCAGCGCCTCCGGCTCGTCCGGCATCAGCGGAGCCATCAGCCGGCCGAGCCAGATCGCCTCGCCGGCCAGGTTGCGCCGGCGTCCGGCTCGCCGGTCGGATCGGCCCAGCCTTCGCGAATGCGGCGTAGATCGCTTCAGCACCGCGTCCAGCCGCTCGGCAGTTCGTCGCGCTCCGGCACGCGGAACGGGATGCCGGCCTCGCGGATGCGGGTCTTGGCGCGCACCAGCCGCTGGCCCATCGTCGCCGGCGGCACCAGAAAGGCCGAGGCGATCGCCGCGGCATCGAAACCCAGCACGGTCTGCAGGATCAGCGGCGCGCGGACCGTCGCGTCGATCGCCGGATGCGCGCAGGCAAACATCAGCCGCAGCCGCTCGTCGGGCATGTCGCCGTCGTCGTCGGTATGCGCTCCGTTCTTCGGCGATCAGCGCAAGATGTCGCGCGCGCCTGCCGCCGTTTGCCGGCGCCGCACCGCGTCGATCAGCCGGCGCCGCGCCACGGTCAGCAGCCAGGCTTCGGGATTCTCGGCACGCCGCTTCGGGCCAGTGCTCGAGCGCGGCGGCGAACGCATCGGCCAGCGCGTCTTCCGCGCCGGCGACGTCGCGCGTGCGCGCCGCGAGGAAGGCGACCAGCTTGCCGTAGCTCTGCGCGGGCCGCCGCTTCCGCGGCCGCCCGCGCCTGCCGCATCCTCAGCGGCATGTCTGCCATGCATCGGCCAGATCGGCCGCACCTCCATCGTGCCGTGCGCGGCGCCCGGGCAGCGCGCCGCCCAGGCGATGGCCGCGTCGAGGTCCGGCACCTCGATCATGTAGTAGCCGCCGAGCTGCTCCTTGGTGTCGGCAAAGGGCCCGTCGAGCACCTGGGTCTTGCCGTCGCGCACCGTGAGGTCGCGGTGCGTGACGGCTTCAGCCGCTCGCCGCTGCCCCAGGACGCCGGCCTTCTGCATGGCTTCGTTATAGGCGATGTAGGCGCAGTTCATCTGGTAGTCTTCTTCCGGCGCCTTCGCCATCGCGCCTCGTCCGTAGATCAGGAGCAGGTATTGCATTGTCGTCTCCTGTTTTTCGGGCAGCGTCATTGCGTGCCGGACGGATGTCGGGCGGCCGCGCGAATTTCGACAGGGCGTGAAACAAAATCTTTGCGCCCCCGCCGGCCGGTTAGCCGCGCGAGGGGCCGGAGCATCCTGCAGAGCGCGGCGGCGCGAGCCAGCCGCGATAGCGCACGATCAAGCCGGTGAGCGGGTGTGAGATCTCGACATGGAAATGGAAGCGGCCGTCCCTACGGTTTCGAAGGAGGCGAGCGCGGGCAGAGCCACATCGGCAGCGTAATGCCGAGCAGGCTCCAGCGGCGCAGCACCAGCTACAGCCGCCCGTCCTCAGCACAAGCGCCATGGCAAAGGTCAGCGGCCCGAAGCGCTCGCACAGCAGCCGCTCCGCGCGGCCGCTGCCCGCGAACTGGCGGCTGGAAAAGCTGGTGCCGCCGAATGTCCGCGTCCAGGTCTCGCCGCCGCCGCAGCCTCGAACCGCACACTGCACCGGCGTATCCGCGCTGGCCTGGGGAAGCCGACCGATCCAGCCGGCCATGCGCGCAAGATTGCCGGTCCGCGTTCGACACTGGCACGGCCTTTCGCCGTCATCGCTCCATCGCCCATGCATCGCGCGGATCGGCTCCGGCATCGTGCCAGGCGTCCCCCAGCAGGCGCCGTAGAGCGGCGGCGCCTGCGCGGGCTTCGTCGCGCAAGCCGGCATGGATCGTCCGCCCGGCGAACAGGCTTCGTAGTCGTCCAGTTCGAGATCATGCACCGCCGCGCGCGCACCGGCGGCGGGTCGCTTGCCGTCCAGCGCGCGCACCAGCGCCTCGACCGCCATCGCCGGGATCAGCGGCCCGTCGCTGCCTTCGGCCAGCAGATGCCAAGATCGCTTGACCGGCGGCCCGTCGTGCCGGCCCTTCGACAGCGACGAACATGCCGCCGCGATGTTCGCCCCAGCGCAGATGGTTGATGGCGAAATGCATCAGCGGCGCGAACGGCGACAGCGACGCACGACCGCCCGCGCACCAGCCATGCGAGCCCGATCAGGCGCGGTGCAGGATTTCCGGCACCGGCCCGGCGCCCATCCAGATCGTTTTCGCATCCGGCCAGAGCTCGCCAGCGCGCGCAGGTCCGGCACGTCGACCAGCGAGAACAGCGTGTTCCGCAGCGGCATGCCGCCCCGGCGCGATCGTGTAGCGCATCTGCTCGGTGAACGGATGGCCGCTGCCGCCCGCCGTCGCGTAGCAGTTCGCACCGGCTGGCCGGCATAGCCGGCGATGGCGCGGATGACGTTCTCGCCGACGCCCGCGAAGGGCGACGGCGCGATGCCGCCGCGGATCGCGTCGACGCTGCGCCATGCCGCCGACAGATGGCGCACGACTGCCGCCGTCAGCACCGGAAAGCTGGAGACGCCCGACAGCACGAACACGCCGGCCTTCCGCGCCGCCGCGTCGAATGCGGAAACGCCGGCGACGAATTCCGATCCGTCGGCGAGATCGAGATAGTTGATGCGCTGCCCGATGCAGGCCTCGATCAGCCGGTAGCGCCGTCGCCATAGGCCTGGAATGGACCGCTGGCATCGACGACTAGATCCGGCCGGAGTGCCGCGAGTTGCGCGGCCAGATCGCCGTCGCGGTCGAACACGGCCGGCACGCGTCTGCGCCTTGGCCGCCTTCCGCCCGTCGCAATAGGCCTGCGCCTTGGAGCGCGACCGCCCGGCGACGATCAGTGTCAGCCGCGGCTCGTTTTCCAGCAGCTCGACGATGCGGCCGCCAAAGATGCCGTAGCCGCCGACGATCAGGATCGTGAGGCTCCGCACCATTGCGCTATCCAACCATCCGCCCCCGCAATTCTCCCGAAGGAATGTCGCAGCTTTCCTTCTTGCCGAACATCGCGTAGCGGTTCTTGCGATGCTGTCGTAGAGCCAGTCGCGCAGCGGCCGCGGCAATGTTCAACACGGTCGCGGCGCGCCATGGCCAGCCCAGTGCTTCGGCCGGTCGCCATGAAACTGTCGAGCCGCGTGTGCGGCCCGCCATCGATGAGGACGAGGTTGGTTTCGTAGACGTCGGTGCGCAGGCCGTGTGCCGAAAAGCGCTTCGCCCAACGGCGATTGCGCCGTGGCGAAGCGAAACCGCTTTTCGCGATCGAAGCGCACGATGACCGGGCGAAGACCGAGCACAGCACGCAGACGCCGTCGAAGACGACCAGCCGGTCGGACAGGGACGCCATGGTGGCACAAGGCTAGCGAGCGGTAATTCGTCGAGTCACGCGTGGTCTCCAAGCAACCACTTCACCCTTGAATCTATGCAGGCGGCCGCACGGCTCAGCAAATGGACGCAGTGTCGCGGCTGCCACCAGAATGAAACCCGCGCGAGGGCGCGGGTTGATTCACCGAAACGAGGATTAAAGCTGGCTGCGGCATGTTGAACGAGCCGTGTTCACGGCGCGCGCAGGCTGGTCCAGGGCCGCGCATATAGTGCCGCTCAGGCCGATAGGTCGGCACGACGAACTCGCGCACGACGATCGCGTAACCGGTGATCTGATTCGAGATTTGATTATCCCTGTCCCCTTCGGATGTCCCTTCCGAATTCGGGCATATCGAACCTACAAGAAGTGAATTCCCCGTGAACGCGATTTCATACCCGGCGTCTCAAAATCAGGCGAACCCGGCTGAAATCATGACACGCAGGTGAATTCTTTGAGCATAGCTAACGAACGCTTTCGTACTGTGGCCTTGACGACACAGAATTGAGCCACGGCGATAGGAAATGCGGAACCCCTGCCGCATCGTCTCGTTGTTATCCCGTTGGAGGGGCGCGGCGTCTCGCGGCGTTCTGTCTGGCCCCGTCATTCACGAATCAAGACAAAGGAGTTTAAACGATGGGCTTTTTCTCGAAAGACATCAAAACGCTGGATGATCTGTTCGTGCACACGCTGCGCGACATCTACTACGCCGAAAAGCAGATCAAGAAGGCGCTCCCGGACATGATCGAGAAGGCGACCAATCCGCTGTCACCGGAAGGCTTCGAAAAGCACCTTCAGGAAACCAATGGCCACATCGAACGCGTCGAACAGGTGTTCCAGATGCACGGTGTAGAGGCGAAGGCGGTCAACTGCCCTGCCATCGACGGCATCCTGGAAGAAGCGAACGAGGTCGCCGGCGAGGTCGATGACAAGCAGGTCCTAGACGTCGCGCTGATCGCTGCGGCAACACGGCTGTCGAGCACTACGAGATCACCCGCTATGGCACGCTGATCGAATGGGCGAGGAACTGGGCCGCGACGATTGCGCTTCGGTCCTGAAGAAGAATTCCTCGACGAGGAAAAGGCGACCGACAAGAAGTTGACCGAACTCGCCGAAAGCAAGATCAATCTCAAAGCGGCTTAGCTTTCCGAGCCAACAAGGCCAAGGGCTATCGACCCTTGGCCTTGTATGTCCCGAGCATAGATTGATTGTGACCCGGACAAGTTTTGGCTTGGCTGCGGGCAGGGCGAACTTCTAACCATCTGGGCCGACGTCAAATCGCTCCCCGACCCAATCCATGCATCTCCCGCAAATCGAAGATATCCAAGCTGCGGCTGAACGGCTCAAGGGGCAGGCCTGGCCGACGCGCCTGATCGAGTTGCCGGCCGTAATGAAAAACTCGGCGGCCGGATCCTGCTGAAGTCGGAGTCGCTGCAGCGCACCGGCTCCTTCAAGTTCCGGGGCGCCTACAACCTGGTCTCGTCCATCTCGACGGGACCGCAAGCGCGGCGTCGTCGCCTTCTCGTCGGGCAACCATGCCCAGGGCGTGGCGGCGGCGGCGAAACTGCTCGGCATCGGGCGACGACGTGATGCCCTCCGATGCGCCCGCATCAAGCTCGCGAACACGCGCGCGCTCGGCGCCGAAGTCATCGGCTTCGACCGCTTCGGCGACGACCGCAAGACGATCGTCGCGCCCTAATACAGGGCGCCGCAGACGCTGGTGCCGCCTTATGACGATCCCGACATCATCGCCGGGCAGGGCACGGTCGGCCTGGAATCGATGGAGGAGGCGAGGCTCGGGCATCACGCCGGACCGTCCTCGTGCCGAGCGGTGGCGGCGGCCTACCAGCGGCACGGCGCTCGCCGTCCAGTGCGCTCGCCCGGCACGGAGGTCTGGGGCGCGGAGCCGGAGGACTTCGACGACACGCGCCGCTCGCTCGCCGCCGGAATCTCCTCAAGAACGCGCCCGGGCGCGCTCGATCTGCGACGCCATCCTCACCGCCGAACCGGGCGAGCTGACTTTCGCGATCAACCGCGAACTGCTGGCGGGCGGCCTCACGGTGTCGGACGATGAGGCGGTGGAGGCGGTGCGCGACGCCGCGACCTCAAGCTGGTCGTCGAGCCGGGCGGCGCCGTCGCGCTCGCCGCCGTGTCGTCCGGTAAGATCGGCCCGCCGGCCGGACACGATCGCCGTCGTCCTGTCAGGCGGCAATATCGATCTGGCGAGCCCTATGCGCGGATTTTAGCAGTCGGGTGAAGGTGGGTGCCTTGTCCACTTGACGACAATACTGGCTCCTCCGGCAAAAACGCTTTCTGAAACGCAATCCGCCCCGCTGGCGTAAACCGTATCGCCCGGCTTTCCTTATCCCGCCGCGCCCATTTTTCCGCGACGATCTTGTCCAGTATGGCCGCACCCAGCGTGCCGGCCAGATGCGTTCTGCGCACGCTCCAATCCAGGCATGAGCGGCACATCGGCCGTCGCTGATTTTGCAGGCTTGCGGGAATCCATGCCGACTGCCTCAAAAAAGCTCTTGCCCCGGGCGCCGAGCGCCACCGCGTCTCCATCGACGGCAATGACTGCCGCACCCGAGAAACCCGTCGAACATTGTGACCGCGTGCTCGCCGGCGAGATGATCGTAGCAGATCCGCGCCTCGCGCATGGCTTGGTCCTGTGGCCCTGGCCGCACGCGCTGGGGTCCGGCACATTGCCGCGACGCCGCTGATCGCCTCGATCATCGCTGCCACTTCCGGCGCCGGCCAGCCCATAGTAGCGATGCCTGCCCTGGGTGACGAAGCGTCAACAGGCCGCCCTCAAGCAACTCGCGACAGATGCGAACTGGCCGTCGGTAGCGCCGACGCCGGCCTCCAACGCCAGTTCGCTGGCGGTGAACGCCGTGACATCCATCAGCGCCGACAGCATGTTGGCGCGCGCGGGATCGCCGACCAGGCTGGCTATGCGCGTAATATCGGGTCCTTCACGCATCAGTCTCCTGCGTGGACGTTCGACGATAGTCGAAGCATCATCGTCAAGCAATCGGCTAGACTGGCATTCGTGAGACTGGAGACCAATCGATGACCATGATCCCTACCCTGCCGTTCCCGCAGTTCCTTTCGAATAGCCAAACTCCACCGGCTGAACATCGGCTGTTCAAGACGCTGGTATGACCGGCGCCGACAGCGACGCGACCTCGGTGAGTTGGACGACCATCTGCCCCGCGATATCGGCCTGTCGCCCCAAGATGTCGAGCAGCGAATGCGCCCAGCCATTCTGGCGCCCTGAACGACAGGGAGTTGCCATGCATCCCGCCTGCGAGCTCACTTTTCGATCGCCGATCGAACTATTCGGGTAACAGGAGATCCCATGACCATCACCTGCTTCATCCGCTACGAGATCGACCCGTACCGCAAGGAGGCCTTCGAGGAGTATGCCCGCAACTGGGGCCAGGCGATTCCGCGCACGGCGCCGACCTGATCGGCTATTTCGCGCCGCACGAGGGCTCGGCGACGACCGCCTACGGCGTCTACAGATCGGGATCCTCGCCGCCTACGAGGCCTATCGCGCGCGGCTGCCGGCCGACCCCTCGGCAGGCAGAACTATGCAATTTGCACGGCGAAAAAAGTTCATCCCGCCGCGAGGACCGCATCTTCCTGAAGCTGTGTCGGGCCTCACGGACCGCGACAGTGCCAGACCGCTGGTGCTAGTCGTGATCGCGGTGATCTTCGAGGTGCAGCCGGCCCAGGGCAGGCGCGATGCTTATCTAGGCATCGCTGCCGAACCTGCGGCCACTGCTCGACGGCATCGACGGCTTCATCTCGATCGAGCGTTTTCAAAGTCTCGCCAATCCGGACAAGATCCTGTCGTTGTCATTCTGGCGAGACGAGGCGGCGGTCAAAGCCTGGCGCAATACGGAAGAGCACCGAGAGGCACAGCGGGCAGGGCGTGGCGGCATCTTTGCAGACTATCGCCTGCGCATCGCATCCGTCGTGCGTGACTATGGGCTGAATGAGCGTGGCGAAGCGCCGGCAGATAGCCGAGCTGTGCACGGTTAGACGTCAGCCCAGATTCCAGATCCGCTTTGCATTGCCCGACAGAAGCTTGGAGCGCTCGCTGTCGGACGCGCCGTCGAGCAGCGCGTGCGTCAGCGGCGATCCACTGCGCCAGCCCACCGCCGAGATTGCATACCGGCCAGTCGCTGCCCCAGACGACGCGGTCCCAGCCGAAGCTTTCGATGACGCGGTCAAAGAAAGGGACGCAGGCTCTCGACCGTCCAGCCTTCCGGGTCGGTGTAGGCGATGATGCCGGAGATCTTCGCGACGACGTTAGATCGCTCTCCAAGTTCGGCAATCAGGGTCCACCAGGGCTGGTCTTTTAACCGCCTAGAGGTCCGGGCTGCCGAAATGGTCGAGAACAAACTGTACGTCGGGGGCGGCGTCGGCGAGAGCGACCGCATTGGCCAACTGGTCCCCCTTGAAGATCAAATCATAAGTCAGGCCGGTATTGCTCAGGCGGCGGATGTTTTCTCGGTAGAGATCACTCTGGGAGGTCTCGTCCCGCATCACATGCAACACCCGACGAAAACCTTTCACGAAGGGGACCGACCTATGCCGCTCCAG
>CAVQCL010000033.1:0-314494 GCA_963710935.1 uncultured Alphaproteobacteria bacterium | reverse complement strand
ATAGGCGTCGAACTGCGGATCGTCAGGGTCCGCCCACATCGTCTCGTCACTGACGATGTCCTTGTCCAGCCGCTGGCGGGTCGTCGCGGCAGCGGACGTCATCACCACCCGCTTCACCCCCGCCTTCACCGCCGCGCGCGAAACGCGCAGCGTGCCGTCCCGCGCCGGCGCGACCAGCGACATGCGGTCTCCTCCGAGCGCCGCCCGACAGCGGCGAGGCGACATGCAGCACATAGTCGATGCCGGCCATCGCCTCGTCCCAGCCCGCATCGTTCATCAGGTCGGCGATGGCAAAGTCCAGCCGGTCGCCGGGATCGGCAACCTTTTTCACCGCGGCCCGCACGGCCTCTCCCTTTGCGTTCGACCGCACGGTGGTCCGCACGCGAAAACCCCGTTGCAAAAGCATCGCGATCGCCCATCCGGCGACGAAACCCGTGCCGCCGGTGACGAGAACAGTTTCCGTCATTGCCGTTGTCCTTGAATTCATAAGTCTACAGTCGTATACATGTTGACAGCAAATATGTCTACACCTGTAGATTTCAAGGCGACCTGATGGAAAAACAACCCGTCCCCCGCTCCCGAAACGCCGCCGCCACCGCGAGGCGATCCTGGACTCAGCCTTCGCCGCCTTTGCGCGCGCGGGCTATGACGGTGTCGGCGTGCGCGAGATCGCCGGCAATGCCGGCGTCACCGCCATGCTGGTGAACCGATATTTCGGCTCCAAGGAGCAGCTTTTCGCCGAAGTCGTCGCCAAGGCCATGAACGCGCCGAGCGTCATGAGCGGCGAGCGCATGGCGCCGCCGATCCAGGCACGGCAATCGCGACCGCCCTGATCGCCAAGACTGGCGCCGGCGACCCACCGCTCGACGGCATGCGCATCATACTGAATTCGGCGTCAAACCCGCGCGCGGCGGAAATCATCCGCGAGCAGATGGAAAGCATCACCATGCCCTGATGACCTCCGCCGTCACGGCAGACCATCCGGCGGAACGCGCAGCGCTGGTGCTGGCGGTCGTCGCCGGCTTCCAGTTCATGCGCCAGATGATCGGCCTGAAAGCGCTGGCAAAGGCCGAACCGGATGTACTCACCGGCGATCCTGGGCGATGCCTTGCGGCAGATCGTGGAAGGTAAGCGGTGAAACTTTGTAGGCAACCTCGCGGCCTTCGCTCGCCTCCAGAATTTCGAACCATTGCTGGCGGTCGAATTCGACGTCCAGCGCCTTGACCATGCCCTGCCAGCCGTTCCGGCTTCATGGAACCGAGCACTGGAACTAGGTCGCGCCGGGTGACGCAGCAGCCAGGCGATGGCGACGGCGGAGATCATCGACGCCGGTCTCGGCCGCGACCTGTTGCAATTGTCGCCACGCAGGCGCGACCTCGCGCTCTCCCCTGTCCGGTGAACAGCGAGCCGCCGCCAAGCGGCGACCAGATCATAGGCGAATAGCGGATGCTGCTGCGCGTGATCGAGCGTGCCGTCGGTCAACGGCGCTGGTAGGCAGCACCGACATTTCGATCTGGTTGGTGGCCAGCGGGAAACGACAGCCGCGATGCCAACAGGTCGAATTGGGAAGGCATGAAATTGGACACGCCGATCGCGCGAGCCTTTCCGGCCTTCACAGACCGATTCAAGGCCGCGCGCTGTCTCGTCGGCATCCATCAGCGGGTCCGGCCGATGCAGAAGCAGCAGGTCGACATAGTCCGTGCCCAGATTCTTCGAGCGACTGTCGACCGAAGCCACGACATGCGCCGCGCCAGTATTGTAGTGCTTCAGCCGGTTCGCCGGCCGCTCCGCCGACTTCAGCATGATGTCGCATTTGGTGATCAGTTCGATGCTGATCGCGCTTGCCCTTCCAGCGCGGCAAGACCTCGCCGAATGCCGCCTCCACCTGATAATTGCCGTAGATGTCGGCATGGTCGAAGCTGGTCAGCCCGAGATCAACTGCAGCCGCGATCAGGCGTGCGGTGTCCCGCGCGCCCGGGCGCTGCGGCTGATCGAGCAGCCGCCACGCGCCGAACACCAGCCGCGAGAGCGACACCGCCCCGCCTTTCAATGCAATTCTCGGCTCATAAGTCATATCCTGCTTCCAGACGGAAACGGGGACGCCATCGCGTCCCCGCATGCCTTGCAACGCCTGATGATTGTCACACTGGACCGTTGAGCGTATCGCAGTCCGACAGTTTGCCGCTCTTGAGGCCACGCGCCAGCCAGGTCTGCCGCTGCTGCGAAGTGCCGTGATTGAAACTTTCCGGCACGACATAACCCTGCGTGCGCTTCTGGATATTGTCGTCGCCGATCTTTTGGGCCGCGTTCAGCGCTTCCTCGATATCGCCCTGCTCGAGCAGGCCCTTCTGCGCCGTGTAGTGGCCCCACACGCCAGCAAAGCAATCCGCCTGAAGTTCAATACGGATCGACATCTGGTTGGCTTCGGCCTCGCTCATGTTCTGCCGCGCCTGATTGAATTTCGGCAGCACGCCGATCAGGTTCTGCACGTGGTGGCCGACCTCATGCGCCACGACGTAAGCCTCGGCAAAATCGCCTGACGCCCCAAACTGGCGGTCAAGCTGCGAGAAAAACGCCGTGTCGAGGTAGAGCTTCTGGTCGTTCGGGCAATAGAACGGCCCGGATGCGGCGCTGGCAAAGCCGCAGGCCGAACGAACCTGGCCGGAAAACAGCACCATCTTCGGCTCGACGTAAGTCTCGCCCTCGGCCTTGAAGATGCCGTTCCAGGTATCTTCCGTTTTGGCCAGCACCGTCGCCATGAACTGCTTCATCTCGTCGGTCGCTTCCGGCCCAACGCTTTCGTCCTGGGTGATCTCCCCGCCACCGCCGGGTATGCCGCCGCCGCCGGTCAACACCTGGATTGGGTCGATGCCGCACGCCTTCAGCGCGAAGAACAGCACGACGAGAATAATGATGCCCGAAAGCCCGCCGCCGGCGCTGCCGCCGATCGGGATGCGCATGCGTCCGACCACCCCGGAAGGCCCATACCGCCGCCGCCGCGGCCGCGCTGGTCTTCCACATTGTCACTTTGGCGTTGGCCTCTCCAGCGCATGCGCTCTTCCCTCGTATCCACCCGGCAAGCCGGAAATCCCTTCACGCCAACTGTTATCGCAAGCTGTTGGAGGTGTCACACCAAATCGAAGCGGCCGCATGACAGCTAAGCGCGCGGTCGCCGATCCAAAGCCATCGGCTAATGTCTGACTTCGTATTTCTGCTTGGTCCCGGCGCTCTTGCCGTCCGAACTCTTCGAGCGCTCCTCGAAGCGCTTTTCGCCTTTTGGCAGCTCCTTGCCGGTCTTGGCTTCGACCTTTCGCTCTTCCTTGGCGGTGCTTTTCCTCAGCCCCTTTGGCCGCAGCCTTGCCTTTTGCCGTCGGTGCTTCTTTCACGCCCATCGCCTCGCTCCCTTGAAATGCCTCGTTCACAAGGGCTTCAACGCTACGGATGCACGGCGGTTCCGCGTCATCGGCGGCGACACGCGGCCCCAACGCCTATCCCATCAGCCCCGGCGCAAGCCAGACGACGGCCAGGACTGCGCCCAGCACCGCCACCGCGCCAGCAATTCCGAACACGCCGTTCGCCTTCAGCTTGGCCGACAAAAACTCGATCTCAAATCTGTGCATGTAACTACCTCCTGTGGTTGCAACCATCGTATGTCCGGTTGCAAACAGGTGGACGAAAAAAGGCGGAAATGGCGGAAAACCGGGATTCCGCGACGAATTTATTCACACCCTCGACGCCCTGGACAGGAGCGCAAATGCGGATCGACAAGCTTGCGCCCATTTTGTAACGCGCAAGACGGTTATCCAAATCACGGATTTGCCGCCTATTGGCTGGGAAGAGCCGGAGAAGACACGCTTCAATCAACTACCAGGTGTAAGGATTGCGCATTATGGTACCGGCGCACGTGGTCGCCCTGGCGCCGTGCTATGCTCAGAAATTGATAGGGGAGGACTTCAACGTGGCGACAATTACTGGAACATCCGGTCCTGACAACCTGTCCGGCACGACCTTGAACGTACACGATCTACGGCCTCGGCGACAACGATTCGTTGTATGGCCTGGAAGGCGCCGATTTGCTTGATGGCGGCGCCGGTAACGACCTGATCCAGGGCGGCGCGGGTAACGATTTCATTCGCGGCCAGCGATGGCGACGATTTCGTCGCCGGCGGCGCAGGTGACGACCGCGCCTATGGCGGTGCGGGCAACGACAACATTTTCGCCGGTGCGGGCAAGTCGGGCAATGACTTTTATTTCGGCAAGTCGGGTAACGACCAGCTCGGCGGCGGGGCTAACAATGACCTTTTGATTGGCGGCAGCGGCGTTGACACGCTGTTTGGCGGCTCGGGCAATGACATCTCTCATCAACAACAACGGCTGCTACATCGGCTGACGGCGGTACGACCTTCGCCGGAACGGGCGACGACGCTTATGCAGGCGACGACGGCAGAGATGTACTCGGAGGCGGAACGGGTTCCGACGGAGCCGTTGGCCTCGACGGAAATGACTCGTTCTTCATGAACACCGGAAACGAGCGCGCCTATGGCGGCGACGGTGACAACTCGCTCTTCGGCGGCGATGGCAACGACGACTTCACGGAGGCGAAGCCGATGAAGACTTCCTGTACGGCGGCATCGGCAATGACTTATTGACCGGCGGTGCTCGACCTTGACACGTTTGTATTCGTCGAGAATGGCGGCAACGATACGATCTTCGACTTTGTCGTTGACACTCGACCTGATCGACCTGTCGGCCTTCAACATCACGTTTGCTGACCTCGTCTTCACCGGCGACGTCATCACTATCGACGGTGTCGATGACTTCTCGATCGACCTGAATGGTGTTGCGGCTGCGTCCCTGAGCGCGGATGATTTCATTTTGGCTGCAAGCCTCAGCGCCGACGACTTTATCTTCTGAGGATCGATCATTGCGCTTCGCAGAAGGGGCTCCTCTGGCCCCTTTTTTTGCGCCTGCGCCCCTGCCCGGAAATGTTCGATTGACGCGGCCCAAGCGGACTGGAATCAATCGCAGCTTGTAAGAGACGCATTTGTGGTTGCGACGAGCGAGCGTAATGCGGTCGTTCTGTCGCCTTGTTAGCTCAAAACTCACAGGGGAGAACTCAACGTGGCTACTATTACTGGAACATCCGGTCCTGACAACCTGTCCGGCACTTCTTTGAACGGACTTAGATCTACGGGCTCGGCGGCAATGACTCACTATATGGCCTGGAAGGCCATGACTTTATCGACGGCGGCGCAGGCAATGACCTGATGCAGGGCGGTGCTGGCGACGACATTCATGCTCGCCAGCGACGGTAACGATTTTGTTGCAGGCGGCGCTGGCGACGACACGTCCTATGGTGGTGCCGGCAATGACTTTATGTTTGCCGGTGCCGGCGACTCCGGCAACGATGTTTACCTGGGTAAATCCGGGAATGATCAGATTGGCGGCGGCGCGGGCAATGATGCTTGATTGGCGGCAGCGGCGTTGACACGCTGTTTGGCGGCTCGGGAAATGACTCATTTGTGCAAGGCAACACCGGCGTTTTTCCGCCCACCAGGGCCGACGGCGGAACGATTTTTGCCGGGACGGGCGATGACACTCTCGTTGGCGACGACGGCACGGATACGTTGGGTGCAGGAACTGGCAACGATACGCGCTTTTGCGCCGACGGAAATGATTCTTTCTTCATGAACACGGGGACCGACGTAGCCTATGGCGGCGATGGTGACAACTCGATCTTCGGCGGCGACAATGATGACTACATTTACGGTCAAGCCGATGAGGACTTCCTGTACGGCGGCACCGGCAATGACACATTGCAGGGCGGCGCCGATTACGATGTGTTTGTGTTCGTCGAGGGAGGCGGCAACGATATTATCCTCGACCTCATTGTCGACCTCGACCAGATCGATCTTTCGGCCTTCAACATCACCTTCGCCGACCTCATCTTCACCGGCGACGTCATCACCATCGACGGCGTCGATGATTTTTCAATCGATCTGAATGGTGTTGCGGCTGCAAGCTTGAGCGCCGACGATTTCATTCTCTGAGCGATCGACTATCTGATTGGGGGGCCTCCAGGCCCCCAAAACTGCCGCGCTTCTTCGCCGAGAAAAATGCCTGACTGACCCTGCGCCCCAAAGTGCTGCCAACTGAAGTTGCGCATTTTGGCCAACTGTTCTTGCGCGCTAAGCCACATAATCGCGGCCGGTCCGCGCCACCCTTGCCATTCCCCACCCAATCGTCTATTTGCAATTGAGAATGATTTGCAAGTGAGATTGAAAGTTCGGTGATGGACGCGTCGGTCCGGCCTGGGCCGATGACGATGGATTGCGCGGCTGGATCAGGCCGCGCGGCGAAGCTTCGCTGTCGGATGTGCATCGCACGATTGCGGTCGAGGGCCGCGGCACGAGCTGGCGCAAGGCCGCCGCCTTCATCGGCCCCGGCTATCTCGTCGCCGTCGGCTATATGGACCCCGGCAACTGGGCGACCTCGCTCGCCGGCGGCGCCAAGTTCGGCTACACGCTGCTGGTCGTCGCGCTCGTCTCCAACATCATGGCGATCGTGCTGCAGGCGCTGTGCGCGCGGCTTGCCATCGGCTCCGGCCGCGATCTGGCGCAGGCCTGCCGCGACGCCTATCCGAAGCCCGGTCGCCTATGTGCTGTGGTTCCTCGCCGAAGTCGCCATCATCGCCACCGACATCGCCGAAGTCATCGGCACCGCCATCGGCCTCAATCTCTTGTTCGGCATCCCGCTCGAGATCGGCGTCATCATCACGGCGCTCGACGTCTTCCTGATCCTCTATCTGCAAAAGCTCGGCTTCCGCTGGGTCGAAGCGCTGATCATGACCCTGCTCGGCGTCATCGCCGTCTGCTTCGCCGTCCAGATCTTCCTGGCCGATCCCGACCTTGGCGGCGTCATCCGCGGCTTTGCGCCGACCGTCGAGATCGTGCGCAATCCGGAGATGCTCTACCTGGCGCTGGGCATTCTCGGCGCCACCGTCATGCCGCACAATCTCTACCTGCACTCCGGCATCGTGCAGACCCGCGCCTATGGCCACAGCCTGCCGGAAAAGCGCGAGGCGCTGAAATACGCCACCATCAACTCGACCGTCGCGCTGATGTTCGCCCTGTTCATCAACGCCTCGATCCTCATCCTCGCCGCCGCCACCTTCAACAAGGTCGGCAACACCGAGATCGTCGAACTTGGCGAAGCGCATTCGCTGCTCTCGCCGCTGCTCGGCGCGGCCATCGCGCCGACCCTGTTCGGCATCGCGCTTGCTGTGCTGCGGCATCAACTCGACGGTCACCGCGACGCTGGCCGGCCAGATCGTCATGGAAGGCTTTTTGAAGATAAAGCTGCCGCCCTGGATGCGCCGGCTGATCACCCGCGCCATCGCCATCGTCCCGGCCGCCATCGTCACCATCTGGTATGGCGACGACGGCACGGCGCGGCTGCTGATCCTCACCCAGGTCGTGCTGTCGCTGCAGCTTTCCTTCGCGGTCTTCCCGCTGGTCTTGTTCACCGCGTCGAAGGCCAAGATGGGCGCGCTCGTCGCGCCGCGCTGGCTGACCGCCTTCGCGGTGCTCATCGCCGTCGTCATCGCCGCGCTGAACGTCAAGCTGCTGGTCGATTTCGTGATTTAGGCCGGCTCAGGCGGACCAGGCGTGATCGACTGCGGCCAGCGTTGCAGCGCCTTGTGCCCGGCTTCCGTCAGCGCATAGACGCCTCGCTCGGCGCGGGCGAACCAGCCGTAGACATTGTTCAGCAGGATTTTTCCGCGCGTCCGGCGCCGCTGGCTTGAGGTCGCGCGGCCGTTTCGGCCCTTGCGCCAATTGCGCGGCGCAGGCCAGCGACTGCTGGCGGTATGCGGTCATGACCGGTTGTCGGTTTCCGCCGCCGGCGACCGGATCGCCGCGACGCCTGCGGTGCTCCTCGACCAGCCGCGAACGCCGGCGGGCGTTGCGGCGCGCCGGCAGCGCTCCGGGCGTCAGCATCACCTCGACCCGCCCGCTGTCGTCGACGCCCAGCAGCCCGAAACCCAGACGCCGGCAGAGATTGCGAAACCGGCTGTCGCTTTCCCTGCCCTTGCCGCGCGCCGACAGCCTGGCGGCAAGCCAAACTTCGTCGGCGACGGTCGAGCGATCGACGCCTTGCAACAGAAGTTCCAGATTGAATTGCAGCTTCAGTTCGCACACCACGACGATGGGCGGCGCGTCCGGGCTGATCGCCAAAATATCGCAACCGCCAATCTCGCCCTTCACCTGGAAGCCGAGGCTCTCCAGATGCGCCTTCACCGGTTCGTAGAGCGAGGTCTCGTTCATCGGCACATGCTTGCCGATATATGGTTAAGGCTTGCTTGACCTCACGGCGTCGACGGCAGCCGCCGTTCCTGCGGCGGCTTCGGCCGCACGTCGACATGGACGCGATGATCCAGCCGGTCGAGGCAGCGCAACAGCCGCCCGACGGAAAACTTCTCCGTGCGCCCCGTCACGATGGCTGACACGTCGGGTTGTCTGCAGGTCCAGCAATGCCGCCGCCGTCACTTGCGTCATCTTGCGGCTCTTGATGATGACGCCGATCGCCTTGGCAAGCCTTGCCTTCAGCAAAGCCTCTTCGGACGCCTCGTCATCGTCCGACGCGATGCGCCGGGAGTCGTCACAGCGATACGGTTGGCGACGGGTTTCCAGTCGTATTTTTGCCCGCGCTGCATCTTGCCGGCCTTGCGTTCCATAGCTGATTTATATAGTAGTAGCTGCTATATGTTGCAATCATGTGCCTGCTCGAGACATATCATGGCACAACCGGAACCGGAAAACCGAATGCGTAGGTTAACGCGGCCATCCGCCGCCACTACGCCGATCTCTTCGCCGCCGCGTCCGGCTCGTCCGATCCGCGCCTGGCCGACATCGTAGCCGCCATTCCCCGCGAGGATTTCGTCGGCCCCGGCCCCTGGACGATCGTGATGAACGGCCGCCGCATCGTCACGCCCAGACGCCGACCCCGCCTACATCTATTCCAACAACCTCGTCGCCCTGGACGACGAGCGCAACAATGGCGAGCCTTTCCTCCATGCGGCCTGGATCGGCAGGATCGGGCCAAAGCCTGGCGAGATCGTCACCCACATTGGCGCCGGCACCGGCTACTACACCGCCATCCTGTCGAAGCTGGTGGAACCGCGTGGCGAGGTTTTTGCCTTCGAGATCGACGCCGATCTGGCGGCCCGCGCGGTGGCAAATCTGAAACCCTACAACAACGTCACGATCGGCCACGCCGACGCGGTGACGGCGGAGCTGCCGCCGTCCGATATCATCTACGTCAATGCCGGCGTCGTCGCGCCGCCGGTCGCCTGGCTGAAGGCGCTGAAGCCGGGCGGCCGCCTGATCTTTCCCTGGCGGCCGATCGACCGCGTCGGTGTCGCCGCGTGGTGACGCCCCGGCGAAGCCGGTTTTGCCTTCGATCCCTTCATGTCGTCCTGGTTCATCCCTTGCGTCGGCGCATCGATTGCAAGCGCCGGCTCGAAGCTGCCAACGACCGGCAGCGCGCGCCGCACCCGCTCGCTGTGGCTGACCGAGCAGCGTCAGCCGGACGATACCGCGACCGCCATCTTCGACGACGTCTGGTTTTCGTCGGAACCTGTCGCGCCGGACGGAGCCTCACTCCGCCGGCGACAGCGCAACCCTTGAAGTCACCCGGCGTTCCATCAGCCAGGCGACCACCCTGCCCTGCACGCGCATGCACCGCCAACCCGACGGCAATGCCGCTGACCACCGCGGCAGTGGCGGCCAGCGGCTGCGACACCGCCACATCCGGCTGCGGCAGGAAGAATTTCCGGCAGGATGCGGTGGAACAGGTAGATGTGATAGCTCGCCGCCGCGACCGGCAACACCAGCCTTGCCGTCCAGGCCGGCACGGCGATACGCGGCGCGTAGAGCAGGATCGCCACGCTTCCCAGCACCATCGAGAACTTGACCCAGGAACCGGTCCAGTTGCCGCCCCAATAGGCCATGAAGGGCAGCATCGCCGCCGAGGCGGCCGAGAAGCACCAAGCCGCCTGGCGCGCGTGTCGGCGAAATGCGCGCACCAGCCGAGCACCGCCAGATAAAGCACATCCGGCAGCGTAAAAATCTGCGGCGGCCCGATGTTCCAGACGAATGGCGTGACGACCTTCAGCAAGGCCGTCCCACCGAGGAAACCAAGCCCCCAGGCAAAGGGCCGCGCCCTCGCAGCAGCGCGCACTGCCGGCAGGGCAAACAGCGCCGTCACCAGCAGCAGCAATTGCGCATAGGCCTCCACGAACCAGTAGAGGTAAGGCAGCATCCGCTCCGGCCCGGTGAAGCCCAGATTGCCGACCAGAAACACCGAGGGCCACAGCACCTCGCCGCGCACAAGACAAAAGCCGATCACGATCGGCGCATAGACCGCGAGGTTCTGGCGTCAGCCCGAACAACAGCCTTGAGCGGTCGCCGGCAAACAGCGCCTTGCTCTGGAAACGCGCCAGCCCGAAACCGACCAGCATCATCAAGACCGCCGCACCGCCGGGTATCGGCCACAGCGTCGCATGGTGGATGACGACGGTCAGGATCGCCCCGGCGCGCAGCAGCAGGTCGCTGCCGATCATGCGCCGCCTGCTGTCGATGCGGCGCGCCTTCTCCAGCGACGCGACCGGCATCTTCTCCCAGCCCGGCGGTAAGTGGCCGAGCGCGCGTTCGAGCGCGATCGACAGCTGCACATAAACCAGCAAGTCGCCGCCCAGCGTCTCAAAACTGTCCTGCGCGGCAACCTGGCGTGGATAGAAGGCGCGCCGGAAGGCGGCAGCGATGTCGTTGTCTCGCGCATTTACCTTTGCGCCGCTCGGCTGATCGAACTGTTCGCGCAGCGCCGAAAAATCGACCTTGCCGGAAGCCAGCCTGGGTAGGGTGCCGACCTGCATCACGTCTATCTGCAGGGCGCTGAGGCCACTCGCCGCCATGGCGGCGTTGAGGACATAATTGTCCGGACCGACTTGCGCCATGTCGAGCCCGGAGCCACTGCCGGTAACTCTGCCTAGATGCCCGACATAGCGCTTAAGTGCCGTTGGCATGCAGGATGATAGTCGCCACCGACCCCCCTCTGTCCTGCCGGACATCTCCCCCTCAAGGGGGGAGATCACGCGGTGTCGGCGACGCTGCCAATCTCCCCCCTTGAGGGGGAGATGTCCGGCAGGCAGAGGGGGGTCGGTTCGATGGACTCATTCGTCTCGACAAAGCCCACAAACGCCACCCGCAGCCGCTCATCATCCCCTAAGACAACCGCACTGATGCCCTGCCTCGCCAGCGCCGCCTCGACCGCCTCGTGATTGATCCTCAACCCGGCGATCTTCGACATGCGTTTTGCCCGCCCGACGATGCGGTAAAAGCCATGCTCGTCGCATGTGGCGATGTCGCCGGTGCGCAACTCCTCAACCTCGTGCCCACGGGCAAGGTCGGCGCGGCCTTCGGCATAGCCCATCATCACATTCGGCCCACGATAGGCGAGCTCGCCCGGCTCGCCGCGTTGCGTGACCGCCTCGCCGGCCTCGTCGACCAGCCGCAAGCTTCCGCCCGGGATGGCGATGCCGATACTGTCTGCATTGCCGGCCAGGCTCTCCGGCGGCACATAGGCGATCCGCGCGGTCGCCTCCGTCTGGCCGTACATCACGAAGAAGCGCTGGTTGCGCGGCCGCCAGCCGACGCCGGAACGTCTCCGCCAGTTCCGGCCCTATCCGCCCGCCGGCCACCGTCATGAAGCGCAGCGCCGGCAATTCCTCCTTCAGGAAGCCGGTCTTCTCCATCAGCTCATAGGAATACGGCACGCCGCTGATGTTGGTGCAGCCGGCCGCGCGCATCTCCTGCGCAAAACCGGCATCGGCCGCGCCCTTGCCGGCAACATAAACCGAGGCGCCCCTGGCCAGATGCGAGTTCAGCACCGACAGGCCATAGGAATAGTGGAACGGCAGTATCAACGCCGCGCGATCGTCTTCGCGCAACCCCAGATAATCGCCTATCGAGGCGGCATTCGCCTCGACCGCCGAGGCTGACAGCCTGACGAACCGGCTTTTGCCGGTGCTGCCGGATGTGGCCAGCATCACTGCCAGATCCGGATGCACATCGCCATTTGCGCGGTCGGCCACATCGATCCTGCGCCAGCGGCCATCGGCTCGGCAAAACACGGTGTCAGGCGCGAAATCGGCCTCGAAGGCCTCCAGCACATCGCGATCTCCGGGCGGCAGCAAGGCAACCGCATTGCCGCCCTTCAGCGCCGCCAGATAGCTGACAATCGCCTGCTCGCTCTTTTCCGCCTCCAGCGCGATCAGGCGCTTTCCGGCACCGAGCTCTTTCGCCAGGCGGCTGACCCGTCGATCCAGTTCGGCATAGGAGATCGCACCCGCGCCGGCAAACACCAGCGCCGGTCGCTCACCATGAACGGCAAAAGCATCAACGAACGACAATCGAGCCGAAAACCCTCATTTCGCGCCGGCGCGCCGGCAGGTTGCGCCTAGTGGCACAAACGAAGCATCGCCTCAATTAATTCCTGATGCAAACAATCATATTTCATCGAACCATTGGTCGCGCGCAATAATCCGACAGGGTGTTGCTGCAGCGGTCCCACCGTCCCTACATCCGCTCCGCCACAAAATTCCGATCGCGCTGTCGGGACCGGCATCGTTGACCCGTCCTAGGGCTGTCCTGCCCTGGAACGGCAACTGCAAGAGCAATGGAGTGAGACTATGAGGAAAATCATCGCCGCCACCTTCGTCAGCCTCGACGGCGTCATGCAGGCGCCCGGCGGGCCGGAAGAAGATCCGGTCGACGGCTTCAAATTCGGTGGCTGGGTTGCGCCGCATTTCGACGAAGCGCTCGGCAATGTCGTCGACGGGGTCTTTTCAAGACCGTTCGACCTGCTGCTTGGGCGCAAGACCTACGACATTTTTGCCGCGCATTGGCCCCACGCGCCGGAGGGCGATCCGATTGGCACACTCTTCGACCGCATCACCAAATTTGTCGCGACGCGCAATCCCGACTTCAAATTCGACTGGCAAAAGAGCGAGTCGCTCGGGTCCGACGTCGTTGCATCGCTCAAGAAACTGAAGCAGTCGGACGGGCCGGACCTTTTGATCCAGGGCTCCAGCGATCTGGTCCAGACGCTGCTCAAAAACAGGCTGATCGACGAATTCACGCTGATGATCAGCCCGGTCGTGCTTGGAAAGGGCAAACGCCTGTTCGGCGATGGAACCGCCCCGATGGGCATGAAGCTGGTCTCGTCCGAAATCACGCCCAACAGCGTCGTGGTGCTGAAATATTTGCCCGATGGCGAGGTCAAGACCGGCTCGTTCGAGTTCGAGACACCGACGGATGCCGAGCTTGAGCGGCGCAAGAACCTGACCTGATACGGCTGGCGCAATCAGCAAACGTAGGCGCGCCGTCCAACACCCCTCATCCGACCTCGCTTCGCTCGGCCACCTTCTCCCACAAGGGGAGAAGGAAGGACGCGCCGATTGCCGCCTGACAGCAACCATTCAAGGTGTTGCTGAGCGAGCGATGCAGCGTTCTGCCTTCTCCCCTTGTGGGAGAAGGTGGCCGAGCGAAGCGAGGTCGGATGAGGGGTGTTGGTTTACACCCTAAGGCTCAGCCAGCGCCTGGCTCTCCCCGCCCTGCCCGTCTGTGATACGATGCACGGCCGTTCGCATCGCCGCCCAGGTCTCGTCGCCGTCCAGCTTCTGCAGCGGATGGTAGGTCATGAAGAAGACCGTCATCCCGTCGACTTGCCGCCACCAACTGATGGGCCGTGAAAGCTCGATCGTCGCCAAAAGCCGGTCGCCGGCTTGCTGGTCTGCGGTCAGGTCAGCCCGAGCATAGAAGCTGTGCAACGCCGCCCCATTGCGATCGACCAGCACCACAGCGCCGCCGAAACGTTCGCCCTCGAGGAAGCGGTCCACCCCGAACTCAAACGTCACCGCGCCGTCGCCCTCGCCATCGACCCGCACGAACGCCATGCCCTGGGCCTGCGGCCCGTAGCGCCAGCGGAACGACAATCGGTCCGGACCCTGCTCTTCCTGAAGGATCGTGTCGAAGGGCGGCGGCAGCGCCTTCAACGGCACCCTTTCGCCAAAGGATCGTTCTATCTCGACAATGATCCGCTCGGGCCGCTCATTGTCCGGATAAAGCAGCCATGCAGACGCCTCGCCACTGGCGACATTGGCAATGGCGAGGACGCAGGCGCAGATGAGGTTTCGTCGCATGACGGCTTCCCCCAGCGGCCCGTCAACTCCACGAGCCACTCATCTTGTCGGTCCCATCCGACCCTGATGGATCGTCTCGCCAAACGACAAGCAGAATGGTTCCACGTCAGCGTCCGTGGCTCCAACGATACGCTTACTTTTTTCCCAATCCCATCCGGCGCGGCCCGAACGCCTCGATCCGCGGATTGGAGAACGGCCCGCTGAACGACTTGGGCGACTGTTGCGCCTGGGCAGGCAACGCCTCGGCCGCGACCTGCACGGCGTAGATGCCCTTGTCCGGATCGACCGCGACGACGCCAAAATTCGAATCGACGCTTTTCAAAGAAACTTTCAGGATATCGGCCGCACGCTTCAGATCCGGTTTCAGCCCAGGGCTGGTAACCGTCATGAGAACTGTATCCGCTGACATTTCCGTTGATCCTCACAGGCCGAAATGGGCAGCCGCGGCCATAGGCTTCAGTATTCCGGCGCCATAGTCAACGTTCCACCCCGAGGTCGGTTTCGGCTTGGGCTCGGCTGTATCGATGACGCCCTTAATTAGTACTTTCGGCGGCACAGTTCCAGGCGCAAGCTTGGTCCGCAGCGCTGCGACACAACCTGCGGCAACCGGACAGGCCGTCGACGTGCCCGAATCCGGCTCGGTCGCGCCGAACGCCTTGGACCCCATGAAGTGCGTGTAGCTGGTCAGGTCCGGCTTGTTGTCGGCCATCCCCTGTATGGCCGGACCCTGGCTCGAATAGCCGATACGGTCGCCATCCACATCGCAGCCCGCCAGGGTAAGCACGTCCGGATGGGCGTTGGCGCCGGTGATCGAATGTTTCGTCACACCTTCGCATCTGCCGTCAGGGCAATCCGCGCCACAATTTCCGGCCGCGAACAGAACATCGGCCCCCGCTTTCACGATCGTCCCGACGATGAGGTTGAAGGGGTGGTTTGGATTGTCGGCATAACGGCCGGGATGTCCCGCCGGAAAATCCCAGCTCGGATTGTACATCCCCCAGCTGTTGTTGATCACCAGCGCGGAATATTTCCAGCTGCTGCCGACCAGTTGGTCGCGCAGGTAGGAATAGGCAAGCAGGGCATCGCTCAGAAAGCCCGACATGATGCTGCCGCCGGGCGTTGTCGATTGCAGGATCGGAAAATCCAGCAAGGTGCAGTTCGGCGCCGCCAGCAGCGCATCGAACGCACACATCGTGCCGTGATCGACGTCGTATTCTCCCGGCTTGAGATGCGGAACGCCGGGCGGCGCCCAGAAGATCTTCTTGTCCAGCTTTGGCTTCAGTCCCAGCGACCGAAGGTGTTTGATGTTGATGCCGGTGTCCATGATCGCCATCGCCACCTTCTTGCCGTTGAGCCCCTTGGCATGCAGCGCCTCCAGTTCCAGCAGCCTGTTGACGTCCTTGAATGTGCCGATCGCGTCGGGGCCGCAGTGCGGATCCTTCAGCAGGCCGACCTGCGGGTCGGCGAAAATCTGAACGCCTTTCGATGTCGTTTGGACCTTGTCGATACTGTCGGCTTCAATCGTGCCGCGCATCGCGAAAACCGGCGCCTTCTCGACCGTCGCCGCAGCGAGCCTGATTTTGCCCGGGCTGCGTCCGGCCAGCGGCAGCGGCGGAAAGTCCGGGTCAAGCAGCAGACCTCCCCGGGCTGTCGGTTCCGCGATCACCGGGCCACGCTGCGGGGAGAATGCCAACATACCGGATGCGCGCACATTTTCTTGTGCAGGCATTGTCACGATTACGGAAACGCGCATAAAAGACCTCCGTTTTCTTGGGACATAGGATTATCTCAAGAAAGACAGAGAACTACAACAAACAATTTTTCGCGTTATCACATTATTGTATTTAAAGATCACTTGATAAGGCTGCGTTCGCCCGTCGCGCTTCCTACTCCGCCGGAGCCAGTCTCGTGCGTCTGCCTGACAAGAACAGCAGGCCGAGCGCCAGCACCGGAAACACCGCGCCGACTATGCCGAGGTCGGCCGGCGTCGCGTGCGCCAGCACCTGCCCGCCGACCAGCGAGCCGACGCCGATGCCGAAATAGAGCGCCGAGCCATTCAACGCCAAGGTCAGCGGCGCGAGCTGCGGCGCCAGCGCCACCATGCGGCCGGCCTGCGCCGAAGGGAACGTCCAGCCGCTGATGCCCCACGGCACCATCAGCGCGATCAGCACCGGCCCAGCCAGATGCTGCGGCAACAATTTCAGCGCGGCCGCCATGACCAGGCACAGCACCGTCGACATCGCAATCGCGAAGATGACCACGCGGGTCGCGCCGATCCGGTCGGCCAATTGGCCCGCCGACAGATTGCCGACCACCGCGCCGATGCCATAGGCCAGCAGCATGCCGGGCAGCGCCGCCGCCGACAGGCCCGCGCCCTGCAGCGCCAGCGGCGCCAGATAGCAGATCACGGTAAAGCCGCCGACGATGTAGAAAAACGTCACCAGCAGAGAATTCGCCACGCCCGGATGCGCGATGACGCTAGCCGCTCGCCGAGCGGCAGGGTGGTGCCGCGCAAATCGCCGGGCAGTTTCCACCACAGGATCGCGGCACAGATCGTCCCCAGCGCGGCGAGGGCAATGAACGTGCCGTGCCAGTCCCAGAAGGTCGCGATCAGCGAGCCAACCGGCGCACCCATGGCAACCGCAAGCGTCGTCCCCGCAAGCACCACCGACACCGCCCGCGCCCGGAACTCGGGCGCGACGAGCGCCACGGCTGTCGCCTGGCCCGTCGCGGCAAACAGCGCGGCTGCCGCACCCATGACGATCTGCGCGGCAAGCAGGGTGCCAAAACCCGCGCTGTTGGCGGCGATCATATTGCCGGCGACGAACACCGCCATCGAACCGACCATCACGCTGCGCCGGTCGATCGCACCGACCAACGCCGAAAGGATAGGCGCGGAGATCGCGTAGGACAGCGAATACGCCGTGATCAGATGGCCGGCGCTGGTGATTGAGACGCCGGTATCTTCGGCAATCGCATGCAGCAGGCTCGAAAACACAAACGCCACCGTGCTGGTGATGAAGGCGCCGGCGCCGAGCCAGATCAATCGCCTGTCCATGGGTCATATCCAATTGTTCAAAAGTTATTGAACTATTGAACTCTCTTTCGCGATATGTCAATGACGTGGCGGATAATTGTTGCCACCCTTCTGTCAGCAGCACGCCGTCCTCACCCTGAGGTGCGAGCGCAGCGAGCCTCGAAGGACAACGGAGAAGCCATGAGCCTGCCCCACCCGACCCTGGATCAGATCACGCTGGCCGGCGTGCTTGGTGTGCTGGGCGACCCGACGCGGCTGGCCATCATCCGCCATCTGGCCGAGAACGATCAGATGCGGACGAACTGCGAGCAGTTCATGGAACTCGGCTCGAAAACCAACATCAGCTATCATCTGGCCAAGATGCGCGAGGCCGGCGTCACCCGCACGGAGGTGCAGGGCACCAGCCGCCTGATCACCCTGCGCCGCGCCGATCTCGACGCCCGCTTTCCCGGCCTTCTCGACAGCATCCTTGCCTCGGTGCCGCCGGGCGCCGTCATCGACGTCTGACGTCGGCCTCGCAGGCCCGTTGTCGTCTTTCGTCGGAACACTTTTGCCTTGAACGGCATTTATCCGACGACGCAACAACAGGAGGCTGCCATGGCCCGCAAGGACGAACAGGCGATCATCGATCTGGAAAAGAAGTTCTGGCAGAGCATGCTGGACAAGGACACCGAGACGTCCGTTTCCATGCTGGACGACACAAGCGTCGTCGCCGGCGCGCAAGGTTTTGGCGTTCTCTCGCATGACGATTATCGCGGCATGGCGAAACAGTCGGAAGGCCTGTACGAGCTGAAATCCTTCAAGCTCGACGACATGAAGGTTACCTTCCCGACCGACGAAGTGGCCGTGATCGCCTACAAGGCGCGCGCCGAAATGGTCGTCGACGGAAAGCCGATGACGATGGACGCGGCCGACGCCACCACATGGGTCAAGAAAGACGGCGAATGGCTGGCCGCGCTACACACCGAATCGCTGCTCGGCGACCCCTTTGGGAGGGACAGGAAAGCCGCTTGAACTCGCCGGCATTGGCCGCGCCTCTTGTTCGACACCCGTCCGGCAATCTGAGGTCATGAGAACGTGAACCTGCGGCTCTGATCTGTCATGTGCATCGCGCTGATCAGACCCGCAATGGCCGACCAAACCGTGAGCGAACTCAACGTCGACGAAGCCCTCCCGGCGATCACCGCCCGCCACGGCGAACGAACGGCGGATTTCGTGGCGATGCAGCTGGAGTATCCGAGGCGGTGAACGCCGCGACAGCTAGCGGCTCTCGATTGCTACAAGCGCGTTGCGTTCATCCTTGAAGCAAAGCAATCGGATGGCTGATTGCTGGGCGCACTGCATCGCTGATTTTGCTAGGCATTCAAGTCAGCAGGCAACCGCCCCGCGCTCGGCTGGACCGCAAGCGCTCGGCTTCTCCGTTTGCAAATTTGGATTCTCTTTCGCTTGACGTGCAACCGAGTCCTCAGCCGTTGGCTCACTGGCTTCGGCGGCCTTGCTGCGCTCGTTTTCGATCAGTGCGAAAGCCAGCCAGGTGTCATCTGTCACGCCGGGAATGGCGCCGGCTATGGCATCGAGTTTGGTCTGGCGCAGCGCCGAGGCATAACCCTGCTTGACGGCAAGGTTCTCATAGAAGCGCACCATGAAGTCGCCGCCCCCTGGTTGTCCACCGGCCAGCGCGCCAATAGGCTTCGCTTGGCCCCTGCCGCAGCCAACGCCGAGGGCAAGCCGCTGAGCCCTTCGACATAGCTGCGGTCGCCTTGCGCGGTGTCGCAAGCTGAGAACACGACGAGCTCCACGCCGGACAATGGCCACCCAGTCAGTTCGGCCGCATGCAGAATGCCGTCGTCGCCCGGATTGCTCGACGAGGCTGCCGCGTTAGCGCCGGTGAGCGCGACCCCGGCGCGCCACAAAGGCGCTATCTCGTTGACCGACACTGGGTCAAAAAAGCCATGTGTGGCGAAATGGACGATTCGGTTTCCAGGCGCGGCTGCCCGCACCGCCGCCTCGCTCGCCGATTTTCCTTCAAGTTGGTGCGGCTTAAACCTGGCCCCGGCCATGCTGCTGGCGATCCGCTCGACCTCCACCCGTGTATAGGGTAGCCCGGTGAAATCTGAACCGGGACCGTAGTCGACATCCCCAACCAAAAGCACGCCGCCCGCCTCGACCGCTCGGTCGCGGCCGGCCGAACAGCGCGCGCATTGCGGGCAATCCGATTCACGGGTTTCGATCAGGTTCCTGCCGTCACTCCGAGCAATCCGTCGAAGGGGACGAGGTTGAGGATGCCGTCGGAGACGATGTGCAGGCGCGTCGCGCCCTCCAGTTTTGGCTCGAGCTTCGCCACCAGCGTCTGATAGAGCGACCGTCGCACGGTCGTGTCGTAACTGGACCCTCGGCCGCAAGGGAGCGGCGACTTTGTCCAGCGTCCCGAGGTCATAGAGCCATATTTGTCCGCCGGCCCGGCTAACCATGGCAAAACCCGGTCCACGAGCCGCCCTCCATCTTCACCGTGGCAACCATATAATCGACGATCGCCTCGTTAGGCTGCAGCCGCGCGATCGTGGCGATCTCTCGTCCTTCTTCGTATCGCGCAGGCCGGAAATGCGGTCCGCCAGCGTCGCTTCGGCAATCGCCAGCTCCCGCTCGACCCCATCCATGCCAGCGCCGCGTGGCTGGGCCAGCGTCTGCGCGCGCAGGGCGCGTACCCTTTCAAGCAGCGCTCTGTCTGCCTGGGGCAGCCGGGCCTCGGCGTTGTCCAGCACCGCGCGCTCGATGTACCGACCGCCTTCCATTCGGCCAGCACCGTCGCAAACAGCTGCTGTGCCTTGGGGTCGGTTCGTGACGCCTTAAAACTATAGAGGATGTCGCCCACCGATTTTCGCGTCCACTTTCCCACCTGCTCCAGCGTAGCCTCATCTGTGGTCGAGGCGTATTCGCGCCGCGACCACAGCCGCATACGCCGCTCAAGCTTCGCATATGTGTCGGTGGTGGTCGGCGCGTTCGTATCGCGTTTGGAAATCGCGACCTGCCGCAACATCTGCAACGTCGTAGGATGCAGTCCCATTGAGCTCTCGGAAAGTGCGAGCGCCTGCGTCGCAAACTTCAGGGCAGGGCCACATTGCCCTTCTTCTCGGAAACGCTGGACAGCAGAATGGCAAGCTGGACGTTTTGAAGTCGCATCGGCGTCGTCGCTCAATGCTTCGATGTCCATGGCTCCGGGCAGTTGATCATTTGTCAGCATCGCAATCCGGACCGCATCGCGCCTGGCGGCGCGCGTCACCTTGTCGTCGATGCCGCGCGCTTTCTCCAGGGCGACGAGAAGCAAGTCGTGCTCGGTCTTTGCTTCGGCAAAGCGATCAAGAAAAATCAGGTCGTAGACGACGTTCTTGCGGCTGATCATGGTCGCTCGCGGGTAGATCCCGATTGGCGGTCCGCCAGTCGAGTGCGTTACGGTCCAGCGCCTCGGCCTCGCCGTATTGGCCGACCTCGCGCAATGCGTCCGCGAGATTGTCTGACCGCAACATCGTTTCGTCGGTTTCGCCGAACGCGCTCCGCGACCGTTGGAGGGCATCGCGCATAAGCGGTATCGCAGCGCTAAGTCGGCCTGCCTCGTTGTAGGTATCTCCCACCCGCCGAGCGCGGCGATGGCCTCAACGGCTCCTGCCCGCCTGCCGTTCCAGGATGTCGATGGCTTTCAAATGATGCTGGATAGCGGCATCAAAATTGCGCCGGTCCCGTTGAGGACGGCGATATTGAATTCCACAATGCCCAGGCCGAAACTTTCGGGGTCATTGCGCATGGCGCTGGCAAGACGGTAGAATAACCGGACGGCGCCTTCCAGATTGCCCCTGTTTTGAACCATCGCAGCCGTCTGGATCATCGCCAGATACGTCTGCCGGTCCCCCTTTTCCAACGCATCGAAGGCCGCATCGCGCAGCCGCGCGGCCTCGGCAGCCCTGCCTCTGTCTTCAAGGAAGGATCGGGACCGTCAGGCGGGCAGCCTGCGTCGGGCCAGCCTCTAGCCCCTGCCTTTGCACGCGTAGGTCGACCAGTCGGTTGGCATAGGAAAACGCCTCATCCTTGCGCCCGACCATGGCGGCGGCATCAACTCCTTCCTCCAGCGCGCGATCCATCAAGTCCGGGTCCTGCTGCTCCCACGCGGCGACGCCATCTGCCGGGCCAGCGCGCTGTAGGCCACTTGATGCTGGCCAGCGCGGTTTGCGGCGATCGCCACCCCGCGAGTACCAGCGCGTCCGGTCCGTCGCCGGCCATTTCGAGCAGCGCGCGATAGCCTTCCATAGCCGCGCCAAACTGGCCGGCCTGAACTGCTCGTCCGCCGTCTGCAGCGCCGCTGCGTCGGTGCGCTGGTCCAGCCGATGCTGCGCCTGCGCAGGCAGCACGAAGCCCAGCAACAGCGCCAGGGCCGAACCACGCAAAAACCGTCCTGTGGACATTTTCATCAAAACTTCCCGCCGCGCACCCAGTGGACCGAACTTGGCAACCAAACGTGCCCAGATTGGGACAGCCGCCAAATCTTCAAACGAAATACCGCGCCGCCATTTCCGGGGTTCCCTCCCCACCCTCTATAGAACGCGCCTAGCCTGACAATTCTCTTGCGGCCACCTCCCTGGGGACAGTTTACTTTTTTCCGCGGAAAGGCTCCGGCGGCGCCGCAAGGCTCGCGCGGGCGGAAAGAAAGTAAGCTGTCCCCGGCAGCCGCCCGCGCTCGCCAGCGCGCAAAACGCAAGACGGACCCGCCGCATGCCAAAACGCACCGACATCAAGTCGATCCTGATCATCGGGGCCGGCCCCATCGTCATCGGCCAGGCCTGCGAGTTCGACTATTCCGGCACCCAGGCCTGCAAGGCGCTGAAGGCCGAGGGTTTTCGCGTCATCCTGGTCAATTCCAACCCGGCCACCATCATGACCGACCCGGAGCTGGCCGACGCCACCTATATCGAGCCGATCACGCCGGAAGTGGTGGCCAAGATCATCGCCCGCGAGCGGCCCGACGCGCTGCTGCCCACCATGGGCGGCCAGACGGCGCTGAACACCGCGCTGTCGCTGCGCCGCATGGGCGTGCTGGAGCGCTACGGCGTCGAGATGATCGGCGCCGACGCGCATGCCATCGACAAGGCCGAGGACCGCTCGCTGTTCCGCGAGGCGATGCAGAAGATCGGCCTGGAAACGCCGCGCTCGATGCTCGCCAACGCCTCCGACGTGAAGGACGCCGACCGCAAGAAGCACGAGGCCGAGCGCGCCGCGCTGCGCGCCGAAAGCCCCGGCGATCTCGACGCCGCGCTCGACGCGCTGGAAACCCGCTGGAACCTCGGCGAGGGCGACCGCAAGCAGCGCTATGTCAGCCACGCCATGGCGATCGCCGCCCAGGCGCTCGACCATGTCGGCCTGCCGGCGATCATCCGCCCCTCCTTCACCATGGGCGGCACCGGCGGCGGCATCGCCTACAACCGCGCCGAATTCTTCGAGATCGTCGGCTCCGGCCTCGACGCCTCGCCCACCACCGAAGTGCTGATCGAGGAGAGCGTGCTCGGCTGGAAGGAATATGAGATGGAGGTCGTCCGCGACAAGGCGGACAACTGCATCATCGTCTGCTCGATCGAGAACATCGACCCGATGGGCGTGCACACCGGCGATTCGATCACCGTCGCGCCGGCGCTGACCTTGACCGACAAGGAATACCAGATGATGCGCAACGCCTCGATCGCGGTGCTGCGCGAGATCGGCGTCGAGACCGGCGGGTCGAACGTGCAGTTCGCCGTCAACCCCGCCGACGGCCGCCTCGTCGTCATCGAGATGAACCCGCGCGTCTCGCGCTCCTCCGCGCTGGCCTCCAAGGCCACCGGCTTCCCCATCGCCAAGATCGCGGCGAAGCTCGCCGTCGGCTACACGCTGGACGAGCTGGAGAACGACATCACCGGCGGCGCGACGCCCGCCTCGTTCGAGCCGTCCATCGACTACGTCGTGACCAAAATCCCGCGCTTCGCCTTCGAAAAATTCCCCGGCGCCTCGCCGGTGCTCACCACCGCCATGAAGTCGGTCGGCGAGGTCATGGCCATCGGCCGCACCTTCCAGGAATCGCTGCAGAAGGCGCTGCGCGGGCTGGAAACCGGCCTCACCGGCCTCGACGAAATCGAGATCCCCGGCGCCGAAGGCCCGCACGACAAGAACGCCATCCGCGCCGCGCTCGGCACCCCCACGCCCGACCGGCTGCGCATGGTCGCCCAGGCGATCCGCATGGGCACGTCGCTGGATGAAGTGCACGCCATGTGCAAGATCGACCCGTGGTTCCTGGAGCAGATCGCCGGCATCATCGCGATGGAAGCCCGCATCCGCGAGCACGGCCTGCCGCAGGACGCGCAGAATCTGCGCATGCTGAAGGCCATGGGTTTTTCCGACGCCCGCCTCGGGTCCTTGACGAACACCGACGCCGAAGCGATTCGAAAGACTCGCGAAAAGCTCGACGTCCACCCGGTCTACAAGCGCATCGACACCTGCGCGGCCGAGTTCGCCTCGCCCACCGCCTATATGTACTCGACCTACGAGACCCCCTTCGCGGGAAAACTCGCCGACGAGGCGCAGGTCTCCGACCGCAAGAAGGTCGTCATCCTCGGCGGCGGGCCGAACCGCATCGGCCAGGGCATCGAGTTCGACTATTGCTGCGTCCACGCCGCCTATGCGCTGGCCGAGGCCGGCTATGAATCGATCATGGTCAACTGCAACCCGGAGACCGTGTCCACCGACTACGACACCTCCGACCGGCTCTATTTCGAGCCGCTGACGGCGGAAGACGTGCTGGAGATCCTGCGCGCCGAGCAGGCCGCGGGCACGCTGCACGGCGTCATCGTCCAGTTCGGCGGCCAGACGCCGCTGAAGCTCGCCGACGCGCTGGAGCGCGCCGGCATCCCGATCCTCGGCACCTCGCCCGACGCCATCGACCTCGCCGAAGACCGCGACCGCTTCCAGAAGCTGTTGCACAAGCTCGGCCTGAAGCAGCCGAAAAACGGCATCGCCTATTCGGTCGAGCAGGCGCGCACCGTGGCCGGCGAGCTCGGCTTCCCGCTGGTCGTGCGCCCGTCCTATGTGCTGGGCGGCCGCGCCATGCAGATCATCACCGACGAGGGCCAGCTCCAGTCCTATCTGCTCGACACCGTGCCCGGCCTGGTGCCGGAGGACATCAAGCAGAAATACCCCAACGACAAGACCGGCCAGATCAACACGCTGCTTGGGCAAGAACCCGCTGCTCTTCGACGGCTATCTGCAGGGCGCCATCGAGGTCGATGTCGACTGCCTGTCCGACGGCAGGAACAATTATGTCGCCGGCGTCATGCAGCACATCGAGGAGGCCGGCATCCATTCCGGCGACTAGCGCCTGCTCGCTGCCGGCCTACACGCTGACGCCGGCGATGGTCGCCGAGCTGGAGCGCCAGGCCAAGGCGCTGGCGATCGCGCTGAAAGTCGGCGGGCTGATGAACGTGCAGTTCGCCATGCAGGGCGACGACATCTACGTGCTGGAAGTCAACCCGCGCGCCAGCCGCACCGTGCCCTTCGTCGCCAAGGCCATCGGCCGGCCGGTGGCAAAGATCGCGGCGCGCATCATGGCCGGCGAAAGCCTCGACGCCGCCTTCGCGCATTACGGCAAGAAGGTCGACGCCACGGCGCTGAAGCACATCGCGGTGAAGGAAGCGGTGTTCCCCTTCGCGCGTTTCCCCGGCGTCGACACGCTGCTCGGCCCGGAGATGAAATCCACCGGCGAGGTGATGGGCCTCGACACCGATTTCGCGCTGGCCTTCGCCAAATCGCAGCTCGGCGCCGGCGTCGACCTGCCGCGCTCGGGCACGGTGTTCGTCTCCGTGCGCGACGAAGACAAGGAGGCGGTGCTGCCCTCCGTAAAGCGCCTGGCCGATCTGGGCTTCCAGGTGCTGGCCACCTCCGGCACCGCGCGCTTCCTGTCGGAACACGGCCTGTCCGCCGAAAAGATCAACAAGGTGCTGGAAGGCCGCCCGCATATCGAGGACGCCATCCGCAACCGGCAGGTCCAGCTGGTGTTCAACACCACCGACGGCCAGAAGGCGGTCTCGGACTCAAAGTCCCTGCGCCGCGCGACGCTGATGCAAAAGGTGCCGTACTACACGACGCTCGCCGGCGCCGCCGCCGCGGCGGAAGCCATCGCCGCGCTGAAGGCGGGGAGCTTGGAAGTGAGGCGGTTGCAGGAGTATTTTTAGCTCCACTTCTCTCCCCGGAAGCGAGTGATAGCGCCGGCATCAGCCTCGGCGCTGCCCACCCCTACGCCACGCGCTTCAACTCCACGGCAAAGGGGCTGAGACCAAGCCAGGTCTGCATTTTCGCGCCGATATCATGGTCGCCGGTAAGCACGACTTTCGGCCCCGCCGTCTTGACTGTGAGAAGGCCCATCCAGATGGCGGTCATGGTGTGGAGGTCGGTCGAGACATACAGGTCCACCTCAAACCCCGGATCGTACCAGCACAGGTCGACGTCACCTTGCTTCTCGATGACGAGCCACCACGACCGCTTGGATACCGGGAGATCGTGATACACAAACTGTATCACCGTCTTGCCTTCGGGTAGCGGCGACGGGTTCAGATTGCGCCGCATGTCCCACATGAGAAGCGACGGATCGAGGTTCTTCAGCGACAGGTGCGACTCGACCCATTTCTGTCCCCACAGCCCCATGGCCTCCACAACCGGCCGCAGGTCATGACCGGCCTCCGTCATGCGATAATCGAAGACACCCCTTTGGCCCGCCACCGGCCTTCTCTCAACGATGCCGGCGGCCTCGAGGTCCTTGAGGCGTTGCGACAAAAGGGTCGGCGACATTTTCGGAACGCCACGGCGAAGGTCGTTGAAACGTGTCGATCCGGCGACCAGCTCGCGAAGCAGAACCATCGTCCACCGGGTACACAATACTTCAGCGGCCATCGAGAGCGGGCAGAATTGCTTGTATCCGGGCTGGGTCATCGACTGGCCTTTCGCGAGTTGGACCGGATCATAATCCTCAGCTGGCCGGCCAGCCAGTACAGAAGCTGTACTGGCCAGGTACAGTTCGAAGACTGGCGGCAGGCGGCATCGGCATGAGAGCCTCTCGCTGGGCGCAAAAACCAAGCAGCGCTCCTGGAGAAAAAAGATGACCGCTTACCTGATTGCAGACATCAAGGTGAAGGACGATCACTGGATACCGTCCTACGCCAAATCGGTTCACGATCTGGTTCACAAGCACGGTGGCAAATATCTGGCGCGCAGCGGCAATGTGACGACAGTCGAGGGCAACCCCTTGGACACGACGCTGATTGCGATCTTGGCATTTCCATCGACCGCGGCGGCGCAGGCTTTCACCAGCGATCCCGACTACGCGCCCTTCGCGTCGGCCCGGAAGGCTGGCAGCGACAGCCGCTTCCAGTTGATCGACGACACCGATATCGCTGGAACGATCCCCTATCTGTCAAAAGCCTGAACGCGCCTCGGGCTCAGACAGCCGGACCTTGGCGAAATATTTGCGGAGGCATAGCGGCCGCGTTATCTCCCCCCTTGCGGGGGAGAAAGCAATTTCAGCGTCTTAGCGAGCCCGGCCTCTGGCCGGTCTTCGCGAGCTAAGTGCTGAGCATCGCAAGAGAGGGGCGGCGCAGCAACACGCTGCGCCCCACAGCTAACTTTCCGACAATTCGACTACAGCTTCCTTGGCATTTGCAGCCGCTGATTTTGCCCGGGCTTTTTCCAATTTACGCGAAGCTTTCTTAATCCTCGTACTCTGCTTCCTTCGCCTTATCACCCTCAATCGTGTCTCGCTTAATGACCTCATTCTCAATCAATGCGAGCAAATTCTGGAGGCCACTTTCAAATCGGAGCAGAGCCTTCGCAACTTCTTCTCACTGTCGCAATAACCGGCTCTGATCGAACGATGGCCGCAACGGTGTGATTGTTAAAAAGCTGCGAATGCTGATGGAACGTATCCATCGCATCAATGGTCAAACCTTCTTTGGCAAATAGGAAGAGGTGTTGCAGGTGCTCGTCGTTCTTTGGCGAGACTTGCGGAAGTTCAAATCGACAGTCTTCCTCATGACTAATCTGGTTCGCCACATAATCCCGAACAAGCCGCCACTCCACTGCATTTGTCAAAATGATCCAGTGAATACCTTGGTGAGCCCCATAATTGATGGCCTGCTGCAAGTGATTGTTAGCCAGGGGTAGTTTTCAGCCCGATTCTCCACTTCAACTAGCAGTCGCAGCGTTCCACCGAGTTTCACAGCAAGATCGACAAAGGTCGCTTTGATCTGATGTTCGGACGTCAACTCTTCATATTTGTCGTACCCGAAAATGTCGGCAAGGATATCCTTGACCAAGGTAACAGTGTCAGCTTCAGCCACATCGGCCTTTTGCTGAGCTAGCGCTATCTTCTCATATCTCTTTATATTTGCGCTTACGCGATCCGTGAATTTCCTCGGCAATTTGTTCATCATACCTCTCCCGCCTTCTGCAATCTTACACTCAAAGATTGATTCGCAAAGATACATCGGGAAACGCACGCGAAGAGGCGAAACAAATGGTTTACTTGTGCCGCCACCACCATCCAATTCCTCGACCGCGATCCGATTGACTATGAGATTGGCGGCACGATCGCCGCCGCGCTATCTCCCCCCTTGCGGGGGAGAAAGCAATTTCAACATCTTAGCGAGTAGGCGCGGAGCGCCGTTAAACGAGCTAAGTGTGAGAAATTGCAAGAGAGGGGCTCAGTCCGAAAGCACCTACCCTTCCCCGCCTCCCCCAAGATCGTCGCGCAACCGCATCCAGCTCCCGCTCCACCTCGTCGTTCCAAAACGCAGCGTGCGAAAACCTGGTCGGCAAAATACGCATCCCGATGGCCGCCGTACGATCTCCGAATGCTGCCCGCCGTCGAGCTCAACAATCAGCCGCGCCGAAAAGCACGACGAAATCGAGGATGTAGCCGTCCAGTGGTTCTTGGCGCTTGAACTTCAGCCCTTCGAGTTTGCTGCCTGACAGCGCGTGCCACAGCATGGTTTCGGCCTTGGTGGCATCGGCGCGCATCGCGCGAGCAAACTGGCGATGTTTTGGTGGGGTTTGTCGGTGTGGCAATAAGAACTCTTCGAGGAACAAGCCCCTCTCTTGCGATTTCTAGCACTTAGCTCGCACAGTGATCCTTCGGCAGCTAGGTCGAGCTCGCTAAGATGCTGATATTGCTTTTCTCCCGCAAGGGGGGAGATAGAGCCGGCATCGACGTCATCGCATAATAGCAGACGCTGGAGATTGGCGGAAACGGCCGACCCTTCCCTTCTCCCCTTGTGGGGAGAAAGATTTCGCCCCCGATGGCGGAGCCACGAGGCGAAATGGCGACGGATGAGTGGTGCTGGAAGAAATTAGACGTTGGCGATCCGTGGCACCCCTCATCCGACCTCGCTCGCTAGGACGCCCTCCCACAAGGGAGAAGGCAGGTACGCGCCCCGTTACTTCACCTTGTCTACCCGAAAAACTCCAGCCCTCAGTAACCTGCGCACTCCCATCCGTCGGCATCGGCTTGATGAGTTCGCAAAAGGTCCAGACGCCGCCAAACACCTCGCGGTCGAGGTTCGGCGGCCCGTGGAACGTCACATCGAACCCGCCCCAGTGCTTCGACCCTTCCAACTCTTGGCCGCACTCCTTCACCTGTTTCGATGTCCCACCATGCGCCCTTCATGCGCAAATCGCCGTCGCCGTAGCTATAGATTTCGCCGGTCATCTTGCCGGGAAACTGCTCGAAGACGAATGTGAAGGAGCCATCGGCCGCTTTCTCGATGGTCAGCGGCCCCCTGCCGGTTTCCCATTTGCCCACCGGGTCGACGGTCCCGACGGCAAAGCGGTCGTGGAGCACAACAGCGCGGCGCTCGCCGCAAGCCAACGCCTGACCATGCGAAACTCTCCCGAGCGAAAGCCGCATCGTGAAGCTTCGTTCAGGGAAGTCAATTGCGTCAGCGCTACCCCCTTGTTTCCACCCCCCTTTCCAAAGCTCCCCACCCCACCCGCGATTTTTTCGTCCACCCCTTTCATTCCTCCCAGACAATGCTCGCTCGTAAACCGGAGACGGGCGATGGACTGGAATGCGGCGATTGAAAAGCACAGCGAGGCGCTAAAGCGCATCGTCGTCACGCTGTTCGCCATGGCCGGGTTGGACGCCAGGGGACAGGTCTTTCCGCAGGACAGCGCGCCTCAAGACGTGGCGCCGGCTGAAAAACCCACCCTGCCGCGTCATCTATACCGCGCCATCTTGCGGGTGCTGCGGCCGGCCGATATCCGCCGCGCGGCGGCTGATCATCGTTGCGGCGCGCGGCATTGTTTTACCCCCACCCGCGTGACCCGCTACCCTAACCAGGAGGGGCATTCCCGGGAACAGTTTACGTTTTTTCCGCCAGAATCGCCCTGCTCCTTGCCGGACAGGGCGTTAGAGCGGAAAGAAGTAAAATGTCCCCAGCACTCTCCTCAGCGCCCACTCACCTTGCCGCTGTTCGATCGGCTGCCACTGCCGTCGCGTCCCCGACGCTCGGCGTCCACCAGCGTGCCGCGCATTTGGTGCCCGGCTACACCGTGCCCTTTCCCATTCCGGTTCGCCACCTGCCTTCGCCCAACGACGTGATCGATGCCGCGCGCGTCACCCGCCGCCTGCGGGCGCTGGCCGCGGTGCTGGACGACCTGCCGCGCCACGCCCGGCGTTTTGCCCGCTGGCGGGCTAACTGCGACGCTCGCCTCGAGGCCGAACGCACACAAAGGGCCTCTGGCCCCGCGCAAACAAATCTGCGTGCGCAAACCCGTCGCCGCCGCTTCTACCGCATCTGGCCGTTGCGCGGCGGTCGGCCGCCCGGCGCCCGAAACGCCCGACGTCCCTCCCGCCCGGTCGACGATGTTGTGAACGCCCTGCACGGGCTGGCGTTCTGGGCGATGCAAAGCCCCGACACCTCATGACGGCGGCCAAAATTTGGAACCATCGCCGCTCCTTTGCGCTTGTCTGGCAAAGGAGCCTGTCATGACAAAATTTCCGCAAGGGTGCCCCGGTTTCCTGGACCTGGGGCGCGCACACGGCGCGCGGCAAGGTCTCGGAAAGTTTTGTCCGCGACGTCGCGCGCACCATCAAGGGCGAGCGCGTCAAGCGCAAAGCCTCGGCCAAGGAACCCGCCTATCTGATCGAGCAGGAAAACGGCGGCTGCGTGCTCAAAAGCCATTCCGAACTGGAGCGGTTGAGCTAGAGCAATTCCAGGAAAAGTGGGAGCCGGTTTTCCGTCCGGAATTGCGGCAAAACAATACGTTAGAGCTATTCCGCATTTGGAAGAAAAAGCGGAAGAGCTCTAAACCCGCTATTTCTCCGGCACCATTTTCGTCGACATTTCGAGCAGCGAATAGTCCGCGCCGTCGCAACACACATTCGGGTTGGTCGGGCGAGAACATGCCCTGCGGGTTGTCCTTGAACAGCCAGGCATGCAGATCGTAGTGGTGGAAGCCCTGCGGGATCAGCGGCTCGTGGCCTTCCATCGGCCCCTGGAACGGCTGGCCCAACAAGTTCGGCCGCTCCTTACCGCCGCCAGCGGCACCAGCCATTCCACCGCCACCAGCTTCAGTTTTCCGTTCACCGGCTCATAGATCAGCACATTGGGCTTCAGCGGATCCGGCGGGCCCTGGATCGTCAGGTTGACGAAGTGTATGCCCATGGCGCCCTTTCGGATAGTCCATGTGCCCTTCCATCTTCGAGCCGTCATAGTGCACGCAGCCGACCGTCGAGAGATAAAGGTCGCGCACGGCGACATAGGGGTCCTCATATTTCGACAGTTCCTTGCGCATGGCCTCGATCTGCGCCGGGTCGGCGTCGGCGGCGCGGGCAGCGCTGGCGGCACCGGAAACCAGCGCGATCAACCCAAGACGATAGGCAAGCCCGGACAATGTCATGGCTACTCCCCTCCCTGTTTACACAAATGTCCAAAGAAATATTGGTCAGGCGTCAAAGAAATTGGTCAGTAAGACTGCCGGAAATTTCAACAATACTATACGCCTGTTTGCGAACCGGCAACGCGAGCGCCTGACCCCGCCCCGTCTCGGGCTTCGCCCTCGCGACCTCTCCCCAGAGTGGCGAGGAACCCAGGCTTGCAAAGCGTTCGCGTTTCGGACAGTTCCTCGCCCTCTGCGGAGAGCTGGCCCGAGGGCCGGAGAGGGGTTCTTCCCAGGCGTGCGGCCGGCAACAGGGTCACGCGCACAAACGCCCCGGCGGCGTCGAATTCGCAGCGGAACTGTTTTGCCCCGCCCGTGGTCACCGAGCCGTCGATCGCAGCGCCATTGTTGAACGGGTATTCGTTGGAGGTGGCGACATCCTCGGCCGGCGCGCTGAACTGGGCCGCAGCCCTTGCCGTGCAGGTCGCGGCCTTGTCGCCGTCGCTCGCCACCGCCGGGCCAGGCGCGGCAGCAGCCGCGGCTGGGGGCGCGCTTCCGGAGCCTGTCGACTGGCAGCCCGCCAGCGCCAGAACACCCGCCACAACGAAAAGAAATGATCGACCGTTCACGTGCATCCCTCACGAAAAGCAGCAGCAGTCAGCCGCACATGGCGTGTCTCGTCAAGCTGGCCTTGATTGTGCCCTCATTCTCGCTTATATGCCTGACATCGAACTTGCCTGTCGAACTTTGTTTCGCGCTTTTTTGCGCCTCTGACGATCTTCCTCTTTCAAATTCGATCTAAACCGCCGGCCGTTCGGTCGCGCAAAACTGTAATGACTGATTTGAAGGAATAGTCGTCATGAATACTGGAACCGTAAAGTTCTTCAACGCCACCAAGGGTTTTGGCTTCATTTCGCCGGACCAGGGCGGCGCGGACGTTTTCGTCCACATCTCCGCCGTTGAGCGTGCCGGCATGCGCACCATCGTTGAGGGCCAGAAGCTCTCTTTCGAGATCGTGCAGGACCGCCGTTCGGGCAAGAGCGCTGCGGACAATCTCCAGGCCGGCGTAAGCCGCAGCCTTCCGGCGACAGCCGGAGAGATGATGCAGCGACAGCCGCTTAAAACTGCCCCGCGACCATGGATGAACCGGCGCGGGTGATGGAAGTGAGCCTGGCAAACGGGCGCCGAGACCGGCAGATAGCCGGCGGAGCGTTTTGCCAGTCGGGCACATGATGAGTGGCAAAGGAAAGGTCGGGGTCGAGCCCGGCCTTTTGTTTTTGCGGGCTTCGTCCACACCGCGTCCATAGGTGCTAAGTTGCCCTGAAAGGAGTGCCCATGAACAAGCAGAATGCAGCCGTAGCCCTGTTCAAGCCGAACAAGCAGGAATCGAAGGCTCAGACCACCGATTCGGTGGCCCGGGCGATCATCGACAAGGAAGCTTCCCTGCGGGATGCCAAGACGGCCAAGCTGCGCGCGGCGCGCCTGGCCATGGAGGCGGAGCTGCCTGCCCCGGTCGAGAAAGTTAAGAAGCCCAGGAAGCGCGCCAAGTAGCCGCGGCCTCGACGAGGCCTACTGGAACATGCCCTTCGCCGTTTCACCCTTGAGAAACGCGTTGATGAAATCCGCCAGCGTGTCCGCCTGCCCGATCACCGCCGTGTGCGATGTAGCCGGCAGGATAGCGAGCCGCGAAGCCGGCAGCGGTTGGCCCATATCGCCCATGCCGCCACCGCCCAGCAGGCGAAACAGCGCCACATTATGCTCCAGCGTCGAGACGTCCGCATCGCCGGCGATGATCAGGATCGGCGTCTTCACTGTCTTGACATCCTCTTCCCAGGCCATCGGCTCCTTCTCGAGCTGAATCAGTTTCTCGGCAAGTGCCCGGAAACCATTGGGATTGGCCGCCAATTTCCGGTAGTCGGCCTCGAACGGCATGTTGGCGAACATGTCGACATTCATCTGCGGAATCATGGCTGTGAATGCCGGCTGCCAGCCCTTGATGTCATAAGCCACCGACGCGGCCACGAGCTGGTCCACCTTGTCCGGATGCCGGATCGCCAGCTGCAGGCCGGCCGCCGCACCCATCGAATAGCCGAACACATCGGCCTTCTGCAGTCCGACCTTGTCCATGAAGGCGGCAACGTCGTCGGCGAGGTTGGGATAGGTGATCGGCCGGTCGATGTCGGTGGTCCGGCCATGCCCCTGGAACTCCAGCGCATAGACCTTGTTGGTCTTGGCCAGCAGCGGGATGATCTCGCCCATCGAGGGGATGTTCATATAGGCGCCGTGCAGCACGACCAGCGGGTCGCCCACGCCGGACACTTCGTAATACATCTGCATGCCGTTCACTTCGACGCGCTCACCCTCGGCGAAGGCGGGCGCGGTCAACATCAATGCGGCGGCGGTCATCAGGGCTCGAAGCATGGGGACTCTCCAGAATATCGGGCTAGTGCGCTAAGGACGAACGAGCGCGGCGCACTCCGACACCGGCGCCGAAAAATTTGCGATTACCTCTCAGGTACAGCAGTGGCGGTCGGGATATTCCACCTGCTCGTCGAAGTTCGGCCGGCCTTCCGGCATCAGGTCCATCATGTTCCACACAGGCTCGATCGTGCCTTGCTGGCGCGGGTCCTGACCGGGATCCGAGCCGGCGAACATCATCTCCGATGCCCAGAAGATGCGGATGCCCTGCGGTGTCTTCTGGAACACCGTAGTGATCGGGGCCAGTTCGCCATCGTCGAACACCGCCCCGAAGCGCGGATGGACTTCACAACCGTTATAATGTAAAATACAAGAAAGATTACAAACTATATAACAAAAACAAGCATCAACCCAATAATACTTTCAATTTTACTGAAATCACGCGGGGCCGCTTTATCCAATCAATCAGGAGAAAGAGCCTATGCCGCAGTTCACCGCAAACGTCATCCAGCAGCCGCAAGCGTTCGACCTCGTCAGCGACACCCTCATGATTGCCGGCATCGGCACTGGTTTCGAAGGCACGTTGAACTGGCGCGTGCATGACGGCCACGATGAGCGCACGGGTTTCGTCAATGCCGGCGATGGCATCGGCGGCCACGGCCAGTTCCAGATCAAGGCCGATCTGACGGGCGCGGCCTTCCAGCTCGATCGCATCTTCGTCGAGGTCTTCGAGGAGGATCAGTCTGGCCAGGGCGAAGAGCGCAACAAGGTCATCGTGCCGGTTGTCTACGGCCCGCTGGTCATGGCCGGCTACTCGACGTTCTTCCGCCATCGTGTGGCGCGCGGTGAGACGGTGAGCAAAATCGCCCTCCATTATTACGGCGGCAGCGATGCCGAATTCATTCAGCGCATCGTGCGCGCCAACCCGGCAATCACCAACCCCAACCTGATCTTTGCCGGACAGGAGCTGCGAGTGCCGGTCAGCGCCGGTTAGGCAGCGCGCGGGTCGACCGCCACGCACTCGATCTCGATGTCGAATTCCATCGGCCAGGCGGCGACGGGCACGAATGTTCGCGCCGGCGGGTCTTTTGGAAAGTGCCGCACATAGACGCGGTTGATCGCCTTGTAGAAGCCGACATTGGCCGCGTAGATGCGCACCATCAGCACGTCGTCGAAGGTTGCCCCTGCAGCTGCCAGGCAGTGCTTCATCGCCACCAGCGCCGCCTCGGTCTGGGCCTCGATGTCACCCTTGATGATGTCGCCGGTGGCGACATCCATCGGCGGCGTGCCGGAGACGAAGATCATGCCACCGCCCCGCGTCACGGCCGACAGCGGCACGTTCAGCTTTTCGGCCAGTTCCGACATGCCGGGCACATAGACGATTTCGCGGCGCATGGTTCAGCAGCTCCTGGCGTTCTTGCAGGCTCGACACCAACCGCTTCACGATCGGGTCGTATGATTTCTGCCGCGCCTTTGGATATTCGAGCAGGAAATAAGCCGCCTGGTCGTCACACAGGGCGATGGCGCGGGCATAGAACAACCGGCCCTGCTGCGAACCGGACCAGCTCGCCCAGCTCGCGGTCTCGCGGCGGTAGCTGACCTGCCAGCCGTCAGCTTCGGCGGCCGCCAGCCGCGAGGCAAAGTCCGCGCGCAGATCACCCTCGACAAGATTGGAGCCCCACACGGCCAGTTCCGAAAGCTTGTCGTCGGAGCGGCTCATGCCGCCGTCGCCATTGTCTGCCTCGTCGATGGCGGAAAATTCCGGCGGGATGTCAATGCTGTAGCCGAAGCGCTGGTTGACGTAGTGGCTCCATTCGAACGCCGATGCGGCGACGGCGCTCAATGCCACAACAAGAACTGCGATTGTGACCCGCATGGCGGCTCCCCTAACATTGCGGCCAGCATCAGCCACGGCGCGCATTGGTCGCCGAGCTTAGAGACGCGTTTTAGCCCGCCCAATCCACTTCGACCATGCCGAGCCGTTGGTACAGCCGCGCGGCCGCGGCATTGATCACCAGATTGGTCTTCAGGTCGACATGCGGCACAGCCCGGGCCTTGAAGGTCGCAAAGATATGCGTGACCAACGCCTCACCGATGCCCTGCCCCCTCGCCGCCGGCGCGACGGCCAGATCCTTCAGATACCCGCTGGCCCAGCATTGCGCGACTCCCAATGGCTCTCCGAACTCGTCATAGGCGACGAACACCAGCGCGGGATCGTATTCATCGTCGCCGCTCAGCCATTGCCACCAAGCCTCAAAGTCCTGTGGCATGTCGTCGAAAGCCCGGGCGATCAGCCGATGCGCATCGCGCGCGACCTGATCGGCATCAGCGTCAGCAAGCGTCTTCAGCGATACGCCAGTTGGCCAATGCGGCGCGAACGTCGCCCCGGCAAGCACGCGCCTGAAGCGAATGTCATCGGGTCCTTGTGGGCTTGGCAAGGCTTAGAGGCGGCGACGGCGAAGTCGGTCGCGGCCGACGCCGGTCTCATCCAGCAGGCCGGCGCGCTTGGCGTGGTAATAATAGCCGCTCTGGTAGAGTCGGTCGGCAACGCCGTGATTGCCCTTGGCGACGACATAGGCGCCGCGCAGATAGCGCACCGCATATTTCAGGTTCGTCTCGGCATCGAGCAGCCCGGACGGCGCGCCGCGATAGCCCATGCCGCGCGCCGTGGCATGGCTGATCTGCATCAGGCCAAGATAGCGGCCGTTGCGCGCCGTTGGATTGAACGTGCTTTCGCGCCTGGCGACCTTGCGCACCAGCTCTTCCGGCACGCCGTAATAGTCGGCATAGGTTCTCATCAACTGGTCGAGTTCCGGGCTGCGCGCGGCAACGTTGCCGGTCGGTCCAAGCCGCCCTTCCGGCGGCGGAGGCGTGCTCTCGACCGATTTGGAGGATGGCGCGAACGGATTGGGCAAGGCCTGCGCGGCGGCCCCGATCACACCCGCCGTAGCCTTGACGACCGTCACAGGCGCCTGCACCACCGTTTCGACAACCGAATTCCCGTTCTCAGGCTGCGTCGGTGCGGCGGCAACCTCGGTTGTCACGCCTGCCGGAACGGAAACGGTCTGGATCGCCGACTTGCCCGTCATCTGTTCGACTGCCGCGACGGAACTGGCCGGCTGCTGCGTCACATAGGCGGCGGGCTGCGCCTGAGCGTTCATCTCGACGTCGCGCGCCAGGCTGCGCATGCCGTCTTCGGTGCTTCCGGGGCTGGAAGACGGAACTTCCTCCACCGTCTCGGGCAGCATCGGAACGGCCGTTGTCGTCGGCGCGAGGCTGGTGGTCGTGTTGGAATTGGTGCTCGTCGCGCAAGCCGACAGGCCGCCGCAGGCGGCCAGCAAAACCGGCAGGACGAAAACCTTCAAATGTGGCAAACCGCGTCGTTCCCGCGTGGAAATCTTAACGGACCCTTACAGCACGAGACTTCTTTGGGCAACCGCATGGCAGGAATTGGGTGTCGCAGTGTCAACCAGTTGCATATTTTTGGCAGGAACCTACTAGCCACAGCATCTGTTTCCGTTCTGTTCGGAGACCCGCTGTGGTATCTGGAGAACTATGGAGGTCACGATGGCCATCACACATTCACATCACCTGTTCGAAACCACGCTTGGCTGGATGGGTATCGCCTGGAGCGATCAGGGCATCACGCGCGTGCTGACGCCGCAGCGCGATCGCCAGGATTGCGAACGCCGCCTGATGCGGTTTGCCGCCGGAGAGACGATAGCCATCGAGACTGCTGACCTGCCGCAGTTCGTAGCCGAGGCCGTCGATCTTCTGACCCGCTACGCGGCTGGCGAGACGATCGATTTTTCGCCGGTCAAGATCGATCTGGAAGGCATCGAGCCCTTCCGGCTCGACATTTACGACGCGGCGCGCAAACTGAAGTTCGGCGAGACGGTCACCTACGGCCAGTTGGCGGCAGCGGCCGGGCATCCGGGCGAAGCGCGCGACACCGGCCAGGCGCTCGGCTCCAATCCGGTGCCCATCGTCGTGCCCTGCCATCGCATCCTTGCGGCAGGCGGCAAGATCGGCGGATTTTCGGCCCCGGGCGGCTCACGCACCAAGGAAAAGCTGTTGGCGCTGGAAGGGGTTCAGGTTGGACCGCCACCGCCGGCTCAGTCGGCATTCGGCTTCTGAGGAAGCGGGGCGCCGGCGGGCGCAAGCCAGCCGGCAAAACGGCAAATCGCTTCACCTACCGGGAATGATGATCCTGCCGCCGCCAAAATCATCTTCGGGGTCGACCATCTCGCATTTCTTCACCGTACAGGCGCGATCATCCTGCGTGGGAACCGACGCAAACGCAGCGATCTCGTTGACGCTGCAAAAGCGGGAATCGCTGACAAAGCGGTCGTAGCGTGGCAGATTGGCGACCCGCTTCGAACTCCAGCGCAGGATCACCGCGCCCTCCTCATGGATGACCGAGCGCACCTCGTCGCAGCTCATCCGCATCGACTGGTAGCGCGAGATGGCGTGGGCTTGGCTGGCAATCAGGGCTATTCCCAACGTCGTCAGCAGCACTTTCATGGTTCGTCTCCTGTCGGGCAAATGCCCGGGATTTAGCCTTGCATATGCTGAAATTACGCCAAAACCACGCCGAGGTTTCCAGCGCGACGGCGGCTCACGCCTTGTTTACCGAAACAAGCGCTACGGCTTCCATTCCATATCGACATGGCCCGCGTCGTTTTGCACCCGCTCGAGCCATGTCACGATTGCCGGATAGGCATCGAGCTGAAAGCCGCCATCGGCGGCAGCATGCGTGTAGGCATAGAGCGCGATATCGGCCACGGAATAGGCTCCGCCCGTAAAGAACGACCGGTTTCCAAGCCAGGCATTCATGATGCTCAACGCTTTGTTTCCGCGTTCCAGCGTCTGCGCCAGGCGCTCCGGCGTCGCAAGCGCTGCTCGCTCCGGAAAGCGCAGCAGCGCCCTGCGCACGGCGATATAGGGTTCATGACTGTATTGCTCGAAGAACATCCATTGATAGGCCAGCGCCCGCTCATAGCTGTCAGCAGGCAGGAGGCGCGTGCCTTCGGCAAGATGCAGCAGCATGGCGTTGGACTCAGCCAATGTCCGGCCATCCTCGAATTCGAGCAGCGGCACCATGGCGTTCGGATTCTTGGCGAGAAATTCCGATGATCTTGTGCCACCGTCCCGCGAACTCACTTCCACATGACGAAACGGCCGGCCGAGCTTGGCCAGCAGCAGTCGCGGCTTGTAGCAGTTGCCGCTGTCGGTCATTCCATAAAGCGTCAGCATCGCGGCCTCCAGATGGCTCGACAGACCCTAGACGCTCGCGATTGAACGACAATTGATTTGTTTTGGCGGACCGATCAGCGGGCTTGATGCGTACGCGCAAGACCGTTCATTTGCACGACATTTGACCGCTCTACAGGTGCTGGCAACGGACGATCGCTCTGATCGATAAGCGTTCCCACAAGGCCCGCCGCCTGCAAGGCGTTGCCTTGCACGAGGTCCGCCCCCGTTTCCACAGCGGCCGCGAGCAGGCGCTGGCTGTCCAGCTGCTCGAACAGCATTGCGGCCCCGCGCTCCTTGATCGATCGCACCAGTGAAGCGAGCAGTTGTCTCGACGCGTGATGGCTGCTGATCCTGGTGAACCAGTCGCCGGAAATGCGAACATAGTCCGGACGCAAGCGCTCGATCCACAAGCTAAGCGGGTCGTCAGGCCTGGCATGCGCGAGGGCGATCTTCGCGCCACAGCGGCGAAGCAGGCGTGCCATGGCCTGCAACGTCTCGAACTCCGCCAGATGTGACGGAAGCTCGCAAACGATCTGCGCGGCATCGATTTCAAGTTCGTCGGCTTGTTGAGCGAGTTGCCGGATGTCAGCGCCCATCTCGCCCAGCCTCGTATAGGCGCCGCACGGCACGTTGAGGTAGAGCAGCAGATCGCGGATGTCAGCGTTGCGGTAGTTGCGCACCGCCAGCAACGCGCTCAACCGATCGACGAAATCATCGTTCGCCGTCGATGAATTGAGGCGCGGATGCGCTGACCATGGTGGCGCGTTGGTGATTTCAACGCCGGCGCGCAGCATCGCTGGCTGCAGTAGGTTTCCGGCATGCTGGTAAACAAGTTGATAGACGGTCTTGATCCGGCGTGAGCCGACGACGCCGATCTGCAGTCCGACCTCGTCTTCGTAGATGGCTTCGATGATCGGGTGGCGTGTCTGGACGAGACTAATCATGGCGCTGGCGCCCGGCGGCCAAATGGACGACCCGCTTGCCTGGATAGCGGGCGGGCGCGCGCCAGCATGGCTTCGGCCGTTTCAGGCTCGGATTCCTCGGCAGCGCCGATCGCGATCGACGATAGCTCTTCCGAAGCGACAAGCTCGGGCCGCGCCAGAATGTAACCCTGCACCATGTCGACCCGGCATGTGTCGGCAAGGTCGAGTTGCCACCGCTCTTCCAGGCCCTCGAACACGGTCTGGATGCCCATCGACCTGAATTTTTCAACCATCGCCGCAAGCAAGGCAGCCCCTGGATCGCTTTCCATCAGCCTTGTGATCCAGGCCGCATCGAACTTCACGATGTCCGGCCCTATGTCCTGGATGCGACCGATATCGGATTCGTCGGCGCCAAAATCGTCCACGGCGATGCGGAAACCAGCGGCCTTGAGCGCCTGCACGAAGCCGAAGATCGCCTCGTCCGAACCGCTTTTCTTCTCGGTCAATTCACATACGACCCGAGCCGGGTCGATGCCGGCCTCGTGCAGGACAAGCCTCAAATCCTTCAGAGCCTTGTCGGCGATGACCCTGTCGGTGAACACCGACGGATCGAAGTTCAGGAACAACGAGGCTTCTGCCCCGATACGGCCGCCTGCATTGAAGACATGCAGCGTGCGCGTCAGCGTTTCGATGCGGAACCGGTCGATGGCGCTGATCGAGGCGAAAAAGGCGTCGGGCGATACCGATCTGCCTGCCTCGAAGGGCCGGATCAGGCCTTCATAGGCAGCAATTTTCAGCTTGCCGTCGACGAAGGCGAAAATCGGCTGGAAGGCGCTGCGTAACAGGAAACGGCCCCAGATGCCGACGACGGTGCCGTTGGCCTGGCGGGAAATGTGGTCCATCATTGCATTGCGCGGCAATGCAGCGCTCCACGTTTGTGCCGGTCTTTGTGCCGTTTCTAGCGCTGCATAGATTGCAACCGTGTTAACACCGGCCGCTGCCTACGCTGATACGGTCAGCGCTGGCTCTTGAATTCCGTGTGTTTCCAGCCGATAGGGACGCGCCTCTATTCCAGTCTGGAGATCCTTCAAATGGCATTCCTCGCCGACGCTCTTTCCCGCGTGAAGCCTTCCGCCACGATCGCGGTCACCCAGAAAGCGCGCGAACTCAAAAACGCCGGCCGCGACATCATCGGTCTTGGCGCCGGCGAACCGGATTTCGACACTCCAGACAATGTGAAGAATGCCGCCATTGACGCGATCCGCCGCGGCGAGACGAAATATCCGCCGGTCTCAGGCATCGTGCCGCTCCGCGAGGCGATCGCCAAAAAATTCAAGCGCGAGAACAATCTCGATTACAAGCCGGAGCAGACGATCGTCGGCACCGGCGGCAAGCAGATCCTGTTCAACGCCTTCATGGCGACCCTCAATCCGGGCGACGAGGTCGTGATCCCCTCGCCCTATTGGGTCAGCTACCCGGAAATGGTGGCGATCTGCGGCGGTACGTCGGTCTATGCGCCGACCAGCATCGACAACGGTTTCAAGCTGACGCCCGAGGCGCTGGAACGCGCGATCACGCCGCGCACCAAATGGCTGATGCTTAACTCGCCGTCCAACCCGTCAGGCGCGGCCTATACCGAAGCCGAGCTGCGGGGGCTGGCCGATGTGCTGTTGAAGCATCCCAACGTCTGGATCCTCACCGACGACATGTATGAGCACCTGACCTATGGCGATTTCGTCTTCAAGACGATCGCCGAGGTCGAGCCGAACCTTTACGAGCGCACGCTCACCATGAACGGCGTCTCCAAGGCCTACGCCATGACCGGCTGGCGCATCGGCTACGCCGCCGGCGACGTCAAGCTGATCAAGGCGATGGACATGATCCAGGGCCAGCAGACGTCGGGCGCCTGCACGATCGCCCAATGGGCGTCGGTGGAAGCGCTGAACGGCCCGCAGGATTTCGTCCAGAAAAACAAGGCGATCTTCCAGAACCGCCGCGACCTGGTGGTCTCGATGCTCAACCAGGCGCGCGGCATCGAATGCCCCTCGCCCGAGGGCGCGTTCTATGTCTATCCGTCCTGCGCCAAGCTGATCGGCAAGAAAACGGCTGCCGGCAAGGTGATCGCCGACGACGAGACCTTCTGTTCGGAACTGCTGGAAGCCGAGGGCGTGGCAGTGGTGTTCGGCTCGGCTTTCGGTCTCGGGCCGAACTTCCGCATCTCCTATGCGACGTCGGAGAAACTGCTCGAAGAGGCCTGCACGCGCATCCAGAGGTTCACTGCTTCGTTGACCTGAGCGAAATCAAGTCCGGCCAGTCATCGTGGCTGGCCGGTGTCCGCGGCCGATCTCAGTAATCCAGCACCGGACAGCCGCGCTCGCGCCCGAACACGATCGTCACCCGCTCACCATACTCGTCCCGGCCGCGCACGCGGATCGTGCTGCTGCCGACATAGGAGATGCGGGCGCGGTCGATGCCCATCCGATCGGCCTTATCAAGCGCGTCCTCCGCATCGCAGCCGCGACGGCGATTGCTGCGCCGATCGTAACAATCCTCATAGTTCGGGTCACACCGTTCGCGCAGGCGTAGCCCGTCCGGGCCGATCCGGAATTCCAGATCCTGCGCCAAAGACGGCGTCACGGCGCCGACCGCCGCCAGAACCAGCGAAGCCGCGCCGATAGTCATCAGTTTTTGCATGAAAGCTCTCCCTCAGTCGCTTTCCCGCCTTGCCCCAAATCAGTGGCTCCTATTCGACCTCAATGCGGCAAAGCTGGGGCACCGAACCGTTTGACCGCCGACGCATCGCATTGCTTTCCCCATAGAAAAGGCCGCCATTCCTCCCGGAAGGCGGCCTTTCTTTGAGGTCTGCCGGTCGTCTAGCCGATAACCGGGCAGCCCCGGGAGCGACTGAATGTTATGATAGGTGCGTTCGCCGTAACGGTTCCTGCCACTGACCTCGATAGACCGGCGGCCGGCATCAACGACGCGGGCGCGACGCATACCCATGCGCTCGGCCTTGTCGAGCGCATGGCCCTCGCTGCAACCGCGACGTTCGCGACGGACTTCGCGACGCGAACCGCGGCAATCCTCGTAGCGGGCGTCACAATCCTCGAGCAACCGCACGCTCGGCCCGCCGCGATCGAGCCTCAGTTCCAAATCCTGCGCCGACGCCGGCGTCAGCGCGATACCCGAAACAGCAACGCCGATGCGGCGGCTGTCGTTAGAATAAGCTTTCTCATACCCGTCTCCTTGAACTCCGATTGAATTGGGCCAGAAACGCCGGGCGGCCGAATTGGTTTCATCTTTCTCGATTTGCCGCCTTTCATCTTGCCCTCGGTCTTGTGCCGTGTGAGCATGGTTTTCGGCAGGCGGCAAACCAACGCCCCGCCATGCGACGGCCCCGATTGCGGATCGCCGGCCGCCGCTCCTGGAGGAACATCGTTCGACAGAGTGGAGGTTAAATTATGGGAAATCGCGCCGGAGGCAGGCGGTCGGGACCGAAATGTGTGGCCATTGTCGGTCCCTTTGCCAGCGGAAAGTCCACCCTTCTTGAAGCTATCCTGGCGCGCACGGGCGCCATCCCCCGCCAAAACCCGATGGGATCCGGCAGCACCATCGCCGATCACAGTGCCGAGGCGAAGGCGCATGCGATGAGCATCGAAGCGACCGTCGCAACCACCGAATTCATGGGCGATTCCATCACCTTCATCGATTGTCCCGGCTCGATCGAGTTCGCTTTCGAGGCAGAACCCATTTTGGCTGGCTGCGATGTCGCCGTCGTCGTCGCCGAAGCCGATGAGAAAAAGATTCCCGCCTTGCAGCTCGTCATGCGCAAGCTCGATGAGCTCGGCGTGCCCCGCATCCTGTTCCTGAACAAGATCGACAAGAATGCCGCCGCTGTGCGCGACACGCTGAAGCTCTTGCAGCCGACCAGTTCGACGCCGCTGTTGCTGCGCCAGATCCCGTTGCGCAAGGAAGGCGTCGTGATCGGGTCGATCGATCTGGCGCTGGAGCGCGCCTACATCTACCGCGAATACGCCGAGAGCGAGGTCACCGAGATCCCGAGCGACGAGAAGGCGCGCGAACTCGAAGCCCGCTTCTCCATGCTGGAAACGCTGGCCGACCATGACGACCAGTTGATGGAGCAGCTTCTGGAGGAGATCGAACCGCCGAAGGACGAGGTTTTCGACGATCTGGCGGCCGATTTGCGCCAGGGTCTGGTCACGCCGGTGCTCATCGGCACGGCGGAGAAGGGCAACGGCGTGCTCAGGCTGCTCAAGGCGATACGGCATGACGCGCCGGATATCGAGGCGACCGCCAAGCGGCTGGGCGTCAAATCCGGCGCCGGCACCGTCGTCCAGGTGATGAAATCGATCCATACCCCGCACGGCGGAAAGCTTTCGGTCTCGCGCATCCTGTCAGGCAGCATTGCCGACAGCACCGAGCTGTTCGGTCCCGGCGGAACAGCGGTCAAGATTTCGGGTATCTACAAGCTACTCGGCTCCAATCAGCAGAAGGTTCCGTCAGCCAAGGTGGGCGACACGGTCGCTCTGGGCAAGCTTGACGACGCCCACACCGGCGACACCTTGATCGGCGCCAAGAGCGGCATGGCGCGCTTGATCGACCTCAAACCGCCGCAACCGGTCTTCTCGTTCGCCCTGCGTCCGAAAGAACGGAAGGACGAGGTCAAGATGTCGGCAGCCATTCATCGGCTCGCCGACGAGGACCCGTCACTCACCCTCCAGCACAATCAGGATACGGGCGAGACGATCCTCTCCGGACACGGCGAGATGCATCTGCGCGTCGTGCGCGAAAAGCTGGAAGGGCGCAACCAGATCCCGATCGACAGCCACGTGCCTGCGATCCCCTACCGCGAGACGATCAAGAAGTCGGTCACGCCAGCGCGGCCGTCACAAGAAACAGTCGGGCGGTCATGGCCAGTTCGGCGACGTGGTGCTGGAGATCAAGCCGCTGCCTCGCGGATCGGGCTTCCAGTTCTCGGAGACGATCACCGGCGGCGTCGTGCCCACGCAACTACATCCCGTCCGTCGAGGCCGGCGTGCGCGATTTCCTGAAGACACGGACCGCTCGGTTTCCCGATGGTCGACGTCGCCGTGAACCTCTCGGACGGCTCGTACCATACGGTCGACTCCTCCGACATGGCGTTCCAGATGGCCGCAAAGATCGCCATGAAGGAAGGCGCCGTGTCCTGCTCGCCAGTGGTTCTGGAGCCGATCATGAAGGTCGAGATTTTCACGCCCTCCGACGCCACGGCCCGCATCACCGCGCTGGTGCCGCAGCGACGCGGCCAGATCCTGGGCTATGACGCGCGTCCGAACTGGCCGGGCTGGGATGTCGTCGAAGTGACGATGCCCCAATCGACGATCGGCGACCTGATCATCGAGCTGCGCTCGGCGACAGCCGGTGTCGCCAGCTACCGCGCGACATTCGACCATATGGCTGAATTGACGGGCCGCCTGGCCGACGAAGCGATCAACACGGCCGGCAAAGCCGCGTAGGCAAGAGGAGTAGGCGGCGCTGCATCGTGGCCTCGAGCAGCGCCGCCCCTCGTCGGACCTTATGGGGGGAGGTTATGACACCCAGGTCCGCCGCTTAGTTCACAAATTAGCTGGACGCGACGGTCCTAGTGACTGCGAACTCGACGGCGATGCCCCCATCACCGTTTTCGTTCTCGCCGCGTCCGGGGTTTGCCTAGCAGCAATGCGCGCGCGAGCGCAGGTTACGTGACGTTACATGTCACCGTAACGAGGGTGTCGTAACCGCAGCCAAAAAACAAAAAAGCCGGATCGAAATCGACCCGGCTGAGTTTGTTGGAAGTGCCTGTTAAGGCTGAACCTCCAGAGGGGAACACTCACTGAGCACTAATGGGAGGAGGAACGCGCTCAGGAGATGGTCATAATATGAGCGGTGATTGCCTTTGAAACAAGCAATCTTTTTGCATCGCACGCATGCAAAAAGATTCTGGCTGTGGCCCAAGCTTATACTTTCGCCAATAGGTCCAGATAATAGCCATTGGTTGCTCGAGTTTGATCATTGTGCGCCCATATTTCAGGCAGGCTTTGCAGGCATCGCGCGTGCTGATTTAGCGCTCGCTCAATGGTTGCGACAGAACGGAAACACCTTCATGCGCACCGGTTCCGCGCTCTTGGGCAGCGCGATATTCTTCATTTTAGTTCCCGGCACGGTTGCCGGCGTGATGCCTTGGCTTTTGACGGGTGGTTACGCCGATACACCGCCCTCAGCCTTGGCCGTCGCCTGCATTGCGGTCGTCGCCTGCGCCGTAGCGGTGCTCCTCTACAGCTTCGCGCATTTCGCGCTGAAAGGCCGAGGCACGCCGGCCCCGATCGCCCCGACGGAAAGCCTCGTCGTCAGCGGTCCATATCGCTTCGTGCGCAACCCAATGTACGTCGCTGTCCTGGCGATCATCTTCGCCCAGGCGCTGCTTTTCGGCTCATGGTCGGTGCTGATCTACGGCCTGGCAATCGGGACGGCGATGGTAACCTTTACCCGCTTCTATGAGGAGCCGACGCTCGGCCGCCGCGCATGGCACAGCCTACGACCGCTACCGCGCCGCGGTCCCCGGCTGGTGGCCGCGCCTCACGCCATGGAACGGTCAGTAGGACCAGTTCCGCGCCTTGCCGATGATGAAATCGCGGAAGACGTGCAGCTTGGCCTGGTTCTTCATCGCCTCCGGATAGGCGAAATACGTGTCGAAGGACGGCACCTCTGTCTCCGGCAGAAGCTGCACCAGGCCGCTATCTTTCTGGATGACGTAGTCGGGCAGCATGGCGATGCCGGCGCCGGCTTGAACCGCCCGCTTGATCGACAGGATATCGTTGATCTGCAAGGTCGAAACCTGCCGGCCGCTATCGAAATCGCCGACCGTTTCAAGCCAGTTCAGTTCCGACAGATGCGACGGCACGGGCAGGCCGAACGTCACCACCCGATGGTTCTTCAGTTCGGCGACGGATGCTGGCTTGCCGAACTTGTTGACGTAAGCAGCCGAGGCATAGAGGTGGAAGTGCACCGTAAAAAGCCGCCGCTGGATGAGGTCGGGCTGCTGCGGTTGCCGCAAGCGGATCGCGCAGTCCGCCTGCCGCATGGTCAGATCCAGCTCCTCATTGGCCAGGATGAGCTGCAGCTGGATTTCCGGGTAGAGGTCCAGAAATTCCGGGATGCGGTCGGTCAGCCAGCCGGAGCCAAGCCCGACCGTGGTGGTCACGCGCAGCACGCCCGACGGCGTCTCCTTGTTTTCCGTCAGCCGCGATTTGATCGTTTCGAGCTTCATCAGCACGTCGTGCGCCGTGCGAAACAGCATTTCGCCTTGCTCAGTCAGCACCAGGCCGCGCGCGTGACGGTTGAACAGCGGCACGCCGACATCGTGTTCCAGCGCGCTGACCTGCCGCGAAATCGCCGATTGCGACAGTTTTAGCGCGTCGGCGGCATGCGTGAACGATCCCGCTTCGGCTGCCGCGTGAAACACGCGCAGCTTGTCCCAGTCCAGTGCCATGACCAACCCCTCGTGTTCCGGCCTCTTGCGGGCCGTTAATATTTGGTAGGCTGCGGTTATTCCGCAGCTTCGCGATGCACTTCGATGCCCGCCAGATATTTCTCCGCTTCCAGCGCCGCCATGCAGCCGAGACCCGCCGCGGTCACGGCCTGGCGATAGATATCGTCCGTCACGTCACCGGCCGCGAACACGCCCGGCACGTTGGTTCTGGTCGAGTTCGGCTCGGTCCACAGATAGCCGTTCGGCTTCTGCTTCAGCTTGCCGACAAAAAGCTCGACCGCCGGCGCATGGCCGATCGCGACGAACACGCCATCGATCGGCAGGTCGTTCTCAGCGCCGGTCACCGACATTCTTCAGCTTGAGGCCGCTGGCAGACGGCGGCATCGGCGCCTTGCCCGGATTGCCGGTGATCTCGTCGACAACGGTGTCCCAGATCACCCGGACATTCGGCTTGGCGAACAGGCGTTCCTGCAGGATGCGTTCGGCGCGGAAACTGTTGCGGCGATGGATCACGGTCACCGACTTGGCGAGATTGGACAGATAGAGCGCCTCTTCGACAGCAGAGTTGCCGCCGCCGACAACCGCCACATCCTTGCCGCGGTAAAAGAAGCCGTCGCAGGTCGCGCAGGCCGAAACGCCAAAGCCCTTGAAGATTTCCTCGCTCGGAATGCCAAGCCATTTCGCCTGGGCGCCGGTCGCGATGATCAGCACGTCAGCGGTGTATTCCGTTCCGGAATCGCCCTTGGCGCGGAACGGCCGCACATCGAGGTCGACGCTGATGATCAGGTCGTTGATGATCTCGGTGCCGACATGCTCGGCCTGCTTGAGCATCTGCTCCATCAGCCAGGGTCCCTGGATCGGCTCGGCAAAGCCCGGATAGTTCTCGACGTCGGTGGTGATCATGAGCTGGCCGCCCTGCTCCAGCCCGGCCACCAGCATCGGCTTCAGCATGGCGCGCGCTGCGTAGATGGCAGCGGTGTAGCCGGCTGGTCCGGAGCCGATGATGAGCACGGGAGCATGTTTCGTCGTCATGGAAGCCGGCCTCAAATACGAAATTTGCGGCGGGACTGTCATCCTCGCCGCCAGTTGCCGTTAATTTAGGGTCTGCCCTACCCTTCATGCAAGGCTGCCCCGCCCGTCCTCCCCCAAAACCTTTTTGCCGCAGCGGCGCCGATGATCGCAAAATGGGCTTCCCCAAACCCGCTTCCTTGCTCTAGACCGTGGCGCAAGATTCTTTCGTCCACGGCCGGAGTTTTGTAACATGGCGCTGAAAGCGGCCGATCTCGACGCAATCGACTGGAAAATCCTGAAAGAGCTGCAGGCCGACGGCCGCATGACCAATGTCGAGCTGTCCAGCCGTGTCGGCATTTCCGCGCCGCCTTGCCTGCGCCGCGTCAAGAAACTGGAACAGGCCGGCATCATCCACGGCTACCGCGCCCTGCTCAATGCTCCGGCACTTGGCATGGATGTCGTCGCATTCTGCCTGATCGGCCTGCACCATCACTCGGAAACGGAGTTGAAGGCTTTTGCCGAACTGGCGCGCGGATGGCCGATCGTGCGCGAAGCCTGGATGGTGTCGGGCGAATCCGACTTCATGCTGCATTGCGTTGCGCCAGACCTGGCAACGTTTCAGACTTTCGTGATCGAAAAGCTCACCTCGACGCCCAATGTAAACACGGTCCGCACCGCGCTGACCATCCGCCAGGTCAAGGACGAGGGGCTGGTGGCGCTCTAGCGCTACGCTCGGCGCAGCAGGACCACGTCGCTCAGCCGTTCCGACGACCTGCAGTCCGGCGGCAGAGGCATTCCGCAGAAGATCGGCTTCGCTCCGCCCCTGTGCTGCATAATTTCGCGGATGCAGTTCGACGATCGCCAGTTCGACGTGGCGCAGCGTTTCGGCTTCATGCGCGAAAAGATCGTATTCAGCGCCTTCCACATCGGAAACGAGGACAAACCGCTCGGGCGATCCCAGCCTTCGGAACAGTTCGGCGAGGCTGATGGCCGACACTTCGATCGATTTCCGTTGACGAACCGCCCTGCCCGACCGCGCTGGCATGCACCTCCTTGGCGATGCCGAAACGAGCAACCGGCCCGTCATAATAGACCGCGCCGTGGATGATTTCCGTCGCATCGTTCTGGCCACCGGCAGTCGCGTTGGCCGAACAAATGTCGATAAGCCTTGGATTCGCCTCGACAATCAGATGCCGAGCGGCGGGCTGCAATCGCGACCGGATCAATGCGGACACGACGCCCAGCGAGCCGCCAAGCTCGATGACCGGCAGATCGGTCAGGCAAATGTTTGGCAATCAGCGCCGCCTCTTCCTGCTCATATTTGCCCCGGATCAACGCATTGGCGGCCGCGACATCGACATGCCGCGGCAAGCGGACGCTGACCCCGTGAAAATCGAAAACCTCGCCATTGCGGGCAAAATGCCGGGCAACCCGCCTGCGGCGCAGAAAATCGCGAAAGGCGTTGCGATTCATGAGAATGCTCCGCCGTCTGTCAACGCCGACCAGGCCCCCGCCACCTGCCCAAGATATTTGGCGCGCCGCCGCGCCGAGAGCAGATTATGGGGCGCGACCAGCCCGCCAAACGCCGCCGCGAAAGTTCTGAGCCAGGGCAGCGGCCGGCCGTGCTTGGCCAGCGCGTAGACGCGCGAGCGCGCCATATGAAAGCCTTTGAAACGGGCAATGGCTGGCGAGCGGCCCGACGAATGGCCTGCCGCATGACGCACGCGCGCCGACGGCACAAAGATCAACGGCCCGCATTCGCCTTACGAAGCCTGATCGAGAGATCATCGTCCTCGTGATAGAGGAAAATTGCAGGATCGAAGCCGCCGACCCGTTCGAATGCATCCCGCCGGCAAAACAATGCCCCACCGGTCAGCGCCGGCATTTCTGTCTCGACGTCCGGCACGCTGCGCTCTGTCCAGGCATTTCGTGGCAAGAGCACCGACCGCCACTTGTATCTCAACGCGGCCGGACGGATTTTCGATACGTGGATTGAACGCCGACGCCTTGGGCCAGCGATCGGCTGCCTCCAGCAGCGCCTCGATACATCCGGTTTCCAGCCGGGCATCCGGATTGACGAAGAACAGGAATGGCGTTTTCGCCAGTTGTGCGCCGGCGTTGCAGGCTCGGCCAAAGCCCTGATTGGACGAAGCGTCACCACCTCCGCACCGCCCGCTTTTGCAGCGGCAGCGGTTTCGTCCGTGCTGGCATTGTCGACTACGATCATCGGTGACCCCGGGCGGTAAGCTAGCCAGCAGCGTCGGCAATACCGCCGCCGCTATTGTACGACACGGTCACCACCGTCACATCCTGACGAGCCGCCCCGTCATTGCGCGGCTCTCGTCAAGCAGACGCCGATAGATGTCGATCAGCGCATCCGCTTCGCGTGCCAGCGAAAAGTCGCGCCGGACATGCGCCAGCCCCGCCTTTCCTTGCGCTCGGCACAGCGCCTCGTCCGCCAAGTAGGATTTGGCGGCCTCGACCATCTCTTCGACATTGCCCGGCTCGATCAGCGTCCCCGTCTCGCCTTCAACGATCAGCTCAGGAAATGCGCCGACCGTCGTCGGCAACCACAGGCACCCCGCTCGCCATCGCTTCCAGCGGCGTCAGCCCAAACCCTTCCCAGCGCTGACGGCGCGACAAACAGCGTCAGCGCCTTGTACCAGCGATCGATATCCGTGTGCTCGCCGACAAACAGGATGCGGTCGCTCAGGCCAGCCGCCGCAACCTTGGCCTTCAACTCGGCCTCGAAGGCTTCATGCTGCGCCGTCGCCCTCCCCGCTATGACCGCCGACCATTTCGGGAAGCTGCGGCAGCAACGCGATCATCGCGTCGACGAAAACGTCCGTCCCCTTCTGATGGCGTACTCGCCCGAAACAGCCGACATAGAACTGGCCCGGTCAGGCCCAGCCGTCCAGCGGCCTCCTCTGCGGCCCTCCGGCGGCGAAAAACGCTCGGTGTCGATGCCATGCATGATCACGGTGTTCGGCACGTCGAGATAGGCGCCGTCCGGCGGCTTGTCGCCACCACCGCCTCCATGCGCCGGATCAGCCACTTGGTCAACCAGGTGTGATTGCGCTGCGATGCCGAGGTGAACATCAGCGTGAGCGGCGCGCCGAGCTCCTTGAGGATGAGCCCCGCCATCATCTCGATGTTTCGGCGGGCATGCCAGAGCGCTTTGCCGCCGGCCGACGGCCGCCGGAAGAGCGCAGAAGCTGCCACCAGCGAAGTCGCGGCAGATCACCCGGCAACCCCGGCCCTAGCGCGGCGATGCCGATCTTTTGAGCCTGTAACGGCACGAGCTGGATAATCGTGCTGGTGACGCCTGAAAGCCGCACCTTGAGATTCGGCGCGATCGACTTCGATCCCGGCAACATCAGGCGCGCTACCGTTGGTCGAGCGCGCCTGGTTGTTCATTTTGGAAAGGGCCGAACGGGTCAGGGTCTGTCGAGATTCAGCCGAGGACGTGCCGAAAATGGTATTTTTCGAGAACCGAAGCGGAGTGTACGTTCAGGTACACGAGCATCGGAAGCGGAGAAAAGCATCATTTGCAGGCCGTCATCGGGAGAATATCGGCAGAGCCTAGACGAATTGGACTTTGACGATCTCATAGCCGCGCGCCCCGCCGGGCGCGTTGACCTCGATCGCGTCACCCACGGCCTTGCCGATCAGCGCGCGGGCAATCGGCGAGGAAATCGAGATGCGGCCGGACTTCACGTCGGCCTCCTGGTCGCCGACGATCTGGTAGCGCTTGGTTTCCTCGGTGTCCTCGTCGACCAGCTCGACCGTGGCGCCAAACTTGATCGTGCCGCCTGCCAGCTTGCTGACGTCGATGACCTCGGCGCGTGCGATCAGATCTTCGAGTTCGTGGACGCGGCCTTCATTGTGGCTCTGCGCCTCCTTGGCGGCGTGGTACTCGGCATTTTCAGACAAGTCGCCATGCGAGCGGGCTTCCGCAATCGCCTCGATAATGCGCGGACGCTCTTCCTGCTGACGCCAGCGAAGCTCTTCCTTGAGCGATGCAAATCCGCCGGCAGTCATCGGCACCTTGTTCATCAGGACATCCTTTCTTCCATGCCCGGTCCGGCCGCAAACACCTGCGCCCGGACGCAAAAATAAAATGGCCCGGCAGCCTTCGGCTAACGGACCCGTTCACCTTCTTCGCCCATATATAGCACCAAATCCGGGAGATTCACGCAAAAGATTTCTCTTCGGCCAGGCGCGGCGAGCAGCTTTTCACCTGCCGTTCAACCCATCGTGACCATCAGCTGAAATCTTTTGCCAATCTGCAGCGTTATCAATCGTATTCCAGCACCGCCGAAAACAGGGCCGGCAATGGAAAAGTTTATTGTCTACCACGCTTATCTCAGCCGCCGTCCTGGCCACGGCCGGCAACATCAAACGCTGCAGAAATGCGCAGTTTCGACACTCAGACGGTCAAGTTGAACGCCGAAATCATCACCGATGGCCTGCAGAACCCTTGGGGTCTCGATTTCCTGCCGAATGGCGAAGCGATCGTGACCGAACGCTCCGGCCGTATTCGGATTTTGACCAAGGAGGGCCTTTCCGAACCGATTGCCGGCGTGCCGACAGTGCATGCGCGCGGCCAGGGCGGTCTGCTCGACATTGCCATCGCAGCGGATTTCGAGACTTCCGGAACCGTATTTTTCACCTTCTCGGAGCCGGGCTGGGTCGGCGCCGGCACCGCTCTGGCACGGGCAAAACTGGTGCGCGATGGTCAGGGCGGCCGCCTGGACGACGTCAAGGTCATCTTCTCGATGTCGAAAAAGACCAGAACGCGCCATCACTACGGCTCTCGCGTCGTGCCTCGGCCGGACGGCACCCTCTTCATCACCACCGGTGATCGCGGCCAAGGCAACCGCGCTCAGGATATGTTCGATCATGCCGGCGCGGTGATCCGCATCAATGCCGACGGCTCGATCCCCCAGGACAACCCTTTCGCGGATGGGAAGAAGGGTGCGCCTGAGCTGTGGTCCAAGGGCCATCGCAACCTGCAGGGCGCGACCTTCGACCCGATAACCAGCGGGCTGCTCACCGTCGAACATGGCGCTATGGGCGGCGATGAGGTCAACCGGCCCGAAGCCGGCAAGAATTATGGCTGGCCCGATCATCAGCTACGGGATTGACTATTCAGGCGGCAAGATCGGGGTCGGAACGGAAGCTCCCGGCTACGAACAACCGCTTTTCTATTGGGATCCCTCCATCGCCCCCTCCGGCGTGGCTGCCTATGACGGCGCAATGTTCCCGGAATGGAAAGGTGATTTGCTCGTCGGCTCGCTGAAATTTGCCTTGCTCTCCCGCCTCGATCGCGACGACAGCGGCAAAATCCTCGAAGGAAGAGCGCATGCTGGAAGGCGAATTCGGCCGCATCCGCGACGTCAATGTCGCGCCAGACGGCTCGATCTGGCTGCTCACCGATGAGCGCGACGGCGCGATCATCCGCCTTTCGCGCGCCGAATAAGACAAGGGCCGGCAGGAAATTCCTGCCGGCCCTTTTTACAAGCAAGCTCAGATCAGCCGTTCTTTACGAAGGCGTCGATCTGCTTGGCCAGCTCGGCATATTCCGCGCAGCCCTTGCCGCAACGCTTTTCGATCTCGGTCAGCTGCTCGCGCGCCGAAGCGACATCCTTGAGCTGAAGGTAGGCCTCGCCAAGATATTCGCGCGTCAGCGTATAGTCGGGATTGTTGCGCAGCGCTTCCTGGTAGTAGCCCAAACCAACCTCGATGCGGCCCGACTTGCGGTGCGAAAAGCCCAGCATATTGAGGATGCGCTCGTCGGTCTTGTCCTTGGCCATGGTCAACACTTCGATGGCCTCGTCATATTTGCCGGCATAGGCGAGCGACCGGCCGGCCTCAAAGATGCTGTCATCGTCGCGCAGCGAGCTTTTCGGTACGCACTTCTTGGTGCTCTTGTCCCAAACCTTGCCAGCAGCGCATTGCGGCGTTTCGCCACCTCCGCCACCCCCGGCCGGCAGATAAAGCGGGCACAGTCAGCAACGGCAAGGCAAGGATCAAAGCAGCCGAACGGATCGAAAGTCTCATCACGATGGTTCCTCGTTGATACCCTTCATCACGATACTAACGCAGTTTGGGTTTCATTTCATCCGGCCTGGCCCAAATGATGACCTATTAGACGGCTGCTGCCCTTTCGCGATGCGATGATATGACGGCGTTCGCTAATCGGAACCATCGATGACCCGTCTTCAGGCCAATCTCGTCCTGCTGCTTGCCGGCGCCATGTGGGGCATGGGTTTTGTCGCCCAATCGACCGCCATGCAGCATGTCGGCCCGTTGCTCTTCATCGGCCTGCGGTTTCTCGCCGCGACGCTGGCTATGCTGCCCTTCGCGCTCCGCGAAAGCCGCCTTGCGCCCGTACCGCTCAGCAACCACGACTGGCGATCGTTTCTATCTGATCGGCGCTATCCTGCTCACCGGCATGATCGCGCAGCAGTTTGGCATGCTCACCACCAGTGTCACGAATTCCGGCTTCCTGACCGGCCTTTATGTCGTGTTGGTGCCACTGTTTGGCGTCGTCCTGTTTCGCGAATGGCCGCATGTCGTGGTGTGGCCCTGCGCCTTCGCCGCCTTCGTCGGCATCTGGCTCCTTTCAGGCGGCAAGGTCTCCAGCCTGACGACGGGCGATTGGCTGACCATCCTTTGCGCCGGGCTCTGGGCGTTGCAGCTCATCATGATTGCCCGCCATGCCGCCCATACCAACCGCCCTGTCACCCTGGCGGTCACCCAGTTCGCCGTCTCCGCTGCCGGCGGGCTGCTGCTCGGCGCGCTGTTCGAGCCGATCGACCTCAACGCAATCACCCGCGCCCTGCCGGAGATCCTTTATGCCGGCATCTTCTCCGGCGGCATTGCCTTCACGCTGCAGGCCGTCGGCCAGCGCTACACCACGGCTGCGCAAGCGGCGATCTTCCTGGCATCGGAAGCCGTGTTCGCCGGCATCTTCGCGGCCATTTTCCTGGGCGAACGGCTCCCGGCGATGGGCCTCGTCGGCTGCGCTCTGATCTTCGCGGCGATTGTCGCTGTCGAGGCTCTGCCGGTGGTGTTTGCGCGTAAGGCGCCGGCTACGCCCTGAAGATCAGGGCCGCACCCGAGGCAATCAGCGCAAACCCGGCCAGATGGTGCCAGGTGAAGGACTCCTTCAGGTAGAGCATCGAAAAGATCGAAAAGACGATGAGTGTGATCACCTCCTGCATCGTCTTCAGTTCCGCCGCCGAATAGACCTGATGGCCGATGCGGTTGGCCGGCACGGCGAACCAGTACTCGATGAAGGCGATGCCCCAACTTGCCATCACCGCGATGTAGAGCGGTGAACTGGTGAACTTCAGATGCCCGTACCAGGCGAACGTCATGAACACGTTCGACGCAATCAACAGAATGATCGGCAGATATTTCGGAGACAGCAGAATCGCCATGAGAGCCCCTCGCGCGACGGCGCGATTTCTGCTCTCGGGCGCGTCACCCTGTCAATGCGCGCAAACGAGGTGACGCGACGAGAGAATTCGGCTATCATCCCCGCAAAGGAGTTGAAGCTGTGCAGCAACGCGCCGAAAAGGAATGGGCACTGACCATCGGTCCCGACACGGTTCGTCTGTTTGTGCAGAAGGCGAACACGATCTCCGCCGCGGTCAACGACGACTATGTCGATGGCGGCGAGCACGAGATCGAATTCGATGGCGACCGCCACGACACCCACCATCATGACGGGCTTGCAGGAAGAAGAGGCCGAAGACCTCACCGGCCATCGAACTGCGCGAACTGATCGACGATCTGAATGTCGACGAGGCTGCGGAACTGGTTGCGCTGGCCTGGATCGGCCGCGGCGACTACGACGCGACCGAGTGGGATGATGCGGTCGCGGCCGCGCGCCAACGTCCCAACGGCAAGACCTCGAAATATTTGATGGGCATGCCGATGCTCGGCGACTATCTCGAAGAGGGCCTCGAGGCGATCGGCGCATAGCACCGCTTATGACGTACCGTCCTCTACCGCTTCTCGACGTTAACCGAGCTGTCTGCCACTGCGGACCCTTTTCACGCCCTCGCGCGTTGAAACGCTGATGCAGAATTCCCGCCTGGCAGGCCGTTTCTGGCCAATCCTCTTGCTGTTCGCCGCATTGACCCTTCCGTCATTGCCGCGCGCCCAAGAATTGCCGGCCGAAATGCCGGCACCGAAAATTCTGAAAGCTAAGGAAGCCAAGGCCAAACGGCCTCATCGCGGCAACAGCGCCGAAACGCCGAACACTCCGCCAATTCCCGAGGCGCGGCCCGAAACGAAATCAAACGCCATTGAAGAGGAACCGGCCGCACCTGAGGGCGGCCAAACTTTGCCCCAAGACGCCGCCTCCAAAAGGCCACCGCAAGAAGGGCCAATCCCCGAAGCTCGGCCATCAGCGCCGACGCCTCCGCCAGAACCACCGGCCGCAGCCCCTGTTTTGCCACCTAAGCCCGGCCTTCCGTCGCGCGATGAACTCGCCTGCCGCACGCGGCTCACCCAGCTTGGCGCGGTGTTCAAGGAGGCGACGCCCGTCATCAACGATCAGGGCTGCAACATGCCCCATCCGATCGAAATGAGCCGCATGACCGAAAAGATCGATATCGCGCCCGGCGTCGTGCTCAACTGTGCCACCGCCGAAACCGCCGCGCGTTTCATTCGCGACGTTGCGTCACCCGCCGCCAAGGCGGAATTCGGCGCCGAGATCAAATCGATCGCTCAAGCGTCCGGTTTCGTTTGCCGACCGCGCAATGGCACGACGAAACTCTCCGAACACGCCTTCGGCAACGCGCTGGACATCGCCTCCTTCACGCTGACCAACGGCACGGTCGTCGCTGTCGAGCCCGCCCCGCCGCCGAAGAACGAGAAGTTTCTGCGCGCCGTGCGCAATGCCGCCTGCGGCCCGTTCAAGACGGTGCTTGGGCCAGGCAGCAACGCCGACCACGCGCTGCATCTCCATTTCGATCTCGCGCCGCGCCGCAATGGCGGCACTTACTGCAAGTGAACCTGCCTCACTTCCGCCGCAGCCTGAAAACCGCCGCTGAGCTTTCCTTTACGTTTGCCGCCTAGTTTCCTGGCCAGGGACCAGGGAATCTGCCCGATGACGGGATCTTTTCGCGCGCGCGTCGCCGCAGCGAGCGCGCAGGCTGGCGCGTCCGCGCGCTGCCACCGTTCTGCTGCTGGCCGCTGCCATGACAGCGTGTTCGACGGATGACGTTCTGCGCCCGACCGTCGATGTCGGCCAGCAGACCGGCGCCGATTGCGCCTGCCGTCAGTCCGCCCGCTGCCGGGTTACAAAGCCGCGGTCCGAGGTCGATCGTTGTCCGGACGCTCGCCGCAGGAGCAGGCGTCCGACCTCGCTGCCGAACCGGGCGCTGACGATGAATTGGTCCGCACCGCCGGAATCCGAACGCCGTATTGTCGACCGGCAACCGACGAACCGACGAGCAAGCACTCGCCGCCCCCGAAGCAGACCCTGCAACCACCATCCGAACCGGCCGAGGAAGAGCAGGAGCCGGTTCAGGTGGCTGCATTGCCACGGCCCAGCATCGCGCCGTTGCCGCCGTCCGAGCCTTACGAAAGCACATATCCCAGGCTGGAATTGCCCGCGCCGACCCGGCCGCGCACCCTGTCCGCCGACGAAGCCGACTGCCGGCGCCAGCTCAAGAAGCTCGGCGTCAGATATCAGGATCTCGCTCCGATCCGCGACAGCAGCGCCTGCTTCATCGACCATCCGGTCAAGGTCAGCGCGATGGGCAGCGTTCAGATGAAGCCGGCCGCCACCTTGACCTGCCAGATGGCGCTGACCTTCGCCAAATGGACCCGAAGGAACTCGTCCCGAACGCCCGCTGGCGCTATTTCTCCGGCGTTAAGACGATCCGCCAGGGGTCCAGCTATTCCTGCCGCAGGATCGCCGGCTCACGCACCCAGTCCGCCCATTCGCAGGGCAACGCGTTGGATGTCATGGCGATCGAGCTGAACAACGGCAAGGAAATCGATGTCGCAAAGAAAGGCATCTTCTCTTTCCGCGAGCGCAAGCTGCTGAACAATGTCCGGGCCGACGGCTGCGAATATTTCACCACCGTGCTCGGCCCCGGTTACAATTACGACCACCGCAACCACTTCCATTTCGACCTGATGCAGCGCAAGAGCGGTCACCGCGCCTGCCATTGATGCCCTGCAAACGTGGCTTAACTTGCCGCATGGAAACCGTCAGCTCAAACCGAAGCGAAAGCGCACCTGGCGCCGCACGCTCGGTGCATTGGTTCTGGCGGACTGAGTGCGCTCTATCTGGCGCTTGCCTATCTCGCCGTCCCTGAATTCTGGCTTTTCAGCACGCGCGATCAGGTCTTTGCACCTGCCGACATGCTCACCCATACGCCGGATGGCATTGCCGGCGATCCCGATCAATGTCGGCCTGGTCGGCGACAAGGCTCAGAACTCTGCGCGCCTTCGCGGCGGCACACTGGGACGCCGCAGACGCCATCACGCTAAAATCCTCGCTCGAGATCGGCGACAGCGTGATTTTCGACCGTCCTTACCCGGATGCGCCTGTCAGCACCTTGCTCTACGATGGCCGAAAGCAGGACCTCGCCTTCGAAAAGCCCGTCGGCGACAGCGCTGACCAGCGTCACCACGTCCGCTTTTGGAAGACCGCTGAAACAGGTCCGAGACGGCGCGCCGCTCTGGCTGGGCTCCGCGAGTTTCGACAAGGGCGTCGGCCTCAGCCACGACACCGGCCAGATCACGCACCACATCGGCCCGGACGTCGACGCCGAGCGCGATAACCTCATCGCCGATCTCGAAAAAGCTGGTTGGTTGCAGTCTCGACCTATGTGATCGCCGGGCGCGGCGAGACACTGGATGCCCGCAATGGCGGTGGCGATCTCTACTATACGGATGGCGAGGCCTGGGTCGGCGTCTTGGCCAGGCCGGCGACACAATGAATTGGGAACCGCGTCGCTGGAGAGGCATTTCCCATGCCCATCGCCATGCGGTATTGAACGGCATGCTTTACTTTGAAATCGGCATCGTGGCCGTCCTGATCCTGGTCAACGGCCTGCTCGCCATGTCCGAGCTTGCCATCGTTTCGTCGCGGCCCGCCCGCCTCAAGGGGATGATCGATCGCCAGGACGCCCATGCCAAGGGCGCCGCCTGCGCGCTGGCGCTGGCAGCCAATCCCGGCCGCTTCCTGTCCACCGTCCAGATCGGCATCACGCTGGTCGGCGTGCTGTCCGGCGCCTTTTCGGGCGCGACGCTCGGCCAGCGGCTGACCGACCGCTGATCTCGACCGGTGTGCCGGACGGCATCGCCGATTGGCTGGGCGTCGGCGTCGTCGTCGCCGTGATCACCTATGCCTCGCTGATCATCGGCGAACTCGTGCCGAAGCAGATCGCCCTGCGCGACGCTGAAGGCGTCGCCGTCACGCGTCGCCTGGGCGATGTCGATCCTGTCGAAGGTCACCACGCCGCTGGTCTGGCTGCTCGACATATCCGGCCAGTGCGTTCTGTGGCTGCTCGGCCAAAGCGGCGAGAGCGAAGAGACGCGTCACCGACGAAGAGATCAAGATGCTGGTCGCCGAGGCCGAGCATCACGGCACGATCGAATCCGACGAGCGCCGCATGATCGCCGGCGTCATGCGGCTGGGCGACCGCGCCGTGCGCGCCGTGATGACGCCGCGCACCGAGGTCGACTGGATCAACCTGCAAGCGACGACGCGACCATCCGCAAGACGCTGATGGAGACCCAGCATTCGCGCCTGCCGGCCGGCGAAGGCAGCGTCGACGACATGGTCGGCGTGGTCCAGACGCGCGATCTGCTGGCCACGCTGCTGGCCGGCCAGGCGCTCGACGCGCGCAAGCATGTGCTGAACGGCGCCGATCGTGCACGACCAGGCCGACGCGCTCGACGTGCTGACCACACTGAAGGAATTCGGATGTTCCGGTCGCGCTCGTCCACGACGAATACGGCCATTTCGAAGGCATCGTCACGCCGGCCGATATTCTGGAGGCGATCACCGGCGTGTTCCGCTCCGATCTCGACGAGGACGACGCCGAACAGAATGCCGTGCAGCGCGAGGACGGCTCTTGGCTGCTGGCCGGCTATATGCAGGCCGACGAGATGGCCGACATCCTCGACATCCCTCTGCCGGACAAGCGCGACTACGAGACCGTCGCCGGCTATGTGCTCTCGCACCTGAATCACATCCCGACCACCGGCGAAAAATTCGAGGCTCAGGGCTGGCGCTTCGAGGTCGTCGATCTCGACGGCCGCCGCATCGACAAGGTGATCGCCTCGAGACGCCGCCTGATGACGCCTTACCCTCCCCTCGAGGCGGGAGGGTCGACGCCAAGCGTCGGATGGGGTGACCGACAGGCTTCGGCAGCGCGCCTAGATTTACGCCGCCTTTGCCTGCTGGCTGTCCGCCTGCCGGGCATTCTTCAGCGCGATCGGTCCACCATGCGAGTTGGTCCAGCATAGCCTTGGCGCCGGTGTTCAAATGATCGATATCGGCGAGCTCCTTCTCGCCGTTCATCACGGGCAGCATGTCGGCGAACAGGATGTGGACGGCGGTCCGGATCGGCGCCATCTGCAGCTCGATTGCGATGCAGCCGCAAGCTGCTCGACCGCGCGCGCGCCGCCGACGCCGCCATAGCCGACAAAGGCGACCGGCTTCTGGTTCCATTCCTTGTAGGCGTAGTCGAGCGCGTTCTTCAGCACCGCCGTCGGGCCGCGATTGTATTCGGCGGCGGTGAAGATGAAGCCGTCGAGCGAATCGACCTTCTTCTGCCAGCGCTGCGCCACTTCGTTCTGCGAGGGCGCCCAGGCCGGCGAGCGCAACTTCGTCGAAAAACGGCATCGGGATATCCCGCAGATCGATGAGTTCGACATCGAGGTCGCCCCGTGCCTTTGGCGATGGTCGGCGATCCACTGCGCCGGCTTGTCGGCGAAACGGTTCTGCGCGCGTCGAACCGATGACGATGCCGATTTTCGGCTTTGGACATTGTATTTCTCCTTGAATGCTGGGAGATGGTATCTAATGGATACCTGACGCTATATAAGAAACCGTAGCCGCTTCGCGCAAGGAGGCACTTTTTTGAAACCTAGGCACCGCGACCATCACTGAGACTGCCGCGCGATCAGCGACACGCTGCAGCGCTCGGCGACAAATGGACCGTGCTGGTCGTCGGCCAGCTCGGCGAGCGGACCGATGCGTTTCAACGAGCTGCGCAGGCGATCGGCGGCATCTCGCAAAAGATGCTGACCACGACGCTGCGCGAGCTGGAGCGCGACGGCTTCGTCACGCGCACGGTCTTTCCGACGATCCCGCCGCGCGTCGACTATGAGCTCACCGACCTCGGCCGCGACCTGCTGGGGCCCGTCCACGGCCTGATTCAATGGGCCAAGGCAAAACCACGAACGTTTGAAGCCGCGCGTGACACGCTTCGATGAGCGGATGCGCGGAATACGATGCAGCGCGGAGTAGCTATTCCGCCGGCACCGGCCTTTGGTTTGCCCTCGTCGTCGAGCGCCACCATGACGAAATCGGCATAGGTGACCTTCTCCATCAGGTCCGACAGATAGCGTTTGGCCCAGGCCTCGACCTTCAACGTCATCGACGTCCGGCCGACACGCTCGATGGTCGTGTAGACCGACAGCGTGTCGCCGATCTTCATCGGCTTGGCGAAGGACATCTCCTTGACCGCCGCCGTCACCACCCGGCCCTTGGCGCGCTGCGCGGCGCGCATGCCGGCAGGCAAGATCCATCTGCGCCATCACCCAGCCGCCGAAAATGTCGCCAGGCGGCGTTGGCGTCGGCCGGCATGGCCAGCGTGCGCAGCGTCAGTTCGCCGGTCGGCTCGCCGTCTGGATGTGTCGTCATGTCGAGCCTCGGCTGTTGGCGGGAAGCCTCCTATTGCCGGGAATAGCAGACAGGTCAATCGATCGCGCAGGGCATGGCGTTTTCCAGCGACGAAAGAAATTTTGACACCGCGGGACTATCTGGCATCCATTCTACACATTGGCCTGTCAGGAATATCGCCTTGGCCGGGTGGCCACCTACGCAACGGGCCGATATAAGGCGCGGCCTTGATCGAAGGCCACGATACTCATGTCCGACCGCACCGGATTCGCCGGAAATTCCGCGCCGCAAGGCCGCGATCTTCTTCATCATCGTGATCGCGATCCTCGACATCATGGCGATGGGCATCGTCATTCCCGTGCTGCCGCCGCTCATCGAGGAATTCGCCGGCTCCAGCGCCAACGCCGGCTGGATCAACGGCGTCTTCGTGGCGCTCTGGGCGACGTTCCAGTTTCTCGCCTCGCCTGTCGTCGGCTCCCTGTCCGACCAATATGGCCGCCGTCCGGTCATCCTTGCTGTCCGCCGCCGGCCTTGCCGCCGACTTCGTCCTGATGGCGGTGGCGCCCAATCTCTGGTGGCTGGCGCTGGGCCGCATCATCGCCGGCATCACCTCTTCGTCCTTCACCACCGCATTCGCCTATATGGCCGACGTCACCCCACCGGAGGGCCGCGCGAAAGCTTACGGTCTGGTCGGCGCGGCCTTCAGTGGAGGCTTCGTGCTAGGGCCACTCATCGGCGGCGTGCTCGGCGGCATATCCCCGCGCGCACCGTTCTGGTTCGCCGCGGCGATCAGCGGCGTCGTGTTTCTCTATGGCCTCTTGATACTGCCGGAATCGCTGGCGCCAGAAAAGCGTATGGCCTTTTCCTGGAAGCGTGCCAATCCTTTCGGCGCGATGATGCTGCTGCGCTCGCACCCCGAACTCTCGGGCCTGGCGCTGGTCACCTTCCTGCTGCACTTCTCGCACCACGTCTATTCGGCAATCTGGGTGCTCTATGCAGGCTACCGCTTCGCCTGGTCGCCGCTGGAAGTCGGTCTCGTGCTGTCGCTGGTCGGCGTGCTCGACATGATCGTGCAGGGCTTGCTCGTCGGTCCGATGGCAAAACGTCTCGGCGACCGCGCCACCATGATTTTCGGCCTGTTCGGCGGTACGCTCGGCATGGCCTGCATGGGCCTGGCGCCGACCAGCCTGCTGTTTGCACTGGCGATCGTGCCCAATGCGCTCTGGGGTTTCGCCATGCCGACGCTGCAGTCGCTGATGACCCAGCGCGTTTCGGAATCCGAACAGGGACAGTTCCAGGGCGCCAATATGAGCGTCGCTTCGATCGCCGGCATCGCCTCGCCGCTCTTCTTCGGCTGGGTCTATGGCTACACGGTGCAGCCAGGCTGGAGCATCGAATGGTCCGGCTCGGCGTTCCTCATCTCGTCGGGCGTGCTGTTGCTGGCCGCCTTCATCGGCTGGCGTGTGGCAAGACAGGCTGAACGTCACGATGCGGTGACGGCGCGAGATGCTTTGGACGCAGCTCAGCCGTCTTCTGGAAACCGATAGACGACATCCGAGAATCTGTCGGCGGCGAAGACGTAGAAGAACCGCAAGGTTTCGTCACCATCATTGACCACGCCATGTTCGGCATCGCCGGGAATGAAGATCGTATCGCCTGGTTTCATACGATGTGGCGCGCCGTCGATTGTCACCACGCCGCTGCCCTGGAGGATGTGGTAGATTTCGGGATGCGTGTGACGGTGCGGCTTGAGACACCCGCCGCGCGGCGCGAATTCCGCAACGCCAGAGCTGAACGTATCGGTCGGCGTCGCATCGCCCGAAAGCAGCGTCACCCAAGCCACGTCACCGCGCGCCTCCGGATCGTCCCATCGCTCCCGTTCGCGTCCTTCGGCATTGGTGACGAATGGACGAACCTGTGTGCTCATAAAGCGACCTCCCTTGTTTATTAGCAAGGATGACGCCGTGCTGAGCCAATGGCTATCCCGCCAGCGGCTCGCGCGTCGCATTTCTCGCATAGCGCGCCGCAGCGCTGGTGACGCGCCATCACCACGAGACTAGCCTGCGCCGCAAGCAGGAGCCGCGCCGCCTCATATGCCGTCCGACGAACAGACATTCGACTTCATCATCGTCGGCGCGGGATCAGCCGGCTGCGTCGTGGCCGAACGCCTGTCGGCGAGCGGCCGGCATTCCGTTCTGGTGCTGGAGGCCGGCGGCACGGATCGGCGCTTCTTCGTCCAGATGCCGCTTGGCTACGGCAAGTGCTTCTTCGATCCCGCGGTCAACTGGAACTACAAGACTGAACCTGATCCAGGCCTTGCCGGCAATGCCGACCATTGGCCGCGCGGCAAGGTGCTTGGCGGATCGAGTTCGATCAACGCCATGGTCTGGATCAGGGGACATCCGGCCGACTATGACGAGTGGGCCGCGCAAGGGAATCCCGGCTGGGGCTGGGCGGACGTTTTGCCGGCCTTCAAGGCGATCGAGGACAATCAGGCCGGCGGCAACGCATGGCGCGGCGCAGGCGGCCCCCTCCATGTCGCCTCTTGCGAAAACGACGTTCACCCGCTCACCAAACGCTATCTGCAAGCGGCGCAGCAGGCGGGCCTGGCGCTCAACCCGGATTTCAACGGCGCGGCGCAAGAAGGCGTCGGCGTCTACCAGATCTCGACCAAGAATGGACGGCGCATGTCGGCCGCCCGCGCCTTCCTGCGGCCGGCGATGAAGCGTTCCAATGTGCGCGTCGAAATGAACGCCCTGGCCACAAAGCTGATCTTCGACGGCAAGCGCTGCGTCGGCGTCGAATATGAGCGGAAAGGCCAGAAACACGTCGCCCGCGCCGGTCGCGAAGTGATCCTTTCCGGCGGCGCGATCAACTCGCCCCAACTGCTTGCAGCTTTCCGGCATCGGCCCCGCCGACCACCTGCAAAGCCTTGGCATCGACATCGTTCACGCCAACGAGAATGTCGGCCGCAATCTGCAGGATCACGTTGGCATCAACTACACCTTCAAGGGTCGCGAGGCGACGCTGAACCAGATTCTACGCCCCTGGTGGGGAAAGTTGCTGGTCGGCATGCAATATCTGCTGCTGCGCTCCGGCCCGCTGTCGCTGTCGATGAACAATGCCGGCGGCTTCTTCCGCACCGATCCGTCACTCGCCCGGCCCAACATGCAGCTCTATTTCCAGGCCTTTTCGACCGTCATCCCCAAGGCGGGCGAACGGCCGATCCTGACGCCTGACCCATGGCCTGGTTTCTCCATCGGTCTGTCGAACTGCCGCCCGACCAGCCGCGGCGAGATCATGATCCGCTCCGCCGACCCGCGCGAATATCCGAAGATCGTCGCCAATGCGCTGTCGACCGAGGAAGACACGGCGGAAATGCTCGCGGCCGTCAAATTCGTCCGCCATATAGCCGCCCAGCCGGCGATGAAAGAATTCATCGTCGAGGAGATTTTGCCCGGTCCTTCAATCACTTCCGACGCCGACTTGATTCAGGATTTCAGGAAACGTCGCGGCACCGTCTATCACCCGGTCTCGACGTGCCGGATGGGGCCTGATGCTTCCCGCGCCGTTGTCGACCCACGCCTGCGCGTCCACGGCGTCGATGGCCTGCGCGTCATCGATGCCTCGATCTTTCCGGACAACATTTCCGGCAACACCAATGCACCCAGCATCATGGTCGGCTGGAAAGGCGCGGAGATGGTTTTGGCCGATGCTTGAAGGCTGCCTGCGCGAGTGTTACATGTAACGCTGAAGGAGCAGACAGCATGGCTACCAGTTCGGCACGACGGGTCCAGAAGCATCGCGACGCCTTGCGGGCGCAGGGCCTAAAGCCCGTGCAGCTCTGGGTCTATGATACCAAAGCTCCGGGCTTCGCCGAAGAATGCAAGCGGCAGGCCTTGGCTGCAGCTGAGGCTGACCGGAACGATCCGGGTTTGTGGGAATTCATGGAGGCGGCACAAGCCGACCTTGACCTGCCTCCGCCATGAAACGCGGCGACCTGGTGACGGTCGCGCTGCCGGGCGACTACGGCAAACCGCGACCAGCATTGATTATTCAATCGGATCAGTTTGCCCAGTTGGATAGTGTGACGGTGGCTCTGCTTACCTCGGATGGGTCCGATTCTCCTCTGTTCCGAGTAGACATCAAACCTACGCTCGAGAACGGTTTGAAAAAGCCCTCGCAGATACTTTTGGATAAAGCCATGACAGTACCGCGCTTCAAGGCAGGCAATGTCATCGGCCGGGTCGACGGCGACACGATGCTCAAGGTCGATCGCGCCATCGCACTCTTCTTCGGCATAGCTTGAGGAACCCATGAAAATCACCGACGTCAAAACCTTCGTCGTCGACAATCCGCCGGGCCTCGGCGGGCGCTATTTCATCTTCGTCAAGCTGACCACCGACGCCAATGTCGTCGGCTATGGCGAGGCCTACAACGCAACCTTCGGCCCACATGTCACCGCCCAAATGATCGAGGATTGCGCCGCGCGCCATCTCGTCGGCCACGATCCGCACGACATCGAGGCCTTCTTCCGCCGCGCCTATGGTTCGGGTTTCTCGCAGCGGCCGGACATTTCGATGATGGGCTGCGTTTCGGCGCTCGAAATGGCCTGCTGGGACATCATCGGCAAGGAGGCGAACAAGCCGGTCTACAAATTGCTTGGCGGGCAAGTTCACGAAAAGCTGCGCTCCTACACCTATCTCTACCCGCATGAAGGCAGCGTCGTGCCGGCCGAACTCGCCGGCAAGTCGGTCTACAACGACCCGGACCTCGCCGCAGAATGCGCGCTCCTTTATGTCGAGCAGGGATTTTCCGCCGTAAAGCTCGACCCGGCCGGGCCATGGGGCATCTACGATGGCCGCCAGCCCCGGCTGCAGGACATCGACCTCTCCGCCCGCATGCTGAAGGCGATCCGTTCAGCCGTCGGCAACCGCGCCGACATCCTGTTCGGCACGCATGGACAATTCACCGCTTCCGGCGCGCTGCGCATGGCTTCAGCAATCGAACCTTACGATCCGCTCTGGTTCGAGGAGCCTGTGCCGCCGGACATGCCGGAAGTGATGGCGCGAGTGGCGCGCGGCACGCGCATCCCGATCGCCACAGGCGAACGACTGGCGACCAAATGGGAGTTCGCGCGTCTGATCGAAAACCGCGCCGCGACGATCCTGCAGCCCGATCTCGGCCGCGTCGGCGGCATCCTCGAGGCCAAGAAGATCGCCGCGATGGCCGAGGCCTATCACATCCAGGTCGCGCCGCATTGCTATTGCGGCCCGATCGTCGCCGCCGCCAACATCCAGCTTTCGGTCACGCTGCCGAATTTCCTGATCATCGAGGCGATCAAGACCTGGGACGGCATGCATGAGAAGCTGCTGAAGAAGAAAATTGCCTGGGAAGACGGCTGGACCATCCCATCCACCGAGCCAGGTCTCGGCGTCGAGCTCGACGAGGCCGTCTGCGAAGCCTTGCCCTATTCAGGCGAACTGCTTCACCTGGAGCCTTATGGGAAGCCGGTGGTCGGAGTCTGAGAAGCCTCAAAGTGCATAGGCGCTATTGTTGAATCAGTGCCTGAAGACGCTGATTCAAGACTTGAAGTTCGCGCGATCTAGAGCATCGGGCGACGCACCGAAGAGGTCTGTATCAGGATGTGTCGGGCGGGTCTGTCGCGTATGTCGCCGGGCGGGCAACAATTGCTGCAGTCAACCGCTGCAAAGTGTTCAAGAAATTGTGCGTATCGAGCGGCCGAAAAGCCCCAGACCGCGGCAAGCCGGCTTGGCCGGCGTCGTCCTGAATGGCGAAAGCAAACCGCGCCTGACGATCCAGCTCGCGAGCCAAATCGCGAAAGCTCTGGGCAAGGCGCATTGCATCGGCAGGACCGTCGCCGGCCTGGATTGACAGGCATCAAGACAGGCGGCGCCTCTTCCGGGCCGATGACGAAATCCTGCGCCATGGTCTCGGCTCGGCGCAGAACCCAGATCACAAATCTGCGGACAAGCGGGGAACGGCGGCTGGCGGACTGGGCCAGATCGGCGAGGGCAAAGAGTAGCGCGACAATGCGCTTCAGCGCCGCCCTTTCCTCCCTCATCGCCAACTTCCAGTCCATCACACGGCCTCCAATCAGGTCGGCAAGCATTGTGTGGGAGACGCGAGGGGGGTGGACGAAATATTTTTGGTGGTCCGGGTGCGACCCAAAAAATCTGGCGAGAGCGGCGGTCGACCCTGGAGCGGCGGATCAAATACTCGGCGGATAGCGGACAGGAATGTCACAGCGGCGGCCCCTCGTTGAGGAAGAGCCGCCACCATTGAGTTGAACTCGTGGTTCAGTTCGCTACATCCCCTTGGCGGCCTTCATCGCGGCATCGAGATGCATGGTGCAGTTGTCCGTCTCGTTTTTCTGCATGGCCTCCTTCGCCATATCCATTTCCTTCATGGCCGTGTCCTTCTTCATCGCGTCGGCCGCGGCATCGATGTCCTTCTGGACGGCCATCATCGATGGCTCGTCACATTTCATCATCGCATCCTGTGCGAGGACAGGCTGAGCCGCGAGAAAGGCAAATGCGCCGGCGGCGAGAACAGTTCTGAGCATTAGTATCTCCTGCGTTTGAACGACGGGAGTAGCGCTCCTCCCAAACGTCGTTCGCTTGCAACGCAAGCTTCGTTACGCCAACGAGGAGAAAATCAACATTTCAGCGCGGAGTTGGCGACTTCAGTGGCCCGCACTTGCATCATGTACGGTCATGGCGTACAGGTGATGAAGTATGAATATTCGATCGATCAGGCATCGCGGTCTTCGGCGTCTCATTGAAAACGACGACAGTCGTGAAATCCGGACCGATATGGTCAATCGGACGCGCAACATCCTGACTGCATTGATCGCCGCCACGGACATGGAACGTGTCGACGGTCCGCCAGGCTGGCGGATACACCAATTGACTGGCGACAGGACAGGCACATGGAGCATCTCGGTTTCCGGCAACTGGCGCATTACATTCGACATTGAAGCTGGCGATATCGCCAACCTTGATCTTGAGGACTATCACTGATGAGTACGCAGCCTCTGAAGATTGGTATGAAGCCCGCACACCCTGGCGAGTTTGTGCGCGATGAAGTGTTGAATGAACTTGGACTGTCCGTCAGCAAGGCCGCCGACATTCTAGATGTCCGCCGAGCGACACTTTCGGATCTGATCAACGGCAAGGCCGGGATGTCAGCAGAAATGGCGTTGCGGATCGAGAAGGCATTCGGGATCGATATGGATACGCTGCTGCGCATGCAGGCTTGGCACGATGGGTACATGATGCGCGAACGGTCAAACACGATCTCGGTGTCCCGCTATAAACCTGATCAACAATCCGCCTAGCAACCAGCTTAGCACTTCAGCGTCAGCGCGCCGGGCAACACCTCGAAGGTCGCCGGTATCCTGCCCGGTGGTTCGCCGTCGATCTCGATCAGCCCGCCTGCTTTCGCTGCTTCATCCACGGGCTCCACCACGATACGCCTCCCGCGCAGGATGGAAATCGCGGGATGATTGCGATGGCGTCCGCCATAGAGCAGCCGCAGATCCCGGATCAGGCCGAGTTTCCCCGACGCCCGCACGACCACCACATCGAACAGCCCGTCGGACAATTCCGCATCGGGCGCGATCATCATCCCCGCCCCGAAAAACCGCCCGTTGCAAACAGCGACCAGCGCCACCTTAGCTTCGATCGGCTCACCATCGTCGATCGTGATGCGCACCGCCTCGAACCGGTAGCGCAGAAACTCCGCCACAGTCCGCCAGAAGAACAGCGCCTTGGCCGACACCCTTCCCTTGCGTTTGTCACGGTTGACCGAACGTGCGGTGGCGCCCGACAGCCCGGCGCTGGCGATGTTGAGGAAATGCCGGCTGGCCAGACGCCCATCATCGTCGACATAGCAGATGCGTCCCGCATCCACCTGCCGCGGCGGCGCCTCGGCAATTCGCTTGATTGTCGCCGCTATGTCGCGGCTCAGCCCCAACCCACGCGCGAAATCCGTCCCGGTACCGCACGGCAGGAACGCCAGCGCGGGCGCGGCGCCATGCTCGGCCTGGGCTTGCAACAACCCATCGGCCGCTTCGTTCGCCGTTCCGTCGCCGCCTGCCGCGATGACCAGATCGCACCCGTCGGCCGCGAACGCCATCGCCAGATGCTCGCCGTCACCGGCCTCATCAGTCAGGCGAATGTCCCAGCTTTCGAAATGTGTTGTCAGCGCCGCTTCCAGCGCAGCCCTGCCGCGCAGCAGGCCGCCTCCGCCGGCAATCGGGTTCAGGATGACGCCAACCTTCAAGCGCTGCCCTCCCCTGCACGCGTTTGTCGATAAGTCATTCAAGCCTCGAATGCGGCGCGCTTGCAAGCTGCAAGCCCTTGATTTCGCACGTGCGAACGCGAAAATATTGCATTGCAACGATACCCGATAATCCCGTTATCCACAGGCGCATGCCGGTTCCCTTAGCCGGCGATCCGACCTAGGGTAAAGCCATCTCAAGCGGGCAAGAGACGCGGAAGTCGCAAGGCGGAAGTGATCTCTACGGGACAGCGGAAGCCGCAAGGCGGAAGTACGCCCGAGGACGCTTCGAGACGCCCGTACGGCCCGGAACGGAAGCAGGTTCGCCTGCCAAAGGAAAGGTGCCGAGACCTACGGGGTCCGCAGGAAGCGCGCAAGCGTAGGCGGCGGAGCCGATGCTGCCATGAAGGGCCGGTCAAGACCTTCGATGGTGCGCTGGAGGAAGCCCGCAAGGGAAATTCGCTGGCGGGGTTCTTGAGTAGCGACATCTTCGGATTGCGTTAGTCGGGACCGTCAACGACAAGATCTGAATGGCGCGCGTCTTTCGGGACGCTGCTGACATGAAGGATCTCTAGCTGACAGGGAGGCGCTGGGAGCAATCCTGGCGCCACTCTGTCGTTTGGACTAGTCGAACTGGCCAGTCGGCAACCCATCCATGCTGACCACATTCTTCTCCCGCCAGTAGTCCTGGATTCCCTCTTCGCCCTTCTTATCGGCCCAGTCGTCGAGCACCGTGCGCTCGCCGACATAGTCGAATTCGGGAACGCCATAGCCGCACGAGGTTTGGACGATCTCGACCTGAAGCTCGACGATCTTGCGTGTCCCCAAGGGCGCCTCGCCGTCAAAATGCTCGCCAAGCAACTCGCGGAAGCTGGCGCTGTCATGCCGGTGTGAAACACCCTGGCCGTAAAGCCGCAAGATCTTCGGCGGGCCGTCGAAGGCGCAGAACATGATGGTCAGTCGCCCGTCGGCCAACAGATGCGCCGCCGTCTCGTTTCCGCTGCCGGTCAGATCAAGATAGCAGACCCTGTGCGGCCCGAGCACACGAAAGTCCCGGGTGCTGCGCGGGGAAAGGTTGATGCGCGTGCCGGCCGCAGCCGAGGCGGTAAAGAAAATATGCTGGCGCTCGATGAACCGTTGGATGGCATCGTCGATGCTGGGAAACTGCTTGGCCAATGTCTCGGACCCTCAGCTAGGTGCGGCCTTTTCCTACCGCATCAGATAGGCCAAATCCAAGCATGCTTTCTCCCCTGACGGCGGCATAGTATCCTGCGTGCGAATCGTGTCGGGAGGGCCTTACCGTGACGCTGATCCAGAAACTTGCCGTCTTCTATGCCTTCATGTTTTTCGGCATAGTCGGCATGAACTATGTCCCGGCCTTCCACGATGCCAACGGCATGATGTTCGGGCTCTTCTCGCTGCAATGGTACGACGACGCGCTGCATGCCTTTTCCGGCGTCTGGGCGGCGATCGCGGCGTTCATTTCACATCGCCAGTCGGTGCTCTATTTCAAGCTCTTCGGCGCGGTCTATCTCTTCGATGGCGTGCTTGGGCTGACGACCGGCTCCGGTTGTCTTGACGGTGGCATCTTCATCGATGGCTTCCGCCCCTTTGCGGACATCGATTTCCTAACGCGTGTCGAGGCCAATATCCCACATCTGGTGATCGGCGGGTTCGCGGTCTTTGTCGGCTACTGGCTGTCGCGGCGCGTTCCACGATCATCTGGCAGCGGCCTGAGCGCCAACGATGTTCCTGCTGCGCTGGCTCAAGCGCCTCTTCAAAGCGGTTCTGCTGATCGTCCTGATCGTAGTGGCAATCCCGTTTGCCGGTTTGGCCTATGGCTTCTGGACGACCAGCGCGCTGGATGAGACGCCGCTGCCGGGCGTGGCCGAGGGCGCCCCGCCGACAGCGCTGGCCAACCAGGTCCGCGCCGAAATCCAGGGCTACCAGCGGCCGGAGGAGTCGACTTACCTGACCTATCCGGAATGGGCGATCGTCTATGCCGCGCGCGAATACGCTGCCTTTCTGAAAGCCGGCAACCGCGAAAGCCATTTCCCCTATTGGTCCTACATTGGCCGGTTCTGGCAGGACTATGCGATGGTCATCCGCGCCACCGCGGACAAACCGTTCAATTTCGCCAATCATCAGATGCTGGCGGTCATCGGCACCAGCCACACGATCGAGCACGCTATCCAATGGTTTTACGAAAACACCATCGGCTCGATCACCGAATGGACGTCCGGCAAACCCGTGGCCGTCGATCGGTATCAGGCAGGCGTCGCGGCCGAGTACGCAGCCTTTCTCGACCAGGTGCCGTGGTATCAGTTTCCCTATGCCGAAAAGCGGGCCGGACTTTTGGCTTTGCAGCCGGATGCCGGTGATGACTACACCCGCACTCAGGAGCGCAAGGCGCAAGGCGCCCTGGCCTACTCGATCAAGCAAACCTATGCCGACCTGATCAAATCCGCCCTTGCCGCGACCATGGACGCCGCCTTCCTCGACGTCCATGTCTGGGGCACTGGCGATGCACCCGGCGCGGTTCAAGCAGCCATCGATGGCGAACCCGACACCAAGCTTGAAAAGGATATGGCCGCCGACGGCGCGGTGTTCGTCACCAAGCGCTATCAGGTGTTCACCGAGATGATCCCGCGCCTGATCGGCAAGGGAATGCGCTTTGTCGAGATCGGCGGCAACGACGAGATCCTGGTCACCGTGCTCTCCAACGACGAGATCGCGCTGCCGGCCGGCACGCGGCTCGTGTTCGGCTATCAACTGCCCGCTGAACCGGCCACGCGGCGCACCGGCCTTACTGTCGCCGTGCGCCAGCTCCATACCGTGCTGCCGGCGCTGACAGCCGGTGGTGCGAGACTGGAACATGTCTATGACTATTGAGCTCTCGCGGAGGCGTTGAGGCCCGGCCCGTTGCGACGCCTGTTCAAATTTCTGGCAATCGCGCTCGGCATGGTGGTCGCAGCGATAGGGCTGGCGTTGATGACGTTTGGTTATCTCGCATTGAACCGCGAGACCATGACGCCGCAAGAAGCCGCCGGACCTGACGCAAGATATGTGCGGGCAGACGACCTTGCCATCCATTACCAGGAATGGGGGCCGGCGGACGGCAAGCCGCTCCTCCTGATGCCCGGCTCCTTCGCCTGGTCGGAGACCTGGCGCGATATCGCAATCCCGCTCGGTCAGCGCGGCTGGCGCGTCATCGGCGTCGACATGCCGCCGTTCGGCTATTCGGAACGGCCGGCCGATCACGACTATTCCCGCACGGCGCAAGCCGGGCGTTTGCTCGACTTCGCCGATGCGCTCAAACTCGACCGCTTCGCGCTCGGCGTTCATTCATATGGCGGCGGCGCCGCGATCGAAGCCGCCTTCATCGCACCGGAGCGTATCGAGGCGCTGATCTTGCTCGACGTGGCGCTTGGCCTCGGCAAGCCGGATTCCGCCGGCCCGCCACTTGCCCCATTGCTACGCATTGACCCCATCCGCAATCTGTTGACGGCATCGACCTTCACCAACCCTTGGATGATCGGCAAAGGCCTGCGCGACTTCATTCATGACGACGGTCTGGTGACCCCGGAGCGCATCGAGATCTATGCCCGTCCTGCGGTCGTCGCGAAGACAACCGAAGCGGTCGGCATGTGGCTGTTCACCGGCCTCTATGCCAACGAGCACACAGCCTATTCCGCCGATCTTGCCAACTACCGGGCTTTTCAGCCACCAGTTCTGGTCATCTGGGGCCGACAGGACAGCGTGACACCGCTCCCGCAAGGCGAGGAGATCGCCGCCGCTTTCCCGAAAGGCCGCCTCGAAGTGCTCGACGCCGTCAACCACATCCCGCAGGTCGAAAAGCCAGCGCGAAGTGGTTGAACTTGTCGACCGTTTCCTACGCACGACAGGATTGGCGTCGGCATCGGCCAATGACCTTTTCAGCGCCGATATCAAAGGCACGATCGCCCCGTAGATCAGTCAGCAATTTGGCTGATCTGACCTTCTCCTTTTGGGTCAGTTCATCTAACGGCGAATGGTAAATGCTTGCGATTTACCATCACGAAAAGATTCTTTCTTACCCCGCTTCCGGCCCAGGCTGTTTTAGGACTACCTTAAGCATAACAAAGAGTTAAGTGTGATGGGTGTGAACATGTCGTTGATGGGCCTGGGCGATCTGCTCCGACGCAAGAATTCAACCGACAGTATTATCGAAAATCTCGAGCAGGAAATGGCGTTCGCGTTGACGCAAGCCGTCGATGAAAACGATGAATCCGAAGCTCTCGTTTCGGCACCTGAAGGTGATCAGGAAGTTGTTCCAGCACCAACGTCAACCGACCAGCCGGAAGAGCCGACCATCCCAGACATTCTGTCCTCGCATGCGCAGCAACGCCTCGCGACGTTCAAGGTATTTGACGAGGCCAACAGAACCGCCCGCGATGAATTGACGAAAATCGGCAAGGCTTTCACCAATGTCGTGAACAGCTACAATCTGGGCCGCGATTTCATCGCCGAGTGCGAAGAAGAAATCATTCGTGCCAGCCACCTCGAAAACGCCAATATCACGCCTGACCGCCGAGAACCGTCGATTGACCGAGCGGCTTGAAAAGCTCGATCGCCTCAGAGAACGCCAGGACGACGTCATCCAGGCGATGCGGCGGCGCGAAGCTCGCTTGCTGGCCGAGGCCGACATGCAGCGAGACACGACGGCAGAACTACGCATGCAGGTCGTCGAAATGCGCAATCTGGCGGCCGCGGCCGAAGCAGCCCGTGGTGAAATGCACCTGCAACTCGCGACGCGCGCCGCCGAATTCGACAGGCTGCAGCGTGATCATGACACGCTGCACGAGAAGGACCTATCGGGTGCTAACGAGCTTGAAGCCAATTTGAAACGGCAGGCCGAGCTGCGGCGCAAGCTCGAGGATCTGCAGACTGCTCAGACCCAGGATGCCGGCCGCACCTCCGAACTCACCAACAAAATGCTGACGCAGGAAATCGAGATCCAGCGTCTGCAGCGCCAGATCGACTTAAGCGAAACCCAGCTTTCCGAAGTCAACGACGCCCGCCGCGCCGGCCGAGCAGGAAGTGCGCGACAGCGAACGCCGCCATCAGGCGGAAATGTCGGCGATCCGCGCCGAACTCGAACAGTGGAAAGCCAGCATTCACTTCGCGAAAGGCGACGGGCTGTTCGAAACAAATCCGCCCGTCACCGAACTGGATAGCGACCCGAGCACTGCCGATGACGACGAACCAATCGTCGAAGTGGCGACCCCGCCGGCCCGAAATGGAAATGGCGCACGCCCGATACGACGCCGGCCAATGGCGGCGAGAAGGGTCGCAGCCGAATAATCGGACCGCTCAGTTTATCTTCAGGGTCTGCCAGAATTTTTCCAGCATCGGCCCGTCGGCCTCCCTATTCTCCTCGTCGATGCTGGTGACGATGAGAACGCCTCTCGTGCCTGTCCCATAGGCCAACACTTCATACTCGACCGTATCGGCAGAGCCTTTTTCGGTCGCCTTCAGACCTTCCAGCCTCTTGCCGGCCTCGCGGCTATACGGCGTCTTGTCAACCTTTGCGCCGGCCGCAATGGCCTCGCGCGTTAATTCGCCCAGCATGAATTCCGTCAACAGGGCCGGGTTCACCTTGTCGTATTGCTGGACGATGGCGATGGTGCCGATCGCGCTGGCCATCAGATGCTGGATCACGCCATCGCCAAGGTCAGACTTGGTCACCGAAACCTCGCTGGGATGCACGAAGGAAAAGGCATCGGTCGCATAGCTAGTGAACGCGTTGCGCGTCAGCTTCACCTTCGTCTTCGAACCGTCCGGCAGCGTTACCTCCACCGTCTCGCCAGGATCGAGCTCGACGCTTGTCGAACCGATTTCCAGCTTGAACGATTTTTGGTCCTGAGCGTCGGCACGGCCAGACAAAAGACCGAGTGCCGTCAGCCCGGCTAGCAATACACTCGCCCGCATTGAGACCTCCACGTTACGCAATACCACTCAGCGCCTTAAGCGCTCGATAGAAAGTCGATGTAAACAGCTCGCCCGGATCATATTCGCGTTTCTTTGCCAAGAACGCCGGCAGCTCCGGATACGACGCCAGAAGCTGCTTCGCCGTATAGTGCAGCTGATACGGCAGGAAGAAGCGGCCCGTTGTGCTTCAGCGTCAGGTCGATCATTTTGCGCGTCAGTTCGCGCTGCGCCGCGTTGCCGGCATCGTCGGTCGGCTGGTTGATATAGAGCACCAGCGCAAAGGCTGGCTCCGGCCGCATAGGTCAGCGCGACATCCTCCTTGTGCACGATGCGCACCGAGGCATTGAGCACCGGCAGCGGCTGATTGGCCAAGGATCTCCCGCGCGCCGGCGATGAAGTCGTTGTAGGCGGCGCGCGGTATGAAATATTCGTGCAGGATGTCGGTTTCGGCCGGCAGATCGTTGAACAGGTACGGCACGGAATCGTGCATCGGGTCGTTGCGCGACACCAGGCACGCCTCGCCCTCGGCCATCGCAGCGGTGCGCGGCACGGTGCAGCTTTCGAACTCCGGCTCCAGCGTCTTTTCCGTGAACCATTTCAGTTCCTGGAACAGCCCGCCCTTCTTCGCCAGATTGATGATGATGCGTTTGATGCCCACCGCGCCCGGCGCGCCCAGCGCCGGCATGTCGGCCGGCGGCGCGTCCGCGACCTTGTCGTAACGATAGACGATCATGTCCTCGAGGAAGTTGCCGGGCGCCGTGGAAAGGTGCCCGTAGAACAGCCCGATGTTCGGCTCCTTCTCCAGCTTTTCGGCGAAGAACGCCGGAAATTCTTCCGACTTGATGATTTCGCGCGCCGTCTCGTAGACGACGTTCGGCACGATTTCGAGTTCGGCCGACAGCACGACGCCGAACAGCCCGTAGCCGCCGACGACATGGCGAAACAGGTCGGCATTCTCGCTGTGCGAACAGGTGACGATGCTGCGGTCGGCCAGCATCACGCGAAGCGCCTTGATCGAGCCGGCGACCGAGCCCGCCTGATGGTCCATGCCGTGCGCGTTGACCGAGATCGACCCGCCGACCGAAAAGATGTCGGTCGACTGCATCGCCTTCACCGCGAATTTCGGATGCAGCACGTTCTGGATATCGTGCCACGTCGCGCCGGGCTGAACGGTCATGGTCATGGCGGCTTCGTTCACCGTCACCTTGTTGAACTTCAGCATGTCGAGCACGAGCGCATTGTCGTCGAAGGCGTGGCCGCCCATCGAGTGCCGCACGCCGGCCATCGACACTTTCAGCCCGTTGCGTTCGGCAAAGACGATCGCCTTGGCGATATCCAGCTTCGTCGGCTGATTTCGACAACGCCGTAGACCGGCGTGCGCGACAGCGCGCTGGCGTCGTTGATCGTCGCCGCCTTTCGACAGCCAGCTCAGACCGGCATCATATGCAGGCGGATTGGCCAGCGGCTTCCAGCGGCAGCGCAATGCCATCGACATCGGCGATGCGGCCGAGATCCTTGCGCCCGCTCGGGTCGCGGCCGAGCCGCGCCAGCGTGGTGCCGGCCCAGCCAAGCCCGGCGACCACGGCGGCGCCGCCGATCAGCAGTCGCCGGGAAATGCGCCTCTTGCGAATTCTGCTCTGCCATCGCCACCCTCCATCGTGCGGGATGGATATCGCGCTGGAACGATGAATGCCACCATGGATCGGTGCAATGAAGCGGTGGAATACCGGCAAACCTGGTTGGCGTTTGTGGTCGATCCCTGTGGCCCTGACCTTGGCAGGAAATAACGCGGCTGCGGCCATGGATGCCTCAGTCACGCGCCGTCGGGGGTGCTTCAGCGCGGCACGTGGCGGATTTTCACCGCAAGCCGCAGAACCGCTGCAATATTGGGAAGTCGACGACACCGCGGTGAAAAAGGTGATCGCCTGGAGCGGGCTCGTTCCGCCGGCCAGTTGCGCGCCTTCGGAAGACTGACAAGGAGCAACTCAGTGCCGTGCAATGGTCCGACAACTTGACATTCGCGCCAAGCAGTACGACAGACGACACATGACTGTCCTGACGATGCCAGCGGCTCAGACGTTCGACGCTCGGCTGATCACGATACGGCCGTTCATGCGCAGCAGGTAGCGCACCGCCACCAGGCGCTCCGCAGGCTCCGCCTGGGTTGCGAGCAGAACGCAGCACAGGTCGATCTGACCTCCGTCTTGCTTCTCCGACTCGCCCACCTGCCGCACCAGCGCCGCCGTCTCAAGCAGTGTCACCAGATCGGCGATCATCGGTTTGACATGTTCGTCGTAACTCACCGGCGTGGAAATGCCGGGCAGTTCGAAATAGTTCTTCTCCATCGGCAGCAGCAGAAACGCGTCGCTGCCGCGCAGCGCCACCAGCGCCTGGCCCGAAGGCCACGTCTCGCCGAGCCACCTCAGCGCCTGCGCCATCCGGCCGACAATCAACGGCCTGGCCGCATCTGGATTGTCGCTGCGAAAATCGTAGGCATTGTCCAGATCGGCGATGCCGGACTGGATTTCCTCGAATGAACCGCCACCGAACAGGTTCTTCAAGAAACCGCCGACCACCCCGGTTTTCCGCGCCGGCAATCAGGATGCCGGGAAACGGATTTGCCGCCTCGAAGGCCACGCCGACACCTTTGAAGGCGACGCTTTCGGATTTGTCTGCCTTCTGCGCCAGTCGCGCTTCGAATAGTTCGAATGGAAAGCCGCGATACCGGCCGGTGATCACATCGTCGAACGATTGTCGGTTGAACGGCCCTATCAACTCGCGCGGCAGCCTGTCGAACGAGGCCGGCGGCTGGTTCTGGGCGTAGCGAAAATCCTCGATGAACCGGAAGATCGTCGGGAACAGCCGGCTGCGGAAATCCTGCTGCGTCTGGCGCGCCGGCGCCATCGCCCAGAAATAGACGAAAATCGCCAGGATAAACCCGCGCGATATAGACGAAGACATGGGGCGCGGAGCGCCACTGCTCGAATGGACTGGCCAGGCTGTTGAGGATCATCGCGACCACAACCACGACGGCCGCCACGATCGCCAGGAACAGCGGTACGCGCCAGCGGACGCTTTTGGCCGCCTGCGCCCGCGCCGCTTCGTAGCCCTCGATGTCAGTCCGGATCGCGGCCAGCACCTCGGCATTCGGCATCACGTCGTCGACAGTCATCGGCAGACTCCCACGGCGTCGAAACTGCGCCATGCAGCAGATAAGATAAGATGTGCGACTTCGGCAAGTTCATCCCGCTTGTCGTCACTAGCCCATTGAACCGCGGGACGAGGCCTGCTTCAGTCCGCGCCGACGCCATCGCGGCGTCCGGAGATGATGATGAAACGCATTGGCGTATTCCTGATGTCCCTGTGCTGCGTCTTGGCGGCGTCGGGGGCTCGCGCCGACACGGCTCAGCGCCGCCAAGGCAATATTCAGCGCCGGATCGGTCGACGAGCGCAACGCCGCCTTGGGCGAACTCAGGGCGTCCAGAGACCCCACCGCCATCTACGCCACCGGCTCGATCCAGTTCTTTGTTGCGCTTGAGGGGCTTGCGCAGGGGTCTGCATCGCCACGGCTTCGAGAGCCCGCAATCCTTCATGCTGCCGCTGATGCGGCTTGCCCGTGCCGCGACAAACCCCAATCCCGAACCGCTGACCTACGAGAAGTTCCGCGCCATCCTGGTCGCCTTCCGCGACCGGCTGGAGAAAGCCGTCGGCGACGCTGGCCACGGTGCCGGCCGACGCCGATATCGGCATCGAAGTCGACCTCGGCCAAGCTCGGCATCGATCTCAACGAGGACGGCGCCATCGCGCCGGACGAAAGCGGCGGCCGCGATCATGGCCGCGCTATCTCGCGGCGGCATTCAGCGATCAACCGCCGGCGCCGCTCGCCTCGCCTTCCGCTTCGATCGCGCCGACGGCTATCTGGCTGCAGGGCTATGCCGAATTCCTCATGGCGCAGGCCGATTTCTGGCTGGCGCATGATTTCCGCAACGCCTTCGACGGCTCGTTCCACATGCTGTTCCCGGCAGCGCCAAACTGCCGCTGCAGGACCTTCTCGTGCCGCAAGACGGCGGCATGAGCATGGCACATCATCTCCTCGGAATGGCGCATCGCCGACTTCATCTCGCTGATCCACTACATCAACTGGCCGGTGGTCGAGCCGGAGCGCCGGCAAGCAGCGCGCCGCCATCTGCTGGAAATGATCCGGCTGTCGCGCGAGGACTGGAAGGCGATCCGCGCCGAAACCGACAACGACCGCGAATGGCTGCCCGGACCGCAGCAGAAGGGCGTCAACCCGCTGACCGGCCTCGAAGTCGGCGAGGAGCAGGTGCAGGCCTGGCACGCCGCCTTGCCGATGGCCGAGGACCTGCTCGAAGGCCGCACGCTGCTGCCGCATTTCCGCATCACCGGACAAGGGCATCGACATGAAGCGCTTCTTCGACGAGCCGCAAGACCTTCGACCTGGTGCTGTCGATCACCGGCCCGGCGCATGCGCCCTATCTCGACGAAGGCCGAGATCCTGACCGGCGGAGGAATTCGGCCAGATCCAGCGCCAGTTCGGCGGCGGCGGCTTCCTGACCTTCGCGCTGTGGTTCAACTGAGCAGAAGCGCGCATGACGCGCCAGCGCTCCTGACACCCTTGTGGCAGGAGCCTGTCTGGACCTGCGCCTTTCGCCACCGCGCACTTTTTTCGGCCACGACTCGGCCTACATACTGAGTCCATGGCCAAAGCTTCCGACAAGACATCGCGAGCTATGCCGGCGACCAAGCGCGTCGCCGCGCGCCAAGCGGCGCAGCCCGCTGACCGATTTCCTCGACGCCTCGGAGCCGCTGCACGGGCGGCTTCGACGAGGCGCCGCAGGCCGACATTGACCGGCACGCCGCTGACCGGCTCGATCTCCGACTGGGCCGAGCAGATCGCAGCAGGAGGCGGAGAAGGAAGGGCGCAGCTCCTCCCCCTTGAGGGGAGATGTCGCCGAAGGCGACGGGCTGGGCAGAAGTCGCGCACTCCGACCCCCACCCGGCGGCGAGCCACCTCCCCCAAGGGGGAGGGAAGCCCCGAAGCGCGTCCCCGAGCGCTCCTCCTCCCCCACCCGCACCGCGCGCGGCACCTCGATGGGCGGCGCGGCGACGGCCAGGGAGCGCGCCGCCGCCGGCCTCAACCCGGTCGCCGGCCTCGACATCGTCGCTGGAAGACGCCGACGACCTGGACAATTCGGCGGCGTCACCGCCACGGTCGCCGCGCTGTCGGCGCTGATCGAATCCGGCAATCCGCTGCACAAGAACGGCGAGCATCTGGACGCCGCACCGCCCTGCCCGGCCGGAAAAGTCCGAAGGCGGCATCGCCATCAAGATGGTCTCGGATTTCGAGCCGGCCGGCGACCAGCCGACCGCCATCAAGGACCTCGTCGAGGGCGTCGACAACAACGACCGCACCCAGGTGCTGCTCGGCGTCACCGGCTCCGGCAAGACCTTCACCATGGCCAAGGTGATCGAGGAGACGCAGCGCCCGGCCCTGATCCTGGCGCCGAACAAGACGCTGGCCGCGCAGCTCTATTCCGAGTTCAAGAAATTCTTCCCCGACAACGCGGTCGAGTATTTCGTCTCCTACTACGACTACTACCAGCCGGAAGCCTACGTCCCGCGCACCGACACCTACATCGAGAAGGAATCCTCGATCAACGAGCAGATCGACCGCATGCGCCATTCGGCGACGCGCTCGCTGCTCGAGCGCGACGACGTCATCATCGTCGCCTCGGTGTCCTGCATCTACGGTATCGGCTCGGTCGAGACCTACACGGCGATGACCTTCCAGATGCAGGTCGGCGACCGGCTCGACCAGCGCCAGCTGCTCGCCGACCTCGTCGCCCAGCAATACAAGCGCCAGGACATCAATTTCGTGCGCGGCTCGTTCCGCGTGCGCGGCGACACGATCGAAATCTTCCCGGCCCACCTGGAAGACCGCGCCTGGCGCATCTCGCATGTTCGGCGACGAGATCGAGACGATCACCGAGTTCGATCCGCTGACCGGCCAGAAGACCGGCGACCTGAAGAGCGGTCAAGATCTACGCCAACTCGCACTATGTGACGCCGCGCCCGACGCTGAATCAGGCCATCAAGTCGATCAAGGAAGAGCTGCAGCACCGCCTGGCACGAGCTTGAAAAGGCCGGCCGCCTGCTGGAGGCGCAGCGGCTGGAGCAGCGCACCCGCTTCGACCTGGAGATGCTGGAAGCGACCGGCTCCTGCGCCGGCATCGAGAACTATTCGCGCTATCTCACCGGCCGCCAGCCCGGGCGATCCGCCGCCGACCCTGTTCGAATACATCCCCGACAACGCGCTGGTCTTCATCGACGAAAGCCACGTCACCGTGCCGCAGATCGGCGGCATGTATCGCGGCGACTTCCGCCGCAAGGCGACGCTGGCCGAATACGGCTTCCGCCTGCCCTCCTGCATGGACAACCGGCCGCTGCGCTTCGAGGAATGGGACGCCATGCGCCCGCTCTCCGTCGCCGTCTCGGCGACGCCCGGCGGCTGGGAGATGGAGCAGGCCGGCGGCGTCTTCGCCGAGCAGGTCATCCGCCCGACCGGCCTGATCGACCCGCCGGTCGAGGTGCGCCCGGCCAAGACGCCAGGTCGACGACGTGGTCGGCGAAATCCGCGAGACCACGCAAGGCCGGCTACCGCACGCTGGTCACCGTGCTGACCAAGCGCATGGCCGAGGACCTGACCGAATATCTGCACGAGCAGGGCGTGCGCGTCCGCTACATGCACTCCGACATCGACACGCTGGAGCGCATCGAGATCCTGCGCGACCTGCGCCTCGGCGCCTTCGACGTGCTGGTCGGCATCAACCTGCTGCGCGAAGGCCTCGACATTCCCGAATGCGGCTTCGTCGCCATTCTCGACGCCGACAAGGAAGGTTTCCTGCGCTCCGAGACCTCGCTGATCCAGACCATCGGCCGCGCCGCCCGCAACGTCGACGGCAAGGTCATCCTCTATGCCGACCAGATCACCGGCTCGATGGAGCGGGCGATGGCCGAGACCAACCGCCGCCGCGAAAAGCAGCTGGCCTAGAACGCGGCCAACGGCATCACGCCGGAAAGCGTCAAGTCGCGCATCTCCGACATCCTCGACTCGGTCTACGAGAAGGACCACGTCCGCGCCGACATCTCGCAGTTCGCCGACAGCGCCGGCGCGATGATGGGCAACAATCTGAAGGCCCATCTCGACGCGCTGGAAAAGCAGATGCGCGACGCCGCCGCCGATCTCGACTTCGAGAAGGCCGCCCGCCTGCGCGACGAGATCAAGCGGCTGCGCGAGATGGAACTGTCGATCTCCGACGATCCGCTGGCCCGCGACGCCGAATGCGAAAGCCCGGTCTCGCGGCCGCGAGAAGGGCAAGCACAACAAGGGCGTGGCCAAGCACCGCACGGCCGAGGAGCAGGAGCGTTTCCGCAAGCTGGACGCGGCGCGCGCCGCCGAAGCGGCAGCCAAGGCCGCGCGGCCGAACCTCTTCGCAAGCCGCGCTCGACGAGATGGGCACCGCCGGCGACCACGCCACGCCGGCCGGCGCGGTGCCCGCTCGCTGTTCAAGAAACAGACGCGCGGGAGGCGCACGGCTCCGACTACGGCATACCGGACGACGGCAAGATCGCTGTTCCGCAAGAACTCGCTCGACGAGATGACCGTGCGCCGCACCGAAAAGCCGGTCGACGGCGTCAAGCCGGTCAAGCGCGAGAAGGTCGGCATCGGCTCCTACGAAGACCCCGGCGATGTCCGCAAGCAGGGCCGCCGCTCGAAGAAAAGCGGCCGGCCGGGGCATTGACCGATATTTATCGCCACTTGCCACGCATCCGCGCGCCAATATCGATCCGCGTGCCGGGGCGCTGGGCCTCGGCGGCAGCCGCGCACGGATCCGACCACGCTACTTGGTCGAACCTGTCAAGGATTGACGCCGGGATGAACCGCGTCCGCGATGCATAGATGTGCTTATCGCCGCGAGGTGTCTGGCCATGCACATAGAAGCGCTGCGGCATCACCAGGTGAAGCGCATCCTTCGCCCGCGTCATCGCGACATAAAGCAGCCGACGCTCTTCCTCGATGTCTGCTCCTTCGCCCGCTCCTAGATCGATGGGAATGCAGCCGTCGACTGCATTCAGGACGAAAACGTTCTTCCACTCCTGCCCTTTTGCGGAATGGATCGTCGACAGGATCAGATAGTCTTCGTCGAGATGCGGCGGACCGGCATGATCGCTCGTCGCGTCCGGCGGATCGAGTGTCAGCTCCGTCAGGAAATGCTCTCTTGATGTATAGCCGCTCGCGATCTGCTCGAGCTGCAAAAGGTCGGCCCGCGGGCCGTCGCATCCTCGTGGATGCGAACCAGGTGCGGCTCGTACCAGAGACGGACTCGCTCCAGATCAACCGGCCAGGTACGCGCTGCGCGCAGCCGCGCGAACAGGCTGACGAAACCTGGCCAATCCGCTTCGGCGCGCTGCGGCACGCGCGAGGACGACAAACCGCATCGTCGGCGTCCAGCGACATCGTCATGTTGTCCAGGATTGCGCCGGCGCCTGACGGCCCGACGCCAGGCAGAAGCTGGAGAACGCGGAAGCCCGCTACCCGGTCGCGCGGGTTCTCAGCGAACCGCAGCACGGCCAGCACGTCTTTCACATGCGCCGAGTCGAGGAATTTCAATCCGCCGAATTTGCGAAGGGTATGTTGCGCCGCGTGAGCTCCACTTCCAGCGCTCCGCTGTGATGCGAGGCTCGAAAAAGAACCGCTTGGGCTTTTAGTGCCGCTCCTGCTTCCCGTTCCGCCAAAACTGTCTCGCAAACGTAACTGGCCTGGTCAGCGTCGTCGCGCACAGTGACCAGCTGGGCTTTTCATCGGCCGAACGCTCGGTCCAGAGGTTCTTGTGAAGCGCTCGGTCGCCTCGCCGATCACCGCATTGGCGGCCGCCAGAATGGCTCCGTCGAACGGTAGTTCCTTTCCAGCGTGACGACGCGTGCCGTCAGTTCGAATTGCTTCGGGAAATCCAGGATGTTCCGCACCTCTGCCGCGCGGAACGAGTAAATCGATTGGGCGTCGTCGCCCACCACCGTCAGGCCGCGACCGTCGGTTTCAGCGCCAAGAGGATCGCGGCTTGCAGCCGATTGGTGTCTTGGTACTCGTCGACCAGGATATGGTCGAACCGTGACGCCAGTGCACGGCCAACGCGGGCTCCTCCACCATCTCTGCCCAGTAGAGCAGTAAATCGTCGTAATCGAGCACGCTCTGCACCTGCTTGGCTTCGACATAGGCCGCGAAAAGCTGCGTCAGTTCATCCTTCCACATACGGCACCACGGAAAGACACCGCGCAGCACTTCGTCGAGCTCGCCTGCGCGTTGACCGCGCGCGAATAGATGGCCAGGCATGTTCCCTTGGTCGGAAATCGGTTCTCGGTCTTCGAGAGGCCCAGTTCGTGGCGTGCGAGATTCATCAGGTCGGCGGAATCCTCACGGTCGTGGATCGTGAACTCGGGCGCCAGGCCGATGTCGAGGGCGTAGTCCCGCAGCAACCGCGCTCCCACCGCGTGAAATGTCCCTGCCCAAGAAAGTCCGTCCGCGGATAATTGAGGCCTTGTCGCCAAGCACTTCCCCGGCGATACGCTCGACCCGCCGCGTCATCTCTGCGGCGGCGCGGCGCGAGAAAGTCATCAGCAGGATGCGGCGCGGGTCAGTTCCCTTCACGATCAGATGCGCAACGCGATGCGCCAGGGTGTTCGTCTTGCCCGACCCCGCTCCTGCTATGATCAACAGCGGCTCCGCCACCGCGCCGTCGCCATGCACGACAGCGGCGCGCTGGTCGTCATTCAGCCGGGCCAGATAGGCCGACGCGGAGGTCGAATCAAAGGCAAGCGTATCCATCCGGCCATGGAGCATCGTTTCTGTTTTGTTCGCAATGCTCTGGATGTCGCCAAAATGAGTTTGAGATTGGGTTATTCGTAGCTGCGGCACATCCGCAACGGGCGGTTGCTGTCACCATCTTGCCATCACCCCACCCTTCGGTGTATACGGCGCGCGCTTTTCAACCCGTTTTGCAAAGGAGGGCTGCGTGATCACGTTTTTCCGTCACCATCGTCAGCGCGGCCCTGTCAACGCCCTGCGAGCTTGCTTGCAGGGCTGACCTGAAACGGTCCGGGGTTTCCCGCTCTCTTTCCTGGTTTGCCCTTCGTCGCGCCGCCTTGTTTGGCCGCGCAGATCGATCCGCCGAGGCCGCGCCTCCGGCAAACCAGAGTTTAAGAAAATGGCCCAGATCAGCCTGAAATCCGTCGGCGTGTCGCTCAACGCGCCGCTTTTTGCCAACCTCACCGTCGTCGCCGGCTCCGGCGATCGGCTCGGCCTCGTCGCCGCCAACGGGCGCGGCAAATCCACCTTGCTGCGCTGCCTTGCCGGCGAGATGGAGCCGACCAGCGGCGACATCACCCGCTCGCGCGGCATGCGCCTCGGTTATGTCCGCCAGGAGGTTCCTGCGGCCCTCCTGCCGCTCACCTTCACCGAAGCCGTCGCCTCCGCGCTCGATCCTCACCAGCGCGAAGATGAGAGCTGGCGCGTCGACATCGTCCTCGACGATCTCGATGTGCCGGAAGAATTGCGATCGCGCCGCGTGTCGGAACTCTCCGGCGGCTGGCAACGCCTGGCGCTGCTGGCGCATGTCGCGGTCGCCGAGCCGGACGGCCTGCTGCTCGACGAGCCGACAAACCATCTCGACCTCGCCAAGATCGCGCGGCTGGAAACCTGGATCGCCGGCTTGCCGCGCGACATGCCGATCATCGTCGCCAGCCACGACCGCGCCTTCCTCGATGCGGTGACCAACCGCACGCTCTTCCTGCGGCCGGACGCATCGCCGATGTTCGCCCTGCCCTACTCCCGCGCCCGGGAAGCGCTGGCCGAGGTCGATGCCTCGCTCGAGCGGCAATACGAGCGCGACATGAAAATTGCCCAGCAACTTCGCCGGCAGGCGGCGAAGCTGAAAAACATCGGCATCAACTCCGGCAGCGACCTGCTCACGGTCAAGACCAAGCAGCTCAAGGAACGCGCCGAGCGCATCGAGGAGGCCGCCGCGCCCGCCCACCGCGAACGTTCCGCTGGCGCGATCAAGCTCGCCAATCGCGGCACGCACGCCAAGCTGCTGGTCGGCCTGGACGACGTACCGGTCGACAACGCCGAGTGGCGAGGTTCTGTTCAAGACCGGCAAGATCGGCATTGCGCAAGGCGACCGCATCGTGCTGCTCGGCGGCAACGGCGTCGGCAAGTCGCGGCTGATCGAGCTGATCCGCCGCGCCATCGAGACCCCGGGCTCGATCGAAGGCGCAAAAGTCACGCCGTCGGTCGTGCTTGGTTATGGCGACCAGGCGCTGGAGCAATTCAGCGGCCGGCGCTCGCCATTCGAGTTGCTCAACCGCGGCTTCGAACTCGGCGACCAGCGCGTGCGCTCGCTGCTCGCCGGCGCGGGCATTGCGGTCGAATTGCAGGACAAGCCGCTGGCACTGCTTTCAGGCGGTCAGAAAGCCCGGCTGATGCTGCTCACCTTGCGGCTGGCCAACCCGAACTTCTACCTGCTCGACGAGCCGACCAACCATCTCGACATCGACGGCCAGGAAACGTTGGAAGACGAATTGCTGAAGCATGAGGCGAGCTGCGTCTTGGCCTCGCATGACCGTTCGTTCATTCGGGCCGTCGGCAATCGCTTCTGGCTGATCGACCGCCGCCGGTTGGTAGAGGTCGAGAGCCCGGAGCCGTTCTTCGAAGCGGCCGCCGGTGATCGCGGTTGATCAAAACACCATCGCCGGCGGATTTTTCCGCCGGCGATGTCGGAAATAGCTGTCTCCCTTCGTCCTCGGCTCAGCCACTCTGGCTGAACCCCTTGAGGAGCGAAAAATGAACGCACAGACCATCAACGCCAGCGACCCGAAAGTGCTTGGCGGACTTTGCCCCTACATCAGCGTCGAGGGCGCCTTAAAGGCGGCCGACTTCTATGCCGACGCCTTCGGCGCGCAGACCCTGCACAAGGTGGACCCCGACGAGCAGGGCCGCACCATGCATGTACATGTCTACATCAACGGCTCGTCGCTGATGATCGCGGACTTCTATCCGGACTACGGCCACGCCTACGAAAAGCCTCAGGCTTTCGTGCTGCAGCTCCACCTCGCCAATGAAGACATCGACGGCTGGTGGAAGCGCGCGGTCGATGCCGGCTGCGAGATCGTCATGCCCTTGCAGGTCATGTTCTGGGGTGACCGCTGGGGCCAGGTCCGGGATCCATTCGGTGTCCTGTGGGCGATGAACGCGCCCGTGAAGGCCGCCTGACCCGACCTGAAGAAATGACGATATCGGGCGCGGAGGCCACCCGCGCCCGAACTTCAATGTGCGGTCTTGAGGCTGCTCAGCAGGCTCCCTCGCCAACAATCCGATAATCGTTCACCCGTGCCTCGCAGGCATTGCCGAACGTCCGCACGCTGTCGCCGCGCCGTCCGCAGACGGGTGCATATTCCCGCGTGCAGAATGCCTGATCTTCTTGCGGAATCTCGCGGCGGCACTCACCCTGGCCGACGACACGATAGCCGGCGGCATCCGCTTCGCACGAATTGCCAAAAGTCCGGCGATTGCCGCGGCGCTCACCGCAGACCGGATCGTACTGCCGGGTGCAAATTTGCGGCTCCTCGACCGGCTCACGGCGGCACTCGCCGTCACGGATAACACGATAGCCGGCGCGCCGAGCCTCGCAGGAATTGCTGAAAGTCCGGCGATCGCTGCCGTCGCGCGCGCAAACCGGCGCGTATTCGCGTGTACAGAAACGTTGCCCGTCATCGGGAATCGGCCGCGGCCCGTCCTCCACGACGACGCAGGACGATAGCGCGGCCAGGCCGACGATGGCCAGCAGCCATCGCAACGAGAGCAAAGATTTCAAAAGCATGTTCCTCTCCAGCCCCCGCCGCAGATCGCCTGTCCGCTTCCGCTGTGATCCTCTCCAAATTGCCGGCAAAAGCAACGCCATCTTGCTGGTTGGGTCGACGCCTGCGATCTTCGCCCCATGTCCGGGCAACAAACCAAATCTGAATTTTCTGTTCTGGTGTTCGACATGGCGCGCACCGGCGAGCCGGACGGCGAGCATTTGGTGCGCGGCTTTCGCGACCTCGAGACCGCGCAGGCTTATGCGCAGGCGCGTGTTCGCGCTTCGGTTGAAGAATTGCGCAAGCCGGGCATCGCCGCCGCCGAACTCTCCACGCTCTGGCACATCTACGGCGAAGACTGCGTTGTCATGGACGACGGCTATCGCGGCAAGGAATGGCTGAGCCTCTACATCGACGAGCCCGCGACGCCCGACCAGATCGACTGGACCGCGCTGGAGCCGAAATCCCGCCGCTTCTATGCCGCGCTTCTTTTTTTCGATGCGAACCGCAATTCGACTTGGCTGCTGCGATACTTCGAAAGCACCTGGCGGCCGAAACCGCCCGATCTCCTGGAGAGGTTTGGCGATGAGGCGCGGGCAAAGCTGCCGAGGCAAAGGCGTCGACCTTGCCGAGCCGCTGACCATCCACATCGGCAGCCTCTTTGAACTGCCGGACCCGCCCCGCCCGCCGCAGGAAACAGACAAGCCTTTGAGGAACTGGCGGGTGACGGTCGACCTCGTCTGCCACGACATAAAATTCGGCGCGACTGCCTCGAGCATTTTCGCGTGGCCTGAGGCGCCTCAGGGTGCAAATCTGGACCAGATGGCCCGGGTCGTCGTTGCGGATACTTTGGCCGCGCGCGGCGATGGTCCAGACTATCTGGACTACACCGAAATCCTCTCGATCAAAGTCGAGGAGTCACCTGATCCGCCGACGCCTTTAATCTTATGACAAATGCCCAAATTTACACACACTCTTGCCACTCCAAAGTCTCCATGCGATATATTGCGTGATCGGGCATTTGCTGACCCGGAGACTGGAACGTTTTGGACGACCCTTTCCCCGACATCGTGAATATCTGACGGCCCCGCTTTTGGCGGGGGGTTAATCATGCAGCCGCATGACCGCCAAATAACCACCGGCTCTATCTTCAGCGGTAGCGCCAACAGACTGACAAGGGCGAAGGAGCTTCCCCAACATGGCCCAGACCGGCACAGTAAAATTTTTCAATGCAACCAAAGGCTTCGGCTTTATCACGCCGGACGATGGCGCGAAGGATGTCTTCGTGCACATTTCGGCGATCGAAAAGTCCGGCCTGCGCACGCTCGTCGATGGCCAGAAGGTCACCTTCGACATCGAGCCTGACCGCATGGGCAAAGGCCCGAAGGCGGTCAATCTGCACGCAGGCTAAACTGACTTACCGCCTCGTCGAGGCGGTCACTTTTACGAGGAGCGCGATGGACACCCGTCGCGCTCTTTTCGTTTGGTTTCGTGATTGGCGTTTTGGCTGGCTTCACGAAAACTTTCGCTTGCCGACTGGAACAAAATAAAGGACAAATTCACGCTTCGGGCATTTGCCGGCCCGGAGAGTGGAAACTGCTTGCCTAGAAGATGACGAACAAGTCACGCGGCAAGGTCGCATAGAGCAGGCGCGTCAGACTGAAATAAGGCGATGGGAACTGTTTCTTCTCCTCCAGTAAACGACCGAGCCCCCACGGGATTCAACTCCCGTCGGTTAAGCATGCAGATGGGATAGCAAGGAGTTCTCCATGCCGCAGTCCGGCACAGTCAAGTTCTTCAACCACGCCAAGGGGTTCGGATTCATCACTCCGGACGATGGCGGGAAAGACGTCTTCGTTCATATTTCCGCAGTCCAGTCGTCCGGCCTTCAGGGTCTCGAAGATGGCCAGAAGGTTCGTTTCGACACTGAACCCGACAAGCGCGGCAAGGGCCCCAAGGCAGTCAATCTGACGCCCGGCTGAGGGAACGGGCGGGCCATCGGTGCCCGCCATTTTTGCGAATGGCTTTGGCGTCCGCTTGAGCGGCCGCCAAAAGGCTTTTTGACACTACTTTCGCGCTGCACCGTTCAGCAGCCATTCATCGACGGTTGGCTATCCCAACTCCATCAGACCTGATGTGAAGGGTTGCCGCCGATGTTCATCCGCACCGCAATTCTCGGTTGCACCCTGATCCTGACGGGTTCAGTTGCTGTGCCGTCGCTATCGACCGGCATGGCAGCAATCGATGCCCAGATAGAGGCGCCAAAGCGGCCTGAGGTCACGGATCAACGTGAACCGCGCCCTCGTCCACACCCTATCCGCGACTTCGGCTGACCGGCCCATCGCCGCAGGTCCGACCTATGCCTTGCTTTCGCGGCACGCTGTCCTTACTTGACCAGTCAAACAGCGAGGGATGACCATGTCGACCGGACCCAATCGCATACTCGACGAATTCGCCAAGCTGCTGACCGACGCCGCTGGCGCTGCGCAAGGCGTGCGCCGCGAGGTCGAGACTGCTTTCCGTGCCCAGGCCGAGCGCATTCTCAACGGCATGGATGTCGTCCAGCGCGAAGAGTTCGAAGCAGTCCGCGACATGGCCGCGAAAGCCCGAACCGAGAACCAAAAACTGGCTGCCCGGATTGAAGCGCTCGAATCTCGCCTCGGCCAGAATGTGGCAGATACCGCCGTTGGCGGCTCCGACGCCACCTCGGCCAAACCGAAATCGAAAAAATCTTCATGAAATTTTCCACAATGCGCCAGGGCGGAAAAGCCTTGTCGCGTGAGTCAGTTACGGGTCGCGCCTGAATCAATTTGGCAGGCGCTTTCCACACCCGGACTGCTGCGCCGCGAAAAATTCACTGGCGCGCCGACTCTCCATCAATACACTGAATTTGTTGCATGATTCGGGACGGGTCGTGCCGGGGACAAGTGACGGATGGGAACCTCCCCCTTTATCCGCATACGTCGCCTCCCGCTGGGTGGATTTGTTTTGTCGTGTGCGGCGCGCCGAGCCGAGGCGCCAAACGGCAATGGGAAAATTGATGGAACTTATTGAGCTCGAATATTCGCGAGAAGCGCACCCGGTCGATGTGATCGAGCAGGTCGCGAACAACAACGAATGGGCCTTCGAACGCTCCGGCGATGACGAGATTTCGATCACCGCCGTCGGCACCTGGGCCGACTATCACGTCTCGTTTTCCTGGATGGAAGATTTCGAAGCCCTGCATCTGGCCTGCGCCTTCGATCTGAAAGTGCCGGAGACCCGTGCGCTCGAAACCATGCGCCTTCTGTCCTTGATCAACGAGCAGATGCTGTTCGGCCATTTCGACCTGTGGGAGCAGGAAGGCGCCATCATGTTCCGCCAGTCCCTGCTGCTTGCAGGCGGGGCCGAACCGACCAGCGCTCAGGTCGAGGTGCTGCTGTCCAGCGCCCTGGAAGCCTGCGAATGCTATTACCAGGCATTCCAGTTCGTCTCCTGGTCCGGCACCGCCGGCGAAGGACGCACTGGCCAGCGTGCTGTTCGAAACGCACGGAAACGCATGACGCACGCCGTGCCGTCCGGCGAGATCAAGCCGCTCATCACCTTCGACGATTTCGCCAAGGTCGATATCCGCGCCGGCACGATCGTCGAGGTCGAGGAGTTTCCGGAAGCGCGTAAACCGGCCTACAAGCTGAAGATCGATTTTGGTCCGGCCATCGGCGTCAAACGCTCGTCGGCGCAGATCACCAAATACTACACGCCGGAAACCCTGCTCGGCCGCCAGGTCTTTGCGGTCGTCAACTTCCCGCCGCGCCAGATCGGCAAGTTCATGTCGGAAGTGCTGACGCTGGGCTTCCCTGACGACGAAGGCGCAGTCGTGCTGGGCGCGATCGAGCGCAAGGTGGCCGACGGCGGCGGGTTGTTCTGAGGGCGTCGCGAACCGTCAGTGCCTGACGCCCGAAATTGAGTCCCTACAGCCTGCTGCCCCCTCACGCCGGCACCCTTACCGTCGCCCTAAGCCCACCCATCTCGCTGTCGGCCAGGGTGATGTCGCCGCCATGGCTGCGGGCAATGTCGCGCGCGATCGCCAATCCTAGCCCGGTCCCGCTGGCGTCCAGATTGCGCGCCTCGTCCAGCCGCACGAAGGGCTTGAACACGTCCTCGCGTCGGTCGTCCGGAATGCCGGGACCGTTGTCATCCACGGTCACGGTCAGCCAGCCCCGCTCGTGCCGGGCCGTCACCTTGACCGATGTCGCATAACGCAGTGCGTTGCCCACGACATTGTTGAGCAGCCGGTCGAACGCGTTTGGCCGCACGTGTATTTCGGGATCGCCGGTAAGGCTCGTCGTCAACTCGCGTTTGCGCAGCTTCGCCTCGTGCGTGACGCGTTCGAAATAGGCGTTGATGTCGAAGCGGCCGGGGTCTTCCTCGGCCTCACCGCGCGCAAACGACAGATAGCCTTCCAGCATATGCTGCATGTCATCGATGTCGGCGGTCAGCGCCTCGCGCGCCGACTTTGATGCCGTCAGCGCCAGTTGCAGCCGGAAGCGCGTCAGGATGGTGCGCAGATCGTGGCTCACCCCCGTCAGCATCGCCGTGCGCTGCTCCATCTGTCGTTCGATGCGCTCGCGCATCTGGATGAAGGCAAAGCCCGCGCGTCGAATTTCCTCCGCGCCGCGCGGCTTGAAATCGCGCGGCATCGGCCGGCCCTTGCCAAAACTTTCGGCCGCTTCGGCAAGCGCCGAGATCGGCTTGATCTGGTTGCGCAGGAAGGGGATCGCGATGGTGAGCAGGATCAGCGACGTGCCCACCATCCAGACGATGAAGATATGGCTGTTCGAGGCATAGGCCTGGCTGCGCCGGGCAAAGACCCGCAGCACCCCGTCGTCCAGTTGCACCCTTATCTCGACGACGCCGGAATTGCCGACCGTATCGATCCAGAACGGATGCTTGAGCTGTTTGGCAAGTTCCTCGGACAAGATGTTGTCGAGAATCGAGAAAAACGGCCGCGGCCCCGGCGGCGGCAGCGGCTCGGCAGGCAGCATGTCGGTGCGCAGCGACAGCCGTTCCTGCGCGATACGCAGCGCCTCCGCGTAATTGTCGCCCTTCGGAAAAGTCTCGATCATGTCGACGACCGCACCCACGTCGCGCGCCGTGGCGGTGGACAGCCTTTCCGTCACCTGCTGCCAGTGCCGCTCCATGAAGACGAAGGCGACCACCGATTGCAGCAGGATCATCGGCGTGATGATGATCAGCAGCGAGCGCGGATAGAGCCGCTTCGGCATGTAGATGGCAATCAGCCGCGATATGCGGTTCCACTGCCGTCGCACCGGCTCGGTGCGCCGCCACAGCGGCTCCAGCCGCCGCCGGTACGGCTCCGTCCAACGCGAGAAACCATCGCCAACCCGGTTCAGCGCCTGGTTGAACCGGCCGCGTCGCGAAAGGTCGATGTCGGAATTGGCCATAAGCCTATCGCTCCGTCATCCAGCAATGCGCCCCATCACTCGACGGAAAGCCTATAGCCGATACCCCGCACCGTCTGCAGCCACACCGGATTGGCCGGATCCTTCTCGATCTTGCGCCGCAGCCGGTTGATCTGCACGTCGATGGTGCGCTCGCCCACTTCCGAATCGTTTGCCACGAGTTCATGACGCGGGATCGTCTCGCCGGCGCGCTCGGCGAAAATCGCCAGGATTTCCTGCTCGCGGTCGGTCAGCTTCAGCGGCTCTCCGCCCTTCTTCAACTCGCGCCGCGCAATCTGGAAGGTGTAGGGGCCGAACACGATCTGCTCCACCTTCGGCGTCTGCTGCGGGCCGCCGCGGCGCAAAATATTGTTGATGCGCAGGATCAGTTCGCGCGGATCGAACGGTTTTGGCAGATAGTCGTCCGCGCCCGCTTCCAGTCCGGCGATCCGGCTGTCGGTTTCCGACAGCGCCGTCAACATCAGGATCGGAACCGTTTTCTGTTCCCGCAGCGACCGCGTCAGGTCGACGCCGGATTCGCCTGGCATCATCACGTCGACGATCAAAAGGTCGAAATCGAGCCCGACCAGCTTGCGCCGCGCCTCGTCGGCGTTGCCGGCGACCGAGACCCGAAACCCGTTCTCGGTCAGATATTGCTTCAGCAGCGTGCGGATGCGCGTATCGTCGTCGATCACCAGCAGATGCGGCGCGTCGTCTTTCGGGATCGTTGGATCGGCAAGAAGTTCATTCTGTTCCATGATTGTCCTCCCCAAGCGTCGCGGGCAGCTTGTCAATCTGTGCCCGAAGCTCCGGATTGACCATACCTTTCAAAAACTGCTCGACCATTTCGCGCTCGGACGGCTGCGCGCCGTTGAGCGCAGCGCCGATGCGGCGCGACTGTGGCCGCGCCAGCGCGAGCGCCAGTTCGCGGCCGCGCGCCGTCGGATAAAGCTCGCGCTGGCGACGGTCCTTCAGCCCTTGCACCTGCACGACATGATCGGTGTCGATGAGCTGCTTCAGCACGCGCGACAGGCTCTGCTTGGTGATCTGCAGCACATCCAGCAATTCGGCGACCGTCAGGCCCGGCATGCGATTGACGAAATGCAGCACCCGGTGATGCGCGCGCCCAAACCCATAGCCGGACAGAATCTCGTCCGGATCGGACGTAAAATCGCGGTAGGCGAAGAAAAGCAGCTCGATCAGGGCGAGATCGATGCCATCGGCGTCTGTGATGGCTGTCCTGATTGGGCTGGCTTTCACGCCGCTTCGGTCGGCCATTCTCTGCGCTGCTCCATTGGAATTACGTCAATAGCATTGACATAATCTAGGCGAAATGCGGCCAGGCTCCAAGCTTTTCGGCTGATAGCGCTGGAAAGGCAAGGCGAGCATGCCAGCCATAGATGCCTTGATCGACCTGCACGCGCAGCGCCAGCAAGCTCGGATACATTAGAAATCCCTATGAATGCACCGGATTCCAGCGCCAGGCGGCTGCTAGCCATTCGTTTGACTTTCACCCGAATCAGGGTCTCATATCCGCGCCGGCAGGTGGACCGGTATGAACGGAGGGAACTTACATGGAAACTCTCATGCCGATTATCGTGCAGATAATCACCGGCATCATTGGAGGCCAGGCCGTTGGCGCTGCCATCGGCAATGCCGTCATGGGACAGCTTCCTAAAATCCTGAGTGGTGCGATTGGCGGCGTCGGCGGCGCAGCCATTCTTGGCAGCTTGTTGGGCGGCGGCGCCGTCGATCCGGCAGCGGCAGCAGGTGCTGCAACCAGCGGCGCCTTCGACCTGAACAATATTCTCGGCGGCGCAGGTGGCGGCGCGGTGCTCACGGGCATCGTCGGCGCGATCATGAAGTCGATGAACAAAGCCTGATTTCTTCGGCTATTCCTCTAACGGGCGGCCTTGTGCCGCCCGTTTTGATTCGAGGGTTGGAGCGCGCTGTTGCGGCAGCCGATCCTCGCCCTTTGCCAGGAGGCGAGTGCGAGGCCCGAGGCGGAGGAGGGCCGGTCGACACGAAGCCGGAGCATTCAGCCCGTAGGCCGCCATCTTCGCACTGCTCTCAGGAGCCAAGTTAGGGTTCAACAACCAGGCCGGTGAAAAATCCGGAGCGTGGCGACGAAAGACCGTGCCCGCTGGACGTCGCCGCCTCACCGCCCTATGTGACCCGGCAACGATAGACTGAAAGGCTTCGCATGGGCAGATTGAACGCAGGCATCATCCCGGTGACGCCGTTCCAGCAGAACTGCACGATGCTGTTCGACGATGCGACCAAGGCTGGCGTGATCGTCGATCCAGGCGGCGATGTTGACCAAATCCTCGAAGCCATCAAGTCGAACGGCGTCAAGGTCGAAGCCATCTGGATCACCCACGGCCATCTCGACCATGCCGGCGGCGCGATGGATCTCAAGGATGCGCTTGGCGTCGAGATCATCGGCCCGCACGAGGCAGACAAGCCGCTGCTCGACAACCTTGAAAAACAGGCCGTCCAATTCGGCGTTGCGGACGCCGTCCGAAACTGCGTCCCCGACCGATTTCTGACCGAAGGCGAAAAAGTCTCGTTCGGCGATCACAGCTTCGAGGTGCTGCATTGTCCCGGCCACGCACCAGGACATGTGGTGTTTTACAACCGCGCCAACGCCTTCGCCCATGTCGGCGACGTGCTGTTCAACGGCTCGGTCGGCCGCACCGACCTGCCGGGAGGCAACCACGCGACCCTGATCCGCTCGATCAAGGAAAAACTGCTCCCCCTGGGCGATGATATCGGCTTCATCTGCGGCCATGGACCGGGCGGGCGTTTCGGTGTGGAGCGGATGACAAATCCGTTCCTGAAATGAGATTGCCTTGATGCTGTCGCGGAGCACCACCATGGTCCGCCGCCGTAGCGATATCGCAACGGGAATCATGCTTTGATCGAACTCTTGCCTGTCACCGCCCTCGCCTTCCCGAACATCGACCCGGTGATCGTGCAGCTCGGCCCGCTCGCCATCCACTGGTACGGGCTGGGCTATGTCGTCGGCATCCTGTTCGGCTGGTGGTACGCCAAGCGCCTGCTGATGACGCCAAAGCTCTGGCGCGACGGCAAGGCGCCGTTCGGGCCGGAGATCATCGACGACCTGCTGGTCTATGCCGCGCTCGGCATCGTTCTCGGCGGCCGTATCGGCTACATCCTGTTTTACGATTTCCAGCGCTATCTCGCCAATCCGCTCGACATTGTCGCCATCTGGCAGGGCGGCATGTCGTTCCACGGCGGTTTTCTGGGCTGCACCCTGGCGATGGTATTTTTGGCGCGATCGCGCGGTCTCAATGTCTGGACACTGTTCGACCTGATTGCCGCCGGCACGCCGGTCGCACTTGGTCTGGTCCGCTGCGCCAATTTCATCAATTCAGAGCTCTGGGGCCGCCCGAGCGACCTGCCGTGGGCCTTCGTGTTCCCGAATGGCGGACCGGACCCGCGCCACCCCAGCCAGCTCTACGAAGCCCTCCTTGAAGGCCTGGTCCTGTTCATCGTGCTGCGATTGCTGACCCATGGCCTGCTGAAGCTGCGCTACCCGGGCTTTGTCGCCGGCGCCTTCATGACAGGCTATGGACTGGCGCGCAGCTTCGCGGAGTATTTCCGCGAACCCGACGCCCAGATCGGCTACCTTGCCGGCGGCTGGCTGACGATGGGCATGGTGCTGTCGCTGCCGCTGATCCTCGTCGGCCTTTGGATGATGGTCTCGGCCAAGCCAGCCCCGGCGGTCACCGCTCGCCGGATGACTGCGCTCAAGGCCAAGATCGTCGATCTGATCGAGGCGCTCGGCCCGATCAGCGTCGCCGAATACATGGCGATGTGCCTGTTCGACAAACAGCACGGCTACTACATGACCCGCGACCCGTTCGGCCGCGATGGGGATTTCACCACCGCTCCCGAAATCAGCCAGATGTTCGGCGAACTGATCGGCGCCTGGCTGGTCACTGTCTGGCGCGAGCTTGGCCGCCCGGAACACCCAATCATTGCCGAGATCGGTCCCGGTCGCGGCACGCTCGCCAAAGACATTGCCCGGACCTTCGACAAACTGGAACCCGGCCTGCGCGCCAAGGCCAGCTTCAACCTGATCGAAACCAGCCCCAGGCTGCGACTCGTCCAGGCGACAACCATGCAAGGCACGGGCGGTACCTTCGAGTGGTGTCACACCGTCGACGAATTGCCGTCCGGTCGGCCGCTGCTTATCGTCGGCAATGAACTCTTCGACGCCATCCCTGTCCGGCAATACGTCAAGACAGATGCCGGCTGGCGCGAGCGCATGGTCGACATCGACAAGGACGAGAATCTGATCTTCATCGCGGGTGCGGGATCGCTTGACCCATCTCTTTTGCCCTCGGACGCCGACCGGGCGCAGCAAGGCGCAATCTTCGAAATCGCCCCGGCGCGCGAGGCGCTGATGCAGACGATCGGCGAGCGCATCAAGCGCGACGGTGGGGTCGGCCTGTTCATCGACTACGGCCATCTGGTGCCGGGTGTCGGCGACACGCTGCAGGCCATGCTGAAACATGCGCTACGACGACCCTCTCGCTCACCCTGGCGAGGCCGACCTGACATCCCATGTGGATTTCGCATCCCTCACGGCGGTCGCAAGGCGAACCGGCCTTACAACGCGCCTCACGACGCAAAGCGAATTTCTGCTGGCGCTTGGGCTTGTCGAGCGGGCAGGATTGCTTGGCGCGAATGCCAACGAGGCCACTCAAAACCGCCTGTCGAGTGAAGTCGAGCGGCTGGCCGGGCCGGAAGCCATGGGCAACCTGTTCAAGGTCTTGGCGTTCTCGACCCTGAAGAATTTGCCGGGATTTGCCGCGACAAACTGAATGACCTAAATGACAATCGGCTGCACCAGACGCCCCTTCGCCCTTGACGCAACGACGCATGACGGACGACAACACGCGCCATGTTGACTGCTTCGCTACCGAACCCGCTTCGTTCGCCACTGCTCGACACCGCCGCAAGCGCCGGCGTCAAGCACGGCTATTTCACCCGCATCGGCGGCGTGTCCGAGGGCCTCTATTCCGGACTCAACACCGGCACCGGCTCGAACGATGATGCCGAGCATGTTGCGGAAAACCGGCGTCGCGTCGCCGCCTGGATGGGTGTCCACCGGAAGCGCTACTGTCGCTCCATCAGGTGCATTCGCCCGATGCGATCGTCGTGACCGAACCCTATGGCCTGCCGCGGCCAATGGCTGACGGCATCGTCACCGACCGGCCGGGCCTCGCCATCTGTGCTTCCTCCGCCGATTGCGGTCCGGTGCTTTTCGTCGATCCCGAGGCGCGCGTCATCGGCGCGGCCCATGCCGGCTGGAAAGGCGCCTTCACCGGCATCCTCGAAAGCACGATCGAGAAAATGGAAACGCTCGGCGCCAGGCGCGAGCGCATACTGGCCGCGCTTGGCCCCTCCATCACCCAGGCAAACTATGAAGTCGGCTTTGAATTCGTCGAACGCTTCATGTCGGCTGGTCCGCAAAATCACGTCTACTTCGTCCCGTCCGACCAGCCGAACCACGCCATGTTCGACTTGAACCGCTACACGATCGACCGGCTGGAAAAAGCCGGCGTCAAGGCTGAGGCGTTGAACCGCTGCACCTACGCCGAAGAGAACCTGTTTTATTCCTACCGCCGCTCGACCCATCGCAACGAGCCGGACTACGGACGCCACGTCGCGTCGATCGTGCTGGAGGAAATCTGATGGCCCTGCATTTCGAACGATCCGAATTCGATGCCCGCCGCGACCGCCTGATCCTCGAAATGACCGAGCGCAAGCTCGACGCCATGCTGCTGTTCGCCCAGGAGAGCATGTATTGGCTGACCGGTTACGACACCTTCGGCTTCTGCTTTTTCCAGTGCCTGGTCGTGAAGGCCGATGGCTCGATGGTGTTGCTTACCCGCTCGGCCGATTTGCGCCAGGCGAAGCATACGTCGACGATCGAAAATATCGTCGTCTGGACCGACCGAGCCGACGCCAACCCGGCGCTCGACTTGCGCAATCTGCTGAACGACCTCGGCCTGCTCGGCTTCAGGATCGGCGTTGAATACAACACCCATGGCCTGACCGCGCGCAACGGCCTGCTGCTCGACGAGCAATTGAAGACATTCGGCAAGATCGAGGATGCGTCCGACATCGTCAGCAGGCTTCGCCTGTTCAAGAGCCCGGCCGAAATCAAGAAGGCCGAACGCGCGGCCGAACTCGGTGACGACGCGCTGGACGCCGCGCTGAAGCTCGTCAAACAGGGCGCCGACGAAGGCGTGATCCTCGCCGCCATGCAGGGCGCCATCTTTGCCGGCGGCGGCGACTATCCCGCCAACGAGTTCATCATCGGCTCCGGCGCCGACGCGCTTTTGTGCCGCTACAAGGCCGGCCGGCGCAAGTTGACCAAGAACGACCAGCTCACGCTCGAATGGTCGGGCGTGTTCCATCATTACCATGCGCCGATGATGCGCACGGTTCTGACCGGCAAGGTATCGAAGCGGCATCAGGAGCTTTACGACGCCTCGCTCGCCGCCCTGCTGGCGGTCGAGCAGGCAATGACGCCGGGCAACACCTTCGGCGACGTCTTCGAGGCGCATGCGCGCTCGCTCGAAGCCAGCGGCTTGACCCGGCATCGCCTCAACGCCTGCGGCTATTCCGTCGGCGCGCGCTTCACGCCGTCCTGGATGGAGAGCCAGATGTTTTACCAGGACAATCCCGAACCGATCGCGCCCGACATGACGTTGTTCGCCCATATGATCATCATGGATTCGGACACCGAAACCGCGATGACTCTTGGCCGAACCTACCTGACCACCGATGCCGCGCCGCGCCCGCTATCGCGCTATGGCCTTGATCTGATCGTGAAATAGCGCCGCCGCCCTCGGTCATTAAATCTTTGCAATACGAAATAAGGCCCGCTTGCATTGATCGCTCAGGCGGCTAAAAGCCCCTCACCGGAGCGGAGCGGCGCCAGGGCAACTCAATGAAGCTTTTTGCGGGTAACTCAAACCGGGTGCTGGCCGAAGCCGTCGCCCGATACCTCAACGTTCCGTTGGGGCGCGCCGCGGTGCGGCGCTTCGCCGACCAGGAAATCTTCGTCGAGATCCAGGAAAACGTGCGTGGCGAGGATGTCTACATCCTGCAGTCGACGTCCTACCCGACCAACGATCATCTGATGGAACTGCTGATCATGATCGATGCGTTCATGCGCTCCTCGGCGCGGCGCATCACGGCGGTCATGCCCTATTTCGGCTATGCCAGGCAGGACCGCCGCGCTTCCGGCCGCACGCCGATCTCGGCCAAGCTGGTCGCCAATATGATCACCCGCGCCGGCTGCTATCGCGTGCTGACGCTCGACCTGCATGCCGGCCAGATCCAGGGCTTTTTCGACATCCCGACCGACAATCTGTTCGCGGTGCCCGTCATGGCGCGCGACATCAAGGCCAAATACAAACAGCTCGCCAACGTCATGGTCGTTTCGCCAGACGTCGGCGGCGTGGTCCGCGCCCGTGCGCTGGCCAAGCGCCTCGACGCCCAGCTTGCCATCGTCGACAAGCGCCGCGATCGCCCCGGCGAATCCGAAGTGATGAACATCATCGGCGACGTGAAGGGCAAGGACTGCCTGCTCTACGACGACATCGTCGATTCCGGCGGCACGCTGTGCAATGCCGCCGACGCGTTGCTCGAAAACGGCGCATCCAGCGTCACGGCCTACATCACGCACGGCGTTCTGTCGGGCGGCGCGGTGGCCCGCATTGCTGGCTCAAAGCTTCAGGAACTGGTCATAACCGATTCAATTCAACCGACTCAGGCCGTCAACGACGCGCATAACGTCCGGGTCATCTCGATCGCCGAGCTGATGGGCGAGGCCATTTCGCGCACCGCGCTCGAAGAGAGCGTCTCGAGCCTGTTTGATTGAGACTGGGCTGCCTTGATGGACTCGGCCTTGCCGGCCGAACAAGCCGAATTCGTCCAGGCTCGCAGGCGTACACTTGCCGTTGCCGCCTATTCCCTCTAGGGAAGCCGCGAATGAATGATCGCGCGGCAAGACCTCGCATGAGCGAGGCGCCGGCAGTGAAAGTTTCCTGATGACCGACATCAATGAGATGGCGCAGCCGCTTGCGGCGGCGCTGGCTGCTCGCGGCTACGACACATTGACGCCAGTCCAGCAGGCCATGCTCGCCGACAATGCCCAGGCGGCAGACCTTTTGGTGTCCGCCCAGACCGGGTCCGGCAAGACGGTTGCCTTCGGCCTCGCCATTGCGCCGACCCTGTTGCAGGGCATGGCGACATTTGAGCCTGCTGGCGCGCCACTTGCACTGATTGTCGCGCCGACCCGCGAGCTGGCCATCCAGGTCAGGCGTGAGTTCGAATGGCTTTATCGCGAAGCCGGCGCGCGGCTCGCCTCCTGCGTTGGCGGCATGCTGATGAGCGACGAGCGGCGTGCCTTGTCGCGTGGGGCCCACATTGTCGTTGGGACGCCGGGCCGGCTGCGCGATCACATCACGCGCGGCTCGCTGGACCTCACCAATCTGCGTGCCGTCGTTCTCGACGAGGCCGACGAAATGCTCGATCTCGGCTTTCGTGACGATCTGGAGTTCATCCTGGCAGCGGCGCCGGACGACCGCCGTACGCTGATGTTTTCCGCAACCGTACCGGCACCGATCGCCCAGTTGGCCAAGCGCTTCCAGCACAACGCCGTCCGCATCACCGCCGCAGGCGAAAGCGGCCAGCACAGCGACATCGACTATCAGCAGATTCTTGTCGCAGCGGCAGATCGGGAAAACGCCATCATCAACACCCTGCTGTTCTTCGATTCGCAGAACGCATTGGTGTTCTGCCACACGCGAGAGGCCGTAAAACATCTGGCCAGCCGGTTGGGCAATCGCGGATTTGCCGTAGTTTCCCTGTCCGGTGAACTCAGCCAGTCGGAACGCACCAACGCGCTCCAGGCGATGCGCGATGGCCGTGCCCGCATCTGCGTCGCTACCGATGTGGCGGCGCGCGGCATCGATCTGCCGAACCTCGATCTGGTGATTCATGCCGATATTCCCACCAATCCGGATACGTTGCTGCACCGCAGCGGCCGCACGGGACGCGCAGGCCGCAAAGGCATTTGCACGCTAATCGTGCCTTACCATCGTCGAGGCTCCGCCGCGCGGGTGCTTAAACTCGCCCGGCTTGAGGCGCGCATCGTCCCGGCACCAAGTGCAGCCGATATCGAACGGCACAATCAGGAGCGGATTCTGGACGATCCCGCGCTATCGGTCCCGCCGAGCGAGGATGAGTTCGGCCTTGTCAGGCAGTTGATGAATGCCCATGGCGCCGAGAACATCGCTGCCGCGTATCTGCGCTTGCAACTCGCAGCCCGCCCGGCACCGGAAGAATTGCTCGAAGCACCTGCTCCCTACGAGCGGGAAACAGTTGGAAGGCGGGAGAAGCGTGGCGCAAAGGGTCAGAGGCCGGATCGTGGCTCTGATCCTGGCACGGACGCCTCGCGCGACAGGAGCGATTTCGAAAACGGCGTCTGGTTCAAGGTTTCGGTCGGCCGCAAGCATCGTGCCGAGCCGCGCTGGCTTCTGCCCATGATCTGCAAGTCAGGCCATGTCACGAAGCGGGCGGTCGGGTCGATCAAGATATTCGACACCGAAAGCCAGTTCGAGATCGCCGGCGACAAGGCTGCAGCCTTTCAAGCCGCGATCAAAGAGCATGGCACCGGCGAAAAGGGCGTGACCATCCAGCGTATCGACGGCCCGAGCAGCGCAGAAGGCCGCCCATCCCGCACTGCTGCAACCGGCGACGCGGCACCCACCTGGAAAAGCGCCAAGAAGGCCAAATACAAGCCGAAAGCCGGAGGCCCGGCAGACGGCCCGAAAATTGGCGGCGACGACGGGACCAAGAAGCCTTTCAAGAAGGCGCGTTGGAAGAAGACGAATAAGGCGTGACCACGGCAGACGAGCTGGCGGAACGCATATAGCTGCGCGGCGACGTGCCCAGCATCCGCTTAAACATGGTCGTGAAAGCCGGCACGCTGTCATAGCCCAGATCGAGTGCGACCCGCGTCACCGGCTCGCTATCGGCCAATCGCGGCAAGGCCGCAAACAGCAACGCTTGTTGCCGCCATACTGAGAGTGACAGGCCGGTCTCCCTGTGAAAGGTCCGTGTGAATGTCCGCCGGCTCATGCCGGCCTTCTCGGCCCATGCGTCGATCGTGGCCGGCGCCGACGGCTCTTCCATGAATGTGCGGCAAAGCGCGAGCAGCCGCGGATCGCTCGGAAATGGCAGGGCAAGCGGTCGTTCCGGCAGTGTCGGGATCTCGTGCAGCAGCAAACCCATCAGCCAGGCGTCGCGGCCTGTCGTCTCCGATCCCGGCTGCAGTTTCGCAGCTTCGATGATCAGATTTCGCATCAGATCCGTGATCGCGACAACCCGCAGCTTGTCCGGAAGTCCGCCTATCGCGGAAGGCTCGACATAGATCGACCGCATGCTGACATTGCCGAGCATGTGAACGGAATGATCCACCCCGGCCGGCAACCACATCGCATGGTCGGGCGGCACCATCCAGCTGCCAAAGCGGGTCCTGATCAGCACGACCCCAGCTAGAGCGTGCAACAACTGGCTGCGGCTATGATGGTGCTCCGGCACGGTGTAGCCGTCCGGATATTCGGTCGGCAGCGCGACAAGCGGGCCTTCCACGTCTTCCAGCCACGCCCAACGCTCGTCATGAAGGCGGTGAAGGTCGCCAAGCTGAAGGGCAGGAATTTGGGGGCGATACTTCAAAGAATTTGGCCCACTCGCGAAAGAAACGGACCTTTGCACGAAAGCAGTAACCCCGCAATCCAGCTAAGACGTCGGCCGAAAATCCATAAGAATGACCGCAAGATGACCGATCTCACCGCCAATCGACCGTCCCGAACCGAAACGACAACCTTCCTGATCATCCTCGCGGTGTCGTTCGGGCACATGGTCAACGACGTCATGCAGTCGTTGCTGGCGGCGATCTACCCGCTGCTGAAGGACAATTACAGCCTGAGCTACATGCAGATCGGGCTTCTCACCTTCACCTTTCAGGTGACGGCTTCGCTGCTGCAGCCCGTCGTCGGCCTCTACACCGACAGGCGTCCGCTGCCATTTTCGCTGCCGTGGGGCATGGCGTCGTCGCTGATCGGGCTGGTGGTGCTGGCCTATGCGGGCCACTACTGGCTGCTTTTGGCAGGGGCTGCACTCATCGGCATCGGCTCCGCCGTCTTCCACCCGGAGGCATCGCGCGTCGCCCGGCTCGCTTCCGGCGGGCGCTTTGGCCTGGCCCAGTCACTGTTCCAGGTCGGTGGCAATTTCGGCCAGTCTCTCGGCCCCCTGCTCGCAGCCTTCATCGTCGTGCCCTTCGGCCAGGACAGCATCGCGTGGTTCACGCTTCTTGCGGCAATCGGCATCTTCGTGCTGTTCCGCGTCGGGCTCTGGTACGCGCAGGAACACCGCAATCCGGCGAAGAAGTCGCTGGGCAGCCTGATGCCGCCTTTGCCGCGCCGCCGCATCATGATCGCGCTCAGCGTGCTGACGCTGCTGGTCTTCACCAAGAACATCTACACGGCGTCGATCTCCAGCTACTTCACCTTCTATACGATCCAGAAGTTCGGCGTGTCGGTGCAGGAATCGCAGGTTCTGCTGTTCCTGTTCCTTGGCGCATCGGCGCTCGGCATCCTGCTTGGCGGGCAATTCGGCGACCGTTTCGGGCCAAAGGCGGTGATCTGGTTTTCGATCCTGGGCTGCCTGCCCTTTACCCTTGCCCTGCCCTATGCGGACCTCTTCTGGACACGCATCCTGATCGTGCTCGTCGGCCTGATCCTGTCGTCGGCCTTTTCGGCCATCGTGGTCTTTGCCCAGGAACTGGTTCCCGGCCGCGTTGGGCTGATCGCCGGCATCTTCTTCGGCTTCGCCTTCGGCATGGGCGGCATCGCGGCGGCGGTGCTCGGCGTAGTCGCCGACTACAAGGGCATCGAATATGTCTACACAGTTTGCTCCTACCTGCCCTTGCTGGGACTGTTGACCGTGTTTCTGCCGAGCGGTTTCCTGAAGCGGAAGAGCATAGGCGCTCGAAACACGCCGATGCCTTGCAAACAGGGCTCTGCTTCCCCTATAGAGCCGCCACCTGCGTAGACACCCTTGGAGGCAACGCAGCGGAAAGCCGCCTACCCGGCGGCTTTCGACGTTTACGGAACGGCTCCCATCGTTGATGCGAAACGGCCTGTAAGCGCTCCAAATGTAACGCGAAAGGAAATGCCATGAGCCACGAAACGTACGAGCTCACGGCCGAAGCGCGCGAAACGGTCGGTAAGGGGTCCGCCCGTGCAGTTCGCCGCAACGGCAAAGTGCCTGCAGTCATCTATGGCGACAAGAAGCCTCCCCTGGCGATCGCCCTGTCCTACAAGGACATCTACTACAAGATCCACGGCGGCGGGTTCCTGACCACGCTGGCGACGATCAATGTCGGCAGTGAGAAGATCCAGGTTCTCCCGAAGGACTACCAGCTCGACCCGGTCAAGGACTTCCCGACCCATGTCGACTTCCTGCGGGTCAGCAAGGACACCGAAGTCAACGTCGATGTTCCGGTCCACTTCGTCAATGAAGACAAGTCGCCGGGCCTGAAGCGCGGCGGTGCGCTGAACATCGTGCGTCACCACGTCGAGTTCCACTGCCCGGCCAACGCGATCCCGGAATTCATCACCGTCGATCTCACCGGCGTCGATATCGGCGATTCCGTCCACATTTCGGCGGTCAAGTTGCCAGCGGGCGTCAAGCCGGTCATTTCGGACCGCGACTTCACCATCGCCACGATCGCCGGCACGGCCGGCCTGACGGCGGCGGATGAGGCAGCGCCGGTTGCGCCGACGACCGAAGCGGTCAAGGGCGGCGAAAAGGAAGACGAGGAATAAGCTCGTCGCTTCCCGATTTCCGGGAATTGCGAGGTTCCGCAGATGTACATCATTGCAGGACTGGGCAATCCCGGATCGAAATACGCGAACAACCGGCACAATGTCGGCTTCATGGCGGCGGACGCGATTGCCCGCCGCCATTCGTTTTCGCCCTGGTCGAAAAAATTCCAGGCTGAAATCGCCGAAGGCAAGCTTGCTGGCGAGAGGGTCCTGCTGATCAAGCCGCAGACCTTCATGAACCTGTCCGGCCAGGCAGTGGGCGAAGCGATGCGCTTCTACAAGCTCGAGCCGTCGGTGCTCACCGTCCTCTACGACGAGATCGACCTCGTCGCCGGCAAGCTGCGCATCAAGACCGGCGGCGGCGCGGGTGGCCACAACGGCATCCGCTCGCTCGACCAGCATCTCGGGCCGAACTACCGGCGTATCCGGATTGGCGTCGGCCACCCCGGCATCAAGGAACTCGTGCACGGCCATGTGCTGAGCGATTTCGCCAAGGCCGATAGGCCCTGGCTCGATCCGTTGCTCGACGCCATCGCCGACAATGCCGACATGATCGTCAAGGGTGACGACAGCGGGCTGATGAACAAGGTCGCGCTCGCCGTGCCGGGAGGCTCCCGAGGCAGCGGCGGCGAGCCGGAGGCCGGCTCTTCGGCGAATGATTCCGGCGGGCAGGCGAAGCCGCCGAAGAAAGGCCAAAGCCACATCCGCCAGGCGCGACCGCAGGCGCCCGTCGCCAAATTGCCCGAAACAGGCCCGATGGCGGCAATGCTGAAAAAACTGTTCGGCAAGGGCGAGGGTTGACGAGCTTGATCGCTTTCGCCCATAGGCCGGACCAACTTTCCGTTTTCCGTTAGGATTTCCATCATGGGTTTCAAATGCGGCATCGTTGGTTTGCCCAACGTTGGCAAATCGACGCTTTTCAATGCGCTGACGCGCACGGCCGCCGCGCAGGCCGCCAACTATCCGTTCTGCACCATCGAGCCGAATACCGGAGAGGTCGGGGTGCCGGACAAGCGCCTGGACAAGATCGCGTCGATCGCCAAGTCGAAGGAGATCATCCCGACCCGCATTTCCTTCGTCGACATCGCCGGCCTGGTGCGCGGCGCCTCGAAAGGCGAAGGCCTGGGCAACCAGTTTCTCGCCAACATCCGCGAGGTCGATGCCATCGTGCATGTGCTGCGCTGTTTCGAGAATGACGACATCACCCATGTCGAGGGCAAGATCGACCCGGTCGCCGACGCCGACACGGTCGAAACCGAACTGATGCTGTCCGACCTCGAGAGCCTCGAGCGCCGCATCGTCAACGTGCGCAAGCGCGCACAGGCCAAGGACAAGGAGTCGCTGACCGTCCTGCCGGTCATGGAGCAGGCGCTGACGCTGCTTCAGGACGGCAAGCCATGCCGTGTGATGCTGAAGGGTATTGCGGCCGAAGACCTGAGGATGCTGCAGGGACCTCAACCTGCTGACCGCCCACCCCGTCCTCTACGTCTGCAACGTGTCCGAAGCCGACGCCGCGACCGGCAACGAGCACACCAAGGCGGTCGAGGCGATGGCGACCAAGCAAGGCGCTTCGGTTGTCATCATTTCCGCCGCCATCGAAGCCGAAGTGGCGCAGTTGCCCGACGACGAGGAAATGGAGTTCCTGGCCGATCTCGGTCTTACCGAGCCCGGCCTGGATAAGCTGATCCGCGCCGGCTACGACCTTTTGCACCTGATCACCTATTTCACCGCCGGCCCGAAGGAGACCCGCGCCTGGACAATCGAGCGCGGCACCAAGGCGCCGCAGGCGGCCGGCGTGATCCACACCGATTTCGAGCGTGGCTTCATCCGCGCGCAGACGATTGCCTATGACGACTTCGTGGCGCTCGGCGGCGAGGTGCCGGCCAAGGAGGCCGGCAAGGCGCGCGACGAAGGCAAGGAGTATGTCGTGCAGGATGGCGACATACTGCTGTTCAAGTTTAACACCTAGACTTAGGCGATTCGAGACAATCGCCCGTCAGGATGTGTCGGGCGGGCTGGTTGCGCATGCCGCCGCGACGGCAATCGTCGCGACAACCGACCGCAACGTGTTCAGGAAATCATTCAGGTCGAGCGGCCGAAAAGCGCCAGACCGCGGCAAGCCGGCTTGCGCTATGTCGTCCTGAATGGCGAAAGCGAATTTCGCCTGACGATCCAGCTCGCGAGCCAAATCGCGAAAGCACTGGGCAAGGCGCATTGCTTCGGCAGGACTGTCATCGGCAGGACGGACGGGCATTAAGGCAGTCGGCATCTCAGGTTCGCCGATGATAAAATCCCGCGCCACGGCCTCGGCCTGCCGCAGAACCCAGATGACAAATCGACGGATACGCTGGGAACGGCGGCTGGCAGACTCGGCCAGATTGGCGAGGGCAAAGAGCAACGCGACAATGCGCTTCAGCGCCGCCCTTTCCTCCTTCATCGCCAATTTCCAGTCCATCACACGGCCTCCAATCAGGTCGGCAAGCATTGTGTGGGAGACGCGAGGGGGGTGGACATTTTTCGGGCAAATATTTTTAGGGGTGATGCCAAGCAATTGATTTCGCGTCACTATTTCTTGTAGATCCGAGCTTGGGCGAAGAAAAATGTTCATCAGTTTGAGGCAGCGGACGTCACGATTTGACGTCATTCCGGAGCCGCGAAGCGGAATCCGGAATCCAGAGTTGTGTCATTGCAGGAGGGAAGCGATCAGCAAAGAGAGGCCGGCGCTCTGGGCTCCGGGTTCCGCTTCGCGGCCCCGGAGTGACGGCCGTGGCGCCGCGTCCGCCTCGACGGCACACCGGCTCGATTGGGCTGCCTCATTCGTCGCGTCAGGCGATCGAATGTGACTGACCCCTCTCCGGCTCGCTCCGCAGCGGACGTCACGTTCCGACGTCATTCCGGAGCCGCGAAGCGGAATCCGGAACCCAGAGTTGTGTCATTGCAGGAAGGAAGCGACCGGCAAAGAGAGGTCGGCGTTCTGGACTCCGGGTTCCGCTTCGCGGCCCCGGAGTGACGGCTGCGGCACGCCGGCCAAACGCAAGCCCTGCCCGTCGATTCGCCATTTGCAAATCGACGGGCAGAATTTTCCTGCATCTTGCTCTAATTCTCCGCCGGAAGTTCAGCCTCCCGGCGCAAGCAATTCAACCGACTCTATTTTTTCGCCAGCGCGCCGCCGACCTTTTCGGACAGGAAGCCGAACAGCGCGCCAATGATCATCGAAATGACGATGTTGATGAACGGATTGTCGACGATCGAGGCGGTGGTCAGCGTGCCGAGTTTGTTGGCCAGCAACGCGTAGCCGGCGACGCAGCCAAAGCCGTAGACGGACGACGGAATGCTGGCGAGCGCCGGCATGTTGGCGCCCAGAACGAGGATCGCGGCGCCTATGCCGACCAGGATGCCGGCCGCGAGCGGAACGCCGAGCGATCCGGCCAGTGAGCCGAGCAGGATCAGCACGATGTATCCGACCAACGCACCGAACACGTGCGCGGGAATGTTTTTCGACAGTGCGGCCGGCGTGCCGCCGGAATGATAGTAGGCTGCCCAGGCGATGAACGCCGCCCAGATCTGCAAACCCAACCCACCCAAGACCGGTCCGACGAATAGCCACGTGGCCACGCCGCCCAGAACACCAATGCTGATTGCAAGTGCGGTAAGTAGAGGCATGATCCCCTCCCGAGGATGTTGAGGTGCCCTTCCGCGCGCCGAGGGCGCGCCACCTACTCCCTGTGCCCCTAGGGAGCGCCGCGGACGCTCTGCTCAAATTTCAGGCCGCGCAACTGTACTTTTGGTCGTTTTCCTCATGTATCTCGCAGCGTCAGCAGGATCGGCAGGATCCTATTTGCAATTCTGCTCTCGCCAAGACCGCTTGACCTTGCCCGCTGCGGGGTCTATCGGCCCGCTATCGTGGCGGGAAGCGATCGCTTTTCGTCCCTGCCAATCTCTACCACCGCGCCCAATTGGACGCCCCAGCAACCCTGAACAAGGGAGACCCGGCGATGATCAAGGCATTCGTCGTGGAGAACGATCGGCTGCGCGCTGTCGAGGGACTGGAAACCGGGACGTCCAGCATCGTCTGGGTCGACTTGTCCAATCCGACCAAGGAAGAGGAAGCTGCTGTCGAACACTGGCTCGGCATCGGCGTCCCGACGCGCGAGGAAATGGAGGAAATCGAGATATCCAGCCGCCTCTATGTCGAGGACGGTGGGTACTTCATGACCGCTATTTGCCGTCGCAGATCGAGAGCGAGGCTCCCTTGATGTCGCCGGTGACGTTTGTGCTGCGCAATCAGACCCTCGTCACCATTCGATACAACGAACCGCGCGCCTTTCAAACCTTTCCGCTGCGGGCTGAGAAGGTGGCGACCGGCTGCACCACCGGACCGACAATTCTGATCGGGTTGCTGGAGGCGATCGTCGACCGGCTCGCCGACGCGCTGGAGCAGGTCTCGCGCGATATCGAAACCTTGTCGAAGGAGATCTTCCATCCCAACGGCAAGAAGGCCTCCCAGCGGGACCGCAGTTTTCAGCAAATCCTGAAGGCAATCGGTCGCAAGGAGACGCTGACGACGAACCTGCGCGACAGCCTGACGTCGCTGCAGCGCCTGGCGGGTTTCCTGGCATCGGCTGCCTTGCAGGACAAGGCAGCCAAGGACATTCGCGCACGCGTCAAAACACTGTCGCGCGACGTGTCCTCGCTGACGGATCATGCCTCGTTCATGTCGCAGAAGATCAACTTCCTGCTCGACGCGACGCTGGGCATGATCAACATCGAGCAGAACGGCATCATCAAGATCGTCTCGGTCGCAGCGGTCGTCTTCCTGCCGCCGACGCTGGTCGCCTCGATCTACGGCATGAATTTCGACGTCATGCCGGAACTCAAATGGATGCTGGGCTATCCGTGGGCGCTCGGCCTGATGGTGCTCTCGGCGATCCTGCCATTCTGGTTTTCGGCGCAAAGGCTGGCTCTAGACCGGTCTGGAACAGCCGCGGCGGAACGTTGCGCCACGCTTTGCTCTCCCTTGCGCCCTTCGGCAGCGCCAGCCCATTGTGATCGTTCAAGCGTGAACAGGATTGCTGCATGACCGACAAGAAATGGGCCTATGAAGATTTCGTCGAAGGCGTCGACGATGCAGTTCGGCCAAAAGACCGTGACGGCCGAGGAGATCGTCGAGTTCGCCAGCGAGTTCGACCCGCAACCGATGCATGTCGACGAGGCCGCCGGCAAAGAAAGCATCCTGGGTGGGCTTTCGGCCTCCGGCTGGCACACCTGCTCGATGTTCATGCGGCTTTTGTGCGACGGCATGCTGCTCAACTCGACGTCGCAGGGCGCGCCGGGCATCGACCATGTGAAGTGGAAGAAACCGGTGCTGGCCGGCGACACGCTGACCGCCTCGTCGACCGTGCTCTCGAAGCGCGTTTCGGCCAAGCGGCCCAATCTCGGCTTCGTCACCATGCGGGCCGAAATGGTGAACCAGCGCGGCGAGCAGGTGTTCGAGCTGCAGAACACCGGCATGTTCCTGACTCGGGGCGATCAAGTCGGGGCCGGCGCATGAGCCTCGACGAGTTTTTCCAGCTCAACGAGACCGTGACGCTGGGGTCTCACACCTTCGGCGCCGACGAGATCGTGGCCTTCGCCAAGAAATACGATCCGCAGCCGTTTCATCTGTCGGAGGAGACCGCCAAGGGCACCGTGTTCGGCGCGCTCTGCGCATCCGGCTGGCACACGGCCTCCACCTGGATGAAATACAATGTCAGGGCCGGCCTGCTGAAGGGCGCGGATGCCTGGGACGGCAACGGCCCTGCGCCGAGCGTCGGCGCATCTCCGGGTTTCCGCAACCTGAAATGGCTGAAGCCGGTGTTCGCCGGCGAAACCATTACCTTTAGCCGCAAGGTGACCGGCCATCGCGCGCTTGCATCGCGCCCGGGCTACCGCCTGCTGACCGTCTGGGGCGAAGGCCACGATTCCAAGGGCGACAAGGTCATCGAGTTCGAGAGCGCGGTGATCGTGAAGGCGGACTAAACAATCGGCAACGCCCGCGCCGCCCCTCATCCGCCTGCCGGCACCTTCTCCCCGTAAAGACGGGGAGAAGAGCGCTGTCGCTCAGCTTTCGCCAATCACCAAACGTTGCAGGCTTGCCAAAGCGCCGCGGCCAGCGTCTCTCTCCCCGTATTCACGGGGAGAGATGTCCGGCAGGACAGTGAGGGGCGGCACCAAATCGCGGCTCCGCTCACTGGCCCAGCGCCTGCCCTATCCTGCCCGACCGCCTCCTGACACCAGCCTGTCAGCAGCGGCGCTTAGAGATCGCGCCCGGGCATTCCGCCCACGGTAATCTCATGGCCTATTTCGAACACCTCTGGCTCTATTTCATCCTGCTGGTCGGCATCATCATCGTGCCCGGCATGGACATGATGTTCGTGCTTGCCAATGCACTGACCGGCGGACGACGGGCAGGCCTTGCGGCAACCGCCGGCATCATGGCCGGCGGCGCGACGCACACGGTGATCGGGCTTGCCGCCGTCGCAATCCTGAGCAGGTTCTTGCCGCCCGTTTTCAGCGCCATGCTGGTGATTGGATCGCTCTACATGCTGTGGATCGGCTGGCAGCTGTCGAAGAGCTCGATCGAGGTCGACACAGTTGAAACGGCGGCAAGGAAACCGGTCGGCAGGGTCTTCGGTCAGGGTCTGATCACCGCCCTGGTCAATCCGAAAGCCTGGATGTTCGTCATGTCGGTGTTTCCGCAGTTCATGAAGCCGGACTACGGGCCGCTGCTGCCGCAAGCCCTTGCGATGGGCATCCTGACAATCTCCGTGCAGGGCGGCGATCTATGGCGGGCTGGCGCTGGCGGCGTTGAAGGGCCGCGATGCTCTGGTGTCGAATCCCGTCGACCACCGTCAGGATCGGCCGGGGCGCGGGCTGGCTGCTCATGGCCGTTGCCGCGGTGACGCTGTGGGAGGCCGTGCGGCGGTTGTGACGCGTGCGAAAATGCTCTCATTTCGCGCGAACTCGGCCTGCAAATTGCGAAGCCGCTATACTTCCAACCGCCTCGGCCCCGGCCCCTCCTCCGCCAGCATGTCCTTCGGATTTCGCAGCGAGCATTTGTCGATGGAAAGGCAGCCGCAGCCGATGCAGTCAGCCAAGGCCGTGACGCAGCTTTTGTAAGCGCGCGATGCGGTGGTCGAGATCGGCCGCCCATTTGCGCGACAGCTTTTCCCAATCCTTGACCGTCGGCGTGCGCCCCTCGGGCAACGTCGCCAGCTGTGCGCCGATATCGGCCAGCGAAATGCCGACCTCCTGCCCCACCTTGATGATGGCCACCCGGCGCAGCACGTCCTTCGCATAACGCCGCTGGTTGCCCGCCGTGCGATGGCTCGCGATCAGACCGCGCGATTCATAGAAATGAAGCGCCGAGACGGCGACGCCGCTGCGCGTCGCGACCTGGCCGACGGTGAGTTCCTTCGATGGCATTTCGCGCTTGACCTCAACTATAGTTGAGGTTTTATCAAAGAGTCCTTCGATGAGCAAATTTGGAGGATGCGATGGGTGACGACGGCATATTGACTGCTTGGCAATCCGTGCCGCCCCCTCCGCCGCCTGCGGCGGTCCTCTCCCCCGTCAACGGGGGAGGATTCGATGGCGCAGACGGCCGCAACCGTCGAAGTCCATCCCCCGCTGAGCGGGGGAGCGGCGGACCGCCGAAGGCGGTGGAGGGAGCGTCGCAGCTTCACCCCACCTGCCTCACCGCCTCGCCGATCGCCATCGCGGCGCTGACGGCAAGGTTCAAGCTGCGGCCGGCGACCAGCGGAATGATGACACGCGCGTCGGCGCGATTGTGCACATCGTCGGGCACGCCGGCGGATTCGCGGCCGAACAGAAGGATGTCGGTCGGCGAGAAAGCGAACTGCGTGTAGGGCGACGCGGCCTTGGTGGTGAACAGCACCAGGCGACGCCCTTCGCCTTTGCGCCAGGCGTCGAAAGCCTCGAAATCGACATGGCGCGTCAGCGCGGCCAGTTCGAGATAATCCATGCCGGCGCGTTTGAGACTGCGGTCGGACATGTCGAAGCCGGCCGGCTCGATGATGTCGACAGCAACGCCAAGGCAGGCGGCCATGCGCAGGATCGTGCCGGTGTTGCCGGCGATGTCGGGCTGGTAGAGCGCGATGCGGAGATGTCGAGTCATAGGCCGAGCATAACAGATTGCCCCTCACCCTTACCCTCTCCCCGTGCAATACGGGGAGAGGGAGGCGTCACCGTTCGCGATCTCCCTCTCCCCGTATTGCACGGGGAGAGGGTAAGGGTGAGGGGCAGCGCAGACACACGCCGTGTCCTGCTTGCCACACCATGCCAGGATGAATTGGACCAGAGCGAAAAGCGGCTGGCATTTTCGCAAAAGGCCGGTTATACGGCGCTTCCTTTTAACGCGAACCGACGGAGGGCCAAATGGATACATTTATCGCCATGATGCGCACCCTCTCTCGCGGGCCCAACTGTGTTTGGCCTGCCGCCTGAGGCGGAATCCGGTTCGACGTTTCACTGACAATCTGACATCGCGATCGACCTGATTCCCGCCGAATCTCGTTTTCGGTTTTCAAGGAATCTGACCATGTTTTCGATCTTCTCGCGGGCTCGCAAGGCCCCCTACAGCTCTGTCTCCAACATCCAGCCCGACGTCTTCGGCGTCGGCGAAGTAAAGCGCGCAGCCTGGGCTTTCGCCATCGGCGAAAACTGGCCTTCGGTTGATCCTCCCGCCGGACGCGCATCCAGGCGCGGCGACCTGCCTGACGTCGACTTCAGCCAGGCGGTGCGGATTCCGCGCCGCTCGATCCGAAGCCGCATCAGTCAAGCGCTCCGCGCCACTTCCTCCGAGGCGACCGCCTCGGAGGAAGCCCTGGAATTGCCATCCATGCTGCTGCCGGTACCGCCGGCGGTCGAGCTTGGCGACAATGTGATACCCTTCCGCCGCGCGGCTTGATTGCCCTGCGGCGGCAAGGCCCTTATCTGTGTGGGACCGATGTTTCGCTATTTTGAAAACCTACTGCCCCCCTTCCCCCCGGAAGAGCCGGTCGAACCGCCGAAGACGCTGATCGGATTCTGCCTGCATTACACCAAGGGCGCGTGGCCCTTCATCATCATGCAGACGATCCTGATGGCGATCCTGGCCTTCGCCGAAGTGTGGCTGTTCGGCTTCATGGGCGACATCGTCGACTGGCTGACCACGACCAACCGCGAGACCTTCCTGCAGACGGAAGGCTGGAAGCTGGCCACATTGGCGGGCCTGGTGCTGGTCGCCATGCCGATACTCGACTGGTTCCGCACGCTCTTGTCGCAGCAGACGCTGATGGGCAATTATCCGATGCGCATTCGCTGGCAGGTGCACCGCTACCTGCTCAAGCAATCGATGACCTTTTACCAGGACGAGTTTGCCGGCCGCGTCGCCACCAAGCTGATGCAGACCGCGCTCGCCGTGCGCGAATGCATCCTGAAGCTGTTCGAGGTGCTGAACTACGTCGTCGTCTATTTCATCGGCGTGCTGACCATCGTCGGCAGCGCCGACTGGCGGCTGATGCTGCCGATGCTGGCCTGGCTCGGCGTCTACATGCTGTTGCTGCGCATCTTCATCCCGAAGATCGGCAAGGTGTCCGAGAAGCAGGCCGATGCGCGCTCGTCGATGACCGGCCGCGTCGTCGATTCCTACGCCAATATCCAGACGGTAAAGCTGTTCTCGCACGCCAAGCGCGAGGCGTCCTACGCCAAGGAGGCGATGGGCGAGTTCATGGACACGGTCTACAGCTCGATGCGGCTGGGCACGACGCTGTTCACCCTGCTTGGGCTGCTCAACTCGGCGCTGCTGGTGGCGGTCGGCTGGCTGTCGATCTCGCTGTGGCTGCAGGGCGATGTCACCATCGGCTCGGTGGCGGTGGTTATCGCGCTGGTGCTCAGAATGTGGGGCATGTCGCACTGGATCATGTGGGAGATGTCGGCGCTGTTCGAGAACATCGGCACGGTGCGCGACGGCATCTAGTCGATCTCGCTGCCGCGACTGGTCGAGGACCAACCGGGCGCCAAGGACATCCATGTGCGTGAGGGGCTGATCGAATTCGATCATGTGCGCTTCCACTACGGCAAGAAGAAGGGCGTGATCGAGAACCTGTCGCTGAGCGTCGAGCCGGGCGAGAAGGTCGGCATCGTCGGCCGATCCGGCGCCGGCAAGTCGACGCTGGTGAACCTTCTGCTGCGCTTCTACGACATCGAGTCCGGCCGCATCCTGATCGACGGCCAGGATATCGGCGCGGTGACGCAGGACAGTCTGCGCGCGCAGATCGGCATGGTGACGCAGGACACCTCGCTGCTGCACCGCTCGGTGCGCGACAACATCCTCTACGGCCGGCCGGACGCCAGCGAGGAGCAGATGGTCGAGGCGGCCCGCCGCGCCGAAGCGATGGATTTCATCGGCACGCTGACCGACCCGAAAGGCCGCAAAGGTTTTGACGCCCATGTCGGCGAGCGCGGCGTGAAACTGTCGGGCGGCCAGCGCCAACGCATCGCGATCGCTCGCGTCATGCTGAAGGACGCGCCGATCCTGATCCTCGACGAGGCGACCTCGGCGCTGGACTCGGAAGTGGAGGCGGCGATCCAGGAGAACCTCTACCGCCTGATGGAAGGCAAGACGGTGATCGCGATTGCGCATCGGCTTTCCACCATCGCGGCGATGGACCGGCTGATCGTCATGGACAAGGGCCACGTCATCGAGGAAGGCACGCATGACGAGCTGCTCGACCAGGGCGGGCTCTATGCGCAGCTCTGGCAACGGCAGTCCGGCGGCTTCCTGCTGCATGACGATCCGGACGCCGAGGCTGTCGAGACGGAGCGCGCCGCGGCCGAATAGGCGGCGTGCCGCAAGGGCGATCAAGCGCGCCGCCTTCGGCGGCACTACCACGAGACAGAAACCGCAACCGGTCGCGACGGACCTTGCGAGGGGGACATGTTTGAGCGGATATTTTCCTGGTTCGAGGCCAGATATTCCCCGGTAGCGCTGGCGCAGGACCGGCAGCCGCCGCACGGGCTGAACAGTTTCATCCTCTACTTCGTCAAACAGTTTCGCACGGCCTTCCTGCTGCGGATGCTGGTCGTGGCGCTCGCCGCAATCGCCGATGCGATGCTGCCGATCTTTGTCGGCATGATCGTCGGCATGCTGACGACGGCCCAGCCCGGCGCCTTCTTCGAGGACAATATGTGGCTGCTGATCGCGATGGCGGGCATCGTGATGCTGCGGCCTGTCGCGACGATCGTCGACGGCCTGATCCGCAACCACGCCATCGCGCCGAACCTGATCGACCTGATCCGCTGGCAAAGCCATTGGCACGTCTCGCGCCAGGACTGGACCTTCTTCCAGAACGATTTCGCCGGGCGGATCGGCACCAAGGTGATGCAGAGCGGCAACTCGGTGGAGATGAGCGTCAACCTGACCATCGACGCGGTCTGGTATGCGCTGGTCTTCGTGGTCGTGGCGATCGTGGTTCTGGCCCAGTTCGATCTATGGCTGTTGGCCGTCATCGGCGCCTGGCTGGTGGCCTATTGCGCGCTGACCCGCATCTGCATGCCGCTGATCACGCGGCGGTCGATGGACCTGTCGGAACTGTGGTCGGTGGTGAGCGGCCGCATGGTCGACAGCTACACCAACATCCTGACGCTGAAGACGTTTTCGACCGGCGAACACGAAGACCGCTACGTCTCCGAATCGGTCACCGATCATGCCAAGGCGTTCTACAAACTCATGCGCGTCTTCACGCTGATGTGGTCGGCGCTGTTCATCCTCAATTCGGTGATGCTGATCGCCGTCAGCGGGCTGTCGCTCTACGCCTGGAACCATGGCGCAATGAGCGCCGCGCAGGTGGCGACTGCCATTCCCTTCGCGCTGCAGCTCACCACCATATCGCGCTGGATCCTCGACGTCGGCGCCAACATTTTCCGGCAGATGGGCGTGGCCGGCAACGCCATGACGACGATTGCCAAGCCGATCACCATGCTGGATCGGCCCGGTGCGTCCGCTCTGCATGTGAGCGCCGGCGCGATCGAGTTCGACCGCGTGAACTTCAACTACTGGCGCAAGGACGGCAAAGGCGGCGTCATCGACAATCTGTCGCTGAAAATCGCGCCAGGCGAACGGGTCGGTCTCGTCGGCCGCTCCGGCGCCGGCAAGTCGACGCTGGTCAACCTGCTTCTACGCCTCTTCGACGTCCAGGGCGGCAGGGTGCTGATCGACGGCCAGGATATTCGCGACGTCAGCCAGGAGAGCGTGCGGGCCGCTGTCGGCTTCGTCAGCCAGGATACCTCGCTGCTGCATCGCTCGGTGCGCGAGAACCTGAATTTCGGGCGGCACGAGGCCACGCATGACGACATCGTGCGCGCGGCCGAAGCGGCGCAGATTACCGAGGTGGTCGCGTCGCTGGTCGATAGCCATGGACGCGCCGGCTACGAGGCGCATGTCGGCGAGCGCGGCGTAAAGCTATCGGGCGGGCAGCGGCAACGGGTCGCGATCGCCCGGGTCATGCTGAAGGACGCGCCGATCCTGATCCTCGACGAGGCGACCTCGGCGCTGGATTCGGAAGTTGAGGCAGCGATCCAGGAAAACCTCTATCGCCTGATGGAAGGCAAGACGGTGATCGCCATCGCGCACCGGCTGTCGACCATTGCCGCGATGGACCGGCTGATCGTCATGGACAAGGGCCGCGTCATCGAGGACGGCACGCATGACGAGCTGCTCGCCAACGGCGGCCTCTATGCGCAGCTTTGGCAGCGCCAGTCCGGCGGCTTTTTGATGAACGACGACCCGGACGCCGAGCCCGCCGATCTGGCGAAGGCGGCGGAGTAGCGCCGCCAAGATGAACAGAAGTTTAGTTTGCCGCGGCGGCTGACTCGGATAAGGGGTGAAGATATGAGCCTCACCCCCCTCTTCCGCTGGTTCGAGGAGTGGATCAACGTCTTCCGCGAGCCGCAGACGCTGCAGCCGCCGACGACGGTGACCGGTTTTCTGTGGCATTATCTCGGCCAGGCAAGGGGACCGTTCTTCGCCATGCTGGTGGTGGGCGGACTGGCGCCGCTGGTCGAGGCTGGGCTGTTCTATTTCGTCGGCCGGCTGGTCGACGTGCTGGACGCGCTGCCGGAGCAGAAGTCGTGGGAGATCGTCTGGGATCGGGCCGGCTACGAGCTGCTGTTCATGGCGTTCGTGGTGATGATCGGCCGCACGCTGGTGATTGCGGCGACCGCCATGCTGGACGCGCAGACGGTGACGCCGCATTTCTACAATCTGGTGCGCTGGCAGGCACACCGGCATGTGTCGCGGCAGTCCTACACCTTCTTCCAGAACGATTTCGCCGGCCGTATCGCCAACAAGGTGTGGCAGGCGGGACAGGCGACCGGCGACCTGCTCGGCAACTTCATCGAAGTGGTGTGGTTCGTCATCATCTATTCGATCACCACGCTGGCGCTGGTCGGCACGCTGGATTGGCGGCTCGCCGGGCTGGTGGTGCTGTGGATGGTCGGCTTCGCCGTGCTGGCGCGGATCTATCTGCCCTCGATCCGCAAATATGCAGAGGCGACCGCGGAGGCCGGCTCCATGGTCAATGGCCGCATCGTCGACAGCTATTCGAACATCCAGGCGCTAAAACTGTTTTCGCCGGACGGCGACGACGCCTTCATCCGCGACGGTTTCGAGCAATATCTGGGCGCCATGCACCCCTTCATGCGCCGGCTGTCGACGCTGCGGGTCCTGCTGACTGCGCTCTCGGGTTTCATGATCACGGTCATTGCCGGTTTTGCGGTGCATCTGTGGGTAATGGGCGCGATCACCGTCGGCGGCGTGGCGTTTACGCTGAGCCTGATGCTGAGGCTCAACATGCTGCTCGGCCGGCTGATGATGCAGCTCAACGCCATCCTGCGGAACCTCGGCGTCTTGGAGAATTCCAAGGCGCTGATCGCCCAGCCGCTCGGGCTGGTCGACAAGCCGGACGCGAAGGCAGCTCAAGGTGACCGGCGGAGGGATTCGCGTCGAGGATGTCGATTTCCACTACGGCAAGGGCGCGGGCGTGCTCGACGGCATATCGCTGACGATCAAGCCCGGCGAAAAGGTCGGGCTGGTCGGGCCGTCCGGCGCCGGCAAGACGACGCTGGTCAACCTGATCCTGCGGCTCTACGACCTCGAAGGCGGCCGCATCCTGATCGACGGGCAGGACATCGCGGACGTGACGCAGGGTTCGCTGCGCCGGTCGATCGGCGTGGTCAGCCAGGACACCGCCCTGTTCCACCGCTCGCTGCGCGACAACATCCGGCTGGGCATGCCCGACGCGACGGACAGCGAGATCGCGGCCGCGGCCCGCGAAGCCGAAGCCGACGAGTTCATCCAGTTGATGCGCGATGCCAGAGGCCGCGAGGGTTATGACGCTTTTGTCGGCGAGCGTGGGGTGAAGCTTTCGGGCGGCCAGCGCCAGCGCATCGCGATAGCGCGCGTGATGCTGAAGGACGCGCCGATCCTGATCCTCGACGAGGCGACGTCGGCGCTGGATTCCGAGGTCGAAGCGGCGATCCAGCAGAACCTGTCGAAACTGATGCACGACAAGACGGTGATCGCCATTGCGCATCGGCTGTCGACCATCGCCGCCCTCGACCGGCTGATCGTACTGGACGAAGGCCGCATCGTCGAACAAGGCACGCATGACCAGCTGCTGGCGAAGAACGGCATCTATGCCCGGCTCTGGCACCGCCAGTCGGGCGGGTTTTTGGCTGAAAGCCTGGCTGCGGAGTAGCATCGCGCCATGTCGCTACGCCCACCCTCGCGTTTCTCCGCCGTCGAGCTGCAGGACAGCCTGCAATTCGCACTGGATTACGAGGTTGCAGCCGAGAAAGCGTCGTCGCTTGGCCATGCGGGCCGTGTCGTCGCCGAGCGAATGGCGGCGCTGCGGGCGTTTCAGGGCGAGAAGGCCGACCGCATACCGTTGCTCAAGGATGCGGCCGAAGCAGTTTGGGGGTATTTCATCCAGCGCGAACTCTGCGGCCTGCGCCGGCACGATGATGCCATCCGGGAATATGGCATACCGCGCGAAGTGCTTGCGCGGCTTGGCGCGAAATAGGCGGCGCAACGGCCGCCAAAGGACGCCGTTGCTCGGTGCTAGAAGCGAAGCAGGTGCCTAAAGGTCGGCAGGGTCGACCGTTCCAGGCCGATGTCGCGCAGAAAATGATCGTTCAACTGGTCGACGCCCGCCTCCAGATGACGGTGTCGATCCCAGTTCCGTCCGGCCCGATGCCGGTTCGTAGCATTGCCGAAAATGCGCATGGAAATTCTCCTGGCCGCGCTGGGCGGCGTTGAAATTGGATGGAAAGAAGGAACTGGACCGCCGGTGTCAGGCGGCCCTAGCCTCTATCGGCAGACATGCCTCGCAAATGGCCGCCAGGTGGCGATGGTCGGTGCCGCAGCAGCCGCCCAGAATGCGGATGCCAGGGTATTGCCGACGTAGCGCGCTGTAGCGACGTCCGAGATCGACCGGATCGCCGATGTCCAGGACCTCCGACTCGTCGAGCTCCTGATGGCTTTTGGCCGACGCATTGGCGCGGATGCCGGCAATACGTTTCGTCCACGCAGCCCCGCGCTCCAGCACATCGTCGAAATGGCTCGGATGCGCGCAGTTGACCATGTAGTAGGCCGGATAGCCGTCGGTCGCCGTGTCGACCATCTCGATCGCCTGCCGCAGCGAGGTTCCATTGACCAGCCGCCCGTCAGTTTCGACCGTGAACGAGACGACGCACGGCATCCGATGCGCTTTCGCGGCTCGCACGATGCCAATCGCTTCGCCGGTGTTGTTCATGGTGATGGCGGAGATGAGGTCTGCCTCGGTCTTGCTGAAGATTTCCGCCTGGAAGGCGTGATAGTCCTCGGCCGCGGCCGGCATCCATATTGCCGTCCTTGTAGCCGTCGCCGCGCGGACCGATGACGCCATTGATGATGCATGGCGTATGCGGCGCCTCCCAACGCGCGCGCAGTTCTTCCAGCAGTGTGACCGAAGCCTCATTGGCCAGTCGCAGACCATCAAGGTCGTAGCCGAGCTTTGGCGCCCAGTCGGTGCTGGCGCGCCAGGTTGCGGTATCGAGGACAAAACCCACGCGCCGTTCCACAGCGAGCCGCAGATAGGCTTCGTAATAACTCAAGAGTTCCTGGCGTCCCTCCGAACTGTCGACCAACGGGAAAGATGCAAAAAGCGGCAGATCGACCCCGCGCTCGAAGATCAGGTAGGTTTCCAGGCCGCCGTCGCAGAGGAAATTTTCTTCGCCGAGCAAGGGCAGGTTGTCCCGGTACTTGGGCATGATCGCTCTCCAGTATATGATGACTATTCCGACCCGTCCGATTGGACCGGGTTGCCTAACCAGGCGAACTTTCTCATGTGCGGGCGGCCGCGACTAGAGAGCTTGCAGTGCAGTGCCTTCTCTTATCCTGAAAAGACAGTCAGAACAGGTAGTTAGTCATGGTGGAACTGTCGCGCGGGCAGCAGCGTGGTAAGGCCGTTGGGCTCGGAACTGTACCGCCGGTACAGTTGGGCGGGACGGATACGGCCGCACGGGCATCGACCGCGCGAGACCGTATCGTGACCATCGCCGAGGCATCGGTGCTCGCCAAGGGCTTTGCCGCCACTTCGATCGAGGAGGTGGTGACGGAAGCTGGCATCACCAAGAGCGGCTTTTTCTATCATTTCAAGGACAAGAACGAACTCGCCCACGAGATGATCCGTCGCTACGTCGCCTCGAACGACGAACTCTTCGATGACCTCTTCGGCCGCGCCCGCGAGCTGACCGACGATCCGTTGCAAGCCTTCCTGCTCGGGCTGAAAATGCTTTCGGAAGTCATGCGTGACCTGCCGAGCCTGCATCCCGGGTGCCTGATCGCCAGCGTCTGCTACCAGGAGCGCCTGTTCGACCGCAGGGTAAAGGAGCTGACCGAAAGCTCGGTCAAAAGCTGGAACGAACGTTTTCTCGGCTATCTCACCGACATCGAAGCGCTGTATCCCGCGCAGCGAGCCCGTTTCGCTGGAAGACGCAGCCAACATGCTGTCCTGCGTCGTCGATGGCGGCATCATCATGGGAAAGACGCTCAAGGATCCAAAGGTTCTGGAGCGACAGGTGCTGGCCTATCGCAGCTTCATCAAGCTGCTTTTCGCACGACCGGCAGCTTGAGGTCGCGGCCGCAGCGCTCGCTGCTGCTGATCCACCCGTATGCAGGTTCATGGGATGCCGAGTGAGCTTGATCAAGATATCGCTATATGCGATATTGACCGATGTGAAAGCCGTGCGATATTTGCCTGCTGCTGCAAAGGCGTTGCGCAAACATCGCGCGGACGCAGAGCGTTTGATGGCCAAGATAGAGAGCTATGCGGAAGATCCAGCTCCGCTCGCAAATCTTATCAAACGTCTGCAAGGATCCTCGGCTTTGCGCCTGCGGGTCGGAGACTACAGGATGATCTTCGAAGAGACTGCACGACGAGATCATAGTCACCAAGATTGCGCCACGCGGTAGTGCCTATGAATGAGGAACATCGATGACCGTGAGGTTTCAGACAACAGCGAGCGGTGAGGAAATCGCCGTTATGCCTCGTGTTGAGTATGACGCCATGAAGGAAGCTCTCGATCACGCCTCGGCGATGGCAGACTATCGAGCGGGCAGAACACCCGGCCTCACACCGGACGAAATGCGTGAAATGCTGGCCGCACCCTCAGCTCTGGCGTTTTGGCGGCGCCACCGCGGCAAGACTCAAGCAGAATTGGCGGCCGAAATCGGTATCGCCCAGAATTATCTGTCCGACATTGAGAATGGAAAGCGCGAAGGCGGCATCGGTCTTTGGCTGAAGTTGTCGGAAAGCCTGGCGCTTCCGGTGGACGCGATCTTCGAAGCAGACGAGTAACAGGCACTACTCCAGCCACACCGTTTCGAACGTGCCTTTCTCGTGGATGTCGATCGTTTCCAGCGGTCCTGGCCCGAGATTGGTGAATTTGTGCGGCGTGTCGGCCGGCACGATGAGGATCTGGCCGGATTCGGCAACAATCTCCCTGCCACCGACTTTAAATAGCCCCCTTCCCTGCCGGATGATGAAGGTTTCCGGGTAAGGATGCTTGTGCAGTCTGGGGCCGCCGCCGGCTGCTTCAAGATAGTTGAAGATGATGCAGAGGTTGGAGCCGAAGGGGCCGCATTGCAACTCGCCTTGCCAGACATCCGGCGCTTCCGCCCATTGATCGCGGTCGATGATATGAGCCATGGTTCACCATGCCGATGTGACAGCGACGGGTCGTGGTTCAGGCGGCTGTCAGTTTCTGGTCCACCTGTGTTGCAGTCCATGCGGACAATGACAACTCCAAGCCGGCCATCGGTTGACGATTGTGGACGCCGCTTGTAGTCGCGTTGAATGCTGGTGTCGGCAGGCGCAAACGCCGTGGAACCAAACCGTTGAAATCTGCGTCCCTCATCACGGCTTCGCCTGCATTTGTGCTGAGAGCCCTGCCTTGGCTCACATTGGCCTATGCCGTGATTGCCTACCTGCGCGACGGGATCGACCTTCCCTATTTCGATGACTGGCGCGACTATGCGAGCAGCGTCGACGGTCGTCTCGACCTAGCCTATCTTTTCAGACCGATCAACGGAACGCTCTACCCTGTCGGCAAACTGCTGGACTCGGTGGTGCTCCATGCCGTCAATGGCAATTCGGTGATCTATCAGACCTTGTCGATGGTCGCCGTTCTGGGATCGCTGCTGCTCCTGCAGTGGAAATTGCTGCGGGCGGTGACGGACGATGCCCTTCTGGCCGCGTCTGCCTTCGCCCTGACGCTGCTGATGCTTCAGGCGGGGTCCTATTGGGGCGTCCAATACCTCGCCTATCATCAGGCGCTGCCTTTGGTGTGCTTTCTGTTCGTCCTGTATGTCTGGGTTTGCGCCAGCTGGCCGCCGCCAGCGAAAATGCTCGCGACCTTCATCGTCGGACTGATTGCGGGGTTCGCCTATGTTTCGGGCGCCATTCCCGGCATCGCCGGCGCCTGCGTGCTGCTGGCCGTCGGGTTGGCAAGACCGCATCGCCGGGATTTCGTTCAGGCAGGCGTTTCGCTTGGGCTGGCTTCGCTGATCAGCAGTCTTGCCCAGATCTACGCGATCCTCGCGATCCAGGGGCGCGCCGCGCTGCATCCGGATGCCCCCTTGGCCTCACCATTCTCGCTCGATTTCTGGATCTATGCGCTGGGCAAGGTCGGCCGCAGCCTGGCCCTGCCCGAAACGCTCCCGGTCCTGTCCCTGATTGTCGCTGCCACCGCCGCGCTTGCGGTTATTGCGTTTGTCGTGTCCGCAGCTCACATCCTGCTTCGCCGACGACCCATGAGCGCCGCGCGCGAAAATCAATTTGCGATCTTGTTGTTTATTGCCGCTGTCATCGGCGTCTACCTTTGCATGGTTGCCGCCGTCCGCAGCAATCTTCGCTTTCCGAGCGTCGTCACGTCCCTCGACCTCTTCATCTTCGCATTCGCCCGCTTTCATTTCTTCTGGCTGACGCTTCTGTGGCCCTGGCTGTTTCTGCTCTGCCTTCAGGCGCTGCCGCAGACACCGCGTCGCGTCGTGGCGCCGGTTTTCGCAGGAGTGATTGCGGTCGCGCTGTTGCTCGGCGGCCGGCTCGACCACGGAACGGCTTTTGCCGGTTCGCAGTCCCTCAAAGTGGCTGCGCTGGAATGCATCCGGGAGCAGCTTCTCACCGCAGATACGATTGCCTGCCCCACTGCGGTCAAGGGCAACCTCGCCCGCCACTACGCCAATGCAGTCGAAGTGGACGCGTCTTTCCTGCGATCCGCGCCACCGTCGCTGCGCAAATTCAACCCGTCACCGGCATTTTCCGTGATGGCTTCGGCGGGCTTCAACGAAACTACGGCGACACTCGCCAATGTCGAGGATGTCCACTGGCAGGGTAAAACGGTGGCGTTTCGATCGACCGGCGATGCCCAAATCGCATTCCGCACCGGGCAGCCGGAACGGCTGAAAGACTGCCTCGTGCTCTATGTGCGCGCAATGATTGGCAGCGCCGCACCGGAAACGGCGCAGCTCTACTACCTGCCCATGGGCACCCCGGCATTTTCCGCCGCCTATCAAACGACTTCGCCTGTCGGGAGCGGTCAGCCGGCCGAGTTCATCGTCAAAAGCGTAGGCGGATTTCAGGACCTTCTGCGCCTGGATCCGATTACCGGGACCGGTCAGGCGACCCTGTCAGACCTAAGCGTCCGTTGTCTTGTCGACCGTATGCCGCGCTGACGCATTGCCTGACCGGGGATACGGCCTCCGGTTGACGAAAACGGAGGGCCTCTGTAGTCGGATCACGCTGGACGACGGCGCCTTGGAGGCCGACTCACCACGCACGCACAGTTGCCAGGGGCAGTCATTGAATAGCCAGTCTCCCATCCCGATGAACGACCTGAAGCGGCTATTCGGCCTGCATCAGGAGGCTGTCGAGACGGCGGCATTGGAAGCCATGCGCTCAGGCTGGTGGCTGAATGGGCCGCGCGGCAAGGCTTTCTCCGAAGAATTTCGCGCCTATCTCGGCGTTGCCGAGTGCCTGCTGGTGGCGAACGGCACGGACGCGCTGGAGATCACTCTGCGGGCATTGCTCGGCGAAAGGGAGCCGACGGGTCTTGAGGTCGTGACCGCCGCCAATGCCGGTGGCTATACGACGACCGCGTGCCGCCAGATCGGGTTGACGCCGGTCTATGCCGACATCGAAATGGCATCGCAGGTGCTGAACCTGGAATCCGCCGTCGCCGCGCTGTCGCCAAAAACGCTCGCCGTCGTCGCCACGCATCTCTACGGCAATGTGGTCGATGTGGTGGCCCTGCGCGCCGCGATGGACAAGGCCGGTTATGCCGGCGTTCCCATCGTCGAGGACTGCGCGCAGGCGCATGGCGCGCGGCTTGGCGACAGGCTGACCGGGACAATGGGCGATATCGCCACCTTCAGCTTTTATCCGACGAAAAACCTCGGCGCCTTTGGCGATGGCGGCGCGATCGTCACGAATGACGCGAAGCTGGCCGGCACCGTGCGCGCCCTGCAGCAATATGGCTGGCGGGCAAAATATGACATCGCCCTGTCCGGCGCACGCAACTCGCGCATGGATGAGATGCAAGCCGCGATCCTGTCGGCGCTGCTGCCGCATCTGGACAACCACAACGCCGAGCGGAACGCCATCATGGCGCGCTTCACAGCCGCCGCCGGCAAAAAGGTCAGGTTCCTCGAACGGTCGGCCGGTTCGGTCGTTCATCTCGCCGTGGCGCTGAGCGATGAGCGGGAAGCCTTCCGCGCCTTTCTCACCGAGCACGGCATCGCCTCGGAAGTCCACTATCCTATCCTCGACAGCGACCAGCACGGCTGGCGCGACCTGCCGCAGCGCGTGGGGCCTCACGGCCTGGCGGATTCCCAAGCCTCGGTGGAGCGCATCGTCACGCTGCCTTGCTTTCCCGGCATGAGCGAAGCCGAGATCGATCGCGTTTGCGCGGCGCTCGTCGACTGGGAAGCCAGATGACGAAACGTTCGCTCGTCATCCCGGTCTATCGCAACGCGGCCAACATTCCGAGCCTTGCGGCCGCGCTGGAAGACCTGAACCGAGAGGTGGGCGGCGATCTCGAGGTGATCTTCGTCATCGACGGCTCGCCCGACAATTCGGGCCAACTGCTGATCGAGCTGGCGCAGAAAACGCCGTACCCGTGCAAGGTCGCGTTCCACAGCCGCAATTTCGGATCGTTTACCGCGATCCGCACCGGCATGGAGCTGGCAAGCGGTGAGCATATCGCGGCGATGGCGGCCGATTTGCAGGAGCCGCCGGAACTGATCGTGCAGTTTTTCGAAATCCTGGGCAGCGGCCGCGCCGATGTCGTGTTCGGCGAACGCACCGGCCGCAGCGATCCCTGGCTGACCAAGGCGCTGTCGAACATCTTCTGGAACGCCTATCGCAAGGTCGTGCTGCCGGACATGCCGAAGGGTGGCGTCGACATTTTCGCCTGCACCCGCGCCGTGCGCGACGCCGTGCTGTCGATCGAGGAGCCGAACAGTTCGCTGGTCGTGCAGCTTTTCTGGGTCGGCTTCCGGCGCGAATTCGTCGGCTACCAGCGCCAGCCGCGCCTGCATGGCAAAAGCGCCTGGAATTTCTCCCGCCGGCTGCGCTACATGATGGACAGCGTTTTGTCCTTCTCCGACTTTCCAATCATCATGGTGCTGTGGATCGGCGCGGTTGGCTGCGCGGTCAGCTTGCTGCTGGCCATTGTGACGATCGTCGGCAAGCTGGCCGGCTATATCGAGCAGGCGGGATACGCAACGCAGATCCTGCTGACGCTTTTCCTTGGCTCGCTGATCCTGACCGTGCAGGGCATTTTGGGCCTCTATATCTGGCGAACGGCCGAAAACACCAAGCGCCGGCCGCTGCGGATCGTCAGCCATGTCGTTAGCGGAGATGGCAAGCCATGACGGCTCCCGAAGGCGTTTTCGTCCACGAACGCGGACTGTGCGAAAGCGCGACGGTCGGCGCCGGCACCCGCGTCTGGGCCTTCGCCCATGTGCTGCCGGGCGCACAGCTCGGCGCCAACTGCAACATCTGCGACAACGTCTTCATCGAGAACGATGTGATCGTCGGCGACGATGTGACGGTCAAATGCGGCGTTCAGCTTTGGGACGGCGTGCGGCTGGGCAACAAGGTGTTCGTCGGGCCGAATGCCACCTTCACCAACGACAAGTTCCCGCGTTCGAAAGAGTATCCCGAGGCCTTTTCGCAAACGGTGGTCGAGGACGGCGCTTCGATCGGCGCCAATGCGACGATCCTGCCCGGCGTGCGCATCGGCCGCTCGGCGATGATCGGCGCGGGCGCCGTCGTCACCAAGGACGTGCCGCCCTATGCCATCGTCGTCGGCAATCCGGCGGTGATCGTCGGCTATCAGACGGCGTCCGGCGGCGGGTCGGCGGAAGTTTCCATCGCACCGCTGGCGGAAAAGGCCGGCACGAAGATCGAACTCGGCGTCGGCGGCAGCCAGCTTTGGCGCCTGCCCTATTTCTCCGACCTGCGCGGCGACCTGACGCCGATCGAATTCGGCAAGGACCTGCCTTTCGTGCCGCAAGCGTTCGTTTGTCGTCTACGGCGTGCCGTCGAACAAGGTGCGCGGCGAACACGCCCATCGCGCATGCGCGCAGTTCCTGATCGCCGTGCATGGCCGACTGGCGGTGGTGGTGGACGACGGCAACCGCCGCGCCGAGGTGTTGCTGGACCACCCGTCGAAGGGGCTGCTGCTGCCGCCGCTGGTTTGGGGCATCCAGTACAAGTTCGAGCCGGACACGGCGCTGCTGGTGCAGGCATCCCACCCCTACGATGCGGCCGACTACATCCGCGACTACGAGACCTTCCGCGAGCTGGTGAATGCCGCGGGCAACTGACCATGTCGGCTCCGACGCGGTCCGGTTCCTGGTCGCCGGAGGCCTGAACACGGCGTTGACCACGCTGGTCTACTTTGCCGGGCTGCTGCTAGCTTCGCCCGGTGTGTCTTACACGATTGCCTGGCTGGTCGGGCTGGCCTTCGTGATGATCTTTTATCCCGATCGCGTCTTCGTCGGCGGCGACAACTCGCCGAAAGCGCGGCTGATGCTGGGGGCCGTCACGATCGGCGTGTTCCTGATCGGCCTGGCGCTGTTGCAACTCCTGATCCGGCTGACCGGTGAGGCGAGGATCGCCTTCCTGCTGACGCTGGTTGCGACGACGGCGATCAACTTTGTCGCCGGCCGCACGCTGTTGCGGCGCGCGGCGTAATGGCAACCGTGGAAACCGCGAGACGGTAACCGTTCAACGAGCGAGCGGCGGTACTTCTCTGCAAGGCAGTGCCCTTCGCCACACTTGCGCTGATGATCCTCGTCCACGTCCGGGAAGGCATCGACCTCCCCTATTTTGACGACTGGCGCGACTACGCGGCCAGCACGGTCGGCACCTATTCCCCCAGCTTTCTGTTCCAGCCCATCAACGACACGCTGTATCCCGTCGGCAAGCTGCTGGATTCGATCTTTCTGGACGCCTTGGACGGAAACACCCTCATCTATCAGACCGTCTCGATGGCCTTGGTGTTGGGAGCAATTCTGTGGCTGACCTGGAAGCTTCTGCTTGCCACCGCTGCCGACCCGGTCTTAGCGGCTGGGGCTTTCGTTTCCTCGCTGCTCATCCTGCAGGCCGATAGCTATTGGGGCCGCCAATACGTGGCCTATCATCAAACGATCCCCCTGATCTGCCTGCTCGGCATCTTCTGGCTTGTGGTCGTCGCACAATGGCGGCCGGCTGTCCGTATGACAGCGGCATTCCTGCTCGGACTGATCGCCGGTGGCGCGTATATTTCCGGCGCTTTCGCAGGGATTGCCGTGGCCTGCGTGTTCCTCGCGGTCGGGCTTTGGCGAAGGCACCGCCGAGACCTGCTGGGCATCGGCATGGCGTTGGGTCTGGCATCGCTGATCACTTCGGTTGCGCAGGCCTATGTCATCGTCGTCATTCAACACGGGCAAACCCACCGCCCGGACACACCCTGGGCCACCCCACTATCGCTCGATTTCTGGGTCTTCGTCCTCGGCAAGATCGCCCGAAGCCTCGCCCTGCCCGCGGGCCAGCCGCTTCTGTCGCTGATCGTCGCTTCGCTCGTCACAGTCCTAACGATTACCGTCGTGATCGCAATGATCGTGCGCCTGGCCAACCGGAAAGCGTTGCCGCTTGCCACCGAAAACCGACTGATCGTCACTGTGGCGCTCGCCGCAGCGATCTTCGTCTATCTGATGCTCATCGCCGCCGGGCGCACCAACATGCGTTCGCCCGATATGACGGAGCCTCTGCATATCTTCCAGGTCGGCTTCGCACGTTTCCACTTCTTCTGGATTACGCTGTTCTGGCCCTGGCTGCTTGCGGCATTGTTGACACTTCCGGCAGCGCGGCTGTCGCGAGCCGGGACGGTCCTAACCACACTCACGGTTGCGGCATGTGTCGCCATCGCCATTTTCGGAAGCGGCATGCTGAACTATCGGCACGCGTTCGCCGAGTCAGCCGCAGTCAAGGAACGGGGGCTGGCATGTATGCAGGAATCCTTGATTTCTGCCCCTGCGATTCTATGCCCTGAGCTCTATCCGGCGGACCTCGCCCTTCTATACGCCACGGCCATCGAAGCCGGCGCACCATTTGTGCACGCGGCGCCGCCGACGCTCCGGCGATACAATCAAACACAGAGAGTTCTGCTCCTCGGCCCCGACGAGCTTGGCCCAGCCCGGACGAACATCCAGAATGCCGACCAGGCAACATGGGATGGTTCGTCGGTGACGCTCGCCGCCGGCGGCAAGCCGACGATCGAGTTCAGGATCGATCGGCGGCGCGCCCTGAGCAGGTGCCGAATGTTGAACGTCAGTGTCAACGTGAAGGGCGAACCAGGTCAGATAGCGCAGCTCTTCTTCATGACGCCAGACGGCCAAGATTTCAGCGAAACACAGAGCCAGAGTGTCGTCAGCGACGGCGAAAGTGACATCAACTTTACCGTTTCAAGCCGCCAGGGGTTTGCCAACATCTTTCGCCTTGACCCAATCGTTGGGCCAGGCACGGTCACTGTCTCGCACTTGACGGTACATTGTCTGTTGCCGTGATCGACCAAGGTCCGCGTCTTGGGGCGGCTATGGTTGGGCGGGACTCACGCGCGCCAACGAAGCCGCCTCGGTTGGGCCTGGCTCCCTACCTAACCTGACGAGTACGACACCATTCTCGAGGACCACGCTGCCCGCCGCCGGCCAAATTGGCATCTGCGAGAGGCGAACAATGACGCTATCCAGTTCTTCGACGGTCATGGGCCGGAGACCTTCCAGACCCAGTATCCTCAGATAGGCAAGCACCCGATGGCTATTGTTCACGAACGGTCCGAAGAAGGATGCATTGGCATTCGACGACCAGGGCACATTGTAAGCACTGCTAAATTTGCGGCCACCATAAACGGCCATAGGGTAAGGCACGCCTTCTTTGAATCCGGCCGAATTGCCCAGCCGGTCATAGATCGATGTGGCAACCAGCAGATCATGCTTGACCAGGAAATAGCTGGACGCCTGGTTCTTGTTTTGCAGAAATACGATTTGGGCAATTGCCACAACCAGCGCGGCTTGCGCCGTGATCCGTATCCAGCGGCGATCACTGCTGAGACCAAAATAGCCCATGAACCAGGCCGCGACCGCGACCGCGACCATCGTGCGGCCCAGAACATGGACAGGATAGAAGGGATTGAGTGCAAACGGGGCGGTCACCAGAGCGGTGGCTCCCACCAACAACGCCACACGCGTTCGAACGGCCAACTTGCCATCAAGCATCAATGAGGCCAGGCCGGTTGCGAGCAACACCGGAAACGCCCATACCGGGCTATGGTAAAAAGCTCTAGACAAGCCGTAGAACGCCCGCATTTCTTCAAAGGTTTTCAGCAGAGCGCTGAATGTTTTTCCGAAAAAATAGTCTTTGTCGAAAAAAATATTCGTATATATTTCGGTCTTGTTAAAATACAATTTGAAAAAATAAGAGATTGTGAAATACAGCAAAGTGGATGCAACCACCAAGATTGCCAATCGGATGGCCAGATCGAAATCAATCCTGCTCTTGCGATGGACAATGTCGAAGATAACCGTCCCGACGCATACGCAAAAGATATAGAAAAGCAGGGTCTGATAGGTTGCTATCGAGAAGGCGCCGAGCAAACTGGCCCCAACCAACGGCAGAAGGACGCGATGGCTCATCCACCCTCGGCCAGTCGTCGCGGCCGCAATACTGACCGCGGCCGTTCCACAAAGAAGGCCTATGCCGACGGCGCCTATGTTCGACGAAAACTCGACGATGTAGAACCACGTCGGAAAGGCGCAAAAGATGACAAAGGACGCATAGTCCGAAAGCGAAAGGGCCAGAATATTGCGGCCCAGCATGCGCAAGATCAGCAGGAAGCTGGCCGCGCTTGCGAGACCGAAGATCATCGGCGGGACAAATGGAATTGCCGGCTGTGTGAGGAGGTATTTTTCGACCAGGAAAGCACCCCATCGCCCCTGCCCGATCCAGACTACCGCATATTTGCGGAACGCCGCCCACTCCTCGTCGAGCGAGAACGGAAACGAGGCGAGTTCGAAGAAATAGACGAAGCAGAAGATCAGCATAAGGATGCTGAAGACGGTCGCGAGCCGATGCGCCGCCGATCGCTCTAACAAAACTGGGTTGCTGTCCATCGAATCCCTGAGATGGCATGCGCATTCTGTGCACTTACACCACTTGCGGTGCCGGCATCAAAGCCCTGTGGTCAGTTGAACGGACCTTTCTCCTGCGCCAATCGGCCCAGCGAGGCTCCTGGAGCCAAAAAACCATTGCGACAATCTGCCATGGGGCTTGTCGCCCGCTGGACAAGACCCAATGCCGCGCATAAACCGAAATCAAAAGCCGGAGGAATGCGCCAGCCTGCCGCCAAGCGCCGTCGGGATTGGGTATTTGGAGCGGGGACAAGGCTCCACCGACGGTGAGGAAGAGGCAGAAGGAAGAAAAGCCGGTGAGCGCACACGACGCAAGCGACGAGCCCACACGCCGCGATTTTCTCTATATTGCCACGGGCATGGCCGGTGTTGTCGGCGCCGGCGCTGTCGCCTGGCCATTCATCGACCAGATGCGCCCCGACGCTTCCACGCTGGCCGCTGTCGTCGATCGAGGTCGACGTCGCATCGCTCGAGCCCGGCGCTTCGATGGTGGTCAAATTGCGCGGCAAGCCGGTGTTCATCCGCAACCGCACGCCGGAGGAAATTCAGGCCGCGAAGGACGTCCCGCTCGACGAGCTGAAGGACCCGGTCGCGCGCAACGCCAATCTGCCGGCCGACGCGACGGCGACCGACGTTGACCGCGTCGCCGGCAAGGACAAAGAAAACTGGATGGTCATGGTTGGCGTCTGCACCCATCTGGGCTGCATTCCGCTTGGCCAGCAGGGCGATTTCGGCGGCTGGTTCTGCCCGTGCCACGGCTCGCACTACGACACGGCCGGGCGCATCCGCAAAGGCCCGGCGCCGAGAACCTTGCCATCCCACCGGTGGCCGTTCATGTCGGACACCAAGATCAAGATCGGCTGAGGGGGGATAATCGATGAGCGGTGGACACTCGACCTATACGCCGAAGAGCGGCATTGGACGCTGGATCGATGCGCGCATGCCCTTGCCGCGGCTGGTCTATGACAGCTTCGTGGCCTATCCGGTGCCGCGCAATCTGAACTACGCCTACACCTTCGGCGGCATTCTCTCGATCATGCTGGTCGTGCAGATCCTGACCGGCATCGTGCTGGCCATGCACTATGCGTCCGACACGCGTCTGGCCTTCGATTCGGTCGAGAAGATCATGCGCGACGTGAATTCCGGCTGGCTGCTGCGCTACATGCACGCCAACGGCGCGTCGTTCTTCTTCATCGCCGTCTACATCCACATCTTCCGCGGCCTCTATTACGGCTCCTACAAGGCGCCGCGCGAGCTGCTGTGGATCCTCGGCTGCATCATCTACCTGCTGATGATGGCGACCGGCTTCATGGGTTACGTGCTGCCTTGGGGCCAGATGTCGGGCTGGGGCGCCACCGTCATCACCGGCTTCTTCACCGCCATCCCGCTGGTCGGCGACTGGATCCAGCAGCTGCTGCTCGGCGGCTTCGCGGTCGACAACCCGACGCTGAACCGCTTCTTCTCGCTGCACTATCTGCTGCCGTTCATGATTGCCGGCGTGGTCGTGCTGCACGTTTGGGCGCTGCACGTCGTCGGCCAGACCAATCCGACCGGCATCGAGGTGAAGTCGAAGACCGACACCCTGCCCTTCACGCCCTATGCGACCATCAAGGACGCGTTCGGCATGATCGTGTTCCTGGCGATCTTCGCCTATTTCATCTTCTACATGCCGAACTATCTCGGCCATCCGGACAACTACACCCAGTTCGAATCCGCTGAAGACGCCGGCGCATATCGTGCCTGAATGGTACTTCCTGCCGTTCTACGCGATCCTGCGCGCCATCACCTTCAACGTCGGCCCGATCGATTCCAAGCTCGGCGGCGTGCTTGCCATGTTCGCCGCGATCGCGGTGCTGTTCGTGGTGCCGTGGCTGGATACTTCGAAGGTGCGTTCGGCCGTCTACCGCCCGCTCGTACAAATTCTTCTTCTGGCTGTTCGCCGCGGACTGCATCTTCCTGGGCTGGCTGGGCTCCAAGCCGGCTGAAGGCTGGTACATCCCCGCCATGCAGGTTTCGACACTTCTGTATTTTGCCTTCTTCCTGATCGTCCTGCCCGTGCTTGGGTCTCATCGAGACGCCCAAGCGCTGCCGAACTCGATCACGGAAGCAGTGCTCGAAAAGAACAAGGGCGGCTCCGGCCACCCGGTCGGCGCAGCGGCAGAGCCGCACACCAAAGGCTGATCGGCCAGGAACCGGAGAGGGACATCGGAAATGAAGAAGCTACTCCACGGTCTTGCCGCTCTTGGTCTGCTGGCGGGCACCGCTACGCTAGCTTACGCGCAGGAAACGCAGCCGGCACCAGCCGCTGAACAGCCGGCGCCAGCCGCACCTGCCGAGGGCGCGGCTCCGGCTGCACCCGCTGCCGAGCAGCCAGCGCACACGGACGCACCCGCAGGATCAGGCGGTGAAGCCGCCCATGCCGAAGGCGAAGCCAATCATGCTGCCGACCCCACCCACTTCCCGATCAAGCCGCCGAAGGAAGAGGAATGGTCGTTTGCCGGACCGTTCGGCACCTTCGACAAGGGCCAGCTCCAGCGCGGCCTGAAGGTCTACAAGGAAGTGTGCTCGGCTTGCCATTCGATGAAGCTGGTGTCGTTCCGCACGCTGGAGCACCTCGGCTATTCCGAAGCGCAGGTGAAGGCGCTCGCGGCCGAATACACCATTCCGAAGATGAACGACGCCGGCGAAATGGTCGACCAGCCCGGCCTGACGTCGGACTATTTCCCGTCGCCCTTCCCGAACGATACGGCGGCAGCCGCGGCGAATGGCGGCGCGGCGCCGCCCGACATGTCGCTGCTGGCCAAGGCGCGCGGCGTAACCCGCGGCTTCCCGCAATTCGTCATCGACATCTTCACCGGCTATCAGGAAAGCGGGCCGGACTATATCCATTCATTGCTGACCGGCTACACCGAGACGCCGCCGGAAGGCATGGAGATCGCCGAAGGCACGCACTACAATCCGTACTTCATCAACGGCAAATCGCTGGCCATGGCGGCGCCCCTGACGGACGGCCAGGTGACCTATGATGATGGCGCGCCGCAGACCGTCGACCAGTATGCCCGCGACATCTCCGCGTTTCTGATGTGGACCGCCGAGCCGCATCTTGAAGACCGCAAGCAGACCGGCTTCCGCGTCATCCTGTTCATGCTGATTTTCGGCGCGATGGTTTATCTGGTAAAGCGCAAGGTGTGGGCCAACGAGGCGCACTAGGCGCCGGCTTTCCCCAGTGGGTTCAACGGGCGCCGCGACGGCGCCCGTTTTGTTCGCGCTTACTTTTCAATCAGCAGATTTTCAGTCCAAGTCTTGAAGCGTGCAGCGTCACCCTTGGACAGTGTTCCTACTTTGCCTGGGACGAGATCGTGCGAAACGGTGAAGAATTTCGCCCGCGCAACACACGGGCTGAGAAGACCTCCCTCGACATATTCGGTTATGGCTAGGTCGCTTGGCCAACTCGTGGCACCGGCAGTCGTTACCATCGCACAGATCGAGTGGTCATGAGCCTCGGCAAAAGCCTTGTCCGACAAAACTATCGCAGGCCTTTGTTTGTGCGCCTTTTTCTCGGTGAAGGGAAAAAGCACCAGGATGACGTCAAAGCGGTCGTAGCTCACCGAACGCCTCCTCATCCTCGGCCGAGTACCATTCCTGGAAGCTAACGTCGGCAAGCTGAAGAATCGGGTCGGGCTGGCTATCGGGCCAATCAACCCGCACCCTTTCACCACGCCGCTTCTGGAGCCTATCCCAAACGGCGATCATCGCACCGGATGGCTTGATGCCCTGCACTGGTCGACCATCTTTGCCCGTTCGCATCTTGACCCAATCGCCAACAATGCCGTCAACCGACAGCTTGATCTTTTGATCCTCCTTCAGGCGAAGCACAGCCGCCTGAAGCCTAGTGTCCGTTTGTAGATGCTTTGCCCAGATCACGTTGTCTCGAATTTCCATAAGCATAAAGGCCTCCTCTATTCCGCTATGAGGGGCATGATAGGGGTGGGGTGGGGGTGGTGTCAATGGGTGGGGTGGGGGTGAGGTAAAATTTGGTAAATTCTGGCCGTGGCCACCATGCGACACTCGCGTGAAAGTTGCGCTAAGCAACCAGTTTCCCCATTGCTTCAACGTCTAGGTGCAACGAAAAGCGAAGCATCGGGGAGCTTCGCTTGGCATCGCACGGCTATCGGCCAGACATAGACGGGCTGCGCGCGTTCGCGATCATCCCCGTACTCTTCTTTCACGCCGGCGTGCCGGGCCTGGATGGCGGCTTCGTCGGCGTCGATGTCTTTTTCGTCATCTCCGGCTACCTGATCAGCCGTCTGATCTATGCGGAATTGGCCGAAGAGCGCTTCAGCATCATCGGCTTCTACGAGCGCCGCGCCCGGCGCATCGCCCTGCCTTCTTCGCCGTGTCGCTGCTCACCTTTCTGGCGGCCGTGCTATTTCTCTTTCCGACCCGGCTGGTCGAATTCTGCAAATCGCTGCTGTGGTCGTCGCTGGCTGCCGGCAATATCTATTTCTGGCAGGAGTCGGGCTATTTCGGCCCGGAGGCGGACACGCAGCCCCTGCTGCATTACTGGTCGCTCGGCGTCGAGGAACAGTTCTATTTTCTGTTTCCGGCCCTTGCGTTGCTGATCTGGAGATGGGGAAAGGCGCGGCTCGGCTGGGTGCTGGTCGCGGTCTCAGTCCTTTCCCTTATTGCCGCGGAACTTATGGTTCGGCACGCGCCGGAAGCCACGTTCTACCTGCTGCCGTTCCGGGCATGGGAATTGCTGTTGGGCAGCATTCTGGCGATGCGCACTGTGCCGCCCCCATCGTCAGGCGCGATAGCCGGCGGCGCGGTGACGCTTGGCGTCGCGATGATCCTGGCTGCCGTTTTCCTCTATTCGGAAGACATGGCCTTTCCCGGCCTGTCGGCGCTGCTTCCGGTTATCGGCAGTGGGCTGGCAATCTGGGGCGGTGAACGACGGAGCGCGGCGAGCCAAGGTCTTGGCCATCGCGCCGTTGGTCTATGTCGGGCGCATCTCTTATTCGCTTTATCTGGTGCATTGGCCGGTCTTGTTCTTCGCGAACCGGCTGATGCCCGATGCTGACCCTACCGCTCGAACGGCCATCGTTATTGCGGTATCCATGCTGCTGGCTGACCTGTCCTACCGCCTTGTCGAGACGCCGACCCGCAAGCGCGGCGGTTTCTGGACGCCAAAACGGATTTTCGGACTCACAGCAGCAAGCGTCGTCGCCGGTGTTGGCCTGTCGTTCGCGACCATCGTGGCCGGCGGCTTTCCGGGCCGGCTCCCGGCAGATGCCCAAACAAATCCTTGCCTATCGCTATGATCGCGTCGGCCCTTATCGCGAAGGCACCTGTTTCCTGCGCCGCGAGCAGGATTACAGAGCGCTCGCGCCTGAATGCTTGCCGACCGACGGGTCGGTCGCGGTGATCTGGGGCGACAGCCACGCCGCGCATTTCGTGCCGGGATTGAAGCCGATGCTCGAACAGCAAGGTTACAGAGTGGCGCAGATCACCGCATCCGGCTGCCCGCCGATCCTCGGGTTCGAAGCGCCACGACGCCCGAACTGCCGCGCGATCAACGACTTTGCGTTTGATTGGATAAGACAGACAAGGCCATCGCTCGTGATTCTCTCCGCCATCTGGACGTTGGACGGTCACATCCAATCCTTCGAGCAAGAGATTGCCGAGCTTGGACGCGCTTGGCATCCGAACGATGATCCTCGGGCCGAGCCCGGTCTTTCCGGACATTGTGCCGGTTTTGCTGGCGGAGCGGCGAACCGAGGGCGACCGAAGCACAAGCTGGGCGTTGCCCGCAGCGAGCTTCGTTTACGATGACCAGTTGCGCCGCCAGTTCTCCGGCTGGCGGGCAGACTATGTTTCGATCATGGACCTCGCCTGCCCCGGAAAGATCTGCCCGCTGATGGCCAACGACGAGCCCTATTATTGGGACGGCGAACATTTGACGACGGTCGGAGCCCAGGCCTTGGTCGCGGGCTTTGCGGACCGTGTTCCACCACCTTGATGAGCTGGAAGAAGCGCTGATTTGCGTCGCGAGCGATCGACTGATTGTGTAGAGCGGACGAAGGCGGTCGCCACGCACAGAGGAACGATATGAAGCACTCGCTCGAAGAGACCCTGCTGGCGGCGATCCGCACGATCCCGGACTATCCAAAGCCGGGCATCCTGTTTCGCGACATCACCACCCTGCTCGGCAACGCACGTGCATTCCGCCGCGCCATCGACGAACTGGTGCACCCCTATGCCGGCCAGAAGATCGACAAGATCGCCGGCATCGAGGCGCGCGGCTTCATTCTCGGCGGCGCGATCGCGCACCAGCTTTCGGCCGGCTTCATCCCGATCCGCAAGAAGGGAAAGCTGCCGCACGAGACCGTGCGCGTCGCCTACAGCCTAGAATACGGCCTGGACGAGATGGAGATGCACAAGGATGCGCTGACGGCCGGGCGAAAAGGTGATCCTGGTCGACGATTTGATCGCGACGGGCGGGACAGCCGAAGGCGCGACAAAACTATTGAAGCAGATGGGCGCCGATATCGTCGCCGCCTGCTTCGTGATCGACCTGCCGGATCTGGGCGGCCGCAAGAAGCTGGAAGCGTTGGGCGTGGATGTCAGAACGCTGATTGGGTTTGAGGGGCACTAACAATGTCTACTCTTGCTGCCTCACAAGTGCGCACCTTAAAGTATTGAAATTTACAAAAACAACTTTAAGATAGGCATTGGTGAGTTTGTGGGGTGGGCGTTGTCATGGGTAGCCGTGTTGAAGGCACAGGCAGTCATCAAGATACCAAAATACTGCTGGCCGAACTTGATCTTGGAATTACTTCGGCATTAACGCCAACAAATTCGCGATCCGCTGGCCCCGGATTGGGTGGGGGTAGCGGCCAAGGTCAGGTTCCGTTCAAGCCCAGTATTCTCGCTCGCATCAGGCGCATCACAGGTCAAGCGACAAGCCTTGTTGTGGCCTTTGGCGCACTTGCGGTCGCAGTACAGAATTGGTTTCCCAGCGTTCCTCTTCATGCTGTCGACCTTCTGGCAAAAGTCACCAATCGCATATTCCCGTCGCCAGTGGTCTCGGTTGAGCCATTGCCCCACCCAGCGCCGCCGCCTGGCGTGGCCAAGGAGCTAGCCAGGCAAGCACAAGCCAGCAACACGTCACCAATACCCTTCTTCGCAGTCTTTAAAAACTCGTACGTCCACTACGAAAGCATTGGCGAAAGCGGGAAGCCCAGTCGCTTCATGCTCAATCCGGCAGGTAACCAGATGCCGTCGTTCAGGGAACTCAAAGTCGGCCGATTGTTGCAGGCAACAACATACGTGCGTGTTCGATCAGAACCAACGACGTCGTCTCGGTGGATCGACACGCTTAGACCTGCGGAATGCGTGCAAATCACGGCTACGCCGGACGAGAGCAATCTCACCGAAGATACGTCCCAGCGCACGGCTGGATGGGTAGTCGTCAAGTACTCATCCTGTGCGGGATAAGGTCAATCCGCCGCCGGCAGCCGGCGCATGGTGAACTCGATCACATCGCCGGGGCGTTCGAACCAGCTTTCGATCTCGGTCCAATAAGCCTGCTTCGGCCAGCGGTCGAACCATTCGCGTGCCTTCACCCGCGCATCGGTGCGCGGCAGCACAAACGTCTCACGCAAAAAGCCGTCGCGCGGCTTGCCGCCGGTTTCGGCGCGGCTCTTCGCCAGCCGGTCTCTCAGGCCGTCGAGCGGTGGTCTTGCGGGCGTGCGCAAGGTTTCACTCCTTGACCAACTCGTGAATGAGATTAGGGATCGCGGCGGAAATTACGAGTCATTTCGCATAGTTGCGGAAATTCACGACAGGATCGTCATAGTGCAGCGCCCAGATATTCCGGCCGGCTTGCCGGACGACATCCAGGACAAGAAATGGGCGGCCACGACCTGGTTCGAAAGCCTGCGCGACAATATCTGCATGGCGCTCGAAAATCTCGAGGAGGATGGCCCGGATCGCGTCGAAACCGGCCGGGCATTTCAAGCGCACACCCTGGCAGCGCGACAATGGCGCCGGCGGCGGCGGCGTGATGTCGATGATGGCGGGCCGTGTGTTCGAGAAGGTCGGCGTGCACTGCTCGACGGTGCATGGCGAGTTCTCGCCGGAATTCCGCAAGCAGATGCCGGGCGGCGAGGAAGACCCGCGCTTCTGGGCCAGCGGCATTTCGCTGATCGCACATCCCTGGAACCCGCATGTGCCGGCCGTGCATATGAACACGCGCATGGTTGTGACATCGCGCTGGTGGTTCGGCGGCGGCGCGGATTTGACGCCGGTCCTGGACCGCCGCCGGACGCAGGAACACCCTGACACGCAAGCGTTCCACGCGGCGATGCAAGAGCCATGCGAGAAGCACAAGACGATCGCCGACTACGACCGGCTGAAGGCCTGGTGCGACGAGTATTTTTTCCTGCCGCACCGCAACGAACCGCGCGGCATTGGCGGCATCTTTTTCGACTGGCAGCATTCGCCGGAAGAGAAAGGCGGCTGGGATGCCGATTTCGCCTTCGTGCGGGACGTCGGACGGGCTTTCGAAACGATCTATCCAAAGCTGGTCCGCGCCAATTTTGGCGAGAACTGGACCGACGCCGACCAGGAGGAACAGCTCATTCGGCGCGGCCGTTACGTCGAGTTCAACCTGCTCTACGACCGCGGCACGATCTTCGGGCTGAAAACGGGCGGCAATGTCGCCTCGATCCTGTCCAGCCTGCCGCCGACAGTCAAATGGCCCTGATCGGGTGTGCCAAGAGGCCATTTCTGCAACCAAATCCGGCCATCCGTGTTATGCTCTACCCCTCAAGCAAACTGAGAAGGAGGCATCCCATGAAGGAATTCCATTGCGGGTCGCTCGTTCCGGGCTGTGACTGGCATACGCGCCATGAAGAAGAGGCCGAAGTGATGCGCCGCGCGGTCGAGCATATGCGCGGAACCCACGGCGAAACCATCATTCGCGAGACGATGCTGGAAGCCATCCGCTCGCGTATCGACAAGGTGCGCGACGCAGCCTGACCTGCCTATTTGTCGATTTTCGCGGCGCGCTCGAGCAGCGCGTCGCGCGATAGCTGAAAGCCGGATTCGATCCACGCTGTTTCCAGCGTTTTCAGGCGCTTGCCCAGTTCCGGACCTTCCGGAACGCCTGTGGCGAGAATATCCGCGCCTTTGAGCGGGAAGACCGGCTTTTCCCAAGTGTTTGCGATTTTGAGCAGCCGCGCGTAGCCGGCGGCGTCGTGCAAAGCTGCGTTGTCGTTGATCGGCTCGCGCGCGAGCTGAGGCCAACGCCAGCTTGAGGCGATCCGCGATCCCTTGGCGTTCAGCGCGGTAGATCGCCTGGCGCATTGCGAGATCGGTCGTATCGGGAGCCGGCAGTGCCGCGCCAGACCAGTTCTCCAGCCGTGCGGCTTCCTCGTTCGATAGCCGCAGCCGCGTCGACATCGCGGCCATGCGATCCTGATCTGGCGGCACGATGGCCGCGAGCCGCAGCATCGGATCGACCGACCATTTCAGGTCGCGCTCGGCAGCAACGAGGCCATGGATGGCGTCGATGCCCCATTTCTCGCTTTCGGGCAGAACCTTCGTCAGCACGCTCGCCTGCCGCATCCAAAGCAGCGCGCGAGATGGATCGGGCGCTGACAGCAGCTTTTTCAGTTCGGACCAGACCCGCTCGGCCGAGAGTTGATCGAGCCCGTCCTTCAGCCGGGCGCAGGCTTTCAGACCCTCGGCGTCCGGCCGGCCGGAGCCATACCAGGCAAAGAAGCGGAAAAAGCGCAGGATGCGCAGAAAGTCCTCGCGGATGCGCTGCTCCGGATCGCCGATGAAGCGCAACGTGCGGCTTTCGAGATCGGCAATGCCGCCGACGAGATCGATGATCGTGCCGTCGGCGCTCGGCGTAGAGCGCGTTGATGGTGAAATCGCGCCGTTCGGCGTCGGCCTTCCAGTCGCGGCCGAAGGCGACCTTGGCGCGGCGGCCGTCGGTCTCGACATCGGCGCGAAGCGTCGTGACCTCATAGGGCTTGCCGCCGGCAACGACAGTGATCGGTGCCATGTTCGATGCCGGTGGGCACGGCCTTGAAGCCGGCCGCTTCCAGCACGCGCGATGATTTGCTCGGGCTCGTTGGTCGTCGCGATATCGACGTCGGCGACAGGTTCGCCGAGCAGCGTGTTGCGCACCGCGCCACCGGCAATGCGCGCCTGCTCGCCGTCGGCCGACAAAACCTTCAAGAGCGTCTGCAAATCGGGATCATCAAGCCAGGGCGCCTTGCCGGCGATCGTCGCGCCGCTCACGCGTAAAACCTTTCATAGAAAGAGCGGATGATGCCGGCGGTGACGCCCCAGATGCGCTGGCCGCCATAGGGCATGTCGAAGAATGTCCAATCCAGCCCGTTCCATTCGCGGCTGCCACGGGTGTGGTTCTTCGGGTCCATCAGAAACGACAGCGGCACCTCGAACACGGTCTCGACCTCGTCCTCGTTGACGTCGAGGTCGAAGCCCGGCTGGACGACGCCGATGATGGGCGCGATGCGAAAACCGCTGCCGGCGATGTAATCCGGCATGCGGCCGATGACCTCGACCTGGTCCGGGCGGATGCCGATTTCTTCCTCCGTTTCGCGCTGCGCGGCGAATTCAGGGGTCGGGTCGGTGTCGTCGATACGCCCGCCGGGAAAGGCCACCTGCCCCGAATGGGCCCGCAAGGCTTCGGTGCGCTTGGTCAGGATAACCGTCGCCTCGTCGGGATAATCGACGACCGGGATCAGCACGGCGGCATCGCGCACCTTGATTTTCCACAGATCTTGCAAGCGCGGATGGCCGGGATTCCAGCGGTGGTCGCCATAGTCGCCATGCTCGTCGACCGCGTCGCCGACGCGAACGACGCGGCGGCGCAAATCGGCGGCGGTGAAGCGTTGAGTGCTGGTGTCCATCACGCACTCAGCCGCTTCAGCTTGTCGACCGGCATGATCGGGTAGATCTCGCCATGCGAGCGGACGGCGAACATCGCCGTGCCGTCGACATCGATTTCTTCGCCATGTTCGATCAATTCGTACATCACCGGACGATTGATCAGCGCCTCGAGCCGGTCCCGAACCAGCACATAAGGCTTCAGCCCGCCGGTCTCGTCCTCGTCGACGAAGCGCAGCGGATGCTCCGGCCCGGCTTCAACCACATCGCCAACATTGGTGCGGAAGGTGATGATTTGACTCACACCTTTGCCGCTGGCGTTCATCTCCACGGCAACGAACGGAGCGTCCTCGACGCGGATGCCGACCTTTTCCACCGGTGTGACGAGGTAGGTCTTGCCGTCCTCGTCCTTGCGCAAAACGGTCGAAAAGAGCTGCACCAGCGGCATGCGGCCGATCGGCGTGCCGAGATAGAACCAGGTGCCGTCGCGCTTGATCTCCATGTCGAGATCGCCGCAGAACTCCGGATTCCAGCGGTGGACAGGCGGCAAACCCTTGCCGGCGCGGGCAGCGCGCGAGATCAGCGCTTCGAGCCCGGCCGTGTCCGAAGCCTCGCGCAAACCGTCCGATCTGACATTTTCGTTACTCGCCATAGTCACGAAATAGTCACTGTTAGCCTCATTGTCAGCCTAAATAGCTGTTCTAAGTTCGACTTTGGCGGCCCTTCATTTTCAACCGCAGCAGGCGCATGCTGCGTCAAAGACTTTTGCACAAAGGATTGATTCTGCATGAGTGCAATTATCAAGGAAGCGGTGGTCAGCGAAAAAGAGATGATCGCGCTGGCCGAAAAGGCGCTGGCCGACATCTCGAAAGTGCGCGACGGCGTGGGCCGGGTGATCTTCGGCCAGGAAAGCGTCGTCGAACGCACGTTGGTCGCGCTGCTTTCGGGTGGCCACGCGCTGCTGGTCGGCGTGCCGGGCCTCGCCAAGACCAAGCTGGTGGAGACGCTGGGCACGGTGCTGGGCATGGATTCCCGCCGCATCCAGTTCACGCCCGACCTGATGCCGTCGGATATTCTGGGCTCCGAGGTGATGGAGCAGGATCCGGAACGGAAAACGCTCCTTCCGCTTCATTTCCGGCCCGATCTTCGCGCAATTGCTGATGGCCGACGAGATCAACCGCGCTTCGCCGCGCACGCAGTCGGCGCTTTTGCAGGCCATGCAGGAATATCACGTGACGGTGGCTGGCGCGCGGCATGATCTGCCGGCGCCCTTCCACGTGCTGGCGACCCAGAACCCGCTGGAGCAGGAAGGCACCTATCCCCTGCCCGAGGCTCAGCTCGACCGCTTTTTGATGCAGGTCGACATCCTCTACCCGGAACTGGAAGCCGAGCGCCGCATTCTCGTCGAAACGACCGGCGTCGACGAAGCCAAGGCGCGCAACGTGCTGACGCCGGAACGGCTGAAGGAAATCCAATTGCTGATCCGCCGCATGCCGGTGCCGGAAAGCGTGGTGGAGGCGATCCTGTCGCTGGTCCGCTCCGCGCGGCCGGGCCAAGGCAATGCCGAGACCGACAAGACGGTGGCCTGGGGTCCTGGCCCGCGCGCCAGCCAGGCGCTGACGCTCTGCGCCCGCGCCCGCGCGCTCTATGAAGGCCGACTTGCGCCATCGATCGACGATGTGAAGGCGCTAGCCGAGCCCGTGCTGCAGCACCGCATGGCGCTGACCTTCGCGGCCCGCGCGGAAGGCATGTCGGTGCGCGACGTGGTCGCCAAGCTGGTGAAAGGCGTCTAGACCGCATGGCCCATATCGGCGAAGCGCAAGCCCCCGTCGCGACACGCGACGCGCTGGCGCGCGGCCGCGTGCGGGCTTCGCTGGTGCCGGACCTGCTGATCGAGGCGCGCCGCATCGTCAACACGGTGATTGCCGGCTGGCATGGCCGCCGCAAGCGCGGCATCGGCGAGAATTTCTGGCAGTTCCGACCCTATGCGGACGGCGAATCGATGAGCCGCATCGACTGGCGGCGTTCCGCACGAGACGACCACACCTATGTGCGCGAGCGCGAATGGGAAGCCGCGCACACCGTTTGGCTGTGGGCGGACCCCTCGCCCTCCATGCTCTACAAGTCGCAGACGGCGGCGGTGTCCAAGGAATTGCGTGCGCTGGTGCTGGCCTTGGCGCTGGCCGAACTGTTGTCGCGCAGCGGCGAGCGCATCGCCTGGCCGGGGCTGACCGACCCGTTCAGCGCCCGCAATGGCGCAGAACGCCTGGCCTCGCATCTGAGCCACGCAACCAGCCTGCCGATGCGGCCCGATCTCAACATGATCCGGCGCTTTTCCGATATTGTGATCGTCTCGGATTTCCTCGACCCGGCCGAGGAGACGATGGAATGGCTCGACGCGCTGGCGCGTCACGGCGTGCGCGCGCATATGATCGAAGTGGCCGACCCGGCGGAGGAAACGTTTCCCTATACCGGCCGAACGGAATTCGTCGATCCGGAGACCAATGAGAAGCTGACGGCCGGCCGCGCCGAGCAACTGAGCGACGATTACCGGGCGCTCTACTCGGCGCGACGACATGAGCTGTCGGCGTGGGCACGACGGCTCGGCTGGAGCTACACCGTCAACCATACGGACAGGCTGGCCTCGGAGGCGCTGGTGCGGGTGCACATGGCGCTGAGCGCCGAGGGCAACACCGTCCTGGGGGCGCGGGTATGAGTTTCCTGCCGCTCGCCTTCGGCTTTCCGGCCATCCTGTGGGGCCTGCTGGCGCTGCCGGTGATCTGGTGGCTGCTGCGTTTCACGCCGCCGAAGCCGCAGACGGAAGTTTTCCCGCCGCTGAAAATCCTGGCGCGGGTGCTGAAGCGCGAGGAAACGCCGCAGCAGAGCCCTTGGTGGCTGACGCTGCTGCGCCTCTTGATGGCCGCCCTGGTTATTCTCGCGCTGGCGGAACCGGTGTGGAACCCGCGCGAACGGCTGCCCGCCGACGGCTCGGCGCTGGCGCTGGTGGTCGACAATGGCTGGGCCAGCGCGTCCGACTGGGAGCGGCGCGTCGCCACCGCCGAACGGCTGATCAACGACGCGGCCGCAGGCAGCAAATCGGTCGTGCTCGCCTTCACGGCCGAAAAACCGAACGCCGAGATTGGCCCCTTCGATGCACAGGCGGCGCGCGACCGGCTGCGCGCGGCAGAACCACGGCCGATCCCGGTCGACCGCCAAGGCGTGCTGGCGCGCACCGCCGGCGTGTTGCAGACGCTGCCTGGCGCGACAGTCGCGTTGCTGGTCGATGGCATGGCGCAGGACGGCGACGAGGCCGCCTTCCGCTCGATCCTCGGCGCGGGCGCGGCCAACTACGTCTGGATCGCCCCGGAACGGCTGAGCAATATCGGCCTCGCGGCGGCGGAGAACCAGATCGACGGGTTTGCGTTGCGGGCCGTTCGCGCGCCGCAACCCCGCGCCTGAGCAGGTGCTGGCCGGCGCGTTCGACGACAAGGGCCGGCGCATCGCGGATGCCGCGATCACCTTCGGGCCGGGCGAGACAATCGGCACGGCGGCGATGGCCGTGCCCTTCGAACTGCGCAATGATTTCTCCTCGATCTCGATCGACGGCCAGGCGCAGGCCAGCGCCATCCGCGTGCTGGACGACAGCTCGAAGCGCCGCCGCGTCGGGCTGCTGTCGCAATCGGAAGCCGACCAGGCGCAGCCGCTGCTGTCGCCGCTCTATTATATCCGCCATGCGCTCGAGCCCTTCGCTGATCTCGTCGCCTCGAACAATCCGGATCTCGGCATCGCCATCCCGGAACTGCTCGACCAGAAGCCGGCAATGATCGTGATGGCGGATGTCGGCACGATCCCCGCCGAAGCGCGGCAGAAGCTGATCGATTGGGTGAAGAAGGGCGGCACGCTGGTGCGCTTCGCCGGCCAGCGGCTGGCGGCCGCCGAGAATGACGAGGAACTGCTGCCGGTGCGCCTGCGGCTCGGCGAGCGCGCGCTGGGCGGAGCGCTGTCCTGGACGCAACCGCAGCCAGTGTCCGATTTCCCGCCGACAGGACCATTTGCCGACCTGACACCGCCGAACGAGGTGACCGTGTCGCGGCAGGTGCTGGCTGAGCCGACGCCGGACCTCGCCGAGCGGACCTGGGCCAATCTGGGCGACGGCACGCCGCTGGTGACCGGTGCGCGGCGCGACCAGGGAACAGTCGTGCTGTTCCATGTGACGCCTGAAGCCACGTGGTCGAACCTGCCGATCTCCGGCAGCTTTGTCGAAATGCTGCGCCGCATCGTCCAGCTCTCGCGCAACCAGGGCGCAATCGCCACCAACGCCGAGGCAAGTGCCGCAACGCTGCCGCCCTATCGCATGATCGCAGCCAACGGCCAGCTCATACCGCCAACACCTGATGCACGGCCGATCGCGGCCGGCGGTGGCGCCAAGCCGGTGACGATCGAAAATCCGCCTGGCCTCTATGGCAGCGAGGATGGTTTGCTGGCGCACAATCTTTTGAGGCAGGACGCGGTGTTCGCGCCAATCGTACGACCGCAATTCGCAGCGCCGGTGACCGAGATGCGTTATGCTCTTAACGAATTGCGCGATTTGCGGGGGCCGCTCTTGATCGCCGCTCTGGTGCTGATGGTGCTTGATACGCTGGCCGTGTTCTGGATGGGCGGCCAGTTCGCACGACGTCTGCGCCGCACAGCAACAGCCGGTGCTACATCCGCCATGATTGCCCTGGCGGTTCTTGGCGGGGCGATCATCCTGACCGCGCCTGCCTTGGCACAGGATCAAAAGCCCGGCGATGCCGAAGCGATCGATGCAATTTCCATGACACGGCTGGCTTACGTGCTGACAGGCGATTCGTCGGTCGATGCGATCAGCCGTGCCGGACTGACAGGCCTGACGCGCTTTCTGATCGAGAAAACGGCGCTCGAGCCGGGCGAACCCGCCGGTGTCGACCTCACCAAGGACGAGCTGTCGTTCTATCCGATCATCTACTGGCCGATCGACCCGGATGCGGCAATGCCGTCGCAGGCCGCTATCGCCCGTGTCGATGCCTATATGAAACAGGGCGGCACCGTGCTGTTCGACACCCGCGACCAGTACGCGACGACGCTGGACGCCTCGGCGAGCCCGGCCACGCAACGCCTGCGCGATATTCTCGACAACATGAACGTGCCGCCGCTCGAGCCGGTGCCGGAAGACCACGTGCTGACGAAGGCCTTCTTCATCCTGCGCGATTTTCCCGGCCGCTTCACCGGCTCGCCGCTGTGGGTCGAGGCATCGGTTGACGCCACCAATGACGGCACGCGGCCGGTGCGCACCGGCGACGGCGTCACGCCGATCATGATCACGGCGAACGATCTGGCCGGGGCCTGGGCGGTCGACGAGAGCGGCGAACCCATGTTGCCCACCGTGCCAGGCGACCCGATGCAGCGGATCTACGCCTATCGCAGCGGCATCAACATCGTCATGTACATGCTCACCGGCAATTACAAGTCGGACCAGGTGCACGTGCCGGCCCTGCTGGAAAGGCTCGGGCAATGAACTGGTCCCTCGCCTTCGAACCCTTCTTCGCCTGGCCGATTCTCGCGGCGATGTTCGCGCTTGCGCTGATCTTCGGCATTGCCGGCGTTTTCCTGCGTCAGCGCGGCGCCTGGCTGCGCCTGGCGGCCTTTGCCGCCCTTGCCTTGGCGTTGTTCAATCCGGTGCTGCTTGACGAAGATCGCGAGCCGCTGAAGAGCGTCGTGGCGCTGGTCGTCGACCGCAGCCAAAGCCAGGACATCGGCGAACGCGCCAAGCAGACAAACGACGCGCTGGCTGGCTTGCAGGAACGCCTTGCCCGCTTCAAGCAATTCGATGTGCGGGTTGTCGAGGCAGGCAAATCCGGCGCGGCGGACGAGCGCACGGAGACGCGTCTGTTCGGTGCGCTGGACAGCGCCTTCCGCGACGTGCCGCCGTCGCGCATAGGCGGCGCGGTTCTCGTGACCGACGGCCAGGTGCACGATGTGCCGGCGGGCGCTGCCGCCATCGGCGCGCCGATCCATGCGCTGATCACCGGCGAGGAAGGCGAACGCGACCGGCGCATCCGTTTCGAGAAAGCGCCGCGCTTCGGCATTGTCGGCAAGCCGCTCGACCTGACCTACCGCGTGCTGGCAACCGGCAATGACCGCGGCCCGGTCGAGGTCCGCCTGTCGATCAATGGCGAGCAACGCTCGGTGCAGCGCGCCTTCATCGGCCAGGAAACGCCTTTGCAGATCGTGGTGCCGAACGCCGGCCGCAACATCGTCGAACTGCAGATCGATCGCGTCGACGGCGAATTGACCGACACCAACAACCGCGCCATCGCGCTGGTGGACGGCATCCGCGAAAACCTGCGCGTGTTGCTGGTGTCCGGCGAACCGCATGCCGGCGAACGCACCTGGCGCAACCTGCTAAAGTCCGACGCGTCTGTCGACCTCGTCCATTTCACCATTCTGCGGCCGCCGGAAAAGCAGGATGGCACGCCGATCAACGAACTGTCGCTGATCGCCTTTCCGACGCGCGAACTGTTCGTCGAAAAGATCAACGATTTCGACCTGATCATCTTCGACCGCTACCAGCACCGCGACGTGCTGCCGATCCTCTATTACGACTACATCGCCGAATATGTCGAAAAGGGCGGCGCGCTGCTGATCGCGGCCGGTCCCGAATATGCCGGCAACAATTCGATTTCGCAGACGCCGCTGATGTCGGCCCTGCCCGCGCTGCCGACCGGCGACGTCATCGAGCAGGCGTTTTATCCGCGCCTGACCGACACCGGCAAACGCCATCCGGTGACGCGCGGCCTCGAAGGCTCCGACAGCGAACCGCCGCATTGGAGCCGCTGGTTCCGCCTGATCGGCATCGACCAGCCGGAAGGCCAGTCGGTGATGCAGGGCCCCGACAACCGGCCGCTGCTGGTGCTCGACCGCAAGGGCGAGGGCCGCGTCGGCATGCTGCTTGTCCGACCAGGGCTGGCTGTGGGCGCGCGGCTTTGAAGGCGGCGGCCCGCATGTCTCGCTCTACCGGCGCCTCGCGCACTGGCTGATGAAGGAGCCGGAACTCGAAGAAGAGCGGCTGACCGCCAACGGCCGCGGCATGGTGCTGGAAGTGCAGCGCCAGACGATGAGCGACAATCCCGGCCCGGCGCAGATCATCACGCCTTCCGGCAAGGCGATGACCATGCAGCTCGGCGCCTCGCAGCCTGGCATCTTCACTGGCAGTTCGGAGGTCCAGGAAATCGGCCTTTATCAGGTGGCCAATGGCGACCTGACGACGCTGGCGCATGTCGGCCCGGTCAACGCGCCGGAATTCCAGGAAGTCGTGTCGACGCGAAACCGTGCTGAAACCGCAAACCGATGCTTCCGGTGGCAGCGTACGCCGGCTGGTGTCGGCTGGCCTGACTGGCCAAAGCTTCAGCTTGCCGAATATCGTGCCTGTGCGGGCTTCGGCGAATGCCTCTGGCACTGATTGGATCGGCCTGCGCACCACCGGCGACAGCGTGCTGAAATCAGTCTCGCGCGTGCCGATGTTCGGCGGGTTCTTTGGGCTGGCCCTGCTGCTCTTCGCGTTGGGCGCGATGTGGTACCGCGAGGGGCGGTAGCGGCTACGCGGCCTTCGGCGATCGCACGTGCTCGCGCCGCACTCCGAGACCCAGCATCCGGGCCGGAATACGCTGAAGCCAAGGAAATCGATTGAGCAGGCGAAGCGCAAGCGGCGGACGATCCAGCTTGGCATCGGACTTCAGCAGTGCGCCGATGATGTTGTCCTGGGCGAATTTCTGGAAGCGCTGGATGACCCGTGTGGGAAAGAGGCGACGAGCCTCCACGGACGCAAGCAGGTCGTCGACATCCGGGCGCTGGCGCAGGCCCTCAGCAAGCAGGTTGGCCGTCGCCACAGCATCCTGCACCGCCAGGTTTATCCCGACGCCTCCAATCGGCGACATGGCATGCGCTGCATCGCCAATGGCAAGCAGTCCCGGCCGGTGCCAGCGATCCAGCCGGTCGAGCGAAACCGACAGCAATTTGAGATCGTCCCAACTGGTAAGCACAGCCGACAGGGCTCCGAGGTCTGGAGCGGCATTCTCGATGTCGGCAACGAGTGCAGGCAGCCCTCTATCGCGCAATTTCTGCATCGCACCCTTTGGGAAAACATAGGCGCATTGCCAATAGGTGCTTCGATCGATCAAGGCGAAGATGCGACCCGCTTCGAACACGCCGGTCGACCGGTTCTCACCGTCATCGGTCTTGGGCACGTGGAACCAAAGCACATCCATGGGTGCGCCCAGCGTCCTCACCGGCAGTAATTTTCGAGCAATCGAGCCGCGCCCGTCGGCTGCGATCACAAGCTTGTCCGCTTCAAGCGCGCGGCCATCGGCAAGATCGACGCCGATAACGCGCCCGCCCTGCTCGCGAAAGCCGGTCGCAGCCGAATTTGTCTGCAACCTGAACGTCGGAAACGCCTTGGCTTCATCCAGTAGAAAATCCAGGAACTCCCACTGCGGCATCATGGCTATGAACGGAGCTGCTACTGGCAGATGCGAGAAATCCGCGATCTTGAGGCGCTTGCCGGCAACGCGTGCTTCCAGGTCCGGAACCTTGTCATGCGGCCGCTGCAAGAAGCGTTCGAGCATTCCGAGTTCATGGAGAAATTCCATCGTGGACGGGTGGACCGTATCGCCGCGGAAATCGCGCAGGAAGTCCGCATGCTTTTCGATAACCAGGGTCTCTATCCCAGCGCGCGCCAACAATAGGCCAGTCATCATGCCGGCGGGACCGCCACCAACGATGATCACATCCTGCCGCGACGTCATTCCTCACTCCTCCGGTTCGGTCGTGAACATCAGTGGAAAGCCCATCGCCTTTCCGGCGTCGGTGGCGCGCGTTGCCTTGGTCTCGGCGACATCCTTGGTGAAGACGGCCACAACGCAAACACCCTTGCGATGCGCAGTGATCATCACGCGGTGCGCCTGATCCTCGCTCATCGAGAACTCGCCCATCAGGACCGTCACGACGAATTCGCGTGGCGTGAAATCGTCGTTGATCAGAATGACCTTGTAGAGTTTTGGCCGCTCGATCTTCGGTTTGGTCTTGGTGCGCGGCTTGACGATGGTGTCAGGAAGATCGGGAGCGGGCATTGGAACCTCTACCCGCTGACCTCAAAGGTCAGCTTGAAATTGCAGGTCTCGCCACGGCGGGCGGCATTGCGCGTAAGATAGGCGATCGCGCTGTAAGTTCCATCCCTCGGCAAGGCTCCGGCGAACTCGGCACCGCTAATCGAGCCGTTGAACAGTGCCTCCGATGCGCCGGGCGCCACCAGATTGAATGCGCAACTCGTGTTGTCGGGCGCGAATTGGACCGACATCGCCTGCCCCTTCTTCGCGCCGACCAGATAGGTCGTCATGTCATAGCCTTGAACGGAGCCCGACACTGCAGCCGAGCTTTCGCTGGGCTTGAACTTCACGACGAGCGTTGTCTTTGCGGCCAGCGCCGCAAAAGTCATCGATCCGACGAGGGCTGCCAACGCGACGCTGCGAAACGCTGGATACATGAACGACCTCCCATCAACGCTTGGCTGGTTGCATAGCGTCGCCAGGCGCGGGAGACGTCTCCCCACCTCGGCGCTGCCGAACTCCAGCAATATCAGGTGCTTACCGGGTCAACCGGAATCACCTCAGCCAAAAACTGGCTCCCGCCAGCTCGGTTGAATCAAAACTAGAACAACTTCTAGTACTAGTTTAGCTCATGATCATAGATAAATTTCAAGGCAGTTCGCCGGCCCATGAGCAGATTTTATCGCAAGCGGACGCGACATTTTGATCGAGGCTCAAACCGGACGCTTTGCGCGGCTTGAGGTCGTGATCCCCGTCGGGCAACCAATAGAGCTCGGTCGATTTTGACAGCGGATAGGCTTGAACCTCTTCGCGGGTTCCGAACGGATCGCGCTCGCCCTGGCAGATAAGCGTCGGAACGGTGAGCGGCTCAAGGTGGTCTGTGCGAAGTTTCTCGGGGTTGCCAGGCGGGTGGAAGGGATAACCCAGGCAGACAAGGCCGGCGATCTTGCCTTCGCGGCAGAGTTTTTCGGCGATCATCGACGCCATGCGGCCACCCATCGACTTGCCGCCGATGAGCAATCTGCCGGTTGCTTTCACGGCAGCAATCGCGGCCAGATATTCGCCGATCAGCTTGTTGGCCGGCGACGGCGGCGGCCGCTGTCCTTGCCGTCGGCGCCGCCATATAGCCGAATTCGAATCGGGCGACGTGAACGCCCCGCTCACCCAGCGCGGCGGCAACCATGTTCATCCAATCGGAATCCATCGGCGCGCCCGCGCCGTGCGCCAGCAGAAGTGTCCACTTCGCATCGGCAGGGCCGGAATACAGAAACGCAGTCATGACCGCGATGATTACACGCTCCCCGCTTGGGGGCCAGCATCAGCTACTCGGCCGCCTCAACGGCGCGTCTCCACATGCAGACGGCCTGCTGTCTCTATCGCCGCAGCACAGCCTGCAAGACATCGCGCACACCGATGGCCCCCACGAAGCGCGACGCATCGTCGAACAAGGCCACGGGCGCGGTGTTGGAGCGGTGCATGGCCAGCATCACCGTCTTGAGCGACGTTCCAGGGGTTGCCCAGAAGACCTGCCCTGTCTCTTCATGCTGCTTGTCGACATCAGCGCATGACACCCACACCGCCGGCTTGCCATCACGTTCGGCGGCCGCAACGAGGCCGTCCTTGTCCACCTTGAAGCGGGTTGTCTTGCGGCGGTCGAGCCACGTCCAACCGCGCCCGGCGGATTCCAGTTCATGTTTGGAACGCATCACATTCCAGGCGGTCAGCACCGAGAGCGGGTTCACATTGGCGATGAAGTCGCGCACATAGTCGTTCGCGGGCCGCAACACGATGTCCTCCGGCTTGCCGGTCTGGACGATGCGGCCGCCTTCCATGATGGTGATGTGGCTGCCGATCTTCAGCGCCTCTTCGAGATCGTGACTGACGAAGATGATGGTCTTCTTCAGCTTTGCCTGGAGATCGAGAAGCTCGTCCTGAAGCTTTGTGCGGATCAGCGGGTCGAGCGCGGAGAACGGCTCGTCCATGAGCAGGATCGGCGCTTCGGTGGCGAAGGCGCGCGCCAAGCCGACGCGTTGCTGCATGCCGCCGGAGAGTTCATGGCCATATTTGCGCGCCCATTGATCAAGGCCGACAAGCTTCAGCTGCGCGTGGACACGCGCCTTGCGTTCGGCGTCGGGAACACCGGCCAGTTCCAAACCAAGGCCGACATTTTCCTCGACCGTGCGCCACGGCAGCAGGCCGAACTGCTGGAACACCATCGCGACCTGCTTCTGACGGATCTTGCGCAAGGTCGCTTCGTCGCAAGTGGCGACATCCACCGTCTTTTCGCCGTCATGCACGAGGATGTTGCCGCGCGTGACGGTGTTCAGGCGATTGACGGCGCGCAGCAGCGTCGACTTGCCGGAACCGGAAAGGCCCATCAGCACTGAAATCTCGCCCTCCAGCACGGTGAGATTGGCGCCCGCACAACCAAGCACCGCGCCTGTCTTCTCCAGGATTTCATTGCGGGAAGCGCCTTTTTCAGCCATCGCCAGCGCATTGCGCGGTTTCCTTGCCGAAAATGATGTCGACATTCTTGAAATCGACGGCGACGTTCATTTCTTGCCTCCCACGGCGATGCGGGTCATGCGGTCCAGCACGATGGCGAGCACCACGATCGCGAGGCCGGCCTCGAGGCCGAGGTCGATGCGCCGCGAACCGAGCGCGCGGTTGATTTCAGTGCCGAGGCCGCCGGCGCCGATCAGCGCGGCGAACACCACCATCGACAGCGAGAGCATGATGCACTGCGTCAGGCCAGCCATGATGGTGGGCAAGGCCGCCGGCAATTCGACCTTCCACAAGCAGTTGGCGTTTCGTGGCGCCGAAAGCTTCGCCCGCCTCGATGATCGCCTTCGGGATCGATATCATGCCGAGATGGGTGAGGCGCACGGCCGTCGGGATGACGAAGATGATCGTGACGATCAGGCCGGGCGCGTTGCCAAGGCCGAACAGCGTCAGCACCGGGATGAGGTAGACGAAGGTCGGCAGCGTCTGCATCAGGTCGAGGACCGGCAGCATGATCCGATAGACCTTCGGCTTGTGCGCCGCCCATATGCCCAAGCGGCACGCCGATGGCCATCGAGGCGGCCGACGCCGCGACGACCAGAACCAGCGTCTCGACCGTCTGCTTCCAGAGCCCCTGGTTGATGATGAACAGCAGCCCGAGCGCGACACCGATGGCGAGCGCCTTCGATTTCTGCAGATAGTAGGCGAGCAGCGCGACGAGCACGACGACGAGTACAGGCGGCAACAGCAGCAGAAGATCGACCAGACCGTCCAGCACGAAATTCATGCCGCCGGAAAAACCGCGCAACACGAAATCGAAATTGTCGGTCAGAAAGTCGAAGAACGCCTTTCCCCATCTGCCGATGGGAATCTTCACGCTCGCCAAGAAACTCGAAATTGGATCCATTGTCCCCTCTTCCAACCGGCCCCCGCCTTTGGCGGTCATACTGTCACAGCAAACAAAAAAGGGCAGCCCTAAGGACTGCCCTTTTGTCTCAATATTTGTTAGCCGATTGCATCAGCCTTCCAACGCCGCCTTGACGGCCGCCGCAGCGTCACCGCCGTCGAGGGTCGTGACGCCGTTCAGCCACGGGGTCACGGCGCCTGGATTTGCCTTCAGCCATTCCTTGGCGACGTCATTGGCATTGCCGCCCTTGAGGATGGCGTCCATCATCGTGTTTTCCATCGACAGGTCGAACTTCAGGTTCTTGATGAAGGTTCCGACGTTCGGGCACTCGGTGACGTAGCCCTTGCGCACATTGGTGTGCACGGTGGCAGCGCCGAAACCGGAGTCTCCCATGCCGTCGAGATAGCTGATCTTCATCTCGCCCATCACCGGATGCGGGGTCCAGCCGAGGAAGACGATCCACGCATTGTCCTTCATCGTCGACTCGGCCTGCGTCAGCATGCCGGCTTCCGAAGACTCGACCAGTTCGTAGCCCGCGAGACCGCTGTCCGGCTTCGCGATCATGTCGAGGATGATGCGGTTGCCGTCATTGCCGGCCTCGATGCCGTAGACCTTGCCGTCGAGCTTTTCCTTGATTTCCGGCTTGGCGAGGTCGGCCAGGGTCTTGACGCCGGCATCGGCCATGTAGGTCGGCACGACCAGGCCATAGCCTGCGCCGTCGAGATTCTGGCTGATGGTCTCAACCGAACCATCGGCGCTGTAATCCTTGATGTCGGCGGTCATCGACGGCATCCAGTTGCCGAGGAAGACGTCAAGGTCGTTGTTCTTCAGCGAGGCATAGGTGACCGGCACCGAAAGCTGGATAACTTCCGGCTCATAGCCGAGCGCAGTCAGCAACGTGTAAGCAACGCCGGTGGTGGCCTGGATGTCGGTCCAGCCGACATCCGAAAGCCGAACTTTCTTGCAGCTCTCCGGATCGGCGGCAAAGGCCGCCGTGGACGCCAGCACGGTCGTCAGACCCAATGCGGCGGCAAATATCTTCATGCGCGACATGCGACTTTCTCCCACGAGTTCCCCAAGGTTTCAGCCGGGGGTTTTGTTATGATCCCTCTCAGGCCGAGCCAAACACCATTTTGTGGCGCGTTGCAAGCCGGCTGCCATGGCTTCGGTGCGGCGTTGACTATGCTCTTAGCGACACCGCACGTCCGCCCGACCGATTTCGGTGGATGTACGCGACGCCACCTCGCCGAGTGCATCGACTGCCGGTAGAAAGCGTTGATGGCAAAACTCTATTTCCACTACGCGGCGATGGACGCCGGCAAGACGACCATGCTGCTGCAGGCCGCGTACAATTATCGCGAGCGCGGCATGACGACGATGTTGTTCGTCGCGGGGCATTATCGCAAGGACGAACGCGGCTACATCTCCTCGCGCATCGGGCTGGAGGCGGAGGCGGACATGTTCCGCAACGGCGACGATCTCTTTGCCCGCGTCGCCGAACATCACGAGCACACGACCGTCCATGCCGTCTTCGTCGACGAAGCGCAGTTCCTGGAGGACGAACAGGCCTGGCAGCTTGGCCGAGTAGCCGACCGGCTGGGCATTCCCGTGCTCTGCTATGGCTTGCGAACCGATTTCCAGGGCAATTTGTTTTCAGGGTCGCGCGCCTTGCTCGCCATCGCCGACGAGTTGCGCGAGGTGCGCACCGTCTGCCGCTGCGGCCGCAAGGCGACGATGGTCGTGCGGCTCGGGCCGGACGGCAAGGTGGCCAGGCAGGGCGAACAGGTCGCCATCGGCAAGGAGGCCTACTTCTCGCTCTGCCGCAAACATTGGGAGGAAGAGATGGGCCGGACGGAGCCGGAGGATTTTGTCGGGTTTGTGCGGCGGTAAGCGGTTCAGCGCGCAGCAGGCGAACGATCAACGTCTTATCCGAAACAGGAAAGGCGGGGCAACAATGCCCCGCCAATCAAGCTCCCGCCCATGCCGGATTGCTTAGTCGCCGACGGGATTGAGTTCCTTCTGCGGATCGCCGCCTTGCGCCTTGGCGACAAACATCAGCATGTCAGCCATGGTGAATTTGCCAGGCTCGGTCGACGGCAGTGTCGGCTTCCAGTTCTTCTGCCCCAGGAACGATCCTTCATCGCCCTGCAACAGGCCGATGAACACCTCGGCTATGATGCGCGAGCCGACTGGTCCCAGCCGCTCGGCATTGCCCAGGACCTCTGCTTCCTTGAGGATGTAATACCAGAGCGGTGTCGCCTTCTCCATCTTGAGGCGCTTGAGCTCCGCTCCGTCCGTTCCCGAGGTGAGTTGTGCCTCCGTCAACGGGGTAAAATTGTCTTCCTTGAGCATTTCCTTGGCAATCGCCTGGCCGGACGGCAGGCCGATGCGCACGCCGCGCTTCAGATTGCGGAAGGCAAGGCTGGCTTCCGGCGAGCCGACAGGCGCTCCGGGCAGCTTGTGCAGCTCTTCCGCCAGGAAGGGGTCAAGTCTGCGCGAGTGGTTGAACTCGGCCTTGATAGCCGGCGGCGCGGGCAGTTGGAAATAGCGCCGCCAATCCACGACCCAATTGCTCGGGAATGTGCCTTGACCCGGGATGCCCGAGCTGACCGTCCCCGACAAATTGGTGAATCGGAAGAAAAAGTTGAATGTGCCTGGCGCGATGCGCGGCTGTGGAAATCGGAACAGGCGGTTGTGGTTGTAGCCTTGGCGCACCATGGAGTGCCCGAGGCGATAGGCGGCGCCTGAAAACTCCCATGGCATGAAAGGTTTGGTCTTGAAGCGGTAGAATTTGCGGCCGTTCTTGAGCGTCTTCTGGATAAGGCCCAGGCTCGACAAGCCGGCCGACCCAATCGTGCAGCACGATCCACTGATAGTGCCAGCGCACCATCTTCGACGCTTCGGCAAAGAGCTTGTCCGACGGCGTGTTGGCGGCAGAGAGATGATCGATCACGGCATTGTGGAATTTCAGGAAGGCGAGATGGATCTGCGCCACCAGCAGGTTCTCGTCGTTACGGTGATCGCCTATCAGCGCCACGCCCTCGATGTTGCGCGGCAGATCGTTGGGTAGATTGGGGATATTTGGCTGCCCTTGCAGCGCCGGCAATTCCTCCGCTGTGCCGATCAGGAGCTTCGGCGTATCGACCGTGTTGCCGTTCGCATCCTGTGCCCGTGCGAACAGGAAACGGTATGGACCGGGACCCGCACCATAAACCGAGTCGAGATCCAACCCGGGCGTGCGGAAATTCTTGGTCATTTCCGGATCGTTCTGGGCGTCGCTGAGCGGCGTCAGGTCAAGTGTGATGTCATGGTCGACGAACTGGCCAAGATAGGTGAAGCCGGCCGGAATGGTTTCGTTGTTGCTGTTTGGGGGCGCGGTATCGATCATGGCCTTTGCCAAATCGGCGAGGTCGGCATCGCTGGCCACCAGTGGCTTGTTCTTCAATTTCGGAAACATGAAATCAAAGAAACCGGAGCCTTTTGCCCCGGAAACGTTGTCATCGACAAGCTTGAGCGACGATGCCTTTGCCGATAACGGTAGAAACGCCTTCGCAGTGCTCGCGCTCTGAATGAATTTCTTATCAGACGATTCACGCAATTCTATCGCAGCACTTTCGGCAAGTGCCTGACGACTTACAAAACCATGACCAATACGCTGCCTTAAATTTGGACCTGCCATATCAAATCTCCCTCTGAAGACTTGTATTTATAACACAGCAAATCAAACAATGAAATTTCGAATATAGAAAAGATATACATGAAAAAACACGTTAACTCACAACCACTTGGATGTAAGCAAAGAATAGATATTCTTTAAGTTAATTATGACTTTTGTATTCAAGTTAACGGTCGCCAGCAGTTGGCCGGCGATGACAATGTTCTCGGTACTGCTTGTTGGATAGGAGCGCCGTCGCTGGCGAAATGCTTGCCGCGAATTGACGCCGGCATCAAAAGCCGCCATGCCGGGAGCTGGTCGCAGCCGAATTGTAAACCTCGGCCCGCTCGACGACCAATGAATTTTGCCCGCCCTCGTCTTTCAATCGATAAGAGCCCCCCCTATATTCCGCCGCACACGAGCCCGTTACCCGAGGAGGAACGCCGATGGCTGAACTGCAAAACTTCGACGCGCAGATCGAACAGACCAAGCAGGTCGTCGAGCAGATGCGCTCCAAGATCGAGCAGTCCGGCAAGGTTCTGGATCAGATCGCCAAGACCGACGAGAAGATCGGCTCGGCCGATTTCGACATCGAGAACGCCCGCATCGACGACGTGCTCAAGCAGCAGAAGGTCATGGAAGGCAACATTGCCGACCTGATCATCGGCCTTGAGGACGCGACCAACGTCTTCGGCACCGAATTCGAGAACATGAAGAGTTTCACCGGCTGGGAAACCTTTGTCGGCATCTTCTCCGACGAATCCAAGCAGCGCATGCGCACCGAACGCGTCCGCAACATGTCGCTGGCCGGCAATCTGCAGGAGTTGCTGGTCGAAGTCCGACACCATCGTCGGCATCCTGAAGGCGCAGAAGAGGCGTCCTCGACGCGCGCTACAAGACCTCCGAGGCGAGCCTCGGCCAGGTGATCGAGCGCCGCAAGGTGACGATGGACAATCTGACCGCCGTCCAGAAGCGCATCGAGGAACTGAACCCGCTGCTGCTCGACATCGAAAACAAGATCTCCGCCTCGACCAGCCAGAAGGAGCGCGCCGAGCTTGAAGGCGAGCGTTCGAAGCTCGCCACCGAGTACAACGAGAAGCAGGCCAAGGAGCAGGAGCTGCTGGCCGAGAGCCAGACGCTCGAGCGCTACACCTCGATGTTCCAGACCTTTGTCGACTCGCTGAACAACCAGATCGCGGCGCAGATCGACGCTGATCAACAAGCTGACCATCGATACCGAACAGCGCATCGTGCTCTACAAGGCGCTGGAGGATTCGTTGAAGACCGCGGCGCAACAGGACGTCGCGCACAAGATCAACACGCTGGGCTCCAAAGTCGACAACACGGCCGAAGAGACGATGGCCGGCATCGGCGCGGCGTCCCAGAAGCACATTGGCGATCTGCTCGAAATGCACGAGAAGAACATGGTGGCGACCGCCGACATCCAGCGCCGCAAGAAGCTCGCCGACGATGCCTTTGCGCGGCGCTTCGAGGAAGTGCTGAGGAAGCACAATTCGTCGGACTACGTGTCGGCTTGATAAGGCGTCAGCCATCTCGAGCTGCATGACCACTCTGTCCTGCCGGGACATCTCCCCTCAGGGGGAGATCGGCTGGTGCAACGCGCTATCGATCCCCCCTTGAGAATGTCCGGCAGAGCCGGATGGTCGGTTCGCGCATCCATGACCCCCGCCACCGATCCAGCCGTCCAGTATTTCACCACCATCGCCGCCGCGCTGGACGGGTTGGAAATCTTCATGCGCGACGACCGGTCGCCGCTCTATCGGCACGGCATCGTCGCCAAGATTGCAGCCGAATATATCGACCGGCTGGAGAAGTCTTTTCTCTGCTGGCGCAACCGCCTGGGCTTCATGGAGAAGTTCAATATCTCGCGCGCCGAGAGTGGCTTTCCGGTCTTCCAGCACGTGCTCGAACTGGAAAACGACCGCCGCCAGGCCGAAGAGCGGCTTGCAAAAATCCCGCAGGCCGACGAACTGCGCGACGAAATGGCCGACTTCATCCTGCGCCACAAGGAATTTCCCGAGGCGCTGCAGAGCTCGATGGCCGAGCGGCTCTATCTGGAGGAAGTCCGCAACGGCAATGTGTTCGGCCCGTTCATGCTGGCGCAGACGGCCAAGGTTTCGGTCAACCCGAACACCGGGCGGCCCTATTATCTCGTCCATTGGGCGAGATTCGACGGCAGCGCCAACCTGCCGCTGATCTATATGGCGACGGTCGAGGACTCCCCCGAGGAATCATCAGCCAGTTGGTCGACCGACGGCGGCAAGCTGAATGAGAAGGTGAACATTCCCCTGCCCGTCGATGGCCTGCTGAACCCCGCGCTGGCGCATCGAGTTCGACGCTTTCACCGAGAAGAACTCAGCCTACACGCTCTCGCCCGCGACCATCGCCACCAACATGGACAAGGATTTCGCAACACTCCATCCCGAAGCAATTGCGACGCGTCGTGCTGGGACCCTTCTATTCGTCCGGGGTGACGGAAAACAATTCGACGGTCTCGGAAGTGCTGTCAAAGGTGCGCAAGCCGGAGAATGCCTGGCTGCTGACCTGGACCATCCAGGAGGTCTACTCGAAGGCCGAAAAGCCAGGCCACAAGGGCCTGTGGTCGAGCGAGAAGGACGACGCCAGGAGTTCTACATCAATACCGACGATCTGGAGGCCGCGCGCCAGGGCGTGTCGGCCTATGAGAAGCATGCGCTGATCCCGCACGAGGCCTATCAGGCGCTGTACGCCGACGGCGAGGCGCAGAAGATTTTTGCGGGCTACAAGGTGCACATTCTGTCCAAGGGACAGGTGATTTCAGGATGTTTGATACTTATCGAGCTTGAGGCGGAGAACTGAATGGACACCGGCCTGACCACCATCGCCGAAGCCGATATCGAAAAGCACCGCGCGACAGCGCAGTCGATGATCACCCGCGTCGTGGTGATGGAGGCTCGCCTCGGGCCAGTCGAGCACCGCGCTCGCCGGCACCGGCCGCCGCTTCGTATCGCCAGTCGCGACAGGCTGGCTCTCCAAGACCAACGAAGTCGAGCTCACCAAGGCCGTGCAGTCGGTCAAGCCCGACGACCAGTTGATGGGCATCGGCCAGCACACGCTGCTCTATCGCGCCCGGCGCGGCCTGGCGGTCGCGCTGGCGGTCGCCGATGTGTTCGCCAGAGGCAACGACCTTGAAAGCTTGCAGTCGAAGAATGCCAAGCGCGCCGCTGGAAGGCGACGACGCCACGCGCTTCAAGAAGCTGCTCAACGCCTCGGCCTATATCGCCGCATTCGCCTTCGCCTCCTATCTCTCGCAGCTGATCGACAGCGACGGCGAAGCGCCGAACGATGTTGCCGAGCCGAACTATCTGTTCGACACGGCGCAGGACGCGCTGAAATCGCTCATCGCCGGCCTGACCGACGCGATCTCCGGCGCCAAGGACGATGCCGATCTGTCGCCGCGCGCCGACACGTTCGCGCGCGTCGCCATCGACGGTCTGCTGACCCGCAAGAGCCGCTTCGACGGGCTGGGCACATTCGAGAACGCGCATATCCGCATCGAGACGGACGACTTCACCATCGACGGCTTCGACGTCGCGCCCGGCAAGAAGTCGAAGCCGCTGGAAATGACCTTCAAGAAGCCGGAAGAGGTCGTCGGCAACCACATCGCGAAATACCAGTCGGTGAAGCTGGCCAAGATGCTGATGGCCTACGATTTCGACAAGCAGATGAACCCGTTCGTCGAGCTCGGCGGTTTCCTGTTCACCTTCATCGGCGACGGCGCGCCGGGCACCGGCAAGACGACGCTGATCCAGATGATCGCCGGTCTGGTCAACGGCTACTGCCAGGTCGCCGGCTACCCCTTCCACTACGAGAATTTCGGCGTCGAGCAGATCTCGTCCTACCAGGGCAAATCCGGCCAGAACTGCAAGGCCTTCATCGACAATGTGCTGAACCCGCGCATGATCGGCTTCGGCACGGTCGACGACATCGACCAGGTGGCGGCCAAACGCTCCGACGACCGCGCTTCGGCCGGCCAGCACGAGATCACCGGCGTGCTGATGGCGGCGTTTTCCGGCACCATGACGGTGGTGCGCGGCAACTGCTCGTTCGGCATGTTCTCCAACTATCCCGAAAACGTCGACGACGCGCTGCGCCAGCGCGCCGGCGCCCGCTGGCTGGTCGACGGTCCGCAGACCAAGGAAGACTACATCGACATCTTCGTGCTGCTCGCCGGCAAGAACCACAAGATCGAGCTGGGCGATCATGATCTCTACGCCGCGCAGGAGATCAAGCGCGCCGTCGACACCGCCTATGAGAGCCATTCCAAGCCGCATGAAGACGGCCTGATGAAGGTCTACGAGCGCTTCATGAAGGAGAACGGCGCGCCGAAGACGATGGCCGATGTCGGCGAATATCTGCACCTGATCAAGGAGGCCGAGCCGCGCTTCACCGGCCGGGCGATCAAGAACGTCACCGACGCGATCAAGATGCGCGCCATGGATATCGAGCTGCCGGACGACTGGTTCGAGAAGCCGGAAACCTTCATGCACAAGCCCTACGATGAGAAGAAGGCGATGGTGGAGGAACTGCGCGGGCCGTTCGACATGGAAATGGTCATGCAGGAGATCAACCGCTACGCCGACTAGCGAATTCCGCTACTCCGACCGCGCCGACGACTCGGCCGTGCAGAAGCTGCTGCGGGATGCGCGGCTGCGCGAGCGGGCGGCACGCGAGATGGAGGAGTTGAAGAAGAAGGGGTTCTGGAATGCGTGAGGCAGCGCGCCTTCCCTCTCCCCTTGTGGGGAGGGTGGCCTGCAACGCTGGCCGGGGTGGGGGTAGACGTGCCCCGTCGCGCCAAATTGCTGAACCCCCACCCCGACGCTTCGCGTCGAACCTCCCCACAAGGGGGAGGGTAACGATGACAGACCTCCTCCGCGACAACCAACTCATCTACGGCCGGCTTCTGCCGGTCGACGAGCCGCATCTGATTGCCCGCTACAACAAGGCGCTGGAAGCATTCGGTCTGAAACCCACCAAGCTGAAGAAATTCGAGATCGACCGCACCGGCTTCTCGCCGCAGGTCGCCGACGAGCTGAAGGACAAGCATTATCTCGACCCCAACGAGGTGAACCGCCGCTTCATCATCCTGACCCCGGCGCAGATCGACCTGCCGGTCGTGCACACGGCGTTCTCCAACACCGGACAGTTGATCTACGAGTTCATGACGAAGAACCAGCGCGCCATCAACGCGCTGACGATCAAGGATGTGATCTACGGCGAGATCGAGGACTCGGTGCAGAAGGTCGAGTCGATCGAGGATCTGCTCTCGATCAACCAGGTCGAGTTCAAGGTGCTGTCGGCCGAGGACGTGCTGGGCAAGGCGGCCGAACTCGGCAAGCTGATCGACCGGCTGAAGCAGGAGCCGAACGCCTGGCGCGACGACACCATGCTGAACAAGATGGTGGAGCTGGCAAAGGTCTGCGGCGACATCCGCGAAAACGCGCTGGTGCCGGACCAGGTGATCTTCCGCCACAACGCCTTCTGGACCAGCCATTTCGGCGGGCTCTATGTCTTCATCGACAAGGACATGACGACCGTCATCGGCGACCCTGCCTCGCCAGGCTTCAAGCGCTCGCGGCCATGGCAGGTGAGCTATCTGTCGATCGGCGATGCAGACCGCGTGTTCCGTTTCCTCGCCGGCACAGGCCGGCTGGAACTGCCGCGCGCCTCGTGGATCGAGAAGTCAGGCTATCTCGAACACCGCGCCGAGATGGCCGTGCGCGCCCTGATCTACCGCGCCGAGCCGAAGCGCGACATGTCGAAGACCGACAAGGTGTGGCTGCAAAGCTGGATCCACAACAATGTCGACCTCATCAAGCAGGACGGCACGTTCCCGTTCCTGAACGCCGCCAAACGCGAGGTCGCGCAGCTCGGCCAGCTACGGCTCGAAGACGTCTTCCCGCAGCATCGCTTCCTTGTCGTGCGCGGCAAGCCGGACCATCCCGACGCCTGGCTGGTCAACCGGCTGATCTCCGATTTCGTGCCGTTCGACTTCGTCTCGCGCTACGTCTTCAACAAGCAGGGCTTCTACCGCGACTACGAAGAGCTGTCGGAGATGGCGCGACAAGATGTTGTGGCGACGCTTGAAAAGCACATATCTGGAAGACAAGGCTGCGTTCCGCGCGCGGCTCTACGGCCTGATCGACTGACCGCGATCCATTGGGGGAAGACCACAGATGGTGGAACCGATCGTCAATTTCTTCGTCCGGGTCTTTCAATGGATCGGGCGCGGCATCGGACTGGTGATCGGGGCGATCCTGTGGCCCTTCCTGTGGCTGGGCCAGCTGGTACCCCCATCGCGGCTGGATCCTGAAACTGGTCGTCGGCGCCTTCCTCGTCGGCCTCGTCGCGCTCTATGCGATGTTCTTCTGGAACACGCAGATCTGGACCAACTTCAATCCCGCCTATGCCGAGGCCTACACTTTCGCGCCGCCGCAATCGCCGGCGAACAGGTGACGGATGAAGGGTCGGAGGGTCAGGTCAAGACCTGCACGCACCTCGGCAATCGTGCAGGTCACTGCCGATCTGATCGACTTCAACGTCAACCAGAACGCCTGGATTTCCTCCATCATCGCTCTACAAGATGGGCCTGTTCGGCATCGATTGGGACCACACGCCCTGGTTCGACAACAAGGCGGCGTTCCAGCGCGGCATGCATCAGGGCATCCGCCGTACTGCAGTCGAGCTGGTCGACACGCTCGGCCGCGTGCGCGGCACCAGCCAGATCGACCAGAACCTGCAGGATGCGCGCGGCGCCGTCGAGTTCGACGAGGAGACCTGGTATTTCGGCTTGCGGCCGTTCGGCCCGAAGACGCCGAGCCCGAGCTTCTATCGCACCGGCATCACCTCGCTCCGGGCCTTCAATGACCGGCTGCTGAAATGCGAAGTCGTGTTCAACGCGCGCGCCGACAATCTGGAGCGGTTCGTCGACCGCATCGCCAGCGACATCGGCTCGACCTCGGACATCATCAGCCGCCAATCGCAGACCAACAACGCCGGCTGGTTCGATCCGCGCGCCGACGACCGCTTCTGGTTCGCCTACGGCCAGCTCTATGGCTACTACGGCATCTTGCAGGCAACGCGGCATGACTTCGCCGCGGTCATCGAGAACCGCGGCCTCGGTCCGCTCTGGGATCAGCTCGACGCACAGTTCAAGGCCGTGCTTCGCATCCAGCCGCTGATCATCTCCAACGGCCGCGAGGACGGCTGGATCATGCCGTCGCACCTGACCACGATGGGCTTCTACCTGCTGCGCGTGCGCACCAATCTGGTCGAGATGCGGGCGGTGCTGGACCGGTAGTTGATCGAGCCGGCCACGCTAGGTCGTAATATCGAGTTTGCGCCATCGCATGTCGCATGGGGGTTGCTTCGGCAACCCGCCTTGCGCTTGACTGCGGCCCAAGCAAAGCAGCATCAGAATAGCCCCGGGGGGAACATGGCCGAACATAAATCCGACATCGAGATCGCGCGCGCCGCGAACAAAAAGCCGATCATGGAGATCGGCAAGAAGCTCGGCATCCCTGAAAAGGATCTGCTCCCCTACGGCCACGACAAGGCAAAGATCTCGGCCGAGTTCATCAAGTCGGTTCGGAAGAACAAGGACGGCAAGCTGATCCTCGTCACCGCGATCAATCCGACGCCGGCCGGCGAGGGCAAGACGACGACGACCGTCGGTCTCGGCGACGGCCTGAACCGCATCGGCAAGAAGGCGATCGTCTGCATCCGCGAGGCGTCGCTCGGGCCAAACTTCGGCGTGAAGGGCGGTGCGGCCGGCGGCGGCTACGCGCAGATCGTGCCGATGGAGGACATGAACCTCCATTTCACCGGCGACTTCCACGCCATCACCACCGCGCACAACCTGCTGTCGGCGCTGATCGACAACCACATCTATTGGGGCAACGAACTCGGCATCGACACCCGCCGCGTGGTGTGGCGGCGCGTGATGGACATGAACGACCGGGCGCTGCGCGAGATCATCGCGTCGCTGGGCGGCGTCGCCAACGGCTTTCCGCGCGAGGCCGGATTCGACATCACCGTGGCTTCCGAGGTGATGGCGATCCTCTGCCTCGCCACCGACCTGAAGGACCTGGAAAAGCGCCTGGGCGACATCATCGTCGCCTACCGCCGCGACAAAAGCCCGGTCTATGCCCGCGACCTGAAGGCCGACGGCGCGATGGCCGTGCTGCTGAAGGACGCCATGCAGCCCAACCTCGTGCAGACGCTGGAGAACAACCCGGCCTTTGTGCATGGCGGGCCGTTCGCCAACATCGCGCATGGCTGCAACTCGGTGGTCGCGACGACGACCGCGCTGAAACTGGCCGACTATGTCGTGACCGAAGCCGGTTTCGGCGCCGATCTGGGCGCGGAAAAATTCTTCGACATCAAATGCCGCAAGGCGGGGCTGAAACCGGCCGCCGCCGTCATCGTCGCGACGGTGCGTGCGATGAAGATGAACGGCGGCGTGAAGAAGGAAGAGCTCGGCAAGGAGAACGTCGCGGCGGTCAAAAAGGGCTGCGCCAATCTCGGCCGCCACATCGAAAATGTCCGACAATTCGGCGTGCCGGCGGTGGTGGCGATCAACCACTTCACCTCAGACACCGACGCCGAGATCGATGCGATGAAGGCGTTTGTGGCCGGGCTCGGCGCCGAGGCGATCGTCTGCCATCACTGGGCCAAGGGTTCGGCCGGCATCGAAGCCCTGGCGACACGCGTCGCGCAGCTGGCCGAAAGCGGCGCGTCGCAATTCTCGCCGATCTATCCGGACGAGATGAAGCTGTTCGACAAGATCGACACGATCGTGAAGCGCATTTATCGCGGCTCGGAGGCGATCGCCGACAAGGCGGTGCGCGACCAGTTGCACCAGTGGGAAGCCGCCGGCTACGGCAATCTGCCGGTCTGCATGGCCAAGACGCAGTATTCGTTCTCGACCGACCCGAACCTGCGCGGCGCGCCGAGCGGCCATGTCGTGCCGGTACGCGAAGTGCGGCTCTCGGCCGGCGCGGGCTTCGTTGTCGCGATCTGCGGCGAGATCATGACCATGCCCGGACTGCCGAAAACACCGTCGAGCGAGAAGATTTTCTTGAATGAGCGGGGCGAGATCGAGGGGCTGTTTTAGACGGCCTCGGCAACCGTTCTCGGCCTTTTCACTTCCTGACGAACACCCTTGAGATACACGTTGACGATCGTCTCATCCGCGGGCTCCTTACCGGCCGCAATGGGTGTTAACTGCGCCTGGATGCATTTCCAGGCGCCATCCTCGTAGAGATACGTGTCGGTGTAGGTCGTCATGCCGATGTCGTCGCGGCCGGCATGGCGGATGACGTGCCTGTTGGTGGAGCGGACAAGCGCAACATTGCCGATGATGGTGATCAGTTCGTCGCGGACGTCCCAGTAGACGATGACATCCGGATCGAAGCCGTCTTCCCATTTTTTCAGGTAGGATGCGCGGCCAATCCGCGTTCCATCGCTTTGAACGCCGATGAATTTCGGATGCAGCAACGCGTCATGCGACGCGACGTCATTCGTCACGAAGTTTTCGATGAAGCGTGCATTCAGCCTGCGCACATCATCCATGGCTTTCGATGAAGCCAGATAGGCGTCGGTCGCGTTCATTGTCTTCCCCCAACTGTTCCGATAGCCCGCACCTAACAGTGTTGCCTGCTGGGGCACTTGGGGAAAATTGCTATTCTTTCGGCCGGAATGAGATCGTTGCGGTTGTTCTCAACGGCGGGAAAATCAGTCTTCCTGAGGCGGCTGCGTCATTCTCGCAGTCGCGCCGGGTTGCCCACTACCGTCGCGCCCGCCGGCACATCCTTCGTCACCACCGATCCTGCGCCCACCACGGCACGGTCACCGATCGTCACGCCGCCGAGGATGATCGCGCCGCCGCCAATCCAGACATCGCGGCCTATCGTGACTGGCCGCGCGATCTCAAGCCCCTGCCCCCGTAGTACCGGATCCTTATGATGCTCGGCGCAATAGATCTGCACGGCAGGTCCGATCAACGTGCCATCGCCAATGCGCACCGGCGCGGTGTCGAGGATCACACAGCCGGCGTTGAGAAAGACGCGGCCTTCGAAGTGGATATTGAAGCCATAAGGGCAGTGGAAAGGCGCTTCGATACGCGAGCCGTCGCCGCCGCGGATCAGCGATCGCAACTTGGGTCCGATATCGCCGCGCTCAGCCGGAGCAAGCGTATTGTGCTCGTGGACCGACGCCAATGCTTGCGCCCGCAACGCATCGAGTTCCGCATCGACACAGCTGTACCATTCGCCAGCCTGCATCTTTTCACGTTCGCTGCGTGTCATAGGGGTCTCCGCGCCGAAGCGGCGTTCACCCTAAACTGCTGGACGAAGCCTTCAAGGCAGCAAGCTCGGCTTCAAGTTCGGCGATCCGACCATCCCGCGCGCTCAGCGCCGCGGCCACATCCTCCGCCTCGAAACGCTGTGGGATGTGCTGCGGACAGTTCGTATCCCAGGCGTCCAAGGTAAACAGGATCACCTGTTCGGGCCGCGCCTTATAACCCTCCGGCATGAGCCGCGCCTGCAGCTCCGGTGTCACCCTCGACCACGCGTGCGGTGCCCCAAAGCTTTACACGCCGGCGGTTCATGTAGTCGATCAGGAAGAGATAAGCCTTCGGATTCTCTGACAGGTTCCCGGTGGTCAAATATTGCCGGTTGCCAGCAAAGTCGGCGAAGGCGATCGTCTTTTCATCAAGCACGTGCAGGAAGCCGGGCGGCCCGCCACGGTGCTGGATATAGGGTTGGCCGCCGGCACTGGCGGTTGCGAGGAAACACACTGCGCTGTTGCGCGATGAATTGGGCCAGATCCGGCGTAATCGCCGTATTCCAGCCGCCACGTGCCTCCATGGCGGCATAGCCCTGGCGAGAGCCGCGGCGGGTCTGGATTGTCTTAACGGACGGCGTGAAAGCGATGTCCGACGAGGGGTGTAGCAGCGAATCCATGATCGCCTCCTTTCGCAGCAACCAATAAATCATCCCGAAAATTTGCGAAATCTGTTACATGTGCAAACCATCGTCTCAAATTCTGGAATGATTGATGGACCGCTTTGATGCTATGCGCGTGCTTGTGAGCGTCGTCGAGAGCCGCGGTTTTTCGGCCGCGTCGCGGCGGCTGGGGTTGCCGGTCGCGACGGTCAGCCGGCGCGTCGCCGATCTCGAAAATCATCTTGGGGCCCGGCTGCTCAACCGCACAAGCCGCCGCATCGAATTGACTGATATCGGGCGGGACTATGTCGAGGCAGCGCGACGCATACTCGCCGAGGTCGGCGAGGCGGAACGGATCGCCGCCGGCGAATATGCGGCCCCACGCGGCCAGCTCACCGTCACCGCGCCGCTCGTTTTCGGCCGGCTTCATGTCGTGCCGGTCATTGTGGAGTTCCTGAAGGCCTATCCCGAAGTCACCGTTAATCTGGCGCTCAATGACAAGATTGTCAGCTTCGACGAGGATCACGTCGATGTCGCGGTGCGCATCGGCGCGCTGCCGCATAGCAGCCTGATCGCCATCAAACTTGGTGAAGTGAGTCGTGTGGTCTGCGGCAGCCCCGACTATCTCACCGCGCGAGGGGTGCCGAAAAATCCAATCGACCTGGTGGATCATGACTGCATCACCTTCGAGGGCATGGCGATGGCCGACGGCTGGCGGTTTGGCGACGGCAAGCCGGGAACCATCGTGCCCATTCGGTCGCGCCTCACAGTCAACACCGCGGAAGCCGCCATCGATGCCGCAGTCGCCGGGCTCGGGTTGACGCGTGTGCTGTCGTACCAAGTGGCCACCGCCCTGCGCGAGGGCAGACTTCGGACAGTACTCCACGACTTCGCGCCGCCATCCTCCCCTGTCCACCTGGTGCGTTCCGCAGGACGCATGCCGCCGCACAAGGTGCGGGCGCTGTTCGACTTCGCGACGCCGCGCCTGCGCGCTTCGCTGAGCGCACTGGCGGTTTGATCTTGGGATTCGTGGCTTCACCTTTGTATGGAACTGGCGCTGTCGGGATCGGCTGGCACAATTCCATGGTGCAGCGATGACGACGCCTGCCACCGCTTCCGACATAGACAGCTCCTACGCCTGGACCCGTCTCGCCATCTCCGTGTTGCTGGCCACGATCGGCTGCGTCGGCACCTGGGTGGTGATTGTCGTCATGCCGGCCGTGCAGGCAGAGTTCGGCATCGATCGTGGTTCGGCCTCCCTGCCCTTCACCGCGACCATGCTGGGTTTCGCGTTCGGCAACGTCTATATCGGACGCACGATCGATCGCGTCGGCTACTGGATCCCGGCGCTCGCCGCGACGCTTGCCCTCAGCGCCGGGCTGATCCTTGCATCGCTGTCGACGTCGTTGTGGCAATTCGCGCTGGCCCAGGGGGTGCTGGTCGGTCTTGGATCGTCGGCCATGTTCGGGCCGCTGATCGCCGACATTTCGCACTGGTTCCGCAAACGGCGTGGCATAGCGGTTTCGACCGCTGCGGCTGGCAACTATTTGTCTGGTGCTTTCTGGCCCGGGATATCGCCCTATTTGCTTGAGCACTACGGCTGGCGCGCGACCTATGCGGGCATCGGCGTTTCTGTCTCATCACCATGATCCCGCTGATCCTCCTCTTGCGACGGCGCATCGACCGCGACGGCGATCACCGAACAGTCGCAAGCGGCCCGCCAGCGCAGCCTGCCGCTGACGCCGCGCCAGTTGCAGCTTTTGCTGGTGATCGCCGGCTTCGGCTGCTGCATGGCGATGTCGATGCCGCAGGTGCACATCGTCGCCTACTGCATGGACCTCGGCTACGGTCTGGCCAGGGGCTCCGAGATGCTGTCGATCATGCTGGCGGGCGGCGTGGTCAGCCGGCTGGCTTCCGGCTTCATTGCCGACAGGATCGGCGGCATCCGTACGCTGCTGATCGGCTCCATCGGACAGATATTGGCGCTGGCCGCCTACATCCCCTTCGATGGGTTGGCATCCCTCTATGTCGTGTCGCTGGTGTTCGGACTGAGCCAGGGCGGCATCGTTCCCTGCTACGCCATCATCGTGCGGGAATATCTGCCGGCTGCTGAAGCCGGCAGACGTATAGGCCTGGTGATGATGGCGACCGTCATCGGCATGGCCGTCGGCGGCTGGGTGACCGGGGTCATTTACGACTGGACCGGGTCCTATGCCGCCGCGTTCCTGAACGGCATCGCCTGGAACCTGATCAATATCGGCGCGATGCTTTTGATCTTGATGAAGGACCGCGGCCGCCGCGAAACCGAAGCGGCCGCAGCCTGACCTCACTCCGCGAAGAAGGCGAAGCGGATGATGAAGAGGATCGACACCAGCCAGGTCGCGGCATGGATCTGCTGCCAGCGGCCGGTCGCGACCTTCAACACCACATAGGAGATGAAGCCGAAGGCCAGACCGTTGGCGATCGAATAGGTGAACGGCATCACGATCGCGGTAAGCGCTGCCGGTGTCGCCTCGGTGACGTCTTCCCAGTCGATCTCGACCAGTTCGCGCATCATCAGGCCGGCGACGTAGAGCAGCGCAGGCGCCGTCGCATAGGCCGGCACGGCGCCCGCCAGCGGCGAGAAGAACAGCGCCGGCAGGAACAGCACCGCGATGGTGAGCGCGGTGAGGCCCGTGCGCCCGCCCGCCTGCACGCCGGAGGCGCTTTCGACATAGGCGGTGGTGCGACGAGGTGCCGATCAGCGAGCCGGCGAGAATGGCGGCGCGAGTCGGCGAACAGCGCCTTGCCCAGATTGTTCGGCTTGCCTTCCTCGATCAGCTTGGCGCGCTTGGCGACGCCGATCAGCGTGCCGGTGGCGTCGAACACTTCGACCAGCACGAACACCAGGATGACCTGGATGATGCCGGCATGCAGAATGCCGGCGATATCGAGCTGCAGGAAGGTCGGCGCGATCGACGGCGGCATGGAGACGACGCCGGTGAACTGGCTGATGCCGAAGATCATCGACAGCACGGTGACCACCAGAATGCCGATCAGGATCGCGCCGCGCACCTTCATCACATCGAGTGCTGCGATGATGAAGAAGCCGAGGATCGAGAGCAGCGTGCCGGTGTTGTGCAGCGGGCCGAGGCCGATCAACGTCGCCGGATTGTCGACGACGATGCCGGCGTTCTTCAAGGCGATGATCGCCAGGAAAAGCCCGATACCGGCCGCGATCGCAGATCGTAGCGAATGCGGAATGCCGGCGACCAGCCAACTGCGCACGCCGGTGACGGTGAGCAGGAAGAAGATGACGCCGGAGATGAACACCGCGCCCAGCGCCTGCTGCCAGGTGAAGCCGAGTGCGGCGACCACCGTGAAGGCGAAGAACGCATTGAGGCCCATGCCGGGCGCCATGCCGATCGGCCAGTTGGCGACCAGCCCCATGACCGCCGAGCCGAGCGCGGCGGCCAGACAGGTGGCGACGAACACAGAGCCGCGGTCCATGCCGGTGGTCGACAGGATTTCAGGATTGACGAAGATGATGTACGACATCGTCAAGAATGTCGTGAGGCCGGCGAGCACTTCCGTGCGCACGCTTGTGCCATGCTCAGAGAGCTTGAATAGTTTTTCCACTTGATCCTCCCTCCGCCGACACCCCGTCAGGCGGCAAACACGTCTGGGTAGCAGAGGAGGCGGCCGGAGACTTTCAAGAAGTTCTTCGAACTGTTTGGAGTTTTCGGGTGGATAGAGCGTTGGATTGGCGACCCTGTTGCTTCACGCGATCAGGCTGCCGCCGATGAAGACGGCAAGTACAAGGGCCGCCCAGAGATCGGTGGCGGTGGCAACATTCTCGATCGAATTGCGCTTTTGGTTGCCGAGATGGCGGATGCCGGCGAAACCATAGAAGATCACCCCGGCCACCGCAGCCGGCATGGTCCAGCTTGAAAAGTAGAGGCTGGCCAGCCCGAGTAATCCCATGGCGAAATTGGCGATGCCAAGCTCGGACACAACCTTCGTCGCGCCGGGATCTTCTATCTCGAAGATTGTTTTGGCGGTGAACTCCGGCTGAAGGATTTGTTTGATCCCGGCGGTGAACAGCCGCACACCCACCACCCAGAAGACGAACCATTTGCCGATGAGCAGGATCAGGCTGGCGTCCGGCGTTGCCAGCCACTCCCCAGCGATCGAAAAGATCGGCAAGACGACCATCAGTGCCGTCACCAGGACGTAATACATGATGAGCCCTCTCCATTTTACCACCGACGGTTGTGGCATGAATTGGCGTCGACTGCACGATGACGGCATGTGATGTTCTCGCTTGCTGCCCGACGGGTCAAAACTCGACGTGCGCCCTAGAACAGCAGCTCGCCGAGAGACAGCTTTCTCAGCGCCACGGCGACGTTGGCGACCAGCATTTCCTTGTTCGGTCCACGGTCGGGATAGCGGGTCATGTTGTCGCCATTGTGCATGAAGACATATCCGCCTCGCCCGGTTGTGGTCGGGTATTGCCAGATCCAGTCCGCCGGCTTGGGGTCGGCATTCGAACCGACGTCGGTCAACCAGATCGCGCCGGGTGGCGGATCGGTCCACCCCCGAGCATATTGCCCGAAAATGCCTTCCCAGCCGTCAAAACCCTCGCCGAGGCCGGAGAAGATGCCGAACCGATCGTCGCGCACCCGAACCTTGATATTCGAGAAAGGCCGGGACGGCACGGCGTGAAACGGCGACAGGAAGGGCAACCAGGGCTGACAGGGCTCCGCGCAGACGATCAGATTTCCGCCGTGTTCGAGGAAGGCAATGAGGTCGTCTGCGCGGCGCTTCAGGAATAGCTCGTCATGGCTGCTTGGAATGTAGAGGCAGTCGGTGCTGTCCAGCAGGTCGGGACCGAGTTCGTAAAGGGGAGCAAACCGGGTCTGAAAGCCGGCCGCCGCAAGGCTTTTTTCGATCCACGCGGGATGCCATTCGGACGGCTGGTGCGAACACTGAAGATAGGTGAAACGGTTTCGCGCCGGCCGCTCGATGCCCAAGTTCGCGGTTCAGCCAAGGATAGAATAGCTGGAGAAAACGCGTGGTGGCCGGCATGAAACGCTGGCCATTGTGGGAATGCGGGTCGAGCGTCGCGAGCAGCAGCCGCCCGCCGCCGGGCAGTGAGGGAAAATCGAGAAACAGGCTGCCGCCGCCATCCTCTATCTCGACGATGGAACGGGCGCCTTCCGGAATGTTGTAGGAGCCTCCCCAATGCCAGCTCATCGCCGAGAGCGGCATGCTTTCTGTGATCGAATGGTGCGGTTGCGAGAGCTGGATTTCGAGCTTCGCGCCCTTGGTCCACCATAACCAGTCGCGGCAGTTTCCCGGCGTCCAGGTCAATCCAGGCATGTCGAGCCAGTCGGCATGGCCCTGCAAGAAGACGACCAGAAAGCCGCCGCCCTGAAGATAGGCGTTGAGCTGGCGTCGCATAAGGTTGCGGCGCGGCCGCATCCATTGCGTCGGGCATGACCACGGCGGCAAACGCAGACAGGTCTACCTGCGGCAGATCGTGGATGTAGATGAGCGCGTCGAGATAGTGGCGAAAATCCTGGTAGCTTCTGAGCTGCCAGCTGTTGCCCCAGTGGACATAGGCGATGCCGCGTGGTGGCCGCACCGCATCAGCCATGGAAGGCGTCCTGGCGGAATACGGGCGCGAAAGTGTATTTGGCCAAGCCGGCAAGATCTGCCCGCGCGATCGGAAGATCATAGAGCGCTGACAGGTTCTCTGCGCTGAGCGCCTCTTCCGTCGACCCGCTGACGTAGTTGCTCCTATCGATCATCAGCAGGACGTCGGTGGCGATCTCGACCGCGTGTTGTGGCATGTGCGTGGAAAAGACGATCGTCATGCCATGATGCTGGCGCAGCTCTGCCAGCAGATTGAGCACCTTGTCCTGATTCTTGTAATCGAGCGCGGCGCAGGGCTCGTCGAGGATAAGCAGCTCGCATTCCGACGCCAACGCCTGCGCGATCATCACGAGTTGCCGCTGGCCGCCGCTCAGCGTGTTAAAGGCCTGTGGCTCCAGCGCCTCGATGCCGAGCAGCTGAAAACAGCGGCGTACAATCGCATAGTCCTTCCTGCCGGGAGCGCCGAACAGGCCGACGTGGCGAGCCCTGCCCATCAGCGCGATGTCAAGGGCGGAATAGGAGAACGGCACCTCGAAGAGCTGCGGCACGAAGCCAATCCGCCCGTGAACGGCAAGGCGCCCCGATCTGGGCTTGAGCAGGCCGACGAGGGTGTTGATGAGGGTGGTCTTGCCGACGCCGTTGGCGCCGAGAACCGCCAGAATCCGCCCTCGCTCCAGCCGCAGGCTATAGTTGCGCAGGATCGTCGTCCCGCCACGTTCGACGGTCAGGTCGCTCGCCTCAATCACCAGCCCAGCCCCCCTTGGTATGCAACCGGCGCAAAATGACGGCAAATATGGGAACGCCGATCAAGGCCGTGATGATGCCGAGCGGGATTTCGGCGGTCGACACCGTGCGCGCCAGATTGTCCACCGTCAGCAAGTAGATCGCGCCAAGCGTGCCGGACACCGGCAGCAGCCGCTGATGATCGGCCCCGACCAGCCCGCGCGCGATGTGCGGGATGACAAGTCCGACCCATCCGATGATGCCTGATGTCGCCACCACGCCTGCCGAAATGAGCGCCGAGGTGAGCAGGACGATCCATTGCACGAGCACGACATTGGTTCCGAGCGCGCGCGCCTTTTCCTCGCCGAGCGACATGATGTTGATCTGAAAGCGCAGCAGATAGATCGCAACGGCGGATGGCACCACCGCCGCGCTGACCAGCAGAAGATCGACGTAGTTGCTCGAGGCGATGCTGCCCATCAGCCAGTAGGTAATGGCGGGCAGTTTCTGGAACGGATCGGCCAGCAGCTTTGCGATCGAGATCGCAGCCGCGAAGAAGGCGGATATGACAACCCCCGCCAGCACCAAGGTGAGCATGCTGGTGCGCCCGCGCACGGTCGATAACAACTTGACGAGCAGGATGCTGCCCAGGCCGAAGACAAAGGCCAGGCCGAGCAGCAGATAACCTTGCAGGCCGAGCAGAATGGCTAGCGTGCCGCCGAAGCCAGCGCCGGACGTGACGCCGATGATGCCAGGATCGACCAGCGGGTTACGGAAAAGCCCCTGCAGCGCGGCGCCGGAAACCGACAGGCCGAAACCGATAACGACCGCCACCATGATGCGCGGCAGGCGAACCTGTTCGACAACGACTTCATGCACAGGGTCCCAATAGGGAGTGACCAAGGGATGCACATTGTCGATCAGGATATGGGCGACGTCCCGGATCGACAGGTCATACCGCCCGATCGTCACCGAATAGAGGATGCTGGCGACCAGGACGAGGACCAAGACCGGCTGGAGCGGGACCGCAGACAGCCTCAGCCGAATGCTCCCATTCCCCGTTGTTTGCGCCAGGTTCTTAACCGAAAAGCTCGACATATTTGGTTGTCGGCGCGTTCGCCTCGGACTCAAGAATGGCTTTCAGCTGGCCGTCCGTCAGCTCGGCGCCATAGATCAGCTTGTAGGTGTCGCGGATTTGCTTGCGGAAATCCGGCGCAACATCGGCGCCATGCGCGATCGCCGCAAGCCAGGCCGAGGTCAGGAAAATTTCCGGGGCATCGGGCGTGCGGGCGAACACCGGCTGTTTGTAGACACGCTTTTCCTTGACCGCCTTCAGATTGGCGAGGAGCGCATTGTCGAAGAAGTCCTTGGGATTGAGGTCCGTCGCATAAGCCGGGATGACGATGATGTCCGGGTTCCAGACCAGCAGCTGCTCGAAATCGACGGTGCGCCACCATTCGCCGCTGTTGTCGGCCGCCGGATTCGTCACGCCGCTCAGCGAAAGATCCTGCGAACCGTTTGCGATGACCTGGATCTGGTCGGCAACCTTGTCGATGTGAAGCACGGTTGGGCGCGCCTCAAGCTTGCCGACCTTCCCGCCAAGCGTCTTCAAGGTGTCGGCCTGCGCCTTCAGGATCGCCTGCGCGCGGTCGTTGCGGCCGGTCATGTATCCGGTGAGCGTCAGATAATCGAGCCGGTCCTGCTCGGTGCAGCACTGCCAGCCGACGACGGTCAGCCCCACGCGCTCCAGCGGCTCGATCAGCTTTTCGTCGTGCGTCCACTGGATCACCGCATCCGGCTTCTGCGCGAGGATCGCCTCGACGTTCGGCACGAAGCCCTCCTGCGCCGCGCCGGCATCGATCTTGCTCATTTCCGGCAGCATCTCGGCGTAGATGCCAGAGGTGAAATAGCGGACCAGCGAATCCTTGTTCATGCCGGCGACATTGTTCGCCTTCTCGTCGATCGCCCGATAAATGATCGGGGCCGACCGAACGATGGTGACGACCCGCTGCGGCGGATTCGCAAACACGATTTTCTTGCCGCGATGGTCGACGAAACGAACTCTCGGCATGCACCGTCGCCGGCAAAGCAAACACTATGGACAAGGCAAACGCTGCGGGCATCCCAAGGCGGCTGAACATGGATGTCTTCCCCACGTGACGCATGCTCGGCGCGTCATGCGCCGATTTCTGGAGCTTGCTAGTCAAGTTAAAGGCGCGAGTCCAGCACAATCTGAAGCGGTTCCGGCACCCTGCAAGACCTCGGCAGATTGCTGGTTCGCCCGGTGCCCAGGAACTGGCTAGATATTGTCAGGGACAGGTGGCAGTTCCGGTGCGTCCAGCCCCTTGAACGGATCGCGCCAGGCCTCGATCGCTTCGAGCCGGCGATACCAGCGGACGACCGACGGATAGTCGTCGAGCGGCATCGGGCGATGTCGTTGAACGGCAGAAAACTCGCCATGCGGAAGTCGGCATAGGAGATCGAGCCTCCCAACAGCCACTCCCTGCCCGGACAATTCGGCATCGAGCAGCGCGGCCGACGTGCGAAACAGATCAAGACCCTCTTCGACCCTGTCCTGATTGATCGGACCGAGCCCGTACCGTTGTTTGGTGGCTCGTTCGAAACCCGACGATGTCGCAGGCTCTGACGAAATTTTCCTTGCCCCAGCTCAGCCAGCGGATCATCTCCGGCTCGTCGTCGCCGCTGCGCCAGAAATCGGAACTGCAGTCGCGCGAGAGCCTGCAGGCTATGGCATCGGCCTCCCAGAGGGCCTTGTCCGGCCCCATCAGGATCGGCAAGGTCAGGTTGGGGTTGAGCGGGCGATAGCGCTCGGCCTGCCCCGGAGCAAAAGGCGCGGCGAATTCGAATTCGACCTGAGCATTGAGATAACGCGCTGTCGCGACTGCAAGGCGCGGATTGGGATTACGGCTGAAGAGCAGTTTCATTCTCGTTGCGTCATCCTGTGGTTGTCGTGCGCGCGCATTGGTGCTGAACTTCCCGCCGGCTTTCGGCAAGGACGGATAGCACACGCCAAGGCGACAGGCTTTGGTCCACGAACCCGATTGAGCAGAGGAGCGCGGCGATGACAGCAAACCCGACCATCGACGACGTCATGCGCGAACTGGCCACCTTGGAAGATCCAAAGATGCGCCAGAGCAACGAGCGCAATGGCGACGACCACGGGGTGAACCTGTCCCATCTTCGCGCGCTCGCCAAGCGGATCAAGACGCAGCACGAACTGGCGCTTCAGCTCTGGGCAAGCGGCGGCACCGCTGCCCGTCTCCTCGCGACCTTGGTATGCAAGCCGAAGGCGTTTACGGCGGATGAGCTTGATGCCATGATCCGCGACATTCGCTCGCCCAAACTTGTCGATTGGCTGATTGTCAACGTGGTGAAGCCCGGACGCCACGCAGAGGAGTTGCGCCTGCGCTGGAAAGACGCCGACAACCTCATCGGTCGCGCCGGCTGGAGCCTGACGACCGACCGCGTCGTCAAGAACGCGGCCGGCCTCGACCTCAAAGCATTACTCGATCAGATCGAGCGCGAAATGAAACAGGCGCCGCAGCAGAAGCAGTGGCCAATGAACCACTGCCTTGCCGAGATTGGCATTCATCATCCACAACACCGCAAGCGGGCCATCGCGATCGGCGAACGGCTCAAGGTGCTGATCGACTATCCCGCTTCGCCGGGTTGTACATCACCTTACGCGCCGGCCTGGATCGCCGAAATGGTGCGCCGGCATGCGGAAGGCGTGCCGGCCAGAAGTTGAGGCCGCTCACCGGACCTTTCAGGTCGCTTGCAGCACCATGTTGAGCGGCGTCTGCGCGGCACGGCGGACGCGTGAAAAACCGCCCGATCGGATCACCTCGGTCAGCCGTTTCTCTCCGGCTTGAGCGCCGAGCGCCAGTCCCTTTTCCTGCGCCAGCGATGTCGGAACACAGATCATCGTCGAAGCCGAATAGTAGAGCCGCCCGACCGGATTGACGTTGTCGTCCAGCGTGTCGCCTGCCATGGGTTCGACAATCATCCAGGTGCCGCCTTTCTTCAAGGGCGCTTCGGATATGTGCCGCCGCGGCCTCCGGGTCGCCCATATCATGCAGGCAGTCGAAGCAGGTGATGAGGTCAAAGTCCCGTCCGGGGAAATCCTGCGCCCGGCCGACCTCGAATTGCACGTTGGTCACGCCGTGTGCGCGCGCATGTGCGGTGGCGGCGGCAATCGAAGCCGCGTGAAAATCGTAGCCGACGAAGCGTGATTTCGGGAAAGCCTGCGCCATCAGGATCGTCGACAGGCCGTGTCCGCATCCAATGTCCGCCACCGAGGCGCCAGCCTTCAACGTGTCGACGACGCCGTCAAGCGACGGCAGCCAGTCCTGCACGAGAGCATTCACGTAGCCAGGGCGGAAAAGCCGCGCCACGGCGCAGAACATGCAACCAGCCTGCTCGCCCCAGGCAACGCCTCGGCCGGTCTTGAACGCCGACTGAACCTTTGACTGATTTTCGACCATCGCAGCGGCCGTGTCGAACGCGCCGATCAGGTTCACGGGGCTGTCAGGCTCGGCAAAGATGTACGCCTGTTCCGGGGTCAGCGAGAACTTGCCTTGCGCATGCTGGATATAACCCGAGGCCGTTTGCGCCGCGAGCCATTCGCGCACGTAGCGGGAAGCGCAACCTGTTGTGGCGGCAAGTTCATCCGCCGTCGCCGGCCCGATTTCCTTGAGCGCCTTGTACAACCCCAATGTATCGCCGATGCGGACCAGCGGCACGCTGACAGCGCCGCCAAGGTCGCCAAGCACACGGCCCACCAGTTCATTGAGAGCAGTTTCGTTGAGTTGTCCCATCTCGCTTCCTCCAGACCGGCCGACACCATGTCGCGCCATAGATCCGAAGATGAGCGTGAAAGCCCGAATGGGCATGATGCGCTTGTCCCGTGCGACGGCCACGAAATCGGGAAACATTTCGAGGGACATCTGCCCCAAAGCTGTCGGCCGAAACTACTCCTGTCCAGACAGGATCGCGACGATCGCTTCGGATCGGGTGTGGACGCCGAGTTTGCTGAAGATCACCGACAGCTGGTTGCGCACCGTCTTTGCGCTCTTCCCGAGCCGCTGCGCGATCGTGCGATTGTCCAGTCCCTGCGCGATGAGTTCCAGGAGCGCCGTCTCGGCAGGCGTCAGTCCTGCCTTGGGCATTGCCAGCGACGAGTTGGGTTTGTCCTCGCCTAAGAAGGCGGCCAGTTCGGCGTGGAATGCATCCCAAGCCGGTTCGTCCGGCAAAAGCACATGGTTCTTGCTGTCGAGCGGCACGAAGCGCGCACCCGGAATTGCCGCCGCCAGCCTGCATCCTTCGTCGAAGGGCACGCGCATGTCGTCACGGCAATGTGCGATGAGGGTCGGCACCCGAAGCTTTTCGGCGAGATGAAGCACGTCGATGCCCTGCATTTCCGAAAGTAGATGAGCGGCGACGTCTGGCGTCGCGGTCATCCGTTCAAGATCGCCCCACCACCGATGCTGCTCCGGGGTTCCCTCCGGAATGAACAGATTGGTGAAGAATTGGCAGAACGCGGCATTGTCGCGCCCCCAGCCGATACGGACAAAATTGACCAGGGTCTCGGCCTCCAACCGCTCGGTGTCATTGCGTGCGCGAACCCTGCCGCCTTGACCGTAGGCGTTCAGAAGCACGAGATGCGACACCCGTTCCGGGTGCGCCAGCGCATAGACGATCGCGAGCGCGCCGCCCTGCGATAGGCCGAGAAGCACGAATCGCGGTTCCTCGATCGTCGCCGCAACGGCTTCAAGGTCAGTGTGCCAGGCATCGATGGAAAGATCCGCAACATGGCGGTCCGACAGGCCGCATCCGCGCGGATCGTATCGGACAAACCGGTTGCGGGCGGACATCGCCTCGAGCCAAGGATGCCAGACGGGGCTTTCGAGATCGTAGTCGACGTGGCTCAGCCAATGCGCCGCGCGCAGGATGACCGGCCCCTTTCCGCAGGACGCGACCGCAATACGGGTGCCATCGTCGGATGTGCAGAACCTGATGTCCTGGCGCAGTTTCATGGCTGGAAAAGTACCGCAAGCCAAGCCAGCGCGACAGCCCACAGATTGGGACGGTCGATTCCCTACCTGTCTCCTCTCCATAAAAAACAGTTCGCCGCTCGGCCAAAATGCGCTATGCGCGGTCGATCGTTCCAGCCACGGAAAGCTGCTTGATGCCCCGCCCCATGACCTCCATTGCCGACCTGCAAGCGCTCGCCAAGCGGCGCGTACCGCGCATGTTTTACGACTATGCGGATTCGGGTTCGTGGACCGAAAGCACCTATCGGGCGAACGAAGCGGATTTTCAGAAGATCAAGCTAAGGCAGCGCGTGGCCGTCGACATGCGCGACCGCACTTTAGCCTCGACGATGGTCGGCATTCCGGTGTCGATGCCGGTAGCGATCGCGCCGACAGGACTGACCGGCATGCAGCATGCTGACGGAGAAATTCTGGCTGCAAAGGCGGCGGAGAAGGCCGGCATTCCGTTCACGCTGTCGACGATGTCGATCTGCTCCATCGAGGACATTGCGGAGAACACGAATTCCCCCTTCTGGTTTCAGCTCTATGTCATGCGCGACCAGGAATTTTCCAATGGGCTGATCGACCGGGCGAAGAAGGCGGGCTGTTCGGCGCTGGTGCTGACGCTGGACCTGCAAATCCTCGGCCAGCGCCACAAGGATCTGAAGAACGGGCTGACCGCGCCGCCAAAATTGACGCCATCGACCTTGCTCAATCTGGCGACCAAGCCGCGCTGGATCTGGGGCATGTCGCAGACCAAGCGGCGCACTTTCCGCAACATCGTCGGTCACGCCAAGGGCGCCGACAATATGCGCGAACTCCACAAATGGACCGCCGAGCAGTTCGATCCGGCGCTGGATTGGGATGCCGTCAAGCGCATCAAGGATCGCTGGGGCGGCAAGCTGATCCTGAAGGGCATTTGGACGAAGAGGATGCGGCGACTGCCGCGGCGAGCGGCGCTGACGCGATCATCGTGTCGAACCATGGCGGCCGCCAGCTCGACGGCGCGCATGTCGTCGATCTCGATGCTGCCCAAAATCGTGCGCGAGGTGGGCGACAAGATCGAGGTGCATATGGACGGCGGCATCCGCTCCGGCCAGGACGTGCTGAAGGCGCGCGCGCTCGGCGCCCGGGGCACCTATATCGGCCGCGCCATGCTCTATGGGCTGGGCGCCGGCGGCGAGGCGGGCGTGACCGAGGCGCTGCGCATCATCCGCAACGAGATGGACATCACCATGGCGTTCTGCGGCTTGCGCGACATCGAAAAAGTCGACCGCAACATCATCGCGGAGAACCCGTTCGAGGTTGAGCCGAAGAACTGGAAGTAGTGCGCCTTCGAGGCTCGCCGATTATTTTATCTCGGCCTGTCGGCAGACCGTCGCGCCATCCGTCCTAGAGGCATAGCGGACATGACGTCGTCCGTGCTTCGGGAGTGATGGACATGGCCACCTTATCGATTGCCCTGCATTTCGCCGGTGTTTTGCTCCTGACGCAGCCATTGCTCGTGCTGTTGCACGGCGCGGTGGCGCGGTCTCGTCATCACCACGTGCAGAAATGGCGCTCCGCGCGTTAAAGTCGAAGATCGTCGCCGACCACAAGGAGAATCGGCCATGCTCACCACCATCCTGCTGATCATCGCGTTGATTGTCGTGGCGCTGCTTGTTTACGCAGCCACCAAACCCGGCACATTCCGCATCGAGCGCAATGCCGGCATCAAGGCGACGCCGGATAAGATCTCGGCGCTGCTCGAGGATTTTCGCGAATGGCGAAAATGGTCGCCGTGGGAAGAACTCGATCCGAACCTCAAGCGCGACTATTCCGGCGCGGAGAAAGGCGTCGGCGCCGTCTATGCCTGGGAAGGCAACAACAAGGCCGGCCAGGGGCGCATGGAAATTCTCGAGGCTTCACCGCGTCGGGTTCGCATCAAGCTGGATTTCTTCAAACCGTTCAAGGCGAACAATACGGCCGAGTTCACGCTGACGCCGGCGGGCGAGCACACCACCGTCAATTGGGCGATGTACGGCGCACAGCCTTTCATGGTGAAGGCGATGAGCATCTTTTTCGACATGGAAAAGATGGTGGGTCCCGACTTCGAAAAAGGCCTGGCCGCGATGAAGCGCGCCGCCGAGCAATAGCCCCGCAATACCGACCGCGAGGCGACGTGCCATGCTTTATGCCCTGCTCTGCTACGGCTCCGAGGACGAGGTTGCCGCATGGACGCGCGAGCATGAGCAGGTCGTCCTTTCGCGCTGCGCCGACGCCGCCGGCCGGATGGAAAGTTTTGGCGCACGCGGACCAGCGTTTCGACTGATGCCGACCACGACGGCGCTGACCTTGCGGCCGGGAGCTGGAGCCGAAAGTGCTCGACGGCCCGTTCGACGAAACGCGGGAACAATTGCTCGGGCTGTGGCTTTACGATTGTCCGACGCTGGAGGACGCTATGGCCGCCGCGCGGCTTTTAGCGGAAGCACGCGGCATGGATACCGGCTCACTGGAAGTGCGGCCGGTCGCGACATTCAACGGGTGAAGCATTTGCAATTTACGTTGACGTAAAGGTAAGATTTGGCTAGAGGCGACGGCAACTGGCAGCGAGCGACTTCGCGGCCCCAACTATCCGCGGAGGATCTTATGACCATTCAAGCGATTGCCGACAAGATGAAGGACAAGGTGGCGAGCGCCGGCTTCGACCGGTCGGTGAAATTCGACACCGGCCAGGATGGCGTGATCGTGATCGACGGCGCAACCATCTCGACCACCGACGCGCCGGCCGACTGCACGATCAAGCTGTCGCTCGATGATCTCGAATTCGCTGGTGGCAGGCGACCTGAACCCGACCATGGCTTTCATGACCGGCAAGATCAAAATCGAAGGCGACATGTCGGTTGCCATGGCGCTGAGCCAGGTTCTTTAGCTCACAGAGCGAGCGCCGCGCGCATGCAGCGGGCTTTCCTGTCAGACGTTAGGCCGCGATCGATATCGCGGCCTTTTTCGTTAAGGCCGACAATCGTATGATTGGATGGCGACATTCCTGGAGGGCGGAATGAAGATCTTGCTACGATCGTTTCTCGGCCTGTTGGTGCTGGTCGCAGTGCTGGCGGCCGTGCTGGTCTATCGGACGATCACATTCCAACCCCAGGTCCAGATTGGATCGACGGATGCGCTGGCAGGCAGCCCGCCCTTCGATGTCGATCTCGCGGCGCGGCATCTGTCCGAAGCGATCCGCATCAGGACGGTGAGCCAGCAGGATGAGGCGGCGACCGACCGCAACGAATGGCGGCGCCTGCTCGACTGGGTTGCCCAGACCTATCCGAAATCGGCCGCCGCGATGCAGCGCGAGATCGTTGCGGATTTCACGCCGATCTACACATGGCCGGGCAGCGACGCCTCGCTGAAGCCGATCGTGCTGATGGCGCATCAGGACGTGGTGCCGGCCGAAGGCGATTGGAAATACCCGCCTTTCGACGGCGTGATCGCGGAAGGCGCGGTGTGGGGACGCGGCTCGATCGACGACAAGGGATCGCTGGTCGCGATCTTCGAGGCAACGGAGGCGCTGATCGGCTTCGGGCTTCCAGCCGAAGCGCACCGTCATCATCGTCAATGGCCATGATGAAGAGGCTGCGCAGACAGGCGCCGCGGCAGCCGCGGCGGCACTGAAGGCACGCGGCGTCGAAGCAGAGTTCGTGCTGGATGAGGGGCTGGTGACGCTGGCCGACTTTCCGCTGCTGAAAGGCCCGGCCGCCATGGTTGGCATTGCTGAGAAAGGCTATGCGACGCTGAGCGTGACCGCTGACGGCGAAGGCGGCCATTCCTCACTGCCGCCGCCCAAGACGGCCGTGCAGACCTTGGCCGAGGCGATAGTCGCCATCGCCAGCAATCCCGATCCCTATGACCTGACCGGCCCGGGCGCGGAGACCCTGCGCGCCGTCGCGCCCTACACGCCGTTCATGACGCGCATGGCGATCGCCAATGACTGGCTGTTCGAGCCGCTGCTGATCAAGGAGATCGCCCGCACCAATGCCGGCGCCGCTTTGCTTCACACGACGACTGCGCCGACGATGTTGTCGGCCAGCCCGAAGGAGAACGTGCTGCCGCAGGAGGCCAGGGCGGTGATCAACTATCGCATCCTGCCCGGCCAGACCGGCGACGATGTGATGGCTCGGGCAAAATCTTCCGTCGGCGACCTGCCAGTGGCGCTCGACTGGGTCGGCAAGGTGAAAAACCCCTCACCCGTTTCCTCGACCGAGTCTGACGGCTGGAAAGTGATCTCGGCGCTCGCCTCGCAAGGCAACACGGTACCGGTGACGCCGGCCTTGGTGCTGGGCGCAACCGACGGCTACCAGATGACGCCGATCGCGCGGGATATCTATCGTTTCCAGCCTATCGTGCTGACGCTCGAGGAAACGAAGATGGTGCACGGCGAAAACGAGCACCTGACCTTGGAAAACCTCAAGCGCATGATCGAGTTTTATGCGCGGCTGATCGCGAGCAGCGCGGGATAAGTTGTCGCACCCGCACCGGGGCAGCCCGCATTCTTGCCGCCTCCGCGGGCGGCTGCCGTCCTCGACCCGGCTGAACACAGACTGCCCCGGCTCTCCCGCGCCCTGCGGGAGAGTATGTTGGTTAAGCCGCGAGCCTGCGTGCGTCGGGCTTGACGGCGTTCGCCTTGCGGCCGGTTGCACGGATAACGCCAGACGCCCCGTCCAGAGCACCGGGCTGGAGTTCCAGCGCCAGCAGCCGATGCTTTTCGAACGGACCGGGCATGGCGAGATCGCCGGTCTTGTCCGCCGAGAAGCCGAACCGGCCGTAGTACGGCGCGTCGCCAACAAGAAGGATCGCGCGATGGCCAAGGCGGGTGGCTTCGGCAATCGCATGATGCATCAGGGCAGAGCCGATGCCGGCGGATTTTTGGGCTGGATCGACGGCGAGCGGGCCGAGCAAGAGGGCGGGCATATCTCCCATAGGCGCACCGACTGCCACGTCCCACAGGCGCACCGTGCCGACGACCTTGCCGTTCGCATCCCGCGCGACCAGAGCAAGCCCCTCCGACGGCTTGCGGCCGCGGCGGATCTTCTCCGACGATTTTTTCCTGCGCTTCGGACCCATCGCAAGGTCGAGCAGCGCCTCGCGCGCGGCGATATCGGCGTCCTGCTCGGCGACGATGGTGTAGGTCAGAGGTTTGATATCGACTGCATTCACTTCGAAAAATCCTTCACGAGCGGAAAGCTCCACAAGCGAGCCCGCGCGGGCGCATGACGCGCCCGCATCGGGGTGATCTGAGCGAGCCTTGCGGCGCGTCAGATCACGTAGGATCGGAGCGGCTCGAAGCCGTTGAAGGCGACCGCCGAATAGGTGGTCGTGTAGGCGCCGGTGCCTTCGATCAGCACCTCGTCGCCGATGGTGAGCGACAGCGGCAGCGGGTACGGCGTCTTCTCGTACATCACGTCGGCCGAGTCGCAGGTCGGGCCGGCGAGCACGCACGGCGCAACCTCGTCGCCATCGCGCGGCGTCACGATCGGGTAGCGGATCGCCTCGTCCATCGTCTCGGCGAGACCGCCGAACTTGCCGATGTCGAGATAGACCCAGCGCACATTGTCGTTGGCGGCCTTCTTGGAGATCAGCACGACTTCCGACTTGATGACGCCCGCATTGCCAACCATGCCGCGGCCCGGCTCGATGATAGTCTCCGGGATCTGGTTGCCGAAGTGCTTCGACAGCGCACCGAAAATCGCCTCGCCGTAGGCCTTGGCGACCGGCACGTCCTTGAGGTAACGCGTCGGGAAACCGCCGCCCATATTGACCATCTTAAGCACGATGCCTTCGTCGGCCAGCGTCGCGAACACCTTCTTGGCATCGCCGAGCGCGCGGTCCCAGGCGGTCAGGTCGCACTGCTGCGAGCCGACATGGAACGACACGCCATAGGCGTCGAGGCCGAGCGAAGCTGCATGGCGCAGCACGTCGACAGCCATCGCCGGCACGCAGCCGAACTTGCGCGACAGCGGCCACTCGGCACCCTCGCCGTCGGTCAGCACGCGGCAGAAGACGCGGGCTTGCGGCGCGACGCGGGCGATCTTGTCGACCTCCTCGACGCAATCGACCGCGAACAGGCGAATGCCGAGTTCATAGGCGCGGGCGATGTCGCGCTCCTTCTTGATGGTGTTGCCGAAGGAGATGCGCTCAGCCGGCGCACCGGCATCCATCGCCATCTCGACCTCGGCAACCGACGCGGTGTCAAAGGACGAGCCCATCGAAGCGAGCAGGCGCAGGATTTCCGGCGCCGGGTTCGCTTTCACCGCGTAGAAAATCTTGGATTCGGGCAACGCCTTGCGGAAGGCGTTGAAATTGTCGCGCACGACATCCAGGTCGAGGATCATGCACGGACCCTCCGGACGACGGGTCGCGAGGAAGTCGAGGATACGCTGGGTAGCAGCCATTTAGTCTCTCCATTCCCGGCTAACCGAAGTCGCGGCTTGCGGACCGCCCTTCTGAGCGTTCATCCGCAGGTCAAACAAAGGCGGGACGGTTATCCGTGGCGCCAGCCGGTGGAGACCCCGGAACCACGAAGCGCCGTCTCGCGGCGATGAACGTCAGACCGCCCGGTCTTTCGTTCGCTTTGTCTGCCTTGGCTTGGATGGGAGACCCGTCCGCACTGCTGGCAAAGAAGGTGTGCCTCTTTAGTAATTGCCAGCGATTGGACCGCTGACAGAGACCAGAAAGGCCCGCACCGTCGTTGCTTCAAGGCGTCCTCGGATCGGCGGTTGGCCGCTGAACCGACCGGGTTCGTTACTCCCCGGTTACCTGCCCGACACCTCGCCATTCCGAGATCGGGGGACGCCCACAGGCACGTGCGACTTTGGGCAGGGGCGGATATAGGGAATGGGGGTTTCACAATCAATAAAAATCGGACCCTGGGTTGAAATTTTTGCTCCATCGAACAAATGTGCCCGCATTGTTTTCGAAAGGTGAACGATGATCCGGCCCGGCGACCCTTTCAACGCCTTCCTCGACTACGGCCAAGCGCCTGTTTCGAATGCGCAATCCGGCCCGCTGGCTGGGTTGACGCTGGCTGTGAAGGACATTTTCGACGTCGCGGGGTATCGGAGCGGCTGGGGCAACCCGGTGCGACTTGCCGAGGCCCCAGTGGCGACCGTCTCGAACAGCGCCGTTCAGGCGATGCTTGATTCGGGTGCGCGCTTTGTCGGCAAGACCCAGACCGAGGAACTGGCCTTCTCGATGATCGGCCAGAACGTGCATTTCCCCCGTCCGATCAATCCACGCGCGCCGGGGCGCGTCACGGGCGGGTCATCTTCAGGTTCGGCTGCGGCGGTGGCCGGCGGATTGGCAGACATCGCGACGGGTTCGGACACCGGCGGCTCAATTCGGGCGCCGGCGAGCTTCTGCGGGCTGATCGGCTTGCGCACGACGCATGGCGCGATCCCGCTTGATCATACCATGCCGCTGGCCGCCGAGCTTCGACACGTTCGGCTGGTTTGCGAAGGATATGGAGACGTATCGCAAGGTGGCGGATGTGGTGCTGGGTCCCTCCCCGTCAAGCGGGAGGGACCTCTCCCGCCCGCTCTCCGTGCCAATCCTCGACGCGCTTGTTGTGCCCGCCTGCTGCAGCGGAATTCCGTCGTATGCGAGAGCATGTTGCCGGTATCGTGGGCGAGCCGACCATAGCCCCTGCCCCGCATCATTCGCTCGACGAACTCTACTGGACGATGCGCAAGTTGCAGGGGCGCGAAGCCTGGCAAGCTCATGGCGCGTGGATAGAAACCGGCGAACGCCGCCTCGGCAAAGCCACCTATGAGCGCTTCGCCTTCGGCAAGGATTTGACCGAGGCCGATGTGCGAGAGGAAGGCGCGCGGCAGAAAGATTTCCGTGCCTGGCTTGCCGATCTGCTTGGCGATGATGGGTTCATCGTCATGCCGACCGTGACCGACATCGCGCCCCGTTCCGACAGCACGCCGGAAGAATTTTCAACCTTCCGCGAGGCCTCCATTCGCATGCTCTGCTGGTCGGGACTGTCGGGTTTTCCACAACTGACCTTGCCGCTCGGCACGGTAGACGGCGCACCGTTTGGCATTTCACTGCTGGGACCGGCAGGGAGCGATCTCGCGTTGCTGGATTTGGGGGGAAAAATTCTGGAAAGCCAGCGATGAGGAGACGCCCCCTCACCCGGCCTCCGCTTCGCTCGGCCACCCTCTCCCCGGTGGGGAGAGGAGGCTTGCGGCGTCGGCGAACCTCCTCTCCCCAGCGGGGAGAGGGTGGCCGAGCGAAGCGGAGGCTGGGTGAGGGGGCGTATCAATCCGCTGGAGGCTCGCCATGGACACGCTAACCCGCATGCGCGCCTTTATCGATGTCGTCGAAGCCGAGGGCTTTTCCGCCGCCGGACGCAAGATCGGCCGCTCCAAGGCGCTGCTGTCGAAATATGTGCGCGAGCTGGAGGACGAACTGGGCGCGCTGCTGCTCAACCGCACGACGCGGCAGTTTTCGCTGACCGAAGCTGGCCACACCTATTATCGCCGCGCGACCGAGCTGGTGCGCGAGATCGACAGCCTCGCCGACGCGGTGCGCGATTCCGCCGGCGACGTGCGTGGCCGCATAAAGCTGTCAGCGCCGCGCAGCTTCGCCGATGCGGCAATCGGCCAATGCCTGATCGATTTCGCGGTCGCCTGCCCAGAGATCGTGCTGGACGTCAACCTCGACGACCGTTTCGTCGATCTTGTCGAGGAAGGTTTTGACCTCGCCATCCGCATCTCGCGGCTGGAGAGCTCGTCGCTGATCGCGCGCAAACTGGCGCCGTTCTCGGTGCGGCTGGTCGCCTCGCCGGCGCTGATCGCCAGGCTCGGCACGCCGGCAAGGCCGCAGGATCTCGGCAGCCTGCCCTGCATCATCGACACCAACGGCCGCTGGCTGTCGAACTGGCCGTTCAAGGGCGAGGACGGCGAGACTTTTACTGTGTCGGTCTCCGGGCCGATCGAGATCAACAGCCCGCATGCCGCGCGTGCGGCTGCACTGTCCGGGCTTGGCTTTGCCATCATCCCGGATTTCATCGTGACCGAGGACATCGCATCCGGCCGACTGATTTCGCTGCTCGGCAGCCACCTGCCGACGGGCGGCGGTATCTTTGCAGTCTACCCGCACCGCCGCTACCAACCGGCCAAGGTTCGCGTGTTCATGGATTTCCTCGGGCAATGGTTCAAGAAGCGCGATCAAGTATGAGCGTCCCAATTTCGCCCGTTTTGTGATACCTGTGGCTGGCTTCCGAAGCCTGGAGTTCCGCGCCGCCCCCATGCGCCCGATTCGGCCGATCCTGATATCTGCCTGTATGCTCGCTGCCTCGACCGTGCCCGCGACAGTGCACCCGCACGTCTTTGCCGAGGCAAAACTGGATGTGGCGCTGACGGCCGACAAGCTCGCAATCCACTCGCTGAAGCATCACTGGCTTTTCGACGACGTGTTTTCCTCGACTGTGATCGTCGAGTTCGACAAAAACGGCGACAACAAGCTGGACGATGCCGAACTCAAGGAAGTGTCGAAGACGGTTTTCGAATCGATCGGCGAATATGCCTATTTCCAGATCGTGACGCACGACGCCAAGGATGTCGCGATGAAGCCGCCGGCCGATCTTGCGGCAAGCTTCCAGGGCAACCAGCTGATCATCCAGTTCCATTCGGAGCCGGCGCAGCCGTTCAAGCTCGCCGGAAAGATCGAGATCGGCATCTATGACCCGACCTTCTATACGGCCATCGAATATCTGGACGACAAGGATCTCGTTGTCGGCGCATTGCCGCCCGGCTGCGCCAGCAAGGTTGTGCGGCCCGATCCCGACGAGGTGATCGCGCAGAACCAGAAGGCGATGGACGAAGCCTTCATGAGCGACCCCAACAATGTGAATGCCGGCATGGGCAAACTCTTCGCCACCAAGCTGGAACTCACCTGCCAGGCGAGCGGGTGAAGGGCCTTGGTTCGTTTTGTGAAATTGAGAGACCCCCTCACCCGGCCCTTCGGGCCACCCTCTCCCCGCTGGGGAGAGGAGGGAGCCAAGATCGCCGCCGACCTCCTCTCCCCAGCGGGGAGAGGATGGCCCGAGGGCCGGGTGAGGGGCGTTGAACATCGAACTCAGAAGCGTACCGCTATGAACAAAACCTTCGTGCGTATCGTCTTCGCGCTCCTGGCCTTGAGCTATGTGCTCAGTCACTTTGTCGCTCGCGCCCATGCCCAAAGCTCGCTCGGCATCGGCACCAACGACGCCATCATCCCCGCACCCGGCTATTTCGCCGGGCTGATGCAGTGGATCAACGCGCACCAGCAGGAATTCTACCGGTCACTGACCGGTGCGCTGAAGGGGATGCGCGAGGACGGCTCGAAGCTTTGGGTGCTGATTGGCCTGTCCTTCGCCTATGGCATCTTCCATGCGGCCGGCCCGGGCCACGGCAAGGCAGTGATCTCGTCCTACATGCTGGCGAACGAAGTGGCGCTGCGGCGCGGCGTGATGCTGTCTTTCGTCTCGGCCTTTTTGCAGGCGGCAACCGCGATCGTGCTGATGGGCATCGTGTTTCTGGCGTTGCGCGGCAGTGCCGTGCGGATGACCGATGCGGCATGGTTTCTGGAAACGGTGAGTTATGGCGCGATCGCCGCCTTCGGCGCCTGGCTGCTGTGGAAGAAGCTGGCGCCACGCCTGCGCGGCTGGGTTGGATCCGCGCCGGCGCACAGCCTGTCGGCGGCGCACGCAAGTCATAGCCACAGCCACGCGACGGCGCATTCACATGCAGCGCATCACCATGATCATTCGCATGGTCACGAACATGACCACGCGCATGCGGCCCACACTTCCGCCCACGCCCATTCACACGCCGACCATAGCCATGGCCATTCGCACGCGCATAGTCACGCCCATGCACACAGCCATGCCGATCATCACCATCATGGACACGGCGACGTCTGCGAAACTTGCGGCCATTCGCATGCGCCTGACCCGTCAATGCTCGGCGGCGACCGGTTCGACTGGAAAACGGCATGGTCTGCGGTGGCGGCTGTCGGCATCCGCCCCTGCTCCGGCGCGCTGATCGTGCTGACCTTCGCCTTTCTCAACGGGCTGTGGATGGGCGGCATCCTGTCGGTGCTGGCAATGGCCTTGGGAACCGGCATCACCGTCGCCGTGCTGGCGACGCTCGCCGTGACCGCCAAGAACTGGGCGGTGGCCTTCGCCGGCGATGGCCGCACCGGCAACGTTATCCATGCGACCATCGAGATCGGCGGTGCGGCACTGGTGATGGTGTTGGGATTGACGCTGCTGGCGGCGAGCCTGAGCGCCTAGCAATTTACAGCTCGCTATTTGGTGTGATTTATACACCAATGCGAAGCAGCGATGTCATGCAGTCAAGATGGCGAGTCGCTCGTATCGGATGTCAAGCATCGCGAACAAAGCCGGGTCGCGTGACCGTGCCACATCCAAAGCGAGACATCCCGATTGGCACACTCAAAAGCATCGAGAAACAATCAGGCTTGAAGCTACGCCCATGACCACGCACTACATCGCGCTAATCCACAAAGATGCCGACAGCGACTACGGCGTTTCCTTTCCAGATCTGCCAGGAGTGGTTACCGCCGGTACTGATCTGGATGACGCCCGCAGGATGGCCGAGGAAGCGTTGCAGTTTCATATCGAAGGAATGATCGAGGACGGCGATGCCGTGCCGGAGCCTTCGACACTCGAACAGGTGATGAGACGATCCGGAAAATCGCTCCGGGGTCGCGATCCTTGTCAGCGTCAAGACGGACACGCCGAAGACGGTGCGAGTGAACGTCACGCTGCCGGAAGATGTTCTCGACAAGATCGACGCCTACGCCGAGGCGCACGGCTTCACGCGATCGGGTTTCCTTGTGCAGGCAGCCAAGGCGGTTATGGACAGAAACGCAGCCTGAGCGCGCAACCGAGCCTCCGGGCTCAGCCAACTCGCTTCTGCAGCTTCTGATATCGCTTCACCACCCGCTCGCGCCGCAGCGGCGAAAGCCGCTGAAGCCAGAAGATGCCGTCGAGTTGGTCGATTTCATGCTGCAGGCAGACCGCAAGCAGGCCGTCGGCATCCTCGGTGTGTTCAACCCCATCGATATCCTGATAGCGGACTTGGACACTGGCCGCCCGCTCGATGTCGTCTGTGACGCCGGGCATGGAAACACTGCCTTCCAGATGGCGCTTCGTATCGTTGGAGGCGGAAACAACGACCGGGTTGATGTAGACGCGTTTCGGTTCGGTTGCCGCGAGTTGGATGACGACGATGCGTTTGGCGATGCCGAGATGCGGGCCTGTGATGCCGATGCCGGGTGCGGCAAGCATCGTCTCGTATATATCGTCGACAAGCGTTCTCAGATCGTCATCGAACTGGAGAACTGGCTCTGCTATCTGGCGCAGGCGCGGATCAGGATATTTGACGATCGGGCGGACGGCCAAGGCGCGATGTCTCCTGGAGCCTAGAGGTCGCTCAGCTCATCCTCGATATGCGCCTTGACGATCTCGTCGAAGTTTTCTTCCGCCTTGAAGCCCAGCGCCTTGGCGCGCTTGGCCTCGAATTTGGTCGGCCAGCCTTGCACGATCTTCCAGATCGTCTCGTCCGGAACCTCGCGGATCAGCTTGACGACATTGTTGCCGGCGACGCGCTCCAGCGCATCGATCTGCTCGCCGACGGTGACGCCGACGCCCGGCATGGTGAGGTTGCGGCGCGGGCCGATCTCGTTGCCGTCGATCTCGGCGCCGCGGATCAGGAAATTGACCGCCGAGCGCGGGCTGGCATGGGTGTGCATGCACGGTGCGCGGCACCGGCAGGATTGCCTCCTGCCCCGCCAACGGCTCGCGAATAATACCGGAGAAGAAACCGGACGCCGCCTTGTTCGGCTTGCCGGGCCGCACGCAGATGGTGGGCAGGCGAATGCCGACGCCGTCGAAGAAGCCGCGCCGCGTATAGTCGGCCAGGATCAGTTCGCCGATCAGCTTTTGCGTGCCGTAGGACGTGAGCGGCGTCGGGTGAAATTCATCAGGAATGACATCCGGGTATGGCGCGCCGAAGACGGCGATCGACGAGGTGTAGACGACGCGCGGACCGTAGCCTGCAAGGCGAACGGCGTCGAACAGCGCCCGCGTGCCGTCGAGATTGACGCGATAGCCCAGGTCGAAATTGGCCTCCGCCTCGCCCGAAACGATGCCGGCGAGATGGAAGACGATATCGGGTTTGTTGGCGACGAGCTTTGCCGATGCGCCTTCGTCGGCGAGATCGCCGGTGTGGATGGAGACATCGATGCCTTCAACCTGCGGCGCTTCAGCCGGAACGATGTCGTGCAGCTCAAGCGCGGTGATTTTCTTGCCGGCCAGCGTGCCGTCCTTCACCAGCCGCGCGGTCAGCTTGCGGCCGACCATACCGGCCGCCCCAGTCATCAGAATACGCATATCAATTCCCCTTGGCGCGGCTGCGCAGCCAGAAAATCAGAAAGAAGGCGGCAACGAATGCAACCGCGATCAGCCCCGCGGCCGCCGTCGAATATTCGCCGACCGCCAGCATGATCGTCGGCATGAAATAGGCGACCAGCCCGAAACCGAGCATGATGCAGGCGGCGGCAATGGCCGCATTGCGGGTGCTGTTGTCCATGCCGAGCGAAATGCGGTGCCTGAGCCGAAAGGTCAATGCTTATGGCCGGCAGGCGCGCCGGAATGATCATGACCGTGGTCGTGATCATGGCCCTCGTGATCGTGGTCGTCATGCTGATCCGCGCAGGCGCCGAATTCTGGTTCGACCGTAGCATGCGCGATGCCGTGCTGCGCGGCCAGCCGGCTCTTGATGCGGCCCACCACGGCATAAGGATCGGCGCCATCCTTCAGGCAGGCGTGCAGCGTCGCCATGTTGCTTGAGCCATCGATCGACCAGACATGCATGTGGTGCACCTCGCGCACGCCTTCGATTGATGTTTCCAGATCGCGCGCGATGGCGTCGCGGTCGAGATGCGACGGCACGCCTTCGAGCAGCACGCGGGCGGCATCCTTCATCAGCGACCATGCGGTGGACAGGATGAGCAGCGCGACCAGCACCGAGAGGATCGGATCGATCGGCGTCCAGCCGGTGAAGATGATAACGATGGCGGCGATGATGGCCGCGACTGAGCCCAGCATGTCGCCCAGCACATGAACGATGGCGCCGCGCATGTTGAGGCTTTCCTTGTCGCCGCCGTGCAGGACGAAAAAGCCGATGATGTTCACCGGCAAGCCCGGCACAGGCAACCACCAGCATCGGGCCGCCGAGCACCGGCCCGGGCTCCATGAAGCGCCGGATCGCCTCGTAGACGATCCAAATCGCGACAGCGAAAATGGTGAGGCCGTTGGTGAAGGCAACCAGCGTTTTCACGCGGCCGAAGCCGTAGGTGAGGCGCATCGTGGCCGGGCGTTCGGCGAGATGGAAGGCATACCAGGCGAGCCACAGCGCGACGGAATCGGTCAGCATGTGGCCGGCATCGGCGAGCAGCGCCAGCGAGCCGGTGATCCAGCCGCCGATCGCTTCCGCGACCATGAAGCCGCCGGTCAGAAAGGCCGCGATCAGCACACGCGTCTTGTCGCTCGCGCCGCTGCCATGCACATGGCCCGGGCCATGCGAGTGCCCCGCATGGGAATGGTTGTCGTGGCCGTGCGCGTGCGCCATGAAAGCGCTCCTGTAACGAAATAACCTTACGCGCCAATCACTTACGGAAATCTTCGAGACGGCGCTTCTGGTTTCCGTCCCTATCAAAGTTGGACGGATCGAGCCACCCCTCATACGCATTTTTGAGCGCCGGCCATTCCTTGTCGATGATCGAGAACCATGCCGTGTCGCGGTTTTCGCCCTTGATCACCATGTTCTGGCGGAACAGACCTTCGGGCGTGAAGCCGAAACGCAGCGCAGCGCGCTTCGACGGTTCGTTGCGGTTGTTGCACTTCCACTCCCAGCGGCGATAGCCGAGTTCGTCGAAGATATAGCGCATGAACAGGTAATGCGCCTCGGTCGCCGCCGGCTTGCGCTGCATCAGCGGCCCCCAGTGGATGTGGCCGATCTCGGCAACGCCGTTGGCGGGATCGATGCGCATCAAAGTCTGCCGACCGGCGACCTTGCCGGATGCCTGGTCGATGCAGGTGAAATAGAGCGGGTCCTCACTGGCTTGGACCTTTTCGAGCCATGGCTCGAAGGCGTCGCGGCTCTCTGGCGTGACCTCGCCCAGCCACAGAAAGCGTTCATCGGCGTTACCGACGGTGGCGGCATCGAACAGCCCGTCGCCATGTTTTTCTGCGCTGAGCGGCTCGAGGAGGACATAGCGGCCCTCCAGCACCTTGCGCTCGGGGCGTGGGCGCGGCGTCCAGTTTTTCAGGTCTACGCTCACAAAGGGTTCCTTTCGATTTGACAGGGGCCGCCGACCCTTTCAAATGCGCCCGCATATCATTAGCGCCAGCCTGGACCAACAGAATGCTCCACACCGTTGCCGCCTTCGACCGACTGGGCGAAGAAAACGCCTTTGCCGTGCTGGCCCGCGCGACTGCGCTCGCCCAGCAGGGCAAGGACATCATCAATCTCGGCATTGGCCAGCCGGATTTCCGCACGCCGGAGCATATCGTCGAGGCAGCGATCAAGGCGCTGCGCGACGGCCATCATGGCTATACGCCGGCGACCGGCCTGCTCGCGACTGCCGCGAGGCCGTGGTGCGCCGCACGCTGACCACGACGGGCGTCGAGGTATCGCCGGAGAACGTGATGATCCTGCCCGGCGGCAAGCCGACCATGTATGCGGCGATCATCATGTTCGGCGAGCCCGGCGCGGAGATCCTGTATCCGGATCCGGGTTTTCCGATCTACCGCTCGATGATCGAATTCACCGGCGCGACGCCGATCCCCGTGCCGATCCGCGAGGAAAACGGTTTTGCTTTCTCGGCGGAAGAGACGCTGTCGCTGATCACGCCGAAGACGCGGCTGCTGATCCTCAACTCGCCGGCCAACCCGACCGGCGGCGTCACCCCGCGCGCCGAAATCGAGAAGCTGGTGAAGGGGCTGGAAAAGCACCCTGACGTCGCGATCATGTCCGACGAGATCTATGACGTCATGACCTATGACGGCGAGGCGCACACCTCGCTGCTGCAATTTCCCGAAATCCGCGACCGGCTGATCGTGCTGAACGGCTGGTCGAAGACCTGGGCGATGACCGGCTGGCGCATGGGCTGGTCGATCTGGCCGAACGGCGAAAGGAGCGCCAATCTCTACGACAAGGTGCGCAAGCTGGCGGTCAATTGCTGGTCCTGCGTCAACGCGCCGAGCCAGTTTGCCGGCATCGCCGCCATCGACGGACCGCAGGACGATGTCGCCAAGATGATGCGCGCCTTCGACAACCGGCGGAAGATCGTCGTCGAAGGGCTGAACGACCTGCCGGGCGTTTCCTGCATCACGCCAAAGGGCGCGTTCTACGCCTTTCCCGAACATTTCGAAGACCGGCCGCAAGGCCAAGCCGCTGGCCTCGGCGCTGCTGGAGGACGCCGGCGTGGCGCTGATCGGAGGCCCGGATTTCGGCATTCTGGGCGAAGGCTATATCCGGCTGTGCTACGCCAACTCGGAGGAGAATATTTTGCGGGCGCTGGAACGGATCGAGGGGTTCCTGGGCAGAGCTTGATTGATTATGGACTGCGCAAGGTATATATGGATAAGGTAGATCGTATATACGGATCGAATGTCGCCATGACTGTTTTGATCAAAAACCGCGAAACGGATGCACTCATACGCCATGTGGCCAAGCTTAAGGGCGTGGGGTTGACTGAAGCCGTCCATGAAGCCTTGGAAAACGAGTTGAAGCGTGCAAGTCGCCGGGCCATCGCTCGTCGAGCGCGGTCGCGCATTCGCGCAGCGGCTTGCATGGAACAGTGCACGATCCAGACTCTCGCCAAGCCTGCCGACAAAGACTTCATCGACTCGCTCTACGAAGACGATTGATGTTCATTGATGCATCGGCGCTTGTCGGCGATGCCTGCACGCCAGAGCACGGAGGCGCTGACGCCTCCTTGAACGAGTGGCCGCCAAAGACGTTCGACTGACCTCGCCGATGGCAGTTTGGGAAACGGCGGTCGCTGTCTGCCCGCGAGCGAGGCGTTTTCAGTTTCGAAGACGCCACAGACGTATGTAGAAGGCTTTTCTGCAACGAGATAGGGATTATCGTCGCCAAGCGTCGAACCAGAAACTGCTACACTCGCCCTTCAAGCCTTCGACCGCTACGGCAAGGGCCGACATCCCGCCAAGCTCAATTTCGGCGACTGCTTCTCCTACGCTTGCGCGAAGATCTTGAAGCAGCCACTCCTCTACAAAGGAAATGACTTCGCCCAGACCGACATCGAGACAGCCTGAACGCTACAACCGCCGCTCGAACCACTGATGCGCGAAGGGATTGTCGTTGTAGCGCTCGATCTCGGCGTAGCCGCGGTTGCGGTACAGTGCATGGGCTTCGGTCAGCGCCTTGTTGGTGTCGAGCCAAGGCGGGTGAACCCATCTCGCGCGCGGCGTCCTCAAGCCTGTCCATGATCCGGCTGGCAACGCCGAGCCCGCGCACGCTTGAAGAGACCCATACGCGCTTGATCTCGCCTATGCCGTCGCCCAGTGATTTCAGAGCGCCGCAGCCCACCGGCGCTTCGCCTTCACGCGCGATCACGAACTAGCCATGCGGCGGCGCAAAATCCTCGCTCGTCGACGCGTTTCCCAAGCGCTGGTCGAAGCCGTTCTCGAAGCGCCGGTCGAGTTCATCGTAGTATTGATCGAGGCACCAGAGCGCGTCCTCACTGCCTGACGGTTCTATGGCGATCGTGATGGAGGATGCTCGCAGCAGACGCTCGACGTCGGCCATGCTTATCGCCAGCCGCTCCGTTGCGACGTGCTGAGCCCCGACAGGATCGATTCCGCCAGACTGTCCGACAAGGCGTCGTAAGCTTCGAACTCTGCCCTGCCCTTGGCGGTCAAGCGGAGGATGCGAGCGCGCGCATCGTCCGGTTTGGCGGTAAGCTCAATGAGGCCCTGTGCTTCCAGCGAGCGCAGCAGGCGGCTGAGATAGCCTGAGTCCAGCCCGAGCCTTCGGCGGATATCCCGCACGTCGACGGCGCCATCCGATCCAGCTTCGAAAATCAGGCGCGCTTCGCCGAGCGGCCGCCCACGCGAAAGATAATCGTCCTGCAGAGCGCCGATGCGCTGCGTCACGGCGCGATTGAAGCCGCGAACCGTTTTGATATGACGTTTGATCCATTATCTGACTTTAGTCAGATAATTCGTTCTCAAGCAAGCTCATCTGAAGCTGGCCGCCGATTTAACCTCTGCCGACAAACGGCATCTTGGTCGCCATCACGGTCATGAACAGCACGTTGGCGTCGAGCGGCAGGCTGGCCATGTGCACCACGGCATCGGCGACGCGCTGCACGTCCATCACCGGCTTCGACGGCGATCGTGCCGTTGGCCTGCGGCACGCCGACTGTCATCGCCTGCGCCATGTCGGTCAGCGCATTGCCGATGTCGATCTGGCCGCAGGCGATGTCGAAAGGCCGGCCGTCCAGCGCCAGCGTCTTGGTCAGGCCGGTGATGGCGTGCTTGGTCGCCGTGTAGGGCACCGAGCCCGGCCGCGGCGCATAGGCCGAGATCGAGCCATTGTTGATGATGCGCCCGCCCTGCGGCGACTGCTTGCGCATCGCGCGCGAAGGCGGCGCGGGCGCACAGGAACGAGCCGGTCAGATTGACCGCGACGATCTCGTTCCAGACCTCGACCGGGATCTCGTCGATCAGCTTCGATGGGTTGCCCTTGCCGGCATTGTTGAACAGCAGGTCGACGCGGCCGAACGTCGCCGACGACCTGTCTCGAACAGAGCGTCGACCTCGTCCGGCTTGGTGACGTCGCAGGCAACGGCCAATGCCTTGGCTTCGGTCGCGCCCGCATCGGCGACCGCCTCGTCGAGCTTGTCCTTGCGGCGGCCGACAAAAACTGTGTTCCAGCCGTTCTTGCAGGAGCGCGCGTCGCAACGGCCTTGCCGATGCCGGTGCCGGCGCCGGTGACGATAGCGGTTCCGCGAATGCTCATGTCGTATCCTCCAGCATGCGTTGAATCCGACATGACGGCCGGCACGGGCGGGCGTCAAACAAAAATCGCGGAAAGATCGATCAAACAAAAAGGGCGGTCATTGGCGACCGCCCCGATCTGAACCAGGCTTGGGAGGAGAGATGCCCGGTCCGACTGATCAAATGATGCGCTTCACTGGTTAACGAGACGTTAACGACATTCGCCGTACTCGGCCGCCGCACGCTTCGGCGACAGGCAAGCGACTACCAGGCGGATTTCGTCCAGCCGGGCTCGGCGCCGCGTTCGCCTCGACAGGCGCAACCGTGACCTGCGCGACGGTCGCCTCGATGTGGTCGACCAGCGTGTCCGGCAGGTTGAGCCGGCCGGCCAGCAGATCGAGATAGCCGCGCTCGGCGCGGGTATCCGGGATCGATGGCCAGCCGCGACGCCGTGTAGAGCTCGACCTTCTGGGCGTCGGTCTTGCGCCGCGGCCACCAACTCGTCGAGATCGGCAGGCTTCGCCAGCTCGTCGTTCAGGAATTGCTCCGGCCTCGCTGCCGATGCCGGACAGCGCCAGCTTGTCGCCGATCTTCCTGCGCTCCTCGTCGTCGATATGGCCGTCGGCCTTGGCGGCGGCGATCATGGCGCGCACCAGGACAAGCGCGAATTCGGTCTCGCCTTGCGGCACCTGCGAGGGATGGAAGCCGGTGTCGGCCGGCGGCGGCAGAAGTTCCGGCTGCTTGTCGGTCGGCAGCGTCGGGCGCCTGGCCGTTCTGGTAGTTCTGGTAGGCCTTGTAGGCGAGGCCGCCGATCGCCGCCAGACCGCCGAGCTTCATGCGCCGAGCCGGTGACCTGCCGGCCCGTGCCGGTGCCCAGAAGCACGGCGGCGAGCGCGCCGGCCGCAAGCGGATTGTCCTTGGCCATCTGCACGGCCTGGCCAGCCTTGTCGCGCACCGTGCCGGTGGTGCCGGGAACATTGGAGCCGAGCAGATCGTCGAGCAGCTTCTTGGGATCGAACATCAATACCTCCGTTGCGTGGCCTCGTCGCAGCCAGCGTGACTTAGGCAGCGCGGCCCGACAATACAATGACGCGAGCGGATTTTCGGCCGATGGCTAGCTGCCGATATGCCGTTTCGCGCCCTGCCTTTCCGCCAGTTCGACCTGCCGCTGGCGTTCGGCATAGCGCGCCCGGTCCTCATCGATGCGTGTGTCGACGCAATAGCGCACAGGAGATGCCGAGCACATAGTGCTCGGCGACAGCGCGATCCTCGGCCGTCAGCGGACGGCGGCAGGCGCGGCAAAGTTCCGCCTCCCCTTCGGCCAGCCCGTGGGTCACCGACACCCGCTCGTCGAAGACGAAACACTCGCCCTCCCACAGGCTGTCTGCGGCCGGCACATCCTCCAGATATTTCAGGATGCCGCCCTTGAGATGAAAGACCTCGTCGAGGCCGACGGACTTCAGATAGGCCGTCGCCTTCTCGCAGCGTATGCCGCCGGTGCAGAACATCGCGACCTTGCGGCCCTCGAGTTCATCGCGGTGCGCTGCCACCCAGGCCGGAAACTCGCGAAAGCTGGTCGTCTTCGGATCGATCGCGCCGCGAAATGTGCCGAGCGCCACCTCGTAGTCGTTGCGGGTGTCGACGACGATCGTGTCCGGGTCGGCGATCAGCGCGTTCCAGTCGCCGGCGCGACATAGGTGCCGGCATCTTTGCGCGGGGTCCAGGTCTTCGACGCCCATGGTGACGATCTCGCGCTTCAGCCGCACCTTCATGCGGTGGAACGGCATCTCCGACGCGTCGCTGAACTTGACCTCCAGGCCGTCGAATTCCGGCACGGCTGCGAGATCAGGCAATCAGCTCGTCGATCGCCTGCGGCGAGCCGGCGACCGTGCCGTTGATGCCTTCCGGCGCGAGCAGCAGCGTGCCCTTGATGCCGCGCGCGCAGCAGAAGGCGGCGAGCGGCTGCTTCAGCTCGGCAAAGCGGTCGAGCCGGCAGAACCGGTAGAGCGCGGCAACCTTGAAGGCCGGCAAAGGTGTGGGCGAATTCATGCCGCGAGCGCGTACGCGCTCAGCTTCGCTATTTCAAGGCAAGCCGATTTTTCTTTTCGACGCAACTGCTTAGCATGCGCCGCTCGAATCTGTCATCTGAAAAGGATCAGAAAGTTTCGTCCACCCCCTCCTCTGGCACCGCGACAATTGCGCGATCTCAACAAGAGGACAGATCGCATGCTGACCAAGGACACCATCCAGGACATCGCCGCCGTGGCGCGCGAGTTCAACCTCGAACCCGCGGCGCTTGCTGGCCGTCGCCGAAGTCGAAAGCGGCGGCCAGGTCTATGCGGTCGTCGACGACAAGCCCGAACCGCTGATCCGCTTCGAAGGGCACTATTTCGACCGCCGCCTGACGCCAGAAAAGCAGTTGCGCGCCCGCGCTGAAAAGCTCGCTTCGCCGATGGCCGGCAAGATACCCAACCCACGCACGCAGGCCGGACGCTGGCGGTTGCTGGAGCGAGCCGCAGCCATCGACCGCAAGGCGGCCTACGAATCCGTGTCCTGGGGCCTCGGCCAGGTGATGGGCGCGCATTGGGCCTGGCTCGGCTATGACAGTGTCGACGCGCTGGTCGAGGAAGCGCGCAGCGGCGCCGCCGGCCAGGCGCGGCTGATGGCGCGCTACATCGAGAAAGCCGGCTTGGCGGAAGCTCTTACCGCCCGGAACTGGAACGCCTTCGCGCGCGGCTATAACGGGCCGGACTATCGCCGCTACCGCTACCACACGAGGATTGCCACGGCCTATCAAAGCTATCGCGGCGTCAGCCCGGAACCTGAAACCGTGTACGCTGAAGCTGGGCGACAGCGGACTTGGCGTACGGCGACTGCAAGTTGGGCTGACGCGGCACGGCCATCGTCTCGAGGCCGATGGACTGTTCGGCCACCGGACCGAACGCGCTGTGCGCGAATTCCAGCGCCTCATGGCCTGCTCGCCGATGGCGTTGCCGACGACAAGGTGCAGCAATTGCTTGCGGCGCGTCCGGCGTCTGCCCGTTCGGCCGTCACCAACCGCCTGCTCGCTACGTTCAAGAGCCTGTTCAAGACGGCTTGACGCGGCAGCGAACCAGCGCGTCTAAAAGGCCGTGCAATGCGTCGCATGGACTCGCCATGCGACGCCTGTTAAATCGGTTGAAATTGCAATCTCTCGGAGCGGCGCTGTGGCCAGCAAGACGGAAAAACTCCTCTCCCTTCTCGACGGCCAGCCGGTCATTCCTGTGCTGAAGATCGACCGCGTCGAAGATGCCGTGCCGCTGGCGCGCGCCTTGGCGGCGGGCGGTCTGCGGGTGATCGAGATCACGCTGCGCACCGACGATGCGCTGGAATGCATCCGCCGTGCTCGCCGCCGAGGTGCCGGAAGCGATCGTCGGCGCCGGCACGATCCTCAACCCGAAACAATTCGACGAGGCGGCGAAGGCCGGCTCGCAATTCATCGTCAGCCCCGGCCTGACAGCGCGATCTGGTCAAGGCCGCCGCGGCAAGCCCGATGCCGCTTCTGCCCGGCTGCATCACGCCGGGCGAAATCATGGCCGCGCGCGATGCCGGGCTGGATTTCCTGAAATTCTTCCCGGCCGAGCAGGCCGGCGGCGTGCCGTTCCTGAAGGCGCTCGCCTCGCCAATCGCCGATGTTCGCTTCTGCCCGACCGGCAGCGTCACTGCGAAATCAGCGCCGGATTATCTGGCGTTGCCGAACGTCGTGTGCGTCGGCGGCTCCTGGGTGGCGCCGGACGCGTTGGTCAAGGAAGGCCGCTGGGCCGAGATCGAGGCGCTGGCGCGCGAGGCGAGCAAGCTAGGCCGCTGAACGGAAATCATCTCGGCAGCAACAAAAAAGGCCGCCTTCGGGCGGCCTTTGTGCTTCACGGAATAGGAGCATTACTGCCCCTCGAAGCGGGCGACCTGGAGGAATTTCACGGCCTTGCCGGTGAAGCGATTGATGTCGCCCTTGATCGTCGCCCTGCTGGAAGCCGGCAGTGTACACTTCAAGCGGCGCGGTACGCACGATGTTGTAGGCATAGGACGGCGCCCTGGTGCCCGACGACGCTTTCGTCACATAGGTCTTGTCGATCGCCCAGCGCGCATCCTGCGGCTGCGCGGCGACCACCACCGGCTTCGGATCCGGCTTGCTGTCCGTGCGGCTCGGCCGGGCGGTCTTCTGCGTGGTCTTGACAGGCGCTTGCCTGACCCGCGCCTGCTTGCCAGTTGTCTGTGCCGGGATGGCGCCCGTCATTTCGGCGGTCGTCGTGCCGGCCATCGCGTCGGGACGCTGCGTCGGAACGACCGAGAATGCGTCAGTGGCAACGTCGGACGGCGAAGCCGAAGCGAGCGCCAGCAGCGCGCTTGCATCCGCTTCCTCAATCGAAGCGCCCTGATGGTCGGGCCGCCAGGTCGGCAGCGGAATCCCCAGCGCAACGTCGACCGGCTTTTCTTCCGGCATGACCGAAACAGCCTGTTCGGACGGCACGCCGCCGGCAGCGTCGACAGGCAGAGCCGTCTCAGGATTCTCGAGCAGCGCGGCGACGTCGGTGGCGGTTTCTTCCGCCGGGGCTACATCAACCTGCGGACGCGGCGCGAACAGCGGCATCGGCACCTTGCGCGTCGGCAGGGCGGCGATAATCGTCTCCGGCGTCTCGATCACTTCCTCCGGCTGCGGCTCGACGAGCAGCGCGGCATCTCGGCCGGGTTCGCCAACTCAGGCGGTACGATCTTGATGTTGGGCTCCGCGACCTCGGTCTCTTCCGGCTGCGGCTGCTCGGCTTGGCTTGGCACAGCCTTCGGCGGCTTCGCGGTCGCCTTCGGGCTCACGCTCTCGGCGTTATCCTCTTCCTCGTCGGCGCCGCCGCCAAACAGCCGCGCCAGCAGGCCGCGCGACTTGCCCGACCCCGAACCATCTTCCGCATAAGCAACGACACGAGCCGCCGCTCGAACCAAAGCGCTTGCCGCTCTTGACCGCCGCAACCACCTCGGCCGGACTGGTCGGGCCCCAGGTGCGGACGCGACCGACGTCCATGTGGACGAATGGCGAGCCGGACGACGGGTAATAACCGACGCCGCCAGCTTGCAAGCGCGAGACCCGCATTGCGCAGCGTCTTCAGCTTGACGCCGGGAATGTAGAAATCGATGGCGTTGCCAACCATGTGCTGGCTTTTCTTGGCGACGCCCCGGCTGCGGCCGCGCAGCATCGAATTGGTCGCCGGCGAACGATAGCCGCAAACAACGTGGATATAACCGGAAGCGCCGGTGTTGCGGTAAACCTCCCACAACACGTCCAGCACCTTCGTGCTCATCTTGATGGGCTGATTCTTGCGCCAGTCGCGAAGGATGTAGTTGGCCTTTTTCAGCCCGGCGGAATCGTAGCTGCCGCCACGGCGATAGACGATCTCGGCCTTTTCGCCGGTATGGACGTTCATCAGCTTAAGGGTACGGGTCTGCGCTTCGGCGCCAGCAGTGCCGGCCAGCAGACCAACAAAACAGGCCGCGCCGGCGAGCCAATTTTTCCAGCCGCTACCGTTTTCGTCTCGGCCGGCTTTTTGTCCGTCGATGCTTATCAAATCAAAAGGCCCTATACGCTGCCGTTTGTCCCCGGATTTGATCCCGGATGCGAAAATGCCACATCCAGACTATCCATCGTATTGGTTAACCGTCGCTTATAGAAGCTTTTTCTTATCAGTTAACCACCACTCCTTGAAGCCGAAATGCGGTAACACCATGGCGGCAATCCGTCAAAACTGTCACAGCGCAACAGCTGGTAAACCGGTGGTTCACAGGCAAATTAGGCGTTAAGGCCTGTCGAGGTCAACCCGCGAGGCGATCTTCGTCCGTCTCGTCCGAATCGAGCCCGTATTCCTTGAGCTTGCGGTAGAGCGTGGAACGGCCGATGCCGAGCCGCCTCGCGACTTCGCTCATCTGGCCATCATAGTGATCGATGGCGAGCTTGATCATTTCCAGTTCGACATCGGCCAGCGAACGCACATTTCCACGCTCGTCCAGGGCTCGAAGCAGCCCGGCGGCGCTGTTGAGCTCGGCCACGGCACTACGCACGGCAAGTGATTCGATTTCGGAAGCATCGAAGCTAACTGGCTGGCCCGCATTGCCGTTTTCGTCTTCGACGGCATCGAGACCGGACAATCCATTCATTTGGGCGCGGATATGGGGAAACTCCGCCTCGGTAAGCACGTCGCCTTCGCTCAGCACGCAGGCGCGGAAGATCGTGTTCTCCAACTGGCGGATGTTGCCGGGCCAGTCATAGGCTTGCAGCATCTCCATCGCCGGACCGGAAATGCCGTGGACATGGTTCGCGCCGGCATTGCCGAAACGTGAAATGAAACGATTGACGAGTTGCGCCAGATCGCTGCGGCGGTCTCGCAGCGGCGGCACGACGATCGGATAGACGTTCAGGCGGTAGAACAGGTCTTCCCGGAATTTGCCATCTTTGACCTGCTGCAAAAGGTCGCGGTGCGTGGCGGAAATGAGGCGGATGTCGACCTTGACCGTGGACCGTCCCCCGACGGGATCGACTTCTCCATCCTGCACCGCCCGCAACAGTTTGACCTGCACATGCAACGGCAGGTCGCCGATCTCGTCCAGGAACAGCGTGCCGCCATGCGCCTCGACGAACTTGCCGGCATGTTTCTCGGTCGCGCCGGTAAACGATCCCTTCTCATGGCCGAACAGGATGCTCTCGACCAGATTGTCCGGGATGGCGCCGCAATTGACTGTGACGAAAGGTTTGCCGCGGCGGTCGCTGGCGCGCCTGAATGGCGCGCGCGACGAATTCCTTGCCGGCGCCGGACTCGCCTTCGATCAGGATCGGAATGTCCGAAGCGGCGGCCTTCTGCGCCAGCTTCAGCGCCTTCTCCATCGCCGCGCTTTTGGTCGAAAAATCCTTGAAGCTTGGCAGCCCTGAGCGTCGCGTTAGCTTGCGTGCTCTGTCGCCGACGGCCTCCACCTTCATGGCGTCGGTGATCGCCTTGTTGAGGCGCTCCGGCGAGGCGGGCTTGACCACGAAATCGAACGCGCCATGGCGCATCGCGTTGACGACGGTCTCGATGCCACCCTGAGCAGTCTGGACGATCACCGGCGTTGTGATTTCGCGTTCGCGCATTTTTTGCAGCACGCCGTGGCCGTCGGTGCCGGGCATGACAAGGTCGAGAACCACGACAGCGATATCGTGACCATCGCGTTCAAGCGCTGCGAGACCAGCCTCTCCGCTGTCGGTGACGATCGCCTGGTGGCCGAATTTGGTGACTGCGGCCTCCAACAGGCGGCGCTGCACGGGATCGTCATCGACTATGAGTACGGATCGGGTCATGGATGGTGAATCAACTGGCCTTCATTTGCCCTGTGGCTTAGATCAATTTGGCACAGGCTCTTAAACAAACAGTGCAAGACGGCAGGTAAATGAACCCTTTCTTGCCGGCGGCGTTTAGCGATGTTCCACAACAGACTGAAATGACTCAGAAAGCGGCCGAGATGGCAAGAACGAAAAAGCGCGACAGCGCGAGCCTCGGCAATCTTCCCGAGTGGAACCTGGCCGACCTCTATCCTTCCATGGATTCGCCGAAGCTGACGGTCGATCTTGCGACGGCCGCCGCCGATGCCGAACGCTTCGAAGCGACCTGGAAAGGCAAGCTCGAACAGGAAGCGGCAAAAGGCAAAGACGGCCGGCTGGGGCTAGCGGTCCAGCAGTTCGAGGCGCTCGAAGAGCTGATGGGACGTATCGTGTCCTATGCCGGGCTGGTCTATGCCGGCGACACGTCGGACCCCGCACGCTCGAAACTCTATGGCGACATCCAGGAAAGGATGACGGATGCCTCGACGCATCTATTGTTCTTCGGGCTGGAACTCAATCAGGTCGAGGATGGGCTGATCGACGGCGCCTTCGCCGCCGATCCGCTGTTTGCGCATTACCGGCCATGGGTGATGGATCTGCGCAAGGAAAAGCCCTTCCAGCTGGAGGATCGCGTCGAGCAGCTTTTCCATGAGAAATCGATCACCGGCCGCGGCGCGTGGAATCGCCTGTTCGACGAGACAATGAGCGCACTGCGTTTCGACATAGAAGGCGAAAGGCTGACGCTCGAACCGACGCTCAACAAACTGCAGGACGCCAATCCGGAGATACGACACAGGGCAGCGGACGCGCTGGCCGCCACCTTTCGCGAGAATTTGCAGACCTTCACGCTGATCACCAACACGCTGGCAAAAGATCTCGATATCTCGAACCGCTGGCGCGGCTATGTCGATATTGCAGACTTCCGCCATCTGTCGAACCGCGTCGAGCGCGAGGTTGTCGATGCGCTGACGGCCGCCGTCCAGGAAGCCTACCCCCGGCTCTCGCATCGCTATTATGCGATGAAGGCGCGCTGGCTCGGCATGGAGCAGATGAACCATTGGGACCGGAACGCGCCGTTGCCGGAAACGCCGCAGGCGGCGATTGCCTGGGACGAAGCGCAAAACGCCGTGCTTTCCGCCTATCACGCATTCTCGCCGGAAATGGCCGAAATCGCGCGCTCCTTCTTCGACAAGAACTGGATCGATGCGCCGGTGCGTCCCGGCAAGGCGCCGGGCGCGTTCGCGCACCCGACCGTGCCGTCAGTCCACCCCTATGTGCTGCTCAACTATCTGGGCAAGCCGCGCGATGTGATGACGCTCGCGCACGAACTCGGCCACGGCGTGCACCAGGTTCTGGCCGGCGGCCAGGGCGCATTGATGGCGTCGACACCGCTGACGCTTGCAGAAACCGCCTCAGTGTTTGGCGAGATGCTGACCTTCCGCTCGCTGCTTGATCGCACGACCGACCGGCGCGAGCGCAAGGCGATGCTGGCGCAGAAGGTCGAGGACATGATCAACACGGTGGTGCGCCAGATCGCCTTCTACCAGTTCGAGCGCCGGCTCCACACCGAGCGCCGCAATGGCGAGCTGACTGCAGACCGGATCGGCCAGTTCTGGCTCGAAGTGCAGGCCGAGAGCCTGGGGCCGGCGATCCGCCTGCGGGAAGGCTACGAGACCTTCTGGAGCTACATCCCGCATTTCGTCCATTCGCCGTTCTACGTCTATGCCTACGCCTTCGGCGACTGTCTGGTGAATTCGCTCTATGCCGTCTACCAGAACGCCGAGCGCGGCTTTCAGCAGAAATATTTCGATATGCTGCGCGCCGGCGGCAGCAAACACCATTCGGAACTCTTGAAGCCGTTCGGGCTGGATGCTTCCGACCCGACCTTTTGGCAGCGCGGCTTGGCGGTGATCAGCGGCCTGATCGACGAATTGGAAGCGCTTGATTGACGGCTGTCGGCGGCGCATGCACGCTCGGCCCATCAAACCGGACTCAAACTCGCAGGATCGCGCACCAAGCTCGTTGATTGCATACCGATCTGCAACCTGAGGCATCAGCCGGGCGCAAGATTCCACTAGCAATCGACTCCCCCTGTGCTAGCGTGCCGCCTTCACACTTTTGCGGGGGAGAACAGATGCGGGCGCTCCTCACCGTCGCATGGTTGGCTGCGGCCGCGTTTCTGACGTGGCATGCCGTCGTCTATAGGGCGCCGGCCATCGAACAGGACATTCTGGCAAGGTCGACAGAAGCGGTTAAGTCGCTCAATTCCCGGGCGGAAGTCTCAGCCTTTGGACGCTTCATCATCGTTCGCGGACAGGCGCCTGACGAGGCGGCGAAGGCGGCAACGCTGGCGGCGGCAAGCGATGTGTGGGGCGCCCTCGGACCCTTCGATGAAATGGTCGTCTCGGCGTACAAGGCAAGCGCCCTTCTGTTGGCTGAAAAGGAGCCGGACGGCGCATTGCGGCTGAGCGGCACAGTTCCTTCGGACGATGTGCGGAGCCGCGATCGAAAACGCGGCGAAGGCGGCATTCCCAGGCGGCGATGGACAACAGGCTTGCAGTAGCTGACAGCGAGACGATGTCCATTCAGGGCGTCGAAGATGCGTTCCAGACGCTTGCAGGCCTCGATGCCGGAACACTGCTCGTGAACACGGACGGTGTGGTGATCAGTGGCAGCGCCGCCGAAGCAAACCAGGCCGCTGCGGCACGGCAGATTGCCGCCGCCCACGCCGATAGCTGGCAGCTATTCATCAACGCCCCGATGCCGGCGCGATTTGGTGCGGTCAAGTTGCCAGACGGAACCGTTCTCGCTTCGGGCGATATTGCTTCCGAGGATGCCCGAACAGCCTTGGTCGAAACATTTCGAGACGGCGATCCGGATCGGCGCATTGTAGACCGAATGGCCGTGCGTGCTGACGGAGTGTCTGAAGTCTGGGCGGCAAAGGCCTTGAAGGGCGCCGAGGTGCTGGCCGGGCTCGACTGGGGTTCAATTTCGCTGGATGGCCCGAAATCTTATCTGGCAGGCATGGCCGACCCCAATGACGTCGGGAAAATCAGCGACAGCCTTGGGAACGATTTCACGGTGGAGCTGACGCCGCGGCCGTCGGACCTGACGACGCGGCCGAATTCCGGCGCTGGAGCGGGAATTGAAGGCAGCCAAATCGCGAATCCTCGACCTGAGCGCAGCGGCAGCGAAACATCTGGCCGATCTCAACGCTGCCGAATCCCGGTTGGGTGAATTGCGAAGACGCCGACGCGGGCGAGAGAGGTTGGCGGCGAGACCGACGGAAAGAGGATCGCAGAGTTGGAAGCGGCGGCCGCCGAGAGCAAAAGCGAACTCGAATCCGCCAATGCCCGGATCGCGGGCCTGACGGAAATGCTGACATTGCAGCCGGCTGACATGCCGCTGCCGGCCGATGCGCTGCCGACGCCCTCGGAAAGCTCGCTTCTGCCACCGACGAATGGACCCTCGCCGGAACAGCCTGAAACGAGTGCGATGACCGCCCAACCCCTAGAGGCGCAGATCGAGGAAACCCCGACAGCCTCGACTTCGGTACAGGACGAGCAGCCAGCGGCGGCCGCAGCGCCTCAACCTGAAGCGTCGGTTCAGACGGCAGCGTTGTCGCCCGCGCAAGATGCGGAGCGCATCGCGACAGCCTGCAATGAGGCGGTGGGTTCCGTGTTGAGCGGCGCTTCGATCACCTTCGAATCCAAATCGGCGCAGATCACGCGCGAGGGCAATGACGTGCTTGATCGATTGATGTCGCAGACCGCGCCCTGCATCGGCAATCCGGCGCTGAAGGTGACCGTGGGCGGACATACCGACAGTCGTGGCCAGGACCGAGACAATCTTCGGCTGAGCAAGGACCGCGCGGATTCGGTCAAGGAGTCGTTGATCGTGCGCAGCATTCCGCCCGACGCTATCACGGCAATTGGCTATGGCGAGACCATGCCCGTAGCCGACAATGACACGGACGGAGGCCGCGCCGCCAACCGCCGCATCACCATCGACTGGTCGCTTCGCTAGAGCAGGACAGGAATTTCCCAATGAGCTATCTGGTGACTCAAATGCTTCTCTATCTGCTCGGAGCCCTGTTGCTCGGACTGCTGCTGGGCTGGCTTATTTGGGGCCGGCGCAGCAGCAATGCGGCGGGCATGCAAATCGACGTCGACCGCCTGAGCAATGAGAATTACAGCCTGAGACGCGACCTTGCCGCGTGCAGTCGAGCGCGCGCCGTATTGGAGGGCCCGCGTGCCGACCTGCCCGCAGCGAGAGCCAAAGCCGCGCCTGAACCCCGGCCGGCCGCCAGTCCTGCAGTCGCCAAAGGCGCGTCGGCCCGCAAAGAACCAACCAGCGGCCACGCTGATGTCCAAACCCGCCAAGGCGCCTCCAAAAAAGGGAACTGCCAAAGCGCCAGCCGCCCCGGGGCGCACACCACCTGGGCCGAAAGCCGCCGTTCCTGTCGCCGCGAAGGCAACCGCCGAGCCGACAAGCACCAAACCAGCGGCAACGTCGATATCCAAATCCGCCAAGGCGGCGCCAAAGAAGCAGACAACCAGAGGCAAGCCCGCACCGGCGGCTGCCGCTCCCGCCGTTGCCAAGGCAGTAGCCGAGCCCGCAAATGAGCCAACCAGCGGCCACGCTGATGTCGAAACCCGCCAAGGCGCCGCCAAAGAAGCCGACTGCAAAAGCGCCAGCCGCCCAAAAGCCGGCAACCGCGCAAGACGGCAGAGGCCAGCAAACCGAAAAAGCCGAAGCCGATCGTTCGCCCGGACGATCTTCGCCGCATTGTCGGTATCGGGCCGGTCAACGAGCGGCTCTTGCACCTTGAGGGAGTGCGCACCTTCGCCCAGATTGCCGAGTGGACGGCGGCGGACGTAAAGCGCGTAGAAGAGGTGCTGCAGTTCGACGGTCGCATCGAACGTGAAAACTGGATCGAACAGGCAAAACTGCTTGCTGCGGGCGATGACAAGGAATTCGCCAAGCGCTTCCCAACTGCGAGTTCGGACAAAAACACATAAGCTGTGCGGCGGCGCCCGGGACGGGCGCCAAACATCGTCGGCCATCCTCGGCCCGCGCAATTGCCGCAGTTGCGTGGCAGGCAGGGCTTGGCTACAGCCAGCACTGCGCCACCGGACGTTGCTGAAGCTGATCCGCATGCCGCAAAGCCACGAGCCTTGCATTATTTTCCGCGACGATTCCGTGGCAATGGAGCGGCGTTTCGAAAATCCGCAAGCGATCATCGAAGCATGGGACGCTGCGGATTTTGCCTCGGCGCTCGCGCGACTGGAACAGGCGCGCAGCGACGGCAAATGGCTTGCCGGCTATTTTTCCTATGAGGCAGGCTACCTGCTCGAACCCAAGCTGCGGCCACTGCTGCCAGATGGACGGCGTACGCCTTTGCTGCGGTTCGGCGTGTTCGAGGCGCCGACCGACAGCCCGCTCGATCCGCCAAGCGCCCCCGCGCAAAATCCGATCCATGATGCGCGGGCGACATGGACCTTTGAAAACTACAATTTGCGCTTCCAGACCCTGCATCGCCATCTGCGGCTCGGCGACTGCTATCAGGCGAACCTGACTTTCCCTGTTTCGGCGCGCTGGACGGGCAATCCCGTCGACGCTTTTGGCAATCTGGCGGCGCGCCAGCCGGTCAAATACGGCGCGCTCGTCATGCTTGGCGAGCCCGTGATCCTCTCTCGATCGCCGGAACTGTTTTTCGCGATCGACCAGGACGGATGGATCGAAGCGCATCCGATGAAGGGCACCGCGCCACGCGGCGAGACCAGGGCCGAAGACGAACGGCAAAAGCATTTCTTGAAGAACGACGAAAAGAACCAGGCGGAAAACCGCATGATCGTCGACCTTCTGCGCAACGACATTTCACTGGTGAGCGAGGTCGGCACGCTGGAGGTGCCGGAGCTTTTCCGCATCGAAACCTACCCGACGGTACACCAGATGGTCAGCCGGGTGCGCGCCAAACTGCTGCCGGCGCTGACGATCGAGCGGCTGTTTGCGGCGCTGTTTCCGTGTGGCTCGGTGACCGGCGCGCCAAAGATCCGTGCGATGGAGATCTTGCGTGGATTGGAAGAGCAGCCACGCGACGCCTATTGCGGCGCGATAGGCTGGATTTCGCCGGAAGGGCCAATGCGCTTCAACGTGGCGATCCGCACCATCACGCTCTTTGCCGACGGCGAGGCGGTTTATAATGTTGGCGGCGGCATCGTTTTCGATTCAACCGCAGAGAGCGAGTATCAGGAATGCCTGCTGAAAGCCCGCTTCGCGACGGGAACCGAGCCGACTTCGAACTGATCGAGACATTGCGCTGGGAGCCAGACCGCCGGCTTTGTTCGGCTGGAACGGCATCTCGCGCGCCTCTATGCCTCTGCAAACAAACTGGGTTTTGCCTATGATCCTGAACGGATCGGAGCGGCGCTGCGCGACGCCATCCCCGATGCCGCACGATCGGGGCAAGGCGCGTTGCGGGTGCGACTGACGCTTGCCTCAACGGCGACACGCAGGCAACTGCCCAACCCTTCGCGCTCCAGCCGCCTGACACGGTGTGGACGCTGCGCATTGCACGGACCCGGCTCGACTCACGAGACCCTTTGCTCAGGCACAAGACCAGCCGGCGTTCGCAATATGAGGCTGCCCGCGCGGAGTTCACCCACAAACAGGCTGACGAGGTGATCCTGCTCAACGAGCGTGGTGAGATCTGTGAGGGCGCGATCACGACCCTGTTCATCGATCGCGGTGATGGCGGCCCCTGCTCACGCCGGCACTGAGTTGCGGCCTGCTGGCCGGCGTGCTGCGACAGGAAATGATCGAGACGGGAAAGCGCGCGAGGCCGTGCTGACAGAGGCCGATCTGCGCGGCGCCAGACGCTATTTCGTCGGCAATTCACTGCGCGGGCTGGTACGATGTAAATTGGCCCCATGAAAAGCATTCGACCGTGTCAGGATATCTGGCATCGACATCTTCCAGATCATGACAGTCTCCGCGAACGCCCCCACGCCCTTCGACGGTTCCTCCACGCCCTTCACCATCGGGTTAAAGCCGCTCGACCTCGCCGAGTGGATCGATATTGATGCAACTTACGACGCCCAGTTGCGTGAAAAGCGTCGGCTTTACGATAATGTCCATGACAAGGTTTTCGTGGCCGAAGCGGACACCGAACAAGCGCAGCAGGAAGTGCTGGATCTGGTCCATGCGCATGTATTGCGCATTTCCCCGAACGCTTCCGACAGGATTGCAAGGGCATCGCGATCAGTGGCCACCCTGCCCTGTCGACGGCTGACATGCGGGCAATGCCGCCACTGAAAGCGGCTTCCCTGCTGGTGCAGGAGGATCTGATCCTGATGCGCCGGGGCGACAATGGCTGGCGACTTGCCGCTGGCTCGCTCTGCTTTCCATCATCCTGGACCTTGACCGAAAAATTCGGCCGGCCCTTGCAGGAAATCCATCGACCCGTACCGGGCTTCGGGCCGGACACGCGCAACAACGAATTGATCAACCGCATGTTCGACCGGCTGCATCAGCCGGTGCTGCGTTTCAACTGGTCGATCCAGGCGGGCGATGCGCTTTACCACCCGCTCTCGCATGAGGGTCGCGTCGAACGGGCCGAGACGCGACCGTCCCGCTTCGGCGATGCCGATCTGAACGCGGCGGCGTTTATCCGCGTCGAGCGGCAAACACTGCGCAAGCTGCCCGCAAAGCGGCGATATCCTCTTCACGATCCGCATCTATCTCGACCCGCTCGGCTGGATCGCGCGCCATCCGGACCGGCAGAAACTGGTGGCCAGTTTTGCGGCGCAGCTAAACGCTCTGGATATCGAGCAACTCGACTACAAGGGGCTGACTGCCGACCGGGATAGGCTGGTACAAGCGCTCGAGATCATCGCTCGCGACTGATGCTCGGCCTCAATGCACCGTCGCTTCCGGCAGATGTCCGAGCTTGTCCGGATTGCGGGTGATGTAGATGCCGACGACCTTGCCGTCCTCGATCTGCAGCGCCGTGGTCTGGAGCGTGTCGTCGGCTTCCAGCGTCACAAATCCAGGCAGACCGTTGATGAAGCCGTAGCGCAAGATCTTCGACATCGATTTGGCAAACAGATGCGCCAGCGACGCATGCAGCCGCATGACCATGTCGAGCCCGATGATCGGCACGCTGGCAGCCGATTTTTTGCCGCCGCCGTCCGAATACATGGCGACGTCCGCCGCTAGCATCGCCTGAAGCGTAGACATGTCGCCGCTGCGCGAGGCAGCAAAAAAGGCCTCGGCGATCTCAAGTCCACGCTGCTTCGGGACATCGAAGCGCGGCCGCTCTGCCCGCACATTGGCGCGAGCCCTGCTGGCAAGCTGGCGGCAGGCGGCGGGTTCGCGACCGATCGCGTCGGAAATTTCGTCGAAGCCGACGCCGAACACATCGTGCAGGATGAAGGCCGCGCGCTCCAGCGGCGACAGCCGCTCCAGCGCCATCATCAGCGGCAGGGTGACGTCGTCGACTCTCATCCTCGTCGTTCTCGACGATCGGCTCCGGCAGCCAGGGTCCGGGATAGACCTCGCGGCGTTTCGCCGCCGACTTCATGATGTCGAGGCATAGCCGCGTGACCACGCGGCGCAGAAACGCCTGCGGCTCCTTGACTGCGCTTCGGTCAGTGCCAAGCCAGCGGATGAAGGCTTCCTGCACGACATCCTCGGCGTCGGCCACCGAGCCAAGCATGCGATAGGCGACACGGACAAGTTTTGGACGCAGCGGGTCGAAACTCGCCGCTGCGTCCAGGTTGATGGTCTGCGCCATCAGGCAGCCTTGCGCTGCTCGCCGATCGGCGGCACGTGGAAGCCGACGCCGATGCGGTTGAAGCTGTTGATGACGCCGATCATGAGCGTAAGTGCGACCTGCTCTTCGTCGTTGAACTGGGCTTTCACCTGCTCATACACTGCGTCCGGCGCGCCCTTTTCGGCCACGCGGGTCAGCGTTTCGGTCCAGGCGAGTGCTGCCTGCTCGCGCGCGTTGAACAGGTTCGTTTCGCGCCAGGCATCGAGCATGATGATGCGCTCCGCCGTTTCGCCGGCAGCAATGGCGTCCTTGGAATGCATGTCGAGGCACACGCCACAACCATTGATCTGCGAGGCGCGGATCTTGACCAGTTCGATGATGCTCTTTTCGAGGCCATAACCCTCAACCTTGCGGCCGAGATCGATCAGCGGCTGCACCAGGGCGAACTGCTTGGCGTAGGGGTTGATGCGGGTGGTCATTGTCTTGTCCTTTCAGTCTTGGGGATGATTTCCAAAGACAGGACGAGACAGCTTCGTGAGATGTGACATGCGCGACGGAAAAATCTCCGCGCCGCAAAATAGCTTCTAGCCAAATTCCATATCATGTTATATAACTTGATATGGAATAGCTGGAAGGCAACCATGTCCAACGACATCATTCAGAACTTCGGCTTCCTCACGCTGGGATCGCGCATGAAGCGGATCGGCGAGATGCTTCATGCCGATACGCAACGCATTGTCGACAGCTACGGCCTCGGCATCCAGCCAAGTCATTATCCACTGCTTGCGGCCATCGACCGGGAAGGCCCTTTGACGATTGGCGAATTGGCGGCCGCGATCGGCATCAGCCAGCCTGGCATCACACGCACCGCGGGGCTGCTGGAAAAGCAAGGACTGCTGAAAGTTGCGGCTTCCGATGCCGATCAGCGCCGCCGCGTGGTGACCCTGACCAACGACGGGCAAACGCTGATCGATCTTTCGAAAGCGCGGGTGTGGCCGCGCATCGAACGGTCCGTACGGGATCTGTGCGCAAACCTGTCCGGACCCCTTGCTCGACCAGTTGGCGCGCATGGAACAGGGGCTTGCAGACACCCCGCTCAGTCGAGCGGGCAGATGACATGGCGCGGCCAGAAGAGCATCCGCTCGACCGGCCCGTCTGGTCCACGCTCACGACCAATCACGCACGCTTCTCACGCGGCGGTGCGTTGGCACGGCGGTTTGAGCCCGGCCATATCCCATTCGTGGCCGTTGGCGCGGATGACGAGGAAAGCCTGCGCGCCGCTTCGTCGCTCATTCTGCCTGGTGAGACGCTTTATGTTGTCCAGCAAGGACCTATTGGTGCGTTGCCGGAGACGGAGACGCTGGCCGAAGCCAAGGTCGTGCAGATGATCTGCGAGCAGCCGATCGCCCCGCTACCGCATGATCACATCGAACGGCTAACCGCCGCCGACGCTGAGGAAATGCTGGCGCTGGCCACGCTGACGAAACCAGGCCCGTTCAGCCTGCGCGCTGGCGAACTGGGCGAATTCTGGGGTGTCAAAATCGACGGGCGCCTCGCCGCCATGGCCGGCACGCGCTTTGTTACGGGCAAATTCACCGAATTGTCCGGCGTGTGCACGCATCCGGACTTTCAGGGGCGTGGACTTGGACGGCGGCTTTCGGTTTTCGTCGCACGCCGCTTTGTCGATCGTGGCGAAACACCGTTCCTGCATGCCTTCGACACCAATCAAGCAGCGATAGGTCTCTACGAAACCATCGGTTTCAGGCTCCGGACCAAACTCAATGTGAGAGTCGTCAGGCGCTTCAGCGCCTAGCCGTTGCGGGCGAGCAGCGTCGTCCGGCCGCCGCCCGGCACGACGACAAGCTGCTTGATCTTGCCCTTTTTGAAGGCGGTCAGGAACTTTTTGTAATCCTTGAAGGCGACGCAGCCATGCAATTCCGCGCGGCCGCCACGCAGCAGATAGCTGTGGGTGAGCAGGCCGGTGCGGCCATGCGGATTCCTGCCGTCGACGGGCAGCATGCGGATTGCTTCCACGCCATGGAAACGGCTCTCGCGCATGCGCAGATTGTAGGTGTGCGGCGGCGTCGCTCCGTTCATTTTCACATGAACATATTTCGGATTGTCGGCCATCTTGCCGATGCCGGAATGCGCCTCGAGAACCGAGCCGTCCGGCATATAAACCTTCGCCGCGCTGATGTCGTAGACGGCGACGCCCCTGCCGGCGCGGGCCCCACCGAAAAGGTTCTTCAGACCCCAACCGGGGCGGTCGGACGTACGGTCATCGCTGGGATTGTCAGGCCGCGCATAGGCCAGTTGCTGACGCTTTGGTGTCTCACGCGCCAGGGATGGTTTTCCCTCCGGCTGGTCCTCGCGCGGCTTGACCGCTTCGGCTGGATTCTCGAGCGCCCGGCGCGAACCAAGGGGTCGCATGCCTGGCAGCGGTACAGCAGACGGCAGAACACCCTCGTCTGACAGATCGTCCTGCTCGGGGATCAGTAGCGGATCCTCGGCTTCGGTCGAACCCAAGGTGTCTCCGTCAGCAGGCGCCATCCGCGCAATCGCGCCCAACGCGCCAGTATCTTGAGCGGACGATGGATCGGCATAGGCCAGCGCCAAGTCGCGCATTGATGTCGACCACCCCGGAAACGGAGGCGAAACGCGCAGGCGAAACGTTGGGGATTGCCAGTGTCGTCGGTTGGGGCGCGCTATCGACCGTGAGACAGCGCGCGCCTTGTCGAAAAGCCCGGCAAGCTTGGCTGGCGACAAATCCGCCTTTTCGGCAATCGCTTCGAACCGTTTTTGCGCCGTGCTCGGGGCGAACTGACCCGCGTCGTCACGGGCAAAATGATTGTACCAGGAAGGATGCAACCTGCCGTCCGAATCGATATCCGTTTCACTCTCGATCAGAAATGTGAAATCCGGCGCCTCATCGATCGGCTGGTCGAGCGAAGGATCAAGCGAGGCGAGCCGAAAATCGACAGGCGCTGAAACGACGGATGCCGTTTCGACTGACACTCGGATCGGCCTGCACCGGCACCGCCGCGCGAAGCGCAAATGCAAAGGCCGCACCGACCGGCGCTGCGAGCCGAATAAGGGAATCGGCAAAACCATGCCTGCGCTGAAGCGCGCGCTGTCCGAACGTCTTACTCAAGAACCCGTACCAACTTACCCGGTTGAAACCCCTCTCCCACGGCAAGCCGCACGGAGAATATGCTCGGCAACATGGCCCTCAGCCTGTTGCCGATCCGGGAAAAGATGAATCAGTAAGGTTAACGATCCCTTGCCCGGTCAGTCTTGCGGGACTTCGCGCACGGCGCCACGGTCGGCGCTGGTTGCGAAAGCCGCATAGGCACGCAGGGCGGTTGTTACCTTGCGCTTGCGCTGTTCGGCTGGTTTCCAGCCCTTGGCGTCCTGCGCCGCTCGGCGGGCCGCCAGTTCTTCGACATCGATCAGGAGTTTGATCGTGCGGCCGGGGATATCGATTTCAATTGTGTCGCCATTGTGGACAAGGCCGATCGCGCCACCAAGCGCTGCTTCGGGCGAAACGTGCCCAATCGACAGGCCGGAGGTGCCGCCGGAGAAGCGGCCGTCAGTCAGAAGCGCGCAGGCTTTGCCGAGGCCTTTCGACTTCAGATAGCTGGTCGGATAGAGCATTTCCTGCATGCCAGGCCCGCCGCGAGGACCCTCGTAGCGGATCACGACGACATCGCCAGCCTTCACCTCGTTGCCCAGAATACCCTTCACGGCGGCGTCCTGGCTCTCGAATACAACGGCCGGGCCGGTGAACTTCAGGATCGACTCGTCGACGCCGGCGGTTTTCACCACGCAGCCGTCGAGCGCAATGTTGCCCTTGAGCACGGCAAGCCCGCCATCCTTTGAGAATGGATGCTCCGCCGAGCGGATCACGCCCTTCTCACGGTCGAGGTCGAGGTCGTCCCAGCGCGCTTCCTGGCTGAAGGCGACCTGCGTCGGCACGCCGCCCGGCGCGGCCGAGAAGAATTTATGCACCGCTCCATTTTTGGTGCGCGAAATGTCCCAGCGATCGATCGCTTCGCCGAGTGTGGTTGCATGCACCGTCGGCTGATCTCGGTTGATCAACCCGGCTTTTTCGAGTTCGCCGAGGATCGACATGATGCCGCCGGCGCGATGGACATCTTCCATGTGCACGTCGCTCTTTGCCGGCGCGACCTTGCATAGAACCGGCACCTTGCGGCACAGCGCATCGATGTCGTCCATGCCGAAATCGATGCCGCCTTCATGCGCGGCGGCCAGGATATGCAGGACCGTGTTGGTTGAACCGCCCATGGCGATGTCCAGCGCCATGGCGTTCTCGAACGCGCCGCGCGAGGCGATATTGCGCGGCAGCGCGGTCTCGTCATCCTGCTCGTAGTAGCGGCGCGCCAGGTCGACGGCCAAATGCCCAGCCTCTACGAACAGCCGCTTGCGGTCGGCATGCGTGGCCAGCGTCGAGCCGTTGCCAGGCAGCGAAAGGCCGAGCGCCTCGGTCAGGCAGTTCATCGAGTTCGCGGTGAACATGCCCGAGCAGGAGCCACAGGTCGGACAGGCCGAGCGCTCGATCACTTTCACGTCCTCCTCCGACACTTTGTCGTCGGCAGCCGCGACCATCGCGTCGACCAGGTCGAGCGCGACCTGCTTGCCCTTGAGCACCACCTTACCGGCTTCCATCGGCCCGCCGGACACGAACACAGCGGGGATGTTGAGCCGAAGTGCCGCCATCAGCATGCCGGGCGTGATCTTGTCGCAATTGGAGATGCAGACCATGGCGTCGGCGCAATGCGCGTTGACCATGTATTCGACCGAGTCGGCGATGAGTTCGCGCGACGGCAGCGAATAAAGCATGCCGTCATGACCCATGGCGATGCCGTCATCCACCGCGATGGTGTTGAACTCCTTGGCGACGCCGCCGGCGCTTTCGATCTCGCGCGCAACGAGCTGGCCGAGATCCTTCAGATGCACATGGCCAGGCACGAATTGCGTGAACGAGTTCACCACCGCGATGATCGGCTTGCCGAAATCCTCGTCCTTCATGCCCGTGGCGCGCCAGAGCCCTCGTGCGCCTGCCATGTTGCGGCCATGGGTCGTGGTTCTGGAGCGGTATGCGGGCATGGTTCGGCTCTCAACTCGGCTAAGTCTGGCTCAGATACAGCGAAAAACCGATGTGTGGAACCCTTCGATAGCTCAGCCTATGACGAGCAGCAGCCGGTAGCCAGGCTACTGGCGTACACGCCTGGAACAAACACGACCGAAAACGGCCATCATGCGGACTGACGCTCGCTGGAGAATGATCTCCACTGCAATTTCATAGCGCAATACTGAATAAAAAATTCAAGAAAAGATTTTGATTCCACAATGATTTTCTATCACTGGTTGCAAAATGTCCGAACGTTTTTACTGCACAACGCAATCGTTTATTAATTAGGCATCTCTACTTTAGGCATCAGACATCCAGCGGCAGTAGGCAGCCGTTGTGTCAAGGCCATATTGATGTCAACACGGATCGATGTTTTCAGAAATGATCGCTCGGGAACGGCGGCGGTCGAGTTTGCAATACTGTCACCGATATTCTTGATGCTGCTGATGGGCATGGTGGCCTATGGCATCTATTTCGGCGCAAGTCATTCTTTGCAACAGATCGCGGCCGATGCCGCTCGCACAGCCGTCGCCGGTATCAATGAAACCGAGAGACAGCAACTGGCAAGTCGCTTCGTCACGCTGAACGCACCGGGCTATCCGTTTATCAACCCTGCGAAGCTGGTTGTTCAGACCAATGACAGCGTCGCTGACGGCAGCCAGTTTGTGGTCGAGTTGCAGTATGACGCCAGAGATTTGCCCATATGGGGGCTCTTCTCCAACCTCCCTCTGCCGGCGACGACGATTGTCAAACATTCGACCGTGCGCGTCGGGGGGATATGATGTCGCGAGCGCGCATCTCCACGGCACTGTTGGCGACGCTGCGATCGTTTGTTGCGGATCGATCCGGCAACATCACGATCATGGTGGCTCTCACGATGCCGGTGCTGTTGGTTGCGGCCGCCTTGGCTGTCGATACGGGGTCGATATTCACTGAACGACGCTCTGCTCAGGCCCTGACCGACCTTGCGGCAATAACGGCGGCGGCGAACATCACGAACACCCGCGCCGCGGTCATCGCAACCTTGACTGACAATGGCATTACCGGCGCCGTGGTTGAGGACGATACGATGGCGGCCGGTGTCTATCCGGCCAACAAGACGGTCGTCAGGGTGGTGCGAGGTCATTATTCCGCAAGCGTCAGCAACCGTGAGCTCACGTTTCGAACCGCTGGTCGCACCATACAACGGCGCCAAGGTATCGATGCGGAAGCCCGCCACGCTGTATTTCGGGGCGGGGCTGATGACGCCACCGCAGATCACGACGTCTGCTGTTGCCAGAGTCACATCGGAGGCAGCGTTCTCAATCGGCTCGCGCCTGCTAAGCATCAACGATGGCATCCTCAACGCCATTCTTGGAAAAATGCTCGGCACGAATCTCTCCTTGCGGGCGATGGACTATAGGGCGCTGGCCGACACCGACGTCAGTGCTTTCAGCTTCCTGGATGCGCTCGCCACCGAGCTTCATATGACCACTGGCACCTATGACGACGTGCTGTCTTCAACGGCAAGTGTCGGCCAGATCGCGTCCGCAATGGCGCATATTCCGGGATTGAACCCGCAGGCCAAAGTCGCGGCCCAGGCAATCGGGACATCGGCCGCGACCACGCTTAAACTCAAAAACCTGATCGACGTCGGAGAGTTCGGCCGCGTGGCAATCGGCGAGCATTCCGCGGGCCTGGATGCCTCGATGTCCCTGATGGACATCCTGACCGGCTCTGCAGCCGTCGCCAACGGCAATCATCAGGTCGACTTGAATCTTGGCGCGTCGGTGCCCGGACTGCTTAGCGCGCGACTGGAGCTTGCCATCGGCGAACCGGCACAGGTGTCGCCGCAATTTTCCATCGGCGAAAAGGGAAAGGTCATCAGGACGGCGCAGACGAGAGCACTGGTGACCGCGGGTGTCGGCGGCCCTGGCGGCATTCTGGGCACCTCGATCAATCTCCCCGTTTATGTGGAGGTCGCACAGGCCGAGGGCAACCTCGCCAACATCGCCTGCGCCGGCGACACTGTCAGCAGTGTGACGGTCAATGCGCGGCCCGGCGTCGCTTCGGCGCGCATAGCCGCGATCACCCCAGGATCGCTGGACGATTTCCCCAGCCAGCCAAGCTTCGGGCCGGCACAGCTTATCACGCTGCCTCTCGTCTCAGTAACAGGTCAGAGCCTGGTACAGGTCTCGAATACGACCGCTACCCCCCTCACCTTCAACGCCCAAGACATCGCCAACAATACGGCAAGAACGGTAACGACACAGAACCTCACCCAGTCATTGACGGGTTCCTTGCTCGGCAATTTGAATCTCAATATTTCGGTCGTCGGCCTCGGCCTTGGCCTGGGTGGACTTCAGTCGAGCCTGACCGATGCGCTCTCGCTGCCGCAACGCCCGCTGTCGACAGTTTGCTCTATTCCGTCTTGACGGCGCTCGGTATCCATCTCGGCCAGGCAGATGTGCGCGTTGTCGGGGCGCGATGCGAACGCGCCAGCCTCGTACAATGAATAATTCCCAAGGCGGCTCGTGTCGTCGGACCTATGTTCGTTCCCGACGCTGGTCTCACCCAGTATGCGGGCGCCTCAAAGCTACGCCGGCTAACGCCTACAACCTGTTAAACATCAACGATTTCCCCTCTTTATTGTGACAGCGCCATGTGCTTTGACCCACGGCGAATGTTCAACAGTCGGAGTGCCGCCCAAAATGGCGAATGAAAAATGGCCCGTTTACGGTGAGATCACCGGTCCAATCGTGATGATCGGTTTCGGTTCGATCGGGCGGGGCACGCTGCCGCTGATCGAGCGCCATTTCAAATTCGACAAATCGCGCATGACGGTCATCGACCCACGCGATACCGACCGCAAACTGCTGGACGAACGTGGCATCGCCTTCGTGCAGGAGGCGGTGACCAAGAAGAACTACAAGAAGCTGCTGACGCCACTGATGACGAAGGGCGGTGGTCAGGGATTTTGCGTCAACCTGTCGGTCGACACGTCCTCGGTTGATTTGATGAAACTCTGCCGCAAGCTCGGCCTGCTATATGTGGATACGGTGGTAGAACCGTGGCTCGGCTTCTATTTCGACGAAAAGGCCGACAACGCTTCGCGCACCAACTACGCGTTGCGCGAAACGCTGCTGGCGGAAAAGCGCGCCAATCCGGGTGGCCCGACCGCGATCTCCACCTGTGGCGCAAATCCCGGCATGGTGTCCTGGTTCGTCAAGCAGGCGCTGGTGAACCTCTCCAAGGATCTCGGCATGGAGGTCGACGAGCCCGGCCCGAACGACCGCGAAGGCTGGGCCAAGCTGATGAAAAAGGCTGGCGTGAAGGGTATCCACATCGCCGAGCGCGACACCCAACGCACCAAGAAGCCGAAACCGATGAATGTGTTCTGGAACACCTGGTCGGTGGAAGGTTTTATCTCGGAAGGCTTGCAGCCAGCCGAACTCGGCTGGGGTAGCCACGAAAAATGGATGCCGAAAAACGGCAAGAAACACAAGGAAGGCTCGGGGGCGGCGATCTACCTGGAGCAGCCAGGCGCCAATACGCGTGTGCGCAGCTGGTGCCCGACACCCGGCGCCCAATACGGCTTCCTGGTCACCCATAACGAGGCGATCTCGATCGCCGACTTTTTCACCGTCCGCAGCAAGAAGGGCAACGTCAAATACAGGCCGACCTGCCACTACGCCTATCATCCGGCCAACGACGCGGTGCTGTCGCTGGACGAGATGTTCGGTGCGGCTGGAAAGCCGCAGCCGGTGCATCACGTGCTCGACGAGAACGAGCTGGTCGATGGCGTCGACGAGCTCGGCGTGCTGCTCTATGGCCATGGCAAGAACGCTTACTGGTACGGCTCGCAGCTTTCGCTCGAAGAGGCCCGCAAACTGGCCCCCTACCAGAACGCGACGGGCATGCAGGTGACGTCGGCGGTGCTGGCGGGCATGGTGTGGGCGCTTGAAAACCCCAGCGCCGGCATCGTCGAAGCCGACGAGATGGATTATCGCCGCTGCCTGGAAGTGCAACTGCCGTATCTCGGCCCGGTCAAGGGATATTACACCGACTGGACCCCGCTCGAAGGTCGGCCGGGCCTCTTCCCGGAAGACATCGACGAAAAGGACCCCTGGCAATTTCGCAACATTCTCGTGCGGTAACGCGCTGATTAGGCATCGAAATTGCCTCTTGCCTTGCTTTCGCCAGGGATTCGCGGCATGAAAATCGCGGCGGATTGAGGAGAGGTGCATCTTATGATTGGCACAAGGACGTGGGGTCTTCTGGCGGCGCTGGGCATTGCAACGCTGGCGGCGGGATGTTCAACCAGTGGTTCCGGACCGAGCGCGAGGGGGCCAGAGCGGACCTACTTCGACGGCGCGTGGACGAGTGCGGACGGCATAGCGGAGTCGCGTTTTGCCGGCGGCGTGTTCTCCACGGTGGCGACCGAGAATGGCAGCAAGCTGGCCGACGGCAGCTACGTGCTGACCGATCAGCGCACGGCGCAGATTACCGTGAAATCGCTGATCCGAAACACTACATCTAATGTGACGTGTTTGCTCGCCACCGAGAACCAGCTCAATTGCACCAGTTCCGCAGGCCAGACCTTTATCTTGAACCGGAAGTCGGCCGCCGCCGCATAGCGCTTTACGGCCGGCCTGACTTGCGCTGATGGCGGCGCTTCTCGTCATCATCGTTCTCGCCGTGGTGCTGTTGCCGCAGTTGTGGGTACAGCACACGATCAAGCGCCATGCCGAGGAACGGCAGGATTTGCCCGGCACCGGCGCGGAACTTGCGCGGCATCTGCTCAACCGCTTCGACCTGGCCAAAGTGAAGGTCGAAGTCACCGACAAGGGCGACCATTACGATCCCCTGTCAAAAACCGTTCGGCTGCTGAAACAGCATCACGACGGCCGCTCGCTGTCGGCCGTCGCTGTCGCCGCGCATGAAGTATCGCATGCAATCCAGGATGCAGATGGCGACCGAACGCTCGCGCTTCGCCAGCGGCTCGCCAGCGTCGCCCAGGTGACCGACCGGCTGGCCGGCGTCTTCTTCATCGCAGCGCCGTTTCTCGCCGCGCTTGCGCGCACGCCGCTGGCGCTGGTCCTGGTGATCGGCCTCGGCATCGCCCTGCTGTCAGTCCGGGTCCTCACGACGCTGATCACGCTGCCGGTCGAGGTCGATGCCTCCTTCGGCAAGGCGCTGCCGATCCTGAAGGACGGCAAATATCTCGACGAAAAAGACCTGCCGGCGGTGCGCAGCGTGCTCAGGGCCGCCGCCTTCACCTACCTGGCCGGTGCCCTGATCTCGCTGATCAACCTCGCCCGCTGGGTTCGCCTGCTGCGGTGATTTTCGCCTGACCTCAGGTCGTCGAATGATAGTCAGCGATACGGCGCGGCATCGGTGTCGGTGATCGACGGTAGCTTGGAGCACGCTCAATGACATTTCGCGTTCTGTCCTTGAACGCCTGGGGCGGACGGCTTCACGAGACCTTGCTGCCCTACCTGGCGCAAGCAGAAGCGGATGTTCTCTGCCTTCAGGAGATCGTCCGCTCACATGACGGCGCGTCCGAAACGCGGCTCTATCGCGATGGCGCACTGGAATTGCCGCAGCGCTCTGACCTGTTTGGTGAGATTGCGGCTCTGTTGCCGAGCCATGATGGCTTCTATTTCCCAACGTCGGCGGGCAATCTGTTTTCCGGTGTGCAAGCCATGACAGCGGAATTCGGCATCGCGACCTTTGTCAGGAAAGGCTTTCCGATTATCGCGCAGGCTGCCGATTTCGTTCACGGCGCCTATTCGTCAGATGGCTGGGGCGACCATCCGCGCCCGCGCAACGCTCACTGCATCCGCCTCTACAACCCTCGTAGCGGAAGGGCGATCACGATTGCCCACATGCACGGGCTGCGAACGAAGAACGGCAAGGCGGATTCGCCCGAACGTATCGATCAGGCGCACGCCTTGCGCCGGATGATCGAACACGTCCAGCGCCCGGAAGACGGGCTTGTCGTCTGCGGCGACTTCAATGTGCTGCCAGGCAGCGCGACGTTCGAAATTCTCGGCGAGCTCGGCCTGCGGGACCTCGTCATCGCCGGTGGGCATACCGACACGCGCACCTCATGGTACGAAAAGGAGCCGCGCTTTGCCGATTACATGCTGGTGACGCCGTCGGTCGACGTGGCGCGGTTCGACGTGGTCGAACAGCCCGAAGTATCGGATCACCGAGCGCTGGTGCTGGATATCCGATAGCGCCGGTGTCCACCACTGACCTCCATCACAGCTTCCCCAGCAGCTCCGCCAAAGTCTTCGCCTCGGCTTCCGACAGCTTGTCGCCGAGGTGCCGCCTGATCGCGGCACCGTAGGTTTCCCACATCTCGGCCCGCTTCTGGCGGCCGGCGTCGGTGATAACCACCCACTGGCCCCGTCCATCGTCGCGAAAGGCTTCACGCCGCACCAGTCCCTCGCGTTCCAGCCGGTCGATCATGCGCGACAGGTTCGGTTGGGCGAACAGCGTCCGCTGCTCGATCTCGAAAGGACGCAGCCGCCCCTCCTCCGCGCGGTCGAGTTCCAGCATCACATCGTACCAGCCGAGCGGCGGCAGACCGGCCTGTTTGAGCTCCTGCTCGATTGCGTCGAAGATTTTCCGTTGCGAACGCATCAGGCCGACCCAGGCAAGTTCGACTGCCTCGGGGATAATCTTTGGCCGGCGGGACTTGAAGGAACCATGCGCCATAGATGCAGTTACATCTATCTTGACTCTAGGCGCAAGCTCGCTTATTTAGATGCATGTGCATGTATCTAATAGGAGAAAAACCATGAAGCTCTTTTACGCCCCCGGCACCTGCTCGCTCTCGCCCCATATCGTGGCGCGGGAGGCCGGCATCGATATCGATCTCGAGAGGGTCGATATTCGAAAATGCCGCGCCGCACCGAGTCCGGCGCGGACTATGCGGCCGTCAATCCCAACCTCTATGTCCCGGCGCTGGAACTGGACGACGGCTCGATCCTGACCGAAGGCGTCGCGATCGTGCAGTATCTCGCCGATTTGAAACCTTCGTCCGGCCTCGCGCCGATGGCTGGCACCGCGCCGCGCTATCGTTTCATCTCGTGGCTCAATTTCATCGCCACCGAGCTGCACAAGCATTACAGCCCATGGCTCTTCCACCCGGACTACGGAACACAGGTGCAGGACATCGCGCGCGGCAAGATCGTCACTCGGCTGGCGCATGTCGAGCGTGAATTGGCGGCGGGCGGTCCATTCCTAATGGGCAATCAGTTCACCGCAGCCGATGCGTATCTTTTCACGATCGTGGGATGGTCGCGTTTCGTCAAAATCGATCTCGCGCCCTACCCGGCCTTGCGCGCCTTCATGGATCGTGTTGCCGCCCGGCCCGCCGTGCAGCAGGCAATGCAGGCCGAAGGCCTGAAGGCGGCAGCATGACGAGCGTTGCAAAACCCCGGCTGACCTTGGTCAGCCACCAACTTTGCCCCTACGTCCAGCGCGCCGCGATTGCGCTGGCCGAGAAGGGCGTACCGTTCGAACGGATCGTCATCGACCTTGCCGACAAACCGGACTGGTTCGTGAAAATTTCGCCCCTTGGCAAGGTGCCGCTGCTGATCGTGCGGCAGGATGGCGCGGAAGCCGTCATCTTCGAGAGCGCGGTGATCTGCGAATATCTGGAGGAGACACAAAGCGGTTCCCCTACACCCCGCCGATCCGCTCGAACGCGCGCAGCATCGCGCCTGGATCGAGTTCGGCTCATCCATTCTCGGCGATCTCTGGGGTTTCGAAACGGCCAGGGACGCCGCCACCTACACAGCGAAGCTCGAGGAGCTCAAACAGAAGTTCGCGCGCGTCGAAGCGACCCTCGCAAAAGGTCCGTTCTTCGCCGGCCGGCGCTTTTCGATGGTCGACGCGGTGTTTGCGCCGATCTTCCGCTACTTCGACGTTTTCGAGGAAATCGGCATGCCATCGATTTTCGAAGCGATGCCGAAAGTCACGGCGTGGCGGGCGGCCCTGGCGAGCCGGCCAAGCGTCGTGGGTGCTGTCGGTCCGGACTATCCCGACCGGTTGCGAGATTTTCTGCGCGGCTATGACGCGCACCTGCTGAAACTGGCCGCCTAGCCTTTTTGAACACTACCTCCCTGTCGGCCGGTCATGGCCGACAGGGCGAGAATGGTCATAGCTTGCGCGCTCTCTGGCCGGTTGCGATAGTGCCGCCGCGATCAGCCGGGAGGGACTTGATGGGCTTGCATTTCGACAATTCCGAAACCCGTAAGGTAGCGGATCGCGAAGCAGCCCTGTTTGCCGCCCTGCCCGACTTTCTGGCCGAGGCGACAGCCGCCGCGCCCGGTCTGGCGCAATGGCTGGACGGCATCGATCTTTACCGAGTGAACAGCCGTGCCGCGCTGGCGAAGCTGCCGGTGTTGCGCAAGCCCGAACTGATGCAGTTTCAGGCCGACAACCCGCCCTTCGGCGGCTTTGTCGATCAACGCGCCCTGAAACACGGACGCGTCTTTCTCTCTCCCGGCCCGATCTGGGAGCCGCAAGGGCTGGGGATAGATCCGTTTTCGAGCGCCCGGGCGCTCTACGCGGCTGGCATTCGCGCCGGCGACATCGTGCACAATTGTTTCGCCTACCACATGACACCGGGCGGGTTCGTCATCGATGAAGGCGCGCGGGCGCTGGGCTGCCTGGTTTTTCCGGCCGGCACCGGCAACACCGACATGCAAGTGGATGCCGCGGCCGCGTTGAAGCCGAAGGTCTACACCGGCACGCCTGACTTCCTGAAGGTCATCCTCGACCGTGCAGCCGAACTGGGAAAGGATGTTTCGTCCTACCAGATCGGCCTGGTTTCCGGCGGGGCGCTGTTTCCGTCGCTGCGCGAGGACTATCGGCAGCGTGGCATCAAGGTGCTGCAAGCTTACGCCACCGCCGATCTCGGCGTCATCGCCTACGAAAGCGCAGGCGAGGACGGTCAGCCGCATCCCGGCATGATCGTCAACGAGAGCATCATCGTCGAAATCGTGCGTCCCGGCACAGGCGATCCCGTGCCGGAGGGCGAGGTCGGCGAACTTGTCGTCACGACCTTCAACCCGGCCTATCCGCTCATCCGTTTCGGCACCGGCGATCTTTCCGCTATCCTGCCCGGCCAATCGCCGTGCGGGCGCACAAATTTCCGCATCAAGGGCTGGCTGGGCCGCGCCGACCAGCGCACCAAGGTGAAAGGCATGTTCGTCGACCCGAAGCAGGTGGCGGAAATCCTCAAGCGGCATCCGGAAATCAGCCGCGCCCGGTTGGTCGTGACGCGCGATGGCGAGCAGGATGCCATGAAGCTGCTCGCCGTACCGGGATCGGGCGCCCGCCCGGATGCGAAGGCGATCGAGGCTACGCTGCGCGACGCAACGAAACTTGGCGGTACTGTCGAGTTGGTCGACGCCGCAGCTCTGCCGAATGATGGCAAGGTGATTGCCGACGACCGGGATTATTCGAAATAGGCGGCGATCGCGCTCAGCTGCCGCCCGATTCCGCTTGCAACGGCCTTTGTCGAATGGAAACATGCGTTTGAGCGGGCGTCGCCACAACCGACATCGAAGAGCGGTAGATGCCCACCAAGAGATTTGCCTGGGAGACCCTTCGATGAAAAAACTAGCCGCGATCGCCGCCTTGTCGACATCCGTGCTCGGCCTGTCGGCCGGCGCGTCCTTTGCCGACTACACATTGAACATTCTGCATATCAACGATTGGCACAGCCGCATCGAATCGAACAACAAGTTCGAATCCACTTGTTCGGCGGAGGAAGAAGGCAAGGGCGAATGTTTCGGCGGCGCGGCGCGTCTGATCACGGCGATCAAGCAGGAGCGCGAGAAGCTGAAGGACCAGAACGTCGTTCTGCTGTCGGCCGGCGACAATTTCCAGGGCTCGCTGTTCTACACCACCTACAAGGGCAAGGCCGAAGGCGAGTTCCTGAACGACATGGGCTTCGACGCCATGGCGCTCGGCAACCACGAATTCGACGATGGCGAAGACGCGCTGGTTCCCTTCATTGATCAGGCCAAATTCCCGATCCTCGGCGTCAACATCAAGCCGAACAACCAGTCCAAGGCCAACGGCAAGATCAAGCCGTCCGTGGTGTTGGAAATCGGCGGCGAGAAGATCGGCATCATCGGCGCGGTGACGACCGAAACGCCGGAAATCGCCTCACCCGGCCCGAACATCCAGATCGAGGATGACGTCGCCAACATCGCCGCCGAGGTCAAGAAGCTGTCGTCCGAAGGCGTCTCGAAGATCATTGCGCTGACCCATATCGGCTATCCGCGCGAAATGGAGATGATCGCCAAGATCCCGGGTGTCGACGTCGTCGTCGGCGGGCACTCGCACACGCTGCTGTCGAACAATCCGGACGACAAGGCGGCTGGTCCGTACCCGACATGGGTCGACAATCCCCTCGGCTACAAGGTGCCGGTCGTGCAGGCCGCCTCCTATTCGAAGGTGCTCGGCGAGCTCAACGTGACGTTCAACGACATCGGCATCGTCAAGGAGGCAAAGGGCGATCCCCTCTGGCTCGACAAGTCGATCATTCCCGATCCGGCCGTGCTGAAACGGGTCGCCGAACTCGCTGCGCCGATCGAGGAACTGAAGAACAAGGAAGTCGGCGAGACCAGCGGCCCGATCGACGGCAGCCGCGACAATTGCCGCGCCAAGGAATGTGAGATGGGCAACCTCGTTTCCGACGCCGTGCTCGACCGCGTCAAAGGCCAGGGCGTCACCATGGTGTTCACCAATGGCGGCGGCCTGCGAGCCTCGATCGACCAGGGCGTCGTGACGATGGGCGAAGTGCTGACCGTGCTGCCGTTCCAGAACACGTCGCGACGTTCCAGATCAAGGGCGAAGATGTCATCGCCGCCCTGGAGAACGGCGCCAGCAAGCTGGAGGAAGGCGCCGGCCGGTTCGCTCAGGTCGCAGGGCTCAAATACAGCTATGACGGGACGAAACCGGCAGGAAGCCGCATCTCCGATGTCCAGGTTCAGGAGGGCGGCAACTGGGCGCCGATCGACACGGCCAGAACCTACACGGCTGCCGCCAACAACTACACACGTGGCGGTGGCGACGGCTACAAAGTGTTCGCCGAAAAAGCGACCGACGCCTATGATTTCGGTCCCGGCCTTGAACAGACAGTCGCCGACTATCTGACTGCCAACCGGCCCTATAAACCCTACCTCGACGGCCGCATCACAGTGATCGCGGCAGCGCCGAAAGCGGAGGCGCCACCTCCCGCTTCCGACCCCGGCGCCGGCCGCACCCGCGGCGCCGGCCGCACCCGCGGCGCCAGCTCCTGCCCCCGCCGCCGAGCCAGCATTGCCGCAGCCGCCGGCAGGCTCCAACGACATCGCCGCGACACCGCCCAAGGTCGACGCGCCGCCGGCCGATGTCGCAGCCGCACCGGCTCCCGCCGAGCCTGCAACGCCGCCAGCCACGACCGAGCCGGCTCCAGCAGCCACGCCGCCCGCTGCTGGCGCTGCGCAGGACTATGTGATCGTCAAGGGCGACACCTACTGGGCGCTCGCCGAAAAATTCCTCGGCGATCCCTTCAAATGGCCGGAAATCCAGGCGGCCAATCCGGACCTCAAGCCAGAAGATCTGCCGATCGGCGGCGCCTTGAAGATCCCGGCAAAAAGCTGAGGCACTTGGGTCGACCGGCTCGACCTTCAAAGACAGAAGCAAGAAAACCGCCCGGCTCGCCGGGCGGTTTTTCGTTTGCACCTTCAGCGACAGGCTGCGACCGCTCGCACCCTTGCCGCGCCGGCCTACGCGGTGCACAACCCAGGCATGACGACGACAGCCGCAGACAGCCCAAGCGCCATCCGTCCTGCCCTCCGGCCACCCGGTCATACCGGGCAACAAGATCGGCGTGCTGCTGGTGAACTTGGGCACACCGGACGCCACCGACTACTGGTCGATGTGGCGCTATCTTCGCGAATTCCTGTCGGACCCGCGTGTCATCGAACTCAACAAGGCGATCTGGTATCCGATCCTCTACGGGCTGGTGCTGACAACCCGGCCACAAAAATCCGGCAAGAACTACGACAAGATCTGGAACCGCGAGAAGAACGAGTCGCCGCTGCGCACCATCACGCGAGCCCAGACCGAGGCCCTTGCAGCGGTCTTCAAGGACGAGCCGCGCGTCGTCGTCGATTGGGGCATGCGCTATGGCAGTCCGTCGATCAAAAGCGTTGTCGAACGCATGGTAGCTCAAGGCGTGCGACCGGCTTTTGACCGTGCCGCTCTACCCGCAATATTCGGCCACGACGACGGCGACGGCGAACGACAAGCTGTTTAGCGCCTTGATGGACATGAGGCGTGCCCCGGCCGTTCGCTCCGTGCCGCCCTACTATGACGAGCCGGTCTATATCGAGGCGCTGGCCAACTCCATTCGACAGCACCTTGCGAAGTTGGATTTTGAGCCTGAGATCGTGCTGGCCTCCTATCACGGCATCCCAAAGCCCTATTTCGAAAAAGGCGACCCCTACCATTGCCATTGCCAGAAGACGACGCGGCTGCTGCGCGAGAAGCTTGGCTGGGACGACAAGCGCCTGATGACGACATTCCAGTCCCGCTTCGGCGCACAGGAATGGCTGCAGCCTTACACCGACAAGACCGTCGAAAAGCTCGCCAAGGAAGGCGTGAAGTCGATCGCCATTGTCAACCCGGGCTTTTCGGCCGACTGCATCGAGACATTGGAGGAGATCGCGGGCGAAGCTGGCGAAATCTTCCACCACAATGGCGGCAAGGACTTCGCCCACATCCCCTGCCTAAACGACAGCCCGGATGGCATGCGCGTGATCGAGACGCTGGTGCGGCGCGAACTGCTCGGCTGGCTTTGACGACTGACGATCGCGGTGCGCGGGAACGACTGAGCGGAAATCGCGTTGCCCCCGGAGCTAGGGGCATTCATGCGAAAACTTGATCTCCGTACCGGCCGCACTGTCTGGCAGGCCTATCGCGCGCCGCCGGTGCCGGTTGTGCCTTTGACGCGCGACATCAAGACAGAGGTGCTGATCGTCGGCATGGGCATCAGCGGCGCCATGATCGCCGAGATGCTGACGGCCTCCGGCCATGAGGTCGTGATGATCGACCGGCGCGGACCGCTGCTAGGATCGACCGCCGCGACGACGGCCCTGGTGCAATTCGAGATCGATACGCCGCTGACTGAGCTGGCGAAAAAGATCGGCCGCGAGAAGGCGGACGCGCCTGGCGCCGGTCGCGGCTCGCGGTTGCCAATCTGGCGGAGCACATCGATGCGCTGGGCATACGATGCGATGCGGCGCAGCGCGATTCTCTCTATCTCGCCGGCAATGCTCTTGGCCCGGCTGAACTCAAGGAAGAGGCGGTCGCGCGCCGGTCCGCCGGCCTGGGCGCGGACTATCTGACCAGGACCATACTAGGCGATCGCTATGGCATCGCACGCGCCGCTGCGATCCTGAGCCACGGCAATATGGCGCTCGACCCGCGCAAGCTGACGGCGGGCCTATTGCTCAAAGCGTTGGAGCGGAAAACTCGCGCTTACGCGAAAGTGGAAGCGACCGGCCTAAGCGATTCAAAAGACTCCGTGATCGTCGCCACCAAGGCGGGGCCGACGATTGCTGCGCGATACGTCATTCTGGCGACAGGTTACGAGTTGATGGACGGCGTTCCGGCCAACAATCATCGCGTAATCTCCACCTGGGCGATTGCGACGAAGCCACAGAAGCGCGCCGTGTGGCCAGGCGAGGTTCACGTCTGGGAAGCTTCCGACCCCTACCTTTATATGCGCACCACACAGGACGGGCGCGTCATCGCCGGTGGTGAGGACGAGGATTTTGTCGATGAAGCTCATCGCGACGCGCTGCTCGTCACGAAGACCCGGCGCATCGCCACCAAGGTGCAGGCGCTATTTCCGCAATTGGACAGCGAACCAGCCTTGGCCTGGGCGGGCTCCTTCGGCACCACGACGACCGGCCTGCCGATCATCGGCCAACTCCCGCGCAAGCCGCGCGTCCTCGGCGTGATGGGCTATGGCGGCAACGGCATCACCTGGTCGCGCATCGCCGCTGAACTGGTGACGTCCAGGCTGGATGGTCGGGACGACAGCGACGCCGACCTCTTCGCTTTCTAAGCGGGGCCGAATCGCGGTCTATAAGCGTGTCGTTAAAAATGTTCCGCGCCGACAGCCAAAGCGCGGCCACACACGCATTGTAACAGTCCGAAACAATTCCTACGTCTTTGGTGGGGTGGGCGCAACAATCAGCGCTCCACAGATAGGGAGCAAATCATGGACTTCGCCGGTTTCGATGTCATCGTGATCGCGGTCGCGGTACTCGGCATCCTCTTGATTTTCATGGGCATCAAGACGGTGCCCCAAGGGTTCAACTATACCGTCGAACGTTTCGGTCGTTATACGAAAACGCTCACCCCCGGTCTCAACCTGATCTTCCCGTTCGTCGACCGCATTGGCGCCAAGATGAACATGATGGAACAGGTGCTCGACGTTCCGACCCAGGAAGTCATCACCAAAGACAACGCCATCGTCTCCGTCGATGGCGTCGCGTTCTACCAGGTGCTGAACGCGCCGCAGGCGGCCTATCAGGTCGCAGGCTTGCAGAACGCGATCCTCAACCTGACGATGACCAACATCCGCACGGTCATGGGTTCGATGGACCTCGACGAATTGCTGTCCAACCGCGACACGATCAACGAGCGGCTGCTGCGCGTCGTCGACGAGGCGGCGCATCCGTGGGGCATCAAGGTCACCCGCGTCGAGATCAAGGACATCAACCCGCCGGCAAATCTGGTCGAATCGATGGGTCGCCAGATGATGGCGGAGCGCAACAAGCGTGCCCAGATCCTCGAGGCCGAAGGCCTGAAGCAGAGCCAAGTTCTCGAAGCCGAGGGCCGCCGCGAAGCAGCCTTCCGCGACGCCGAGGCGCGCGAACGCTCGGCCGAGGCGGAAGCCAAGGCAACCCAGGTCGTGTCCGACGCCATCGCCAAGGGCGACGTCCAGGCGCTGAACTACTTCGTGGCGCTGAAATACACCGAGGCGCTGGGCAAGATCGGCTCGGCGACCAACACCAAGACGGTCCTGATGCCGCTGGAAGCATCCTCGCTGATCGGCTCGCTTGGCGGCATCGGCGCCATCGCACAGGAAGTGTTCCGCGAAGGCGGCACGGCCGGAGCCCAGCGTATCGCGGCTCGCCCGCCGCGCACCGGCCCCGGACAAGGTTGATCTTCGCCAGCGGAGGTTCGTCTCATGTTCGAACGTATCTTCACCGAACTCGGGCCATGGAACTGGATGGTCATCGGCGTTGTGCTGCTGATCCTGGAAATCCTGGCCCCGGGCGTGTTCCTGCTCTGGATCGGCATAGCCGCGCTGATCGTTGGCGCCGTCACGCTGGCGCTGTGGAACGCCGCCTTCTGGACGTGGCAGATCCAGGTCGTCGTCTTCGTGATCCTGTCGCTGATATCGGCCTATGCCGGCAAGAAGATCATGGACGGGCGCGGCGAGGTCTCCGATCTGCCGCTGCTCAACCAGCGCGGCGCACAGATGGTCGGCCGCACGGCGACGCTGTCGGAGCCTATCCGCGAGGGCCGTGGCCGCATCCAGCTCGGCGACACGCTGTGGCGGGTGAGCGGGCCGGACCTTCCGGCCGGCGCACGCGTGCGGGTAGTCAAGGCAGCTGAGCAGGATCTGGAGCTGTCGTCGAGGCGGTGTGAACTTCGGGCGAGACTGACATGACGTTCAGCCTGCTCATCACCGACCCTCTGTGCCGGACATCTCCCCCTCAAGGGGGAGATTGGCCAATCGTGGACGTTGACGCTGCCAATCTCCCCCCTTGAGGGGAGATGTCCGGCAGGACAGAGGGGTCGGTTGTGCCTCCTTAATACGCCGCCGCTCACGCCGCCCCAATGCGCAAAAGATCGTGGAAATGGACGAGGCCGACCGGCTTGCCATTGTCCATGACCACCAGCGCGCCGATCTTGTTTTCGTTGAGATAGGCGATTGCAGCGCCCGCCGACATGTCCGGCCCAACCGTCTTCGGCGTCCGGGTCATGATTTCCTCGACCGCGATGTCGGCCAGGTTGCGGTGCATGTTGCGGGCAACATCGCCGTCGGTGATGATGCCGGCAAGGTTGCCGTCGGCGTCGAGGATACAGACGCAGCCGACCTTCTTTTTCGACAACGTCATCACGGCTTGCGGGATCTTGGTGCCGAGCGGGACAACTGGCATGTCGTCGCCGGTGCGCATGATTTCCGACAGATGGGTCAGAGTCGCACCGAGCTTGCCGCCCGGGTGAAAGTCGCGGAAATCATTCGGGGTGAAGCCACGGGCCTCCATCAAGGCGATGGCGAGGGCATCGCCGATGGCGAGTTGGAGCAGCGCCGATGTCGTCGGGGCAAGGCCATGCGGGCAGGCTTCGACGATTTTGGGCAGTGCCAGCACGATGTCGGCTTCGCGGGCCAGCGTCGATGTATCGCCTGACGTCAGGGCGACGAGCGGGATCGAAAAGCGGCGCGAGTAAGCGACGATGCTCCTGAGCTCGCTGGTTTCACCGGACCACGACATGGCAAGGATTGCGTCGTCCTTGGCTATCATGCCGAGGTCGCCGTGATTGGCTTCCGCCGGATGCACGAAAAAGGCCGGCGTACCGGTGGAAGCAAGCGTGGCGGCGATCTTGGCCGCGATATGGCCGCTTTTGCCAACGCCGCTGACAATGACCCTGCCCTTGACTTGACCCAACATCACGACGGCGCGCGCAAAAGGTTCGGCAAGCCCTTGTTCGAAGGCTTGGGCCAGCGCCGTCAAGCCCGCCGCTTCGGTGGTGATGGTACGCAGCGCGGATGCAATCGCTGCGGCGTTGGCGTCTTCAGTGTCTGACATGGCCGATGCGCTTAGCGTTTTGGGCGAAATCTGTCCATTGGTACGGCTTGTCCGACAGTCCGATTGGCATGACTTCTCGTTACCACGCCCGGATTTTATCCCGTCTGGTTGTTGCCAAGGAAATGAAAGGTTGTCGGAGAGGTCTTCACCCACCGGCGCGGAAAGGCGAATCCAGCGCGCGAAAGCCAACGCCGCGCCGCACGCAGCAAGCTTGGCGCACTGTATTTGCCGGGCGGTCCGAAGGCGGAAGATGGCGAAATGCTCGGCGCCTGACAGGCAATGTCTGCGCGCAGATGATGTAGGCCAGAGCGGCGGCCATCGCGCGAAAGCAATCGGCCAGTTGCGTGGCGTCTTCGACGCCCTCGCCACAAGGGCAGGCGGGCAAGCAAACGGGCTTGCCCGATTTCAGCACTTCCCAGCTGAGCAGATTGCGCGCGACAGCCTCGCCGCGCAGCAGGATGGACAGCACCTTGCGCCGGACACGGCGGGAGCAGGTGCATGCGTCGTCGGCCAATTCGGCCAACGCGAAAAGCAGCGCCACAATGCGCTGTAGCATCTCCCGGTGTTGCTCGATCTTATGGTTCCAGTCCATCGCCGCTCCTTTCGCGGATAGTATGGAGAGGGCTGGAAGGGTGTGGACGAAAAAGTTGTGTTTTGGAGGGGGATTTTGGAAAGGTGATGGAGAACAATGGGATGGAGAGGAAGGTGAGCGAGGGGTGTAGCTAAATTCGGCGCTTCTGCTGCCGAACCGAGCCCCTCTCTTGCGATTTCTAACGCTTAGGCTCGCTTTCCTTCGCTTCGCTCAGGCTCCCCTAAGACGTTGAAATCGCTTTCTCCCCCGCAAGGGGGGAGATACCGCTGCGCTAACTCTCGCCAAGCATCGCGATTTGCAGAATTGGCGATGCCTGCCTCTATCTCCCCCCTTGCGGGGGAGAAAGCGATATCAGCATCTTAGCGAGCCCGCCCGCAGGGCGGACTTTGCGAGCTAAGTGCTAGATATCGCAAGAGAGGGGCTCGTTCTCTTAACAGCGGTTCCCGTTCGCTAACCCTTGATCGCCTAACCCTCCATTAACCAAGCCCATTTACGGTTCGGTAATCATGACGGCATGGCGCCGCCAGGACTGTCGGGTCTCGATGTCGCGTACAGGGTCATTCTTTTCGGCAAGGCGTCGCCTCGCGCGACTGCGCGCGCTGCTTCTGGCGGCGAGCGTGTTCAGCCTGTGCTGGACCGACGTGACGCTTGCCCAATCGCTCGACGGCATGCGCGGCGAACTGAGCGAAGCGGAAGTCAACAACCAGCTCTACGAAACGCTGCTGCCGAAACGCCGGCGCACGGAAGACGACGTTGTCAAAGGCAAGTCTGCGCAAAAGACGGGACAAGGACAGCCCGATGCGAAGACGCAGAACACGACCCAGACCGAACCATATGATCCGGTAAGCCAAGGCGCGCTGACCGAGGGCGAGGAGCGCCAGCGCCAAGAAACCGGGCAGCTTCCGAGCATTTTCGATGAGGAAGAAGACACGCAAGCCGACGATCCTTTCGCTGATTCTGCGCCGGTGCCTGGCCCCCGGCCGAAGGAGCGAAAACCTTCGGATCGCACCGCCTCCGAACAGACCGCGCAGACCAACCAGCGCGCGACGGCGGCGGGGCGGCCATCCGACGCGACCGACGACGCCGAGCGCCGCCGGCAAAATCCGGCCGACCGCGATCCAGAGACCGACGATCTGACGACCGGAACGGCAAGAGCCGGAACAATCGATTCCGAGATCGACGACGAAGGGGCCCAGAACGAGGCTTCCGAGCGGGTCGAGTCCATCGAGGGGCTGGACAGGATCGAGGAGGAAAATCCCTACGAGGCGGTCGGCATTCGCGCCGGCTCGTTCATCCTGCGGCCGAGCGTCGAACAGGGCCTGACGGCGACCACCAACGCCGACGCCAGCTCGACCGGTTCGGATGCAATATTGTCCGAGACCACATTGCGGCTGAACGCGGTGTCGGACTGGGCGCAACACACGGCAAGCCTGGACGCCTACACGACCTTCAAGAAATCGATCTCCGGGCAAGACCTGGACGAGACGCGTGGCGGCGTGGACGGCCGGTTGGAATATGAACTCGGTCACGAATACCGGCTGAAGAGTGCGCTGAGCTATTCGTTCGAACCGGAATCGGCATCGTCGCCCGACGCTTTGACGGGTGTCGCGTCGCAGCCGACGCAACACAATCTGGACGGCAGCCTGGGTCTTTCGAAGGACATCGGAAAATTGCGGCTCGGCGTGACCGGCAAGGTCGAGCGCGAATGGTATGGCGACGCCAAGCTGACCGATGGCCAGACGCTGTCGCTGGAGGATCGCAACTCGACGCTGGCGTCGCTTGCCTTGCGCACCGGTTACGAGATTTCACCTTGCGCTGCGGCCCTTCGTCGAGGTCGAGGCCGGGCGACGCGTTATGGACGAAAAGGTCGACACCGGGGGCTTCGAGCGTTCGTCCGAACATCTATGCCGCGCGCGCGCCGGCCTCGAGCTGGATCGCGGCGAGAAACTGTCGGGCGAATTTTCCGCCGGGTTTCTGCGCGAAAGCTTTGACGACGACCGGCTGGAAACGATTACAGGTCCCTCCGTCAATGCCAATCTGCGCTGGTCGCCGGAACGCGGCACGACGATAGGTCTGCTTGGCACGACATCAGTCGACAGCACGACGACCGAGGGTGAAAGCGGCTCGATCCTCTATACCGGCCGCCTGACGCTGGAACGCGAAGTGTGGGCAAATCTGACGACCAATGCGACGCTGGGGATCGATCTCAGGGACTATAGCGACACAGACGACAAGGACCTGACCTATCTGGCGGAGGTCGGCGCAACCTGGTGGCTGAACCGCTATGCTGGCCTGACGGGCCGCGCCAGATATGAGACGCTGCAGAGCGATTTGCCCGGCCGCGACTATGATGCGGCGAGCGTGTTTCTGGGGCTGAGGGTCCAGCGGTAGGTGAGGCCGAATTCCGTCCAACACCCCTCATCCGACCTCGCTTCGCTCGGCCACCTTCTGCCACAAGGGGAGAAGGCAGATTGCGCCGTCCTCACCGCCAATCGTCAGCGCTGAAGTTTGGCTTAAACGATGCGGCGGCTCCCCTTCTCCCCTTTTGGGAGAAGGTGGCCGAGCGAAGCGAGGTCGGATGAGGGGTGTTGCGAAGAGCCCGAACGGAAACCCGCCAAGTCGCTATTTTTTCGGTGCAAGACGCCCTGGCCTAATGCCGTTGTCCGAAATGCCCGCTAGATAGGCGCCATGAGCGCTTCGAAAATCTTCGCCCAAATCGTCGCCATGGTCGGCGGCGCCACCGTTTATTACCGCCACCGCGCCGACGGCGTGTTGCCGCAGGCGATCGGCAGTACCCCGGCCATCCCCAAGGCCAGGCCGCAGGGCATCCCGACGCTGAAGATGCCGACGGCGCGCGGCTGGAGCGGCGGCAAGACGCCGGTCGCCGCGCCGGTCTCAAGGTCAACGCCTTTGCGGCAGGCCTGAAGCATCCGCGCTGGATCCATGTGCTGCCAAACGGCGATGTGCTGACCGCCGAGGCCCTCTCCGTGCCGGGCGGCATCCAGTCCGTGTTCGACTATGCGATGGTCAGCACCATGCGGCGCGCCGCCGCGGTGGGCGACAGCCCGAACCGCATCACGCTTTTGCGCGATGCCGACGGCGACGGCGTCGCGGAGACACGCCACACGCTGATCGACGGGCTGAACCAGCCGTTCGGCATGGCGATGCTGGACGGCACGCTCTATGTCGGCAACACCGACGGCGTGGTGGCCTTTCCGTACAAGGATGGCGATACGCGCATCACCGGGCCGGGCAAAAAACTCGTGCGACTTCAAGCCCGGCGGCCATTGGACGCGCAGCATCCTGCCGAACAAGGATGGCACGAAGCTCTATGTCGGCGTCGGCTCGCAGAGCAATATCGGCGACAAGGGCATGCAGGCCGAGGAAGGCCGCGCCGCGATCTACGAGCTGATCTCGCCAGCGGCAAGGCCCGCATCTTTGCCGGCGGCCTGCGCAACCCGGTGGGATTGGCGTGGGAGCCGACGACCGAGGAACTGTGGACCGTGGTCAACGAGCGCGATGGCCTCGGCGACGAGACGCCGCCGGATTATCTGACCTCGGTGCGCGACGGCGGTTTCTATGGCTGGCCCTATTGCTACTGGGGCAAGACGGTCGATGATCGCGTGCCGCAGGACGCGGCGCTGGTTGCGCAGCGCCATCCAGCCCGATTTTGCGCTTGGCGGGCACACCGCCTCGCTCGGGCTGTGCTGGCTGCCGGCGGGCACCCTGCCCGGCTTCCCGGACGGCATGGCGATCGGCCAGCACGGCTCCTGGAACCGCAGCAAGCTCTCCGGCTACAAGGTGGTCTTCGTGCCGTTCGAGAACGGCAAACCGGCGGGCCCGACGCGCGATATCCTCACCGGCTTTCTGTCGGCCGACGAGAAGGCGTCCTACGGGCGGCCAGTCGGCGTGACGATCGGCCCGGATGGGTCGCTGCTGGTGGCGGATGATGTGGGCGATGTGATCTGGCGGGTTACGGGGGCTTGAGATCGCTAGCATCGAGGTGGCGCTCTTCGCAACACCCCTCATCTGACCTCGCTTCGCTCGGCCACCTTCTCCCGTACAATGGGGAGAAGGTGACGCCGCGCTTCGACGCATCTCGCCAATCACCAACGTTGGACGGTTGGCGACAGGGCTCTTGCAATCTGCCTTCTCCCCGTCTGTCGGGAGAAGGTGGCCGAGAGAAGCGAGGTCGGATGAGGGGCGGCTGGCCAGCGATTGCTCCATGCGCCTCACGATCACGCCTACCTGTCCCCCAGCAGCTTCCGCACAAACGCCGCGACGTTGTCGCGCATGTCGTCGCGCTCCAGCGCGAAGGCGACGTTGGCCTCGACGAAGCCTTCCGGCGAACCGCAGTCGAAGGTGTTGCCCTCGAAGTGGAAGCCGTAGAACTGCTGTTCGCTCTTCAGCCGCAGCATGCCGTCGGTGAGCTGGATCTCGTTGCCGGCGCCGCGTTCCTGCGTTGCCAGGATCTCGAAGATCTCCGGCTGCAGGATGTAGCGGCCGTTGATGTAGAGGTTCGACGGCGCGGTGCCCTTCTTCGGCTTTTCCACCATGCTCGGTGATCTCGAAACCCGTGCCGCATCTGCTCGCCGACGCCGACGATGCCGTATTTGTGGGCCTCGTCCGGATCGCATTCCTGCACGGCGATGATGTTGCCGCCGGTCTTGTCGTAGAGCTCGACCATCGCATGCATGCAGCTCTTTTCCGACTGCATGATCATGTCGGGCAACAGCAGCGCGAACGGCTCGTTGCCGACGAGATCGCGGGCGCACCACACGGCGTGGCCGAGGCCGAGCGGCGCCTGCTGGCGGGTGAAGCTGGTCTGCCCGGCCTCCGGCTGGAATCGCGCGCAGCTTGCTCGAGCTGCTCGGTCTTGCCGCGCTGGGCCAGCGTGTCGTTCGAGCTCGAACTGCATGTCGAAATGGTCTTCGATGACGCGCCTTGTTGCGGCCGGTGACGAAGATGAAATGCTCGATGCCGGCCTCGCGCGCCTCGTCGACGACATACTGGATCACCGGCCGGTCGACGACCGTCAGCATCTCCTTCGGGATCGCCTTGGTGGCCGGCAGAAAGCGCGTGCCGAGGCCAGCGACCGGAAAAACCGCCTTGCGAACTTTCTTCATCGATCCTCCGATAGACAGGCTCTCGCACGCGGAAGCTGTGATTCCTGGACATTTTCATGCCGGAATTGGTCTGTAGCGGCAGATTTGTCAATTTTGTGAGAAAAGCGGCCATCAAGGAAGACATCGCTTTTCGATTGGCAGGCGGGCGTTTGGTAAACCAATTCCTAACCGGATTCGGTCGAATGATGTCCTTTACCGAGCGAGGACATGGAGACAGGAATGTTCGAGGAAGCAGCAAAACGTCTGGGCATTGCGATTTCGGCGGCAGCCATTGCGCTCGTTCGTCGGCCTGACGCCGGCCGCGGCCGACGGCTTCGACAATTGGGTCGCTTCGTTCCGCAAGACGGCGCTGAAGAGCGGCATTTCCAGCTCGACCTTCGACCGCGCCTTTGCCGGCGTCGACCGCGATCGACCCCGAAGTGCTGGAAAAGGCCCGCTACCAGCCCGAATTCACGCGCCCCGGTCTGGGACTATTTCGACAACCGCGTGCATGACGAGTCGGTCGCGATCGGCCGCGCCATGGCGCGCAAATACAAGCCCTGGCTGGACAAGATCGAAGCGCGCTACGGCGTCGACCGCAACATCCTGCTCGCCATCTGGTCGATGGAATCGAACTACGGCGAGATCCTCAAGCGCGACGACGTGATGCGCAATGTCGTGCGCTCGCTGGCGACGCTCGCCTATGCCGACAAGCGCCGCGCCAAATTCGCCCGCACGCAGCTGATCGCCGCGCTGAAGATCCTGCAGCGCGGCGACATCGACGAAAGCCATCTGACCGGCTCCTGGGCCGGCGCGATGGGCCACACCCAGTTCATCCCGACCAGCTATCAGGCCTATGCCGTCGATATCGACGGCAACGGCAAGCGCGACATCTGGAATTCGGTGCCCGATGCGCTGGCGACCGCCGCCAATCTGCTGAAGAAGAACGGCTGGCAGGCGCGGCAAGACCTGGGGCTACGAGGTCGCGCTGCCCGGCGGCAAGCTGCCAGGCGGCACGCTGACGCTCGCCAAATGGGAGGAGCTCGGCGTGATGCGCGCCAACGGCAAGCGCCTTCAAGAACGGCGCGCGACAAGGCCGACGCTGAAGGTGCCGGACGGCCGCGGCGGCCCGGCCTTCCTGATGACCAGGAACTTCTTCGTCATCAAGCGCTACAACAACGCCGACAAATACGCCCTTGCGGTCGGCCTTCTGGCCGACCAGATCGCCGGCTCTGACGGCCTGGCGCAGGACTGGAAGCGGCCGTTCACCAAGCTGAGCTTCGAGCAGCGCCAGGAGCTGCAGCAGCGGCTGTCGCAGCACGGCTATTACGACGGCAAGTTCGACGGCAAGATCGGCGAAGGCTCGAAGGCCGCCATCAAGGCCTTCCAGGCGCAGGCCGGGCTGGAGCAGGACGGGCATCCGAGCCTGCGAAGTGCTGAAGAAGCTGCGCGAGACAGATAGAGGCGATGGGATGTGACGGCGGCAACGGCAGCGAAAATCAGGTCTAAGCGTTTGCCGCATGCCTGTCGATCTGCTGATCTGGCGTGCGCGTCGCTCGCGCCTGCTACTGCCTGCCATATCCGAGGCCGCCGGCGCAGGAACGCGTCGTGCGCCGCTCCTGGTCGCTGTTCGACATCTTCGGCCCGCGTCGCTCGCCGCGCTACGATCGACGCCATGCCTCGCGCCGCGCCAGAAGGCCGCGCGTCAAGCAGCGCAAGCCGAAATCGCGTGTCGCTCGCCAGGCCGCGCCGGCGACGCCCGAGATCGCGGCCGTCGAAAAGCTGCCCGACGCCAAGCGTTGTCCTGGTGATCGGCGATTTCCTGGCCAGCGGCCTGGCCGAAGGCCTGACCGACAGCCTTTGCGCAGAACGCCGACGGTGCGCGTGCTCGACCGCATCGAAAGGCTCGTCGGGCTTTGTGCGCGACGATGTCTTCGACTGGCCGACGGAGATCGCCACACTGATCGACGCGGAAAAGCCGGCCGCGATCGTCATCATGCTCGGCTCCAACGACCGCCAGCAGATGCGGTCGACGGCAAGCGCGAAGCGCCGAACTCGGAAGCCTGGATCGACGCATATGAGGCGCGCACCGAGGCGCTGGCCGACGGCCATCGAGGCAGAACAAGATCCCGTTCATCTGGGTCGGCCATGCCGCCGTTCAAATCGTCCAAGATGAGCTCGGACATGCTCGCCTTCAACGACATCTACCAGACGGCGGCCGATGAGCGGCGGCGGCGAATTCGTCGACATCTGGGACGGGTTCGCCGACGAGAACGGCGCCTTCGTCGTCGACCGGTCCCGACGTCAACGGCCAGCCGGTGCGGCTGCGCGCCGGCGACGGCATCAACCTCACCAAGGCCGGCAAGCGCAAGCTCGCCTTCTATGCCGAAAAGCCGCTGCGCAAGCTGCTCGGCCTGGCAGCACCGGACGGCCCGGCCGTCTGCCCGCGCTTCCAATCAGCCGTCGAGACACCGCCGGCGCCGCCGACAATCCGTCGACCGCACCGAGCCGATCGGCGCTGAACGATCCCGACTGGACGGCGGCACGCGAACTGCTCGGCGCCACGACTGCGCCAAGGCCGCGGCGACACGCCTCGGCGGCTGGCGACAGGCGGCCGCGCCGGCGGGGCGGGCCGGACGATTTCGCTGGCAAGCGCCGCGCCGACGGCTGCCACTGAGCCACCGCAAGATCGAAGCCGACATCCGACCGCCGGACGTCGACCGATTCTGCTGCAGCCGATCGCAGTCGCTCACCGCGGCAGGACGCGTCGACCCCATCAGCGCTTCGTCGATCGCGCGCGCGGCCTGGCGGCCCTCGCGGATCGCCCAGACGACCAGCGACTGGCCACGGCGCACGTCGCCCGCGGCATAGAGCCTGTCGACGCTGGTGCGATAGTCGCGGTCGTTGGCCGCGACATTGGCCGAGCGGCGCGCTGTCGGTGTTGATCTTCAGCTTGCCGTCCAGTTCCTTCGACCAGGCCGTCCTTGATCGGGCCGGCGAAGCCGATGGCGATGAAGGCGAGATCGGCGCGGATGACGAATTCGCGTGCCGGCGATCGGCTTGCGCTTCTCGTCGACCTCGCAGCACTTGACGCCGGTCAGTTCGCCGTCCTCGCCGATGAATTCGAGCGTCGCCACCTGGAATTCGCGCTCGGCGCCCTCGGCCTGCGAGGACGAGGTGCGCATCTTGGTCGCCCAGTAGGGCCAGACCGCGAGCTTGTCTTCCTTCTCCGGCGGCTGCGGGCGGATGTCGAGCTGGGTGACGCGCACCGCGCCCTGGCGGAACGCCGTGCCGACGCAGTCGGACGCGGTATCGCCGCCGCCGACGACGACGACATGCTTGCCGCCGGCGAGGATCGGCTGCGACGGCCAGGCGACGGACTGGATGTTCTCGCCGCCGACGCGGCGGTTCTGCTGCACCAGATAGGGCATGGCGTCGTGCACGCCCGCAAGATCGTCGCCGGGAATGCCGGCCGGGCGCGGCGTTTCCGAGCCGCCGCAATAGAGCACCGCGTCGAACGTCGGCGAGCAGCTCTTCCACCTTCTTGTCGACGCCGACATTGACGCCGCAATGGAAGGTCACGCCCTCGCCCTACATCTGCTCGACGCGGCGGTCGATGTAGTGCTTCTCCATCTTGAAGTCGGGAATGCCGTAGCGCATCAGCCCGCCGGGCCGGCTCTCGCGCTCATAGACATGCACGTCGTGGCCGGCGCGGCCGAGCTGCTGCGCGGCCGCCATGCCGGCCGGGCCGGAGCCGATGACGGCGACGCGCTTGCCGGTCTTCTTCTCCGGCGGATAGGGCCGCACGATAGCCGATCTCATAGGCCTTGTCGGCGATCGCCTGCTCGACCGTCTTGATGGCGACCGGAATGTCCTCGAGGTTCAGCGTGCAGGCTTCCTCGCAGGGCGCCGGGCAGATGCGGCCGGTGAATTCCGGGAAATTGTTGGTCGAATGCAGGTTGCGGATCGCGTTGTCCCAGTCGCCATTGTAGACGAGGTCGTTCCAGTCCGGGATCTGGTTGTGGATCGGGCAGCCGGTCGGCCCATGGCAGAACGGAATGCCGCAATCCATGCAGCGCGCGGCCTGTTTCTGCGACCTCCTTGTCCGACATCGGCAGCGTGAACTCGCGGAAATGCCGGATGCGGTCGGACGCCGGCTGGTACTTGTGCACCTGCCGGTCGATCTCGAGAAAACCTGTTACCTTGCCCATGTCAGTTCCAGTTCAAAATCGATATATCAGAGATCAAGGCGTTGGCAGCACGCGCGATTTCGTACGATCTTCTGCCGACAATTGTCAGGCATCCAATCAGCTTGGTCCCCACGTCGCCAAGACGGCGCGCAATGGCGACAGCTCTTTCGGCCCGCGATCCGCCGAACTGATCTGACTGAACAATCACCGTTCCATAGGACAGCAATCTGTCTCGAAAAATCAGATCGCTAAAGTCGAAATCCTCGGTGATCAATATCCGCCTGTGAGCCACCGACCACGCAAGAATTTCATGATCCGCCATTCCAGGCGCGATTTCCCGCACCCATTGCGACATCGTTGTCATCCTTTCGCAACTCAGCAACAAGCGAATGCCCTACGCATTCGTCGATAAGATACTCCATGCCTATTCGGCCGCATGCACGAATGCTTGATGTATGTAGTCTGCAGCATGATTCGTGCGACCGCTCGGACATCATCGACGGTAAGGTCGATTGTACTCCTGCAAGATATCGTCAACCGACAGACCGGCTGCGATCATCTCGCATCTGACGGCTATCGCTCGACTGCGATGACACGGCACGTTCGCAGCCATCGATCATCGAGCTTGCCGCATCTGATCCGTTCGGGTCGATTCCATCGTAATCGCATTGGGATGCTTGCCGTGCTATCGCTCTTCGCCTTCGCACATTCGAACTGCAGCGCGCTATTCCTGGCTGCTTGCTTCTCGAATTGTCCTGCATAGACCTTCTGGCAACCCGTATCCTATTGCCGGACCATATCGTGCCGTCAATTCGCAATGCTCCTTCAACCTCGCATATCCTCGGAACAAGCCCGAGGATGACGGAATCGCAGCGTCATCTCTACTCCGCCGCGATGCCCATGCGCGCGGCGCGCCATTTCCTGCAGCGCGCGCTGGTATTCGACCGGCATGATCTTGCGGAATTTCGGCCGGTAGTCGGCCCAGTTCTCCAGGATCGCCTTGCCCTTCGCCGAGCCGGTGTAGTGCACGTGGTTGGAGATGAGCTGGAACAGCCGCTCCTCGTCATGGCTGGTCATGTCGCCGGAAACGTCGACGCGGCCCTTGAAGTCGATGTCGCCGCCGTGGTGGTGCAGCTTCTCCATCAGCTCGTCTTCTTCCGGCACCGGCTCCAGCTCGACCATCGCCATGTTGCAGCGCTCGGCGAAGTCGCCTTCCTCGTCCAGCACATAGGCGACGCCGCCCGACATGCCGGCGGCGAAGTTGCGGCCGGTCTTGCCGATGACGACGACGACGCCGCCGGTCATGTATTCGCAGCCATGGTCGCCGACGCCTTCGACAACGGCGACCGCGCCGGAGTTGCGCACGGCGAAACGCTCGCCGGCGACGCCGCGGAAATAGCATTCGCCCTCGGTCGCGCCGTAGAGCACGGTGTTGCCGACGATGATCGACTCCTCCGCGACGATCCTGGCGTCGTCCGCCGGGCGGATGATGATGCTTGCCGCCGGACAGGCCCTTGCCGACATAGTCGTTGCCGTCGCCGATCAGGTCGAAGGTGACGCCGCGCGCCAGGAATGCGCCGAACGACTGGCCGGCCGTGCCGTTCAGCGTAACGTAGATCGTGTCTTCGCGCAGGCCCTTGTGCTTGAAGCGCTTGGCGACTTCGCCCGACAGCATCGCGCCGGCGGAGCGGTCGACGTTCCTGATCGTCGTTTCGATCTTGACCGGCTGGCGCGCGTCGAGCGCCGGCTTGGCCTCCTCGATCAGCTTGCGGTCGAGCACGTCGTCGATCGGGTGCTTCTGGCGCTCGGTCCAGTGGGTCGCTTCGGCGGGCGCGTCCGGCTTGTGGAAGAGCTTGGAGAAGTCGAGCCCCTTGGCCTTCCAATGGTTCACCAGCTCGCGCTTTTCGAGCAGTTCGGTGTCGCCGATGATCTCGTCGATATGCCGGAAGCCCATCGCGGCGAGCAGCAGCGCGCACCTCTTCCGCGACGTAGAAGAAGTAGTTGATGACGTGCTCCGGCGAGCCCTTGAAGCGCTTGCGCAGCACCGGGATCCTGCGTCGCGACGCCGACCGGGCAGGTGTTCAGATGGCACTTGCGCATCATGATGCAGCCGGCCGCGATCAGCGGCGCGGTCGAGAAGCCGAACTCGTCGGCCCCGAGCAGCGCGCCGATGATGACGTCGCGGCCGGTGCGCAGGCCGCCGTCGACCTGCAAGCGCAACGCGCGAGCGCAGCCCGTTCAGCACCAGCGTCTGGTGCGTTTCGGCAAGGCCCATCTCCCAGGGCGAGCCGGCATGCTTGAGCGAGGTCAGCGGCGAAGCGCCGGTGCCGCCGTCATAGCCGGAAATGGTGATGTGGTCGGCGCGCGCCTTGGCGACGCCCGCCGCGACCGTGCCGACGCCGACTTCCGAGACGAGCTTGACCGACACGTCGGCCGCCGGGTTGACGTTCTTCAGGTCGAAGATCAGCTGCGCCAGATCCTCGATCGAATAGATGTCGTGATGCGGCGGCGGCGAGATCAGGCCGACGCCCTGCGTCGAATGGCGGGTCTTGGCGATCGTCGCGTCGACCTTGTGGCCGGGCAACTGGCCGCCCTCGCCGGGCTTGGCGCCCTGCGCCACCTTGATCTGCATCATGTCGGAGTTGACGAGATATTCCGCCGTCACGCCGAAGCGGCCCGACGCCACCTGCTTGATCGCCGAGCGCTCCGGGTTCGGCTTGCCGTCCGGCAGCGGGAAATAGCGGTCCGGCTCCTCGCCGCCCTCGCCGGTGTTCGACTTGCCGCCGATCCGGTTCATGGCGATCGCCAGCGTCGTGTGCGCCTCGCGCGAGATCGAGCCGAACGACATCGCGCCGGTCGAGAAACGCTTGACGATGTCGGCCGCCGACATGACCTCGTCGAGCGGCACCGGCTGTGCGGCCGGTTTCCTCGGCGAGCCTGATCTTGAACAGGCCGCGGATGGTCTGCGCGCGGGCCGCTTCGCTGTCGATCTGCTGCGAAAACTGCTGGAAGGTCTCCCACGAACCCTGCCGCACGGCGTGCTGCAGCGTGGCCACCGCATCGGGCGACCACATATGCGCCTCGCCGCGCATGCGGTACATATATTCGCCGCCGACTTCGAGGTTGTGCGCAGCACCGGATCGTTGCCGAAGGCATCGGAATGCCGCGCGGTGGTCTCGGTCGAGACTTCGTCCAGCCCGACGCCCTCGATCAGTCGTCGCCGTGCCGGTGAAATACTGCTCGACGAACGGCGTCGACAGGCCGACGGCGTCGAAAATCTGCGCGCCGCAATAGGACTGGTAGGTCGAGATGCCCATCTTGGACATCACCTTGAGGATGCCCTTGCCGATCGACTTGATGTAGCGCGAGACGACTTCGTAGGCGTCGACCTCCTTCGGCATCTCGCCGCGCGCATGCATGTCGAGCAGCGTATCGAAGGCAAGATAAGGGTTGATCGCCTCGGCGCCGTAGCCGGCGAGGCAGCAGAAATGATGCACCTCGCGCGGCTCGCCCGACTCGACGACGAGGCCGACCGAGGTGCGCAGGCCCTTGCGCACCAGATGATGGTGCACGGCAGCCGTCGCCAGCAGCGCCGGGATCGCGATGCGGTCCGGCCCGACCTGACGGTCGGACAGGATGATGATGTTGTAGCGCCCGGCGACCGCCGCTTCGGCGCGTTCGCACAGCCGCTCCAGCGCGCCGGCCATGCCGGCAGCGCCTTCGTTCGCCGAATAGGTGATGTCGATCGTCTTGGTGTCGAAGCTCTCTTCGGTGTGGCCGATCGAGCGGATCTTCTCCAGATCGCCATTGGTCAGGATCGGCTGACGCACCTCGAGCCGCTTGCGGCGCGAGGTGCCGACGAGGTCGAAGATGTTCGGCCGCGGGCCGATGAAGGAGACCAGGCTCATCACCAGCTCCTCGCGGATCGGGTCGATCGGCGGGTTGGTGACCTGCGCGAAATTCTGCTTGAAATAGGTGTAGAGCAGCTTCGACTTGTCCGACATCGCCGAGATCGGCGTGTCGGTGCCCATCGAGCCGACGGCTTCCTGGCCGGTCGTCGCCATCGGCGACATCAGCAGCTTCGTGTCTTCCTGCGTGTAGCCGAAGGCCTGCTGGCGATCGAGCAGCGAGACGTCCTTGCGCAGCGCGCGCGGCTCCACCGGCTTCAGCTCTTCGAGGATAAGCTGGGTGCGGGCCAGCCAGTCCTTGTAGGGATGCTGCGTCGACAATCTCGGCCTTGATCTCCTCGTCGGAGATGATGCGGCCCTTCGGCAAGGTCGATCAGCAGCATCTTGCCGGGCTGCAGACGCCACTTCGTGATGATCTTGCTCTCCTCGACCGGCAGCACGCCGGCTTCCGAGGCCAGGATCACGCGGTCGTCGTCGGTGACGATGTAGCGGGCCGGACGCAGGCCGTTGCGGTCGAGCGTCGCGCCGATCTGGCGGCCGTCGGTGAAGACGAGCGCCGCCGGGCCGTCCCACGGCTCCATCAGCGCCGCATGGTATTCGTAGAAGGCCTTGCGGTCGGCATCCATCGACTTGTTGCCGGCCCAGGCTTCCGGCACCAGCATCATCATGGCATGCGCCAGCGAATAGCCGCCCTGGAACAGGAATTCCAACGCGTTGTCGAAGCAGGCGGTGTCCGACTGGCCCTCATAGGAGATCGGCCAGAGCTTCGAGATGTCGTTGCCGAACAGGTCGGAATCGACCGAAGCCTGGCGCGCGGCCATCCAGTTGTTGTTGCCGCGCACGGTGTTGATTTCGCCGTTGTGGGCGACCATGCGATAGGGATGCGCCAGCTTCCACGACGGGAAGGTGTTGGTCGAAAAACGCTGGTGGACGAGGATCAGCGCCGTTTCGAAGCGCGGATCGGAAAGGTCCTTGTAATAGGCGCCGACCTGGTAGGCCAGGAACATGCCCTTGTAGACGATGGTGCGCGCCGACAGCGACACGCAGTAGGAGCCGATGTCCTTGTTTTCGTTCTCGGCGTAGATGCGCCCCGAGATGACCTTGCGCAGGACGTAGAGCCGCGCCTCGTATTCCTCGTCGTCCGTGATCTCGGCCGGACGGCCGACGAAGACCTGGCGATGGAATGGCTCCGAGGCGGCGATCTCCGGCGCCTTGGACAGCGACGAATTGTCGACCGGCACATCGCGGAAGCCGAGCACCGGCAGGCCTTCGGAAGCAGCCGATTCGGTGATGATCTCGTCGATATGCGCGCGCAATGCCTCGTCGCTGCGGCATGAACCAATGGCCGACGCCATATTGGCCGGCCGCAGGCAGTTCGACGCCCTGCTTCGCCATCTCCTCGCGGAAGAAGCCGTCGGGGATCTGCACCAGCACGCCGGCGCCGTCGCCCATCAGGGGATCGGCGCCGACCGCGCCGCGATGCGTCAGGTTTTCGAGCATGAACAGCCCGTCCTTGACGATCTGGTGCGACTTGACGCCCTTCATCTGCGCGATGAAGCCGACGCCGCAGGAATCATGCTCGTTGCGCGGATCGTAGAGGCCCTGTGCGGCAGGCAGGCCGCGGAAATCGACGGTATTTTTGACGGCCGCGCCTTTGGTCTCAGCGGCCGGCGAAAAAACCGTTGCTTGAGATGGCGACATGTCCGTCATCGTCCCTTCCTCCACTTAGCCCTTGCGGGCGGCCAAGTCTCGCCGCGTCAGGCGTCCCGGAGGGCATAGCCTTTCAGCGGCTTTATCGAAACCCGGCAATTTCGCCTTCAGGCGCGCCAATCGCGCACACCCTGGCATCATTGCTGGGGCCAACTCCGCGCGAAAGGCCGGATGGCGCGTTTCTGCAGCCACATCCAGCCTACCCAATCGGAATTAAGACAGTAATACTGTCCTAATTTCATATTGCAGAAAATTAGAGGGCACACAAGACCGAAATGCAAATTTTTGGGGGTTAGCGCGCAAGAAAATGTCGCCAAGAGGTGCAGAGACGTCATTTCGTGAGTGATGCTCCTGGCCGTCAACCTGGATGTCGCGGCATTTCGGGATCGACAGTTCGGCTCCGTTGGCGACGTGCTCCGGCGGTAGGGTACGCAACGCTCATCGAAGGCCATCGCCAACAAACAGTTTGCCCACAAACCGGCTTTTGGCCTTTGCACCCGCTGCCAAGTATGATGCAGTGCACACGTACACCAAACCCAGGCGCCAATGTCCATCAAAGCCGCGATCTATCACCTGACGCACTACAAATATGACCGGCCGGTGGTGCTGGGGCCGCAGATCATTCGGCTGCGGCCGGCGCCGCACAGCCGCACGCGCGTGATCTCGCATTCGCTGAAGGTGTCGCCGGCAAAGCACTTCGTGAACCACCAGCAGGACCCCTACGGCAACTGGATGGCGCGCTTTGTGTTTCCCGACCCGGTCGAGGAGCTGAAGATCGAGGTCGATCTGACCGCCGACATGACGGTCTACAACCCGTTCGATTTCTTCGTCGAGGAGAGCGCCGAGAACTAGCCGTTCGACTATCCGGAAGACATCAGGCCCGATCTCGCCATCTATCAGGCAGCCGGAAGCCAACGGACCGCTGTTCGAGGAATTCCTGGCCACGATTCCGCGCCAGCGCGTGCGCACGGTCGATTTCGTCGTCGACCTGAACGCGCTGGCTGTCGCAGCGAGATCGGCTATGTCATCCGCATGGAGCCGGGCGTGCAGACGCCGGAGGAGACGCTGCGGCTGCAGGCGCGGCTCCTGCCGCGACACGAGCTGGCTGCTGGTGCAATTGCTGCGGCAGCTCGGACTCGCGGCGCGCTTCGTGTCGGGCTACCTGATCCAGCTGAAGCCGGATCTCGTTGTCGCTCGATGGGCCGCCGGCACGGACCACGACTTCACCGATCTGCACGCCTGGGCGGAAGTCTACCTTCCCGGCGCCGGCTGGATCGGCCTTGACCCGACCTCGGGCCTGCTGACCGGCGAAAGCCATATCCCGCTGGCGGCGACGCCGCATTTCAAGCAACGCCGCACCGATCTCCGGCATGGCGAGCTTTGCCGAGGTCGAATTCGGCTTCGACATGCGGGTCGACCGCGTCGCCGAACATCCGCGCATCACCAAGCCGTTTTCGGACGAGTCGCTGGGCGGCGCTCGAGGCGCTGGGCGAAAAGGTCGACGCGGCGCTGCAGGCCGGCGATGTGCGCCTGACCATGGGCGGCGAGCCGACTTTCGTCTCCATCGACGATTTCGAGTCCGCAGGAGTGGAATACGGACGCCGTCGGGCCGACCAAGCGCGACGCTCGCCGATCAAGCTGATCCGCCGGCTTGCGCGACAAGTTTGCGCCGGGCGGGCTGCTGCATTACGGCCAGGGCAAATGGTATCCCGGCGAAAGCCTGCCGCGCTGGACCTTCTCGCTCTATTGGCGGCGCGACGGCAAGCCGATCTGGCGCGACCTGTCGCTGATCGCACGAAGAAGGCGAAAGGCCGGAGCGTGACGGCCGACGATGCCGAGCCGGCTGCTGGCAGGCGATCGCGCAGAACCTGGCGATTGCGTCCGACCATGTGGTGCCTGCCTTCGAAGACCCGGCCGAGTGGATCCTCAAGGAAGGCAATCTGCCGGAGAATGTGACGCCGGAGAACTCCAAGCTGAAGGACCCGGAGGAGCGCAACCGCATCGCGCGGGTGTTCGAGCGCGGCCTGACGACGCCGTCCGGCTATGTGCTGCCGATCCAGCGCTGGCAGGCGCGCGCCACGCCGGCGGCTGGATGTCGGAACGATGGAAGCTGCGGCGCAGCGCATCTGTTCCTCGCGCCGGGCGACAGCCCGGTGGGTTATCCGCCTGCCGCTGGAGTCGCTGCCGCATGTGCCGCCAGCGGCGTTCCCCTACATCCACCCGGCCGACCCGACCGAAGCAGCGCGGGCCGCTGCCCGACATCGAGTTGCAAGCAACAGCCGGTCACGGCGGTTCGAAACCGCAGCCGCATGGCCGGCAGCGCAGACGGCGAGCAGACGCTGGCAATCGGTAGACGGCGCGGTGCGCACCGCCATCGCGGTCGAACCGCGCGATGGCCGGCTGTGCGTGTTCATGCCGCCGGTCGAGCGCATCGAGGACTATCTCGAGCTGATCGCCGCCGTCGAGGCAGCGGCCGCCGCAGGAAAAGCTGCCAGTCCATATCGAGGGTTATGCGCCGCCGCACGACCCGCGCATCAACGTGATCCGCGTCGCGCCCGATCCGGGTGTGATCGAGGTCAACATCCATCCGGCATCGTCCTGGGACGAGTGCGTCGCGACGACCGAGATCGTCTACGAGGAGGCGCGGCAGACGCCGGCTCGGCGCCGACAAGTTCATGATCGACGGCCGCCACACCGGCACCGGCGGCGGCAACCATGTCGTGGTCGGCGGGCAGACGCCGAACGACAGCCCGTTCCTGCGCCGGCCGGACCTGCTGCGCAGCCTGATCCTGCACTGGCAGCGGCATCCGAGCCTGTCCTACCTGTTCGCCGGCCTGTTCATCGGCCCGACCAGCCAGGCGCCGCGCATCGACGAGGCGCGGCACGACGCGCTCTACGAACTGGAGACCGCGCTGGAGCAGATTCCGCCCGCCGGGCCAGGGCGCGCAGCCCCTGCCCTGGCTGGTCGACCGGCTGCTGCGCAACCTGCTGGTCGACGTGACCGGCAACACGCACCGCTCCGAAATCTGCATCGACAAGCTGTATCTCGCCGGATGGGCCGACGGGACGGCTGGGCCTGGTCGAGTTCCGCGGTTTCGAGATGCCGCCCAACCCGCGCATGAGCCTGGCGCAGCAATTGCTGATCCGCGCGATCATCGCCCGGCTGTGGCAGGCGCCGCTGACCGGCAGGCTGACGCGCTGGGGCACGACGCTGCATGACCGTTTCATGCTGCCGCATTTCATCTGGCAGGATTTCCTCGAAGTGCTGGACGATCTGAAGCGGCAGGGCTTCGAGATGCGGCCGGAATGGTTTGACGCGCAGGCGGAATTCCGCTTCCCGTTCTGCGGCGAGGTCGACTATGAGGGCGTCAAGCTGGAATTGCGGCAGGCGCTGGAGCCATGGCATGTGCTGGGTGAAACGGGAGCGATCGGCGGCACGGTGCGCTATACCGACAGCTCCGTCGAGCGCCTGCAGGTGAAGCTCGAGACGGCGGACCCGAGCCGCTATGCCGTGACCTGCAACGGCCGCACAGTGCCATTGCAGCCGACGGAGACATCCAGCGTGTCGGTCGCCGGCGTGCGCTTCAAGGCCTGGCAGCCGGCGATGGCGCTGCATCCGGTGCTGCCGGTCAACGCGCCGCTGACCTTCGACATTTACGACACCTGGACCGGCCGCGCGCTGGGCGGGTGCATCTATCACGTCGCGCATCCGGGCGGACGCAGCTACGAGACCTTTCCGGTCAACGCCAACGAGGCCGAGGCGCGGCGGCTGGCGCGGTTCGTACCGTCGGGCCACAGCGCGGGACGGTATGAGGCGCGGCAGGAATCGCCATCACGCGAATTTCCCATGACGCTCGACATGCGTCGGCCGGCGGGGCTGTAGTGGCGAAGCGCGTAGGCCTGAGCAGAGCCGAAGCCGCGTGACCTTGCGGCCGGCTATCGGCCATTTTCCGGCGTTCCGGACGAGCTGATGGCTGCCGACGGTGCGGTGAGGCCGGTCTGGGCGCCGTTCCTCGACTATTTCTCGCGCCTCGATCCGAGCGCGTTGACCGGCCGCTTCGCACGCGGCGACGAATATCTGCGCGATGCCGGCGTCTACTTTCGCCAGTACGGGCAGAAAGGCGCGGTCGACCGGGCCTGGCCGCTGAGCCATGTGCCGGTGATCCTGCATGAGAGCGAGTGGCAGACGATCACGGCCGCACTGACCCAGCGCGCCAATCTGCTGGAAGCGCTCGCCGCCGACCTTTATGGCGCGAACACGCTGGTCTCCAACGGCTTCCTGCCGGCTTCCATCATTTCGTCAAATCCCGAATGGCTGCGCCCGCTGGTCGGCGTCCAGCCGGCAAGCGGGCACTTCCTGCATTTCGTCGCCTTCGATATCGGGCGCGGACCGGGCGGGCAGTGGTGGGTGCTGGAAGATCGCGTGCATGCGCCGTCTGGCGCGGGCTTCGCGCTGGAAAACCGCGTCGCGACGGCGCGCGTCTTCTCCGACTACTATGCCGACGCGCATGTGCACCGCCTGGCCGGCTTTTTCCGAAAGTTCCGCGATTCGCTGAACGCCATGCGCGGCGGCGAGGACAACGGCATGGGCATCCTGTCGCCGGGACCGATGACCGACACCTATTACGAGCACGCCTACATCGCCCGTTATCTCGGCCTGCCCTTGCTGGAGGGCGAAGACCTTGTCGTCGAGAACGGCCGCGTGATGGTGCGCAGCGTTTCCGGCAACCGACCGGTGACGCGTGCTCTGGCGGCGTCTCGATTCGAACTTCGCCGACCCGCTGGAACTGGACGGAGCATCGCGGCTGGGCGCGGCCGGGCTGGTCGAGGCGGTCCGCAAAGGCAATCTGACCTTTGTCAACGCGCTGGGCACCGGCGCATTGGAATCCAAGGCGCTGCTTGCCTTTCTGCCCGGCATCTGCCGCTCGCTCACCGGCGAGCCGCTGGCCATGCCGAATGTCGCCACCTGGTGGTGCGGCCATGAAGCCGAGCGCAACTATGTAGCGGCCAATGCCGGCCGGATGGTGATCGGGCCGGCAGTGCCACGGCCACACTCGGCGAATGGTGACTTGGTCGGCAGTTTTGGCGTCGACGCCTGGCCGAGCGATCCGGAGTTTCGAACTTACCGAACGCAACGGCCGTCATTTCGTCGGCCAGGAGTCCGTCACGCTGTCGACGACGCCGGTTTGGGAAGACGGCGGGCTGGTGCCGCGTCCGCTCAGCCTGCGCGTCTTCCTCGCGCGCACGGCCGATGGCTGGACCGCCATGCCCGGCGGCTTCGCGCGCATCGGCCGGTCGAACGACCCGAAGGCCGTCGCCATGCAGAGCGGCGGCTCGGTCGCCGATGTCTGGGTGGTGTCGGACCAGCCGGTCAAGGCCGAGACCATGCTGCCTCTGCCGACCGCGCCTTACGCGCAGGCCGCGCCAAGGCACCCTGCCCGGCCGCGCGGCCGACAATCTGTTCTGGCTCGGGCGCTATGTCGAGCGCGCCGAAGGCACGATGCGCCTGTTGCGCGCCTATTTCATCCGGCTGGCCGAAGCGGGCGACGCCGAAACTCCGCTGCTCGACTATGTGCGCACCTATATCGAGGATCTCGAAATCGAAGCCGACGAAGCGGTGCCGGCAACGCTGCGCTGGATGTTCCAGTCGGCGATGGGCAGCGCCAGCAAGGTGCGCGATCGCTTCTCCGTCGATGGCTGGATGGCGCTGAACGATCTCGCCGACAGCGCCGGCAAGATCGCGCTGACCTCGACGCTGGGCGACGACAGCGCCCGCGCCATGGGCGTCTTGCTGCGCAAGATCACCGGCTTCTCCGGCCTCGTGCACGACAACATGTATCGCTTCACCGGCTGGCGGTTCCTGAGCATCGGCCGCTCGCTCGAGCGGGCGATGGGCATGGCGTCGCTGCTGGCTCGGCTGGCCGACAAGGAAGCGCCCGACGGCGCGCTGGATTTTGTCGTCGAGGTGGGCGATTCAGACGCTGTCGCACCGCCGGCGCTACACGGTGCGCACGACCCGGCCCTCGGTGATCGATCTGCTCGCGCTGGACACGATGAACCCGCGTTCGATCCTCTATCAGTTGAGCGAATTGCGCGACCAGGTCGACCTGCTGCCGGGCGCGATGGTGCATGGCGAGATATCGGATATCGCGCGCGCCGTGCTGCGCGTGCACACCGACGTCGCCGTGCACACGCCGGACCATTTTGGCACGGACGATCTGATCGAATGCCACAGCGAGATCGCCGGGCTGTCGGAACTGTCTGACCGAAATGCTACTCTGAAATAGCCGGCTCAGATGCTCTACGAGATCAAGCTCGTCACCACATGCACCTACGGCCGCGCCGCCGCAGGGCGGCAGCTCTTGCGGCTGATGCCCGCCGACTGGCCGGAAGGGCAGCGGCTGATCGCCGGATCGATCGACATTCGTCCTGCCCCGGCGGAACGCTCCGACCGCTACGATTTTTTCGGCAATCGCACGAGCGAAGTGACCTTTTCCAAGGCCAATGAGGAGGTTGAGTTCGTGGTGCGGGCGCGCGTCGATCGCTTCGCGCAACCGCCGACGCTCGACCTGTCACCAAAACTCGAACGGCTGCCGGCCGAAATCGCGGCCGTACAGTCGCTCGATCCGATGTCGCCGCATCATTATGTCGACGCCTCGCCGCTGGTTCGGCCGAGCGAAGGCATCGTCGACTATGTGCGCGAGATCGTCGACCCGAAAGGAACGACGCTGGAAGCGGTGAAAACAATCAACAACGGCCTCTATCGCGACATGCGTTATGACGGCGAGGCGACCACCGTCGACACCCCGCTGGAAGAAGCCTTCGCCAAGAAGCGCGGCGTCTGCCAGGATTTCACCCACATCATGATCGCCTGCCTGCGCGAGATCGGCATTCCGGCGGGCTACGTCAGCGGCTTCCTGCGCACCGAGCCGCCAAAGGGCAAACCGCGTCTCGAAGGCGCCGACGCCATGCACGCCTGGGTGCAGGCCTGGTGCGGGCTGGAGGCCGGCTGGGTGGAATTCGACCCGACCAACAAGATGATGGCCGGCGCCGACCATATCGTTGCCGCGCGAGGTCGGGACTATTCCGATGTGGCCCCGGTGCGCGGCATGCTGCGCACATCCGGCGCTCAGGATATCTCGCAGGCGGTCGACGTGCTGCCGGTGGGCTGAGATGCGGGATTGAACTGACTGCGCATCTCTGCGTTACTCCCGGCCAACCTACCCCACGCCGAGAGGTCCCTCTTGCGGCTCTTCGAATGCCAGAACTGCGGCAGCGTCGTCTTTTTCAACAACAGCGCCTGCGTGAATTGTGGTTTCCGCCTCGGCTACATCGCCGAGCGCTCCGCCATGTCCGCGCTGGAGGAAGACGGTGAAACATGGCGGGCGCTCGCCGACCCGCAAAAGCCATACATCTTCTGCGCCAATGCGGCCGACAGCGTGTGCAACTGGCTGATCCCGGCCGATTCCGGCCAGACGTTCTGCCAGGCTTGCCGGCACAATCGGATGATTCCGGACCTGACCATCGTGCCGAACTGGACCAACTGGGCGAAGCTGGAGGCGGCAAAGCGCCAGCTTTTCTATTCGCTGATCCAGTGGGGCCTACCGATGCCCGACCGGACCGAGGATCCGGACAAGGGGCTGGTCTTCGACTTTCTCGCCGACCAGACCACGCCCGAGGGCACCGTCGCGACAACGGCGCTGACCGGCCACGCCGATGGCGTGATCACCATGAACATCGCCGAAGCCGACGATGCCGAGCGTGAACGCCGGCGCGCGCAGATGCACGAACCGTATCGCACCCTGCTTGGCCATTTCCGGCACGAGATCGGCCATTATTATTGGGACCGCCTGGTCGACGACGGCGGCAAGATCGAAGCCTTCCGGGCCGTCTTCGGCGACGAGACCGCCGACTACGCGACCGCGCTGCAACATCACTACAACGAAGGCCCGCCCGGCGGATGGGAGGTCAATTTCATCTCAACCTACGCCACCGCCCATCCCTGGGAGGATTTTGCCGAGTGCTGGGCGCATTACACCCATATGGTCGACGCGATCGAGACCGCCGGTTCATTCGGCATCAGGATCAAGCCGCGCGTGGCGAACGCGGAACAACTGTCGACCGACATCAATTTCGACCCTTATCGCGAAGGCGATATCAACCAGCTTGTCGACACGCTGGTGCCACTGACGGTGGCGATGAACAACCTCAACCGCAGCATTGGCCAGCCGGACTTTTATCCGTTCGTGCTGTCGCAGCCGGTCGTCGCCAAGCTCGAATTCATCCACCAGCTCGTGCGGCCGTTTCGCAAGGCGAAATAAGACGCCGACATGCGAATGCTGAGATCATTCCGGGAGGCCTGCCTTACGCATACCCTCGGCCAGATGCTGACGATCTTCGGGACGCCGCAACGGCTCTTTGGCCAGAAATATGGCTGCCGAGAACCCCGGTATCAGGCGCAGAACCTCTGCAACGGATTGTTTGGCGTCATCTGATTTGCCCGACAAGGCGTAGCTCGCGGCCAACCAGGGCTGTTTGACACGTGATAAGCTCGTCGACTCGACGCATGCTTGCTATGGCGTCGACATAGCGGCGCGCGTTGAAATACATGGCGCCAAGTTCGCCCCAATACCAGGACGGATTGAAAAACGGATCGAGACGTTTTGCTTCCAGCATCCCGTCGATCGCCTTGTCCGGTTCGCCACGATAATTGTCGAAAATGCCCATATCAGCACGGTGCATGGGGTGGTTCGGATTGAGCGACATCGCCTTTGTTATGTGCAGTTCGCCCGCTTCATATGCGCCACGGTTGACCTGCGCCCAGGCGATTGCCGTTTGGCAGAGTGGGTCATTTTCGTCCAGCAACACGGCCTTGCGCGCCATCTCGAACGCCTCGTCGCGAAGGCGGTTCGATCCGCTCATGTCGACAAGCCACTGGCGTTCGAGAGCCGCTGACAGCAGCGCGTATGCGCGAGCGTATCCGGGGTCGAGCTCGATTGCCTTATTAAACAGGCGCCGGGCCTCCGCCTCCGTCTCTGGGGTGCCAATGGGCAAGGCATCGCCGCGCAGGACATATTCATAGGCGGCGAGGTTGGCCGGCTGCTTGCGCAGCGCCAGTTCCGTGCGAGCCCAATTCAGGCGCCCTGCAAGGGTGCTCACGATGGTCCTCACGACCCGATCCTGGAAATCGAAAACCTCATCCTGGGCGCTGTCGTAGCGCTCGGCCCAAATGTGGAAGCCGTTCGTGGCATCTATCAACTGAGCGGTAATGCGAACATGGCCGGACATCGGACGCACACTGCCTTCGACCAGATAATGCGCACCGAGTTCGCGCCCCGCTCGGATCATGTCGATATCGGCGCCGCGGAACCGCGAAGAGGAATTTCGTGAGATCACCTGCAACTGCCGAAAACGCGAAAGCTCGGTAATGATGTCCTCAGTCATGCCGTCGCAGAAATATTGTTGCTGGGCATCGCCGCTCAGATTGGTGAAGGGAAGGACCGCGATGGACGGTTTTGACGCGAACGCCGGCGACGGGCGTGAAGTACCGTGATCGCCGTCTGGCATTAGCCGGTAGGCCCGCACAGGCTTCGAACTGTTTTTCACCTCGCGCAGGCCCATGTCTTCGAAGGCTGAATCGAGCTTGCCCGCGACCTGTTCCTGCACGCTGCCTGAGACACAGATGCCGCCAGGCTCGGCCATAGCCTGGAGCCTGACCGCCAGAATGACGCCGTCGCCAAAAAGGTCGCCGCCCTCGACGACGACATCACCGAGGTTAACGCCTATTCGTAACGCGATCTGCCGACCCTCCGCCTGCCCCTCGTTCGCCGCTGCAAATTGCCTCTGCAACTCGGTCGCGCAGAAAACCGCATTGACGGCGCTGCCGAACTCGACCAACACCCCATCGCCCATAACTTTGACAACGCGCCCATGATGACGGGCGACAGACGGATCGAGAATCTGTTTGCGCCGGTCACGCAGTGCCGCGAGCGTCCCCAATTCGTCCAGTTCGATAAGCCGGCTGTAGCCGGCAACGTCGGCGGCAAGAATGGCGGCAAGGCGTCGGTTCACGAGGGCGGCTTCTCCCGGCTCCAATGAGACTAGCGTCAAATCTCCTAAAACGCGATGACGACAAGATCGCCGCCCGCGATCCTGCAGCCGAAAAGCCAGGCAGGCTGTCGGGAACCGAGCCGCTCGTTCGTCCTTTAGATCGAAGCACAAGAACAGCCGGAGAGCCGCGCGATGACCCCCACCATTACCGCCTTTGAGAGTTCGCCGGACGAAGGCAGGGGACTTGCGCGCGACATGCGCGTGCGCTGGGCATTTGAGGAAGTCGGCCAGCCCTACGACGTTCGGCTTGTTTCGTTCAAGGCGATGAAACAGCCCGCGCATCGCGCGCTGCATCCGTTCGGGCAGATCCCGACCTATGAGGAAGGCGGTCTCGCGCTGTTCGAGTCGGGCGCCATCGTGTTCCACATCGCACAGAACCATGCCGGCCTGCTGCCGGACGATGCGAATGCCCGGGCGCGCGCGATCGCCTGGATGTTTGCCGCGCTCAGCACCGTCGAGCCGCCGATCGTCGAGCTCGAACAAACTGAATACACGGAAGGCGACAAGCCCTGGCACAAGGAGCGCGTGCCTCTGATGGAAGATCGGGTCCGCGCCCGGCTGGATGAGCTTGCCAAGCGCCTTGGCGATGCCGATTGGCTGGATGGCGACTTCAGCGCCGGCGACTCTGATGATGGTGCTGGTGCTGCGCCGGCTTGAGGGGACCGGCATTCTGGAGGAATATCCGAGCCTCTCCGCCTATGTCGCCCGCGGGCAAGCGCGTCCTGCCTATCAGCGTGCTTTCGCCGCGCAGTTGGCGGTTTTCAAAGCAGCAACGGCCGGTCGATCAAAGCGCGCTACCTAAGATCGAGGTGGCCGGCGTCTCGCACGGCCGTCATTCCGGGGCGCGAAGCGAACCCGGAATGACGGCCTGAAAGGTCTCCCGGTCCAGCGCGAGCGATATCGCTAAGCCGGCGCGATGCTCGCCTGCGGCGGCGCGTCGGTCGAGGCAGACTCGGGCTGCGCCTCATGCGGCGGCTCCTTGATACGGAACCAGGCGATGTACAGCGCCGGCAGGAACAGCAGCGTGATCGCCGTGCCGGCGATGATGCCGCCCATCATCGCATAGGCCATCGGCCCCCAGAAGACTTCGCGAGCGATCGGGATCAATGCCAGCGAGGCGGCGGCCGCCGTCAATGCGATCGGCCGCATGCGATGTTCGGACGCTTCGATCACCGCGTTCCAGGGGTGCGTTCCCGCCTGGATCAGATGCTCGATCTGCATGATCAGGATCACCGAATTGCGGATCAGGATGCCGATCAGCGCCAGCACGCCGAGGATCGCGACGAAGCCCAAAGGAGCGCCGCTGGGCAAGAGCGCCGCGACGACGCCGATGAGCCCAAGCGGCGCCACGGCCACCACCAGGAACAGCCGCTGGAAACTCTGAAGCTGGATCATCAGGATCGTCGCCATGATGAACAGCATCAGCGGCACGACGGCGGCGATCGGTCCTTCCGCCTTGCCGCTTTCCTCGACAGTACCGCCGGTGACGACGTCATAGCCGACAGGCAGTTTCTTGCGGAATTCCTGCACCGCCGATTCAAGCTGGCGCACCACGGTGTCCGGCTGCTCGGACGTCGGCGATGCCGGCCTTCAGCGTTATCGTCGGCACGCGGTCACGCCGTATCACCGTCGGTTGTTCCAGGTCGTAGCGCAGCGTGGCGACCGCCGCCAGCGGCACCGCCGAGCCGTTGCCGGCCGGCAGTTGCAGGTTCTGCACGGTGTCGATCGAACCGCGCTCATCGTCCTGCGAACGCCCAATGACATTGATCAGATAGGTCTGGTCGCGGACTTGCGTGATGGTGACGCCGCCGACGATGCTGTTCAGCGCCTGGGCAATGCTCTGGGACGTCACACCGAGCTGGCGCGCCTTGTCCTGATTGACGTCGACCTCGACCACGCGGGCGGGTTCGTTCCAGTCGTAGGTGACGTAGGTCAGGTTCGGATTGACATCGATGACGCCGGCGAAGTCGAGGGCCAGCGATCGCAGTTGCTGGATGTCCGGTCCGCTCAGACCGATACTGAATCGGACGGCCGACCGGCGGACCGAGCTCCAGCGTTTTCACCAGTGCGTCGGTGCCGACGAATTGCTCGCGCAGGATCTTCTCGAGCTTTGCCTGGACGCGCGGCCGGATGTCGATAGCCCTTCGTCACAATGATGACCTGGCCAAAATAGGGGTTCGCCTGCTGCACGTCGAAGGACAGCACGAAGCGGCCAGCGCCCTCGCCGATGTAGCTGCTCCAGTGGTTGATATCTTCGTCGCCCTTGAGCGCGATTTCCTCGAAGCGCTCGATCTGTTCGCGCGTATCCTCGACTGAAGCATTCTGCGGGAGATTGAAGTCGACGATGAGTTCCGGACGATCAGAGGCCGGGAAGAACTGCTGCTGCACGAAACGCATGCCGAACAGCGCGACGATGAAGAGCAGGACCGTCGCTATGATGGTGATCCAATAGTGCCGCACAGCGAGGAACAGCACAGCGTTGAACATGCGGGTAAAACGGCCCGGCCCTTCGTGATGTTTCTTCATCGTAGCCGGTAGGACGGTAACGCCGATCAGTGGCGTGAAGATCACCGCGACGATCCACGAAACGATCAACGATACCGCGATGACGACGAACAGCGTGAAGGTGTATTCGCCCGCGCTGCTGCTGTTGAGGCCGACCGGAATGAAGCCGGCAACGGTGACCAGCGTGCCTGTCAGCATCGCCGCCGCCGTTGACGTGTAGACGGCGGTCGCAGCCTTGCGCAAAGTGTCACCGACTTCCAGACGCGACACCATCATCTCTACCGCGATCATGGCGTCGTCGACCAGCAGGCCAAGCGCGATGATCAGCGCGCCGAGCGAAATGCGCTGCAGCGTGATGTCGAGATAGTCCATGGCGAGGAAGGTGATTGCCAGCACCAGCGGGATCGCCAGGGACACGACCAGGCCGGCCCGCAGGCCAAGGCTGACGAAGCTGACCAGAAGCACGATGCCGATCGCCTCGAACAGGGCGCGCGTGAAGCCGGACACCGCCTCTTCGACAACGACCGGCTGATCGGCCACGAGGTGGACGCCAACGCCGATCGGCAGGTCGGCAACGATCTGCTGCATCTCCTCGGCCAGATGTTCGCCGAACTCAAGCAGATTGGAGCCGGTCGTCATGTTGATGGCGAGGCCGATCGCATCCTGCCCGTTGACGCGGAAAATCGCCGCCGGCGGATCGACATAGCCACGGCGGATCGTGGCGATATCGCTCAGGCGGAAGAAGCTGTCGTTGACGCGCAGATTGATGCTGCGCAGGCTGTCTTCGGACGTGAACGAGCCGGTGACCTGTACGATGATCCGCTCGTCATCCGCCTCGATGACGCCCGACGGCGTGATCGCGTTCTGCTCCTGCAAGCTTTGCATGACAGCCTGCTGGTTGATGCCGAGCGCGGCGATCTGGCGCGTGGAGAATTCGAGATAGATCGCCTCGTCCTGTTCGCCGATCAGGTCGACCTTGCCGGCGTTCGGAACGGTCAGGATGCGGCTGCGCGCAAGCTCGGCATAGTCGCGCAACTGGCGCGGCGTAAGGCCGTCCGAGGTAAAGGCATAGATGTTGCCGTAAACGTCACCGAACGTGTCGTTGAAGAATGGTCCCTGCGTACCATCCGGAAAATTCATCCGGATGTCGTTCATCATGTTGCGGACCTGCAACCATGTTGGAACGACATCGTGCGCAGGCGTTTCCGCTTTCAAATTGACGTAGACGACCGCCTTGCCAGGCGTCGTGATCGAGCGCGAGTAGTCGAGCGAGTCCAGCTCCTCCAGCTTCTTCTCGATGCGGTCGGTGACCTGCATGATCGTGTCGTCGACCGACGCGCCGGGCCAGTTGGCCTGAACGATCATCGTCTTGATGGTGAAGGCCGGGTCTTCCTCGCGGCCGAGATTGTTGTAGGCGAACACGCCCGCGACCATGAAGATGATCATGAAATACCAGATCATCGAACGGTGATCGAGCGCCCAGTCGGAAAGGTTGAAGTCCTTCACTGGGGAATCTCCTCGACGTCGATCCTGACCTTCTGGCCCTGGGTGAGGCTGTGCACCCCGGCCGTCACCACGCGGTTGCCTGCGTCGATACCTGACGCGACGGTGAAGTATCCTGACTCCTTTGCACCCACCTGGATCGGCCGCAGGCCGACGGTCAGCGCGGCGGGATCGACGACCCACACCGAGGTCTTGCCGTCTTCGTCGAGCAGCGCCGAGTCGCGGCAGCACAATAACGGGCTTCAGCGCGACACTGCGTGCCACGGTTACGATCGAACCGAGGCGAAAGGCAACCGGCGGATCGACCAGGCTGAGCTTCACACGCCGGGTCCGCGTGATGTCGTCGGACTGTGGCGACACCTCGCGCACTTTTCCAAGCCCTGTGATCGTCGGCGCCGATTGCAGTGCCACGGTAAACTCGGTGCCGGATTTCAGCTCGACCGCAATCTGGTCCGGGATGTCGACCCAGGCCTCACGCACGTCGGAGCGCGCCACCGTCACCACGGTCTGGCCGACGTTCACGATCTGCCCGACTTCGGCGCCAACCGACGTCACGACGCCATCGAAGTCGCAAAAAAGCTGCGCGTAGCCGAGCTGCTCCTGCGCTTTGGCAAGCTGCCGCCTGGGCCTGGGTGAGGCTTGCCTTAGCCGATGCGTTGGCCTGCGCGGCGGAATCATAGTCGGACTGCGCGATAGCCTTGGATGCCAGCAAAGCCTTGGCCCGCACCTCGTTGGCCGCGGCGTTGACGGCTTCGGCCTGCGCGCTGGAAACATCGGCCTGTGCCTGTTGCACCTGCAATTGCAACGCCTGCGGATCGAGCGCCGCAATCGTCGCGCCCTTCTTGACGCTGTCGCCGACATCGACGTCGCGCGAGACGAGGCGACCGAGCAGACGGAAGCTGAGCTGGGCGCTGACTTCCGGCTGGATCGATCCGACAAACCCGGACTGGGTCTGATCGCGCGGCTCGACGATGACGGATAGAACCGGCCGAATGACCTCTTGCTTCGGCTCCTCCTGCTGGCTGCAGGACGCCGCGAGCAAGGTCGCGAGAACCAGGATTGACGATTGGCTTGCGCGGCGCATCATTTGCCTGCCTCCGACGCAATCTCGACAACCAATCCCGGCCGCAGCAGCTGGCCGCCTGCGGTGACCACAAGCTGGCCGCCGGCCAGCCCTCGGCTTATGGCCATGGTGTCGGAATTGTAGGACAGTACGCCGACGCGCGTCAGCGAGACCGCCTTGGTGCCGCGGTCTATCGTCCAGACCGCCGGTTGGCCGCCTTCCGAAAAGATCGCCTGCCAAGGCAGGATGATGGCTTGCGAAGCGCGGATGGTGACCGACCCGGTGATGGCCGCACCCAACTGCATCTCCGGCGGTGTGTTCAAGATGCCGACCTTGACCTGAATCGTGCCAGACGACTGGTCGATAACCGGCGAAATCTCGCGCAGCTTGCCCTGTGCCGTGATCTTCGGATTGCTGATCAACGAGATCGTGATGTCGGGATTGGGCGGCGAGTTGGCGGCCAGCGCTTCATTGACGTTGAAGATCGCGTCGCGATCCCCGTCCTCGGCGATCGTGTAGACGGTTTGCGCAGCCTGGACGACTTGTCCGGTTTCGACATTGCGCGCCGTGACGACCCCCGCCGCCGGAGCAAGCAGATCCGTATAGCCAAGCGCGTCCTGGGCGTTCTTCAACGCGGACTGCGCCGAATCCAAAGAGTTTTGCGCGACCTGCATGGTCTGCTGCGCCTGGTCGTAGTCGCTTTTGGTGGTGAAGCCCTGCTTGAGCAGTTCTTGCTGGCGCTGAAATGCAGCCGTTGCTTGCGTCAAATTAGCTTGAGCCGCCTCCACCGCTGCCTGGGCCGAGCGGATGTCGGCTTGCTGCTCCTGCGGATCAAGGCGCGCCATGATTGCGCCGGCGGCGACATGGCCACCGACGTCGACCATGCGCTCCGACACGCGGCCGCCCGTGCGGAACGAGACGTTAGTCTCCGTGCGTGCAGCGATGGCGCCGGTGAGTGACAAGGTCGGCGCATAGTTTATCGGATTGGCGTCAATCGCCGTGACCCGGACGGCCGGCGGTTTGATGTCGGCCTGCTTTTCCTGGCAGGCCGCCAGAAGACCCGGCATGGCCAAGAATAAAGCCAGTCGTAGAAATATCGAGAAAGGTTCGCCTTGCGAACCTTTGCCCAATCGTCGACCGCTTGAGCCCATGACGTCCCTCATACGCCGTCCCTCTCTCAGACATATTTCTAGCAAGAATCCGGCAATGCGGAAGGCTCCCCGAACGATTTTCCAGCTTTCGCTAAAGTAAATGGCTCAAAATCGAATTCGAGTCTTTTGGTCTTACCAAAATGCCGATCCGTCGAAACGCGCGAATTTTGCGCAGAACAGCAATAGGTAAAGGTTATCCTACAACTCTAAGATATTGAAAAATATAGAATTTGCAAAAACTGAGAGACAAGGCACCGGCGCTTGATGCTGCCCTGTGAATGCAGTAAAAGCCCAAAAATGAAAAAATTGGTAGAACCAGATTGAAACTGGTTGGCCAGTTGGCTCATAGTGCCGGCAGCCAACGGGCGGATCGACGATTTTCGGGAGGAAGGACGTTTATGCATCTTTCGACACACAACTGGATGCGCGCCGAGCCGCTGGACACGACGCTGCGCCGGATCAAGGCATTCGGCTACGAATCCATCGAGATTTCCGGCGAGCCTGAGCAGTACAAGACGAAGGAAACCCGCGCATCGTTGAAAGAGCACGGCATCCGCTGCTGGGGCTCGGTGACACTGATGCTGGGCGAGCGCAACCTTGCCGCAAGGGACCAGGGCCAGCGCGAGCGATCGGTGCAATATGTGAAAGACGTGCTCACCATGGTGAGCGAACTGGATGGCGAGATCATCACGCTTGTGCCGGCAACCGTCGGCAAGGTTGTTCCCGACGGCACGGAAGAGGAAGAGTGGAAGTGGGTGGTCGACGCCACACGCGAATGTTTCGCCCACGCCAAGAAGGTCGGCGTGCGCGTCGCCGTAGAGCCGCTCAATCGCTTCGAAACCTACCTGTTCAATCGCGGTGAGCAGGCGTTGGCTCTGGCCGACGCGGTGAGCCCGGAATGCGGCGTCTGCCTCGACGCCTATCACATTCACATGGAAGAGTTCGACGTCGAGCGAGGCTCTGCGCAAAGCGGGCAAGCGCCTGTTCGACTTCCACGTCGCCGACAACAACCGTTTTGCAGCCGGTCTCGGCACGATCGACTGGAAAAAGCTCGTCGGCATCCTCAGGGACATCGGCTACGACGGCGCTCTGACGAACGAGTTCGTCGCTCCGGTCGATCGCACGCCGGCCAACCGCTATCCGGACATGGTCGAGCGCAACCCGGTCGACATCTCGCCGGAGCAGTTGAAATTCATCCAGGATCACGGCTCCAGCGTGCTGACGGAGAAATTCTATACCGACCAGATGCGCATCACCGCCGAAACAATTCTGCCGTTGATCAAGTAGCCAGATCCCGTGACGGATGCCCTGCCCGGCCTCCGGACAGGGCTGGAGACGACGATGCGCATTACCAAGGTAGAGGCCTGGTGGGTTCGCATACCCATCGAGACGGCGCAACAGCACCGCAGCGACTTCGGTCAGCTGACGACGTTCGACGCCGCCATCCTGCGCATCGAGACGGATGAGGGCATCGTCGGCTGGGGCGAGGGCAAGAATGCCGCCGGCAGCGCCGGCACCTATGGCGCGCTGGTGCATCTGCTCAACAGGGAGGTCGCGCCGCGGCTCATCGGCCTCGACCCGCGCAACATCTCGGCCATCTGGGAAATGCTCTACAACGGCGTTCGACACGAGAAGGCAGCGCACAACGGCCATGCGATGCCGGAGCTTTCCCGGCGGGGTCTGAGTGTCGCCGCTATCAGCGCCGTCGACATCGCGCTGTGGGACATTCTGGGCAAATCGCTCGGACAGCCGGTGTGGCGGCTGCTCGGCGGCAAGAAGGCCGACAAGCTGCCGGCCTACGCTTCCGGCGGCTGGGCCAATGCCGATGAGATCGGCGACCAGCTACTCTCCTACATCGAAAAGGGCGGGTTCAAGGCGGTGAAGATGCGCGTCGGCTCAATGGACGGCGCACCGCATGTTTCGGCTGCCCGGGTCAAGGCCGCGCGCAAGGCGTTGGGAGCCGATGTCGATCTGATGGTCGACGCGCATGGCACCTACACCGTGTCGGACGCCAAGCGTTTCATCCGGATGGTCGAGGATTGCGACCTCGCCTGGTTTGAGGAGCCGGTGGTGGGCGACGACAAACCCGGCATGGCGGAGGTGCGCGCCGCCGGCACGGTGCCGATCGCAGCCGGCGAAAGCGAAGCGACGCGTTTCGATTTCCGCGATCTCGCGCTGCTCAAGGCAGCCGATGTGTTCCAGCCCGATCCGGCGTTCTGCGGCGGCATCAGCGAGGCGATGAAGATCGCCGCCCTTGCCAGCGCGTTCAATTTGCGCTTTGCGCCGCATCTTTGGGCGGGCGCACCGTGCTTCTTCGCCGGCTTGCATCTTTGCGCGGCCGCGCCATCGAGTTTCGTGATCGAATATTCGCTTGGCGCCAATCCGATGATACATGATCTGGTCGAGGAGACGGTCGAGGCGAAAGATGGCATGATCGCGGTGCCGGACGCGCCGGGCCTCGGTTTCACCATCGCCGAAGACTTCATGAGAAGGCACATCGAGAGCGGCTGATGAAAGAAAAGAACCTGCTAGCGGACCTCGCTGCCTATCTGTTCGCGCAATCCGATGGGGCGAGCGGGCGCACGCCGTCCGAGCGGGAATTGGCCGACCATTTTGGCGTCAGCCGCGGCCAGGTGCGCGAAGCACTCGCCATCCTGGAAGCAATGCGCATCGTCGAGCGTCGCGCCAAATCGGGCATCTACCTGACGACGCGCGAAGCCAGCGTGGAAGCGCTGGCGCTGTTTGCGAAGGCGGGCGTGCCGCTCGATCCAATCCAGATTTATGAGACGGTCGAACTGCGCAAGATCCATGAGATCAAGGCTGCGGAACTGGCCTGCACTCGGGCGACGGAAGACAATTTCGAGCGGCTGCGCGAGATCCTGCGGGAATCGGAAGAGCAATTGGCGCGTGGTGAAGGTTTGGCGCGACAGGACCGCGATTTCCACCTCGAAATCGTGCGGGCGACGCAGAACAGCGTGTTCCACAAGGTGTGCAGCGTCTACTATCTGCTCGGAGAGCATCGGCTGCCGATCTATTTCAGCGATCCCGACCGAGGCCGCCGTTCGCATGCCGAGCATTTGCAGATCTTCGATGCGATCCTGCGCCGCGACGGCAATCTGGCGCAGGCGCTGATGAGCGCGCATCTGCAAGGCGCCGAGAGTTACTGGAAGGGCCTGATCGGCGGCAACACGCCGGAGATTGCCGCAGCGCACGCTGGAAAAGGCCTGAGCCGGCTAGATGCGCCCTATCGTTTTTTCGACGCACCGCCTGCATCCGCGCGCCGAAGCCCTGCTGACCCAAGCTGCCGATTTGCGCGTTGCTTCTGCGCTCGACGACGCGACGCTGATCGACGAGGCGCGCGACGCCTCGGTCGTGATCGTTCGCGCGCCGATCCCGCCGGCGATCTTCGACAACGCGCCGAAGCTGAAGATCGCCATCCGCCACGGCGCCGGCATCGACATGATCCCGGTCGAGGCGGCGACGAAGGCCGGCGTGACTGGTTGCCAACGTGCCTGGCGTCAATGCGCCGACGGTCGCCGAGCATGTCTTCATGGTGTCGCTGGCCCTGCTGAGGCATTTTCGCCAGGTTGATGGCGATCTGCGGACGAAGGGCTGGAATGACGGCCGCGACCACGCTTACGCCGCCAACGATCTCGGCGGACGAACCATCGGCATCGTCGGATTCGGCAATGTCGGCTCGCAGATTGCGCGCATCGCCCGCCACGGTTTCAACATGACGGTGCTGGCGCACAGCCGAACGGCCAGATCGGTCGAAGGCGTGCGTTTTGTCGATCTCGACGCTCTCGTCGCCGAGGCCGATATCGTCGTGCTGTGCTGTCCGCTGACGCCGGAGACGCGCGGCCTGATGAATGCCGAGCGGATCGGCCGCATGAAGCGCACGGCGCTGCTGGTCAACGTTTCACGCGGGCCGGTCGTCGTGGACGACGCGTTGATCCCCGCGCTGCGTGAAGGACGTATCGCCGGTGCTGCGCTCGACGTCTTCGCCGAGCAGCCGCTGCCGGCCGGCCACCCCTATCTGGCCTTGCCGAATGTGATCGTGACGCCGCACCTGGCCGGCATCACCGAGGAAAGCATGATGCGCATGGGCGTCGGCGCCGTCGAGCAGGCCCTGCAGGTGCTGCGCGGCGAACTGCCGACCAATCTGCGGAATGCTGAGGTTCTGCCACAGTATCGGCTGCGCTTTGCATTAGCTTGACCGAAGAAGGTGGTCGATGGGGCCATGATCACCCGCCGGACCGTGCTAGCAGCCATGCTTTCCTATCCGGTCGCCAGTTTTTCGGCGAGCGTGCCAAAACCCTATGTGAAGACAGAGGTGGCGTACGCAAATCAATCCAGCCTGCAGCGATTTGACCTTTACACGCCAGTTCAGGGATCGGGACCGTTTCCGGTCGTCATGTGGATTCACGGAGGCGGATTTTACGCTGGCGATAAGAGCGCGATGCCTCACACCGATCGTCGCCCCGTTCCAACCAAGCCGTAACGAGCGACCCTATCAGACTCAGGTGCCCGATGTGGATGCGCTGACCGGTATGGGATATGCCGTCATCAGCCTCAACTATCGCTTAGGTGGCGGCACAAAGCGGACGGACCCGATACCGAACGCGGTGCGCGATGGAAAATCAGCCATCCGCTACCTGCGCGCCAACGCAGATGCTTTGCGCATCGATCCAGCCCGTATTGCGGTATGGGGCAACTCCGCCGGCGGCTATATGGCAGCGATGATTGGCGTCACCGGTGATCAGCCGAGCCCTTTCGATGGCCCGGACAACGCGGATTTCTCCAGCGCAGTCCAGGCCGTTATTGATTGGTACGGCGCAGATAGTCGCCTCCCCACGGAGCTCCAACACGCCACCTACATTGCAACGGCAAAGAACCTGCCGCCGTTCCTGATCGCCAATGGGGAGCTTGATGACATTGTTCCGCCCGAGCAGTCGCGCCTCCTGCATGAAGAACTGGTGCGACATGGCGCATCATCGACGCTGACGATTGTGAAGGGCGCAGGCCATGAAGACCCTCTGTTCATGAAGACTCAAATGCAGCCGGGATTTCGAGTTTCTGAAGCGCTCACTTGGGCGATGATGCGTGCAGGCAACGTTCGACGCTCTGCGCGATGCCCAGAAGCTTGCGATCCGTCCCACCACGTGCGGCAAGCATGAGACCGGTTGGCAGGCCGTCGCCAGGCATCGGCAACGAGATCGCCGTCAGGTCGAACTGGTTGGCGACCTGCGGATTGCGCAAAAGCAGCCCGTCGACCGCATCGGCCAAATCATCATCCGCCAGCAAGGGCGCAATTTCCGGAGCGACGATCGGCACCGTTGGGAGGAGAAGCGCATCGACGTCGGCAAGGCGGTCGGCCATGGCCGCCACGAGTTCGTTGCGCCGCTCGATCATGCGCAGGTAGCGCCAGGCCGGAAAATTGAGCCGGCGCGACAGCACCTCGCGTGTTCGGCGCTCCACCCTTGTGTCGCCGGCCATCAGCCAGTCGGCATGGATCGCCGCCGCCTCGACCGAGGCAATCGAACCGTCGCGCGTATTGGCGCGCATCTCGGCGAGCAGGTCGTCGATGTCGATGTCGACGACGCGACCGCCGGCTGCCTGGATAGACGCAAGCGATCGTTCGAAGGCGAGCGATACGGCGGGCTCCAGATTGCTCAGGAGAAAGCCTTTCGGCACGCCAAACCGAAGCGCCGATGCCGGAACGTCCGAAAGCGGCGTGACCGGTTCGCCGGCCATCACGGCGTCCGCTGCCGCACATTCGGCCACCGTACCGAGCCAGCGGCCCGATCGAATCCAGCGTCGGCGACAGCGGAAAGACGCCGGCCATCGGCACACGGCGCGCCGGTCGGCTTGAAACCGACGACGCCATTCAGCGCGGCCGGAATGCGCACCGAGCCGCCGGTATCCGAACCGATCCCGATCTCGCTCGTGCCTTCGGCGACAGAGACGCCAGCGCCTGATGACGATCCGCCCGGAATGCGGGTTGTGTCATGTGCGTTGCCCGGCGTGCCGAAATGCCGGTTGATGCCTTCGCTGGTGAAGCAGAATTCGGTCAGGTTGGTCTTGCCGAGGATGACCGCGCCGGCGGCCAGCAGCCGATCGACAACGGCGGCATTGACGGTCGCGGGCGGTGCGTCACGACGAATGATCGAGCCGGCCAGCGTCGACTCGCCTGCAACGTCGAAAACATCCTTGATCGAAACGATGGTCCCGTCGAGCGGACCGAGCGAACGGCTCTCGGCCAAACGCTGGTCACTGGCGTCCGCCTGTTGCCTTGCCCGGTCGGCATACACCTTGAGAAAAACCCGTTCGTCCGCCGTCCGGGCACGTAGTCGCGCAAGAACGCGTTCAAGCTTGTCGCGGATCGGTCGCTGCATGGCCTGCCCTTCTTTCAGGCAACCGCTACAGGCTTACCCGGCATGTCTCAAGCTGACGCCACTGGCGCGGTCGAACAGAGCGACCTTCTTCGGGTTCCAGGCGAAGCGCACATCCTGGTCGATCGTCAGGTCGGTGCGGGCCGGAACGGTCGCGCGCAACATGGCGTCGCCGACACGCAGCGTGACGATCTTCTCCACGCCATGGTTCTCGACGTCGTGCACCTTGGCAGTGACCGGACCATCGCTCTCAAGCGAAACGTCCTCGGGGCGGATGCCGAAGGTAAGCGGACGATCAGCGCTGAGGCCGGCCGATTTCACCCCGCCGTCATAGGGCAGTTCAAACGTCTTCGGCGCGACGACGGCGCGGCCGCCGAGCAACTTGCCTTCCATCAAGTTCATTGGCGGCGAGCCGACGAAGCTGGCCACAAAAGTGTCGCGCGGATTGTCGTAGATGTCCTTCGGCGTGCCGGTCTGCACCAGATGGCCGTGGTTCAGCACGCCGACGCGATCGCCCATCGACATCGCCTCGATCTGGTCGTGCGTGACAAACAGGAAGGTCGCCCCGAGCCGGCGCTGCAGATCTTTCAACTCCGTGCGCAGAGCCTCGCGCAGCTTGGCGTCCAGCGCCGACAGCGGCTCGTCCATCAGGAACACGCGTGGCTTTCTGACAATCGCTCGGCCGATCGAAACGCGCTGCATCTCGCCGCCGGAGAGCCGGTCCGTCTTGCGCTCGAGCAGATGCTCGATACGCAAGCGTCTTGGCTGCGCGGGCGACACGTTCCTTGATCTCGTCGTCCGGCACCCGCCGGATTTTTGATTTCAGCGGGAATTCCAGATTTTCCTTCACCGTGTAGCGCGGGTAGAGCGAATATTGCTGCAGCACGAGCGCCACATCGCGCTCCGCCGCGCCCCAGTCGGCGACGTCGACGCCATCAATGAGGATTTGCCCGGAGCTTGGCTTTTCGAGGCCGGCGATGAGGCGCAGCGTCGTCGTCTTGCCAGCGCCGGTCTCGCCCAGAAGCACGAAGAACTGGCCGTCCTCGATTTCGAGGTCGAGGTTCTTCAGCGCGGTGTGGCGGCCGAAGGTCTTGGTGATGGATTTGAGCTGGATGTGGGCCATTAGGCGTCTGCCATGCAGTGGGGTGCAACGCCCCCTCCACCGCCTTCGGCGGTCCCCCTCCCCGCTTCGCAGGGGAGGATCCAGCTGTTGCGGCCGCCCGTGGCCCGGATCCTCCCTTGCGAAGCGGGGGAGGGGGACCGCCGAAGGCGGTGGAGGGGGCGAACAATACTCACAGCCGCACCCCCAAACTCTGCCCGCTGGTCGTGTCGAAGAAATGCGCCTGGCTGGGATCGATCCGCGCCCAGACCTTTTCGCCAGGACCGGAAACGTAGCCGACTGCGCGTGCGGGCACGCAGCAACTGCTTGCCGACCATCAGGTCGACGATGTCGTAAGAGCCGAGCGGCTCGATGATGTGCGCTTCGACCGGCAGGTAGCCATCCTTCTTGTCGCGCGCGACGAGCACGCCCTCCGGCCGAATGCCCATGGCCAGTGAACCGGCAGCGCCCTTCGCGGCATCAAGTTGCCCGGTCAACGCAGCCGGAAACTGGAACGCGTCGTTGCCGCCGCCGACGGCAACCTTGACGGCATTCTTGTCCAGGCTGATCTCGGCCGGCGCGATGTTCATCACCGGACTGCCGACGAACTGCGCGACGAACATATTGGCCGGGTGCGCGTAAACGTCCTGCGGGGAGCCGACCTGCTGGAGCTTGCCCTCATGCATGATGACGATGCGGTCGGCGAGGCTCATCGCCTCGATCTGATCGTGCGTTACGTAGATGGTGGTGGAGCCCTGCTTGATGTGCAGGCGCTTGATCTCGGCCCGCATCTCCTCGCGCAGCTTGGCGTCGAGCGCGCCGATCGGCTCGTCCATCAGCATCGCCTTCGGCTTGCGCACCAGCGCCCGTCCGATCGCGACGCGCTGCATGTCGCCGCCGGAGAGCGCGGAGGGGCGTTTGTTGAGAAGTTCGGTGATGCGCAGCACGCCGGCGATTTCGCGCACTCTGTCTGTCGACATCGGCCGTGCTCATGCGGGTGGCGCGCAGCGGGAAGGCGATGTTCTCGAACACCGTCATGTGCGGGTAGAGCGAGAAGGACTGGAACACCATGGCGATGTCGCGGTCAGAGCATTTCAGATGCTGCACCGGCGCACCGTCGATCAGGACATCGCCGCTGTCGATCGTCTCCAGACCGGCGATGGCGCGCAGCGTCGTCGTCTTGCCGCAGCCGGACTGGCCGAGCAGCACGATGAATTCGCCATCCTCGACCTTCAGGTTCATGTCCTTGATGACCTGAACCGCACCGAAGAATTTCTGGACGTCCCTGAGTTCGATCGAGGTCATGGCTTCGATGCCTCGTCGGGATCGTCCGGCACCACGGCGGCCTTCTCGCCGCCGAACCAGTTGGTGAACATGAAGGTGAGCAGGCCCACGATGATGACCGTCAGGCCATAGCGGTGCAGGAACTCGATCCAGGGCTGGCAGAGGAAGATGATGCCGAGCACCATCACCACTTCCGAGATTCTGCTGGAGTTTGTCGGCGCGGATCATTTGCGGATCGCCCCGAAGGTGACGCCGCGCAGCAGATGGTTGCGCAGCAGGAAGGTGAAGATCGCCACCGGCAGCAGGAAGAGCAGCGTGCCCGACGCGATCACCGTCCAGTCCGACAGGCCGGAGCCGATCTGGCTTGGGATGAACGGAGGTGCGGTCTGGGCTCGCCGGTTGGTCATGATCAGGGCGAAGGCGTATTCGTTCCAGGCGGTGATGAAGCAGAACACCGCGGTCGCCGCGATGCCGGTTGCCGCCTCCGGCAGCACCACCTTGAAGAAAGCCTGCATGCGCGTGTAGCCGTCGACGAGGGCCGCCTCCTCATACTCCTTCGGGATTTCGTCCATGAAGCCTTTCATCAGCCAGACCGAGAAGGAGAGGTTGAAGGCGGTGTAGAGAATGATCAGGCCCCAATGCGTGTCGTTCAGGCCGACCGCGCGGTACATCAGGAACATCGGGATCGCGACCACCACGGGCGGCAGCATGCGCGTCGACAGGATGAAGAAGAGCAGATCCCCCTCCCCCTTCACCTTGAAGCGCGAAAAGCCGTAGGCGGTGAAAGTGCCCATGCCGACCGCCAGGATGGTGGAAACGATCGCGACGATCAGCGAATTCATGAAGCGGTTCGGGATAGCCCGACCACTGCACCTCGCCCTTGCCGGAGCGCACGACCTTCTCGCCGCCGTCGAACACCATGCGCTCCCACCACGGCGCGGCGGCGTACTCTTCCGGCGTCGCCGGCGTCCGCAGTTGCGAGCGCTTTGTGAACAGCTTGACGAAGGGCGATATCTCCGGCTCGAAGATCACCGTCGGCGGGATCGTCGTGGCAAGGTTGCGCGGCTTGAAGGCGGTCGAGGCGATCCAGTAGATCGGCGCCAGGAAAATCATCGTGACGATCAGCACACCGACGATGGCCATGCGATTGAGGTTGCGCTCAGTGGACGTGGTGACGGCGGCCATGGATCAGCGCTCCTTCACCTTGTTGAGATATTTCACGTAGATGTTGGTGATGGCCAGCACCATGATCAGCACGATATAAGCCAGCGCGCAGGAGCGGCCCGTCTGCCATTCCTGGAATGCCATCTTGTAGAGCCGGATCGAAATCACCTCCGTTGTCGGCTGCGTGGAGAGCACGTAAGCCAGGTCGAAGGTCTTGAACGCCTCCATGGTGCGGAAGATCACCGCGATCATCAGGATCGGCGCCACCAGCGGCAGCGTGATGCGGAAGAAGGTGTAGAACGGCCCGGCGCGGTCGATCGCGGCGGCTTCATAAAGGTGCTTCGGCACGGCTGACAGGCCGGCGAGCGAAAGCAGCATCACGAAGGGCGACCACATCCAGATGTCGGTGATCGCGACCGCATAGAGCGCCATGTTGGGATTGCCGACCCACTCGAAATTTCCCAGTCCGAGCGCATAGTTGATGATGCCGAAGGACGGGTCGTAGAGCAGTTTCCAGAACAGGCCTACCACCGCCATCGAGAGCATCATCGGCAACAGCAGCAGCGTCGTGATCAACCCTTTGAAGGGAATGTCGCGGTTCAAGAGCATCGCCGTGCCGAAGCCGACCAGAACCTGCCCGACCACCGAGACGATGACGTATTTCGCGGTGATCGAGAAATTGTTCCAGATGAAGGGGTCGTTGAGCAGCTCGCGATAATTCTGCAGGCCGACGAAATTCGCCGGGGCATTCGTCGAGGCGCGAAAATCCGTGAACGAATAGCCGAGCGAATAGATCAGCGGAAAAATGTTGAAAACGATCAGGAACAGGATCGTCGGGATGATGAACAGGTTGCGGATGGTGATGTCGCTCCATCCGCGCGCGGCGGCGCGCGATCGCGCATCGAGCGTGGTCAGCACTGCGGTGGCCAAGACGTCATTCCTCGTATCGGAAAACAAAAAGGAGGGGGCATTCGCGCCCCCTCCATAGGCTCTGGCTGCTATTTCAGGCGGCCATACTTCTTGAACGTGGCAGTCCAGTCGGCTGCCAGCGCATCGAGGGTTTCCTTTGCGGTTCCCTGACCGTTGACGATGTAGGGATAGACCCGCTGGTTGAGCGCGGTCAGAAGCTCGGCGTATTCCGGCACCGCCCAGAAATCCTTCACCTTGAACATCGTCTCGTAGAAGGCCTTGTTGTAGGGCGTGGCATTCTGGAACTCGGCCGATTCAAGCACTGCCTTGTTGCAGGTGTAGCCGCCCAGATCCGCCCACTTCTTCTGCGTCTCGTCCTTGATGAACCATTGCAGGAACTTGAAGGATTCCTCCTGGTTCTGCGAATAGGAGACGATCGAAATGCCCTGCCCGCCGAGCGCCGCGAACTGGTCGCCGCTCGGTCCTGCCGGATTGGCGAAGAAGCCCGTTGCCTTGGCGTTCGGGTTCGATGCTTCGTTGACCAGCGCCGGGAAGAAGGCGAAATAGTTCATGCTCATCGCCGCCAGGTTCTCGGTGATCGCCTGGTTGTTTTCGACAAAGAAGGCGTTGGTCCAGCCCGGCGGGGTCAGCTCGACGAGCTTGCGGTAGTTCTCCAGCGCCGCGACCGCCTTGTCGGAATTGACGATACCTTCGACCTGGTATGTCGAGAAATCGCCAAGTTCGGCGCCATAGGAGAACAGCGCGTTCTCGACGCCCATCGCCATGCCGTCATACTGGTTCTGGGTGTAGACCGCGACGCCGTAACGCTTCTGGTCGGGACGATGGAAGAACTCGGCGATATCGGTAAGTTCCTTCCAGGTCTTCGGCGGAGCAAGGTCGTAGCCGTATTTGGCCTTGAACGCCTCCATCTCCTTGGGATCCTCGAACCAGTCCTTGCGGTACGACCAGCCGACGGCGTCGCCCTCGGTCGGGATCGACCAGTATTTGCCGCTGTTGCCGGGATACTCCGAGTAGAACTTCACGGTGGCTGGCGCCATCGTGTCGAGCACCTTGTTGTCCTTCACGAACTGGGTGAGGTCGACATAGTGACCAGCTTCGGATGCCGCGCCGAGCCATTGCGAGTCGCCGACGACCATGTCGTAGGCCGATCCCTTGGCGTTGAATTCGGTAAAGGCCTTGGTCTGGAAATCCGACCACGGCGTGGTTTCCACCGTAACCTTGACGCCGGTTTCCTTCTCATACTCGTTGGCGAGTTCCTGCAGATAGTTTGCCGGATCCCACTCAGCCCAGAAGATGGTCAGCTCCTGCGCCATGACCGATGTCGAAGTGGCAAGCGACAATGCAAAGCCGGCGATAAGGCCGGTTATCTTTCTGCGCATGTTGGTTCCTCCCTGGTGCGCTTTTACCCGTCTGTCTTGACTGGCTCATGGCCGGTCAGACAGCATTTTCTCAAACCGCCTTTGCTTGGTCGGCCCTCCCCGGCCGACGGGCAGGTCGTCAATCCTCCCGGCCCGCACATACTCAATCTGGTAGTACCAAATTCGACAGTCAGTCAAGCGATTTTGGGCTCTTCACGCTTGCTTGTCCAAAACTGGTCCAACCAGATGGTGACCTTTTAAGCATCTGAGGCACTTTCAACCGACGCCCGCACCAGGGTCGAAGCGGCCCATCGGCTGACAGCAAGCGCCTCCTTGGCCTCCAAGCCCCAAATATCCTTGAGCACGACCAGAACTTCAACTCCAAAGAGAAGCGAAAGGGCCTGATGCAGCTTTTCGTAACGGCGCTTCGGCAGGCTGGCCCGCAGCGGCTCCAGCGCCTTGTCGAGCAGTTCGATACGATGCCCGCGCTTGAACTCCGGCTCGTCAGCAAGCGTGCCCGCCTGGCGCTTCGACCATTGTTCCAGCGACAGGCGCAACGCGGCCTTGAAGGTCGCCTCGAATTCCTCGATCCGCGGCATCGCTGTCTCAAGCAGATTGGCGACGCGTCGTTCGGCATCCAGCGATTTGGACGACCAGGACAGGATCGGGCCGAGCCCGGCATCGACGACGGCATGAACCATCGCCGCCTGGCTGGGGAAATAGCGATAGGCGGTGGCGCGCGAGACACCGGCCGCTTCCGCAACTTCGCTCACCGACGGCGTCAGCCCCTTCTGCATCAGGTCGACCGCCGTCTGTAGCATCAGCCGCCTGGTGCGCGCGCGCGGACCACGCTCCTCGCGCTCGAGAGCCAACGTCGGTTGACGTGAGACATCCATATCAATACGATACGCTCGTCTCAAAATTTTGCAACCGGCTGTTTCCCTCCGGACGCAGCGACCGTCGTGGCGGAGGAGCAGGCGGATGAAGCGGGTCTACGTCGTCGGCACTGCCGACACGAAGGGCGAAGAACTTGCGTTCCTCTCCGACCGGATCGCCGAAGCCGGTCTGCCGGTGTTGCGGGTCGATGTTGGTACGCGCCAGCCAACCATCGAGGTGGATGTCGACGCGGCTGCGGTGGCGGCGCATCATCCGCGCGGCGCAAGCGCCGCATTGGGAACCAACGACCGCGGCGAAGCCGTCGCAGCCATGGGCGAGGCCTTCGCCAATTTCATCGTGACGCGCGACGACGTCGCGGCCGTCATCGGCATTGGCGGTGGCGGCGGCACGTCGATCATCACCAGGGGCATGCGCGCGCTGCCGCTTGGCCTGCCTAAAATCATGGTCTCGACCTTGGCGTCTGGCGATGTCGCGCCCTATGTCGACGTGGCCGACATCGTCATGATGCCGTCGGTGACCGACTTCGCCGGCCTCAATCGCGTCAGCCGAGCCATCCTGCACAATGCGGCGCAGGCCATTGCCGGCATGGCGAAGAACCCCGCCAAGCTGCAAGGCGGCAAGCCGGCCATCGGGCTGACGATGTTTGGGGTGACCACGACTTGCGTGATGGCAATCAGTGAAGAGTTGCGCGACCGCTACGACTGCATGGTGTTCCACGCGACCGGCACCGGCGGGCGCTCGATGGAGAAGCTCGCCGACAGCGGCCTGCTCGCCGGGGTCATCGATATCACGACGACGGAAGTATGCGACCTGTTGTTGGGCGGCGTGCTGCCCGCGACCCAGGATCGTTTCGGCGCGATCGCGCGCACAAAACTTCCCTATGTCGGCTCGGTCGGCGCACTCGATATGGTGAATTTCTGGGCGCCGTCGACGATCCCGGAAAAATATCATGGCCGCCGCATTTACGAGCACAATCCGAATGTGACGCTGATGCGCACGACGGCGGGCGAGTGCGCCCAAATCGGCGCCTGGATCGGCGACAGGCTCAATGCCTGCGAAGGCGAGGTGCGTTTCCTGATCCCGGAAAAAGGCGTCTCGGCGATCGATATCGAAGGCGGGCCGTTCTGGGATCCGGAGGCGGACGATGCGCTGTTCTACGCCATCGAGGCGACGGTGATCGAGACGCCAAAGCGCAAGGTGCAACGCCTGCCGCTGCACATCAACGATCCCGAGTTTGCGCGGGCGGCGGTGGCGGCGTTTGAGGAGATTCGGCGTAGTTTGATGAATATCAGCACCCCCACTCCGTCCCGCTTCGCGGTCCACCTCTCCCCCTCACGGGGGAGAGGAAGGGCAGCGAACCGGTCCTGCCTGTCGCCTGTTCCTCTCCCCCGTCGACGGGGGAGAGGTGGACCGGAAGCGGGACGGAGTGGGGGTCGACGATTACTCGTGCAAGAAACATGCTAGCACTGATGCCCCTGATCCCCCGCGCGAAAATCCTGGAAAAATTCCGCGACATGGTCGCGCGGCGCATTCCGATCGTCGGCGGCGGGGCGGGCACCGGCCTGTCGGCCAAGGGCGAGGAGGCCGGCGGCATCGACCTGATCATCATCTACAATTCCGGCCGCTACCGCATGGCCGGTCGCGGCTCGGCGGCCGGGCTGCTCGCCTATGGCAACGCCAATGAGATCGTGAAGGAAATGGCGGTCGAGGTGCTGCCGGTCGTGAAGCACACGCCGGTGCTGGCCGGCGTCAACGGCACGGACCCCTTCATCCTGATGCCGCGCTTTCTGGCCGAGCTGAAAGACATGGGCTTTTCCGGCGTGCAGAATTTTCCCACCGTCGGCCTGTTCGACGGCGTGATGCGCGTGAGTTTTGAGGAGACCGGCATGGGGTTCGGCCTCGAGGTCGACATGATCGCCGAGGCGCACAGACTGGATCTGCTGACCACGCCCTATGTGTTCAACCCGGACGAAGCGAAGGCGATGACCAAAGCCGGCGCCGACATCATCGTGGCGCATATGGGGGTGACCACCGGCGGCTCGATCGGCGCCACCAGCGCCAAGACGCTGGATAGTTGCGTGGCCGAAATCGACGCCATCGCGGAGGCGGCAAAGTCGGTGCGTGGCGATGTGATCGTGCTTTGCCATGGCGGGCCGATCGCCATGCCCGACGACGCCGATTATGTGTTGAAACACGCCAGGGCTTGCCATGGCTTCTATGGCGCGAGTTCGATGGAGCGGCTGCCGGTGGAAGGCGCGCTGGCCGAGCAGACGAGGAAGTTCAAGGCGATTTCGTTTTAGGAGATGCCCCCTCACCCGGCCTCCGCTTCGCTCGGCCACCCTCTCCCCGCTGGAGAGAGGAGTACGTCGAGACGACAGCGCAAACTCGATTTCACCGGAACGGCCGCGACGCTGACGACTTCCTCTCCCCAGCGGGGAGAGGGTGGCCGAGCGAAGCGGAGGCCGGGTGAGGGGGCGCTCATGACGAACCCCAACCTGGTAAGCGTTTTGAAGGAGATCCGACATGCCCACACCCGACAAGATGTTTCTCTACCCCAAAGACGTCGATGCCTTCGCTTTCGACTGGGGCCGGCTGGCGCTGACATGCGCGCCGGAAGTGAATGGCGCGAAACAGTTTTCGGCCGGCGTGGTGGACCTGCCGTCCGGCCAGGGCCATTCCCGCCACAACCATCCGGGGTCGGAGGAGATCATCTTCGTCATCTCCGGAAATGGCGAGCAGATGGTCGAGGATGACGACGGCAACCCGGTAGTGAAACAGGTCGGCCCCGGCTGTACGATCTTCGTGCCGGAGAGCCGGTTTCACTCGACGCTGAATACGGGCGATCGGGCCGATGCAGTTGTTCGTCGTGTATTCGCCGGCCGGGCCGGAGGTGGGCTTGCGCGAATTGCCGGATTTCAGGCTGGTGAAGGCGGGGAGTTAGCTGCACGCCGTCGAAAGTTCTCAGCACCATAAACAGCGACAATCGCGATCGCCACACCAAGCCATATTGCCACCGTTATCCATTGATGGCGCAACGCGTCCTCGCCTTCGAACACGCGCCCGATGAATCTGGCGCTGTTCTGATGCGCCGCATGCATCAGTATGGGAAGAAGCACGCTCTGCGTGTTTTGCCATAGCCATGTGAAAACGATCGCGGCGATGACCGCGTGAACGGAGCCATGGATGGAGAGTTCGCCGAGCAACACCAGTGGCAGGTGCCATGCCGCCCAGATCACACCGAGTACGAGGCTGGCGGCCAGCGCACCCGCATTCTGCAGCAGCTGCGGAAGGGCGAACCCGCGCCAGCCTGGCTCCTCGCCAAGCGGGCCGCTGAAGACGAGCAGGATCGCGACGGTCACCGCAATCTGTGCAGCCGCGGGCACCGCCGACCAGTCGGGTGGCGCAGAACCGAGCATCATGTTGACCCAGACCGCAGCCAGCTGCACCTCGATCGGGGCGAGGATGGCGATCAGGTACCAAATGAAGCCAACGCGCCAGTGGACGACAGACGACAAAAGCGCCATGACGCGCGGCCACCCACCCAAAGTGAAGCAAACGACTAGCGCGGCGAGAAATGGTCCGAAGGTGAAGCCAGGCAATGCTCTCGCCGCCCGCGCGATAGAATGGAACGAAGCCGAGCCAAGTAATGGCGTATGCCAACACGACAAAGCTGATGATGGGATGCCTGGCGACGATGCTTCTCATGCCAAGCCCCGGACAGGTTACGGACTAGAAATTGAACCGTCGGCAGATGGTCGTCCTGTTCCCCAGCGCGCCCTACCCAGCCACGGTCCAGCCCCTGGCCCTGTCGCCGAACATCTCGTGACCGGTCGCGGTGATCGCCACCGTGTCCTCCAGTTTGATGAAGCCGCGGGTCGGATGCACCATGGTCGTTTCGACCGACAGCACCATGCCGGGTTCGAGTGGCTCGGTCGCGTCGACGCCTTCATAGGTCACCGGGTGATTGGTCATCAGGAACGGCACCTCGTGCGTGATCACGCCCATGCCGTGCGCAAAGAAGTCGGTAAAGCCAGCCACTTTCGAACCCTTCAGCGCCTTCTCCGCCGCCGCGATCATGTCGCCGCCAAGCGTACCCGGCTTGCACAACGCGAAGGCTGCCTGCTGCACCGCTTCGATCTCGGCCAGCAGGTCGACCAGTTCGGCGTCCGGTTCTCCACGCACGCCCATGCGGCAAAGGTCGCCGATATAGCCGTGATAGTTGCCGCCGGAATCGAGCGACATGATCTCGCCCTTGCCCCATGTCTGAGGCGAGATGGCGCGGTTGTGATTGTCGCCGATGGTGATCAGGCAATATTCGAATTGCAGCCCGCGATTGGTCTCCTCGCGCCGCAGCATGTCAACGATCTCGCCCTTCGAGGCCCCCTCCGGCGCGCCGCGAAACACCGCCTGCATCGAGTCGGTAATCAGTTCCGACGCCTGCTTCAGCTTGGCGAGTTCCTTCGGCGTCTTGATCGCCCGCAGTCTCTCGAGCACGCCTGTCGCGTCGACGAAGGTTGCGTCTTCCAGATTCTGTTCGAGGATCTGATAGGCGTCTAGCGGCAGGAAGCCGGGCTCGATGCCGATACGGGCATTGGTCTTGCCGATCTTCTTCAGATGCTCGATGGCGACGCGCGCCGCGTCGAACGAGCCCCACGCCGCGGGATAGATGGTCGGCGTCCAGAACGGATTGTTGGCGTGCTCGCTGCCTTCCATCTTGTTGGCGACGTAGCCGGTGTGGTCAGGACGGCCCTTTTCGTAGACGATGATAGGCAGATAACGGCTGTGGCCGATCGCATCCATCGCCGCGAAGAAGATGAATTTGTAGCCGCCGAGCAGGTACTGCACATTGTGCTTCGAGGTGGCGAGCAGCACGTCGATGCCGGCCTGCTCCATCAGCCGGTCGGCCTTTGCATGGTCGAACGGAACGCTCGACAATCCGGTGGCGGCAGTCATCGCGGCATTCCTCCCAAAGTTGCGAAGAAATCTGGTCCTACCAGACTAAGAGCCAGCAACGTCCAGCGCCGTTTGTCTCAGCCTGGGATGCATGCTCAAGCCGGGAAGGCAGTCGGCCTCCTGGCTTGGCAATTCGACTTGAAGACGCGTTAGGCTTTCTTCTTGTTGTAGAGGTCGAAGGCGACAGCGCCGAGCAGCACCAGGCCCTTGATGACCTGCTGCCAGTCGATGTTGATGCCCATCACGCCCATGCCGTTGTTCATGACGCCCATGATGAACGCGCCGATGACAGCGCCGATGACCGTTCCGATGCCGCCCAGCGCCGACGCGCCGCCGACGAAGACGGCGGCGATGACGTCGAGTTCCAGCCCCGCTCCCGCCTTTGGCGTCGCCATGTTGAGGCGCGCCGAATAGATGAGACCGGCAAGCCCGGCCAGCGCGCCCATGATGACGAAGATGTAGAAGGTCAGCCGCTCCGTGTGGATGCCGGACAGTGCTGCTGCCTTGACGTTGCCGCCCATCGCGTAAATGCGCCGACCGAAGGTCATGCGCGTTGTCATGAAGACGAAGGCCGCAATCAGGATGCCCATGACCACCAGCACGTTGGGCAGACCCTTGAACGAGGCGAACTTGTACATCAGGAACAGCACAATGGCGGCGATCACCAGATTCTTCGCGACAAAGAAGCCGAAGGGCTCAGCGTCATAGCCATGCGACTCTGCGATTCTTGCGGCTCTTCAGGGCGAAATAGAGCATGGCCGCGACGATCAGCAGACCGATCAGCATGGTGGTCGAATGCAGCACCACGCCGCTATTGGGTATCGCCGCGCCGGCAGCGTTCAGCTTTGGGGCAACCAGCGTCAGCGGGCCGATGAAATCGGGAATGAAACCGGCGCTTAGCGATTGGAAGAGCGGCGGGAACGGACCGACCGAACGGCCGCTCAACACATTGAGCAGCAGCCCCTTGAACACCAACATGCCCGCCAGCGTGACGATGAAGGACGGGATTTTCATATAGGCGATGAAATAGCCTTGAATGCCGCCGATAATTCCGCCGAAAGCGATACATAAGAGGCCCGCGACCAGCGGATTCATCTGGTAGTCGACCATCAAAATGGCAGCGACGGCGCCAATGAAGCCGGCAACCGCGCCCACCGACAGGTCGATATGGCCGGCGACGATGACCAGCAGCATGCCGAGCGCCATGACGATGATGTACGAGTTCTGCAGGACGATATTGGTGAGATTTACCGGGTAAAACAGGACGCCATTCGTCATATACCAAAAGAACAGCATGATCGCGATCAAGGCGATGACCAGACCATATTCGCCGAGGTTGGCCTTGATGGCATCTCTGGCCGACGCCTTGGCGGAATTGACGATTGCCGGTGAGGTCTCTGTGCTCATCACGCTACCTTCTCTTCGCCGCGGACGATCGCCCGCATGATCTTCTCCTGGGAGGCCTCATGGCCGGCCAGTTCGCCGACGATGCGCCCCTCGTTCAGCACATAGATGCGGTCGCAGATGCCCAGCAGTTCAGGCATCTCGGACGAGATCACCAGGATGCCCTTACCCTCATCGGCGAGCTTGTTGATGATCGTGTAGATCTCATATTTCGCGCCGACGTCGATGCCACGCGTCGGCTCGTCGAGGATCAGCACATCCGGGTTCGAGAACAGCCATTTCGACAGCACCACCTTCTGCTGGTTGCCGCCGGAAAGGTTGCCTGTGATCTGGTAGATGCTGGACGAGCGGATATTGGTCTTCTTGCGGTATTCGTTGCCGACCTTGACCTCGGCATTGTCGTTGATGACGCCCGATCTGGACGCGATGCCCGGCAGGTTGGCGATCGTCACATTGTGCTTGATGTGGTCGATCAGGTTCAACCCGTAAACCTTGCGGTCCTCGGTGGCGTAGGCGAGGCCGGCCTTGACCGCCTTGCCCACGGTGGAGGTATCCGCCTTCTTGCCGTGCAGGAAGACCTCGCCGCTGATGTTGGCGCCGTAGGTCTTGCCGAACACGCTCATGGCAAGTTCGGTGCGCCCTGCCCCCATCAAGCCGGCAATGCCGACGACTTCGCCCTTCTTCACATGAATATTGACGTTCTTGATGATTTGCCGCTCGGCGTTCAGCGGATGGTAGACCGACCAGTTCTTCACCTCGAAGATGGTTTCGCCGATCTTCGGCGTCCGCGACGGATAGCGGTTTTCCAGCGTCCGGCCCGACCATCGACGTGACGATGCGGTCTTCGGTGATATCCGCCTTGTCCATCGTTTCGATCGACTTGCCGTCACGGATGATGGTGATCTGGTCGGCGACGCGTTTGATCTCGTTCAGCTTGTGCGAGATCATGATCGACGTAATGCCGTGCGACTTGAACTCAAGCAGCAGGTCGAGCAGCGACTGGCTATCCTTTTCGGAAAGCGATGCCGTCGGCTCGTCGAGGATCAGCAGCTTGACGTCCTTGGCAAGCGCCTTGGCGATTTCGACCAGTTGCTGCTTGCCGGTGCCGATATTGCCGATCAGCGTGTCGGGATCTTCGCGCAAGCCCACCTTGCGCAGCAGTTCGCCAGAACGCCGGCGAACCCGATCCCAATCGATGATGCCGCCCTTGGCCTGCTCATTGCCGAGGAACATGTTCTCGGCGATCGAGAGCATCGGCACCAGCGCCAGTTCCTGATGAATGATGACGATGCCGAGCTTTTCCGAATCGTGGATGCCGGTGAACCGGCACTCCTTGCCCTCGTACTGGATCTCGCCCTCGTAGCTGCCGAAAGGATAAACCCCGGAAAGAACCTTCATCAGGGTTGATTTGCCGGCGCCGTTTTCACCACAGATCGCGTGAATATCACCGCGCTTGACGACGAGGTTGACGTCCTCCAGCGCCTTGACGCCAGGAAACGTCTTCGTGATGCCACGCATCTCGAGAATTGTGTCGCTCATTGTCCTCCTCCCCAGTTGGACAATCCTCTCTCGGCCGCTCAGCGCGAACTCGCCGAGATGCTGCAGCGCTACGCATGAAGAACGGAGACCCGCATCCGACCCCATTGGGCGGCCTTCTCCCCGCAAACGGGGAGAAGGATAAGACGTTTACTTGATGTCGTCGGCCTTGATGTAGCCGGAGTCGACAAGAGTCTTCTGGATATCGTCCTTGAGCACCGATACCGGCACCAGCAGGTAGGACGGAACCACCTTGACGCCGTTGTTGTAGGTCTTCTCGTCGTTGATCTCGGGCTTGCCGCCCGAAACGATGGCGTCGACCATCGTCGCCGTAACCTTGGCGAGTTCGCGCGTATCCTTGAACACGGTCGAATATTGCTCGCCCGCGATCATCGCTTTGACCGAAGGGACTTCGGCGTCCTGACCCGAAATGATCGGCCAGGGCTGCTCGGCAGAACCATAGCCGACACCACGCAAAGACGAGATGATGCCGCGCGACAGGCCGTCATAGGGCGCAAGAACCGCATCGACGCGGGAGCCGTCCGAGTAGTTGGCCGACAGGATGTTATCCATGCGCGCCTGCGCAACCGCCGCATCCCAGCGCAGCAGTGCCGACCTTTTCCATGCCCATCTGACCGGACTTCACAACCAGCGTGCCCTTGTCGATCAGCGGCTGGAAAACCGACATCGCGCCGTCATAGAAGAAGAAGGCGTTGTTGTCGTCGGGCGAACCGCCGAACAGCTCGATGTTGAACGGGCCGGCCTTTTCCGGATAGCCCAGACCTTTCAGGATCGACTCGGCCTGCAACACGCCGACCTTGAAGTTGTCGAAGGTGGTGTAGTAGTCGACATTGGCGCTGTCGCGGATGAGGCGGTCATAGGCGATGACCTTGACGCCCTTGTCGGCCGCCTGCTGGAGCACGGCCGAGAGAGTCGTACCGTCGATCGAAGCGACGACCAGAACCTTGGCGTCCTTGGTCACCATGTTCTCGATCTGCGCAAGCTGGTTCGGGATGTCGTCTTCCGCATATTGCAGATCGACGGTGTAGCCCTTTTCTTCGAGTGACGCCTTCAAAGCATCGCCATCGGCGATCCAGCGCAGCGAGGACTTGGTCGGCATCGCGATGCCGATAAGACCCTTGTCTTGCGCCATGACGGGCGCGGTGAACATCACCGCCGTCGCGGCGGTGAGGGCGAGGATAGTTCTTCTGGTAAAGTTCACTGATTTTGCTCCCTGACTAGACAATAACCGCCCGAGACATCGATACCCTGCGTTGCACCCGAGGGCCGCAACGACAGGCCTTTTGTTTCTGGCAACCTCCCAACCATGCGCTATCGCTATTCCCTTGGCGCACAGCACTTCAACCCGGACTTGCACCCAAGTTGTTGCGTCGGAAAGTGCGCGCTGGCGTGCCGCCAAGTCAAATGCAAAGTTTTGCCGCACCTATATCGATTTTGTGATAGCTAATCGATTTGAATAGCAGGAATGGTGATCGCTTGAGCACGACCAAAAAAGCAGCGGCGCAGCGCGGCATTGCGGGCCGAAGACGAGATCATTGTCCCGCGAAGCGCGTTGAAATTCGGCCATATGCGCATGATCGCGGCGCTGGAACAGCATGGCAGCGTCAGCGCGGCCGCATCAGCGCTCAACATCTCACAGCCGGCGGCGTCGCGCATGATTGCCGAGATGGAGACGATCCTCGACGCGCGCCTGTTGCAGCGGATGCCGCGCGGCGTCACCCTGACGCCTTATGGCGAAGCGCTGGCGCGGCGCGCACGTTCGATCCTGGCCGAACTACGCGAGGCGGAGCGCGAAATCAGCGACATCCGCACCGGCAAGGGCGGCACGGTCCATCTCGGCTCGGTGACCGCACCCGCCGTCGAACTGGCCGTGCCGGCGATCCGCGAGTTGCGCGAACATTTCCCGCGCATCGAGGTGAACGTGCAGGTGGAAGCGAGCAATGTGTTGGCCAGGGAGCTGATTGCCTCGCGGCACGATTTTATCATTGCCCGCATTCCGGAGGACCTGAACCCGCGCCTGTTCGAAAGCCGGATCATCGGCGGTGAAGCGGCCTGCCTTGTGGTACGGCGCGGCCATCCGCTCCTCTCCAAGAGCAAGGTGAGCCTCGCCGATACGCTCGATTTCGATTGGGTTCAGCAGCCTGCCGGCTCGCTGCTGAAACGCACGATCGAACAGCATTTTGTTCGTCTCAACACGCCGCTGCCCGAGCGAGTGCTGAACACCGGATCGCTGCTGCTCACCTTCGTGATGATCGCCCGTTCGAACGCAATCGGTCCCATGTCGATGGAGGTTGCGCGCTTCGTGCGCTCCGACGAGGGTCTGGCCGGCGCGATCGAAATATTGCCGCTCGATTTCGATATCGAGGTGGAACCGTACAGCTTGATCACATCGCGCAACCGGATCCTCTCGCCGGCAGCCCAACTGCTCTACGATGCCATTCTGCAACGGACCGGATAGCTGTAGCCCTGACAGAGACAAGGCTGACACGATCCAGCGGAGCCATCCGAAGACTATTCGTCCTGCTTCCCGTCCGCTCCATGCCTCTTGGTCCGTCTCGCCACTTTCGCCGTGGCGCGATCCTCCTCGACAAGGAGGCTTTCCAGGATATCGAGCCGCTGCTGCCAGAATTTTTCGTAGTGTCGGATCCATTCCATACCGGCATGCATGGGCGCGGCATCGAGATGGCAGACATGCTGCCGCCCCTCGATGCTGCGGCGGATAAGGCCCGCGCCCTCCAGCACCTTGATGTGCTTGGAGACCGCGTTGAGCGACATGTCGAACGGCGCAGCCAGTTCACCGACCGTCAGCGGCGTTTTCGCAAGCGTCGACAGCATCGCCCGCCGGGTCGGGTCGGCTAGCGCATGGAAGACGTCGTCAAGCGTATGTTCGCGATCTTCAACCATGTGGATGAATATATGGCGGCTCGGAGAAGACTGTCAACCGTTTGGTTGACGCTCTATTCGTCGAGACCGTTGTCTGGCGCATCGGCGGCGATCGTCGACAGCGGCACGTGCAAGGCCCATCGGACATGCCCTCGGCTTCGCGAACGAGTTCAGCCGTTCCGCTGAGCGACTGCGGCGCCACGCGCAGCAAGACGACGCTGCCGAAGCCCCGCCTCGATGACACGTCGCGTTGCTCGCCCTCGATCGGCGGGGAGGTTTCATCCCAGATCAATTCGAATGTCGAGGCAGCTTCGGTTTCGTCGACACGCCATGCGATGGAAATCCGCCCGGCATCGCCGCTGAGCGCGCCATATTTCGACGAGTTCGTGCCGAGCTCATGAAATGCCATGCCGAGATGCTGCACCGCATTGGGTTTCAACTGAACCGGCGGGCCGGACAGTTCGGCTCGATCCTCATGGCCGAACGGCCGCAGATGCTCCCGAATCAATTGCGCGACATCGGCGCCCGACCATTCGGACGAAACCAGCAGATCGTGCGAGCGCGACAGCGCCATGATGCGTTCGCGCATCTGCTCTTCGAATTTCTCGGGGCTGGTGGCCCGCTTCACCGTCTCGCGGATCATCGACAGGATGACGGCGAATTGGTTCTTCACCCGGTGATTGACCTCGCGCATCAGCAGCTTGATGCGGCGTTCATTCTCCTTGGCGACGCTGATGTCGCGCGCGATCTTGGAGGCGCCGACAATGCGTCCACTCCCGTCACGAATGGGCGATACGGTCAGCGAAACAGCCACGCGCGAACCATCCTTGCGGCGGCGAACGGTCTCATAGCTCTGGATCCGCTCGCCGCGCCGGATGCGCTGGATGATGTCGGTTTCCTCGACTTGCAGGTGATCCGGGATCAGCATCAGGATCGATCGGCCGACTGCCTCGTCGGTGGTATAGCCGAACAGGTGCTCGGCAGCCGGATTCCAGCTGGTGATGACGCTGTTCAAGTCCTTGCTGATGATCGCATCGAAGGACGACTCGACGATCGCCTGGAAACGCTCGACGACATATGGGTCGGCAGCTTGATCCATCTCGTCAGCAGCGCTCATAGCTCGACGCTACTGCACTGCGCCGCCAATTCAATGAAATATCTCGTACCGACGCACTGTATCACGCTCTGAAACTGTTGCTGTTCGACACAAGTTCCGGATCGAGCGTAAATAGTTCCTGCGCCCGGCCGACGCCGCGCAAGGCAAAACGGCCGACGCTGACTAGACCGTTCTGAGTTCCCGGCGGCAGCAGATCGCGAAATTCGGACGAACAGAGCATATTGCGGCCGACCGATTGGCACATGGCCGAGATGCGGCTCACTTCATTGACTGCCTGTCCGACGACGGTGAAGTCGAGCCGGTCCGGGCTGCCGATATTGCCATAAAACACATCGCCGACATGCAGGCCGAGATGAATGTCGGCGACCGGCTGGTTGCCGCGCTGGCGCCGCAGTGCAAGGTCGGCTAGCCGCTCGCGCATATCGCGCTCCGCCTGCATCGCGGCGCGGCAGGCATGCGGCGGCTTGGCGCCGGCAAAGATCGCCAGCACGCCGTCGCCGATCAACTTCAGCACATCGCCGCCCGCCGACTGTATCGACTGGATGACGGCCTCGGCGTAATCGTTCAACAGCGGGATGAGCTGGCCGGTCTCGGCGGTTTCCGACAGGCGCGTGTAGCCCGTCATGTCGGAGAACCATAGCACGGCGTTGATCTTCTGCACCGCGCCGCGATGAATGCCGCCGCTCAGCACGCGCCGTCCGGGATCTCGGCCGAGATAGGCCTCGACCAATGTCTTCGCCAGCTTCGTCTGCGCGGCGGAGCGAATGGCCAGTCCCAGATGCGGTGTCAGCCGCGTGAGCTGATGAATTTCCTCATCGGTGAAGCCGCCCGGCCGCGCCGTCGTCCAGCGGGCATAAAAGGCATCGATATCCTGGATCCGAGACGCCTGTTTGATGCGATAAACCTGGGCGAGGTAGTCGGTCTGACCCATGTCGCGCAATTCGTCGATGGCGACAAAGCCACCCGTCTCGCCCTGATGCAGCCGGCAGCGCATGGTCGTCTCGCGACGCTTGATCAGGTGGAAGAACGGGCTGCGCTGCCACAGCACCGCGTCTTCGCCTTCGCGGCTGGAGGGAAACTCCTCCGCGCGAAACACGACAGTGGGATCTTCGTCCCAGAAATAGGCGCGCGACTCGTGCAGCGGGTGCAGCGTGTCGATCATGATCATGGCCTTGCCGAGCGGCAGGCCGGCGGCAACGCATTTTTCGCAAAAAGCTTCCGCCAGCGAAGCCTCGGTGCGGATGCCCAGCAGGCCGGCTTCGGCCAGCCAGGCGGCGATGTCGTCAGCGTCAGTGGATTTCATGCGGGGATAATAGTGGCATGGTCGGCTTCACAGAAGCTGAACAAGCCGCTCTGGGGAGCGCCGCCAACCAGTTTGTAACCTCCCCCCGGTCGGACAGCCGGAATTTTGCGCCAAGATACGCGTCAAACAAGCGCAAATGAGCCTCGAAAGAATTCCAGTTTCCGGTTCTGGTTCGATAACCACCGATCCAATCGATGAGACTTTGAAACTGCTCGGCTGTCTCCCCGTCATGCGGACCACGCGACCGGGCGGCCGAAATGCAATCCGCAATCGGCAAATCCAGCCACACAAGCGTGGTAACACGGTCGAGCACCATATTAACGAGCTGACCGTAGACGCCCTCCATCACCCAACGATCCCCACGCGCGGCGGCGCGAACCATGTCGTCTCGCAGGCCGCGGTCCCGCACCACGCCCTTGTGGCCCGGCGCCCAATGCATATCGTCGAGGTGGATGCAGGGCACGCTTGCAGCGCTGGCGACGCTAAGCGCCAGCCAGGTCTTGCCGCTTCCCCCGTTCCCAAAAATGAGCATGCGTTCCGCGCCTCGCGGATTTTCATACCGATCGCATGCACTGAAGTTAGCCGTGGAACTCGCAAAGTCCAGTGCGACTATCAGTGCAGAACCAGCACATCCCTTGCGGCGAACGTGATGGCGGCAGGCTCACCCGACTTGCGGCGGCGGCGTGGTCGATTTGTTAAAAGTGTCCATCGAGACGATGTCCTTGCCCACGGCCACCTTCACGCGGATGACCGAGCCGAGGAAATGCACGTCGGCGATCTTGCCCGACAGTTTCTGGTCGTGGCCAGGATAGTCGCCAAGCGCAATCGCTTCGGGCCGCAGCGCCAATGAGACGGCATCGCCCGTCTTGTGGCCGTTCAGCTTGCCTTTCATCGCAACCTGCCCCTCGCCAACCTTGACCGTACCGTCGCCGGCATTGGCGACCGTTCCCTCCAGCACGTTGAGCGTGCCGACGAAATTGGCGACGAACTTGGTTGCCGGGCGATTGTAGATTTCGAATGGCGCCGCGACCTGTTCGGCGACGCCCTGATACATCACGGCAATACGGTCCGAGATCGACAGCGCTTCTTCTTGATCATGCGTAACGAAGATCGTGGTGATGCCGAGCCGTTTTTGGATCGAGCGGATTTCGTCGCGCAGCGAGACGCGCACCTTGGCGTCGAGCGCCGACAACGGCTCGTCGAGCAGGAGAAGCTTTGGGCTTGGCGCCAACGCACGCGCCAGCGCGATACGCTGCTGCTGGCCGCCGGAGAGTTGGAACGGATAGCGGTCGCCCATCTGCGGCAGCTTGATGATGCCGAGCATCTCGGCGACGCGCTTGTCCTGGTCCGCCTTGTTGACGCCGGCCACGCGCAGGCCGAAGGCGATATTCTGCGCCACTGTCAGGTTCGGAAACAGCGCATAGGCCTGAAACACCATGCCGATATTGCGCTGATTGGGCTTCAGCCTGGTGACGTCCTTGCCGCCGATCACGATCTTACCGGCGGTCGGCTCCTCGAAGCCGGCGACCATTCTGAGCACCGTCGTCTTGCCGCAGCCCGATGGCCCGAGGAACGAGACGAACTCGCCGGGCGCCGCATCGAGATTGAAATCCTGAACGACGGTGACATCGCCGAAGGATTTCTTGACGTGCTGGATCGAGAGGAAGGCGTCAGCCATGGCTTTGCTCAATTCGGACGGTTGGCGGATTTCGGCGCATAGCGCGCCAGGAACTGGATTGCCGTCATGCAGCCCCAGGTCAACAGGAAGGCGATGATGGCGAGCGCCGCGGGTTCATAAGCGCGGTTGGCGCCGAGGTTCTGCATGTACGGGCCGAAGGCAGGCCGGTTCAGCAGCGAGGCGATGGTGAATTCGCCAATCACAATGGCGAAGGTCAGGAAGGCGCCGGAAAGTACGGCAATCAGAACATTCGGCAAAATGACACGGCCAATGATGGTCGGCCACCCAGCGCCCATGATCTGGGCAGCCTCCGTCAATGTCTTGACGTCGATGGTGCGCAAGCCGGTATCGACGGCGCGGTACACATAAGGCAGCGCCAGCACCGCGTAGCCGATGACAAGAAGAACGTTCGTTCCCCCGGTCGTCCCAAGAAACGGCAGCCAGGAATTGGTGCCGTACATACGGATATAGCCGAACACGATGACGATGGCCGGGATGACCAGCGGCAACAGGGTGATGAACTCCACGATCGGCCGCAGATGCGGCATGCGCAGGCGGACCCAATAAGCCGTCGGCACCACAATCAAAACACCAAGAATGATCGTAAACACCGCTGCAACTGTGGAAAATGCAAACGTTTGCTGAAATTTGGGATCGCCGAAGACGTTGGAGAACACGCCGAAGCTGTAGCCTTGGCTAAATAGCGAGAAGTCTGGATTGTTGCGCTGGCGCATGGAGAACTCCAGCGTCGCGATCAAGGGCACGATGAAATAAATCGCGCCGAGGATAAAGATGAGCCATGCCCACCAGGCGCCGCCGCGTTTCATAGGTGGCTCCGACTCTGCAGCGGCGAAGGCAGGACAAGGCGCCGGATCATTTCAGCCACCGCTCGGACCGGGTCCGGAACCAGATATAGAAGATGTTGGCCATGCCGGTGATGAAGATCATGCCGAAGGCGAGCGCATAACCGAGATTGGGATCGCCCAGCACGTCGCCGCGGATCTGCGCGTAGAGGCTGATCGGCACGATGTTGAGCGAGGAGCCGGTGAACGCGTAGGCGGTGGCGATCGCGCCAAAAGCATTGGCGAAGAGCAGGATCACCGTGCCGAGGAAGCTCGGCCACAGCACCGGGATCACCACCATGCGCCAGTACTGCCAGTTGGTCGCGCCGAGCGTCGCGGCCGCCTCGCCCCACTCCTTCTTGATGCCGTCGAGCGCGGGCGTGATGATGACGACCATCAACGGAATCTGGAAATACAGATAGACCGCGATCAGGCCCCAGGACGTCAGCAGGTTGAAGCCGCTGCCGTAGATATCGAGACCGAAGTAGCGCAGCAGGATGGTGACCAGACCCAGACGCCCGAGCGTGGAGATAAACGCAAAGGCGAGAGGTACGCCGGCAAAATTCGACGCCACCCCACTGAAAGTCATGGTCGAGGAACGGACCCAATCGGGCAGGCCGCCGCGCACGATCGCCATGGCGATCGCCAGTCCGGCCAGCGCGCCGAGGACCGCTGACCAGAAGCTGATCTTGATCGATATCCAGTAGGAGGCGCGGATATTGTCCTGCTGGAAAAGCTTGAAAACATTGTCCAGCGTAAAGCCACCGTCGCGATCCTGAAACGCGCCGACGATGAGATACATGGTCGGCAGAATCAGAAAAAGCACCGCAAAAATGAAGAACGGCGCGACGCCCAGCCAATGCGTCGGCAGGCGTATGCCGCTCGAGGCAGTTTGCGGAGCGGAGGTCGTGACGGTCGCGTCGGTCATGCGTTCACGAAATCTTGGGTGAATAAGGGTCGGGCGGCACAGGGCCGCCCGACTGGTTTGGTCTTACTGAACGTTGGCGCCGACGACCTTGTCCCAGTTGCCGGTGATCGCGGCTTTCATCTTGTCCTGATCATCGAGTGTCGGGAACACGGCTGCCTCGTAGGCGGCTGCCGGCGGCATCTTGTCGAGCAGCTCCTGCGGAACCTTGCCGTTCTTGGCGAGATCGTTGAAGCGGATCGGGTGGCAATAGCCCTTCAGCCAGCCGAGCTGACCCTCGTCCGAATAAAGATGCTCCATCCACAGCTTTGCGGCGTTCGGATGCGGCGCGTAGGCGCTGATCGCCTGCACGTAGACGCCCGCGACGACGCCGGTCTTCGGCACGACGACGTCGACCGGCGGGTTGCCGGCCAGCGTGTCACGGCCGCCGAGCGCATTGTAGTCCCAGGTGATCAGGATCGGCGTCTGGCCCTGCGCCAGCGTTGCCGACTTGCCGATGACCGGAACGAAGTTGCCGGCTGCATTGAGCTCCTTGAAGAACTCGAGGCCAGACGTGCCGGCGGCCTCGCCAGCAGCGCCGCCCTTGGCGAGACCGGCAGCGTAGACGCCGAAGATCGCCTGGTTGGAAGCGCGCGGGTCGCCCGCCAGAGCAACCATGTTCTTATATTCCGGCTTCAGCAGGTCGGCCCAATCGGCCGGCACGTTCGGCACCAGGTCCTTGTTCACCTGGAACGACAGCACGCCGTAATAGTCGCCATACCAGAAACCTTCCGAATCCTTCGCGGTTTCCGGGATCGTGTCCCAGGTCGAGACCTTGTAAGGCTGGATCAGGCCGTCTTTCTTGGCCTGCGGGCCGAACGACAAGCCGACGTCGATGACGTCAGGCGCCTGCGGGCCCTTGTTGTCCTTGTTGGCCTTGATCGCCTCGATCTCGTCGCCCGAGCCGGCGTCCGGGTTCAGTTCGTTGACGGTGATTTCCGGATACTTCGCCTTGAAGGCGTCGATCACGCCACCATAGCCGCACCAGTCATGCGGCAGCGCGATGGTGGTGAGCTGGCCCTCAGCCTTGGCGGCGGCGATCAGTTCGGCCGACTGGGCGTTGGCGATCGCCGTGGTGACCATCAAGGTCGCGGCGGTAAGGGAAAGAACCTTTCCCGAAAACTTCAGCATGAGTGTTCTCCTGAGTGAAAGGCGTCTTCAAGCCGCCTGTTTCTTGTCGTTATGCTTGGTATGTGACAGTCCAATGAATGTCAGGCTGGCTCTCCTCCCGCCGTGAAAATCTAACTCTATTTGTTTCCGGCCCGCAATCGGGCACGGCATTTAATTGTCCGGCTAATTAACCGGACTTCAGTCGTTGGCGTTTTCGTTTCCCCTGCGGAAGTTTTGCCTTCCGTCTGATCCGAAAACATTTCTCAGGTCGACGCGCCTTGCTTATGCTGTGCCCGACATTGCGTTGTCCAAAAGCGACAGCGCGCCTTTCTTGGTCAGCTTGATCGGGTTGCCGCCGGCTGTCGGATCGACAATGGCCATGTCTGCAATCAGCGCTCGCCGCTTCTTGTCGATCTCCAGCCCCTTGACGAAAGCCGGCAGCGTATGTGGCACCTTCAACTCCTTGCGCAGCTTCAAGATCGCCTTCTGGAACCCGTCGAAGCCGCCCTTGATGCCGCAATAGGCGGCAAGCGGATTATCTTTTCCTCGATGGCATCGCGGTTGAAAGCGAGAACGTAGGGCATGAAGACGGCATTGGTCATGCCGTGATGGGTGTCGTAAAGCCCACCAATCGGATGAGACAGCGAATGGATCGCGCCGAGCCCTTTCTGGAAGGCGGTGGCGCCCATGGCGGCGGCGGCCATCATGTTGGCGCGGGCCGTGATGTCCTTGCCGTTGGCAAATGCCTTCGGAAGGTTCTCGAACACCAGCCGCACGCCCTCGACGCCGATGCCGTCGGCCATCGGATGATAACCCGGCGCGCAATAGGCCTCGAGGCAATGCGCCAGCGCGTCCATGCCGGTGCCGGCGGTGATGAAGGGCGGCATGCCGACCGACAGCTCCGGATCGGCGATGACGATGGCGGGCAGGATCTTCGGGTGGAAGATCACCTTCTTGGTGTGCGTCGCCTCGTGGGTCAGCACGCTGGCGCGGCCGACTTCGGAACCGGTGCCGGCGGTGGTCGGCACGGCGATGATCGGTGCAATCTTCGATGCGTCGGCGCGCGTCCACCAGTCGCCGATATCCTCGAAATCCCAGACGGGACGCGCCTGCCCGGCCTGGAAGGCGATCAGCTTGCCGAGGTCGAGCGCCGAGCCGCCGCCAAAGGCGATGACGCCGTCATGCTTGCCCTTCTTGAACGCGGCGATACCGGCGGTGAGATTGGACTCGACCGGGTTCGGGCGAACATCGGTGAAGACGCCGTATTTGACGCCGGCATCATCCAGCAGCTTCAGCGTCTTCGGCACGACCGGCAGCTTCGCCAGACCGGGATCGGTGACGAACAGCGGGTTCTTGATGCCGGTGGCGGCCAGCGCATCGGCGAGTTCCGAGATGCGCCCCGCGCCGAAACGCACGGTGGTGGGGTAGTTCCATTTGGAGACGAGTTTGGACATGGGGATGCTCTAAGGTTGGCGGATGCTCGGCTGCGGGCGTCATCCCGGAAGCCGTTCGAAGCGAAGCGAAGACGGCTATCCGGGATCCAGAGTGGGAAGCCATATGATTAGCCGGCACCACTCTGGATCCGCGGATAACCTGCGTTTCACTCCGGTTTCCGGGATGACGCGAAGTCACGACACTTCCCGCAAATGATAACTCTTCGGCCGGGTCAGATTGTCGTAGCCGATCTGGCTGAGCCCGGCGCCCTTCCCCGTATCCTTGACGCCGGTCCACACCAGAGCCGGATCGAGATAGTCGCAGCGGTTCATGAACACCGTGCCCGTCTCGACGCGGTCGCCGATCTTCACCGCATGCTCCATGTCGCGCGTCCAGATCGAGGCCGTCAGCCCATACGGGCTGTCGTTCATCAGCGCGATGGCCTCCTCGTCGTTGCGCACCTTCATGATGCCGACGATCGGCCCAAAACTTTCCTCGCGCATGACGCTCATCTGGTGGTCGACATTGGTCAGCACCTCGGCCGGCAGATAGGGTGAGCCCTCCTTGTCGCGCGGCGTCCTTGGTGTTCATGTGCGCTTTCGCGCCCTTGCGCAGCGCTTCGGCCCGCTGCTCGCGGATGAAGTCGGCAAAGCGCGCCTGCGCCATCGGCCCCATTGTCGTCGTCCTGCTCGAGCGGATTGCCGAGCCTGTAGTTTTTCGTCTCCTCGACAAAACCTTCGACGAAATCGTCATAGACCTTCTCGTGCACATAGACGCGCTCGATGCCGCAGCAGCACTGGCCGGTATTGAAGAACGCGCCTTCGACGAGGTTGGGGATCGCATGGTCGAGCTTGGCGTCGGCCAGCACATAGGCCGGATCCTTGCCGCCGAGTTCCAGGCCCATGGTCATGAAGGTGCCGGCCGCGGCCTTCTCGATGGCGCGACCGCCGGCGACCGAGCCGGTGAAATTGACGTGGTCGATCTTGCCGGAGCCGAGCAGCTTTTCCGTCTGCGCATGGTTCAGCACCACGTTCTGGAATACGCCCTTCGGCAGGCCAGCCTTCTCGAAGGCCTTGGCGAACCGTTCGCCGACCAGCAGCGTCTGCGCCGCATGCTTCAGGATCACCGTCGAGCCGGCAATCAACGCCGGCACGATCGTGTTGACGGCCGTCAGGTAAGGATAGTTCCACGGCGCGACGACCAGCACGACGCCGAGCGGGTCCTTCTTCACATAGCGACGGAAACCATCCTTGGGGTTCGACGCCATCATCGGCTTCAGCGCCTGTTCGGCGATCTCGACCATGTAGGTCGTGCGCTCCTTGACGCCGCCGAACTCGCCGCCATAGCGCACCGGCCGGCCCATCATGTGGGCGAGTTCCGGCACGATCTCGTCGGTCATGCCGACGAGGTTCTTCCAGCATCGCCAGCATGTATTTGCAGCGCTGGTCGACCGACAGCGCCGCCCAGGCCGGGCTGCGCCGCGCGCGCCGTCTCGACAGCCTTGCTGACCTGCGCGTCGGTGAACGACCGGGCGCTCGACATAGATCGAGCCGTCGATGGGGGATTTGAGTTTGATGGTTTCCAAGGTGATCTCCGCTAGCAGGTCATTGCTTGGACATATCCCTTTTGGGCATAATCCAGAATCTTTCGGTCATCGGTCATAATGACGTGGCCGTGCTCACGGGCCGTCGCCACCATAATTCTGTCGGCAGGATCACCGTGAACGAAATCAGGCAGGAACGAGGATTTGGCAAGAATGTGTGCGGACAATTCTGCCAGCCCGAACCGGCCATGCTCAACAAGCAGATCGAACCATCGCGGAACATCGACAGCGGTCTTGTAGCGATTACGAGCGACGAGCAACCCGACTTCCCACGCAGTGATGGGCGAGACGAATACGCTTATTCGGCCAATGAGGCCCTGCTCGAACACTGCGGCAGCCTGCGCCGAGAAACCCTTTCCCTCGGCGAACCAAATAGCCGCACATGTGTCGAGAAGAACCCGCCTCATTCGTGCAACTTACTGTTCTTGCCGTATTTCTCCTCCTCGTACTGATCCCAATCCGGGAATGCAGGTTGGGTCGGATCAAAGTCGTCAGCGAAAGCTATCAATCCTTTCATGAAGCCGAACCCGGGATGCTTCGGCTTGACTTTCCCGTCATCGAACGCCGCTTGAGGCGTTTCGGCAAATCCCCCGGTTTTCATGACACTCTCGGCTTTCCTTACTTGGCGAAAGACGAGTTTCTCGCCTTCGACATCCACCGACTCGGTTTGATATCCTGCTTCAAGCCACTCCTTGGTCATGACGTTGTTCCAGGGATTATTGCTCCACCAAGCCCTGAAATGCTTGGAATTGGGCAGGTTGCTGCCAATGACACTTTCAATTTCTGCAAAGGTCATTGGTATCAGCTCACGGTCCTGCGCCAACAAGAAGGTGCGCAACGGTTCGTACTTTCCCAAGGCTTCCTCCTGTGTGGCACACTAACCAAATAGTGTATAACACACACATCGCCTTGCCTCAATACCGCTCAAACCCGCGATGCAGCTCCCAGTCCGTGATCCGGCGATCGTATTCGAACTGCTCCCAGCGGGCCGTGTGGACATAATGCTCAATCACATCCGGGCCGAAAGCTTCCTTCAGCATTTTCGACTTGGTGAGCGTCTCGGTCGCCTCGCGCAAGGTTTTTGGGATCTCCGGCAGGCGCGACGCTTGATAGGCATCGCCCACGAACGGCTCCTGCAAGGACAGCTTTTCGTCGATGCCGGCGAGGCCCGCCGCGATCAGCGCCGCGAAGGCGAGATAGGGATTTAGGTCCGCGCCGCCGATACGGCACTCCATGCGAATACCCTTGGTGCCTTCCCCGCACAGGCGGAAGCCGGCGGTGCGATTGTCCTCCGACCACATGATCTTGGTCGGCGCGAAGGTGCCGGACTGAAAGCGCTTGTACGAATTGATGTACGGGCAAAGGAACCAGGTGAAGTCCTTGGCATATTTGAGTTGCCCGGCCGACCATTGCTGGCCGAGTTCGGAGAGCGTCCACTTGGCCGATTTGTCGAAAAACAGCGGCGTCTTGCCGTCGGCCGACCACAAGCGAATTGTGGATGTGCGACGAGTTGCCGGCCAGCCCATAATTGTACTTGGCCATGAAGGTGATCGCCTGGTTCTCCTGCTCGGCGATCTCCTTGGCGCCGTTCTTCAGCACAACGTGGCGGTCGGCCATCTCCAGCGCCTCGGCATAGCGCACATTGATCTCTTCCTGGCCGGGACCCCATTCGCCCTTGGAGTTTTCGATCGGAATGCCGGCGGCATTCATCTCGTTGCGCAGCCGGCGCATCACCGTTTCTTCCTTGGTGGTGATGCCGATCTGGTAGTCGCCGATATAGGGCGAGGCCGTGTTCAGGTTTTGCCAATGTTTGGCGCGGGCGGAATCGTAGCTTTCCTTGATCAGGTAGAACTCGAGCTCCGAGGCAAAATAGCCGATATAGCCGCGCTCCTTCAGCCGGGCGACCTGACGGCGCAGCATGGCGCGCGGAGAATGCGGCAGGTCTTCGTGATGGTGATGATCCTGAATGTCGCAGATGACGAGGGCCGTCTTCTCCAGCCAGGGAATGCGGCGCAATGTCGACAGGTCGACCTTCAGCACGAAGTCGCCGTAACCCTGGCTCCAGCTCGCCGCCTTGTAACCGGGCACCGGCTCCATATCGATGTCGAGCGCCAGCAGATAGTTGCAGCCATGCGTCTCGTCATGCGCGGAACTCGGCAAAGAAGGATGCGAGGAAGCGTTTGCCGAACAGCCGGCCCTGCATGTCGACACCGCAGGCGAGCACCGTGTCGATCTCGCCCGCCGCGATCGCCTTTTTCAGCTCTTCAAACGAAAGATTGCCGGCCATTCAGCGCTACTCCATCCCAATGCGATATCCGAACAAGAACCCGGCCGCCGAAGCGGCCGGGTAGGGAAATTGATCTCAGGCTTAGCGCCCTGTTTCGCCGACCGCCCGTTCCGCAGCCGCGATGATTGCCTTGCGCTTTTCGATCTGGTCGCCGATCGGCGGCCCCTGGAAGCGGCCCTTTTCCACGGCGAACCACAAGATGGCGGCCAGCACGACGAAGCCGAGCACGATCCACAACACCTTGTCGTTCGGCGGCTGAATGGCGATGTAGAAGATGACCGCCATGCCAACCACCGACAGGAACGTAACCAGCTTGTAGAGCCCGCCGGACATCGCCCACGGACCTGGTTTTGGCCATTTCGGCGTTCCGTAGGCGAACATCGCCAAGACCAGCGGAATGGTGAACGACAGGAACAGGAACACCAGGGTCGAGTTCACGACGATGGTGTAGAGGTTGGTGCCGCCGATCGACACGAACTGCGCCGCAAAAACGTAGAGGATTTCCAGGATCGACGCCGTCCAGATGGCGATGACCGGCGTGCGGTATTTTGGCGAAACTGTCGCCAAAGCCTTGGAGCCAACCGGCATGCCATCGTCACGTGAGAAGGCGAAAAGCATGCGCGATGCGGAAGTGACGGTGGCAAGACCGCAGAGGAACTGCGTTATGAAGATCAGGAAGTACAGGACCAGCTTGAAGCCCTGCTGGCAGGATGGCGTCCATCGTGCCGAAGAACATGCCCCAGCCCTGTTTGGCCGCGACGGCCATATCCGGGATGGCGAGCGTGATCGCGCAGATCATCACCCAACCGACCAGCGACGACCACAGAACGGCCGAGACGATGCCCTGCGGCACCGAGTTCGCGGCGTTCACGGTCTCTTCGGAAGTATGCGCGGAGGCGTCGTAGCCGGTGATCGTGTAGACCGGCAGAAGCAGGCAGAGCAGGAACAGATAGCCCATGCTGTCCGACTGCGGGAAGACGTTGCCGCCGGCTTCGCCGGAGTAGTTGGTGAAGGTCCACAGGCGCGAGAAATCCAGCGATGGCGCATAGACCAGGCAGGCGACGACCAGCGCAGCCGTCGTGGCGAAGATGATGTAGCCGGAAATGTCGGTCAGGAAGGTCGTGACCTTGATGCCGAGATGGTTGAACAGCGCCTGAATGACGGTGATCAATGTCACGAAGGCGACGATGTGGCCGGCCGAGACATCCATGCCGACATAGCTGCCGAACGTGCCTTGGAAGAAGAACGCCGTGCCGATGTTGATGGCGCCCATGACGGTGATCAGGCCAAGCAGATTGAGCCAGGCCGTCAGCCAACCGGTGAAGCGGTTGCCCAGGATCGAAGCCCAGTGATAGAGGCCGCCGGCGGTCGGGAAGGCCGACGCGATCTGCGCCATCGACAGCGCAAACATGCCGGAGATGATGCAGCCGAATATCCAGCCGAGGCCCGCGCCGGCGCCGCCGATGGACGAAATCGCCTGCGCGAAGGAATTGATGCCGCCGGATAGAATGCAGATGATCGAGAACGATATTGCAAAGTTCGAGAAGCGGCTCATCGACCGCTGCAACTCCTGGGCATAGCCCATGCCGTGCAGGACTTTTACGTCCTCACTGTGGTCCGTATGTCCGGATGCCATTGTTGTCCCCTGTCTGATGTTTCGTTTGACCCAACCGATTATGCGCGTGCTGCAACATTGCCGGCTTGCGCCGGCGCTTCACCCTCTTTTGCCGATCCGGCGTCCGCCGGATTGAGTGCCCTGAAGATACCGGCCAGCCGCTCCGCCCATCTCCGCTGCCCGATCTCGTCGGTGATTTCGTCGTTGCGGATTTCGATCATCGCGCAGGGCAGGCCGCGCGATCGCGCGTGCTTTTCCAGCGTGAAGTAAACACGGTCGGCCGGTGAATAGGGCTCGTTGTCGCCGACGGTAATATTCTTAAGTCCCTGGAGGCCGTCCATCAGCGGAGCTGACAACCGCTCATCGGCATCATGGATGATCCCGATATGCCAAGGCCGCGACACACCTTTGTAGACCGGCGTAAAGGAGTGAACCGAAACCAGCCACGTCTCACGGCCGGCCGCAAGGCGGTCCTTGACGACGCGGTCGATCGCCTCATGAAAGGGTGTGTAGGCAAGCGCGATGCGATTGGCTTTCGCCTCGCCATCCAGGTTCTGATTGCCCGGAATGACGGTCGTCTCGCTCACCGTCCAGAACAGGTCGGGCGCATCGACAGGGCGATTGCAGTCGATCACCAGCCGCGAAATGCCTGAGTGAATGAGCGTGGCGTCAAGCGCCGAGGACAAGCCCCGCGCGACCGGCAACGCGCCAGGGTCCCAGGCGATGTGGCGCGTCAGTTCCGACGCATCGAGGCCGAACGTGCCGAACTCAGCGGGAACGAAATTCGAAGCATGGTCGCAGACGAAGACAAATGGGCTTGCGCCGTCGAGTCTTTCGATCTCGACCGGCCGCACAGCTTCGGATGCAGCTTTTTGAGCTACTCCCATGCGAAACGATGTCCCCTGCGCTCTGTACGAAACCGTACGATTTTTATCTGATTGCGCCTTTGTGGATGATTTCATACACTCACTTCGTTTGTCAAACAAAATTGAAAGCTGGTCCACAGGCAGTTGCCAGACCAGCGCGACGAAAGGCGCCGATTGCGAAGTATGGATCCGAGCATCGCCGAACTGATCGCCGACCGGATGGAGGCAATGCCTGCCGGCGAAAGGCGAGCGGCGCATGCGCTCGTCGCCAATTACCCGGTGCTGGGACTAAAGACCGTTGCGGAATTCTCCACACAGGCCGGCGTGTCGTCGCCCACCATTCTCCGCTTCGTCGCCCGGCTCGGCTTCGGCAACTATGCGGAGTTTCAGGCCACACTCCAAAACGAGCTCGCGGCGCAGCTACAATCGCCGCTGTCGCGCCGCGATAGCGCTACGGGCGGCACCGGCTCGGCGCTCGCCAACGCCATCGTCGACAATATCGAAGAGACCTTTCGCCACCTCTCCGATGCACAAATCAGTGATATGGCGAGGCAGTTGGCCGACCCTAAGCGGCGCATATATCTGGCAGGCGGCCGTTTCACCGACCCTATCGCGCGCTATCTGGCGGCGCATCTGATGCTGCTGCGCACCAACGTCTTCCATCTGGCGGGCCAGGAAAACAGTTGGCGCGACCGGCTGGTCGACATGGGCAAACGTGACGTCCTCGTCGTCTTCGACATCCGACGCTACCAGGAAAGCGTAGTCGCCTTCGCCGAGAAGGCGAAGCGGCGGGGCGCGACAATCCTGCTTTTCACCGACCAATGGCTGTCACCCGCCGCCCGTTTTGCCCGTCATGTCGTGGCCGGACGCACCGCTGTCCCCTCTCCGTGGGATTCGTCGGCCGCGCTTTTTGTCGCGGTCGAGGCCTTGATCGCAGCAATCACGACCGAGCTAG
>CAVQCL010000032.1:0-34399 GCA_963710935.1 uncultured Alphaproteobacteria bacterium | reverse complement strand
GGCGGCGCTGCGATGATGGCCGATTGCGAGGGCCGGCTGACCGGTCAGCCGGGCATCTGCTTCGTCACGCGCGGGCCCGGGCGCGACCAATGCTTCGGCCGGCATCCACATTGCCATGCAGGACTTGATGCCGATGCTTTTGTTCATCGGCCAGATCGCCGGCCATGCGCGCGAGCGCGAGGCGTTCCAGGAGGTGAACTACAAGCGCTTCTTCGGCGACATCGCCAAATGGGTGGTCGAGATCGACCGCGCCGAGCGCATTCCCGAACTGGTGACGCGCGCTTTCGCCGTCGCGACTTCCGGCCGGCCGGGTCCGGTGGTCATCTCGCTGCCGGAGGACATGCTGACCTCCGAGGCGGAGGCGCCGAAGGCCCTGTCCGCGACACCTGTCGAAACCTCGCCGGGCGAAGCCGAAATGCGCCGCCTCCACGAACTGCTGACCAACGCGAAAAAGCCGTTCGCCATTTTCGGCGGCACACGCTGGTCGGCGAACAGGCCAAATCCGAAATCGCGCGAAGGCCGCGAAGCCTGGGCGCTGCCGGTCGGCTGCTCGTTCCGCCGGCAGATGCTGTTCGACAATCTGCACCCTTGCTACGCAGGCGATGTCGGCATCGGACCGAATCCGAAACTGGCAGCGGCCGTCAAGGAAGCCGATCTGGTCTTCCTGATCGGTGGCCGGTTCGGCGAAATGCCGTCATCGGACTATACGCTGATCAAAGCCCCTATCCGGCGCAAACGCTGGTTCACGTGCATGCCGACGCGAACGAACTCGGCCGGTCTACCGGCCCGAGTCGCCATCAACGCCTCGCCTGCGGCCTTCGCAAGGCATTTGCGAAAAGCGCGCCGAAAGCCCCGCCGTCCTGGGAGGCGCGCACCGAGCAATTGCACAAGTCCTATCTCGACTGGTCGACGCCGCCGGAGTCTGGCCCCGGCGCGGTCCACATGGGTCCGATCATGGCCTATCTGGAAACCGTGCTGCCCGACGATGCGATCTGACCAACGGCGCCGGCAACTATGCCACCTGGCTGCATCGCTTCCATCGGTTTCGCCGTTTCGCCACGCAGGCGGCGCCAACATCGGTTCGATGGGCTATGGCACACCCGGCGCCGTCGCGGCCAAAATCCTGTTTCCGGACCGCGAGGTCATCTGCTTCGCCGGCGATGGCTGCTTTCCTGATGCACGGCCAGGAATTCGCCACCGCCGTGCAGTACCGGCTTACCGATCATCGTTCTGGTCATCAACAACGGCATCTACGGCACGATCCGCATGCATCAGGAACGCGAATATCCCGGCCGCGTCTCAGGCACGATCTGCACAATCCGGATTTCGCCGCTTTGGCGCGCGCCTTTGGCGGGCATGGCGAACAGTGGAAAAAACCGCCGAGTTCGCACCCGCCTTCGAGCGCGCCCGCACAGCGGCAAACCCGCGATCATCGAGGTCAAACTCGATCCGGAAGCCATCACGCCGACGCGGACGCTGAGCGATATCAGGGAGAGGCGGTGAGGTTTAAGCTGGACGGCTAACGCGATTGACGCAGCCCGTCCCCGTATCTCGGGGGACATTGAGTGTTCGCATCGCCCCCCACCCGGCCTCCGCTTCGCTCGGCCACCTCTCCCCGCTGGGGAGAGGAGGTCGTCAACGATGCCGCCAACCTGCTAAAGGTTGATCGTCGGCACTGGCGAGCCTCCTCTCCCCATCGGGGAGAGCGTGGCCGAGCGAAGCGGAGGCCGGGTGAGGCGCGTACCCAAAATGCCGGCCCCTGGCGTATTGGTCAAAATCTCGATCTCCAACGGCGCCGCCCCGATTTGCCTTCCAACAATTCCATTGCATTCCGCCATGAGGCCTTGCGTGAAAATCGATCTTAAACCCATTGCCATTCCCCACTTCGGCGACCCTCGGCCTCCAGCCCAAAATCCCCGCGGCGACCTATGCCGCGCGCGCCGACGCCGCCTATAAGCGCGCGGGCTGCGACTGGCTGGTCGTCTATGCCGACCGCGAGCATTTCGGCAACATCGCCTTCCTGACCGGTTTCGAGCCGCGTTTCGAGGAAGCGCTGCTTCTGCTCGGACCAAACGGCAAACGCGTGCTGCTGACCGGCAATGAGTCGGAGAGCTATGCGCCGATCGCCGGCCTGCCGGACATCGACGGTTCTTGTCGCCCAGTCGCTCAGCCTGATGGCGCCAGGATCGCAGCCGTCTATCCCCGTCTGGCCGACCGGCTGCGCGACGCCGGCTTGAAGACGGCGACAGCGTCGGTCTCGTCGGCTGGAAATATCTCGAGCCGTTCGAGGACGACGAGCCGGAAACGGCATTCTTCGTGCCGGCCGCCCATGTGCAGATGATCCGCCGCGTCATTGGAGCATCGGGCACGCTCAGCGACGCGACGCCTGTGCTGATGCACCCGACCGACGGCCTGCGCGCGATAATCGATGCCGACCAGATCGCCGCTTTCGAATGGGCGGCGGCGCGCGCCTCGACCGCAGTGTGGAACATGGTCGCTGGCGTGCGCGAAGGCGACGACGAATTCACCGCGGCGGCCCGCATGGGCTATGCCGGCGACCCGGTGAACTGTCCACACGATGTTCGCTTCGGCCGGCCCGGGCGAGACATTGATTGGCCTGCGCAGCCCGAACGGCCGAAAACTGTCGCGCGGCGATGCGGTCACGACAGCGGTCGGCTTCTGGGGCGCGCTATCGTCGCGCGCCGGGCTGCTCGAGGACGAGCAACGACGATTTCCTGAAAGTCGCGTCCAGCCTATTTCGACGCCCTGGTGACCTGGTACGAAACGGCCGATATCGGCGTCACCGGCGGCGAGCTGCACGAAGCCGTGGTCGACAAGCTGGCCAAGGCCGGCTTGCGGTCAGCCCTCAACCCCGGCCATCTGACCGGCCACGAGGAATGGATGCACAGCCCGGTGCGCCCGGGCTCGACCGAAAAGCTGGCGTCAGGCATGCCGTTTCAGGTCGATGTTATCCCAGTGCCGATGCCGGACGGCTGGGGCCTGAATTGCGAGGATGCGGTGACCTTCGCTGACGCGGGCTTGCGCGGCGAACTGCGATCGAAACATCCAGCCTGCTATGCGCGCATCGAGGCCCGCCGCGCGTTCATGCGCGACGAGCTGGGCGTCGATGTGAAGCAGAACATCCTGCCCCTCTCCTCGACACCACTCTGCCTGCCGCCCTTCTGGCTAAGACCTAATCATTTGCTGGCGCGCCTGGAGCTATTGGCAGGCCGGATACTCGCCAGTGCCGGCCATCAGGTGCGCGACCTGCGCAGCGGTTTGGACCGGACCGCCAGACTATTTTCTCAACTCGTCAATCAGCTCCGGGTGTTTGCTCAAAAGCTTCATCAGCTGAACGGTGGGACCACTCGGCTCGATCAACCCGCGCTCATACTTGTCGAACGCATTCTCGCCGACCTTGAACAATTCGCCCGCCTCGCGCTGTGATAATTTGAGCTTGGCCCGGATCTCCTTGATTTGTTCGGGTGTCGGCAATCCATCAACCCGGCGCTTCAGTTCACGCAGGGCCTCGCTCGGCCGCGGCCATGTCCCTGCCAACGTGGATGCCATCGCAAGATTCATTTGGATCGTAATAGCCGGGGATATTGACCGTGATCGTCTCACCCTTATAGGTGACATCAAACGGCAGAACCGTCCTGACCAATGTCTCACCGGTCTCAGGAGATTTCATCTTTTCTGGCAGTTTAGCCGCCGTCTCTCATCCTCATTTCTCCTTGAATGACATTACGGCAAACTCCGTCACGACATCCTTCTGAAATTTGACGTACAGGACCATGCTTTCAAACGGCACGTGATAAACGTCCTGCCATACACGATGATCCGCAAAACTGGTCATCGATTTGAAAAACATAGTGCGTTGAATTCCTTGGATGACACCGGCAACACCGGCCATATCAAAGCCAAGTCTGCTTGCATCTCTGAAGGCACTGCTTGTTATGATCAACTGTCCACAGTTCCGATCGCCGCCTTTATGGCGATGAGATCGTAACTCGGCTTGCGTTTCTCCATAACGCAATATGCCACCATAATGGTGGCATATCAAGCGCGCCTCAATAGGCGATTGTCAGGTGTTAAGGCACCTACATCGCCTTTTCGACTTGACCTCTGATCTCGCCGCCCTTGTTCGCGGCGGTGTGGATGTTCACGTAATATTTGCCCGACAAGAGGTCCGCAGCCTGTGCGTCGGTCAACACGGCGGAACCTTTGATCGGGCTGGCGGCATTCTCGAAGGGGATTGCAACGCCGGCATTTTCGCCCTTGGCGGCAGGGCCGTGAAAATGGCCTGCGGCGGCATCGCCCGACAGGCCCGAATATTCGACCGTCCAGGAGAGCGTCTTCGTGTCGGTATCATAGGTGATGTCCGCGGTGCCCTTGCCGTCGGTGGTCACCGGCGGGTTCTGCTGTGCGCCCTCGAGCGTGGCGGCTAACTTCACCATTTCCGCAAAGGCCGGCGAAACAACAACCAAGCGCCAGCGACAATGCAAGGCCGGCGACAATGCGTGAACTTTTCATGGGATTTCCTCCAGTATGCTCCGGATTCTATTTTCCGAAGATATGGAGCTAACGGATTCTAACCGCGAAAGTTTCCCGCATCGTCACCCGCCATTGCTCGGCAGCATCAGAGCTGTGCGCCGGCAGTGGCGTTTCCTTCGGTCGCCGCCAGCGCCTGCGCCAGATCGGCGATCAGATCGTCCGGATGCTCCAGGCCGATCGAAATGCGGATCGTGCCCTCGCCGACGCCGAGCCGTTCGCGCACTTCCTTCGGCACGCCGGAATGGGTCATCGACGCCGGGCAGGCTGGCGAGCGACTCGGTGCCGCCGAGGCTGACGGCCAGCTTGAACACCTGCAGCGCGTTGAGGAAGGCGAATGCCGCGCTTCTGCCCGCCCTTGATGTCGAAGGAAAAGGTCGAGCCCGGCCCCGCTGCGACTGCGCGGCGAATACCTTCGCCTCCGGCGAGGCCGGATCGAGGAACGGCAGGTAATGCACCTTCTCGACCTTGGCGTGGTCGCGCAGGAATTCGGCGACCACGGCGGCATTCTGGTTCGCCTTCTCCATGCGGATCGACAGCGTCTCCAGCGAGCGGCCAAGCATCCAGCAGGAATGCGGATCGAGCTGCGTGCCGATCGCGCCGCGCAGCGCCTTGATCGGCTTGGTCACCGCCTTTGATGCCAAGCGCCGCGCCGGCGATCAGGTCGGAATGGCCGCCGACATATTTGGTCAGCGAATAGACCGAGACATCGGCGCCATGCTCGATCGGCCGCTGGAAGACCGGGCCGAGCAGCGTGTTGTCGCAGCACGATGACCGGGCGAAGTCCCTGCCGCGCCTCGATCTCGTCGGCCAGCGTCCTCATCAGCGCGATATCGACCAGGCTGTTCATCGGGTTGGACGGCGTCTCGATCATGATGACCGAGACGCGCCGCCTTTTCAGCCTCCGCCGCGGCAGCGCGCACCGCCTGCCCGTCCACGCCATCGGCGAAACCCGACGGCGCCGATGCCGAAATTGGACAGCTGCTTGGCGAGCAGCGTTTCGGTGCCGCCATAGAGCGGCTGCGAATGCAGGATCACGTCGCCGGGGCGCGCGAAGGCGAGCAGCGTCGTCGCGATCGCCGACATGCCCGACGAGAACAGGATGCAGGCCTCCGTGCCCTCATAGACCGCCATGCGGTCCTCGACGATCTCGCTGTTCGGATGGTTGAAGCGCGAATAGACCAGCCCCGCGCCGGTGCCCTTCGGCGGCTCCTTGCGGCCGGAGGTGTAGTCGAAGAAGTCCCGGCCCTCTTCCGCCGATCGGAAGACGAAGGTCGAGGTCAGGAACACCGGCGGCTTGACCGCGCCTTCCGACAGCTGCGGGATCGAAGCCATAGCCCAGCATCAGCGTCTCGGGATGAAGCTTGTGGTTGCCGATATGGGTTTTGGACGGGCGTGGCGCGGTCATGGCTTATCCTGATCTACGAGGTGGCGCAATCTGCAGCGCAATATAGCCGAAGTCCGAGCGGTTTTTCCTTGCTATCTGATCGGCCGCCATGGCTGATGCCGCGCAATTCAACGCCCAGAAATAGCCGATCATGCAGCAGAAAATTGCCGACGACTTCGACATCAAAATTCTGCGTGCGCTGCAGGCGGACGCCCGCATCACCAACGCCGAACTTGCCGAGCGGATCGGCCTGTCGCCATCGCCTTGCCTGCGCAGGTGCGGCGGCTGGAAGAGGCCGGTCTCATTCGAGGCTACACCGCCATGATCAATCCGGCCGCCTTCGGCTGGACGATGGTCGCCATCGCGACGATCCGGCTCGGCCGGCAGAACGAGGACGAGATCGTCGATGTTCGAGGACGCGATTCGCGGCTGGGACGAGGTGCTGGAATGCCACCTCGTCACCGGATCGCGCGACTATGTGCTGAAGGTCGCGGCGAGAGACCTCGTCGAATATGAGGGCTTCATCAAGGAGAAGATCGCGCGGCTGAAATGCGTCGCCTCGATCGAGACCAGCTTTGTGATGAACACCATCAAGGAACGCCGGCTGTAGCGCCATCTTACCCTCCCCCTTGTGGGGAGGGTCGGCGAGCGATCATCTTGCGCAGCAAGTGATCGTGAGACGGGGTGGGGGTGGTGACGATCTTCCACGTCTCAAAACCGTCACCACCCCCACCCCGATCCTTCGCAAGCTCAGGATCGACCCTCCCCACAACGGGGGAGAGCAGGTCAGCGGCTCTACTTGATCGCCTTGTCGGTGATCGCTGCCGTCCAGGCGCCTTCCGGCGCCTTGGTGATGATCTTCTGCGCCAACAGCGCGTCGGCGGTGCGCTGGTAGGCCGCCTCGATCAGCTTGCCGTCGGCATTGTCGATCAGCTTGGCCACCTCGCCCATCATGCGCTTCTGATGGTTTTCGTCCTGGCCGCCATTTTCGACGACGATGCCGGCCGCCTCGTCAGGGTTTTCAGTGGCGTATTTCCAGCCCTTCATCGAGGCGCGCACGAAACGCACCATCTTGTCCTCGAAGGCCGGGTCCTTCAGCTTGTCCTGCATCGCATAGAGGCCGTCTTCAAGCAGGTCGACGCCCATCGCGGTGTAGTTGAACACGGTCAGGTCTTCCGGCTTGTAGCCGGCGTCGATGAGCTGCCAGTACTCGTTGTAGGTCATGACCGAGATGCAGTCGGCCTGCTTCTGGATCAGCGGCTGCACGTCGAACGACTGCTTGAGCACCGTCACGCCATCCGGCCCGCCCTCGGTCGCCAGGCCGAGCTTGTTCATCCAGGCATAGAACGGATATTCGTTGCCGAAGAACCAGACGCCGAGCGTCTTGCCCTTGAAGTCGGCTTCGGTCTTCACCGGCCCATCCTTCGGGCAGACCAGCTCCATGCCGGCCTTCTTGAACGGCTGCGCGATGTTGACGAGGCCGACGCCCTTTTCGCGGGCCGCCAGCGCGCCGCCCATCCAGTCGACGATCACGTCGGCGCCGCCGCCGGCGATCACCTGCTCTGGCGCGATGTCGGGACCGCCCGGCTTGATCGTCACGTCGAGGTTTTCCTCGGTGTAAAAACCCTTGTCCTTGGCGACGTAGTAGCCGGCGAACTGCGCCTGTGTCACCCATTTCAGCTGCAGCGTGACCGCGTCGGCTGCCATTGCCTGGAAGGCGGCCAGCGAAAACGCCGACGCCATTAGTCCCATCATTGTTTTTTTCATTGCCCTGTTACCCTCTGAAAACCGCCTATCCACCACGGACAGACGGATGCCAAAACGTGGCCGCCCTCTCGAGAAGGGCGATCACGCCATAGAAGACCGAACCCGCGAGCGCCGCAACCGCGATTTCGGCCCAGACCATGTCGATGTTCATCCGCCCGACCTCGGTCGAGATGCGGAAGCCCATGCCGACAACCGGTGTGCCAAAGAACTCCGCCACGATTGCGCCGATCAGCGCCAGCGTGGAGTTGATCTTCAGCGCATTGAAGATGAAAGGTGCGGCAGCCGGCAGCCGCAGCTTCCACAGCGTCTGCCAGTAGGACGACGCATAGGTGCGCATCAAATCGCGCTCCATGTGGCCGGAGGCGGTAAGCCCCGCCACCGTGTTCACCAGCATCGGGAAGAAGGTCATGATGACGACGACCGCCGCCTTGGACTCCCAGTTGAACCCGAACCAGATCACCATGATCGGCGCGACGCCGATAATCGGCAGCGCCGAAACCATATTGCCGATCGGCAGCAGGCCGCGGCGCAGGAAAGCAAAACGATCGGCGAGGACCGCAGTCACAAAACCCGCACCGCAGCCGATCGCGTAGCCCGCCAGCACCGCCTTGAAGATCGTCTGGTTGACGTCGGCCCACAGTATCGGCAACGAGTTCATGATCCGCACACCGATCGCCGATGGCGGTGGCAAAAGGATGAACGGCACGCCGGCGCCACGCGTCACGGCTTCCCAGATGATCAGTATCCAGGCGCCGAAAATTGCCGGGATGAGGAGCCGCAGGAGCATCGCCGTCGACCTGTCGTAGGGCTTCGCCGCCGACAGAGCGCTGACGCAACGCCATGCCAGCAGCCAGGCCGCGGCAAGCAGCAGGAAGAATGGCGCAAGCGCCGTCCCCTCGAAGCCAGCGATGCCGGAAATCAGCAGCCAGGCTGCAAGATGCGCGCCGACGAAAAGGATCGCGGCCTCGAGCAGAACCGGCATGCGGATCATCGAGGCCACGGCCGCCAGGATGAGCACCAGCCGGATCGGGCTGCCCATATAGGGATAGTCGATGGAAAGGCTGAGGTCGGCCTTGGCCTGCAATTCGACGGAGGTCATCGCCGGCAGAAACCCGGCGGCCAGGGTCAGCAGGATGGCAAGGACCGCTTGCCAGGTAGGGTTCAGCTAGTGCCTCATGCCGGCCGCGCCCCCATAGCACGGTCGACCAACCGGCCGGCGATTCCGACCAAGCCTACCAGCAGCAGCGCAACGACCGAGCCGGCGACGAGTGCCGCCCACATGTCGATGGTATTGGAGAAATAGGACGCGTTGAGCAGCTTGGCGCCGATGCCGGCAACTGCCCCGGTCGGCAACTCGCCGACAATCGCGCCGACAAGGCTTGCCGCGATGGCGACCTTCATGGAGGCAAATAGGAACGGCACCGACGCCGGCACGCGCAGCTTCCAGAAAGTCTGCGACGGGCTGGCATTATAGGTGTGCATCAGGTCCAGATGCATGATTTCCGGCGAGCGCAGCCCTTTCACCATGCCGACCGCGACCGGGAAGAATGACAGATAGGTCGAGATCAGCGCCTTTGGCAGGATGCCGGTGATGTTCACCGCCGCCAGGACCACGATAATCATCGGCGCGATCGCCAGGATCGGGATCGTCTGCGAGGCGATGATCCATGGCATCAGCGAGCGATCAAGCGCTGCTATATGCACAATGCCAACTGCGATCAGAATCCCCAACGCGGTGCCGAAGGCAAAGCCGAGCAGCGTCGAGGAAAGCGTGACCATCGCATGGTAGATCAGGCTGCGGTTGGACGACGGTTTTCGGAGAAAAGTGTTCTCGAACACGTTCTGCGCAACCTGGTGCGGCGCCGGCACGATGGGTTTGGGCTGGGACAGCGTCTTGCCAATGAACTCGACGGTGCCTGATGTCACATTGCCGCGCCGGTCGATGTCGCGCTGGAACGGCGCGTTCATGAGGACTGCGAGCACATACCAGGCAATCACCAATCCTAGCAGGATGGTGGTGACGGGGACGAATTTGGAGCGGAGTGAGTCCATTCAGCTTGGCTCACCCGAAAAGCCGCGACTTTGATTTAGCGCCCCCTCACCCGGTCGCTGCGCGGCCACCCTCTCCCCGCTGGGGAGAGGAGGGAAAATCACCTCTGCCGCGGCATCTCTCCCGAGGCGTTGCTCAGGAGTTTGCCGTGGCGGTCGCGATTGGCGACCTCCTCTCCCCGTCGGGGAGAGGGTGGCCGGAGCAAAGCGAAGGCCGGGTGAGGGGGTATCGATGCGACCCTCCAACGCGGCAAGAATAGTATCCAGAACCGCTCGACGCTCCTGCAATACCTCGTGATTCCAGAACCGAAGCACCGAATAGCCATTTGAGTTCAGCCAGCCATCTCGTCGCGCGTCATGTTTCGACTCCGAATGCTGCGCCCCATCGAGTTCGACAACCAGCCAGTATTCCCGGCAGAGAAAATCAACAATGTAAGGCCCGATGGGAACTTGCCGAACGAATTTGTATCCGTTCAGACGGCGGCTTCTCAACTCTCCCCAAAGACGGTACTCCGGTTCCGTGTCTTCCCCACGCAAACTGCGCGCACGCAGCGTGGCGCCTCCCCGTCTCTTGGTCGGATCGGTGGTCATGCCCCCTCACCCGGCCGCTGCGCGGCCACCCGCTCCCCGCCGGGGAGAGGAAGGCGCGAGCCTTGGAGCGCCTCAATCCTCATAGCTGTGCCCGGCATGCAGGCCGTCGCGCACGCGGTGGGCAATGGCGAGGAATTCCGGCGTCTCGCGGATGTGCAGCGGGCGCTCCCTTGGCAGCGTCGATTCGATCACGTCGGTGACACGCCCCGGCCGCGGCGACATCACGACGATGCGTGTCGAAAGGTAGACCGCCTCCGGAATGGAATGCGTCACGAAACAGATCGTCTTGTTGGTGCGCGCCCAAAGTTCAAGCAGTTGTTTGTTGAGGTGATCGCGCACGATCTCGTCCAGCGCGCCAAATGGCTCGTCCATCAGAAGAAGATCGGCATCGAAGGCGAGCGCACGCGCAATCGACGCGCGCTGCTGCATGCCACCGGAAAGCTGCCAGGGATATTTTTTGTCAAAGCCCGCGAGGTTGACGAGTTCCATAACGCGCGCAATGCGCGCCTGTTGCTCGGATGCTGACGTTCCGATGATCTCCAACGGCAAGGCGACATTCTTTTCGATCGTACGCCACGGCAAAAGGGCGGGCGCCTGGAAAACATAACCGTAGGCGCGCGCCTCGCGCGCCTGCTCTGCCGTCATGCCGTTGACGGAGATGGTGCCCGCAGTCGGCTTCTCAAGATCGGCGATGACGCGCAAAAAGGTTGTCTTGCCGCAGCCCGACGGACCGATGAAGGACACGAATTCGCCCTTGCCGATCGACAGGTCGACATTGGACAGGGCCTGCACCGGCCCATCGTTCGTTTGAAAAGTGAGGCCGAGCCCCTTGGCCTCGACAACAGGAACTGCTGAACTCAAGCGCACCGCCACCAGATTGACTGGCGTTCATTCTTCCGGTTTTGGGCGAAAAGGCCAGCGAAATTCGACCAATCAGTCAAAAAGCGGCAGCTGCTCAAAAGGAATTTGGGGACAACCGGGCACTACTGCCTCTCACGATGAAGGTAATCTTGATGTCGGCATCCCATAGACGAACTTGCCATGTCGTGCGGCCGGCCGATGCTTATTCCGGCAAGCAAGGTCTGAACTATTTTGCGGGCATCGCCGCGGAGACGGTGGGCTCCACGGGCCTTTGCATGCATGTGGTGACCATTCCGCCAGGCGCGCGGGCCAAAGCGCATTTGCATGAGGCGCACGAATCGGCGGTCTATGTAGTGTCGGGCCGGGCACGCACATGGTTTGGCGAGCGGCTGGAAGAGTTTGCCGACATGGGTCCGGGTGAGATGATGTACATCCCCGCCGGCGTGCCTCATCTGCCGGCCAATCTCGGCGACGAGCCTTGCACAGCGATCATCGCCCGCACCGATCCGAACGAGCAGGAAAGCGTCGTCCTTCTGCCGAGCCTGGACACGCTGGCGCGTTAAGCCGCCAGCGACACCAAACCGTCGCAAGAGCAAACTCCGAACGTCACCGCCGCTTCATCCGCGCTCGGTACCGTTACGCGTCAATCCAACATGAGGAGGCCAAAATGTCGGATGAAGCCGAAGAGACCGTGCACACCGTAACCCTGCGTTTCACTGGCACTTTGGGTGAAGCTATGGCCAATCATTTCTTCTCCAGCTGGGTCGATGGCGATATGAGCCAGACCTTCGCCGAAGCTCTGGACGATGCCGACATCGCCGAGTCGATCCAATATGACAGCGATGCCGACACGCGCACGCTGACCATCGCCGTTTCGGAAGCCGACGACGAAGAGCAGGAAGACGAAGAGCAGGAAGACGAAGTGATCGCGTCGCGAGGCGACGGCGATGAAGCCGAAGCGGCTTAGGTCGCGCTAGTCGATTTCGGCCCTCCGCCGCGGTTGAGGGCCATCCAAAGGCCGGGGGGTGCGGTGCCCCGCATCTCACACCCCGGTCGCCGGAATGCCGGTACGCTCCACCTTGCGCGGAGCGACGACTTCTTTCCACGTCGACAACGCCTTGTTGACCGCCATATGCGGCTCGCGTCCGACGAACTCGCCATGCCCGGGCTTGGCCGTCACCTTGCCCTTGTCGACCGCCAGTTCGCCGCGTGTGAAGACATAGCGCGGCAGGCCTGTCACCTCGACGCCCTCGAACACATTGTAGTCGATTACCGACTGCTGCTTGTCGGCGGCGATCTTTTTCTTCTTCTTCGGATCCCACACCACGATGTCGGCGTCAGCGCCTTCGACGATCGCGCCTTTCCTCGGATACATGTTGAGGATCTTCGCGATGTTGGTCGACGTCACCGCGACGAACTCGTTCATTGTCAGCCGGCCGGTGTTAACGCCAAAAGTCCAGAGCACCGGCATACGGTCTTCCAAGCCACCGGTGCCGTTCGGGATTTTCGTAAAATCGCCGACGCCGTTGCGCTTCTGGTCCGTCGTGAACGAGCAATGGTCGGTCGCAACGACCTGCAGCGAGCCTGCCTGCAAGCCGGCCCACAGCGAATCCTGATGCAGCTTGTTGCGAAAGGGCGGGCTCATGACCCGCCGCGCGGCGTGGTCCCAGTCCTTGTTGAAATACTCGCTCTCGTCCAGCACCAGATGCTGGATCAGTGGCTCGCCATAGACGCGCATCCCCTTCTGCCGGGCGCGACGGATCGCTTCGTGCGCCGGCTCACAGGATGTGTGCACGACATAAAGCGGAACCCGGCCATATCGGCGATCATGATAGCGCGGTTGGTCGCCTCGCCTTCCACTTCGGGAGGGCGTGAATAGGCATGGCCTTCCGGCCCGTTGTTGCCGTCCGCCAATAGTTTTTGGCTGAGTGCCGCAACGACGTCGCCATTTTCTGCGTGCACAAGCGGTAGCGCGCCAAGTTCGGCGCAGCGCTGGAACGACGCGTACATCTCGTCGTCGTTGACCATCAGCGCGCCTTTGTAAGCCATGAAGTGCTTGAACGAGGTGATGCCCTTTTCCACCACGGTCTGCATCTCGTTGAACACCTGCTCACCCCACCAGGTGACCGCCATGTGGAAGGAAAAATCGCAGCAGGCTTTGGTGGTCTTGTTGTCCCACATCTGCAACGCTTCCAGCAGCGATTGCTGCGGCGCGGGCAGGCAGAAATCGACAACCATCGTCGTGCCGCCCGAAAGTGCTGCCCGCGTGCCGGACTCGAAATCATCGGCCGAATAGGTGCCCATGAACGGCATCTCGAGATGGGTGTGCGGGTCGATGCCGCCCGGCATGATGTAGCAACCTGTGGCGTCGAACTCGTGATCGGCGTGCAGGTCCGGTCCGATCGCCTGGCTGTTTGCTCGGTGAAGTCTTCATCAAGCACGGCAAGATAGAGGCGATCGGACCGGACCTGCACGCCGATCACGAATTTGACGCTACCGGCTGCTACATCATGCCGGGCGGCATCGACCCGCACACCCATCTCGAAATGCCGTTCATGGGCACCTATTCGGCCGATGATTTCGAGTGCGGCACGCGGGCAGCACTTTCCGGTGGCACGACGATGGTGGTCGATTTCTGCCTGCCCGCGCCGAAGCCAGTCGCTGCTGGAAGCGCTGCAGATGTGGGACAACAAGACCACCAAAGCCTGCTGCGATTTTTCCTTCCACATGGCGGTCACCTGGTGGGGCGAGCAGGTGTTCAACGAGATGCAGACCGTGGTCGGAAAAGGGCATCACCTCGTTCAAGCACTTCATGGCCTATAAGGGCGCGCTGATGGTCAATGACGACGAGATGTACGCGTCGTTCCAGCGCTGCGCCGAGCTTGGCGCGCTGCCGCTGGTGCATGCCGAAAACGGCGATGTCGTCGCGGCGCTGAGCCAGAAGCTGTTGGCCGACGGCAACAACGGCCCGGAAGGCCATGCCTATTCACGCCCGCCGGAAGTGGAGGGCGAGGCCACCAACCGCGCCATCATGATCGCCGACATGGCCGGCGTGCCGCTCTATGTCGTGCACACCTCCTGCGAGCAGGCGCATGAAGCGATCCGGCGCGCGCGCCAAAAGGGCATGCGCGTCTATGGCGAGCCGCTGATCCAGCATCTGGCGCTCGACGAGACCGAATATTTCAACAAGGACTGGGACCATGCCGCGCGGCGCGTGATGAGCCCGCCCTTCCGCAACAAGCAGCATCAGGATTCGCTGTGGGCCGGCTTGCAGGCGGGCTCGCTGCAGGTCGTTGCGACCGACCATTGCGCGTTCACGACCGACCAGAAGCGCAACGGCGTCGGCGATTTCACGAAAATCCCGAACGGCACCGGCGGCTTGGAAGACCGTATGCCGGTGCTGTGGACTTTTGGCGTCAACACCGGCCGGCTGACGATGAACGAGTTCGTCGCGGTGACGTCGACCAACATCGCCAAGATCCTCAACATGTATCCGAAGAAGGGCGCGATCGTCGAAGGCGCCGACGCCGACATCGTGGTGTGGGATCCGAAGAAGAAGAAAAAGATCGCCGCCGACAAGCAGCAGTCGGTCATCGACTACAATGTGTTCGAGGGCGTCGAGGTAACAGGCCTGCCGCGCTATGTCTTCACACGCGGCGAAGCTGGCGGTCGACAAGGGCAAGGTGACGGCCAAGCCCGGCCATGGCGAGTTCGTCGGACGCGAGCCGCATATGGCGGTCAACAAGGCGCTGTCGACGTGGAAGGAAGTCGTCGCTCCGCGCAAGGTGGAGCGTACCGGCATTCCGGCGACCGGGGTGTGAGATTCGGGGGCACCGCACCCCCCGGCCTTTGGATGGCCCTCCACCGTAGCGGGGGGCCGAAATCGACTAGCGCGACCTAAGCCGCTTCAGCTTCATCGCCGTCGGCTTGCGACGCGATCACTTCGTCTTCCTGCTCATCCTCGGCGTCGTCATCCTCTTCGTCCGCTTCGGCCACGCTGATGGTCAAAGTGCGCGTCTCGGCCTCGCTGTCATATTCGATCGACTCGGCGATGTCGGCTTCATCCAGCGCTTCGGCGAAGTGCTGGCTCATTTCTCCGTCCACCCAATTGGAGAAAAAATGATCGGCCATCTGTTCACCCAGCGGACCGGTGAAACGCAACGTTACCGTGTGCACGCTCTCTTCGGCTTGTTCCGACATTCCAGCCTCCTAGTGTGGATTGACGCACGACGGTACCGAGCGCGGATGAAGCGGCGGTGACAGTTCGGAGTCTCTCTTGCGACGGTTTGGTGTCGCTGGCGGCCTAACGCGCCAGCGTGTCCAGGTTCGGCAGAAGGACGACGCTTTCCTGCTCGTTGGGGTCGGTGCGGGCGATGATCGCGGTGCAAGGCTCGTCGCCGAGATTGGCGGGTAGATGCGGCACACCGGCGGGGATGTACATCATCTCGCCTGGACCCATGTCGGCAAACTCTTCCAGCCGCTCGCCGAACCATGTGCGCGCCCGGCCGGACAACACATAGACCGCCGATTCGTGCGCCTCATGCAGATGCGCTTTGGCCCGCGCGCCCGGCGGAATAGTCACGACATGCATGCAAAGGCCGGTGGAGCCGACCGTCTCCGCGGCGATGCCCGCAAAATAGTTCAAACCTTGCTTGCCGGAATAAGCATCGGCCGGGCGAACGATGTGGCAGGTGGGTTTTGGTGGTGCCGACACGGTTTTCTCCTTGGCATTGATGGCGGTACGGCCTGCAACCAGCCAATATCACGCCACGGCTCGATCATGACAAAGTCAAGATGGCGGAGCAGCCTGGGATCGGAACGGTTTGGCGGAGGCGTGTGATGTTCATTCTGCTGCTTGTCGCGGCGATCCTGCTGCTGGCGCTCTTTGTCTTCATGGAACTCACTGAGCTTGCGGGCGCCATGATCGTCCTCATCCTCCTGTCGTCAGGCGGCGTTTACATCGTCGATCCCGCGAGCGCTTGGCTGGCGTTTGGAACCGTGGCGCTGGCTGCGATCGTCGTCGTGGGTCTCGTCGTCTATCGCTATTTGGGCAATCGAAGGTCTCCAGGCTCCGCTTCAACCGGTCACAATGGCGACGCGGCCAAATAGCGCGCTTGCGGCGCAACGCTTTTGTCCCCAGAAAAGCGCGTACCTTCGGCGACTGTTTTTGACTGTTTGGTCGAATTTCGCTGGTCTTTTTACGCAAAACCAGAAGAATGACCGCGGTTCAATCTTGTGGCGGTGCGCTTGAGTTCAACAGTTCCTGTTGTCGAGGCCAAGGGGCTCGGCCTCACTTTTCAAACGAACGATGGGCCGGTGCAGGCCCTGTCCAATGTCGACCTGTCGATCGGCAAGGGCGAATTCGTGTCCTTCATCGGTCCGTCCGGCTGCGGTAAGACGACTTTTTTGCGCGTCATCGCCGATCTCGAAAAGCCGACTGCGGGCACCATCTCCGTCAACGGAATGACGGCAGAGCAGGCGCGCGAGGCGCGCGCCTATGGTTATGTTTTCCAGGCGCCAGCCCTTTTGCCGTGGCGTACGATCGAAAAGAATGTCGCCTTGCCGTTGGAGATCATCGGAACGTCAGCGTCCGAGCAACAGGCGCGCATTGCGCGCGTGATGGAACTCGTCAACCTCGCGGGCTTTGACAAGAAATATCCCTGGCAGCTTTCCGGAGGCATGCAGCAGCGCGCGTCGATTGCGCGTGCGCTCGCCTTCGATGCCGATCTGCTCTTGATGGACGAGCCATTTGGCGCGCTGGACGAGATCGTGCGCGATCACCTCAACAAACAGCTGCTCGAGCTCTGGGCGCGTACCAACAAGACGATCTGTTTCGTGACGCATTCCATCCCTGAAGCGGTCTACCTTTCGACGCGCATCGTCGTGATGTCGCCGCGGCCGGGGCGTGTCACCGACGTGATCGAATCGACGCTGCCGAAGGAGCGTCCGCTGCACATCCGCGAGACGCCGGAATTCCTCGCCATTGCCCACCGCGTGCGCGACGGGCTGCATGCGGGGCATAGCTATGAGGATTGAGGTGCTCCAAGGCTGGCGTCTTCCTCTCCCCAGCGGGGAGAGGGTGGCCGCGCAGCGGCCGGGTGAGGGGGCATGACCACCGATCCGACCAAGAGACGGGAAGGCGCCACGCTGCGCGCGCGCAGTTTGCGTGGGGAAGACACGGAGCCGGAGTACCGTCTTTGGGGAGAGTTGAGAAGCCGGCGTCTGAACGGATACAAATTCGTTCGGCAAGTTCCCATCGGGCCTTACATTGTTGATTTTCTCTGCCGGGAATACTGGCTGGTTGTCGAACTAGATGGGGCACAGCATTCGGAGTCGAAACATGACGCGCGACGAGATAGCTGGCTGAACTCAAATGGCTATTCGGTGCTTCGGTTCTGGAATCATGAGGTATTGAAGGAGCGTCGAGCGGTTCTGGACACTATTCTTGCCGCGTTGGAGGGTCGCATCGATACCCCCTCACCCGGCCTTCGCTTTGCTCCGGCCACCCTCTCCCCGACGGGGAGAGGAGGTCGCCAATCGCGACCGCCGCGGCAGACTCCTGAGCAACGCCTCGGGAGAGATGCCGCGGCAGAGGTGATTTTCCCTCCTCTCGCCAGCGGGGAGAAGGTGGCCGCGCAGCGGCCGGGTGAGGGGGCGCAAAATCAAAGTCGCGGCTTTTCGGGTGAGCCAAGCTGAATGGACTCCCTTCGCTCCAAATTCGTCCCCGTCACCACAATCCTGCTGGGATTGGTGATCGCCTGGTATGTGCTCGCCGTCCTCATGAACGCGCCGTTCCAGCGCGACATCGACCGGCGCGGCAATGTGACGTCAGGCACCGTCGAGTTCATTGGCAAGACGCTGTCCCAGCCCAAACCCATCGTGCCGGCGCCGCACCAGGTTGCGCAGAACGTGTTCGAGAACACTTTTCTGCGAAAGCCGTCGTCGCAACCGCAGCCTGATCTACCACGCCGCCGTCACGCTTTCCTCGACGCTGCTCGGCTTTGCCTTCGGCACCGCGCTGGGGATCCTGATTGCCGTCGGCATCGTGCATATCGCAGCGCTTGATCGCTCGCTGATGCCATGGATCATCGCCTCGCAGACGATCCCGATCCTGGCGATCGCGCCGATGATTATCGTGGTCCTGGCGGCGGTGAACATCACCGGCATCCTGCCAAAGGCGCTGATCTCGACCTATCTGTCGTTCTTCCCGGTCGCGGTCGGCATGGTGAAAGGGCTGCGTTCGCCTGAAATCATGCATCTCGACCTGATGCACACCTATAATGCCAGCCCGTCGCAGACTTTCTGGAAGCTGCGCGTGCCGGCGTCGGTGCCGTTCCTCTTTGCCTCGATGAAGGTGGCCATCGCGGCAAGTCTTGTCGGCGCAATTGTCGGCGAATTGCCGACCGGGGCGGTGGCCGGCATCGGCGCAAAGCTGCTCAATGCGTCCTATTTCTCCAATACGATCGACATGTGGGCCGCGCTCGTCGCCGGCTCGGTCGTTGCGCTGCTGTTGGTAGGCCTGGTTGGGATCGCCGGACGGTTGGTCGATCGCGCTATGGGGGCGCGGCCGGCATGACGCGCTATCTGAACCCTTCCTGGCAAGCGGTCCTTGCCATCCTGCTGACCCTGGCCGCCGGGTTTCTGCCGGCGATGACCTCCGTCGAATTGCAGGCCAAGGCCGATCTCAGCCTTTCCATCGACTATCCCTATATGGGCAGCCCGATCCGCCTGGTGCTCATCCTGGCGGCCGTGGCCTCGATGATCCGCATGCCGGCTCTGCTCGAGGCCGCGATCCTTTTCGTCGGCGCGCATCTTGCTGCCTGGCTGCTGATTTCCGGCATCGGCGGTTTTGAGGGCACGGCGCTTGCGCCATTCTTCCTGCTGCTTGCCGCGGCCTGGCTGCTGGCATGGCGCTGCGTCAGCGCTCTGTCTGCGACCAAGCCTTACGACAGGTCGACGGCGATGCTCCTGCGCCTCCTTATCCCGGCAATTTTCGGCGCCTGGATCCTGATCATCTGGGAAGCCGTGACGCGTGGCGCCGGCGTGCCCTTCATCCTTTTGCCGCCGCCGTCGGCGATCGGTGCGCGGATCATGAACTCGCTGCCGATACTGTGGGCCGACGTCAACCAGACCATCTTCAAGGCGGTGCTGGCGGGCTATGCGATTGGCTGCGGCGCGGGTTTCGTGACCGCGATCCTCGCCGATCGTTTTGCTTTCCTGCGCCGCGGCCTGCTGCCGATCGGCAACATGGTCTCGGCGCTGCCGATCATCGGCGTCGCGCCGATCATGGTGCTCTGGTTCGGCTTCAACTGGGAATCGAAGGCGGCGGTCGTCGTCATCATGACCTTCTTCCCGATGCTGGTGAACACGGTGGCGGGGCTCACCGCCTCCGGCCACATGGAGCGCGACCTGATGCGCACCTATGCGTCGTCCTACTGGCAGACGCTGTGGAAGCTGCGGCTGCCGGCTGCCGCACCCTTCATCTTCAATGCGCTGAAGATCAATTCCACGCTGGCGCTGATCGGCGCCATCGTGGCGGAGTTCTTCGGCACGCCGGTTGTCGGCATGGGCTTCCGCATCTCGACCGAGGTCGGGCGGATGAACATCGACATGGTCTGGGCCGAAATCGCGGTTGCGGCGCTCGCGGGTTCGGTCTTCTATGGCGTGATCGCCCTTCTCGAAAGGGCGGCCACGTTTTGGCACCCGTCTGTCCGTGGTGGATAGGCGGTTTTCAGAGGGTAACAGGGCAATGAAAAAAACAATGATGGGACTAATGGCGTCGGCGTTTTCGCTGACTGCCTTTCAGGCGATGGCAGCCGACGCGGTCGCGCTGCAGCTGAAATGGGTGACGCAGGCGCAGTTCGCTGGCTACTACGTCGCCAAGGACAAGGGTTTTTACACCGAGGAAAACCTCGATGTGACGATCAAGCCGGGCGGTCCCGACATCGCGCCCGAGCAGGTGATCGCCGGCGGCGGCGCTGATGTGATCGTCGACTGGATGGGCGGCGCACTTGCCGCCCGCGAAAAGGGCGTCGGCCTGGTCAACATCGCGCAGCCGTTCAAGAAGGCCGGCATGGAACTGGTCTGCCCGAAGGATGGGCCGGTGAAGACCGAAGCCGACTTCAAGGGCAAGACGCTGGGCGTCTGGTTCTTCGGCAACGAATATCCGTTCTACGCCTGGATGAACAAGCTCGGCCTCGCGACCGAGGGCGGGCCGGATGGCGTGACGGTGCTGAAACAGTCGTTCGACGTGCAGCCGCTCATCCAGAAGCAGGCCGACTGCATCTCGGTCATGACCTATAACGAGTACTGGCAGCTGATCGACGCCGGCTACAAGCCGGAAGACCTGACCGTGTTCAACTACACCGCGATGGGCGTCGACCTGCTTGAAGACGGCCTCTATGCGATGCAGGACAAGCTGAAGGACCCCGCCTTCGAGGACAAGATGGTGCGTTTCGTGCGCGCCTCGATGAAGGGCTGGAAATACGCCACTGAAAACCCCGATGAGGCGGCCGACATCGTCGTCGAAAATGGCGGCCAGGACGAAAACCACCAGAAGCGCATGATGGGCGAAGTGGCCAAGCTGATCGACAATGCCGACGGCAAGCTGATCGAGGCGGCCTACCAGCGCACCGCCGACGCGCTGCTGGCGCAGAAGATCATCACCAAGGCTCCGGAAGGCGCCTGGACGGCGGCGATCACCGACAAGGCGATCAAGTAGAAGCCGCTGACGCTGCTTCTCTCTCCCCGTTTACGGGGAGAGATGCCCGGCAGGGCAGTGAGGGGCAGCCCCACATTCGAGGATTGCGCCGCCCCTCATCCGTCACTTCGTGACACCTTCTCCCCGTCAAGACGGGGAGAAGGAAGAGGCGCTACAACCGCCGTTCCTTGATCGTGTTCATCACAAAACTCGTCTCGATCGACGCGACGCATTTCAGCCGCGCGATCTTCTGCTTGATGAAGCCCTCATATTCGACCAGGTCTTTCGCCGCGACCTTCAGCACATAGTCGCGCGAGCCGGTGACCAGGTGGCATTCCAGCACCTCGTCCCAGCCGCGGATGGCATCCTCGAACATCACGATCTCGTCCTCGTTCTGCCGGCCCAGCCGGATCGTCGCGATGGCGACCATCGTCCAGCCGAAGGCGGCTGGATTGATCATCGCGGTGTAGCCACGAATGAGCCCGGCCTCTTCCAGCCGCCGCACGCGGCGAAGGCAAGGCGAGGGTGAAAGGCCGATTTGCTCCGCAAGCTCGGCGTTGGTGATGCGGGCGTCCGCCTGGAGCGCGCGCAGTATTTTGACGTCGAATTCGTCGGCAATTTTCTGCTGCATGATCTACTGATTTCTGGCGTTGAATTGCGCGGCATCAGCCATGGCGGCGATCAGATAGCAAGGAAAAACCGCTCGAGCTTCGGCTATATTGCGCGTGCAGATTGTGTCACCTCGTAAATCAGGATCCCCCATGGCCGCCCCACGCCCGTCGAAAACCCACATCGGCAATCACAAGCTTCATCCCGAGACCCTGATGCTCGGCTATGGCTTCGATCCCGAACTGTCCGAAGGCGCGGTCAAGCCGCCGGTGTTTTTGACCTCGACCTTCGTGTTCCGCTCGGCGGAAGAGGGCAGGGACTTTTTCGATTACACCTCCGGCCGCAAGGAGCCGCCGAAGGGCACCGGCGCGGGCCTGGTCTATTCGCGCTTCAACCATCCGAACTCCGAGATCGTCGAGGACCGCATGGCGGTCTATGAAGGCACGGAAGCCTGCATCCTGTTCTCGTCGGGCATGTCGGCCATCGCCACGACGCTGCTCGCCTTCGCGCGGCCGGGCGACGTGATCCTGCATTCGCAGCCGCTCTATGGCGGCACGGAAACGCTGCTCGCCAAGCAATTGTCCAATTTCGGCATCGGCGCTGTGGGTTTCGCCGATGGCGTGGACGGCGCAGGCGGTGCGCACTGCCGCGGCGGAGGCTGAAAAGGCCGGCCGCGTCTCGGTCATCATGATCGAGACGCCGTCCAACCCGATGAACAGCCTGGTCGACATCAAGCTGATGAAGACGCTGGCCGACGAGATCGAGGCGCGGCAGGGTCATCGCCCGGTGATCGTCTGCGACAACACGCTGCTCGGCCCGGTCTTCCAGCGGCCATGCGAGGATGGCGCGGATGTCTCGGTCTACTCGCTGACCAAATATGTCGGCGGCCATTCCGACCTGATCGCCGGCGCGGCGCTCGGCTCAAAGGCGATGACCAAGCCGATCAAGGCGCTGCGCGGCGCCATCGGCACGCAGCTCGACCCGCATAGCTGCTGGATGCTCGGCCGCTCGCTGGAAACGCTGTCGATCCGCATGGAGAAGGCCAACCAGAATGCCGCCGTGGTTGCGGAATTCCTGCGCGACCACGCCAAGGTCGACAAGGTGCATTATCTGCCGTTCCTCGATCCGGCTTCGCCCGAGGCGAAGGTGTTCGCCGCGCAGTCGAGCGGGGCGGGCTCGACCTTTTCCTTCGACATCAAAGGCGGGCAGAGCGCGGCGTTTGCCTGCCTCAATGCGCTGCAGGTGTTCAAGCTGGCCGTCAGCCTCGGCGGCACCGAGTCGCTCGCCAGCCTGCCCGCCTCGATGACGCATTCCGGTGTGCCGAAGGAGGTGCGCGAACGGCTCGGCGTCGGCGAAGGCACGATCCGCATTTCGATCGGCCTGGAGCATCCGGACGATCTGATCGCCGATCTGGCGCAGGCGTTGGCCGGCGACCGAAGGAAACGCCACTGCCGGAGCGCAGCTTTGACTTAGCGCAGCCAAAGGCGGCTGACGATGCGGGAAACTTTCGCGGTTAGAATCCGTTAGCTCCATATCTTCGGAAAATGAATCCGGAGCATCCTGGAGGAAATCCCATGAAAAGTTCACGCATCGTTGCCGGCCTTGCATTGTCGCTGGCGCTTGGTTTTGTTTCGCCGGCCTTTGCGGAAATGGTGAAGTTTGCCGCCACGCTCGAGGGCGCACAGCAGAACCCGCCGGTGACGACCGATGGCAAGGGCACCGCGGACATCACCTATGACACCGACACGAAGACGCTCTCCTGGACGGTCGAATATTCTGGCCTGTCGGGCGATGCCGCCGCAGGCCATTTTCACGGCCCTGCCGCCAAGGGCGAAAACGCCGGCGTGGCGATCCCGTTCGAGAATGCCGCCAGCCCGATCAAAGGTTCCGCCGTGCTGACCGATGCGCAGGCTGCCGACCTCTTGTCGGGCAAATACTACGTGAACATCCACACCGCCGCGAACAAGGGCGGCGAGATCAGAGGCCAGGTCGAAAAGGCGATGTAGGATAACCACGCGTTTCTACCTGCGGCGGATGATGACGACTGCAGGTTGCTTGTAACAGAGCATTCCGAGGTGCAGAGTGGCTCGGTCGGGCGGACGATCGGGCTACTCTAATTCTTGGAGTTAGCGATGAGACGATCTCTTGTATTGCTCGGTTTCCTTGCCCTCGCCGGTTGCCAGTCGACCGGAACCGATACTGCGGCCAGCGATGGGCCATTCGTTGGCTGCCCGGCTGACGTTTCGCAGGCGGATCGCTACAAATATCCGGACTGTGATACGCCGCCGTCCCAGGCGAAACAGTGCCCGGTCGATGTTTCTGAAGCGGATCGCAACAAGTATCCAGCTTGCCAGTAGCGCGCCGCTCTCTATCGGCGTGCCAAAAGGTGGTCGGGCTGGAGCCAGAACGGCGGCAGGCAGAGCGGTGTCGATGAGAGGGGCAGGATATTCTCCTTCACATCGACGCCGAGCTCGTCGCGCATGAAGGCGCGGCGGGCTTCGATGCGCGCGAAGCAGGCTGGATGTTTCGCCTGCAGCTCCTCGCGCAGCGCCGCGTCGGCGAAGGTCACCGCATCCTCGCAGTTCAGCCCCCAGCCGGCCGGCATCGGCACTGGGATCACATCGACCTGAAACGGCATGCCCGACGCCAGCTTTTCCGTCGAACCGGGCCGCACCGGGCTGTGCATCCATTCTTCATGGCCAGTCAGGTGGCCGGGGTTCAGCGCCGAGCGCAAGCCGGCCTTGGCCAGCCTGTCGACAACGGCTTCGTGCAGGTCGCCGCCAGCAACGCCGATATCGGCCGTTTCGTACCAGGTCACCAGCGCGTCGAAATAGCTGGCAGCCACTTTCAGGAAATCGTCGTTGCTCTCATCGAACAGCCCGGCGCGAGACGACAGCGCGCCCCAGAAGCCGACCGCTGTCGTGACCGCATCGCCGCGCGACAATTTTCGGCCGTTCGGGCTGCGCAGGCCGATCAATGTCTCGCCTGGTCCGGCCGAAGCGAACATCGTGTGGCAGTTCACGGGATCGCCGGCATAGCCCATGCGGGCCGCCGCGGTGAACTCGTCGTCGCCGTCTCGCACGCCTGAGACCATATTCCAGACGGCGGTCGAGGCGCGGCGGGCCGCCCATTCGAAAGCGGCGATCTGGTCGGCGTCGATTACCGCGCGCAGGCCGTCGGTCGGGTGCATCATCACGGGCGTCGCGTCACGCAGCGTGCCCGATGCCCCGATGACGCGGCGGATCATCTGCACATGCGCGGCAGGCACGTAGAATGCGGTTTCCGGCTCGTCGTCCTCGAACGGTTCGAGATATTTCCAGCCGACCAGGCCGACGCTGTCGCCGGCCTTCAACCCGGCATCGCGCAGCCGGTCCGTCAATTTTGGAAAGCGGCTGCGATCCTGCGCCATCAGGCTCAGCGACTGCGCGACCAGTACTGTCACGTCCGGCAGGCCGGCGATCGGCGCGTAACTTTCCGACTCGTTGCCGGTCAGCAGCACGCGCTCGCCCTTTGGCCCGGCAAGAAACAGCGCCTCCTCGAAGCGCGGCTCGAAACCGGTCAGGAAGGCGATGTTGCCGAAATGCTCGCGGTCGGCATAAACGATCAGCCAATCGCAGCCGGCCGCCTTCCAGGCTCTTTCGACCTGGCGGGCAAATGTTTCGGCGGGAATTTTTGGCTGCAATCCGATCGGACCGAAATCCGGGATCGCGACCTTGCGCAGTTCGATCGTCATTGACGGCCTATCGCTTGTCGCGGATTCGGTCAGCGTCCGCGTCGGGGTGATCGCCTCCGGGTCGAGTTTGACCTCGAGGATCGCCGGTTTGCCGGATGCGCGGGCTCGTTCGAAGGCCGGCGCGAAGTCGGCGGTTTTCTCGACTGTTTCGCCATGTCCGCCGAAGGCGCGCGCGTAAGCGGCAAAATCGGGATTGCGCAAGGTCGTGCCTGAGACGCGGCCGGGATATTCGCGTTCCTGGTGCATGCGGATGGTGCCGTAGATGCCGTTGTTCAGGATGACGACAATAATCGGCAGGCCATACTGCACCGCCGTCGCGAATTCCTGACCGTGCATCAGGAAATCGCCGTCGCCGGCCCACACGATGATCTCGCGTCCGGGGAACAACGCCTTGGCAGCGACGCCAGCCGGCAATCCGTAGCCCATAGACCCGGAGGTTGCCGCGGCTTGCGTGTTGAGGCGGCGATATCGATGGAAGCGATGCATCCAGATCGCAAAGTTGCCTGCGCCATTGCAGATCACCGCATCGTCCGGCAGCACGCTTTGAAGATAACTCATGATCGGCCCCACCTGGACCGGCCCTGGTCCCGTCTCTGGCGGCGTCGACCAATCGAGATAGGCCTTGTGCAGCCGCTCGGTCTCGGCTGCCCAGCTGGGGCTCTTTCGGCCCGTTGCGTTTCGCAAACGCTGCGACAAAAGCGGCCGGCGAGGCGTTGATCGCCAGCGTCGGGCGATAGACGCGACCAAGTTCGTTGGCATCGGCATGGACATGAACGAGCGTCTGGTCAGGGTAGGGGCTCTTGATCAGCGTGTAGTCCGACGACGGCATTTCGCCGAAACGGCCGCCGATCAACAATACCAGATCGGCCTCTTTCACTGCCCTGGCCAGTTCTGGGCTCGGGCCGATGCCGACATCGCCGGCATAGTTGGGATGGAGATGGTCGAACAGCATTTGCCGGCGGAAGGAAACGCCGACCGGCAGCGCCCATCTTTCGGCGATCGTGCGGATGTCGGCTACTGCCTGCTCGCCCCAGCGCGTGCCACCCAGAATGACGAAAGGTTTTTTGGCTTTGCCCAGAAGCTGTTCGAGTCCGTCCAGCTCGGCTTCGCCCGGCCGTGTCTCGACCGGTGTTGCGGGCAGTGCTTTCGGCGCTTCGGCTTCGGAAGTCAGCATATCCTCCGGCAGCGAGATCACCACCGGACCCGGCCGGCCCGATGTCGCCACCGCGAAGGCGCGCGTCACCAGCTCGGGAATGCGTTCGGCGCGGTCGATCTCGACAACCCATTTGGCGATGTCGCCGAAGAAGCGCTTGTAGTTCACCTCCTGGAACGCTTCGCGCTCGCGCGCATGGCCGGCGATCTGACCGATGAACAAAAGCATCGGGATCGAAGTCCTGCATCGCGATGTGGATGCCGGCCGAAGCGTTGGTGGCGCCTGGCCCGCGCGTGACGAAGCAGATGCCGGGCTTGCCGGTCAGGCGGCCTTCGCAATCGGCCATCATCGCGGCGCCGCCTTCCTGGCGGCAGACGATCGTCTTGATCTTCGAGTCATGCAGGGCGTCGAGCACGGCGAGATAGCTTTCGCCTGGCACGCAAAAAATGCGCTCGACGCCATTGGCTTCCAGGGCCTCGACAATCAATTGTCCGCCGGTGCGCATCATGGTTGTCCTTGCATTTACGGTTGGCGCGCCGAACCTCTGTGGCCGCGATAGTCGGCGGAGGATGCCGCACCGTAAGCGGCCGCGATGACCGACGTAGATGCGTCACGTTCTCCCTCCAGCTCCGCCAATATCTCTTCCGTATGTTCGCCCAGTCGCGGCGAGGGCCGGTCGTAGCGCAGGGGCGTTTGCGACATCAGCATCGGCGCACGCACCGAGGGCAGGGCATTGCCGTGGCCGTCATCGAGGTCCATGCGCATGCCCCGCGCGATCGCCTGAGGGTCCGCGAAGGCGTCGGCAATATTGTTGATCGGGCTGGCCGGCACGCTGGCCGCCTCGAGTTTTTCAAGCAGCGGCGCGCGATCCCAATCCTGTCAGCGCCTCGATGATCTTTGCGCGCAGAGCCGGCGCGGTTGGTCACGCGGGCTGGATTGGTCGCGAAATCGGCGTCGCCGGAAAGCGCCTCCAGCCCCACGACCGCGCAGAACTTCTGAAACTGCCCGTCATTGCCGACCGCCAGAATGATGTGTCCGTCGCGCACCGGCAGCACCTCATAGGGCGCGATGTTCATATGGGCATTGCCCATCTGGACCGGAGCCTTGCCGGAAACCAGATAGTTCAGGTTCTGGTTGCCGAGCACGGACATCTGGGTGTCGAGCAGCGCCATGTCGATGTGCTGGCCCTGGCCGGTCGCCTCGGCGTGGCGCAGGGCTGCCTGGATGGCGATCACCGAATAGAGCCCGGTGAAGATGTCCGAGATGGCGACGCCGGCCTTTTGCGGCTCGCGGCCCGGCTCGCCGGTGATCGACATCATGCCGGCCATGCCCTGGATGATGAAATCGTAGCCGGCGCGCGGCGCGTATGGTCCGGTCTGGCCAAAGCCGGTGATCGAGCAATAGACGAGCTTCGGATTGATCGCCTTCAGGCTCGCATAGTCGAGGCCGTATTTCTTCAGTCCGCCGAGCTTGAAGTTTTCGATCAGCACATCGGCGGAAGCCACGAGTTTTCGAATCGTTTCCGCGCCCTCGGGCTTGGAGAAATCGATGGCGATCGAGCGTTTGCCGCGATTGCAGGAGTGATAATAGGCGGCCGACAGGTTCTCGCCGTCATGGCTGGTGACGAAGGGTGGACCCCATTTGCGGGTGTCGTCGCCGCCATCCGGGCTTTCGACCTTGATCACGTCGGCGCCGAGATCGGCCAGAAGCTGCCCCGCCCAGGGCCCAGCCAGGATGCGGGCAAGCTCGATGACGCGAATGCCGTGGAGCGGCGGCAGCATTTGGTTTTCGGTCGAACTCATGGGCGGCGATCCAGTTGCGCTCTCCCTGTGCGATCTTGCGTCAATTGGCAACGCTGCTCGGCATTGTTCGCGCGGTCAAACGATTGGCCCAGGCGAGAAAATCCTGGGTGACCGCGTCGCGATTGATCTCGTTGAGAGATTCGTGCCGGGTTTCCGGATAAACCTTTGTATCCAGATTCGAAAAGCCCATCGCCCGCATGCGCCGTTCGAGGTCGAGCACGGCCTTGCCGCCGTCGGTCGCCGGGTCCTTCTCGCCGCCGCGCAGCATGAACGGCAGGTCCTTGCGCACGCCGCCGAAATTGGCGTCGGAAGCGCCGTGGAAGACAAAGCCGAACAGATCCCGCCACAGCGAGACGGAGGCGTCCCAGCCGCACAGTGGGTCGGCGATATATTTGTCGACCTCGGCAGGATCGCGCGACAGCCAGTCGAACAGCGTGCGGTGATTTGGCACCGCCTTGCCCCACGCCTGAAAGGTCAGGCGCGGCAGCAGGCGCGAGGCACGTCGGAGCCCAGGCGAAAGCGTTCCCAGGCGAGGATCAGCTTCGCCAGTTGACCCAGCGCGCCTGCCGAAAAATTGGCGTTCCACACCGCTGCACCCGCCAGATGCGCGGAATGTCTGAGCACAGAATTCAGCGTGATGATGCCGCCCATCGAGTGGCCGAAAATGATCAGCGGCAGGGTGGGGTGCTCGCGCTGGATCGTCTCGTGCAGCGCCGCGATGTCCGCAATCACCTTGGCCGCCGCCGTCCGTGTCGCCGAACTTGCCTTGCGGAGCGTCCGGCGCCTTGGTGTAGCCGTGGCCGCGATGGTCGTGCGCGTAGGTCACATAGCCGTGTCCGGCCAAGACATCGGCAAAGCGCGCATAACGCGCCGCGTGTTCGGCCAATCCGTGATTGATCTGCACGACCGCCCTCGGCGTCCCCTCGGACTTTCTGACATAGACGTTCAAGGCAGCACCTGTCGGTGAATTGACGGCTGCGCTGCTCCGAAAATGGCATGGACTATCCTCCCGGACGGCAGTGTTGGCTGGCGTCTTGACAGCGTCAAGCCTGCTGCGATGGGACGATGGGTAAGCGGTCGTAACAGCCATCGAAGTCGACCGCTTCATGAAGCGGCGACAAGGTAAACCAAATTTAGCTGAAATTGGACGAAACTCAGCCGGCAATCGAAACCATTCCCTCATCGATCCGCGTTATAAGGAAGATGATCGATGGCGTGGCATCTAATGACGGGTTCGCCCAAGACATCGCTGGCTCGGCTTGCCTTCTGGTCGCGCAATATGGTGGCGATCAAGGATGATGGCATGGACTGGCCCGGCTTTTCGTACAGTGAAGCCGAATGGCGACGCATGCGCGAACTGGCGGAGCCGGTTGCCGACGGCACGTTCCGGCGCTTCATCATCACGACGGCGGTGCTTTTTCTGCTGATTGCCGCGGCGGGCATTGTCGGCATCTTTCTGCCTTTGGCCAATCTGTTCTTTCCGGTGCCGGCCGAGACCAGCGCCTTGCAGTTTACGGTGCTTCTGGCCGCCTGTTGCCTGTTGATCATTGGTGCTGGCGTGCCGCTTGCCATGTCGGGCGCCTCACGCCTCTGCGCCGACGCCCGCATGCACGGCCGTTTGGCGTCGCACCCTGATGACGATGCCCTCGCGGCGAAAATCCGATGGCAGCTCGGTCGCATCACGCTGGTGATGTGCGGGCTGCTGGTGCCCGGTATGCTGCTTTTTATCGCCTACGACATCGATGGCGGCCCGTTGCTGTCGGCCTTGAAATGGCTGGGGGCGATCATCGTGTTGCTCAGCGTCGCGGGTTTGGGACGGGGAGGCAAGAAAAGGCGAGGCGGACATGGCGATGTGGACCGTTGAGGCCGACGCCGAGCGCATCGCGGTGGTCGACCCGGAAGGGAGCCTCAAAGTATTGGCGCGCGATGCGCTGTCGCGCATCGTCATCGAGACCAACGATAGCGGCCCATTCGCCGACGACACATGGTGGCTGTTGCTGCGCGACGACGCCTCAGTAGCTCTGAGATTTCCCCAAAGCGCCGATGGCCACCACGCCGTCGTCGAAAGCTTCCTGGATCTGCCGGGCTTCAATTACGAAGCCATGGTCATGGCCATAGGCTCGGCGGAGCAGGGGTTCTTCCCGGTCTGGCGCAAGGAGTAGCGGCCGGGCGTAGCGCTCACGCCACCATCGGCAACAGGCGTCTCACTTCCGCGATCAGCCCCGGCACAGCCTCGGCGTCTCCGGCAAGAAAGAGCAGAAGGTGCTTCTGGAAGAGCCCATCGAACACCGCATAGAGTGCGGCTTTTGATATGCTGATAGGCCTGTCGCCGAGTTCGGCATAACGGGTGGTCACCCGCCAGACCATGTTTTCCAGACTGTCGTCGATGACCTTTACGTCGTCGCGGAAGGCGTCCTCGAACAGCGCCTGGGCGCGCAAATCATACCAGAGGCGATGCATCTTGGCCTCTGTGGTCAGTGTCTCGGCCAACTTGAGACAGAACCCGTTCAGCAGGGCCTCGCGTGTTTGCGCCGTCGCGATCACGTTGTCGTAGCGGGTGACGCATTGTGCCTTGTAGTGACGCACGCCACAGCAAATCAGGTCGATCTTGTCGTTGAAATAGTAGTGCAGCACACCGTGCGAGAACGCCGAGTTCTGGGCGATGTCGCGCAGGCTGGTGCGCGCATAGCCGAGCTCGGCAAGTGTCTCCAGGGCGGCCTCGGCCAACTCGAGACGTCGCGAGCCGATCTTTTCGGCCTTCGCTGCCGCGGCACGTGATGCGGGCGGCGTCGCGCGCGCCGACGCCAGCGATGTCACGTTTGCCATTCTATTCTCCACGAACGTTGAGCCGGCCAATGTCCTCCGTCGCGTCTCTTAGCTTTTTTGGCAATTTCATACAAGCGTCCAGAAACATCTTGACATCTGTATATGAACGTTGGACGTATGTCAGACACATCACTTTTCGGAAATTTCTGCAGCTGTCCCGGCGCGCGACGAGATCGCGAGCGACGATGTTTTGCGCCTGTTGAATGCGCTGCGACTGAAATCGAAAGTGAGTGCACAACGTGCAGGAGGAGCACACATGGGTAAACGACTCGCGGGGCGAAAAGCGCTCGTAACGGGTGGAGCACGCGGCATCGGCGCGGGCATTGCAAGCGCCCTGGCGGCAGCCGGTGCTGACGTCATGATCGGCGACATTCTGGAAGATCTCGGCACGGAAACCGCCAAGGGTCTTGGGGCCGCCGGGGTGAAGACTGGCTTTGTCAAACTGAACGTCACGGACGACGCCCAGTGGGAGAAGCGGCGGCCGCCACGGTCAAGGAACTCGGCGGCTTCGATATTCTGATCAACAATGCCGGCATCGAGATCACATCGCTGGTGGTGGACCTCAAGGCTGACGATCTGCGCAAGATGTGCGACGTCAACATCGTCGGCGTCGGGCTCGGCATGAAACACGCTTTCCGCGCGATGCGACCAGGAGGCGCGGCAGGGAAGGGCGGATCGGTGGTCAACGTGGCTTCGGTTGCGGCGACCATCGCCTTCCCGGCGATCTCCGTCTACTCGGGCACGAAATCGGCGGTCGACCGCATGACCCGCGTTGCCGCCATGGAGGCCGGCAAACTCGGCTACGGCGTTCGCGTGAACTGCGTCTATCCCGGGCTCATCGCTACGGACATGGGCATCCAGCTCGCCAACGATATCGTCGCCAATGGATTGGCTGCCGACATGGGTGCGGCCGTGCAATCCGTCATCGAACAAACGCCGCTCGGCCGCCTGGCTGAAGTCGCGGATGTCGCGGACGCGATCGTCTTCCTGTGCTCGGACGACGCGCGTTTCGTCACCGGCGCTGGTCTGCCGGTCGACGGCGGCATGGGCATGTAAACGACAACACTCTTATCCGATCGGGAGGAATTCCAATGGCTGACAAGAAGCCTGTCGTTGTCTACGGCGTGTCCGGCTATACCGGCCGCCTGGTGTGCGAATATCTGCGCGAATACAACGTGCCTTTCATCGCGGCGGGCCGCGACAAGAAGAAGGTGCAGGAGGTCGTCGACAAGATCCCCGGCATCGAAACCGCGCAATACGAGGTGGTCGAAGTCGAGCACACCGTGGAGGCGCTGACCAAGCTGTTCAAGGGCGCGAAAGTCGTCTCGAACATGGTGGGGCCGTTCATCAAATACGGGTCCGAGGTTGTGGAGGCCTGTCTGGCGGCGGGCTGCCATTACACGGACACGACGGGCGAGCAGGATTGGGTTCTGAAGTGTGCGGACACGTGGGGCGACAAGTTCGCCGCCAAGGGCCTCCTGCTGGCGCCAAATATCGCGCAGATGTACACGACCGGCGAAATCGCCGCGAACATCGCGCTTGAGACGCCTGGCCTCGACACGCTCGACATCCTCGTCTTCTGGAAAGGCTTTCCCACCTACGCTTCGACCCAGACGATCTTCACGATCCTCAAGGCCAACTGGTACTACATGGAGCAAAAGAAGTTCGTCGAATGGGATGTCACGGCGCGAGCCGATGTGGTGGTTCCGGGCCAGCACGAGACCGCGATTGCCGTGCCATGGGGCGGCACCGCGCATCCGGTCTGGTTCCGCAACGATCCCCGCGTCGCCAACGTCAAGGCGATGGGCGGCGTTCTTGCGCGGCCTGTGATGGAAGGCGTGGTTGCAACCACGCAGATGGTGAAGGAAAACATCAGACCGTTGCCGATGGACAAGCAGGAGGAAGAGCTCGGCAAGATCGCCGCGTCCTTGCAGGCTTCGATGCCGCCGCGCGAAAACCCGCGCATCAACACCTCGATCGACTCGGTCTATGCGTCGGGTCCCCTCGGACGCAAACACGTCGTCATCCACGGCAACCAGAACTACAAGCAGACCGGCATGTTGCAGGCCTATGCAGCCTACCATTTGCTGCAGCAACCGCCGCTGAGGGTTGGTTTTGCATCGGGCTGTCAGGCTTTCGGCCACAGGACGCTGCTCGGCCAGTTGCAGTCGTTCGGACTGGTGATGAAGCCGATCGTCACCGAGCATTGAGACCGGTGTCTTTACCGTCATTCCGGGGCCGCCGGCCCTTCGGGCCATCTCCGACGGCATGACCCGGAAGTGGCGCAGACCTGGATCCTTCCCCTTCGCCCCCGATGACGGAGCGCGACGCCGGGAAGCGAGCGGGTGGAGCGACCAGATGCACGAATACCATTCATCGCGACAGGCATTGGAGAGGCCAGACGCCATGCGGCTGACATTCTACCTGGACAAGGGCGCCTTGTGGGGCTGGATAGGCCGCGCCTCGACAATGGACGGCAAGGATCGCTCCTACGCTGAAGTCCAGGCGCTGAGCTATCGCGTGGCTCGCGCTTTGGATCGCTCGGGCATTGCGCTGGGGGCGAAGGTCGCGATCTGTCCGGCAACGATCCCGTTGCCTTTTCCTGCGTGTTCGGCATCGCGCGCGCCGGCTGTGTCTGGTCCGATCAACCCACGCAACGAGGCAAACTGAGAACCAGTTCATTCTCGACTCTCGACTGCGAAGCGCTGATTTTCGCAGCCGCCTTTGCGCCGATGGTCGAGAAGATTGCGCCCAACTTGTCAAAGCTGAAGCTGCTTGTTTGCCTCGACGCAGAGGCGGCGGGTGCGCGACCTTTCGAAGCAATGGCTCGACGGCTTTGCCGACACCGCCTGTTCGACCGGGCTCCGCTTGATGATCTGGCGCTGATCCCAGGCACCGGTGGCACCACCGGCAAGCCCAAGGGCGTCATGCTGACGGGGCAAAACGTCGAGGCGATGACTGCCATCACCTTGATGAGCTATCCCTTCAAACCGTCGCCGGTCTACCTCGCCTTGGCCCCGCTCACGCCGCTCCCGGGGTTCTGTGCTTTCCGATTATGGCGATGGGCGGCCGCATCGTCATCATGCACCATCCCGACATTGGCGAATTCATAACTCTTGATCGAGCGCTATCATGTCACGCATGCGTTCCTGCCGCCGACGGTGATTTATATGCTGCTCGACCGCCCAGAACTCGATGCTGCGGACCTCACGTCGCTTCAATGTTTCTGGTACGGGGCAGCGCCCATTTCAGCGGCCCGAGTTGGAAGAGGCGCTCAAGCGCATCGGCCCGATGGCCCAGCTTTTGGCCAGACGGAAGCGCCGATGATGATCTCGACGATGGCGCCGGCGGATCATTTTAGCCCGGACGG
>CAVQCL010000031.1:0-83510 GCA_963710935.1 uncultured Alphaproteobacteria bacterium | reverse complement strand
AGTCGTGTGCGGTCGGCGCTACGCCGAGATCGCGACCGAGACGGCATGACGTCTGGCGCCATGCGTTACAGAGAATTTTCATCAAAGCGCCGTTGACCTGCCAAGCATGCCTGCATCAAGGATGCGGGCCATGACTCGCACGTCAGGGAACCAAGATGACAGCCCAGCTCAAATTTGCACTCAACCACATGACAACGCCGCGCCTCGACTGTCGCGCGTTTCTGGATCTTGCGGCCGCCCTCGATTGCGTTGGGGTCGAATTGCGCAACGACCTTGCCGACAAGAAACTGACGGATGCCGCCTTCTTCGATGGTGAAGCGCCTGCCGTCGATCGGGGCTTACGCCCGCTCAAAGGGACTGCGCCTGCTGGGGCTTTCCGAAGCATACGGCTTCAACGCGTGGTCGGAAGAGATGCGGGCCAAGGTGCAGTTGCTGATCGACCAGGCAAGCGACGCCGGGGCCGAATCCATCAGCCTGATCCCGCGCAACGATGCGCCGCGTTACGCGCATGGCGAGCGCGACGAGGCGTTGCGCCGCTCGCTTGGCGAGATCCTGCCTATGCTGGACAGGGCCGGTCTGATCGCGCTGATCGAGCCACTCGGCTTCACGAGTTCGTCGCTGCGTCTCAAATCAGACGCGGTGGCGGCAATCGAACAGGTCGGCGGCATGGAGCGCTACAAGCTCGTGCATGATACCTTCCATCATCATCTGGCCGCGGAACAGACGTTCTATCCGGAATACACCGGCATCGTGCACATCTCCGGTGTCGTCGACGCCGCCTTGACGCCTGAGCAGATGCAGGACGGGCATCGCATCCTGGTCGACGACCGCGACAGGCTCGGGAACGTCGAACAAATCAGCGCTTTGCTGGCTGCCGGATACACTGGACCGTTCTCCTACGAGCCATTTTCCCCAGCCGTCCACCGGCTTTCCGATCCAGCTACGGAGATCAGGGCAAGCATGGATTTCATTCGTTCGGCGCTGACAACCGCAGCGTTTGACAGGCCATAAAATACAACCAAAAAATCGGAATGCTTGTTGCAAGACGATCAGAAATATGGAATAAACATTCTCATGCGGGACGGGAGCGACGAGGCGTGCCGCAGAAGAAATGGGATCCCGGAGAACGGGACCTCCGGCATCGTCGGCGCCGCCGGACGCCATCTGTGGAGGAACCAAAAATGAAAAAGCTCGTAATTGCCGCAGCGACGGCCTTGTTGATGACGTCAACCGCCCATGCCGCCAAGGTCGGCGTGTCGATGGCGCTGTTCGACGACAACTTCCTGACCGTGCTGCGCAACGGCATCCAGTCCTACGCCGACGAGAACGGCCATACCGTGCAGATCGAGGACGCGCAGAACGACGTCGCCAAGCAGCTCGACCAGATCAACAACTTCATCGCGTCGCGGCGTCGACGCGATCATCGTGAACCCGGTCGACACCTCGGCGACGCAGGCGATGTCCGACGCCGCCGCCGCCGGCAACGTGCCGCTGGTCTACGTCAACCGCCAGCCGATCAACCTCGACACGCTGCCCGACAACCAGGCCTTCGTCGCCTCGAACGAGGTCGACTCCGGCACGCTCGAGACCAAGGAGGTCTGCCGCCTGCTCAAGGAGGCCGGCAAGACCGAGGCCAACGTCTACGTGATCATGGGCGAGCTCTCGAACCAGGCCGCGGTGCAGCGCACGCAGGACATCCACGACGTGATCGACGGCACCGGACTGCGGCGTCAAGATCAACATCATCGACAAGCAGACCTCGAACTGGCACCGCGACGAAGCGCAGAACCTGATGACCAACTGGCTGTCGACCGGCACAGCCTTCGACGGCGTGATCGCCAACAACGACGAAAGTCGCCATCGGCGCGATCCAGGCGCATGAAGGCCGGCCGGCATCGACATGAAGACGCGTGCTCGTCGGCGGCGTCGACGCCACCCAGGACGCGCTTGCGGCGATGCAGGCCGGCGACCTCGACGTGACCGTGTTCCAGAACGCGGCCGCGCAGGGCTCCGGCTCGGTCGACGCGGCGGTCAAGCTCGCCAAGGGCGAAGCGGTCGAGCAGAAGGTCTGGGTGCCGTTCGAGCTGGTCACCCCGGCCAACATCAACGACTACCTCAAGAAGAACTGAGGAATCCCGCCGGAAGAACGAGAGCGGCGCCGCAGGCGCCGCTCGCTTCTCATCGCACCTCGCTGCAGGTGAGCTGGCGCGGGACCGCTCTCGCGCTGAGCAGAGGAGGGCGACCATGGCGACGACTTCGCACGGCGTCGGGGGCGTCGACCTTCGATACGCAGCAGGCGGCATTGGCCGCCCGAGGCTCAACGTGTTCCTCGCCCTCATCCTGATCACCGCCGTCTTCGAGCTGCTGAACCGCGCTGAACGGCGAGCAGCTTCCTGTTCAACACCCGCGACAAGCTCGACGCGCTCTTCAACAAGCAGCGGCTCGACATCATCCTCCTGCAGGTCGCGATCATCGGCATCATCGCGATCGGCGTCACCCAGGTCATCATCATCGGCGGCATCGACCTGACCTCCGGCTCGGTCGTCGGCGCCACGGCGATGATCGCGATGAGCTTCGCCCAGACCGCGATCGTCAACGGCAACCCCAACCCGAAGGCGATCTTCGGCGACTGGAGCGATGGACCTGCCGGTGATCGTGCCGATCGCTGGTCGGGCTCGCCTGCGGCCTCTTCGCCGGCCTCGATCAACGGGTCCCTGATCGCCTACACGAAGATCCCGCCGTTCATCGCCACGCTCGGCATGATGGTGTCGGCGCGCGGCGTGGCGCGCTGGTGGTCGAACGGCAACCCGATCTCGTTCCCGACCGAAAGCTACGCCGACCTCGCGAACGGCGACCTGATCGGCACGCTGACCTTCGGGCTCTTGCACTGGCGCGGCCAGAACCCGGTGATCGTCTTCGTCGTGCTCGCGATCCTGTTCCACCTGATCATGCGCTACACGCTCTACGGCAAGCGCTGCTACGCGATCGGCTCGAACGAGGCGGCGGCGCGCATGTCGGGCATCAACGTCGCCCGGCCACAAGGTGCTGGTCTACACGATCGCCGGCATGCTCGCCGCGGTCGCCGCGCTCCTGCTGACCTCGAAGAACCTGACCGCGCAGGCGGGCATGGGCGTGATGTACGAGCTCGACGCCATCGCCATGGCGGTCATCGGCGGCGTGTCGCTCGTCCGGCGGCCGCGGCTCGATCGTCGGCACGGTGATCGGCGCGCTGATCTTCAGCGTGATCATCTCGGGCTTCACCTCGATCCGGCTCGACGCCTACTACCAGGAGATGGTGAAGGGCGCGATCATCGTCGGCGCCGTCGTGCTCGACCAGTGGCGGCAGCGCCGCGCGGCGCTCGGCTAAGGGGCCAGGCGATGAGCGAACATCATCCTCGAAGACCGAAGGATCTCACCAAGCACTACGGCGGCGTGCATGCGCTGGAGGACGCCAATTTCGATCCTGCGCAACGGCGAGCATGTCGCCATCGTGGGCGACAACGGCGCCGGCAAATCCACCTTCGTGCGGCAGATCACCGGCGTCGAGAAGCGCGACGCGCGGCAAGATCTGGTTCGACGGCAAGGAAGTCGAGTTCGACGGACCCGCTCGAGGCGCGCGAAGCCGGCATCGAGACGGTGTTCCAGAACCTCGCGCTCGCCGACGACCTCGACGTGCCGTCGAACCTGTTCCTCGGCCGCGAGAAGATCCGCTCGAACCTCGGTCCGTTCTCGATCCTCGACCGGAAGGGCGATGCGCGAGGCGACGATGCAAGGCGCTGGAGAAGACCGGCGTGAAGATCCCCAACCTCGTCAACACCATCCGCAACATGTCGGGCGGCCAGCGGCAGTGCGTGGCGATCGCGCGGACGGCGACCTTCGCCTCGCAAGCTGATCATCATGGACGAGCCGACCGCGGCGCTCGGCGTGCAGGAGACGGCGCAGGTCGAGAACATCATCCGCACGCTGAAGGCAGCAGGCGAGCCGCTGATCCTGATCAGCCACAACATGCGCCAGGTGTTCGATCTCGTCGACCGGATCGTCGTCTTCCGCCGCGGCCGCATCGTCGCCAACCTGAAAAAGGAAGAGACCGACGGCCAGGACATCGTCGCCTACATCACCGGCGCCAAGACCGCGCCGGAATATGCCGTGGCTGCCTGACACAACTCATCGCGCTGTCCGAAGGCTAGCTGCTGCTTGACGCGATGACCTCGAACTCGGTCTGCACCGACCCCCCTCTGTCCTGCCGGACATCTCCCCCTCAAGGGGGGAGATTACGCAGTGTCGGCGAAGCTGCCAATCTCCCCCCTTGAGGGGGAGATGTCCGGCAGGACAGAGGGGGGTCGGTTGCCGAAATCCGATCTACTGCGACACGCCTTAGCTCAGCAATGTCCGTGTCAGCGCATGGTTGGCGTCCGCCAGCCCGTCGATGATGCTGAAATGATGGCGGTCGGGCTCGGCGATCATCGCTGTGGTTGCGCCGAGCCCAATCCATATATTGGCCAGCAGTGCGCTCTGGCGCAGGAACTCGCCGCGCTCGCCGCCGCCCACCCAGCAGGTGATGCGGGCATTCTCCATCGGCCGCAGCAGTGCCGGGCTTTCAGTCAACGCTTCGGCCTCGTCGATCCGCAACGTCTTGTTCATCGCGGTGTTCATCAGCGGGCGCAGATCGTGCAGGCCGGCGATCGAGACGACATTGCGGATGCGCCTCTGCACGGCTTGCGAAAGCGGCGTCGTTGCGAGATCATCCGGCTGACCAGATGTCCGCCGGCGGAATGGCCGGTCAGCATGATCGGGCCGCCGACCAGCGTGGCCGCCTTGTCGATCGCCGCGCCGATCTCGCGCACGATCCCGGCCAGCCGCACCTCCGGACAAAGCGTGTAGGACGGCATCGCCACGGCATAAGCCGCTCTCCACCGCGCCCGCGGCGAGATGCGACCAGGTGCTGTTGTCGAACGCCATCCAGTAGCCGCCATGCACGAAGACGACGAGCCCTTTCGGTTCGCTCTCCGGCAGGAACAGGTCGAGCCGATTGCGGGGACGGTCGCCATAGGCAACGCCGAGCTTGGCGCGCCCTTCCGCCGCCAGTTTTTCGCGGAACGCCTGCGCCGGCCCGACCCAGGCGGCCGGCCAACGGTCGCTGCCGGCGATGTTGGCGCCATTCGCATAGGCATTGTCCCAATCGACGACATGGTGCTCGAGCATGCGGCTCCCCTGGTTTTTCCCTAGCAATGGCCGAGCGTGGTGGAACGTCAATGGTGCACATCGAAAAAACTTTAGACTTGAAACAAACTATGCCGCGTGGAACGGTGCGGTCGCCCGAACGGACCACCTGTCGAGCGAAGGATGCGCCGGACATGGCCGAACAAAACAACGCAGCCGATGCGACGCCCGACTGGATCGATGGCGAGACAAAGGTGCTGGAGTTGCCTGGCGATCACGGCGCGGAGCTGCGCCTGTGGCTGCGGCTTTTGACCTGTTCGACGCTGGTCGAGACCGAAGTGCGCCGCAGGCTGCGCGAGGAGTTCGACTGCACCCTGCCCCGTTTCGACCTGATGGCGCAGCTCGAACGCGCCAAGGACGGCATGGTGCTGGGCGAAGTGTCGAAACGCATGATGGTGTCGCCGGGCAACATCACCGTGCTGGTCGAGCGGCTGGTCGAGAGCGGCCATATCAGCCGAACCGTCTCCACCACCGACCGGCGGGTGCAGTTCATCGCGCTGACGCCATTCGGCCGCGCCGAGTTCGAAAAGATGGCGAGTGTGCATGCCGACTGGATCGCCGATCTGTTTGCCGACCTCTCCGCCAAGGACAGTGAGGTTCTGCTCGACAAGCTCGGCCGGCTGAAACGTTCGATCGTCACAACGCTGTCCAAGGCCTGAAGAACGCGCTGTTTCTGGCTCGCCGGCCGTCATTCCGGGGCCGCGCAGCGGAACCTGGATGGACGGCCCAGTGCCCAACCCTGTCACCATCTGTCAGCATCGTTCTCGTTTATTTCGTCCACACCCCTTCGCCGCTGCGCGAGAATCCCGCCGCGAGTTGAAAGGCAGCGGCATGGACGGAATCTTGGCAATCGAACACAACAGGCAGGCGCTGAAGCGCATCCTTGCCACGCTGTTTGCCATGGCCGGGTTCGGCTCCAGGGGACAGTTTACTTTCTTTCCGCAGGAAGGCGCATCGGCTCAGAACCGGGCGCAAGCGGAAAAAAGTAAACTGTCCCCTGCGCTCACCCTGCCTCGCCACCTCTATCTCTCCGTTCTTCGGCTCTTGCGTCCGGCCAGATCCGCTGTGCGGCGGCTCATCATTGCTTCTGCGCGTGGGCTGACCATCACCTTGCCGCCGTCGCGCCCAGCCAGAAAACCGAAACCCGCGCCGACGATCCTGCGCAACGGCGTCGGCACCGGTATCATCCTGCTGCGCGCTCACCCGGGTGCGTTCCCGGGGTCGGTTCACTATTTTCCGCAGAGAGGCACTCCAGAAACTGGCGCGGGCGGAAAGAAAAAAAGCTGTCCGCAGCAGCTTCCCTTGCTTGATCCGTTCCCTCGCCCATTCCGGCGCCGTCGGCCACCGCAGACCGCCGTGCCGCGCATCACCTTGCCGGGCTACACGGATCCTTTCCCCATCAAGGTCCGCCAACCGCCATCGCGCCAACGACCCGATCGATGCGACGCGTCTTGGCCAGCGCCTTGCCGTGCTGGCTTCAGCACTCGACGATTTGCCGGCACAGGCCCGGCGGTTCGCGCGCTGGGAAGCCCGCCGCGATGCCTGGGAAGCGCAAGAGAAGGCCCGCTACGCTGCAAGAGCGCAGAATGCCGGACCGCCCCATCGGCCTCTTGGCCGGCGAAGATCTCGCCGTATCTGGCCGCTCAGGCCGGGTCGACCGCCCGGTGGCCGGGTTTCCGGCTACACCCGCGATGCTCGAAGGAGCGAAGATCCGCGAGATCGACGACATCCTGGCGCAGGCTCACGCGCTGGCGGTGTTCGCGCTGGAAAGCCCGACACGCTCTTGACGCCGGGCCCTTGTTCGCCCATGCGTTGGTGGTCATAACCGACCCCCCTCTGTCCTTGCCGGACATCCCCCCCGGGGGAGATTAGCTGGCCGCAACGTTGCACCTGCCAATCTCCCCCCTTGAGGGGGAGATGTCCGCGGGACAGGGGGTCGGTGGCGATTGAACCCGACACCTCGACTTGCCTCCAGTCCATCCCAAATTATTTTAAGCTTGAAGTTTTTTTCGAACGAGTCCATGCTTGCCTGGCGGTCTAAGTCGCGGCCGCCAGGAGGAGAAGCATGCGGATTGTCTGCATCGGCGGCGGGCCGGCCGGCCTCTATTTCGGCCTGCTGATGAAGAAGCTGCACCCGGCGCACCACGTCACCGTGGTCGAGCGCAACCGGCCCTACGACACGTTCGGCTGGGGCGTCGTCTTCTCCGACGCCACCATGGCAATCGATGCGGCAGTGGGACCCGGAGACCGCGGCCGAAATCGAGGACGCCTTCAACCATTGGGACGACATCGAGGTGCTGTTCAAGGGCAAGCGCCAGCGCACCACCGGCCATGGCTTCGTCGGCATCGGCCGCAAGAAGCTGCTCAACATCCTGCAGGCGCGCTGCGAGGCGCTCGGCGTCGAGCTGGTGTTCGAGCGCGAGGTCGATCAGCGACGACGAGTTTCCCGATGCCGACCTCATCATCGCGTCGGACGGCGTCAACTCGAAGATCCGCAACGATATACGCGGACGTGTTCAAGCCCGACATGATGATGCGGCCGAACCGCTTCATCTGGCTCGGCACCAACAAGCGCTTCGACGCCTTCACCTTCGATTTCCGCACGCACCGAGCACGGCTGGTTCCAGGCGCACATCTACAAGTTCGACGACAGACACCTCGACCTTCATCGTCGAGACCACCGAGGAGGCGTTCCGGGCGCACGGCCTCGACGCAGCTGGACCAGGACCAGTCGATCGCCTTCTGCGAGAACCTGTTCGCCGAGGTGCTCGACGGCGCCAAGCTGATGACCAATGCGCGGCATCTGCGCGGCTCGGCCTGGCTCAACTTCAGCCGCCTGATCTGCGGCAGCTGGAGCCATTTCAACGGCAAGAGCCACGTCGTGCTGATGGGCGATGCCGCCCACACGGCGCATTTCGCCATCGGCTCGGGCACCAAGCTGGCGCATCGACGACGCGATCGAGCTGACCCGCCAGTTCAAGATTGCTCGGCCACGACAAGCGACAACATTCCCGGCGGTGCTCGCCGCCTATGAGGAGATCCGCCGCGTCGACGTCACGCGCATCCAGAATGCGGCGCGCAACGCGATGGAATGGTTCGAGGTGGTCGGCAGCCGCTATGCCGACACGCTGGAGCCCGAGCAGTTCATGTATTCGATGCTGACGCGCTCGCAGCGCATCAGCCACGAGAACCTGCGCCTGCGCGACAAGGCCTGGCTGGAAGGCTACGAGCGCTGGTTCGCCGAGCGCGCCGGCGTCGACGTCGCGGCCAACGAGCGCGGTGCCTGCCGCCGATGTTCACGCCGTTCACGGTGCGCGGCGTGACGCTTGCCAACCGCATCGTCGTCTCGCCGATGGCGATGTATTCGGCCATCGACGGCCTGCCGGACGATTTCCATCTCGTCCATCTCGGCGCGCGCGCCATGGGCGGCGCCGGCCTGGTGTTCGGCGAGATGACCTGCGTCTCGCCCGATGCGCGCATCACGCCGGGCTGCCTCGGCCTGTGGAACGACGAACAGGCCGCAGGCCTGGAAGCGCATCGTCGATTTCGTCCATCACAACGACGCCGGCCAAGGTCGGCATGCAGCTCGGCCATGCCGGCCGCAAGGGCTCGACCAAGCTCGCCTGGGAGGGCGATCGACCAGCCGCTCGACAGCCGGCAACTGGCCGCTGATCTCGGCCTCGGCGCTGCCCTATCTGCAAGACGGCCAGATGCCGCGCGCGATGGACCGCGACCGACATGGACCGCGTGAAGGCCGACTTCGTCGCGCGCGACGCGAACGCGCCGCGCGCACCGGCGTTCGACTGCTCGAGCTGCACTGCGCCCACGGCTATCTGCTGTCGAGCTTCCTCTCGCCGCTGACCAATCACGCGCGACGACGAATATGGCGGCAGCCACGAGAACCGCGCGCGCTATCCGCTCGAAATCTTTCGCGCCGATCCGCGCTGTCTGGCCGGAGGACAAGCCGATCTCGGTGCGCCTCTCCTGTCACGACTGGATCGAGGGCGGCAACACGCCGGAGGATGCCGCGATCTTCGCGCAGATGTTCAAGGAGGCCGGCGCCGACCTGATCGACTGCTCGTCCGGCCAGGTGTGGAACGACGAGAAGCCGGTCTACGGCCGCCTGTTCCAGACGCCGTTCTCCGACAAGATCCGCAACGAGATCGGCATCGCCGACCATCGCGGTCGGCGCGATCTCCGAGGCCGATCACGCCAACTCGATCATCGCGGCCGGCCGCGCCGACCTCTGCGCCGTCGCCCGCCCGCATCTGGCCGATCCCGGCCTGGACGCTGCATGAGGCGGCGAAGATCGGCGTGACAGCATCCCCTGGCCGAAGCAATATCTGTCCGGCAAGGCGCAATACGAGAACAACCTCGCGCGCGCGGCAGCGGCCAGCGGCAGTGCGATGGCATCAAGCTCCTGCACGGCCGCCACGCTCTGGTCACCGGCGCCGGCAGCGGCATCGGCGCGGCGATCGCGCGTGGCGCTGGCCGCGCGCGGCGCATCGCGTCACCCTGGCCGGCCGGCGGACGTGAGCCGCTGGAAGCGGTGCGCGCAGAGATCACGGCGCGGTGGCGAGGCTCTTGTCATCGACGGCTTCGACGTGACCGACGCCGCCAACGATCGCAGCCGGCCTCGCCACGGCGACCGGCGCATTCGGCGCCGTCGACATTCTGGTCAACAATGCCGGCGAAGCGCCCAGCGCGCCGTTCGACAAGACCGATCTGGCGATGTGGAACCGCGTCATCGCGCATCAACCTCACCGGCATCTATCTGGTGACGCAGGCCGCCCTGCCCGCGATCCGACGCGCCGGCAAGGGCCGCATCGTCAATATCGCCTCGCACCGCCGGGCTCACCGGCTATGCCTACGTATCCGCCTATTGCGCCGCCAAGCATGGCGTCGTCGGCCTGACGCGCGCGCTGGCGCTGGAGCTTGCGCGAACCGGCATCACGGTCAATGCGGTCTGCCCCGGCTTCACCGACACGCCGCTGCTCGACGGGGCGATCGACACCATCGTCGGCAAGACCGGCCGCACCGCCGATGAGGCGCGCGCCAGTCTCGCCCGCGCCAATCCGCAAGGGCGGCTGGTGACGCCGGAGGAAGTCGCCGACACGGTGCTGTGGCTGGCCTCGGACAGACGCGGCGGCGATCAACGGCCAGGCTATCCCGGTCGCCGGCGGCGAAGTTATGGCAGGGTGACGATGACAGAATCCGATGCAGGACAAGAAGCGGCCCTTCAAGGATTACAAGGCGAAGCATTTTCGCTTCGAGACCGACGCCGACGGACGCGTCGCGACCATCACGCTGAACCGGCCCGAGAAGAAAAACCCGCTGACCTTCGAAAGCTATGCGGAACTGCGCGATCTGTTCCGCGAGCTCGCCAAGGCCAGCGACGTGCGCGCCATCGTGCTGACGGGCGCGGGCGGCAATTTCTGCTCCGGCGGCGACGTGTTCGAGATCATCGAGCCGCTGACCAAGATGGCGATGCCGGACCTGCTCGATTTCACCCGGCATGACCGGCGATCTCGTCAAGGCGATGCGGACCTGCCCGCAGCCGATCATCGCGGCGGTCGACGGCATTTGCGCCGGGGCCGGCGCGATCCTGGCGATGGCGTCCGACTATCCGGGTCGCGACGCCGGAAGCCAAGACCGCCTTCCTGTTCACGCGCGTCGGCCTTGCCGGTGCGGACATGGGCGCCTGCGGCATCCTCCCGCGCATCATCGGCCAGGGCCGCGCGGCCGAGCTCTTGTTCACCGGCCGCGCGATGACCGCCGCCGAAGGCCACGCCTGGGGCTTCTACAACGCGCTGCACGAGCGCGCTGCCTTGCTTGGCGCGGCCCAAGCTTTCGCCCGCAATCTCGCCGACGGTCCGTGGTTCGCGCACGGCATGACCAAAAAGATGCTGAACCAGGAATGGGCGATGGGCATCGACGAGATGATCGAGTCGGAAGCGCAGGCGCAGGCGATCTGCATGGCGACAGGCGACTTCCGCCGCGCCTTCGACGCTTTTGCCGCCAAGGCCAAGCCGGTGTTCGAGGGCAACTGAGCGATGTCTGGACACACCATGCTCAGGCCTGACCGCGACCATCTGGACTGGCCCTTCTTCGCCGACAGCCATCGCGCCTTCGCGGCGAACTGGATGCATTCATTGCGGCCGGTGGGCTTGGCGATATCGATCATGGCGACGCCGATCAGGCCTGCAAGAAGCTTGTCAAAGCTCTGGGCACGGCCGGCATCCTGCGCCATTGCGTGCCCAAAGCTTACGGCGGCGTTTCCGATGAGATCGACAGCCGCTCGCTCTGCCTCGTGCGCGAGACGCTGGCCTATGCCGACGGCCTGGCCGATTTCGCCTTCGCGATGCAGGGGCTCGGCACCGGCGCGATCAGCCTGGCAGGCTCCGACCGAGCTCAAGAAAAACATCCTGCCGAAGGTCGCCAGAGGCGAATTGATCTCGGCCTTCGCGCTGACCGAGCCTGAGGCCGGCTCGGACGTCGCGGCGATGGCAATGCGCCGCGCGCCGCGACGGCGACGACTATGTGCTCGACGGCGAAAAGACCTGGATCTCCAACGGCGGCATCGCCGACGTCTACACCGTCTTCGCCCGCACCGGCGAAGCGCCGGGCACGCGCGGCATCTCCGCCTTCGTCGTCTTCGCCGACACTCCCGGCTTCTCGATCGCCGAGCGCATCGAAACGATCGCGCCGCATCCGCTGGCGCGCTGCGCTTCGACAACTGCCGCATTCCGGCGTCGCAGCTCCTGGGATCGCCCGGCGAAGGGTTCAAGCTCGCCATGCGCACGCTCGATATTTTCCGCCCTTCGGTCGCAGCGGCAGCGCTTGGCTTCGCCCGCCGCGCGCTGGACGAAGCGGTCGCGCATGCGCGGACGCGAAAGATGTTCGGCGCGACGCTGGCGGACCTGCAGACTGCCCAGAGCACGCTCGGCGACATGGCGACCGCCATCGACGCCGCGTCGCTGCTGACCATCCGCACCGCCTGGCGGCGCGACGTGCAGAAGCTGCCGACCACCAAGGAAGCCGCCATGGCCAAGATGACGGCGACCGAAAATGCGCAATGGGTGATCGACCAGGCGCTGCAGATGTTCGGCGGGCGCGGCGTGCGCGTCGGCGAGATCACCGAGCGGCTCTATCGCGAGATCCGCGCGCTGCGCATCTACGAGGGCGCGACCGAAGTGCAGAAACTGATCATCGGCCGCGAGCTGATGAAGGCGGCGAAGCCGTGAGTTGCCGGGAGAATACCGATGCATGAGATCTTGCAGCCCGAAGGCTGGGCGCGGCCGCTCGGCTATGCCAACGGCGTCGCCGCGCGCGGCCGCACCATCTTCGTCGGCGGGCAGATCGGCTGGAACGCCCAGTGTGAATTCGAAACCGACGACTTTGTCGCGCAGGTTCGGCAGACGCTGGAGAATGTGGTCGCCGTCTTGCGCGCTGGCGGCGCGGAGCCAGAGCACATCACTGCCATGACCTGGTATTTTGTCGACAAGCAGGAATACGTGCAAAACCTGCGCGAGATCGGCAAAGCCTATCGCGACATCATCGGCCGGCACTTTCCGGCGATGGCTGCCATGCAGGTCGTTGCACTGGTCGAAGATCGCGCCAGGATCGAGATCCAGGCGACCGCCGTCGTTCCGGACTGAGCATCAGGCGCCCGGCACCGCGCAGATGGTCGAGCGCGTGAGAAAGCGTTTCTCGCGGCCATTGTCGAGCGAGAACATGCCGCCCCGGCCCGGTACGACGTCGAGGATCAGGTCGGTGTGTTTCCAGACTTCGTATTGCGACTCGCTGATGTAGACCGGCGTCTCGCCGATCGTTCCCAGCAGCACGTCGCGGTCGCCGACGATGTAGTCGCCGCGCGGGTAACACATCGGCGACGAGCCATCGCAGCAGCCGCCGGACTGGTGGAAGAGCACCGGGCCGTGGTCGGCGATGATTTCATCCAGGAAGGCGACGGCGTCCGGCGTGGCCGAGACCTTGTCGAGGGATGGACGGTCCATGTGGGGCTCCGGTTATAGGTCCCTCCCCTTGAGGGGGAGGGTGTTTGGCCAAAGGCCAAACGAGCCTGGGCCGATGACGAACGCGAGGATAGCGAGGCGGCGCCAAGCCGGGGTCGTTGCAGCTCCCCGACGTTGAGCCTCCATCGCGCCCTGGCGCGTGTTGCTTCGCAAACCGCCCTCACCCCCTCAAGGGGGAGGGAGCCCGAGCCTCAGAAGAACCCCAGCTTCTTCGGGCTGTAGCTCACCAGCATGTTTTTGGTCTGCTGATAGTGGTCGAGCATCATCTTGTGCGTTCTCGCGGCCGATGCCGGACTGCTTGTAGCCGCCGAAGGCCGCGTGGGCCGGATAGGCGTGATAGCAGTTGGTCCAGACGCGGCCGGCCTGGATGGCGCGGCCGAAGCGGTAGGCGCGGTTGCCGTCGCGGCTCCAGACGCCGGCGCCGAGGCCGTAGAGCGTGTCGTTGGCGATCGCCAGCGCCTCGTCCTCGTCCTTGAATGTGGTCACCGAGACGACCGGCCCGAAAATCTCCTCCTGGAAGACGCGCATCTTGTTGTTGCCCTGGAAGATCGTCGGCTTGACGTAGTAGCCGCCGGCCAGGTCGCCGGCAGGTGGTTCTGCTCGCCGCCGGTCAGCACTTTCGCGCCTTCCTTCTTGCCGATGTCGAGATAGGACAGGATCTTCTCCAGCTGTTCGGACGACGCCTGCGCGCCGATCATCGTCGCCGGGTCGAGCGGGTCGCCCTGGATGATCGCCTCGGTGCGCTTGATCGCCTTCTCCATGAACTTGTCGTAGATCGATCTCATGGACCAGCGCGCGGCTCGGGCAGGTGCAGACCTCGCCCTGGTTGAGCGCGAACATGACGAAGCCTTCGATCGCCTTGTCGAAGAAATCGTCGTCCTCGGCCGCCACGTCCTCGAAGAAGATGTTGGGCGATTTGCCGCCGAGTTCCAGCGTCACCGGGATCAGGTTCTGCGAGGCATATTGCATGATCAGGCGGCCGGTCGTCGTCTCGCCGGTGAAGGCGATCTTGGCGATGCGCGGGTTCGATGCCAGCGGCTTGCCGGCTTCGAGGCCAAAGCCGTTGACGATGTTGAGCACGCCGGGCGGCAGAATGTCGCCGATCAGGTCCGCCCACAGCATGATGGTGGCCGGTGTCTGTTCGGCCGGCTTCAGCACCACGCAATTGCCGGCAGCGAGCGCCGGGCGCGAGCTTCCAGCAGGCCATCAGCAGCGGGAAGTTCCACGGGATGATCTGGCCGACGACGCCCAGCGGCTCATGGAAATGGTAGGCGACGGTATCGTCGTCGATCTGCGACAGCGATCCTTCCTGGGCGCGCAAGGCGCCGGCGAAATAGCGGAAATGGTCGATGGCGAGCGGCATGTCGGCGGCGGTCGTTTCGCGGATCGGCTTGCCGTTGTCCCAGGTCTCGGCCAGCGCCAGGATGTCGAGATTGTCCTCCATCCGGTCGGCGATCGTTCAGGAGCATGGCGGCGCGGGTGGCCGGCGCGGTCTTGCCCCAGGCGTCCTTGGCCTTGTGCGCGGCGTCGAGCGCTGCCTCGATGTCGTCGGCCTGGCTGCGGGCGATTTCGCAGAGCGGACGGCCGGTGACCGGCGAGATGTTCTCGAAATATTTGCCAGCCTTCGGCGCGACCCATTTGCCGCCGATGAAATTGTCGTAGCGCTTCTGGAAAGGCACTTTCGCGGTGCGTGAGAATTCGACCTTGTTCATCCATTCCTCCCGGACAATGACGCCGCCCCATGCGACGTTTCCGGAAGTGTGGTGTACCGCGCGAGTGCGTTTGTCAGCCGGGCGGGATCAGGTCGGACGGCCGATGTGTCGCAGATGTGAGACACATCCAGGCGGTAACCGACCTTACGCCCGCCTGCGCATCATTTGTTGAGAACCAGCCTGTCCTGCTTGGTGATCTTCAAGCTGTAGACGCTGTCTCCATGGCGGATGGCGATCTCATGCTCACCCTGCCGGAAAAGGTCGTTCGTGGATACGGCGCGCACTGGCCGGGAGCCGCTGCTCGAATGGAGCGACAAGCCGTTGTCGAATGGCGGCGTCTTTGGTCGATCGCGGTCTATGTCCTGTGTGCTCATCACCACGTTCCAACTAGTGCGGACGGCTCATTTCCAGCCGGTTTAGTTTGCGATGCAGCGTCGCGCGGCTGATGCCGAGCAGCTTGGCGGCCGCCGCCACATTGCCGTCCGCCCGAGCCAATGCCCGCTGGACGACCGCCCGCTCCGCATCGCGTAGTTCGCCGCCGGCGAGTTCGCCTTTTCCAAGCAGATCGGCTGCCGGGATCGGTTTTCTCAAGCTTTCGGCGGTGAGCCCGAGCGCATTGCCTGGCCGCACGACTTGCGCCGATCACGAGATCGTCGCCATCGACCGCCAGCAGAGCCCCTGCTCCACGATCCACAGTCGGCGCCAAAAGGATGCGCGCATCCGGAAAGGCCAAGCGGAAATGATCCGCCTCAATGCGCCGCGCGGCATCCGACACCGCCATCGAAATCAATTGGACAAAACCTTCGGTCAGGTCTGCTCGGCAGGAAGAGACGTCCAATGCCGCCGCCAAATTGCCCTCATGGTCGTAGATCGGCGCGGTCGTGCAGGACAGCAGCGTGTTGCGGTCGAAAAAATGCTGGTCTGCGTGGATCGTCAGCGTCCGCTGTTCGACGAGGCAGGTGCCAATGCCGTTTGTGCCCTCGGCTTCCTCGCTCCAGACCGTGCCGGTCCACAAGCCCCATTGTTGGAAGGTCTTGTCATCGGAGGCGGCGCCACGCCGATCGATAGGAATGCCGTCACGGTCGGCCAGCAACACACAACAACCGACGCCGCCCACAGCCTGGTAGAGCCGGTCGAGGCTCGACTGCGCGGCGCTCAGCAGCGGCTCGATCCTGCGACGTGCGTCGTTCAACTCGCCCTGGGTCAGCCGCACCGGCCCCATGCGCGTTGCCGGGTCGAGATGATGCAGATTGGCCGACCGACGCCACGAGGCGACAAGAGCCGATTTCGCCGCCGCATCCGAAGCGATTGCAGCATGGACCTTGTCAGCATGAAAAGGCTGTGATTGCACGGCCAAGCTCTCCTCCCGAGTGCCTCGCGTTCCACGGATGCCTGGACCTGGTCCTCGACCTTGCCGAGTCGGCGCAACTGGAACCACAATCTTGGTCGCGCCTGACATCTGCCAATTCCGGCCTTGCGGGTCAATTCGCCAAAAGCACACACCGTTCAGCCTGAGCTCATCGCTATATTCGTCTAAATATATCGAGAGTCCAGCCTTTTTCGCCTTGGCCGTCGAGCCGGGCGCAATCTATGGGTTTGATTGGAGGCAGGCCGCGGTCAACGTCTTGAAGCAGCTCGGGGCTACTTGTGATGGCGCGATGAAAACGCAAATGGCCGCCCCGGAGAGCGGCCACTGGATTTGTTGGTTATCGACTTACAGGATGCCGCCGAGGATGTCGTCGAGGAGATCAAGAACGCCATCGAGGATGCCGGCGTCATCAAGCAAGCCGTCCAGGATACCGCCACCACCCAGTCCGAGGTCGTCGAGACCGAGCCCATCGAGCAGGTCGTCGAGCGGGATGCCACCCAGGGCGCCGTCGAGAATGTCGCCATTGAGGAGGCCGCCGAGGCCGCCGCCCAGCAGATCGCCAAGCAGATCGTCAAGGATGCCGCCGCCGGCGCCGACGCCCAGGTTGTCGATCAGCTCTTCCAACTGGCTGATCAGATCATCAAGGTTGATGTCGAGGCTGATGATTGCACTGTCGCCGCCAATGACTTGCTCCACGCCGTGCAGCGTTACGGTTGAAGTGCCGCCGCCGCCCAGAATGTCGAGCAGCTCGATGCCGCCATCGATATTGATATCAAGCAGATAGCGGTTCGCTGGACCTTCGAGATGGGCCGTATCGAAGCCATCACCGCCGAAGACGGTGTCGCTCTCGTTGGCAAACAACTGGTCATCGCCGGCACCGCCGCCGATTTCGTCCGAACCGACACCGCCGTCGACCGTGTCATTCATGTCGCCGGCGTAAACGGTGTCGTTGCCGGCACCGCCAAAGATCCGGTCGATGCCAGAATTCGGCGAGATGCCAGGACCGCCGAAGACGTAGTCGTTGCCGTCGCCGCCGTAGACGATGTCGTCGCCAACGCCATGGAATATCAGGTCGTTGCCGCCGTCGCCGTGAATAACATCGTTGCCGGTGTTACCCCAGATAACGTCAACGCCGCCCCCGCCACGCGCGAGGTCGTTGCCGGCTCCGAGGCCGATCTGGTTGTTATCTTCATTGCCGACGACCGCGTCGTTGCCACCCTTTGCGAAAACGCCGTTCGGCCCCGCGGGGATAGTATAAGAGTCGTCATTTTCGGTGAGAAACGCATACGCCATTTGCTGGGACTCCCTGTGCTGTTGCCCAAAGCCAAGGTCTGTCGAACGTCCCGCCGCTAACATTTGACGATGTCCGGTCGACGACTGCTGCCTACAAGCGCAATGCTGAGCCGGGGCTTTTAAAAATTCTTTCGCCGCAAAGTTCCAATTTTAGGCAATATTTTGGAGGGTACATATTGTCAGCCAAATACGGGCAACGTCGGCTTACAATCAAAGCCTTGCAGCAATCAGGAATTGCAAAGCCAATGTTGTTTTAAAAGCAATGCCTTATGTAAGTTACCACCATTTAATTATTAGGGGTTGATAATGCACTCATTGGTTGCATTTTTGATGAAAGCCAAAAGTTAACCAGTATGGCCAAGTTCGGTTCTTCAGCTATTTGAATTGAGTTTTTTGACGCTTTTTGGCTTTGCATCTCGTCAAAACCGCGCGGGGTGGCGCAGCAGGTCGGGTCGCTATATCACTTGGGGCAATCCGTTATGGTTAGACGGCATGTCCGAAGGCCGAAAAACGGCAAGCGCAAACCGGAGAAAATGAAATGAAACTCAGTGCCCGCAATCAACTCAAAGGCAAGATCACCTCGGTGACCAAAGGCGCAACGACGGCGCACGTCACGATCGACATTGGCGGGGCACTGGTGACGGCGTCGATCACCAACGCGGCGGTAGATGAATTGGACCTCAGGGAGGGCAAGGAAGCCTATGCCATCATCAAGGCATCCGACGTGATGGTTGGCGTGAAGTAGACCGTCGTTCGTGGTTCGGGAAAACGAAATCCGCGCAGGCGAAGTGGCGGTCGACGCCCCTTCGCCCACCGACGCCGGCCTCGTTTTCATTGGAACCATTCGTACGCCCTGGACCTCGCGGCTGGTCACGCCGCGTCAAGGCCGGGCCGATGGACCCAGTTTGCCGCATTGAAATCTTCGAGCCGTGGCAAGCGGCCCTGCAAGGTATCGAACGATTCGAGCGCCTTGAAGTGCTCTATTGGCTGCATCTGTCGCGACGCGATCTCGTCCTGCAAAGTCCCGCCAATGACGGAAGCGTGCACGGCACATTCGCCTTGCGCTCCCCGGCCCGGCCAAATCCCATAGGCACATCGATCGCCACATTGGTTGGCGTTGAGGGCGGCGCGCTTCTTGTGCGCGGCATGGATTGCCTTGATGGTACACCGCTGCTCGATCTGAAGCCGGATCGCACGCTCTTCACGCCGATCGCGCCGCCGCAGGCAGGCGACTTCGAGACGGGTTGAACGGCGGCTGCCTGCTTGTCTTGCTCCTGCGTAACAGGGGGTCGCATTTCTGAAATGGATGGCCAATAAAGGCGAGCCAACGCTTCGCGAGGGACCGCATGCCATCCTCATCGATCGACAACGCCTTTACCGCCCGCACGCTGACTGGTGCAGCCGGCGACCCGACCTATGCCGGAGCGCTGTCCTTCATGCGGCGCAAATACACCAAGCAGGTGAAGGGCGCCGATGTCGTGGTGTGGGGCATTCCGTTCGACGCCGCCGTCACCAACCGGCCGGGCGCGCGATTCGGACCGCAGGCCATCCGCCGCGCCTCGGCGATCTTCGACAACGATCCGCAATATCCGTTCAGCCGCGACCTGTTCGAGGCGCTGGCTGTGGTGGACTATGGCGATTGCCTGCTCGACAACGGAAACCACCAGAAGACGCCCGGCACGATCGAGCGCGAGGCGGCAAAGCTGCTGAAATCAGGCGCATTTCTGCTTTCGCTCGGCGGCGATCATTTCGTCACCTGGCCGTTGCTCAAGGCGCATGCCGCCGTGCATGGGCCGCTGGCGCTGGTGCAGTTCGACGCGCATCAGGACACCTGGTTCGACGACGGCAAACGCATCGACCACGGCTCGTTCGTGGCGCGCGCCGCCCGCGAAGGCGTGATCGACCCTGACCGCTCGATCCAGATCGGCATCCGCACCCATGCGCCGGAAGATTTCGGCATAAAGATCCTCTACGGCAACGATCTCGAAGAGATGCGCGCCGCCGACATCGCCTATGCGATCGCCGAGCGCACCGGCGGCAAGAAATGCTATGTCACCTTCGACATCGACTGCCTGGACCCGGCCTTCGCGCCAGGCACGGGCACGCCGGTCGCGGGCGGACCGTCATCGGCCAAAATCCTCTCGGTGCTGCGGCAATTGTCGCATCTCGACATGGTCGGCGCGGACGTGGTGGAGGTTGCGCCGCCCTACGACCATGCCGATATAACGGCGATCGCGGCCTCCTCGGTCGCGATGCACTACGTCGGCCTTCTGGCCGAACGGAAAGCCCGTGAAGCGGGTTGAGAAATTGCGGCGACGCGTTTACGGACCGAGTCCGAAAACGCAGCCAAGTGATTGATCGGGAATGAAAGTGGCCAGACCGAAAATCTTCATCGACGGCGAACACGGCACCACCGGCCTGCAGATCAGGTCGATGCTGGCCGACCGCGGCGATCTCGAGATCATCTCGGTGCCGGCCGAGCGCCGCAAGGAAATCGCCGCGCGGGCCGAATTCCTGAATGCCGCCGATATCGCGATCCTCTGCCTGCCGGATGATGCCGCGAAGGAGAGCGTGTCGCTGATCGAAAACGCGACGACGCGTGTTATCGACGCCTCGACGGCGTTTCGCGTTGCCGACGGCTGGACCTACGGCTTTCCGGAACTCGACGCCGATCAGTTCAAGGCGGTTGCCGCGTCCAAGCGCGTGGCCAATCCCGGCTGCTGGCCGCAAGGGCCGATCGCCATGCTGCGGCCGCTGATCACCGCGGGTCTCTTGCCGGCGGATTTTCCGGTCACCATCAACGGCATTTCCGGCTATTCCGGCGGCGGCCGGCAGATGATCGAAGATTATGAGGCAAAGGGCGAGGATGCGCCGGAATTCCTGCCCTACGGCCTGGGCCTCAAGCACAAGCATGTGCCGGAACTGCGCAAATACGCGAAGCTGACGACCGACCCGCTGATGCAGCCGGCGGTCGGCAATTTTGCGCAAGGGATGATCACCGTCGTGCCGCTGCAGCTCGGCCATCTGGCGTCGGCGCCGAAAGGCGTCGATCTGCACGCGGCGATCGCGGATCACTATGCCGCCCTGCCCGGCGGCGTGGTCGAGGTTGCGCCGCTGGCCGAGATCGAGCGCAGCGCCGAGATCACGCCGGAAGTCTACAACGGCACCAACCGCATGCGGCTGCATGTCTTCGCCAACGACAACCGCGCGCAGGCGTTGCTGATCGCCGTCTATGACAATCTCGGCAAAGGCGCGTCGGGCGCCGCGGTCCAGAACATGGACCTGATGCTGGGGCGCTAGACGCGGCTTTCATCGGCAAGGATCTATCGCTTTGAGTTCAACTGACGCGCTGCCGCGCCACTGGAATCTGTATTATCCGACGCTGATCGCCGAGACCTTTTCCAGCCGCATCTGGCGGGTCAAGCGGGAGGATGGCTCGTCCGGCCATCGTCAAGGCTTTGAAGGATTTTCCGGATGTCTATGACGAGTTGCGCGGCGCCTACTATCTGCGCTGGCGCGATGGGCATGGCGCTGTGCGGTTGCTCGACATGGATGGGCAGACGATGCTGCTCGAAGACGCCGGCGACCGCCTGCTTGGTCGACGAGCTGGACGAAAAGGGCGACGACGCGGCAACCGCGATCGCGGCCGAGGTGATGGAGCGGCTCTTCTCGCCTTCGGACAACCCTTACCCGGCCGATTTGCAGCCGTTGCGTGAGCGTTTTCACAGCCTCGTTGCGCAAGGCCAAAGCCGACCGGGACGCCGGCACGCGACAGCCTCTATGTCGAGGCGGCGACCATCGCTGACCGGCTGCTCGATAATCCGCTGGCGCTGAGGCCGCTGCACGGCGACCTGCACCACGACAATGTGCTTTTTGGGCCGCGCGGCTGGTTGGCGATCGATCCGAAAGGCGTGCTGGGCGATCCCGGCTTCGACGCCGCCAACTGGTTCTACAATCCGCTCGACCGCGACGATCTATGCCTGAGCGAAAAACGCATCGCGCATATGGCGGACGTGTTCGGCAAGGCGCTCAAACAGCCGCCGACGGCCATTCTCGACCATGCGATTGCCTATGGTTGCCTGTCCGCTTCCTGGCACGCCGAGGACGGCAATCGCGAAGACGAAGAGCGGGAATTGTCAGTCGCCGACGCGATCCGTCAGGTTCGGGTCAAGTTCTGAGCACGACGTCGTGTCGGCAGCGGATACGGCCCCTTGGTGCCGCGCCAATGCGCCGCCGCAAAGCCGAGCACGATCAGCGCAAGCGCCTGATGCGTCAGCGCTGTGTGCAGGTTCACCTGCGTCAGCAGTGCGGCGATGCCGACGACGGCTTGCAGCAGAACAAGGTGAAAGAGCACCAGCGCGCGCAACGCATGGGTCGTCCCCGGCTGGCGCCGGCGCGTGGCGATCATGTGCCATAAGGCTGCGGCGAAGACGATGTAGGCGCCGCAGCGGTGGACAAACTGCACCATCTTCGGGTTCTCGAAGACATTGCGCCAGACAGGTTCGATGACGAACAAATCGCCTGGGATGATTGCGCCGTCCATTAGCGGCCAGGTGTTGTAGCTCAGGCCGGCATCGAGGCCCGCCACCAGCCCACCGAGATAGATCTGCACCAGCACCAGCAGAACGAGGATGCCGGCGAAGCGCTGTGTGTCGCGGTCGGCGGGATTGCCGCTATGCGGCGCAAGCCCCCGCGCCACCACCATGATCGCGGCAAAAATGAAGGCCGCCATGGTGAGGTGCGCGGCAAGCCGGTACTGGCTGACGTCAGTGCGTTCGGTCAGCCCTGAGGCCACCATCCACCATCCCAGCGCGCCCTGCAGCCCGCCCAGCACCAACAAGCCGCCGAGTTTTGGCAGCAGCCCGCGCTCGATGCGGCCGGTCACCCAGAAAAACAAGCAGCGGCAGCGCGAAGACGACGCCGACGCCGCGCGCCAGCACCCGGTGCGCCCACTCCCACCAGAAAATGCGCTTGAAGCCGGCCAGATCCATACCCGCATTGATCTGGCTGTATTCCGGAATCTGCTGATACTTTTGGAACTCTTCCTGCCACTCGGCCTCGTTGAGCGGCGGGATCACGCCGTGGATGGGCTTCCACTCGGTGATCGATAGGCCGGAATCCGTGAGACGGGTCGCGCCACCGACCAGCACCAGCGCAAACAGCACCAGAAGCACGACATAGAGCCAGCCACGAACCAGCGCGCGATTGTGCAGCGCGCGGTCGCGTTCGGCATAGGCGGATGTGGTGTCGGCGATGGCGGTCATGGGCGGCGTTCAAGCGTTTCGGCGCGATTGGTGGACCATCGCTCCCCTGCTTTCAAGCCTTTCGCGGCCAACGCGACACGCGGTCGCGCAGGTTGCACTTGCGCCGGTCAAGCTCGTAAGCGCGTGCCTTGAAGGATCGAAGACATGCCCATCCGCCTGAAAAAACTCATCGGCACGTTCTTGTTGGTCGCGCTCGTGATTATCTACGCCCTGCTGGCCACAATGATTGCGGTGGCCCAGCTTTCGCAGTCCGGGCCGCTGGTGCACTTCGCCTTCTTCCTGTTCAGCGGGCTGCTTTGGATCCTGCCGGCGATGGCGATCATCAAATGGATGATGATCGAGAAGAAGCCGCGGGCGTGATGGTCGTCTTGCGCGCCAGTCAAATTGATAGAAAATTTGGACGGGATGACATAGATTGCGGCGATGAACAGTACAGAAGCAATTGCGACTCTGAGGCAGTACGCCGATGCCGTCCGCGGCATGGGAGCGACTGCTCTTTATCTATACGGCTCCACCGTTCGCGACGAGGCGACCGATACAAGCGATCTTGACTTGTTTCTGGACTATGATCCGGGCGGCCGCTTCAACGCGTTCGATTTGGTTGGCATCAAGCTGATGCTCGAGGACCAATTGCATGTGCCGGTCGACCTGACTACCCGCGATGGGCTTCATCCACGTCTCCGTGCAAGCATCGAGCAGACGGCAACCCGCATATTCTGATGGTGCGTGAGTTCCGCCACGCGCTAGACGATATGATGATTGCCATCGATGGCATCATTCACGCGGCGGAGGGGAAGACCCTCGACGACTACAAGACCGATTGGCTGTTGAAACACGCTATTCAACGCGGCATCGAAATCATTTCCGAGGCAAGCCGCGCAATACCGCCGGACCTATTAGACCAGAGGCCGGAGATACCGTGGCGGCAAGTGCGGACGATCGGTAACGTATTGCGCCACGAATATCATGGACTGTCTGACACCATCATCTGGAATGTCGTTGTCGACGAGTTGCCGCGTCTTCGGCGGAGCGGTGTCCTGGCTTCAGGATAGCGTATCTGACGCCAGCTCCTGAGGTCGGACAACACGTGACAAATTCGGGACCTTATACGGTCACCAAGACCTTGCCGGCGTTGGCCAATGGCGTGGTGATGCCCGAGAGCATCGTCTTCAGATGGCCGAGGTGCTGGTAGCGGCCGTTGACGGAAATGCGCGGCAAAGCCTGCAGATGGCGGTCATGGCCGCGCCGCAGCACGCCGTGTCGTGTGGTCACCGCCGAGACAAAACCTGCCTCCTTCGCCAGTTCGACCTCGCGCCGGCCTACGGCGGCAGCAAAGCCGTAGGGATAGGCCATGTGCACCGGCTTCACGCCAATCTCGCTTTCGATGATGCGGGCCGCATCGCGGATTTCACGCCGCGCTTCTTCTTCGCCAAGCCGTGCCAGATTGCGATGGCTGACCGTATGCGCTCCGATGGTCGACAACGGGTGCGCCGACAGTGTCCTCACCTCCTCCCAGCTCAGCAGGCGGTTGCGGCGCAGCCGTTCGATATCCACGCCGGCCGCATCGGCGATCTCGCGCACGACACGCTGCTGATCCGCCTCGCTGACGTCGATCGTGAGATATTCGTAGAGCTTCTTCAGGCTGCGCGATCTTCTTTGCGGGGGTCGAACTGTCGAGTGTTACCCGGCCGCCCGGCGTGGTCAGGTAGATCAGGTCGCGGCTGCGCACGACGTCGGCGATGACTTCCCACCAAAGGTCCACCGTGCCGTCGATCATCCCCGGCGCGACATAGATCGCAAATGGCGTGCCGTGCTTTTCAAACACCGGCAGCGCCTCGGTCATGTTGTCGCGATAGCCGTCGTCCAGCGTGATCGCGGCGAAACGGTCTCCGCCGGCATGGTCGTGCAGGCGCGCAACTGCCTCGTCCATCGATACGAAACGATAGCCGTCTGCCTTCATCGACGCGATCAGGCGGTCGAGAAACTGCGGCGTTATCGTCAGATGGGCATTGTACGCGTCGGACGGATCGGTCCGCGCGGTCACGCTGTGCAGCATCAGGATTGCGCCGACGCCGCCAAGGAAAGGCTTGGCAAGAGGCGCCAAGCCCGTGGCTCCGGCTATCCGGAGCACCGCCTTGCGCAACGCCTCGCTGCTATCGATCAATTCGTTCACCTTTGGTGGCTAGGCTCACCCACTCCAAGAGGTGCATAGCAAGTCGCCTCGACGAATACGCGGCAAGGATTGAAGTATGGTTGACGCGTCGGCGTCACACCTTTCTGCGCTAGACAAAACGGGAGCCGAGGCGGAGGTCGCCGGACGGCCGTTTTCGTTTGCCACCAACGTGGTCGACGTGGCGACCTACACAGCAGCCTGCGAAGATGCTGTCTTCGCGCCAGCGCAATCTCCGGCGTGGATCACGGCCTGGCTGCGGAATATTCGGCCAGATGCTCTCCTTGCGACCGTTACCGAGGCCGGGCGTCCGGTCCTCTCCATCGCACTCCAGATCGAGAACTCCGGCCCATTCAAACTCGCCCGGTTGGTAGGCGGCGGCCACGCGAACGGCAATTTTCCGCCGGCCGCACAAAGTCTCGGGCGGGACCGTCACCACTCCGCGGTCAGCGCCTTGGCAGAACGGATCGCCAAGTCACGGCCCGACATCGACCTGCTTGCACTGGAGCGCCTTGTGCCGGAATGGCGGGGTCTCGCCAATCCGCTTAAGGTTTTGCCACACACGATCAGTCCCAATGTCGCTCTGGCGGTAGACCTCGCCGGTGGCTTCGATGCGGTGCTGACCCGGGCGCACGGCTCGAAGAAAAAGAAGAAGCACCGCTATCAGCTGCGAAAGCTCGAGGCTGCCGGCACTGTTCGCCGGCTCACCGCAAGATCGCCGCAAGAGACACGGACGATGCTTGACGCCTTCTTCGAGATGAAGAGCGGCCGACTGAAGCGGCTAGGCGTGGCGAATGTCTTCGGCGATGCCGAGGTCCGCGCGTTTTTCCACGACCTCTTCGCCGGTGCCGCGATGGACGCCGAACCAGCGTTCCTCCTCGACGCGCTGGAGGTCGGCGGCAAGGTTCGCGCCATCACTGGCTCGAGCCGTTCCGGCGATCGCCTGATTTGCGATTTCGCGGCAATCGCCGACGACGACCTGACGTCGGCCAGTCCCGGCGATTATCTCTTTTTCGAAAACATCAACGCTGCATGTCACGACGGTTTTGCCGTTTACGATTTTGGCGTCGGCGACGAGCCGTACAAGCGCAGTTGGTGCAACATAGAGACGGAACATTTCGACGTCTGGCTGCCGTTGACGACCCGCGGCAAACTGCTTGCCGCCGCGCTCAGCGCGAAAGCCCGCCTCAAGGCGCAGGTCAAGCGCAGCCCGCTGGCTTGGCGCGCGTGGAAGGCGTTGCGCAGCCGCGTTCGTCAATCGAACTCAGCTAATTAGGATCAGGCGGCGCTGCGGCCCGGAACCGGCGCGGACGGCGCTTCGTGCCCTTCTGGGCTCACCAGTGCGACATCCTGGTAACCAGCGCCGCTCATATCGGTCATCGACTCCGCGATAGCGGTATCCGTAGGGTCGACCACGCTGACCATGACCGCACCGCCCTCTCCGACCAGCTTCTTGATCGCTGCGGCATTTGCCGGACCGCACTCGATGACGATGACGTCGTAAACCGTGGCCAGCGAGTCCAGGATGATCGGCAGCCGTTCGGCGGCCCGCATGGCGCGCACGGGGTCTGCAGTACCGACCGGAATCACGTGCGTTTCCGAATAATGGTCGGAATGGATCACATCGGCGAATTGCGCTTCGGCGCTGAGCAGATTGGTGATGCCCGAAAAGTAGGAACTCTCCAGCATCGTGCGCGAGGCAGCGCCCGTTGTCGTCATATCGAGCAGCAGAACGCGTAATCCGGTATCGGCGATTTCGCGCGCCACGAGCACGGACGATGCGGCGCCCTCATCACCTTCGGGCGATACAAAGATTGCCCGCGACGCGCCGGCGGAAATGATCTTCTCGACGGCCTGGCCGACGCCGATCTGGCCAATAGAGACGGCCGGCTTCTTGGCCGGCGCGGCATCTGGAACGGTCGTTGCCTTCGTCGGTGTGTCAGCATCCAGGGCATCCAGCCGCGCCGCCGTCACAAACTTCGCTGGCGGCTCCGCCATCGAGTTGCCGCGCGTTGCGGCTTGGGAAGACGCCGTCGCCTGCAGAGGCACGACGGCAACCGGCTCGACGCGGGCGCCGGGCGCCGGCTGCATCGCGCGGCCGGAGAACAACTCCTGAAGCAAGGTGCTGATCGCCATGATCAGCAGCGAGCCAATGAACGCCGCGCCGACGATCGGCATGATCTTGGGAAAGTATGGCTCTGTGGGCACATTCGCCCACGAGAAGACGCGAGCGTCAGCCGGCTGATAGTTGCGGTCGCCACGCGACGCCGCTTCCGAGTAGCGGGTGAGATATGAGTTCAACAAGTCCCGCTGCGCCGCGGCTTCACGCTCCAACGCCCTGAGCTCAACCTCGTCCTCACCGGCGCGCGCTGATTCGGCCTTGAGCCTGTTCAGATCGACGACAAGCTGGCTTTCGCGCGCGAGCGCGGTTTCGGCTTCCGTCGTCAGGCTGCGGAGCACGTTTTGCGCTTCGCCACGAATTTGGCCTTCAAGATCAGCCAGTTGCGAGCGCAACGCGCGGATACGCGGATGGTTGTCCAGCAGCGTTGTCGAGAGATCGGCTATGTCGGCCTTGAGCTGCACCTCACGCTCGCGCAGGCGCTGGATCAAAGGCGATTCCAGCACCTTTGGTAGCGCATCGATGTTGGCTCCATTGCGCAGCGCCGCGCGCACGCCGGCAGCCGTCGCTTCGGCACTTGCGCGGTTTGCCCGCACGCGCGACAGCTCTGTCGACAGCTCCGACAATTGCTGTGTGGCCAGAACCGAATCGTTCTGGCCAATCAGCAGGTCGGACTTGGCGCGGAAATCGGCAACCTTGGCCTCGGCCTCCTTCACGCGCTTACTCAGATCGGTGATCTCCGGCTGCAGCCAGCCGGTTGCGCTGGTGTTGGAATCGAGCTTCGCCGCAGTCGAAACCGCCAGATATTCTTTGGCGATTTCATTGGGAATCTCGGCCGAGAGCTTCGGATCCTCAGACGAGAATTCGATCACGATGACGCGCGAACGCTCGACGCGATAGACTTCGAGCTTCTCGCGCATTCGCTTCAGCACGCGCTCTTCAGCCGGAATGCTCTGGGGTCCGTTTTCAGGCCGGTGAGGATCAGGACACGATCGATTAGCGACAGATCGGCCGACTTATCGAACTCGGGCAATTTGGTCAGATCGAGCTTGGTCGCCACCTTCTTCAGAATATCGGTCGAGCCGATGATCTCGACCTGGCTGGCGACCCCCTCCTCATCGAGCAACGGATTTTCCTGCGGCTGATTGCGCGTGTCGGGCTGGGTAAAAACGGATTTGCGCGTTTCGATCAGAAGCCGTGTTTCGCCGCGATATTTCGGCGTTGCGATCGAGGCCAGCACAAAGGCAAGGCCGGTGATTGCCAGAGCCCATAGCAGGATGCGCAGCCAATTCCGGGCGAGGCTCGAAAAAAGCCTGCCAAGATCGACGTCGACGTCACTCGCTGACAATTGGGCACTCGACATGCGTCAAAAACTCCGAAACTCAACCGGAGATCGTAAACAGCTATGGTAACCCGCCGGTTAAGATCGCCTTAACAATCTGTTTTCCTAAGTTAACAAGCCTCTGTTTTGATCTTCAGTCGGGCAGGAGCAGTCCCTCATCCTTTACCGGCCATTAACCCTAACAGGTCGATAACGGCCCCATGACCTTCGCGCCGGAACACGATCCGGCCTCGTCTGGGGTTTGTGTCGGATGAGATTGCTTCGTTTCCTTTGCCTGGCGGCTGTGGCCGCCACCATGCTCGCCGGATGCTCCAGCTACCGGCCGGCGCCGGCCGCCTTTCATGAGGCTCTGAACTACCCCTACCAGCTCGGCGCTGGCGACCGCGTGCGCGTCACCGTTTTCGAACAGGAAAGCCTGACCAACACCTACAGCGTCGACCAATCCGGCTATATTGCTTTCCCGCTTGTCGGGGCGGTTCCCGCGCGCGGCCGCACGGCGCAGCAGATCGAGGGATCGCTGGCTGAAAAGCTGCGTCAGGGCTATCTGCGCGATCCCGACGTGTCCGTCGAGGTCGATCGCTACCGGCCGATCTTCGTCATGGGCGAAGTGGGGCGGCCGGCCAATACTCCTATGTTCCGGGCCTGACCGTTCAGAAGGCGATCGCAATCGCGGGCGGTTTCTCGCCGCGCGCCAACCAGGGTACGGTCGACATCACGCGCGACATCAACGGAAAGGTCATGACTGGCCGTGTAGTTACCTCGGATCCGCTGCTCCCCGGCGATACCGTCTACGTCCGCGAGCGGCTCTTTTGAGTTCGAGCCGTGACGTATGGTCGAAGCTAAACCTTTAAGGATCATCCACTGTTTTCGATCACCCGTTGGCGGCATTTTCCGGCACGTGCGCGATCTCGCGGAGGCGCAGGCCGCGGCCGGTCACAAGGTCGGTATCGTCTGCGACTCATCCACAGGCGGCTTACACGAGGATCGACTGTTCGAATTTGTCCTGCCCTTCCTGGAGCTTGGGGTCCGCAGAACACGGATGCAGCGCCATATCGGGCCGGGCGACCTCGCCTCGGCGTGGCGGACGTTCAAACTGGTCAAGGAATTGCGACCGGACGTGTTGCATGGGCACGGCGCCAAAGGCGGCGTTTATGCCCGGCTGTTCGGTACATTGTTACGGGTTTTCAGGTCTCGCGTAGCCCGTGTCTATTCACTGCATGGCGGCAGCCTTCACTATGATGAAAGCACAGTCGTCGGCAGGATCTTCTTCGCGCTCGAACGGCTGATGGAGCGTTTTACCGACCACCTACTCTTCGTATCCGACTATGAGAGGCGTACCTACGCAAGAAAGATCGGCACTCCACCGATCCCGAACAGCCTGGTCTATAACGGGCTGCGCGCGGAGGAGTTCGAGCCGGTCGCTCAACAAGCCGACGCCGCCGATTTTCTCTACATCGGCATGATGCGTGGCCTCAAAGGACCCGACCTCTTCATTGATGCGTTGGCACTGTGCGAGAAAGACACTGGGCACGAAATCACGGCAGTCATGGTCGGTGACGGCGACCAGTTGCCGGCGTTCAAGGCTCAGGTTGACCGGTTCGGTCTCACTTCGCGTGTCCGGTTTCTGCCGCCGATGCCGGGGCGGCAGGCATTTGGGCTGGCCCGCACGATCGTTGTTCCTTCGCGCGCCGAGGCGATGCCCTACATCGTGCTGGAGGCTTTGGCTGCCGGCATGCCGATGATCGCCACGGCGGTCGGCGGCATTCCGGAAATCTTCGTCGGCCGGGAGGACCTGCTTGTCGAACCGGAAGCCAGCTCAATCGCCGCGAAGATGGCGAAAGCCTTGGCCGATCCTGTTGATTTCAAAACGAAAATGCCACCCGTGTCGGGAATTGCGAGCCCGCTTCGGCGCAGACATCATGGCGACGGCGGTAGAAACGGCCTACACCGACGCCATGGCCGCTCAACGCCCTGGCTGATGCTTGCCCAGATGCCAAAGCCGGAACAAGCCGAACAATCATTTCAAGGGTTTCTTAGGCGCTTTTTGCTAGGTCAACGCAATCGCGGTGGACTGCGCTCATGAATGAAATTGACCCGTCAAGCCGCTTCAATCTGAAGACGGTACGCGCCTTCGATGACGGCGGCGACTACAAGAGCGCTGAGCACGCGTTGAACGACGTCGCGCGCACGATCGCCTCTCAGTATCGCCAGGATACCATGTCGCCAGTCATGGTGAGCGGCGTGCTGCGGCTGGTCGAGTTTGGGCTTCTCGCCCTGTCCGGGCTCATCCTGTTTGCGGTCTATGTCGGCTTCGGCACGCGGCTCAACTGGCACTATCCGGTGCTCGTTGCCGGCGGGGCGCTGACCGCGGTGCTACTGCTCGAACTGATGGACGGCTACGAGTTGTCATCGCTGCTCAAGCCGTTCGGGGTGGTGCGCAGCATCTTTCTGGTTTGGACGGGCACTTTCGCCTTCATGGCGCTGCTCGGCTTCATGCTGAAAATCTCCGAGGAGTTTTCACGTTTCTGGTTCGTCACCTGGTATGTCACCGGGCTCGCTATGCTACTGGCCCTGCGCCTCGTCCTGGCGGTCCTGGTCCGGCGCTGGGCACGCAACGGCAAGATGGAGCGGCGGGCGGTGATTGTCGGCGGCGGCAAAACCGCCGAGCAATTGATCCGCTCGCTCGAACAGCAGCCCTACAACGATATCCGTATCTGCGGCATTTTCGACGATCGCGACGACCGCCGCTCGCCGCCGGTCGTCGCCGGTTATCCGAAGCTTGGCAATATTTCCGAACTGATCGAATTCGCGCGCATCGCGCGCATCGATATGCTGATCGTGTCGCTGCCGCTCACGGCGGAAAGCCGCGTGCTTTCGCTGCTCAAGAAGCTCTGGGTGCTGCCCGTCGATATCCGCCTCTCCGCGCATTCGAACCAGCTTCGCTTCCGCCCGCGCTCGTACTCTTTCATCGGCCAGGTGCCGATGCTCGACATCTTCGACAAGCCCATCAACAATTGGGACTCGGTTGCCAAGCGCGCGTTCGACATCGTGTTCAGCCTGCTCGGCATCATTATCTTTTCGCCGTTCATGGTGGCGACTGCGATCGCCATCAAGCTGGACAGCAAAGGACCGGTGTTTTTCAAACAGAAGCGGCACGGCTTCAACAATGAGGTCATCGAGGTCTACAATTTCCGCTCGATGTACACCGAGATGGCCGACCCGACGGCGCGCAACGCGGTGAAGAAGAATGATCCGCGCGTTACCCGTGTCGGTCGCTTCATCCGCAAGACCTCGATCGACGAATTGCCGCAGTTCTTCAACTCCTTGCTCGGCAGTCTGTCACTTGTCGGCCCACGCCCGCACGCGGTGACCGCTCAGTCGCATAACAAGCTCTATCACGAAGTGGTCGACGGCTATTTTGCGCGTCATCGGGTCAAGCCTGGCGTCACCGGCTGGGCGCAGATCAATGGCTGGCGTGGCGAGATCGACAATGACGACAAGATCAAAATGCGCACCGAGTACGACCTCTACTACATCGAGAACTGGTCGCTCTGGTTCGATCTGAAAATACTGTTCCTGACGCCGGTTCGCCTGCTCAACACGGAAAATGCGTATTGACCGCGCTGGCGCCAACCCTTCCGCCGGCGGCTATCAACGCGAAATCGATCGCCATCATTGCGAGCACGGCCGTTTCGATCGGCGTGCTGTTGTCTGGCTTCGTGCTGAACGAACCCGCGCCTTACGAACTCTACATGGCTGGCCTGATAGCAGTCTGGGCGCTGTTCGGCCTGAAAATTTCGCGTTCGGTAGCACCCTTGCTGGTGCTATTGATGACCTTCAACATCGGCGGCTTCATCTCGATGACGCAGATGGCCGACATCCAGAATACGCCGCTCTATCTGGCCGTGTCTCTGTTTCTGGCGCTGACATCGGTGTTCTTTGCCGCGATCCTCGAATCCCGACCGGAGCTATTTCGGTCGATCTTTCTGTCGTGGCTCGTCGCCGGCGTGGCGACAGCGACGCTCGGCATTCTCGGCTATTTCAATGCCTTCCCCGGCGCCAGCATCTTCACGCGTTATGAACGCGCCGCGGGAGCGTTTGAAGACCCGAATGTTTTCGGGCCGTTTCTTGCCCTGCCCGCCATCTACCTGCTCCATCGCATGCTGACCGGCCGGCCCTATCTGATGCCCGTCTACGCCGTGCCGCTTCTGATCGTCATCGGCGGCATCTTCTTTTCGTTCTCTCGCGGGGCCTGGGGGCTGTTCGGCCTGTCGGCGCTGCTTTTGATGGCAGCGCTGTTCATCGGCAACACCAGCGGCAGGTTTCGCCTGCGCATCGTGCTGATGGGCGTGCTGGCCGTCTCCTTGCTTGTGCTGGCGCTCTTGGTGGCATTGCAAATCCCCGGCGTCGCCGAAGTGTTCACGTCGCGCGCCAGGCTCGCGCAGGAATATGACAGCGGCAATCTCGGGCGCTTCGGCCGCTACACGATTGGTTTCATGATGGCCATGGAGCACCCGCTTGGCATCGGCCCGCTCGTCTTCGGCAAGATCTTTTTCGAAGACACCCACAACATCTGGCTGAAGGCGCTGCTCGATTACGGCTGGCTGGGCTTTGCCTCGTGGCTCGTCATGATCATCTGGACGATCGCCGGCGGCTTCCGCATTCTCTTCCGCGATCGGCCCTGGCAGCCCTATCTGCTCTGCGCTTATGTCGTGTTTCTCGGCCATGTTGGTTTGGGAAGCGTCATCGACACCGACCATTGGCGGCACCTCTACCTGCTGATCGGCTTGATCTGGGGCTGCATGGGCCTGGAGGTGCGACATCAAAGGGCCTCGACGTCCCGATCGACCTCGAAACCCCGTGATCTGCTTGCCTAAAACAATTGAGAAAATGGTCGGAGCGGCGGGATTCGAACCCACGACCCCTTGACCCCCAGTCAAGTGCGCTACCGGGCTGCGCTACGCTCCGAACCGCGCAAAGCCTTATTATTCGACGGTCGCGGCGCAAGCGCTAAATTGAAGCTGAGGCGCCTGATGAAGCCAATCCTTATGGCCCACTCAGCACGCCTATTGATCAATGTGCGGGACGATTGAAGAAGGACGGTGTCAGAGGTGAATAAGCGACCAAAACTCCCCAAAAATCGTCCGTTGCGGGACTCTGCGCCAGACTTTACGCGCGGGCGACGGACGCTAAATCGGGCGCTTTCACTCGTGTCGGATGTCATCGACTTGGTTGACGTTCCGATCCCAGGCAAGAACCTTTTGTCGACCCTTGTAAACGATGCCATCGAGCGTCGTCGCGCTACTGCGCGAGACGAGCTTTTGCGAGCGATTTCGGAAGGGGTCACTCAGCCCGAGACTGCCATCATTGAGCAGATTGATGAATTTGTGGCCATTGGTATGCGATATGAAAAGGCAGCGATGGATGGCGTTCGCCGGCAAAACCTCAGATTGCTAGCCCGCATTGTTGCGACCCAACTTGAAGGTCGAAGTGCGAATTTTGAAAGACTTCGCCGAAAAAGCTTCGGCAATCGAGCAGCTAACGGACGCCGAGCTAAATCTGCTCGGCTGGTGGTTTGCAAACGGTGCAGGCAAGGATCTGCATCAGGTCTGCGACGAATGCGGATACTCCGATGCCCAGCATCGACAACTTCAGGCCACAGCCGCCGCACTCCAACGTGTTGCTTTGGTCTTTGTATCTTCCGGCTGGAACGGGGGCGCATATACACTGACGCCACTGGCTCTGAGGCTTCAGGCAGAACTTCGTGATGAAGGTCTAACAACAACTTCCGTTGTATAAGCCGCCACCAGCTTTCCAACATTCGTCAACAATCTTTTCGCCAAGGGGTCGTGGGTTCGAATCCCGCCGCTCCGACCATTTTTTCCAAATACTCTTCAGGCATCAACGCCCGCCGCGCAAGCAGCAAGGGCGCACAGCCACCGCGCTGTGCGCGCCTTGCCGGGCTTGCCCGACTGCCCCAGAAGTCGAGCCCGAGGTGATGGCACACAGTGGCCTGCCTGACATCGAACCCTGGCGCCCAAACCCGGGCCGCGTCCGATCCTGACAGGGGTCTTGAAGTGCAGGATCAGGCCGCGTGACGCAGTCACGAACAGGCGGTTCGAGAAGTTTCAGCCTGGCTGAATTTTTTGTGGGCCTCAGCGGACCTGGTCGAGCAGGCGCTTGCATTCAAGCAGGTCGAACAGCGCTTCCTGCAGCAGCGCGCGATTGTCGCGTGACAGTTTTGCGCTGTCGGCGGCCAGCGGCGCGTCGTCATCCGCCTTGCCGAGGCCAAAGAAGCGGCGGTTCGGCTTTGCCTTGGCCTCGCCGACCAGCATTTCATCTTCAGGACTGCGATGCGAGGCATGCGGCGCCTCGGCGGCAGCCGCCTCGGCCTGCTTGCGCTGCGTTATCGCCTCGATAGCGGCGACGTCGCCATGGCCGATCGAGATCAGGAACTGATTGCCGTTTTCGCGCAGGAGTTTCTGCACGCCCTTGATCGTGTAGCCCTGGTCGTAAAGCATATGTCGGATGCCCTTGATCAGGTCGACATCCTGCGGCCGGTAATAGCGGCGGCCGCCGCCGCGCTTCATTGGCTTGATCTGGGTGAACCGCGTTTCCCAAAACCGCAGGACATGCTGCGGCAAGTCGAGATCTTCCGCGACTTCGCTGATGGTCCGAAAGGCGTCTGGACTCTTGTCCATGCCTGTACCCTTCCAAGTATCGCGCCGAATCGTAGCATATTTCAGCGGCTTGGCGGCAAAAATTCAAGTCGCGCGGTAAAGTTTGCGGGGGATTGCCCCGCACTAGAAAAACTAACCGGCAAATATTCGGGAGGCCCGCAGGCTATTCCTTGCCCTTGGTAGAAACAGTGTGCGCCTTCAGGATGCGGTTCTTCAGCACGTTCGACGCCTTGAAGGTCATCACCCGGCGCGGCAGGATCGGCACTTCTTCGCCGGTCTTGGGATTGCGGCCGATGCGCTCGTTCTTGTCGCGCACATGGAATGTGGCGAACGACGACAGTTTTACCGTCTCGCCGCGCACGATCGCGTCGCAAATTTCATTGATGACGGATTTAACCAGGTCCGCCGACTCGGTTCTCGACAGCCCCACTTTTCGGTAGACGGCTTCAGCGAGATCGGCGCGCGTAAGTGTTTTTCCTCCCATGCGACGAACCCACCATCCTGAAAAATGCCGTTTGAAAACAGGGGCGAACGTTAGGGAATGAAGGCTGTCAGGTCAAGAACGCATCCCGGACCTGAACGCGATTCGTACTACCACCGAACCAAAACCGCACCCCAGGTGAAGCCGCCGCCCATCGCCTCGAGCAGCACAAGGTCACCTTTCTTGATGCGACCGTCACCGACGGCGACTGCCAAGGCCAGCGGAACCGATGCGGCCGACGTGTTTCCATGCAGATTAACCGTAATTACAACCTTGTCGTCGGCAATCCCCAGCTTTTTTGCCGAGGCGTCGATAATGCGCTTGTTGGCCTGGTGCGGCACGAACCAATCGAGGTCTTGCGGCCCGATTCCGGCCTGCCCGAAGGTCGTTTCCACGACGTCGGTTATCATGCCGACCGCGTGCTTGAACACTTCGCGGCCTTCCATGCGCAGATGCCCGACCGTGCCCGTTGTCGACGGACCGCCGTCGACCAGCAGCTTGTCCTTGTGCACGCCATCCGAGCGAAGGCTGGCGGCCAGCACGCCGCGGTCGGCGATCGTCCCCTCGCCTTCCGCCGCCTCCAGCACCAGCGCGCCAGCCCCGTCGCCGAACAGCACACAGGTCGAGCGGTCGGACCAATCCAGAATGCGCGAAAAGGTTTCCGAGCCGATCACCAGCACGCGCTTGGCCAGGCCGCCGCGAATGTAGAGATCGGCGGTCGTCACCGCATAGACGAAGCCGCTGCACACTGCCTGCATGTCGAAGGCAAAGCCGTGCCGCATGCCAAGCCGGTGCTGGATGTCGACGGCGGTTGCCGGAAACGTGTTGTTCGGCGTCGACGTCGCAAGCACGATCAGATCGATGTCGTCCGGCGTCAGGCCCGCGTCATCGAGTGCGGCGCGCGCAGCTGCTTCACCCAACGAAGCCGTCGTCTCGTCATCGGCCGCGATATGGCGCTGGCGGATACCCGTCCGCTGGGCGATCCACTCATCCGAGGTCTCGACCATGCCCTCGAAGTCGCCATTCTTCATAACGCGGCGCGGCAGGGAAGACCCGACACCGCGCACCACTGATCGTATCACGGACGTTTCCTATTCATCTTCTTGTTCTGTCACTTCCTCGCGCGCGCCGCCTGTTTGCGGATAACGCGCGTGGAAGAGGTCGAGATCCGCCTCGATCCTGTCGAGCAGGCGGTTGCGCACCATATCGTAGGCAAGATCGATCGCCGCGGCAAAGCTATCGGCATCGGCGCCGCCATGGCTTTTGACCACAATGCCGTTCAGCCCGAGAAACACGCCGCCATTGGCGCGGCCCGGATCCATCTTCTCGCGCAGAAAATCGAAAGCGCCCTTGGCGAAGAAATAGCCGATCTTGGCCATCAGCGTGCGGCTCATCGCCGATCTGAGATATTCCGCGATCTGCCGCGCAGTACCTTCGGCCGTTTTCAGGGCGATATTGCCGGCAAAACCCTCGGTCACGACGACATCCACGGTGCCCTTGCCGATATCGTTGCCTTCGACGAAGCCGTGATAGCTCATGGAGGACGAGATTGGCGGCGCGCAGCATGCGCCCGGCATCCTTGACCTCTTCCTGGCCCTTTATCTCCTCGACGCCGACATTGAGCAGCCCGACGGTCGGGCGCTCGTTCTCGAACAGCGCGCGCGACATCGCCGCGCCGAGAATCGAAAAATCGATCAGTTGCTGCGCGTCGGCGCCGATTGTCGCGCCGACGTCGAGCACCACGCTTTCCCCGCGCAAGGTCGGCCAGATGGCGGCGATCGCCGGGCGCTCGATATTGGCCATCGTGCGCAGGCAGAATTTCGCCATCGCCATCAGTGCGCCGGTGTTGCCGGCCGACACGCAAGCGTCCGCCTCCCCGGTCTTCACCGCCTCGATCGCCTTCCACATGGACGATTTCCAGCGGCCGTGCCGCAGCGCCTGGCTCGGCTTGTCGTCCATGCTCACCGCGACTTCGCAGTGGATGATGTCGGTGATGGCCACAAGCGACGGCAAACCGGCAATGACCGGTCGCACCACCTCTTCACGACCATAGACCAGGAACCGAACGTCGCCGCGACGCTCCGCGATGCTGACCAGACCGGGCAGGATCGTTGCCGGACCGTGGTCGCCACCCATGGCATCGATGGAAATCTTTATCACGCGTCAGTCATCTCGTTGGCTTTGCAGCGCAAAAGCGCCCTCCCCGCAAGCAGCGGCGAAAATAGACGTTTTGAGCGCCCGCACAACAGCGATTTGCCCGATTGTGGATAGAGCTTCATTCCTTGCGCAACAGCGACGCCAGCTTTTCGCCAAAAGTGCCGCCGTGCGTCTCATCGCCATCGTCTGGCTCCGCAGCCTCCAATGCCGCGCCTTGCTTGCGTGGATAGGGATCGATGTCGAGGCCGAAGAACTGTTCCGCCAAAGCGCCGACGTCGATCGAATCGCCTTCGAAGACTTCCGGGCTGTCTTCGCCTTCGACATCGATCACGATTTCGCCGCCACCTTCGAAGCCGAGCCGCCCGAGCTTCGAATCCTGCGGCAAGAACAGCGAATCGATTTCTGCCGTCGACGTGATTGCGCACCGGCTCCAGCGTCACGACGCAGGCCTGCACCACGTCGGCCTCGACATTGCCGCTCACCCGCACCCCATTGCGCTTCCACGGTGCGACCAGCAGCCGCGCCTCCAGCCTTTCCACTTCAAGCAGGTCGTGGATCGCCGCCAATTCTTGCCGCTGCTCTGTCGGTAGCACTGGATGACCACCGGCATGCCTTTTTGCGGCAGCCGGGCGACGTTGACCCGAAACGAGATCGGACTTGTCGGGCTCATGATGTTCGTGATGCTTCATCTCAGCCTCCCAGGGTCTCAGGATAACTCATCCGACCGGCGCTTATCTCGAGCCGAGGGCTGGCCGGCGAGAGCGTCCGCAGCAGCCTGCACATAGGCGGCAAGCGCGGCGGCCTGCGGCCATTCCGCGCTTTCAGGCCGTACATTGCGCCGCAAAGCCTCGGCCAGAGCCGCGCCGTCCCGCGCATCCAGAGCTTCGCCATATGCCTCCACGCGCCCGTAAAACATGCGCGCCAGCTTCTTCACCCGCTTTGGCACGCCGACATCGCCGATTCCGAGCTCGCGCAAGGAATGATCGACCTCGAGAAAGAATGTGTCGGTGATCTCCTGCGCGATACCGGCGATTGCGCCCGCTTCGCCGCGGGCGCGGCGCAAAAACAGGAAGACGTGCAGCGACATCATCTCGAACCGGCCGAGCGGCGTGTCCGGCACACCCCAGTCGGAATAAAATTTCGGCTGCCGCGCCGACGCCACGATTGTGGAATAAATCGCGTCCACAATCGCCTGATTGGCGCGGCGTTCGCGGCCGAGCAGGCGCTGGAACATGGGGATAAGCCTCCGCTTGGATGGTCCGCCAAACGCCCTTGTTGCATCGGCGTTTGGGCTGGTTTACCGCTTTTGCGGCTTCGTTCAAGCGCGAGGCGCTTCGTCGATGGAGTTGTTGTTGAACGCTTCGAATTTCAAGGGGTTTGCCGCCAGCCGGCGAATGACCGTCATAACCTCTGTTGCCGTTGGCCTCTCGCTGCTTGCAGGATGCAATACGTCGAAGACCTTTGGCGATCTGACGCCGGGGGAAACGATCAGCCAGGGCTATGTCATCGACCAGGCGGCGATCGATTCCGTGCCGGTGGGCTCCAGCCGTGAACAGGTCGTCTTGTCGCTGGGCAGCCCGTCAACCACGGCAACCTTCGACAACGAGGTGTTCTACTACATCTCCCAGACGCGCAAACGCCGCGCCGCCTTTGCCGCTGCCCGGCTGGTCGACCAGCGCATCCTGGCCGTCTATTTCGGCGAGGACGGCCGCGTCGCCCAACTTGCCAACTATGGCATGAAGGACGGCAAGGTGTTCGACTTCGTCTCGCGCACCACACCAACCGGCGGCAAGGACCAGACCTTCATCGGCCAATTGCTGGCTGGCGGCACCAAACCCAATCCGTTCGGTGGCGGCCAACAGCCGCCGGGCATGTGATCGAAGCGGGTTCAGCCTGATCCGGATGGCAGTGCGCCGAGCGGGAATTTTAGGTAGCGCCGTCCATTGGCTTCAGGCTCAGGCAGCCGGCCGCCGTTTATGTTGACTTGCAGCGCATGCAGGATCAGCCGTGGCATGGACAATGTCTTGTCCCGCGCCTGACGCATTTCAACGAAACCAGCCTCCGTCTGTCCGGTGGCGACATGCGTGTTGTATCGCTTCTGTTCGGCCACTGTGGTTTCCCACCGTGCCTCGCGCCCGCCAGGCTGGTAGTCGTGGCCAGTGAAAAGCCGCGTCTCATCCGGCAGCGCCAGGATGCGCTGGATCGATCGCCACAGACTAAGCGCACTGCCGCCAGGAAAATCGGCGCGGGCCGTGCCGCTGTCCGGCATGAACATGGTGTCGTGGATGAAGGCGGCGTCGCCGAAGACATAGGTGATCGACGCCAGCGTGTGACCCGGCGAAAACAGCACCTGCCCTTGCGTCTCGCCGAGCGAAAAGCGTTCACCGTCGGCAAACAGCTTGTCCCATTGCGAGCCGTCGCACCGAAAATCCGGCAAATTGTAGATGTCGCGCCACAACTTCTGCACCTCGACGATCTTCTCGCCGATCGCGGTCGGCGCGCCGGTCTTGCCCTTCAGATAGTGCGCGGCGGAAAAATGGTCGGCATGCGGGTGGGTGTCGAGGATCCACTCCACCTCCAGGCCTTCTTGCGCGACATAGGCCAGCAATGCGTCGGCATTCTTCGTCGACACGGCGCCAGACTTTTCATCAAAATCAAGCACGGGATCGACGATCGCGCAGCGCTTCGTCGCCTCGTCGACGACCACATACTGGACCGAGCTCGTGGCCGGATCATAGAAGCCAGCCACGCGCGGCGATCGGCTCTTTCGACACGATCATCCCCCCATGGCAGGCGCCTGATCATGCCGTTCTTCTTAAAGTTGCGCCAGAGCCTTTCGGCAGGACTCCGAGCGCACCAGACGATGATTTCAGGCAGTCGGCTGCTTCGTCTTGCGCAGGTATGGCAAGATCGTGTCGAAGGTGCCGAACCGCTTTATCGCATCCTCATTCGACACAGCGGCGGTGATGATGACATCCTCGCCCTGCTTCCAGTTGGCCGGCGTCGCCACCTGTGCTTTGCGGTCAGCTGGATGGAATCGACGACGCGCATATCTCATCGAAGTTGCGGCCGGTCGTCATCGGATAGGTCAGCACAAGCTTGATCTTCTTGTCGGGCCCGATGACGTAGACGGAACGCACCGTCGCATTGTCTGCCGGCGTGCGGCCTTCTGACGAGTTCGCCGGCCCCAGCCGGCAGCATCTCGTAGAGTTTCGCGACCTTCAGATCCTTGTCGCCGATCAGCGGATAGTTCACCGAAATCCGGTCGCGACCTTAATGTCCTCCTGCCACTTGTCGTGGCTTGACACGGGGTCGACCGAAATGCCGATGACCTTGGCATTGCGCTTCTTGAACTCGCCCGCCAGGCCCGCCATCGTGCCGAGTTCGGTGGTGCAGACGGGGGTAAAATTCTTCGGGTGGCTGAACAGCACGGCCCAGCCGTCGCCGATCCATTCGTGGAAACTTGATCGGCCCTTGCGTGGTCTCGGCTGGAAATCCGGCGCAATATCGTTGATGCGAAGGCTCATGGTCTGCTCCCTCATTGGTTTGGATAGTTGAAATCTTGGAACCACCCCGGTTCCTTTAGCAGGACGTTATATCACTCCCGGCCGACCCGAAAGCTTGCTCATGCCTTCGTGATGTCGGGGAGCGAAAACCTATGCTCCCAAGGCAGCGACGAAAAAAGGCCCGGGACAAGCCCGGGCCTTTTTCGAATAGGAGGCGAAGAAGATCAGCCGTGCGCCAGCACCGCCAGCAGCAGCAGCGCCACGATGTTGGTGATCTTGATCGCCGGGTTGACGGCCGGGCCGGCGGTATCCTTGTAAGGATCGCCGACGGTGTCGCCGGTCACCGAAGCCTTGTGCGCCTCGGAGCCCTTCATGTGCTTGACGCCGTCCTTGTCGATAAAACCGTCCTCGAACGACTTCTTCGCGTTGTCCCAGGCGCCGCCGCCCGAGGTCATCGAGATGGCGACGAACAGGCCGTTGACGATGACGCCGAGCAGCGAAGCGCCAAGTGCCGCAAAGGCCGAAGCCTTGGAGCCGGAGATCAGCAGCACGCCGAAATAGACGACCAGCGGCGCCAGCACCGGCAGCAGCGACGGGATGATCATCTCCTTGATCGCTGCCTTGGTCAGAAGGTCGACGGCGCGGGCATAGTTGGGCTTCGAGGTGCCCTTCATGATGCCCGGGTCTTCGCGGAACTGACGGCGCACTTCCTCGACGATCGAGCCGGCCGCGCGGCCGACGGCGGTCATCGCAATGCCGCCGAACAGGTACGGGATCATGCCGCCGAAGATCAGGCCCGCCACGACATATGGGTTCGACAGATCGAACGACACGGCGCCGATGCCCTTGAAGTAGCTGTATTCCGTGGCGCCTTCAACGTTCGCCTGGGCCGCGAAATACTGCAGATCGTAGCTGTAGGCCGCGAACAGCACCAGCGCGCCGAGACCGGCCGAGCCGATCGCGTAGCCTTTGGTGACCGCCTTGGTGGTGTTGCCGACCGCGTCGAGCGCGTCGGTCGAGTGGCGCACTTCCTTCGGCAGGCCGGCCATTTCGGCAATGCCGCCGGCATTGTCGGTGACCGGGCCGAAGGCGTCGAGCGCGACGATCATGCCGGCGAGGCCGAGCATGGTGGTGACCGCGATGCCGGTGCCGAACAGGCCGGCGAGCTGGTAGGTGGCGATGATGCCGCCGACGATGACGAGCGCCGGCAGCGCCGTCGATTCCAGCGAGACTGCGAGGCCCTGGATGACGTTGGTGCCGTGGCCGGTGACAGAAGCCTGAGCGATCGAGTTCACCGGGCGCTTGTTGGTGCCGGTATAATATTCGGTGATCACGACGATCAGCGCCGTCACGATCAGGCCGACGATGCCGCACCAGAACAGGTTCCAGCCGGTGATAGCCGGCGTGGTCGCCGATGCCGGCAGGATTTCACCCCAGCCGATGGTGAGCGACGTCGCAGCACCCAGGCCGACAACCGACAGGATGCCGGTTACGATCAGGCCCTTGTAGAGCGCGCCCATGATCGAGCCGTTGGCGCCAAGCTTGACGAAAAAGGTGCCGACGATCGAGGTCAGGATGCAGGCGCCGCAGATGGCCAGCGGATAGAGCATCGCGCTGTCGAGCACGTCGGAACCGGCAAAGAAGATCGCTGCCAGCACCATCGTGGCGACGACGGTCACCGCATAGGTCTCGAACAGGTCGGCGGCCATGCCGGCGCAGTCGCCGACATTGTCGCCGACGTTGTCGGCAATGGTGGCCGGGTTGCGCGGATCATCTTCCGGGATGCCGGCTTCGACTTTGCCGACGAGGTCGCCGCCGACGTCCGCACCCTTGGTGAAGATGCCGCCGCCGAGACGGGCGAAGATCGAGATCAAGGACGCGCCGAAGCCGAGCGACACCAGCGCGTCGATCACCTCGCGGTCATCGCTGAAATAGCCCATCGGGCCGATCAGCGCGGCGTAGTAGACGGCCACGCCAAGCAGCGCCAGGCCGGCCACCAGCATGCCGGTGATCGCGCCCGACTTGAAGGCGATGTCGAGGCCCGCTGCCAGGCTGTTCGACGCCGCCTGCGCCGTACGCACATTGGCGCGCACCGAAACATGCATGCCGATGAAACCAGCGGCGCCCGACAGCACGGCCCCGATCAGGAAGCCGAGCGCCGCAACGCCGTTCAGAAGCCACCACGCCAAGGCGAAGACAACGACGCCGACGATGGCGATCGTGGTGTACTGGCGGGCCAGATAAGCTTGCGCGCCCTCGCGGATCGCAGCGGAAATCTCCTGCATGCGCGCGTTGCCCTGGTCGGCGGCGAGAACCGAGCGGGTGGCCCAGATCGCGTAGACGATGGACAGCACGCCGCAGAGTATGACGAGATAAATCACCGGCATGTGCGGAATATCCTCAGGATGTGGCCCGCTGGAACCCCTCCGCGGGCCGCTGGAAGGTGAGCCTGCGGCCCCTCGCCGCGCAGCTTTCGTTGCGGCTTATGCGAAAGCAGGCCGAAAAGGTCAAGCGCGTGCGACCAATCCGGCAAAGGCATTCACGGGCAAATCGATTTAGACTTTAGATTAGGAACCGCTGCGTCGCTTCTGTTCGCGCCGGACGGCTACGTCTTGCTTGCCAGTGATTGCCAACCACCCCAACGCAGCCAGACACACCACCACGACCGGGAACACGATCCAGTTCAACATATCCCAGCCGCCGGCATTGTAGGTCGCGCCGGCCATCAGCGAGGCGAAGGCGGTCGAGGAAAACAGGATCAGGTCGTGAAAACCCTGAACCTTGGCTTTTTCGGCCGGGCGATAGGTGTCGGCGACAATCGCCGTTGCGCCGATGAAGCCGAAATTCCAGCCGAGGCCGAGCAGGATCAGTGAGGTCCAGAACTGCCAAAGCTGGATTCCCGACAGCGCGACGATCGCGCAGGCTATCAACAGCAACAGACCCGATGTGACGATGCGTTCGACGCCAAAGCGCGCGATCAGCCGACCGGTGAAGAAGCTCGGCGCAAACATCGCCATCACATGCCAGGAAATGCCGAGCGTCGCCTGATCGGCCGAAAAGCCGCAGCCGACCATGGCCAGCGGCGCGCCGGTCATGACGAACACCATCAGCGCAAACGAGCCGACGCCGCAGATCAACCCGACGATGAAGCGCGGCTGGCTGATGATTTCAGACAGCGGCCGCGCCTGCGAGGCGTCAATCGCCGGCCCCGAATTGCTCAACGCTTCCTTGCGCAGGAAAGACAGGATGATCGCGCCGACAGCAGCGACGAAAGGAATGGCCGCGAACGATCCAGCAAACATCACCGGCGCAAACAATTCGCGCGTAAAGATGACGATTTGCGGCCCGAGGATCGCGGTGATCACGCCGCCGGCCAGCACGAACGAGATCGCCTTGGCCTTGAATTCCGGCGGCGCGTTGTCAGCCGCGGCGAAACGGAACTGCTGCACGAAGGCGCCGCCCATGCCCAGAATGGCAAGACTGAAGGCGAAGAACCAGAAGCCCGATTGAAAGATCGCCAGCGTCGCGGCCACACCGCCAAGCGCGGTGACCAGCGTTCCGATCATGAAACCGCCACGCTGACCCGCCCAGCGAATGATTGCTGCCGCCGGCAAGGCGCCGAGCGCCACGCCGACATTGTAGCCGGTGATCGGCGCCGTCGCCAAAGACTTGTCGGGGCCTAGCAGGTAATAGCCAACCAGGCCGCCGATCGACAGCGCGATCGGCGCGGCCGACCCGACGATCGCCTGCGAGGCGGCCAATATGATGGCGGTGCGACGGGCATCGGCTTCGGATTCGGACATCGACCTTCTTCCGGATTCGCTGGTTGCGACCCTTCTTGTGGGCCTGCGGCCTGTGGGTCAAGCCGCTGGGCGACCGGAGGGCGGCAATTGCGTTGAGCCAAGCGGAGCCACCTATAGGCAGGCGCTCCTCTGTCATCGCACAAAATCAATTGCGATCACCTGCCCCATGTTTCGGAAATGATAGGCTCCTCGCCAGTGCCGGCTCGATGTCTCTGCGGAGCGTCAGCGACGGCATGTCGATGATGCGAACCCTGGTGGGGCTGTGCTCACAGGGGTGAATAAGGGAGGAACTAGCATGCTGAATTCGCTCTTGCGGACCACTGCGTTGGCGACCGCTTTGGTTTTGGCCGGCGGCACGTTCATGAGCACGGCGTTTGCCGAAGTCATTTACAATCGCGGCAGTGCGGCCGATCCGGAATCGCTCGATCCGCACAAGACCTCGACGACCTACGAAGCCGATATCCTGCGCGATATGTTCCTCGGCCTCGTTACGCGAAGACGCGAAGTCGGAGGTCATCCCCGGTGCGGCCGAAAGCTGGACCGTGTCGGACGACGGCAAGACCTACACCTTCAAGCTGCGCCAGGGCGCGACCTGGTCGGACGGCACGCCGGTGACGGCGGATGATTTTGTCTATTCGTGGCGCCGCCTGCAAGATCCGGCGACGGCCTCGCAATACTCGTTCATGCTCTACGTCGTGCAAGGCGCCGAAGAGATCAATACCGGCAAGGCGGCGCCGGACACACTCGCCGTCAAGGCGGTCGACGCCAATACGCTGGAGGTGACGCTGAAGTCCCCGACCCCCTATTTCCTGGAAATGCTGACGCATCAGGTGACCTACGCAATCAGCAAAGCCAACGTCGAAAAGTTCGGCGCCGACTGGTCCAAACCCGGCAACATGGTCACCAACGGCGCGTATGCGTTGGCGGAATTCGTCCCCAACGATCACATCAAGTTGGTGAAGAACGCCAAGTTCTATGATGCCGCCAATGTGAAAGTCGACGTCGTGAACTACATCCCGAACGAGGATCGCGCGGCGGCGATGAAGCGCTTCGAGGCAGGCGAGATCGACAGCTACGGCGACCTGCCCACCGAACAGCTTGCGGAGCTGAAGGCAAAATTCGGCGATCAGATCCGGGTCGGCCCGTATCTCGGCACCTATTATTTCGCGATCAAGACCGACAAGGCGCCATGGGACAACGTCAAGCTGCGCAACGCAATTTCGATGGCGATCGACCGCGATTTCCTGGCCGAGAAAGTGTGGTCGAACTCGATGCTGCCGGCCTATTCCATGGTGCCGCCCGGCATCAAGGGCTACAATACCGCCATGGCGAAGCTTTGCCGACAAATCGCAGATCGACCGCGAGGATGAGGCAAAGAAGCTGCTGACCGAGCTCGGTTACGGGCCGGACAAGCCGCTGAAGCTCGAAATCCGCTACAACACGTCGGAGAACCACAAGAACACCGTCGTGGCGATCCAGGAGCAGTTGAAGCCGCTCGGCGTCGAGGTGTCGCTGTTCAACACCGACGCCAAGACACATTATGATTTCCTGGACAACAATGGCGACTATGACCTGGCGCGGGCGGCGTGGATCGCGGACTACGGCGATCCCGAGACGTTCCTCGGCATTTCAATCACCGGCGCCGGCAAGAATTATTCGCGTTATCACAGCGAAAAGTTCGACGGCCTCATGAAAGAAGCCGCGGCGACCACCGGCGATCCAGCAAAACGCTTCGAGGTTCTGTCGCAAGCAGAGCGCGTGCTGGTGGACGACGTCGGCAATATTCCGGTGATGTACTACAGCTTCAAGAACGCGGTCTCCAACAAGATCGCCGGCTGGGAAGATAATGTGATGGATCGTCATCCATCGCGGTTCATCACCAAAACCGAGTAAACCGACGACCGCGCCCAAGTCAGCACTTAACCTCACCGAGCCGATCTTGCCCTATGCAAGGTCGGCTCGATCATTTTGCAATCTGGCTGGAATCTGAGGAGACTTTCGCAGGCGCCGGGCTCGGCTGTCAGCTTGCAAGGCGCTTAGGTCGGGTCCTTGCCGCGGCCTTCGCCGCGCACGCGCCGGGCGACGCGGTCCAGCACGGCATTGACCAGTTTTGGCTCTTCGTCCTCGTAGAACGCCTTGGCAATATCGACATATTCGGAAACGATGACGGCTACCGGCACATCCGCTCGCTTCATCAGTTCATAGACGCCGGCGCGCAGCATTGCCCTGAGGGTCGAATCCAGCCGCGACAGCGGCCAGTCTTCGGTCAATGAATTACGGATCACCGGGTCGATCGTCTTCTGGTTTTCCACGACGCCCGACAAGATCGCGCGGAACCATTGCGCATCCGCCTCGCGATAGGTTGCGCCGTCGACCTCCTTGCCGAGCCGGAAAGACTCGTATTCCGCCGTTGTCTCCAGCAAGCCGCTGCCGGCGACGTCCATCTGGTAGAGCGCCTGCACGGCGGCAAGCCTTGCAGCGCCGCGCTTGTTCGCCTGGCGGCCGTTCTGGGTGGTGGAAACGGGCTCGGTCACAGGATCAAAGGCCCTTTTCCAGCCGTTCGCGATGCGCGATCATCGTCAGCGCGGCGCGGGCGGCAAAGCCGCCCTTGTCGCCTTCTGACTGGCGGGCGCGCGCCCAGGCCTGCTCCAGGTTTTCGGTGGTCAGGATGCCGTTGCCGATCGCCAGTGATTCCTGAATGGAAAGGTCCATCAGGCCACGCGACGATTCGTTGGCGACAATCTCGAAATGATAGGTTTCGCCTCGGATCACGGTGCCCAGCGCAACGAAGCCGTCATAGGCTTTGCCGCCATCCGTTTCCGCGTCGAGCGCAAAAGAAATCACCGCCGGCACTTCGAGAGCGCCCGGCACCGTGATCACGTCATAGGTCGCATCGGCCTCGTCGAGCGCGGCCTTCGCGCCGGCCAGCAAGGCATCGGCCAGATCGTCGTAGAAGCGCGCTTCGACGATCAACAGATGCGCCTTCTTCTCAGGCTTCAGAAATGCGTTCGCGGCGTGTTCGGCCATCGGTGTCTCCGGAAAGCCGGTGACTTAGGCCGAATGGCATTGATCGGCAAGCGGCTACTTGCTCCATGCCGTCAACGATCCTCGCGGCCATGCCAAATATGAAGAATGAAGATAATCTCGCCGGCGATTTCGTATCTCATCTCATAGTTGCCGACGACTATCCGGCGAACCTCGCGCATGCTCGAATTCTTCGAGCCTGATCCCAAGGCGCGGATGGTCGAGAAGTCTTTTCGGCGTATGGCGTAGGCTAGCCACAGCCTGATTGGCAGCGCGAGGATTGACCGCAGTCAGGAAACGCCGCAAGCGATCGAGGTCTCTGACCGCCTCGCTGTTCCACTTGACCTTCACTAGGGTTGCGGCATCGGCAAAGGTTGCGTCCGTATCAAGACTGTCCAACCAAGCTTGCACAGCCTCGTCATCGACAACCTTGCCAGCATCCACATTCGGCGAGCGCCTCGCAAAGTCAATCGATAGCGCTCTTCCTCATCGTTCGACCCAGCTTGCCAACGCCTGCTTCATGACCCAGCCGCGCGGACGATCGATGCGTTTCGCCAGCTCGTCTACCTTGTCAGCGAGCTTGACAGGAATATGGGCGGTGAGCACACGAGTCTGCATTGAAGACCTCCGGCAATCACATCCAATCATAATGATTGGCGTTGATTGTGTCTATCTTCAAAGCCCGTGCTCGGCCGCCTCCACCAGCCGCGCGGCATAGCGCGCCATCGTATCGATTTCGAGATTGACGCTGTCGCCGGCCTGCCGCTCGCCCCATGTCGTGACCTGCAGCGAATGGTGGATCAGCAGCACGTCGAAACGCGTCGCCATCGACCTTGTTCACCGTCAATGACGTTCCATCCAGCGCCACCGACCCCTTCGGCGCAATGAATTTTGCCAGCTCGCGCGGCGCCTCCAGCGTAAAGCGCACGGCGTCTCCTTCGTCTTCACGCGCCACGATTTTCGCCATGCCGTCGACATGGCCCGAGACGATATGGCCGCCGAGCTCGTCGCCAATCTTCAAGGCGCGCTCGAGATTGATGTGTGTGCCGGCTTCCCCAGTCGAGGCCGTCGTCAGCCGCAGCGCCTCTTCCCAGGCCTCGACCTCGAACCAGCGCGCGTTCGAGCCGCCTTCCGGCAGGGTCACGACGGTCAGGCATACACCCGCGCAAGAGATGGAGGCGCCAATGTCGATCGTTGCCGGGTCATAAGCGGTTTCGATGCGCAGCCGGATGCCTTCCGGCAGCGGCGAAACCTTGCCGACCGTGCCAACGTCTGTGACGATACCTGTAAACATCAGAGCGGCCTCGCCCATTCGCTATAATTGTCGTCGCCGAAACGCGCCTCTCGCGATGAGCCGGAACCCTTCCGGTATCGTCTCCGCGCTAATCGGCGCCGGAATGCCGCCCTCGCCTACCGTTCCCGGCCCACGAAACAGCACGATGCGATCGACAAGATCGTCGATCAGAAAAGCGCGCGCGGTCTCGGCTCCGCCCTCGACCAATACAGTCGAGACGCCCTGCCCGGCCAGATCGTCGAGCAGTTCCGGCAGCGCCAGCCGGCCATCATAAAGCTCGGCAGCAAGAATGCGCACGCCAGCCTTCTGCAGCGCCGACCGAGCCGCAGCGTCTGCGTCGCCACAGGCTGCGAGCCAGACGGGCGTTTGAGAGGCGCTTTCGGCCAGTTTGGATGTGATTGGCAGCCGCGCACTGGGATCAAGGACGATCCGGATCGGCGAGCGCTTCGCCAGTCCGTCGAGCCGCGCAGTCAGCTCCGGATTGTCGGCAATGGCGGTGTTGATGCCAACCAGGATCGCGTCGCTTTCGGCCCGCATCAGATGCACCTGCGCCCGTGAGGTCGGCCCGGTGATCGCGACCTGCCCCTCGCCCAGCCGGCCGATCATTCCGTCAATCGAAATGGCAAGTTTCAGAGTCACTTCCGGCCGCTTCTTCAGAGATCGAGTCAGATAGCCAGCCATTTGGTCGGCGGCTTCCGCCGCCAGCACGCCTTCGACCACCTCGATGCCTGCGGCGCGCAGGATGGCGTAGCCCTTGCCCGACACCCGATCGTCAGGGTCTGTCGCTGCTCCGACCACACGTTTGATGCCGGCGGCCACGAGGGCATTGGCGCATGGCGGCGTGCGTCCATGGTGCGCACAAGGTTCCAGCGTCACATAGGCGGTCGCGCCCCGCGCCCGTTCGCCGGCTTCGGCCAGCGCTTCCGCCTCGGCGTGCGGTCGCCCGCCGATCGCGGTGACGCCACGCCCTATGATGATAGGACCATCGCCATCGTCGCGCACGATAAGCGTGCCGACGGAGGGGTTTGTGCCGGTCAGGCCGAGATGTTTTCGAGACAGCCGGATGGCTGCCGCCATGAAACGGCGGTCAAGAGCGGCCTGGGCGGCGGTCAACTGGACGCCATCCATGACGGCCTACTCTTCCTCGCCCTTCAATTCGCCAAGCACGTCGTGGAAATCCTTGGCCTCGCGAAAATTGCGATACACCGAGGCAAACCGCACATAGGCGACGTCATCGAGCGATTTCAGCGCTTCCATCACCAACCGGCCAACTTCTTCCGACGGCACTTCGGTTTCGCCGGAGCTTTCGAGCTGGCGCACGATGCCGGTCACCGCGCGATCGATGCGCTCCGGATCGACGTTGCGCTTGCGCACGGCAATCTCGACCGAGCGCAGCAGCTTGTCGCGATTGAACGGCACCTTTCGGCCCGATTTCTTCAGCACCACGAGATCACGCAGCTGTACGCGCTCGAAGGTGGTAAAGCGCCCACCGCAATCCGGGCAGACGCGCCGCCGGCGGATCGCAGCGCCATCTTCCGCGGGGCGCGAATCTTTCACCTGTGTGTCTTCCGACTGGCAGTAAGGACAGCGCATGGCACCTGGTCAGGTTCGAATCTGACCAAGCACTTAGTCGCTTTTCATCCGAAATCAAAGGAGCGCCAAGCCGGCGCTCCTAAACTCACCCCAAATACGGATACATCGGAAAGCGCTCGGTCAGCTTGACGACCTTTTCCTTCACCGCGGCCTCGACGGCCGCATTGCCCTCATCCGAATTGGCAACCTTCAGCCCGTCCAGCACCTCGGCGATCAGCTTGCCGATCTCGCGGAATTCGGCCTGGCCGAAACCGCGTGTCGTGCCGGCCGGCGTGCCGAGGCGGATGCCGGATGTAACGAACGGCTTTTCGGGGTCGAACGGGATGCCGTTCTTGTTGCAGGTGATGTTGGCGCGGCCGAGCGCTGCCTCGGCGCGCTTGCCGGTGGCGTTTTTCGGTCGCAGGTCGACCAGCATCAGATGGTTGTCGGTGCCGTTCGAAACGATGTCGAGACCGGTCTCCTGCAAGCGACGAGGCCAGCGTCTTGGCATTGGCGACGACGTTCTTGGCGTAGCTTTTGAACTCCGGCTCCAGCGCCTCTTTGAAGGCGACAGCCTTGGCGGCGATCACATGCATCAGCGGGCCGCCCTGCAGGCCCGGGAACACCGCCGAATTGATCTTCTTGGCAATGTCCTCGTGATTGGTGAGGATCATGCCGCCGCGCGGGCCGCGCAGGCTCTTGTGCGTGGTCGTGGTCACGACATGCGCATGCGGCAGCGGCGACGGATGCATGCCGCCGGCGACGAGACCGGCAATATGCGCCATGTCGACCATCAGATAGGCGCCGACCGAGTCGGCGATCTCGCGGAACCGCTTCCAGTCCCAGATGCGCGAATAGGCGGTGCCGCCGGCCAGGATCAGCTTCGGCTTGTTCTCCTGCGCCAGGCGCTCGACCTCGTCCATGTCGAGCAGATGGTCGTCCTTGCGCACGCCGTAGGAGACGACCTTGAACCATTTGCCGGACATGTTGACCGGCGAACCGTGCGTCAGGTGGCCGCCCGAATTCAAATCGAGGCCCATAAAGGTGTCGCCGGGCTGGAGCAGCGCCAGGAACACTGCCTGGTTCATCTGGCTGCCGGAGTTCGGCTGCACATTGGCGAATTTGCAGTCGAACAGCTTTTTCGCGCGCTCGATCGCCAGTTCCTCGGCGATATCGACATATTGGCAGCCGCCATAATAGCGCTTGCCCGGATAGCCCTCGGCATATTTGTTGGTCATGATCGACCCTTGCGCCTCCAGCACGGCGCGCGAGACGATGTTTTCCGAGGCGATCAGCTCGATCTCATGCCGCTGGCGGCCGAGCTCCTTGCGGATGGCGCCAAAAATCTCCGGATCGACGTCTTCGAGCGGCGCGGTGAAGAAGCCGTCCGTGGTGTTCTTGAGCGCTGATGCCTGCGACATGGATGGTCCCCTTGCGTGTCCGGGTGCGATGGCGGCGCATTAACACACAAGCTTCGCCGCCGTCACGCTCGCCAAGCGAATTTTGCTGGCGGCTTTGCGGCATCCGTCGGTTTTGGGGGCAATCACGGGCGTTCAAGCCGGCGCGACAAAGGGCTGGCTGATTTCCTGAAACACCGGCAGCGCCTCAAGCTTCGCACAATGCGCCTGAAGCGCTGGAAAATCGTCCATCGGGATCAGACCGGGATGCGCCTCGGTCGCATGGCGCAGCGCGCAGGCCACCGCGATGTCGCAATGGCCGATCGTATCGCCAAACCAGTATGGCGTGTCGCGGCTGGTGCGGTCGGCATCGAGTTTGTCGAGCGCTGTCATGATCTGGGAACGACAACGGTCGATCCAGAACGGCGACACCTCCTTGTGCAGCACTTTTTCGTAGAACAGGCTAACGCCCTTGTCGGCCATGCCGGTGGCGAGCGCCGTGACATGCAGCGCTCGGTGCCGTTCGGGTTCGGCTTGTGGGTAAAGCCGCCTGGCGGCCGGAACCAGGCCGTCGATGTAGTCGAGGATGAGATTGCTCTCGATCAGCACGTCGCCATCGTCCAGCACCAGCGTCGGCACGCGGATCAGCGGATTGTATTGCTGAAGCTTGTCCGCATCGCCGGTGATCGACCAGGGCTTGTGCTCGAACGGAATGCCATAGAGTCTTAGAGCTATGGCCACCCGGCGCACGAAGGACGAGTCGTATTGGCCGATCAGGATCATGATTTTCCTCCGCGTCCGATCGGCATGCCTTGGACCAAGCCCCGCATCAAGGATTGCCCATAGGGCCAGAACCGCCTCCTGACAGGCAATGCAGGACAAGAGAAAAAGGCCCCGCCGAAGCGGAGCCTTTTGATTGAGTGAGGTGGACGATGCTCAGTGCGCTTCGGCAGCCATGGCAGCTTCCTTTGCCTCGGCTTCATCCAGCGTTGCGCCGTTGAAGAAGAAGTTCAGGATCACCGCCGAGAGCGTGGCGAGCAGGATGCCCGACTCGACCAGCGAATGGATCGCGTGCGGCAGCCACATCTTGAAGTCCGGCGCAATCAGCGGAACCATGCCGAGGCCGAGAGACACCGCCACCACAAACAGGTTGTTGCGGCGCTTGGCGAAATCGACATGGCTCAGGATGCGGATGCCGGTCGCGGCAACCATGCCGAACATCACCAGCCCAGCCCCGCCGAGCACGAAGGTCGGCAGCGACTCCACCAGCGCGCCCATCTTTGGCACCAGGCCGAAGATGATCAGGATGACGCCGGCTGCCACGCAGACGAAGCGGCTCTTCACGCCAGTGACGCCGACGAGGCCGACATTCTGCGAGAAGCTGGTGTAGGGGAAAGTGTTGAAGATGCCGCCGATCACCGTGCCGAGCCCATCGGTGCGCAGGCCGGCATTCAGCGATTTCGGCGTGATCTCGCGATCGGTCAAATCGGCCAGCGCCAGAAACATGCCGGTCGATTCGATGAACGTCACGATCATGACCAGCACCATGGTGACGATCAGCACCGGATCGAAGATCGGCATGCCGAAATGAAACGGCGTGATGAACGCGAACCAGCCGGCTTCACCCATCTTATCGAAATGCATCATGCCGAGCGCCGCGGTTATCGTCGCGCCGATGATGATGCCGAGCAGAACGGCGATGTTGGCGACGAAGCCGCGGCCGAACTTTGCGATCAGCAGGATCGACACCAAAACAACGCCGGCAATGCCGATATGCGACAGTGGCGCATAGGCGGCGTTTTCAATCGTCGGGACCAAAGCCAGCTTGCCGGGGATGGCCGGGATCGCCGAGCCCGCCTGGCCCGCAAGATCGGTCACCGTCTTCAGCCATTCAGCCTGGGCCGGATCGACGATCTTCGGCGCGGTCGGGCCAAAGGGCAGGCCGAAGACCCAGTTGATGCCGACACGCATCAAGGACACGCCGATGACGAGGATAATGGTTCCGGTCACCACAGGGGGAAAGAAACGCAGCATTTTGCCCGCCAAGAGGCGCGATCAGAATGCCGATTGCGCCGGCGGCGATGATCGACCCGAACAGGATCCTGGCGCCGTCCGGACCCGGATTTCCCAGTGCGATGGCCACCATCGGGCCGACGGCGGCGAAGGTGACGCCCATCATGACCGGCATCTTGATGCCGAACCACTGGGTGGCGCCGAAAGACTGGATGATGGTGACGAGGCCGCAGCAGAACAGGTCCGCCGAGATCAGAAAGGCGACCTCCTGCGGGGTCAGGTTCAAGGCGCGGCCGACGATGAGCGGCACCGCAATCGCGCCGGCGTACATGACGAGGACGTGCTGCATCCCAAGTGCTGCCAGGCGCGGCAGCGGCAACACCTCGTCCACAGGGTGGACTGTTGACGACATGGTTTTCTCCCGTTCCAAACCCGCAGCCTCCTCGAAATTCCTCGCGGCGGGATGTTTTAGGATGACCGTATTCGCGCCGCCGCACTACCTCCGTTCCAGTTTGAAATGATCTGGAGTTTTGGGCGAAAGTCGCAACCAGGAGCGGACAACTCAGCGTGAAGCTCGCTGCGGATCGTGCGTTGTGTTCGCGCAGCCTGCGGCAAGCAGGCCGGTTTTGCACTGCAAGATTTTCAATGCAGAATTGAAAGTCTTGTATGGCTTTTGCGAAAGGTGCCTTCTTGAAAGCTGAACCAGCGCTTCCAACGCCTTGTTTTCATTGCGATCGCGACGACCGCTCATTCGATCGGCTTGATCGAGACCAGTTTTGGCCACGCTCCATTAGCCGGCACTGACATTCATTGACAGCCGGCACCGCCCGGAACCTCACCCTGCGTAAGCATTACGGTCACTCACGTCAGGAAGGGGAACACCATGACGATACCGCCCGGTGCATCACCGCAACTTTACAATGAAGACCTCGCCCCGGCGAAAGAACGCAATTGGGGCGCGTTTTCCATCTTCAACGTCTGGACGTCGGACGTGCACAGCCTCTGGGGCTACTACCTCGCCGCCAGCCTGTTTCTCTTCTGCGGCAGCTTCGTCAACTTCCTCATCGCCATCGGCATCGGCTCGCTGATCATCTTTTTCCTGATGCACATGGTCGGCGTCGCCGGCGTGCGCACTGGCGTGCCCTTCCCCGTTCTTGCCCGCGCCTCGTTCGGCATCTGGGGTGCGAATTTTCCGGCCATCGTGCGCGCCATCGTCGCCTGCTTCTGGTACGGCGCGCAGACTGCCGCCGCGTCCGGCGCGATCGTCGCCTTGCTCATCCGCAACGAAGGCATGCTGCAGTTCCATCAGTCGAGCCACATGCTCGGCCACTCCACCCTGGAGGTGATCTGCTACGTCGTCATCTGGGGCGCTGCAACTGCTGATCATCCAGAACGGCATGGAGACGGTGCGCAAATTCCAGGATTGGGCCGGTCCGGCCGTCTGGGTGATGATGCTGCTGCTCGCCATCTATCTCGTGCGTCAAGGCCGGCGGCTTCTCGCTTCAACCACACCATCCCGATGGACGTGCTGCTGGAGAAGACCAAGGACGCCGGCGTGCCGGGCGTGCCTGGTTCCTTCGCCGCGCTGCTGCCGTCGCCGCGATCTGGGTCACCTACTTCTCGGCGCTCTATCTCAACTTCTGCGATTTCTCGCGCTACTGCCCGAACGAGCGGCAGCTGACGATCGGCAACGTCTGGGGCCTGCCGGTCAACCTGATCCTGTTCTCGCTGGTCGCCGGCGTCACCACCATCGCCGCCTTCAACGTCTACGGCGAAGTGCTGCTGCACCCCGACCAGATCTCGGCCAAATTCGACAGCGTGTTCCTGGCCGCTACTTGCCGCGCTCACCTTCGCGGTGGCGACGCTCGGCATCAACGTGGTCGCGAACTTCGTCTCGCCGGCCTTCGACTTCGCCAACGTCTTCCCAAAACATATCGACTTCAAGAAGGGCGGCTACATCGCGGCGCTTGATCGCGCTGGTGCTTTATCCCTTCGCGCCTTGGGAAAGCGGCGCGGCGCATTTCGTCAACATGATCGGCAACACGATGGGTCCGATCTTCGGCGTGATGATGGTCGACTACTACCTGATCCGCAAAGGCCGCGTGAACGTCGAAGCGCTCTACCGCGAGGACGGCGAGTTCCGCTTCCAGAGCGGCTGGCATGTGAACGCGCTTGATCGCCGCCGGCATCGGCATCCTGTTCTCGTCGATCCTGCCCGGGCTTACCACCATCATGCCGGCCTGGTGGGGCGTCTATGGCTGGTTCTTCGGCGTGGCGATCTCCGGCGTCATCTACTACGGCCTGCGCGCCAGCAAGGCTGGCATGGCGGCGAACCCGGCCTGAAGCTGGAAAGACCGGCGGCGCGATAGGACGCAACTTGTCGCGCCGCTCGCATGACCTGCCGAGATCTGTCGCAAACGCCCCCTCACCCGGCCTCCGCTTCGCTCGGCCACCCTCTCCCCGCTGGGGAGAGGAGATCGGCGAGGGTTGCGCCTCTCCCGTCAACGACTGCCGGCAGCGCTGGCGAACCTCCTCTCCCCGCCGGGGAGAGGGTGGCCGAGCGAAGCGGAGGCCGGGTGAGGGGGCGTTCGTTCATAAGCACTGGCCGATGGGGGCAATGGCAGTATCGTACGCTACCTTGCTCCTGACATTTCCCTCTGACTCTTGCTGGCCGCCGTCATGCTACGCAGCGCGCATGAAGATCGTCACCTGGAACATCAATGGCGTTCGCGCCCGCATCGGCAACCTCACGCATTGGCTGACCGAAAGCGCGCCCGACATCGTCTGTCTGCAAGAGATCAAGTCGGCCGACGACCAGTTCCCGCGCGCCGAGATCGAGGCGCTGGGCTACAATGTCGAGACCAACGGCCAGAAGGGTTTTAATGGCGTAGCGCTTCTGTCGAAACTGCCTTTCGACGAGGTCAATCGCGGTCTGCCGGGCAACGATGCCGACGAGCAGGCGCGCTTCATCGAAGGCGTGTTTTCGACGCCGCGCGGCGCGCTCAGGGTCGTGTCGCTCTATCTGCCCAACGGCAACCCGATCACCGACGAGGTAAAGTTTCCCGTACAAGCTGTCCTGGATGGCGCGGCTGGAGCGCTGGGCGACCGAGCGGCTGCTGCTTGAGGAGCCGCTGGTGCTGGCTGGCGACTACAACGTCATTCCCGAGCCGGAAGATGCGCGTTTTCCCGAGAACTGGGTCAACGACGCGCTATTCCAGCCGGAGACCCGCCAGGCGTTTCGCCGCCTCTGCGCGCTGGGCCTCACCGAGGCCGTGCGCGCCACGACGGACGATCCCGGCGTCTACACATTCTGGGACTATCAGGCCGGCGCCTGGCAGAAAAATAACGGCATCCGCATCGACCATCTGCTGCTGACGCCCGAAGCCGCCAACCGGCTGCGCAGCGCGTCGGTCGAAAAGCACGTGCGGGCATGGGAAAAACCGTCCGACCACGTGCCGGTGGCGATCGAGCTGGACATGGCGGCGTAAGGCAGCTGACGCCGCCCCTCTGTCCCGTCGGACGGGGCAGCGCAAGCACCAGTATTCTTAACCTCCTCGCCATCATCTTGACGGAAAATCCGGCGATAGGCCTTCCGGGCTTTGGGATTTTTTCACATGAGAAGCGTGGGGCTTCTACTGTCGACGTTCAGCCGGTGGCTTGCCGCCGCGTGGCTTTGCGCCATGCTGTTGCTCGCGCAGCCGGCGCTCGCCCAGGATGAACTCAAGGGCATCGCCCTCGTCATCGGCAATGGCGAATACGAACATCTGTCGAAGCTCACCAATCCCGAGAACGACGCGCGCGGCGTCGAGGATCTGCTCACCGAGCTCGGCTTCGACACCAACGACCAGTTCGGACCGCGACGCCAAGCGCCTGAAGCGCGACCTCGAGCGTTTTGCCGAAGACGCCGAAGAAGCCGATGTCGCGGTGCTCTATTATTCCGGCCACGGCATCGAGGCCGGCGGCGAAAACTTCATCGTGCCGGTCGATGCCGACCTCTCGGCGCTCGAAGACGCCGGCGAAAAGCTGGTGCCGGTTTCCGGCCTGATTGCCGAACTGAAAGCCAAGGTACCGGTGGTCATCGTCATGCTCGATGCCTGCCGCAACAACCCGTTTCCGCCGGGAGCAATGGTGCGGCTCGATCCCGGCGCCGAGCCCGTTCCTGTCGGTAATGCAGGCTTGGGCGAATCGCGCGGCGCCGCAGCGCTCAACAAGCAGCCTGTGACCGACCAGCCGGCGACCGACGACAGCCTCGGTACGGTGATTTCCTTTGCTGCCGAGCCCGGAAAAGTGGCGCTCGACGGCCAGCCCGGCGAGAACAGCCCCTACGCCGCCGCCGTGCTGCGCCATCTCTCGGCCATGTCCGGCGAGGAGTTCGGCATGGTGATGCGCATGGTCACCGAGGAGGTCTATCTCAAGACCGGCGGCAAGCAGCGGCCCTGGATGAACGAGAGCCTGCGCCGCCTGCTCTATTTCGGCGAGGCGCCTGACCAGCCAACCGGCGCGGACGGCGAGATTCTTGACCGAACGCCGCGGCTTGCTGGTTACGATCTCCGCCCTGCCCGATGCCACCCGCCGCGCCATCGAAACAGTCGCCTCGACGGACGGCGTGCCGATGGACGCCCTCTACGCCATGCTCAAGGCGCTCGGCGCGGAAACGCCGTCCGATCCGCAAAAGCTCGAAGAGACATTGCGCGGCCAGACCGAACGGCTGAAGGGCGTGCTGGCGGAAAGTGCGGCCATCAAAAGCACCGATCCCGAGATTCGGCGATTGTCGGAGCTGGCCGGCCAAGCGCTGCGTGAAGGCGCACTGGAGGCCGCGCAGCGCTTTCACGAGCAGGCCAAGGCGCGTGTCACCGAAGTCGCCAAGACGGTCGACCAGGCGGAATCCGACATCAAGAAGCGCCGGCTCGAATTCGCCGACGTCTTTTATGACAGCGCCCGCACCTATGAGCTGTCGTTCGACTATCTCAAGGCCGCGCAGGATTATGCCAAGGCTTTTGAACAGGTCGAGCGTTGGGACGATACTGCAGCACAGCTTTACAAGGCGCGCGAAGCCGGCGCGCTGCTCGAACACGGCAAGTTCTCCGGCGACAACGCGTTCCTAATCCAGTCGATCGCAGCCTATGAAAAAACGCTGTCGCTGACCGACAAGGCCAAGGACCCGCGAGACTGGGCGGCCGTGCAGAACAATTATGCCGCCGCCGTTCGACGCTCGGCGAGCGTGAGGCCGACGCGCGACAATCTCGACAAGTCGGTCAAGGCTTATGAGGCGGCGCTGACCGTCTACACCCGCGAGAAATCGCCGGAAGACTGGGCCTCCACCGTCGGCAATCTCGCGACCGTCTACTGGCGTCTCGGCCAGCGCGAAAATGGCACCGCGCTGCTCGAAAAGGCTGTCGGCCTGCTGCGCGATGCGCTGTCGGTGCAATCGCGCGACAAGAATGCGGTCGAGTGGGCGGCCAGCCAGCGCAATCTCGGCGTCCTGCTGTCCGAACTCGGCGAGCGGCAGATTCCGCCAGACAGTTTTCGCGAGTCGATCAAGGCCCATGAGGCCGCGCTCAGCGTCTACACCCGCGACAAACATCCGATCGATTGGGCCGAAAGCCAGGTCAATCTCGGCGCGGTCTATTCGCGCCTCGGCACGCGCGAGCGCGACGTGCCGATGCTGGAACAATCCGTCGCCGCCTATGAACAGGCGATGCTTGAGCTGACCAAGGAGCGCGCGCCCGGCCAGTGGGCGACGATCAACAACAATTTGAGTTCCGCCTGGCTTTCGATCGGCGAGATCAATGGCGAGATCGACGCGCTGCAGAACGCCCGCAAGGCGGCCGAAGATGCGCTGAGCGCCTGGACACGTGAGCGCGCCGCGGTGAACTGGGCCAACGGCCAGTTCACGCTCGGCAATGCGCTTGCCCGTCTCGGCACGAAAGAAAATTCGATCGCGGTCTTGCAGGAGGCAGCGAAGGCCTACGACGCCGCGCTCAGCGAATACAAACGCGAGCTGGTGCCGCTCGACTGGGCCTCGACCAAGCTCAATCGTCGCCGGCGTCTACTCCAATATCGCCGAAAGAAACGGCGACATGGCCGAGTTCGCGAGGGCGGTCGCCACTTACCGCGAATCTGCCGAAGTCTACACGGCCGCCGCCGCGCCGAACGAATTCGGCGATGTCCAATTCAATCTCGGCAACACGCTGGCCAACTGGGGTGACCGCGCCCAGGACGGCAATATCTTGCGCGAAGCCATCGCCGCTTATGACGCTGCGCTCACCGTGCGCAAGCGCGACGAGAGCCCGCGCGACTGGGGCCGCACCATGTACCGCCTTGGCTATGCATTGATGATGTACGGCAAGGGCGATGGCGGCGTCGAGGCGCTGACGCGCTCAGCCGACCGTCTACCGGCAAGCACTGGAGGTGCAGCCGAAGCATGAAACGCCGGAGATCGTGGCCGCGACGCGCTGGGGTCTCGGGCACGTCCTTATCTTTCTCGGCGCGCGCAGTGGGGAAGGTTCACATTTTCCAGCTGCGGCGATTGCGCTGGAATCCGCCCTGCCCTTCTACTCGAAGGACGCCGTGCCGCAGGATTGGGCGCAGCTTCAGACGGAACTTGCCAACGCCTACTATTACTCGGCCAGCTCCACCGGTGACGCATCCTACTACGCCAAAGCCGCCGCCGCGCTCGAAGGTGCGATTCCGATCTATGCGGAACGGCCCGACCGCTCGCGCTGGGCGCAGCTGCAGGGCGAACTCGGTAACGCGCTTTTGATGGCCGGCAGCCCATCCGGCGACCAGCCGATGCTGCGCCGTGCAGTCAAGGCCTATGAAGAGGCATTGTCGATCGCCGGCCGCGAGACAAACCCGGACGAATGGGGCCGCAACCAGACCAACCTGGCCGGCGCCCTGTCGACGCTTGGTTACTACGCCAACGACGTTGCCATTCTTGAAACGCTCGGCCGACATATACCGCGCGCTCGGCAATGTCCGCACCCGCGACCGGTCGCCGGACGACTGGGCGCGCAATCAAGGCGACCTTGCCCGTGTGCTCGGCATCATCGGCGCACGCGCGCCCGAGCAGGCCGTGTACGACGAGACTATTGCCGTCAACAAGGCGCTGGCCGATTTCGTCGGCCGCGACCGCGATCCCGACAAATGGGCGACCTACCAGAACGAGATCGGCTATGCGCTGACGCTGGCCGGCCGCGCCGAGAAGAACCCCGCGCGCTTCGAGGAGGCAGTGCCCATCCTGCGCGAGGCCGTCGCCGTGCAGAAGTCGATCAAGGCGGTGCCTGCCGTCGCCTACACAGAGGACAGCCTGTGCGACGTGCTGACCGACCTTGGCGCAATGAAGAAGGACCGGGCTTTGGCGGAAGAGGCAATCGCTACCTGCCAGAGCGCGCTCACCGTTTTCCGCGCGCAAAAGCTGGACGAACTCATTGCGCTCTCGACACAGAACCTTGCTGAGGCGGAAGCGCTGCTGGCGTCGCTGAAGTAAGAAGTCAGACCACAAAGCCGGAGTAACGGCGGAGCAAAAGCTCAATCCTTGGTGGTCAGGATCTCGTCCGACATTTCGATCGCCTTGCGGCGCTGGTCCTCGTCGGTCAACGCGAAGGCTTCTTCCTGCATCGAGCGTATCCACGGCCGATCGCCGGGAGCAGCGCGCTGCAAGGCGGCCGTCATCATGGCAAGGCCCCGGACGGCCTTGCCGCTCTGAAACAACAGATTGCCGAGTGTCGCCTGCGCGCCGGCATGGCCCTTTTCGGCCGCAAGCTGCAGCCAGCGCGCAGCCTGGCGCACGCGCGACTTCGAACGGCCCTCGTCATCCAGCATCATGCGGCCGAGTTCATACTGCGCGGTCGGGTTGCGATAGTTGGCGGCGGCGCGCATGTAATATTCCTGCGCCGCGACCGGATCGGGCTCGACCGGGCTGCCGGGAATGCCGCGCTTCACATAGTCGCCGAGCGCCACCAGCGCATCCGACACGTAGCTCGCTTCGGGTGAGCCGAACTCGACATCGCGCTCGACCAGTTCGCTGTAGAATTTAAACGCCTCGTAATCGTTCTGGTCGACGCCGTCGCCCTGCGCATACATGCGCGCGAGCTTCCAGGTGGCGCCGATCTGGCCGTTCTCCGACGCGCAGCGATAGGCGAAGGCAGCCTGGTCCTTATGGCCGTTCTTGTAGGCCGAGAAGCCGAACTGGAACACCGCCCAGGGGCTCGACTTTTCCTTCACCTCGTTCGAGCACTTGTCGTCGAACACCTTGTCATCAAATGCCAAAGCTCCGCCCGCCACGCCGATTGTGGCAACGCCAGACAGGGCAACGACCCGTACGAACTCAAATATCCGCATAGCAGTGCGTTTCTTTCGCGCCACCGGGGTGGGTCACCGCGCCATCGCGCGCCGGACCCACCGTCTGGGCGTATTTCCATATCGCGCCGGACTGATAGTCGGTCGTGCGCGGTTTCCATTTCGTTGCTCTGGCCTTCAGCTCCTCGTCGGAGAGCGCCACATCGAGTGTTCCGTTGACGGCGTCGATGGTGATCATGTCGCCATCCCGCAGCAATCCGATCGGTCCGCCGACCGCCGCCTCCGGCCCGACATGGCCGATGCAGAAGCCGCGCGTCGCGCCGGAAAAACGTCCGTCGGTGATCAGCGCCACCTTGCCGCCCATCCCCTGCCCGTACAGCGCAGCGGTGGTCGACAGCATCTCCCGCATGCCCGGTCCGCCTTTCGGACCTTCATAGCGGATGACCAGGACGTCTCCTTCCTTGTAGGCGCGATGGGTGACCGCCTCGAAGCACTCCTCTTCCGAATCGAAACAGCGCGCCGGACCGGTGAATTTCAGCTCCGACATGCCGGCGACCTTCACGATCGCGCCTTCCGGAGCCAGGTTGCCCTTGAGCCCGACAACACCGCCGGTCTTGGTGATCGGATTGTTGGCTGGGCGCACGACATCCTGGCCGTCGTTCCAGGCAACGTGTTCCATGTTTTCGGCCAAAGTGCGGCCAGTCACCGTCAAGCAGTCGCCGTGCAGATAGCCATGGTCGAGCATGGTCTTCATCAAGAGCGGAATGCCGCCGGCCTCGAACATATCCTTGGCGACATATTTGCCGCCTGGCTTCAGGTCGGCCATGTACGGCGTGCGGGCGAAAATCTCGGCCACATCGAACAGATCGAACTTTATCCCGGCCTCGTGCGCGATCGCCGGCAGATGCAGCGCGCCATTGGTCGAGCCGCCGGTTGCCGACACGACCGCTGCCGCGTTTTCCAGCGCCTTGCGCGTGACGATGTCGCGCGGCCGGATGTTCTTGGCGATGAGTTCCATCACCTTTTCGCCCGAGGCGAAGTTGAAGCGGTCGCGCATCTCGTAGGGCGCCGGCGCACCGCAGGAATAGGGCAGCGCCAGACCGATCGCCTCGGCGACCGTCGCCATGGTGTTGGCGGTGAACTGTGCGCCGCAGGAGCCAGCCGAAGGACAAGCGTTCTGCTCGACCTCGAGCAGATCGGCGTCGCTGATCGTGCCGACCGAATGTTGGCCGACGGCCTCGAAGACGTCCTGCACCGTGATCTGCCGGCCGCGATAGCTGCCCGGCAGGATCGAACCGCCATAGATGAAGACCGACGGCACGTTGAGGCGCACCATCGCCATCATCATGCCCGGCAGCGACTTGTCGCAACCGGCAAGGCCGACCAACGCGTCATAGCAATGGCCGCGCATGGTGAGTTCGACAGAGTCGGCGATCACTTCGCGCGACACCAGCGACGACTTCATGCCCTGGTGACCCATGGCGATGCCGTCGGTCACGGTGATCGTGCAGAATTCGCGCGGCGTGCCGTTGGCGGCTGCAACGCCCTTCTTCACCACCTGCGCCTGGCGCATCAGCGATATGTTGCAGGGCGCCGCCTCGTTCCAGCAGCTCGCGACGCCGACCAAAGGCTGCGCGATCTCGGCCGCCGAAAGACCCATCGCATAGAGATAGGACCGGTGGGGCGCGCGCGCCGGCCCTACCGTCACGTGACGGCTGGGCAGCTTGGCCTTTGAGATTGACCTGGCGTCCATTCTTCCCTTGCCGCGAAGCACGGCTATTGTTCTTTGGACACCCTTCTTGGATGCCTACCCTATTTCGAGTGCTCCGGGTTTATGGCGGGAAAGCGGCGATTTGGGCGGTTGGCCAAGGTGGCCGAATGGGTGCTGCGAAACTGTTGCAGAAACGTCACGAAATTCGCACGCCAAAGACAACTGCCCGGACTAGGGCAGGACGTCATATCCAGTTGAATTCCAAAAAGAAAATGCCCGGCAAAGCCGGGCATTCCGAGGCGTTTAGAGTGAGCCTTTCAGCTTACCACTTGACTGCGTAGCCAATGTTGAAAGCGAAAGCCCAACCATCGTCGACGGCCTGGTTCAGGTCCGCGCCGGTGGACGAGAAATATTTGTCTTCGGCAGCCGACGTCAGGTAGGAGACGCCGACGCCGCCGCGCAGCTCGCCGCCCAGCGTGTCCTTCATCGAGCCGCCAACCGACAGCGTCCAGGTGTCGCTCGTCAGGTCGTAGCCCGTGCCCACGCCGCTGTCCCAGGTCAGTGCTGCAACGCCGGAGAGGCGATCGTTGAACGCGTGGCCAACGCCGCCCGTCACGGTCCAGCCGTCCTTCCAGAAATACAGATCCTGGCTGATCGGGATGCCGGAAACCGACGAAACGTCGAGCGATTCCGTGACGCTCCAGTCCGCCCATTTGACGGAACCGAAAGCCAGCCAGCCCGGCGCAATACCCGACTGCAGTTTCAGCTCAACGCTCTGCGGCAGGTCACCGTCGCCTACCGAAGGAACGTCGACCTTCAAGTTGGCCGGCAGGCCGCACAGCTGCGGATCGCCGGTGCGGGCGCACAGAATGCCTGCCGGAGCAGCCAGATTGCCCTCGGCGCCATAGGATGTGCCCGAGCGGTACATCAATTGAGCGCGCAGCGCGATGTCGGGGATTTCGTAAGCGACGCCAGCGCGGAAACCATATTCCTGGCCTTCAAGCGTCAGTTCGGCCGTCGGCAAGCCCAGCGACGAAAAATCGTTCTGGCGATCGTAGTCGAACTTTTCAGCGAACGCGCCGCCCAGGACCCAGAAATTGCCGGGACCAGCCTGGAATTTGACGCCGCAGGTCGCGCCAAACTCGGTCGTCTCGAACTCTTCGTTCGTTTTTCCCGAGCGGTTCGGCACGACGTAGTGCGCCTTGCCACCATTGTTCTCGACGGCTGTCAGGGCGCAACGGACGGCTTCCGTGACGTTGAACTTCGCGGCGATCGACGGAACAACGTAGGATTCGGCATAGTCCGTGCCGACGAGGCCGGGCACCGGGTTCTTCGAATATTTGCGCGAGGGGCTCACGAACGTTGCGCCCATGCGCAGGTTCACATTGCCTTCCTCGAACAGAATGTCAGTGTCCGCATTGCCGCGCGAGAAGCCGCCGGCATGAGCCGATCCGACGAGCGCCGCCACCGCAACAGCTGCAGCACACAGCGACTTCAGATGGGTCTTTTTCATTAATTGGTCTCCCCCTCGACAGGTAGCCACAAGCTAGTACGGGTTAGCGTTGCCTGTGCAAGAATGAATTTCTGCCGCAAACCCTGCGAAAGATTGAATCGAATCCAAACGCTGCGGCACGCACGGGGCAAAGGCATCAAGGCATGCCCGATTTAGCCCGCAAATGAGCCTCAATCGGGCAATAATTGGCGTCAAACGGGTGCAAAAGCCACAAAATCTGTGGCTATTGGCCTCAAATGCTGGCTTGTTACATTAAGGCAACAATGGGGCATAAAATGCCCCTATGCCGCCATATTCCGCAGCGTTATGCCCGCCGAAACCGCAAGAATATACCCGCACAATTTGACGTTGCGGCAGACTAGAATCAGTCTTCACAAGCACATCAATTCGTATCGCGGAGCCGCTCCTGCGCCTGGCTGAGCTTCTCCTGCAAGGCGCGATACTCGGCTAGCTTCTCTCGCTCGGACTCGACCACTTCTTCCCGTGCGTTGGCGACGAATTTTTCGTTCGACAGCTTCTTGTGCAAGCGGGCGATCTCCTCCGTCGTTTTGGCCAGTTCCTTTTGCAAACGCGCCGCTTCCGCGGCGACGTCGATCAGGTCGCCGAGCGGAATGCAAAGCGTCGCCTCGCCGACGACGATCTGCGCCGACGCTTTCGGCGCCGTCGGCGCTGCGGTAATCCCGCCAACGCGGGCCAGCCGCTTCAGCGCGCTGTCGTGGCGAGCCAGACGAGCCTTCGTTGTCGCATCGGCGCCGACCACGACAAGAGGCGCAACGGCTGCGGCGGGCACGTTCATTTCCGAGCGCACCGAGCGGATGCCTGAGACGACGTCGATCAGCCAGTTGATGTCGGCCGCCGCTTCCTTGTCCTCGAAATCCGGCTGCGGCCACGCCGCGTGGCAAAGCAGCGTCGTGCGCTCGCCCTGCTCGCCGGCCGTGACGCCCCACAGCTCTTCCGTCATAAACGGCATGAACGGGTGCAGAAGCTTGTAGATCTCGTCGAGCACATAGGCCGCGCAGGCCTGGCTTTCGGCCTTGGCTGCCTCGTCCGAGCCCATGAAGACCGGCTTGAGCAGCTCGAGATACCAGTCGCAGAAATTGTTCCAGACAAAACGATAGGCGGCGGCCGCAGCGTCATTGAAGCGATAGCTCGTCAGCCCGTCGGTGACCTCGCGCGCGGCGCGCGTCAGTTCGGTCAGGATCCAGCGGTTCACCGGCAGCTTGGCTTCGTTCAGCCAGAGCGCGTCGTTGCGCGCAGCGCCGTTCATTTCGGCAAAGCGCGTGGCATTCCACAGCTTGGTGCCGAAGTTGCGATAGCCGGCGATACGTGCGGGATCGAGCTTCACGTCCCTGCCCTGCGCAGCCATGATGGCGAGCGTAAAGCGCAGAGCATCCGCGCCGTACTCGTCCATCAGCTCCAGCGGATCGATGACGTTGCCTTTCGACTTCGACATCTTGGCGCCGTTCTTGTCGCGAACCAGCGCATGCACATAGACCGTGTGGAACGGCTCCTTGCCCATGAAGTGGTCGCCCATCATCATCATGCGGGCAACCCAGAAGAAGATGATGTCGAAGCCGGTAACCAGCACGCTGGTCGGGATAATAGGTGTCGAGTTCCGGCGTTTCGTCCGGCCAGCCGAGCGTCGAGAACGGCCACAACGCCGACGAGAACCAGGTGTCGAGCACATCCTCGTCGCGGGTCAGGATCTCGCCCGGCTGCAAAGTTCTCCAGCTTGTCCTCGACCCAGGCCTTCCAGGCGCCTTCATGCGCAAGGTAGTGCTGGATGGCGGCATCGAGCGCCTCTTCCTCGGTGCGCTCGACGAAGACATGGCCGTCCGGTCCGTACCAGGCCGGGATCTGGTGACCCCACCAGAGCTGGCGCGAGACGCACCAGGGCTGGATGTTCTCCATCCAGTCGTAATAGGTCTTCTCCCAGGTCTTCGGGATGAATCTTCGTGCGGCCTTGGCGAACAGATGATATCGCGGCCTTGGCCAATTCGGCCGCGTTGACATACCACTGGTCGGTCAGGAACGGCTCGATCGGCACGCCGCCGCGGTCGCCATGCGGCACGGCGTGGCGGTGCGGCTCGACCTTGGCGAGATAACCGCCCTCCTCCATCATCTGGACGATGCGCTTGCGGGCCTCGAAACGGTCCTGGCCGTGCAGGCGATCCCACAGCGCCTGTCGCTCCGGCGTCGAGTCAACGCCCGTCAGGAAGTCCTCGTTATCGTTGATGTTTATGTCCGCCTCGACGGTCAGGATGTTGATCGCCGGCAGCTTGTGTCGACGGCCGACCTCGAAATCGTTGAAGTCGTGCGCCGGCGTGATCTTCACCGCGCCGGTGCCCTTCTCGGGATCGGAATAGGTGTCGGCGACGACCGGGATGCGACGGCCGACGATCGGCAGGATCACGTTCTTGCCGACCAGCTTGGCAAATCGCTCGTCGTCCGGGTGGACGGCAACGCCGGTGTCGCCCAGCATCGTTTCCGGCCGCGTCGTCGCGACGGTGATGAAGGTCGAGGCATCTTCGGGGTCGAAAGTCTTGCCCTCGACCGGATAGCGGAAATGCCAGAGATTGCCGTCGATCTCGATCTGCTCGACCTCGATATCCGAGATCGCCGTCTGCAGTTTCGGGTCCCAGCTGACCAGCCGCTTATCCTTGTAGACCAGCCCTTGCTTGTGCAGCGACACGAACACTTCGATGACGGCCTTGGAAAGACCCTCGTCCATGGTGAAGCGTTCGCGCGACCAGTCGCAGGATGCGCCGAGGCGCTTCAACTGGTTGAAGATGATGCCGCCGGATTCGTCCTTCCACTCCCAGACCTTGTCGATGAACTTTTCGCGGCCGAGGTCGCGCCGGTGCTGCTGGCGCTCCATCAACTGGCGCTCGACGACCATCTGGGTGGCGATGCCGGCATGGTCCATGCCCGGCTGCCACAGCACGTTCTTGCCGCGCATGCGCTCGAAGCGGACCAGAATGTCCTGCAGCGTGTTGTTGAGGGCATGGCCCATATGCAGCGAGCCGGTGACGTTCGGCGGCGGGATCACGATGGTGAAGGCCTCGGCGCCCGGTTCCGAGCCGGCGCCGGCGCGGAAGGCGTCCGCGTCTTCCCAGAGTTTGACGATGCGCGGTTCGACGCTTTTCGCGTCGTAATTCTTTTCCAGCATGGGACTGCCTGATTTTTTGTGTCGCCCGTGTAAAGCGAATGGGTTGTGGCAAGTCAACAGCAGGGGGCGAGCCGACTTGACGCGCTGGGCTAGCGTACTTAGCCTCGCGGCGCTGCTGTTGGCCGCGTCGGCGTGAAGCCGGAGGGGCATTGCCCGCCTACGCCAAGATAAACGAAACGCGCCATGTCAAACGACGAGCACTGCCGCAAACGCGCAAAGAAATATGGCCGCTCACAACGAAAAACGCCGCCCGAAGGCGGCGTCCACCGACGATCGACCTAAAGGTCAGCTGCCGCGCGCCACCCGCTCGATTTCTTCGCGCACAAGGCGCTCGACGAGCGTTGGCAAATTGTTGTCCAACCAGTCCTGCAGCATTGGCCGCATCATTTCCTCCGCGACTTCATCGAAGCTGCGGCGACGGCTGGCGGCAAAGGCCTCCGACAATTCACCGAAGGATGCCGCGACCTGGCGGCCGGTGTGCTCGGAGAGGATCGCCGGCTTGGACTCCACCGCGACGTCGCTCCGACGCGAGGGCTGGCGCCGGCGGAAGTTCGGCAGCCAGGCTTCGACGCGTGCGCGACGAAGCGCTCGTCCAGTGAACGCAGCGCGGCGATGTCCCATTGCGGGTCGGCAGCGCGGCGGGTCTCTTCCTCGATCGCCTCGCTGAAGGCAGACATATCGAGCGCCGGCTCTTCGATCACCACGCCCTGATCCAGTATTGCTTCCAACTCGGGCTCGACGATCGGCGCTTCGATCTTGACCTCCGGCTCGGGCGCCTTGCCAAAAACCTCGAATGGCGCGGGATCGTTCGCCGCCGGGCCGATGGCGGTTTCCGCGTAATCCGGCTCCGGCTTCGGCGGCTCGTTGTCTTCGATGATGCGACGGATGGAGGCGAGAATTTCCTCCATGGAGGGTTCGCGCTGGGCTGCGCTGCCTGCCTGCTGGGCCATGATAGTCTGCCGTCTCCGCTTCGCGACGATCCGGCCGCGCGACATGACAACGGCCTCGAATCACAAGTGCTAGCGTAGCTGACCCACCTGCCACTTAGAATCCTCAATATTTGGTGGGCGGAGATTTCAACAAGCGATCGACTGGAGTTTGCTGCGCGCCGAAAGTTTTACGCTGGTTCCACGACCCCGATCCGCCGATAGGTCACGTCGCCCTGCCCTGACGCGGACTCCTCTTCGGCCAGCGCCAGTATGCGCTGGTGCAATGGCGAGAGCGAACAGGCCGGATCTGTCGCGGCGGCATCGCCGGCCAGCTTCATCGCCTGGCAGCGGCAGCCGCCGAAGTCGATCTCCTTGCGCTCGCAACTGCGGCACGGCTCGCGCATCCAGTCGAAGCCGCGAAAGGCGTTGAAGGCCGGCGAATCCTCCCAGATCTCGGCCAGCGGCGTTCGTGCGCAGCGTTCGGAAAGCTGAGATGCGGAATAGACGCCGCCGCGTGGCACGGCATCGCCGTGCCGTCGGGCGTCAGCATGAAAGCGTCGCGCGCCCAGCCGCCCATGCAGGCCTTCGGATAAAGCGCGTAATAGTCCGGCGCGACGAAATCGATGGCGAGTACGCCGCGCAGACGCTCCTGCGCCGCCTCCACGCGCGCCGCCATGCGCAGCACGTCGTCGCGCTCGGGCATCAGCGCCTGGCGGTTGAGCAGCGCCCAGCCGTAATATTGCACATTGGCGACTTCGAGCCGCTCCGCCCCAAGCCGCAGCGCCAGCTCGATGAACAGCTCCACCTCGCCGATATTCTTGCGGTGGATCGGCGCGTTGATGGTCAGCGGTAGCCCGGCCGCGCTGATCTGTGCTGCCGTCGCGAGCTTCTTCTCATGCGCGCCGCGTGAATTGCCGATCAGGTCGGTGGTTTCCGGCCGCGCGCCCTGGAAACTCAACTGCACATGGTCGAGACCGCCTGCCGCCAGCCGCTCGAACAGACCTTCCTTCACGCCGACGCCGGCGGTGATCAGGTTGGTGTAGACGCCGCGGCTCGCCAGCCGCGCCACCAGATCGGGCAGATCCTGCCGCAGCGTCGGCTCGCCACCGGAAAGATGCACCTGCAAGATGCCGAGATCGGCCGCCTGGTCGAAGATCGACAGCCAGCTTGCAGTGTCGAGTTCACGGTTGCCCTTCAGCAGCTCCAGCGGATTGGAGCAATACGGACATTGCAACGGGCAACGATGCGTCAGCTCCGCGAGAATGCCGATGGGAGGGCCGAGCGCGGTCATAGGCTGGCCAAGCACCATGCGGTCGGACCAATCCTGCGCGAAAGCTAGCACATCGGCCTCGATGTCTTGCGCATCGGCCTCATATTCGGCCGCCAGCACCTCGGCGATGGCCGCAATGCTGCGTTGCCCTTCGCACAGGCGCAGGATCGACAGGCTCACCTCGTCCGGCCACAGCACCTTTTCGGGCGACAGCAGCGCCCAGGCTTTGGCGCACCGGATCGAAGTGCAGGCGGACGTGGCGCGGCAGCCGCGGCGTGGAGCCTGACGTGGCGATCGGCCTTGCCGGTTCGTTCATCTTCGCCGCCGCGTTCATCGCGGATGATCCTGCGGCACGAAGGCGCCGGGCGCCACCAGCGCCGGCTCGACATAGGCGAAATGCAGGGCGTCCAGCATCGCCCAGAGAATATCGCATTTGGTGATCAGCGCGTCGACCGCCGCCTGTTGCTCGGCCGTGGTGCGGGCATGCTCGACCACATAGGCCAGCGCGAATTCGGCATCGCGCGGCGCCTGGTGCAGGCGCGGCGTGAAATAGGACAGCGTGTCCTCGGTCACATAGTCGTAGCGTTTCAGGATCGCCGGCACGCGCTCGCCGATGACGTTCGGCGAAAAAAGCTCGGTCAGCGACGAGGCGATCGCCTCCAGCACGCTGCGTTTTTCCACCAGCGTCACATAAGCGCCGACGGCAAAGCGCGTCGCCGGCAGCGCCAGCCGCTGCGAGCGCACGAGATCGGCGTCGAGCCCCAGGCCGGTCGCCAGCTTCATCCAGCGCTCGATGCCGCCCGGTTTTCCCTCGCCGCCGTCATGGTCGATGATGCGTTCGCGCCAGGCGATGCGCAGCGCCGGATCGTCCAGCCGCGACAGCACGATGGCGTCCTTGCGCGGGATCGCAGCCTGGTAGCAATAGCGGTTCAGCGCCCAGGCCTGCATCTGGCCCTTGGTCAGCCTGCCCTCGACCATCAGCCGGTGAAACGGGTGGTTGATGTGGTAGCGCTCTTCGCCGACCTTGCGCAGCAAGGCCTCCAGCCGTTCCGGCGACATCACCTCCTGGACGCGAAACGCAGCCGTCACATCTTTATCTCCATGCCGTCATGGGCGACTTCCCAACCCGCCGCCTCGACAAGACGCCGCGCGTCGGACCGGGCATCGAGGATCGGATTGGTGTTGTTGATGTGGATAAAGATGCGGCGGCCGAGTTTTGCGGCCTTTCAACGCCGCGACCGACCCCTCCTCGCCGCTGATCGCGAGATGGCCCATACGCTGGCCGGTCTTGTCGCCCACGCCTGCCTCCGCCATCTCGTTGTCGGTAAAAACGGTGCCGTCGAAGAACAGCACATCCGCTCCCGGAGACCCGTCTCTTCAGCGCTTCGGAAACGGCCGCGCAGCCCGGCACATAGTGCACGACGCCATCGCTGCCGGTCGCGGAGATACGAACGCCAACCGTATCGCCCTCTGCCGCATTGAAATCGCTGACCGGCGTCGCCGGTTTCGAGGAACAGCGCGACCTTGCCCGGCACCGGATAGAGCATGATGCGCAATCCCGTTGGCCCGTCCGGCCCCTCTATGTCGATCTCTTGGTCAACCGGCAGCTCGATGCGCCGGACATAGGCCGGGTCGAGCACGCGAAAGATCGAATTTTGCGCGAGCACGTCCAACACCCGCCCCGATGCATAGAGATGAAACGGCTGCCGCTCGCGCAAGCTGAGCAGGCCGGCGAGATGATCCACATCGGCATTGGTCAGCACGACGGCGGCTATCGGCGTCGACCGCAAAGGCGCACCGGCAGCAGGCTGCAACTCGCGCGTGGCCGCGATCTGGGCGCGAATGTCTGGCGAGGCGTTGAACACCACCCAACCGGCGCCGGCGCTGGCAGCAATGCTCGACTGGAGGCGCGGTCGAGACATCGACGTCGCCTGCCCGCGCGCGGCGGCTATACGCGTAGTTGCAGTTCCACTGCGGAACGCCACCTCCGGCGGCCGAGCCGAGAACCTTGATATGACAACATCAAAAGGCTACCAGCTCCCGCTCATCAGAGACGATGAGCGGGTACGCCGACAATTAAGGTTGGCGTCTGTTCCTGGTGCTGGACTACTTCTTGAGTTCCGACGACTGATAGCGCGAAATCTCAAAACCGGCCGACACCTGGCACATGCGTGGCTTGGACCAGATCTTCTTCATGAGAAAAATATCCTCCGCAACGATGGTTTCGGTGCCCAGTGATGATGGTTAGCACGGGCAGAGCGAAAGAAGGAACTGGTCTTTAGGACATAGGGATGAAGATGCCGTGAGGAGATGAACGGCTCACCGCCCGTCGGGCGTCCTGAGGCCGAACCACTTGTCCTTGACGGCCTCGTAGTGCTCCTCGGGCTTGTAGACCGAGACATTGAGGGCCAGTGACCCGCCATCCATACGCCCGATAGAACTGATGATCGCATAGGCATTGACGACGATATCGTGCTCATCGCTGGCGAGGTCGATCTGCGCCTGGATGACGTCCGCCTGGGCGTTCAGCACGTCGAGCGTCGTGCGCTGGCCGACATTGCGCTCCTCGATCACGCCGTTCAGCGCCAGCCGCCGCGCCTCGACCACCGTGCGGTCTGCCTGCGCGCTTTCGCGCGCTGCGTTGTAAAAGGTCCAGGCATTGGTCACGCCCGCCCGCACATTGTCGCGGTTGACGTCGAGATTGATGCGCCTCTGGCCCAAATCTTCCTTGCTCTGGCGAACCTGAGCGGCAACACGGCCGCCCTGGTAAAGGGGGATGGTCAGCGTGGCGCCGACTGAGCGCTGGTCTCATTAGAGTTGACCATGCACCGCCAGGATCAACCGGAAACCCGGCGTTGGTGAACCACCAGTGTCGACGCCGTATGTAGATGGCTCAAGCCGACCGTCGCATCGAGTTGCGGCAAGCAATCGGCCCTTCGATAGATTTGACCGTAAATCCAGCCGCATCAATCAGATGCTCGGAGGCAATGATTGCAGGATGTTCCTCGGCAGCGATTGCCTGTGCGCCGTCCAATGATTTCGGCAGCATCTTGGACGGAGCCTTTGGGAAAGTCAGCTTGCCGGGTTCTTCGCCGATAACCTGACGATAGGTCGCGGAACTCTGCAGCACTCGCGCCTTGGCATCGTTCAGGCTGGCAATCGCGCTTGCGCGCTCCGCCTGAGCCTGCGCAACGTCTGTCCGCGTCCCTTCGCCTACATCGAAGCGAGACTGCGCGGCGCGCACCTGCTCATTCAGGAAGGCCAGGTTCTGTTCCGTCAATGCCGCAATCTGCCGGTCACGAATGACGTCCATGTAGGCTGTCGCGGCGTCGAGCAGGATATTCTGCTCGGTATTGCGGAGGCTTTCCCGCGACGCGAGAACGTTGGCCTTAGCAGTCCGAACATTGTTTCGGGTTTGAAATCCGTCGAACAACATCTGGTTGAGTTGAATGCCGAATGAACCGACTTCAACGCGCTGACTCAGAGTAACGAATTGCGCTGTTGCTGCAACACCCGACGTGGCGCCGTGCGGGTGCGTTCGCGAACTGGAGTATCGTGCGGTCCCCTGCGCGAACACCTGTCGGCCGATACCCCGACTTGGCAATCGCCACATTCTCATCGTCCGAGCGCACGCCGGCGCGGGCAGAATTCAGCTGCGAGTTGAATTTATAGGCCTTGGCCATCGCGCCCTGAATGGTCTCGGACAGCGCCGGCGACATGCCTGCTGACAAAAGCACAACGGATGCGAGCAGAACCTTGCGAAGCGACAATCCGCAACTCCCTCAAAATTTCAAACGTCACACCATTCGTCCGGTGAAACGCCCCATGGGTCGCGCGCGCCGGGCGTGGCGACCCTTCCCTATGACTATTCGAAACGGAAGCAACACGAGAGAGCGCGCTGCGCAAGTGTCTGATTTCAGAATTGGAATGCCGGAACGGATTCGAATCCGGGGAGTGGCTTAATTGCCGCATTGAAGGCGCGGCGGGCGGTCACCTGTCCGCCGGATTTTAAGTAAATCTTAGCAATTGCGGCATTGCCGCGCCCTTCCACCGCCACCAGCCGGCCGCCTTCCTTGAGCTGTTCGAACAGCGCCTGCGGCACCGATTCGACCGCGCCGCCGAGGAAAATCACCTCATATGGCGCCTCGCCGGCATAACCTTTGCTCAATTCACCCTGGACGACCGCGACATTGTCGCAACCCTGGGCGGCCAGTTTTTCATTCGCCTGGGCGGCCAGAAACGAATCGCTTTCCAGCGCGATCACCGAGCTTGCCAGCTTTGACAACAGCGCCGAGGTGTAGCCGGTGCCGCAGCCGACATCGAGCACGATGTCGCCCGGCGCGATGGCCGCAAGCTGCAGCAGCTTGGCCAGCGGCGAGGCTTCCATCAGGAAGCGGGCCGCGTTGCCGTCCTGCGCCGGGGCGATCTGGATGTCCTCGTCGATATAGGCCAGCGCGCGGCGCTCAGCCGGCACGAACTCCTCGCGCGGCACGTCGAGCATCGCCGTGATCAGGTTCAAATCGGTGACGTCGGTGGTGCGCACCTGGCCGTCGACCATTTTGACGCGCGCCTGCGAAAAATCGATGTCCGTCATCGGTCCATCCCCTCTGCGGCGCCTTGGCGCTCATGCATGTGGGCCAGCGAGTCGCCGGCATGCGCCGGATTGGAGGCCTCGCCCGGAATCGAACCGGGGTGCAAGGATTTGCAGTCCTCTGCGTAACCACTCCGCCACGAGGCCTCGTCACTCCGGGCGTTCCCACACGGCTCCAATAGGTTGCCGCCAAATCAGCGTCAAGCGGCAGCCGAAAAAAGGCCGCGAGGCGGCCCTGCCCGATCAATTGGCGCCTGATCCGCCGCTTCTCGAAGCCCGCTCCTGACGCCGGCGCTCCCACCAAACGACGACCCGGCGGCGAAAGCGGCGCACGGCCGCGAATTCGTAAGACAGCACCAGAATGCCGAGCGGAATCATCCAGAAACCCAGTATCGGCAGGAAACCCAGCACACCGAAGACGCAAAGCGCCACGCCGATCGCGATTTGCACCGGCCGCGACTGCGGCATGTGAAACTCGCGGCCGAAGACCGAGATCTTGCGCCTGTGGGGCAAATGGAATTTTCCGGTATGGCTCATCGACATCCTTGTTTGTCGGCCTTGCTTGTCGGCGCGAACGGCTGAATAACGCCGCTGCCGAGTTGCCTGTTCCGTTGCCGCGGCAGGAGGTGCCGCCCGCTGCTTGGGTGCCCATATGGGTCCGGGCCACCGTTCATGCCAATGAATTGCGGTTCGGGTGCGGCGTTTTTTGTCAACAAAGGCGCTTTGCAAAGCGGAAAATGGTTTGCTATAGGCAGCGCCACTCATCCAAGAGCGCTGTTCCCCGGTAGCTCAGTGGTAGAGCAACCGGCTGTTAACCGGTTGGTCGCTGGTTCGAATCCGGCCCGGGGAGCCAACAATTTCAATAGCTTAGTGGTCTCCCGAAAAGCTATAAAATTCGGATAGGGACGCTATAGGTACGCAAACCGCGTTTGCTCGGCAGCCCGTTTTACAACTCAAACTAGGTCTGAAACCGGGGCGAGCCGAGCTTGTGTTCCCGCCACAGGCATGCGGAGCCTGTCACGCTACAGGTCGCCACGACGCGGGGTCGGCTCCCGTCGATCGAGCTCCCACTCCCGCCAGCCCGCGCCGTTGATGCTGATCTTGATCTGGGATGGAAACGTGCCTTTGGCGATCTGGCGGTAGATGGTGGACCAGGACAATCCCGTTCTGGCCAAGGCGGTTTTCAGTCGGATGATACGTGTCGCGCGGATCGTTGCGGCTCGCCCAAAGCCCCCTAAGGACGAGCCGCTGCCAACCTAACTTCGATAAACGTCGGTCTGGTGGCTGTTTGATACCCGCGTGGAACGCAGGGTACGCCCTTGTCCCGACCGAAGTTTCAGGTTGCCGATTTTTCTTTGCGGTTCTCGATTGAGCGGTATGCTGGCCGAGTGCACGATCCCAAATGAGGGGACGGACGCATGCGGCACGCCTTGGACGTGGTTGTCGTGGGTGCTGGCTCGGCTGGGCTCGGCGTCAGCTATTTTCTCAAGCAGCGCGATTGCAATCACAGCGTCCTGGACCGAAGCAGCATAGGCGAAACCTGGCGAACGCAGCGATGGGATGCGTTCCGTCTGAACTCCACCAACATACGAACAATGTTGCCGGGGGATGTATATGAAGGTCCCGATCCATGGGGTGCTCTCACCCATGGCGAGTTTGTCGCTTATCTCAAGAGGGCTATGTCGAGCGCCATGGTCTGCCGGTGCGACAGGTGTTGCCGTCAAGCGCCTGTATTGGGCAGACCGAGCCTGTCGGGCTTGAAACTGAGGCGGGAACGCTCTATGCGCGCGCAGTGGTGGTCGCAACTGGTAACCAGAGATTTCCGGTGCGGCCATCCTGGTCGTCTGAACTCCCTCGCGGCGTGCGTCAGGTCGATTGTTCCTCCTATCGCAATTCTACACAAACTCCCCGAGGTGCCGTGTTGGTAGTCGGGAGTGGACAGTCGGGAGGTCAGATTGCTGAAGACCTGGTGCAGGCGGGCCGCAAGGTGTTTTTGGCGACAAGTCTCACGGCAAGGTTGGTTCGTCGCTATCGAGGCGGAAACTCTTTCAACTGGCTCTCCCTGTCTGGGTTTGCGGATGTCCCACGTCGTCAACTCGGTCTGGAAAACGGGAAACTGCCTCCGCGACCACTGCTTGGGGCAACACACACTATCAGTTTGCAATCACTGAGTTCTCAGGGCGTCATTCTGCTTGGGCGCCTGGAGGGGTTTGCCGGAGGCAATCTCGTAGTCGGGGACCAGTTGGAGCGTCATATGCGCTTTGCCGATGAATCCTCCGAAACCCTGAAAAGGGTGTCGACGCATATATCGATTGCACCGGCATCGAAGCGCCGGCAGCCGAGAACGATCCCGCCGAAACGATAGCGCCAGACCTACCGAACCCTCCAATCCGGTCACTCGATCTAGCTCAGAGTGGGATTTCGACGATCATATGGTGCACTGGCTTTTCAGGCGATTTCTCATGGATCGATGTTCCCGGCGTGCTCGATCAAGGTCGACAACCTATTCATGAGGATGGGGTCAGCACCGCGCCCGGGCTCTATTTCGCCGGCCTTGATTTTGGGTCAACGCGAAAGTCCGGAACCGTCCCGGCAGTTGCCGAGGAAGCTGAAAAGATGGTGACCCATATCATCGATGTGGTCCTACAACGACATTGTTGAGATATGACCTTCGACGTCTGGACGCACTAAACGGAGAGTACACTGGAATCCGCTACGTAGGCGTGGCCATCCACACCAGCCATCGCCATCCGGCGTATCCAAGGCCCAGAAGGATCGCCAGTCTGACTAGGCGCTCCGACATCGGCAGCTGCTTTGGCTTCTTCTGCACAAGCCCTGGGGATAGCTTAGGGACATACCCAGGTGCCTCCTCTTCTGGCACCCAGATGAAATTGGCGCCGTAGCATTTCGGGCAAGTGGGAACCCTTACAACCGGATCGTTCGCGCAACCGCTAGGACACGGGATTTTTACGTCTGGCATGTTGCCGCCCTCCCTCGGCCGACCGTGATCAACAATCATGCCAAATGCTGGAGGACGCAAGAACGCCCTTCAGGGCGGTCCCGCTTGGGAAGCGGTCCGCGTGGGTCTGGTACGAGCCGGCAAGAGCCCGGCCGGGTGAGCCTAAAAACACTGTCACGGAGCAGCTTTCTATTTCGCTTGCCGCAGTTGACTTTCGGATAGCCTCTTGTTGCCACGTCGATAAAGGAGCGGCCCGGTGAACTCAGGTTCACGGGTCGCCTTTTATTTGTCCCACCTCTCCCTCGGCCTCCTCCAACAAAAGAAAAAGGGGCCCCGAAGGCCCCTTTCCCAAATCTGAGAGCAACTTGCTTCTAGAATATGAAGTCGTCGGCGCTGAGCGTGGCAGCCGTAACCGCATTTAGGTTGATCGAGAAATCATCGACGCCGTCAATCGTAATAGTGTTGGCGGTGAAGACGAGATCACCGAACGTGATGTTGAAGGCCGACAGGTCGATGAGGTCGGTGTCAACGACAAAGTCGCCGATTGTATCGTTGCCGCCATTCTGGACGAAAACAAACGTGTCGAGATCAGCGCCGCCGTACAGAACATCATTGCCGATGCCACCATACAGGAAGTCCTCATCGGCGTCGCCGAAGAGGAAGTCACCACCATCGCCGCCGAAGATCGAGTCATCGCCGTCGCCGCCCTGACCAACATCACTGCCAGAGTTCAGGAAGATCGAGTCATTGCCGTCGAACCCTAAAGCTTGGTCGTCTCCTGTTCCCGTGCCGAGCGTGTCAACGCCGTCGTCGCCAGCCGCGAAGTCGTTGCCGGTGCCGGCAAAAATCGTCCCGCCATCTGCAGTAGTCTGGAAATTGATGTTGTTGACCAAAAGGTCATTGCCGCTGCCACCAAACAGCGTGTCATTGCCGCTGCCACCGTCAGCGCTGTCGTTGCCCGCGCCGAGGCCGACTGGTCGTTACCAGAGTCCCCGTAGGACACGTCGTCTCCCGAGTCTTCCTTGACGCTCACGGGGGCCGCCAGCTGCCAGAGGGGCGCCGCTGAGATTGTAGGAATTTATTCCTGCAACGCCGCGCCGACAAGTGGCAGCCTAAGGCGAAAGGCCGAGCGGCTTCCACCTATGGTGGACTAGGGAGTTACCCGCGATACCTTATCCTAAAGGGTGCAGCGACCGTGGCGCCAGCTTTTCGCTGTGATTGGCGGTTCGCAGCCCAACACCCCCAAGTTAGCATATTGCGGACCGCCGATCCTGGGGCGCCCCGACTAACCAGTCGATTGACGTCATTTTGCCGGCGCTGCAAATAATCATGCATTCAAAGTTGGGAGGCTCTGAACCATGGCAACGATTACTGGGACATCTAGTCCGGACAACCTGTCTGGCACGAGCTTAAGCGACTTGATCTATGGCTTGGGCGGCAACGATTCGCTCTATGGCCTGGAAGGCAATGATGGAATGGACGGAGGCGCTGGCGATGACCTCATGCAGGGCGGCGATGGCGGTGACGGTTTATTTGGCAGCGAAGGCAACGATTTCATTGCTGGCGGCGCCGGCGTCGACTTCGCTCGCGGTGGGGCGGGTGATGACTTCATCTTCGCGGGCGCCGGCGATTCCGACGGTGATTTCTTTTATGGGGACTCGGGCAACGATCAGATCGGCGGCGGTGCGGGCAATGATACTTTGGTAGGCAACAGCGGCATCGACACGCTTTTTGGCGGCTCGGGCGATGATTTCATTTGGCAAGGCAACTACAACGTTTTCCCTCCTGACCAGGCGACCGGCGGAACGATTTTTTCCGGCACAGGCAACGATTTCCTAGTTGGCGACGAGGGTACGGATGCGTTTGGCGCAGGCACTGGCAACGACAGGGCCTATGGTGCGGATGGGAATGACACGTACTTCTTGAACGATGAAATTGACGTTGGTGTTGGCGGTGACGGAGATGACTCGATCTTCGGCGGCGCCGGGGATGACGTCTTGATTGGTGAAGCCGACGAGGACTTTCTATACGGCGGCACCGGTAATGACGTGTTGAGCGGGGGCGTCGACCTCGACACGTTCGTATTCGTCGAGAATGGCGGCAACGACACCATCACTGACTTTTTCGTTGACCTGGACCTGATCGACCTATCAGCCTTCAACATCACTTTTGCCGATCTCGTTTTCAACGGCACCACCATAGCAATCGACGGAGTTGATGATTTCTCCATCAACCTGAACGGTATTAATGCTGCCAGCCTCAGCGCAGACGATTTCATTTTTTCTGCGAGCATAGGCGCAGACGATTTCATTTTCTGAACGGCCGACGCGCGCCGATGGAAGGGGCTCCTCTCGGAGCCCTTTTCATCCGCTCCCGCACTGCCCCCAAGGGACCGCTGTGCGTCGCGGCTGGGCGTAATAACTCCGAGCGTAAAGGTGGCGCTCGGGGGGAATTGTGGTCAACCAAGGACACCGGGGGAATGGCCCTTGGCAACAATTCATTCGCCGATGAGGGAAGTCTCCCTTGTCGCCGCTGTCATCCCGTCGACACGCTAGAGGCGGCGAATTCGTCCGACCATCGCAGAAAATTCCATCAGAGCTGGCGATTTCTCTGCCACCGAAACCAGTCCTTTGGCGGAGGCAAACTTCGCAAAGGCATCAAATCCGACAGTGGGTTTCTGATACCCCGCAATGCCATGGTCGATCATCTCGGCAATACCGATCAGTTCCAGATCGCCCTCAAACTGTCGCTTGAACAACGTCGCCGACATAGCCTGAGCGTCGCGAAGAGTTGCAATCAGCGTCTCGCGACCCCGCCGCTTGATCGTGAAGGAAATCAGCTTTGCCATTCCACTGCGTAGGCGCGGCGGCCGGGCGCTGGCTATCAAATTTGACGTGGGAGCCGCTTGTTCGGATGGAACTTTGGGCGAATATCGGCTGAGGCTAAAGCGTGCTCAACTTTTTCAAGCGCCCGATTGCCGGCACCCGTCACAGGCGACCGGAGGTTAAATCCCCATTACCTGAGCTGCGGTCGTCGAGTACTTCAGAAAAGCGGCCTCTGCGCGATTTGGTGGCGCGCAGAGGCCGTCTGTGGCCTCGTTTATGCTGGGTATGGGCGGGGGGCTTTTTTGCAACCCAGCAGCGCATGAATGCCGATCGCGCCAATTGGTTCCACGACTATTTCTAAAGATTCATGATGAAGCAAGCATTCGTTTGCGGAACATCTGTCGCTCTCAATAGATTGACATTGCGTGGCGGGTGCGGGTCACACCGGTCTCGACCACAACGATGGCCCCTGCGCCCCCGCGTGGGGGTTATCACTTTTCAGGGTTGAGGAATGCCCAGCCTCAGAAAATACCGCCCACATTCGCAAGGTCGCTTCGTCGTTCCGAAGCAGCGCCAGGGGCCTCGTGATCGCCGTACACTTGCGGCGTTCGGCGCATTTATATCTTTGTCGAACGCCCCTCCCATCCGCGTTCGATGAACTCCCATGTTGCTCCAACCCGGGCGCTGCCCTGACGTTCGGGCTCTTCTTTGCCCCTACGTCACTTGGAACCACAGATGTCGCCGCGAATTGATCCAGAACGCATTCGTTCCAGCGAGATCAAAACCTTGACGATCATTCTATTCCTCGCAACAGCGACCCTGATAGTCCCGCTAGCACTCGTCTGTGCCGCATGGGGCGCACTACATTACCTCAACAATGAGTTGGACAGAGATTTGAGACGGCCTGCAGTGCGATCTTGGGATGACTGAGGCAGCCCCGCTGTCGGTTTCTAAAGCGTGTTTCGACACTCTTAGAGACAGGGCAATTTAGCTATGTCGAGAATGGCCGCGCTCGCGCGAGGGGAGCGAGGGATGGGGAACGAGCATCCAACAGAACCCGACAACCCAAAATTCGACGAGTTCGACTTTCGTGGAAAGTCACCATCGTCCTTGCACTTGCGTGTGTTGTCATAGCTGCGTGCGTGTTAGCTATAGCCTGATGCTGGTCGGCTGAACGAAGCAATTTGGGCCGCTCGCGGCGAGCTGGCATCCGAGGCTTCGTCGAAACCTACAAAGGTCGTCAAAAGGGCCTTAAGCCGCTTCTCGTAGGTCAGCAAAGAATGAGGACGGATTTACCAAGCCGTGCGCCACCGCGTCAGCGGGCAATCTTGTTCGCTTCCCTCTCAAAAACTTTTCTGTCGGCGCCGTGACGGGCCATGATCTCGCGAACCTCCGGGATCGTAAGTGCAAATTTTCTAGCGAGGTGAGCTACCAGATAGGCGCCATCACTTGCACTTTTGTGATCGCGATTGTCCTGGATGGTCTTGCTGTCCAACATTATCGTTCTCCTTCCACAGCCTTAAACCCAACAGGCTGTGGAGCAGTTCCATGGTCGATGTACTGATCGAGCAACCGTGAGACGCTCCCAGATATTGGAGGATATCACGGGATGCACGCAAAGGCGCATCGGGGCGCTCGCGCGGCAAGGCAATCAGCTGCATCCACATCTGCGGCATTGGCCGGTGTCATGTGCCAACCACCCACAAGCATCAACGCTCCGACAATCCAATTTGTCATTCAGCTGCCCTCAAAAAAGAGCCGCCGGCACCAGGTTTGTGCCATCCACTTACCAC
>CAVQCL010000030.1:0-15973 GCA_963710935.1 uncultured Alphaproteobacteria bacterium | reverse complement strand
CGAGGGCTGGGCGTCAAGAAATCATAAAGATTGCCAGCGCGGTATTGTCCTGTGGTATCGGTAAAGACGGCGATGCTTTGAGGTCGACTTTCTGCGTCGAGCACCTTGCTGCCGGACGCACACCCCCAAAGACGTGGATGAAATCGACCGCTAAATCTCGGCAAGAAGCGCCGCCGACATCAAATGGTCCGCCGGCGTTACTAGGTTGATACCCGAGACAGTTTCTAACCCGTGCTCCTGCACCTCAGCCTGATGTCAGCGGCTGTCAGGAAATTTCGTCCACCCCCCTCCAGTCTCCCAGATAATACGCGCGAAGGAGCGGCGATGGACTGGAACACAACAATCGAACAACACCGAGCAATGCTACATCGCATCGTGGTGCTGCTGTTCGCGCTGGCCGATCTCGCCGACCGTGCGAGCAGCCGGTCGTTCCGCGTCCGGTGTGAGGTGCTTTTCATCCTGTTGCATGGTGAGGCTGTCGCGCGCGATTTTATCCTCGACGAGGCTCAGTGGTCCGGCATACCAATCTTTTGCCTGCCCGCCCCGGCCGATGATGGTTTCAGCGCCAGCGACGCCATGCAATTGGCGGCACGCTTGCGCGCTCTCGCTGCCATCCTCGCGTATATCTGGGCGCAAACCTTGCCTTCCAGGCGACGGTCGTCTCGCTATTTCTTGCCTTTGGACTTTTCCTGTCCGGCTCATTCCGCGCGCCATATTCGGAGCGCGAGGCGCGGGATTGGTTTCCGGGCGCTGGACTCGCCGTTGCACCGCAGCGGGTAACGAACACAGCATTCGCTGGCAAGCTTCGAATCCATGCCGTTGACGATCGCCAGATCGCCAACTTCACACCGTCACGTCCAAGCGATAGGCAGACCGGTGAAAGATTTGGGCCGAGGCGATGAATAGTGTGCTCGGCCGCCCTTACAGCTCCGTCCGCACCGTCCAGAGCTCGGGAAACAGCACGACCTCGAGCATCTTGCGCAGATAGGACACGCCGCCGGTGCCGCCGGTGCCGCGTTTCAACCCAATGATGCGCTCGACGGTGGTCACGTGGTTGAAGCGCCAGCGGCGGAAATAGTCTTCGAAGTCGACCAGCTTTTCGGCCAGCTCGTAGAGCGCCCAATGTTCTTGCGGCGCGGCGTAGATGGTTTTCCAGGCGGCCAGCACGGCGGGGTTCTCGCCACGGCTCTGCCGCCAGTCGCTACGCTTTGCCTCCGCGCCGATATCAAAGCCGTTGCGGGCCAGCAGCCGCAGCGCCTCGTCATAGAGGCTGGGCTGATCGAGAATCTCCTCCAGCATCGCCATGACGTCGTCGCGGTGCTCATGCGGCTTCAGCATCGCGTGGTTGCGGTTGCCGGCGAGAAATTCGATCGCCCGATACTGGTGCGACTGAAAGCCGGACGATTGGCCGAGCGAGCCGCGAAATTCGGTATATTCGCTGGGCGTCATGGTGCGCAGCACGTCCCAGGCATTGTTGAGTTGTTCGAAGATGCGCGCCACGCGCGTCAGCATTTTGAACGCCGGCTGGAGGCGGTCTTCGCGAATGGCCAGGATTGCGGAACGGATCTCGTGGATCGCCAGCTTCATCCAGAGTTCCGAGGTCTGATGCTGGATGATGAACAGCAACTCGTCATGGGCGGTCGACAGTGTCGTCTGCGCGTCGAGGATCTTTTCCAGGTGCAGATAGTCGCCGTAGGACATACGGCCCTCGAACGACATCTGCGCGCCTTCGCGCGCCGGATCGTAAGGCTTGGCGCTCATGTCACGGCCGCCTTCTTGTGAAATTCCGGACGGTCCCACAGGCTGTTTGTCATGATGTCTTCGAGAATGGCGACCGCACCCATCACCTCTGCCTCGCCGATATAGAGCGGCGTGAATCCGAAGCGGATCGAATCCGGCGCGCGGAAATCGCCGATCACGTTGCGCGCGATCAGGGCCTGCATGATGGCGTAGCCTTGCGGATGCCGGAACGACACTTGGCTTCCACGTTGTGCCCCGTCGCGCGGCGAGTTCAGCACCAGTTCCGGACAGCGCTTTTCGACCTCGTTGATGAATAGATCGGCGAGTGCGATCGACGCCTTGCGCACATCGGCCATGTCGATGCCCTCCCAGGCGTCGAGCGCCGTCTCCAGCACGGTGAGCGCGATGACCGGCGGCGTGCCAACCCGCATGCGGTCGATGCCTGTACCGGGCCGGTAGTCGAGGTCGAAGGCGAACGGCGCCTCGTGACCCATCCAGCCTGAGAGGGCAGGGCGAGCGGTGTCGGCGTGCTTGGGCGCAACATAGATGAAGGCCGGCGCGCCGGGTCCGCCGTTCAGATATTTGTAGGTGCAGCCGACGGCGAAGTCGGCCTTCGCGCCGGCGAGATCGACGGGAATCGCGCCAGCCGAATGGGCAAGGTCCCAGACGGTGATCACACCCACTCCATGGGCCTTCTTCGTCAGCGCCTTCATGTCGTGCAGGCGGCCGGTGCGGTAGTCGACTTCAGTCAGCATCAGCACCGCCACGCTGTCGTCGATCGCTGCATCGACCTCTTCGGGTTCGACGACCTTGAGCACATGGCCCTTGTCGAGCGATTTGAGCAGGCCTTGCGCGATGTAGAGATCGGACGGAAAATTGCCGCTGTCCGACAGCACGACCTTGCGGCCCGGGTTCAGCTCCAGTGCCGAGGCCAGCGCCTGGTGCACCTTGATCGACAGCGTGTCGCCCATGACGACGGTGCCATCCGCCGCGCCGATCAATTTTGCGACGCGGTCGCCAACCCGACGCGGCTGCATGAACCAGCCGGCGCTGTTCCAGCCCTTGATGAGCTGCTTGCCCCATTCCTCGGTCAGCATTTCGGCGAGCCGTGCCTTGGCCGCCTTCGGCAAAGGCCCAAGCGAATTGCCGTCGAGATAGATCATGCCGTCCGGCAATTCGAACAGCGCGCGTGTCCGGGAAAAGTCGGTCATAGGATGGGCCATCCAACTTGCAACGCCCCCTCACCCGGCCTCCGCTTCGCTCGGCCACCCTCTCCCCGCTGGGGAGAGGAGATCGTCTGCGTCTCCGAATCGACAGCTACCGTCGAGACTCTAGCGCGAAGTTTGGCGAACCTCCTCTCCCCGGCGGGGAGAGGGTGGCCGAGCGAAGCGGAGGCCGGGTGAGGGGGCGTGTGGGCCTTGAGCCGTCGGGAAAACAGATCGCTTCTCATTCGCCCTCCCTCAGCCGGAAGCGCTGGATCTTGCCGGTCGCGGTCTTGGGCAAAGCCTCGACGAATTTCACCGAGCGCGGATATTTATACGGCGCGATCGTCGCCTTGACATGATCCTGCAGGCGCTTCGTCGTCAGCGCGTCCGCCGCAACGCCCTCGACCAGCACGACATAGGCCTCGACGATCTGGCCCCGGCTGTCGTCCGCCGCGCCGATGACGGCGCATTCCTTGACGTCGGCATGGGCGAGCAGCGCCGCCTCGACCTCCGGCCCGGCGATGTTGTAGCCGGCCGAGATGATCATGTCGTCGGAGCGTGCAGCGAAATGGAAGCGACCTTCCTCATCCTGCGAGAAGGAATCGCCGGTCAGGTTCCAGCCGTCGCGGACATAGTTGCGCTGCCGGTCGTCGGCGAGATAGCGGCAGCCGGTCGGCCCGCGCACCGCGAGCTTGCCGACTTCGCCGCGCGGCAGATCGTTCATCGCGTCATCGACGACCCTCGCTTCATAACCGGTCACCGGCCGGCCAGTGCAACCAGGGTGCATGTCGTCGAGGCGATTGGAGATGAAGATGTGCAAAAGCTCTGTCGCGCCGATGCCGTCCAGCATCGGCTTGCCGGTCTTTTTCAGCCAATCGTCGAGCACTGGCGCCGGCAAGGTTTCGCCGGCCGAAACGGCAATGCGCAGGGAGGAAAGATCCGCGCCGGCATCCATCGCCGTCAGCATGGCGCGATAGGCGGTCGGCGCGGTGAAGCTGATCGTCGCACGATATTTTTCGATGATCTCGACCATGTTGGGCGGCGAGGCATTTTCGAGCAGTGTCGCCGCAGCGCCGAAACGCAGCGGAAAGATCGCGAGCCCGCCAAGACCGAAGGTGAAAGCGAGCGGCGGCGAACCGACGAACACATCGTCCGGCGTCACCTGCAGCACTTCCTTGGCATAGCCATCGGCGATGATCAGAAGGTCGCGGTGGAAATGCATCGTCGCCTTCGGCATGCCGGTGGTGCCCGAGGTGAAGCCGAGCAGCGCGACGTCGTCGCGGCCGGTCTTCACGGCCTCGAAACGCACCGGCTTGTCGAGGGCAACGCGGTCCAACTCGGCGTCGTGGTTGGCGGTGCCATCGAAGCCGATCACCTGCTTCAGAAACCGGCTGTCCTTGGCGCAGGCGACCAGCTCGTCCTTGATGCGCGTATCGCACAGCGCAAGGCTGATCTCAGCCTTGTCGACGATCTTGGCCAGTTCGCCGGCGCGCAGCATGGGCATGGTGTTGACGACCACGGCGCCGGCCTTCGTGGCGGCCAGCCAACAGGCGACCATGGCCGGGTTATTGGCCGAGCGGATCAGCACGCGATTGCCGGGCTTCACGCCATAGGTTTCAACCAGCGCATGGGCGAGCCGGTTGGTCCAGTCGGTCAGTTCCTTGTAGGTGCGGCGGCGGCCATTGCCGATCAGCGCGGTGTTGTCGCCAAAACCGCGCTCGACCATCCGGTCCGTCAGTTCGACGGCGGCGTTGAGATAGTCGGGATACTCGAAACCGTCGAGCAGAAAGATTGGCCACTGATCCTGCGGCGGCAGGTTGTCCCGGGCGAATGTGTCGACATGAGCTGTCGGACCGAGCATCTGTCACACCCTCCCATCGCCGCCGAGAATAGCACAGGTCGGAAGGTGGCATTGGCCGCAAGAAATTTCAAGCTTAAAATATATTGTGGGACTTGCACCGCCCGCTTGGATACGTAATTTCGCCCACGACACGACACGCAAAAAGGCCCGGCGAAGCGTCAGCCTGCCGGGCCTTGTTGGTGATGTTTCGCCGCGGCGAAGCTGTCAGGCGTCCGCCTTGAACGTCTGCTTCTGGGTTCCGAGGCCTTCGATGCCGAGTTCGACGACATCGCCTGGCTTGAGATATTTCGGCGGCTTGAGGCCCATGCCGACGCCGGGCGGCGTGCCGGTCGAGATGATGTCGCCAGGCTGCAGGCTCATGAACTGCGACAGATACGAGACCAGGAAAGCCGGCTTGTAGACCATGGTGGCGGTCGAGCCGTCCTGGCGCTTCTTGCCGTTGACGGTCAGCCACATTTTGAGGTCGTGCACATCCTTGACCTCGTCCTTGGTGACCAGCCACGGACCGGTCGGCCCAAACGTGTCGCAGCTCTTGCCTTTGGTCCACTGGCCTTGCCGTTCGGTCTGGAAGGCGCGCTCCGAGACGTCGTTGATCACGCACCAGCCGGCGACATGGTCGAGCGCTTCGGCTTCCGAGACGTATTTCGCGGTCTTGCCGATGACGATGCCAAGCTCGACCTCCCAGTCGGTCTTCTTCGAACCGCGCGGGATCAGCACGTCGTCGTTCGGTCCGACGATGGCCGAAGTGGCCTTCATGAAGATGATCGGTTCGGGCGGCACGGTGGCGCCGGTCTCGGCGGCATGGTCGGAATAGTTCAAGCCGATGCAGATGAACTTGCCGGTGCCAGCGACACAGGGGCCAAGGCGCGGATTGCCTTTGACGACAGGCAGGTCTTTCAGCTTGCCGAGCTTTTTCAACGAAGCCGGCGCCAGCGCCTTGCCGGACAGGTCGGCGATGTGGCCGGACAGATCGCGGAGCTTGCCGTCATCACCGACCAGACCGGGCTTTTCCGAACCCCCCTTGCCAAAACGTACAAATTTCATGGAATTCCTCTCCTCAGTCGCAACGCTGGATCAGATCGTCCAGCCGCCGTCGATGTTATAGGCTTGGCCCGACGTATAGGTCGCACCGGCAAGATAGACGGCGAGATCGGCGATCTCCTCGGCCTTACCCAACCGGCCCATCGGCTGGCGGGCGATGAAGGCGGCGCGAGCGGCCTCATAGTCGCCCTGCGCGCGCATGCGTTCGTCAAGCGAGGGGCTTTCCACCGTGCCTGGACAAATGCAGTTGCAGCGTATGCCTTTGGCGACATAGTCGGCCGCCACCGCTTTCGTTAGCCCGACGACGGCGGCCTTCGTCACGCCATAGGCAAAGCGGTTCGGCACACCCTTCACCGAGCCGGCCACCGAGGCCATGTTGATGATCGCGCCATCGCCGCGCTCCAGCATGCCGGGCAGTACCGCGCGGATCGTCCTGATCATCGAGCGGACGTTCAAATTGATGGCGAAGTCGAGGTCGGAGTCCTTCATCTCGAGGATCGAGCCGGCATGGACAAAGCCGGCGCAGTTGAACAGCACATCGACGCGGCCGATCTCGGCCACCGCCGCCGTCACGTCGGCATCGGAGAGAACATCCAGCTTGCGCGTGACGATGTTCTTCTCGCCGTCCAGCTCCTTCAGGCCCTTTTCGTTGATGTCGGTGGCGTGCACCACCGCACCAGCCCTCGCAAAGGCCAGTGCCGACGCCCGGCCGATCCCCGCTGCCGCAGCCGTCATCAATACGATCTTGCCTGAAAGGTCGACCATCTGAACCCCATGGGAACCGCGCCATGAAGCCCGTCGGGTCTGGCTCACGCTGCGGAAAGAGAAATGCGGCCAACGCCTAAGGCGTGACTGAATGTATGACAAGTAGCGAAGAGGAGATCAGAACAGATTTTTTATGTGCTGGCCAGCCCTGCGCAGCCATGAGACAACTGCGGATTGCGGCAAGATGAATGGCACAGTCGAAGGTGGAAGCGCGCAGCTGCAGCCGGCCGCTACGACGTGGCGACGAGATGCCCGTCGCCGATGTCGGTGAGAAAAAGCTTTGCCGGTTCGTCGCCGAGCCTGCGCACGGGGCTCGGAATGTCCCGATCCAGCCTGGCGAAATGGCTGCGGCGTCGGGTCGGATCTGGCTGTGGCACCGCGTCGATGAGCCGGCGTGTATAGGGATGACGCGGATTGGCGAACACCTGCTCGCGCGTGCCCATTTCGACGATCTGGCCGAGATACATCACCGCAACGCGGTCCGAGATGTTTTCGACCACCGCCATGTCGTGCGAGATAAAGAGGTAGGACAGGCCGAACTCGGCTTGCAGTTCCTTCAGCAGTTTCAGCACTCGTGCTTGAACCGAAACATCCAGCGCCGAAACGCTTTCGTCGGCAATGATCAGTTTGGGTTTCAGGGTCAACGCCCGAGCAATACAGATACGCTGGCGCTGCCCGCCTGAAAACTCGTGCGGGTAGCGGTCCATCTGATCGCCGGTGAGCCCGACACGCTCAAACAGATGCGCCACCTGATCGCGTCGCTCGCGCGGTGAGCCGATACCGTGGATCAGCAGGGGCTCGGCCACGAGATCGCCAACCGGCATGCGCGGGTCGAGGGAGGCGTAAGGGTCCTGGAAGATCATCTGCACGTCGCGTTTGACTGCCATCCGGCCGGCGCGATCGAGCCCTGCAATCGACCGCCCCCCGACGACGATTTCACCAGCGTACGGCACCAGCCCGGCGATTGCCTTGGCGGTGGTGGACTTACCGCAGCCGGACTCGCCGACCAGCGAAACCGTCTCGTGAGGCGCGATATCGAAGCTTACGCCTTCCACCGCATGGACGCGGCGGTCGACGCGCCCAAAGAAGCCGCCACGCAGGTCGAAGCGAACGTGAAGGTTGCGGATGCTTGCCACAGCGTCCGGTCTGGTCGCTCGTGCATCGCCGGAAGAGCCAGCGCCGCTTCCCTTGATCTTGCCCGTCCCCATCCTGGGCACCGCCGCTAGCAGCTCGCGCGTGTAGTCGGCTTTAGGTTGGGCAAAAATGTCGTGTGCGGTCCCTTCTTCCACCTTCCTGCCGTGGCGCATGATGATCACGCGATCGGCCATTTCGGCCACCACGCCCATGTCGTGCGTGATGAGAATGACGCTGGTGCCTTGCGACTTTTGAAGCTCGCGCAGGAGTTCCAGGATTTCGCCCTGGACCGTCACGTCCAGGGCCGTCGTAGGCTCGTCGGCGATCAGCACATCGGGCTTGAGCGCCAGCGCCATGGCGATCATCACCCGCTGGCGCATGCCGCCAGAAAGTTCGTGCGGATATTGCTTTAGCCGGCTTTCAGCGTCCGGGATTCGGACCGCCTTGAGCGCTTCGATCGCACGACTACGCACTTCGCTTCTTGATAAGCCGCGTATGCGTTTCGATCGTTTCGATAAGCTGCCGCCCGATACTGAGCACCGGGTTGAGCGAGGTCATTGGCTCCTGAAAGATCATAGCGATCCGGTCGCCGCGAATGTCGCGCATCTGTCGCTCTGGCAGGTTCGCTATCTCCGTGCTGCCGAGTTTGATCGAACCTTCGGAAATGCGCGCTGCTGGTTGCGGCAGGAGGCCCATGATGGCGAGTGCGGTCATCGATTTGCCTGACCCGGATTCGCCGGCGATACAAAGCGTCTCGCCCTTGTTCAGCGTAAAGGAGAGGTCGGACACGACCGCGCGTTCGCCCTTCCTCACCGCGGACAGACACGGTGAGGTTGGCGACAGCGAGAATAGGGGCAGAGGATGCCCTCATTCAAACACGCAGCGCGGGAAATAGAACGACACCACCCAGTTCGGCATGTCGACGATTTCCGAGATGCGCAAATCTCCGCAGACCGAACACAGCATGTAGGCGTCGACAGGAGCCATATTGTAGCGGCCGGCGAGTAGGTCGACCATCTGGGAGACCGCCGCCTTGGCGCCTTCCATCAGGTCGGGACCGACACCGGTCGTCACCTCGTAGCCTTTCGCATCGAGATGGCGGGTCACCGGTCCGGGCGTGGTGAAGCGTGGCGTTTTGAGCCGCGCGTCCTTGACCAGATCGAGCGTCAGCACAACGTTCATCGGGCTCTCGATTGCGGTGCCGCAGACCTCGCCATCGCCTTGCGCTGCATGGGTGTCGCCAACCGAAAACAATGCCCCCGCCACCTCGACCGGCAGGTAGAGCACCGTGCCGGCGGCGAGGTCGCGGATGTCGAGATTGCCACCGACGCGCCGGGGCGGCACGACTGAGTGATGGCCTTTCTCGGCCGGGGCGTTGCCGATCGTGCCGGCAAAGGGTTTTAGCGGTACACGCCCGTTCTTGCCGAACAAGTGCCGGTTCGAGCGAGGCTGCGTCATATTTCCAGATGTTGAGCGCCGGCTCCTTGAAATCGTCGGCGAGCAGACCGAAGCCTGGAATGTTTGCCGTCCAGCCGAAGCCGGACGGCTTGAACTCTTCAATCGTGATCTTCAGCGCGTCACCCGGCTCGGCGCCTTCGACGTAGATCGGCCCGGTGACCGGGTTGACCTTGGCGAAGTCGAGCGAGGGCACATCGGCCACCGTGCTCTTCGCGGTGAACTGGCCGCCCGACGAATCGAGACACTCGAATTCAATCGTCGCGCCGGGTTTTACCCGCTCGGCCGGGGCAAACGAATTGTCCCAGCCGAAGTGATGATTGCGCCCATGGATGGTGTAGTCGCACTTATTGCACATCGTTCACATACACATGGTCGTAGTTGATCGGGATATGGACCGGGTCGACATAGAGAGCGTCGGCGCCGGCCATGCGTGGCGAACGCATGGTGAAGCGCTGTTCGTTGAACACCGGCGCCCAGGGCGCATCTTCCATGACCTTGCCGTAGATCTCCGACCACATTTTGGTGCGGTCACCAGCTTTGGCCGGATCGACGATAGAGTCGGCTTCGGCCGCCTTCTTGTCGAGGTCGGCGTTGCAGTACCATGCCCAGTTCCAGCCACCGGGCACCGCGCCACCGCAACCCAGAATCGGACCGTAGAAGTTCGACGGGTCTGGGAAGTCGGCGATCCAGGCCATGCCGCCCGACCAGATCATCGGCGCGCCGGCCTTGTCACCACCTGCGGCAATGACGTTCGCCTGGGCGAGCGCCTGGATGTTTGCCTTGATGCCGATCGCCCCCAAATCCTGCTGGATCGCCTGCGCGATGCGCGGATTGGGGTCTGTGTTCATGGCAAACAGTTCAGTCTCGAAACCGTCGGCATGGCCAGCCTCGGCAAGCAGTGCTTTCGCCTTCTCGACATCGTAGGCATAGCCTTTGTAAGCCGTATCGTAACCGGGCATTGACGGCGGTAATGGCTGCGTCGCCGGCACGGCGCGATTGTTGATCAATTGGACGATGCGTTCCTTGTTGATCGCCATGTTGACCGCCTGGCGCACCTTCACGTTGTCGAAAGGGGCCATCGTCGTGTTCATGGTGACGTAGCCGGTGTGCAACTGGCCGCCGACGACAACGCGCGCCTTCTGTTCCGGATCGTTCATCACCTCCTGGAATTTAGCCGGCGGGATGCCGTCGCCGGGCACGTCGATCTCGCCCTTCTGCAGGCGCAACAGCGCGACGATCGGTTCCTGACCGATCTCGAAGGTGATCTTGTTCAGATAGGGCAAGCCCTTGTGCCAGTAGTCCGGATTGCGCTCGAAGACGAGGCGCTGGCCGAGCGTCCATTCCGCCATCTTGTAGGCGCCGGTGCCGACCGGGTTCTTGCCGAAATCCGCACCGAATTGATCGACTGCCTCTTTTGGCACGACATGGGCGAAGTTGATCGCCATCACATGCAGGAAGGTTGCGTCTGGCCGCGACAGCTCGATCTTGAGCGTTGATGGATCGACGACCGTCACGCCGGAAAGGCTCTCCGATTTGCCGCCGGCCACGTCTTCGTGTCCCTTGATCGACGCGAAGAAGCCAGCGCCGGGAGACTGTGTCTTCGGGTTGGTGACGCGGTCGAGCGAATATTTCACGTCCTCGGCCGTCATCTCGCGGCCATTGTGGAATTTTACGCCCTTCGCGAAGCTTGAACGTAAAGGTCTTCCCGTCAGGCGAGATCTCGTAGCTCTCGGCGAGGTCGGGCTTCAGATTTGTAGTGCCCGGCTCATAGTCCATCAAACCGTCGAACAAGCTCTTGATCATCGACCAGTTCTGCCAGTCGTAGCCAATCGCGGGATCGAGCGTGGCAACGTCGTCCTTGTAGGTGATGATGATGTCGCCGCCCTGCTTTGCGTTGGGGTCGAGCTTTTCCTCCTGCGCGGCGGCGGGCATTGCTCCTAGTATCAGGGCCAACGTCGAGGCAGCGACGGTGGAAGCCAGATATTGTTTCATCTCCGTGTTCCCTTCCGGTTTGTTGTTAGTGTTCATCGCAGTTTGATGCGCGGATCGATGAATGGCGCGACGAGGTCGGCAAGCAAATTGCCAAGGATGATTGCGCAGGCCGATACGATCGTAACGCCCATGATGATCGGGATGTCGACGCGCTGGATCGCCTGCCAGGCAAGCTGACCGATGCCCGGCCAGCCGAACACGCTCTCCACCACGACGATGCCGCTCATGAACAGGCCGATGTCGATTCCGATCATCGCGATGACAGGCAGGATCGCGTTAGGCAAAGCATGGCGAAGCAGGATCGTGCGCGACGCGAGACCCTTGGCTCGCGCGGTGCGGATGTAGTCCTGACGCAGCACGTCGATCATCGACGAGCGCATCATGCGCGAGTACCAGCCCGCGCCGAGCAAGCCGAGGGTCAGCGACGGCAGCACGAGGTGTCGCCAGGTGCCGTAGCCGCCGATCGGGAACCAGCCGAGGCGCACGGCGAAGACGTAGAGCAAAAGCAGCCCGACGACGAATTGCGGTGCGGAGACGCTGATGAATGACCCCACCATCAGGCTTTGGTCGGTGGCACTGCCGCGCTTCACGGCGGCGATGATGCCCATCGTGAGGCCGATCGCGACTTCACAGAAGATAGCTCCTATCATCAGCAGCAGGCTGGCCGGTAGACGCGAAGCTATCAGTTCGCTCACCTCGGACCGCTGCAGATAGGAACGACCGAGATCGCCGGTCGCAAGGTTGGTCAGATAGCGCCAATATTGCACGACGAAGGGCTTATCGAGGCCGAGCTGCTGGCGGATGTTTTCCACGGTTTCGGGCGTCGCGCTGCGCCCGGCGATCTGCCGCACGGGATCGGCGGGCAGCAGATAAAGCAAGGCGAAGGTGATCAGTGAAACGCCAACCAGCAAAAAGACGGCCTGGATGAGCCGGCGCGCGAGATAGGCGATCATGCGCGCCCTCGCTGCGTCGGGTCGAGGATGTCGCGCAGCGCGTCGCCAACGAGATTGAAGGCCAGCGCCAACGCAAGGATTGCCGCGCCGGGAATGAACACCAGCCAGGGCGCGGACTGGAAGTAGGTCTGGTTCTCGAAGATGATGTTGCCCCACGAGGCCGTCGGCGGCTGCACGCCTATGCCGAGGTAAGACAGCGTTGCCTCGAGGAGCACCGTAGTCGAGATGCCAAGCGTGCCCCAGACGATGATCGTTGGCAAAAGATGCGGCAAGATGTGGTGAAACAGGATACGCGCCGTGCTGGCGCCGATGGTTCGCTCGGCATCGATGAATTCGCGTTCGGCGAGAGATGTCGTTTCGGTGTAAATGATGCGCGCCGTCTGGACCCAATTCACCAGCGCGATCACAAGCGCGACAATCCACAGGCTGGGTTGGAACACGGCCGCCAGGCAGATGGCGAGCAGCAGTGCTGGAAACGCCATCATCAGGTCGGTGAACCGCATCAGCGCTCCGCCGATCCAGCCGCGAAAGTATCCCGCAGTCACGCCGACCAGGGTGCCAATCAGCAGGGCGGTGCCATTGGCGACAATGCCGATGAGGAGCGAGGTGCGCGCACCGTAGAGGATGCGGGTCAACAGATCGCGTCCGAGCAGGTCCGTGCCGAGCAGAAATTTCTCACTTGGCGGCAGCGGCGCGCCCTTCCAATGTCAGCCCGTCGAACATTTGTTCGTTGGGGTCATAACGCGTCAGCCAAGGCGCAAAGATCGCCCCAGCGACCACGACGACGATGATGATGAGCCCGGCAAGCGCCAGCTTCCGTTTTATCAGTCGACGCCAGACGCCGGCCGGGGCGCGGCGTGGCATGACGAGAGGCGCGATAGCCTCAGGCACGGCTGGATTTGCCATCCCGCCCTTCCTGTTCCGTCAAAGCCACGATGCGCCGCGCGGCGTCTTCGATCGGGACCTGCCAGTTCATGGCAAGGGACCGCAGGCGATCGTAGGCGAGCGCGTCATCTATGCCGCTTGCCGAGAGTGCCGCAACAGCGCGAACAACGGTCTGGCGCTCAGCAACACGTGCTTGCAGCGATGCGATCTCGGCCGCCTGCCGCTGCCGCGCTTCGAAGGATTGGCGGGCGATCAGAAGTGCGGAATAGACGCCGGCATTGCCGATGGGCTTGACCATCTGGGCGTCGGCCTTGTGGGACAAGGCCCATTCGATACGGCCCGGCGCTTCCGAGCCGATCAGCGCGATGGTCGGCATCGGCGCCTCGCCTGGCTTCCACGGAAACTGCTGGTCGAAGCCGAGATCGACATCGAAGAACACGAAATCGGCGGCCAGTGTGTCGGCGGCCAGTTCGGGCCAGCAGTCCTGGACGATGAGGCCAATAGCGCAAGTTGGCGGGTGATTGCCGCGACTGTCGCATGCGGCCTGTGCAGGATCACGGCTTTCGCGCCGCCCAGATTGGGGATGCGTGAGGGGCGGCTCATGAGACCACCTTCAGGCGTGGGCGACCGAAAACCGCTGCGCGGTCGTAGCGTGAGAGGTAGGGATCGGGAGCGACCGCCTCGATGCGCTCGACGGTCTCAAATCGTCCGTCGCCGATGCGGCCAATCACGACCGGCAAGGTGGCATGCTGGGTGTTCGGGTCGATGCGATGCGGCCAAGCGGCGTATCATATGAACTGGAGGCAAAGGCGGCGGGCAAGTCCGCGAATGTCGCATCGGGGTTTTTCGCCAGCAGGTCAGCGAGCACTTGAACCGACGCATAGGCCGAGGCCTCGAATGATGACGCGGGCTGTCCCGACTTGCCGGCAAAATACGGCCCGACGGAGAGATGGCCTCGCCCTGCCTCGCCGATTGCCGGCAGCTCGCACTCGGTCAGATTGCAGGACAGGACTGGGCAGCGCTCAGGCGTGAAATGCGCGTCGGTCCTTGGCCAATTCCGCATAAGCGGCCAGGAACGCATAAGACGATGTGCCGATCAGGTTGTTCAGGACGAAGTTCGGCCGCGTGGCGCGGATTTCGTCGATCAGCCGGGAAACGTCGGTCTCGCCGATCGGCAAATAGCGCTCGCCGAACACCTTGCCGCCAGCGTCGGCGATCAGATCGCGGGCAACACGATTGGTCTCCCAACCCCAAATATAGTTTGAGCCGAGCAGGAAGCCGTTCGGGCCAAAACGCGGAACGACATGGCCGAGCAGCGGCACCAGCTGCTGGTTCGGACAGGCGTGCATGTAGACGACATGCTCATTGGCCTCGAACCCTTCGTAGGGGCAGGCATACCAGAGCGTGCCGCCGGTTCGCTCCAGGATCGGGATCACTTCCTTGCGGCTCCACGACGTCACGGCGCCGACGACATGCCTGGCAGTGCTGGTACGAAAAATCTCGTCGCACAGCGGAGCGTAGCGGTCGATATTGCCCTGTGGGTCGCGCTCTACCGGGTTGAGCTCTATAGGGCTTGTCGGATCGGCGTTGACGTCCGCAATCGCCCGCATCGCGCCGGCGTAGCAGGCTTCGGAAACGAGCCGATAGCTGCCGGAGCGCGCGTACAAAACGCCGATGTCGATGCGCCGTTTCACCCAACAAACCCAAAATGAAAATGCCCCGCAGCCTGCACCGAAGTCGGCGAGGCTCGCGAGGCACGTTTGCCGCCCGGCGACCAGAGCCGGTATTTCGGGTCAGACTATCGTGAGACCAATTTGAGTCAAGTGCCGGGTTTTGTGCCGGTGCCGCAGCGAACAGCACAAATCGGTGCTTTCCATCGACCCTCTATGCTGCGGTACGGATAACCCCTTTCGTGAGAATGATATTGCCGTACAACCGGCGTTCGCCGCTGCGGATGACCACATAGGCCTTCTTGGCGCGCTCGTAGAATGCAAACCGCTCGACCTGCTCGATAGTGATGGTCCGTCCCTCGGCAGCGTCGCAGGCCGTCTGGAACTCGCCAAAGATCACTCTTGCGTCTTCCGGTGTGCGTGGACGCATGGTTGCCGCCGGGCTGTCGACAAAATCGTCCAGGGGAAACAGGGATAGGATTGCTTCGAGGACGCGAGTCGCCGTCATGCCGGGCATTTCGACCACCCGACGGCCGACCGAATAAGTCGGGAAATTCGTATCCACGATCACCAGCTCATCGCCGTGACCCATCTCCAAGAGCGCGCCGAGGAGTGGAGCCGTTATGATCGGATCAATCGATTTCAGCACGAGGAAGTCTCCTTGGCGGTTGGGCAGCCGATCTTGCCACCTAGTTCTTGCCTGAGATCATCCGTCAACAGGTCGAATGGCCGGATTTCGTGCGTGACGTAGAGAGAAGCTCAACGCAGACGCGCTTTTCATCGCCACGCCCGGATTTTATCCCGTCTGGCCCTTGTCAAAGAACGCCACCCTTTCAGGTGGGAGGACCGGCGGTCGATTGTCCGCTGATCTAATAAATGACTGCGGCCTTTCGACCGCCGGCACCAGGCGTTCTTTCCCTGATCGCCGCCGGCCAGCCTCTCGGCTAGCACTCAGCCTGCGACCTCGGGACCGGACCTGGGGGCTCATCACCCAGCCACCCACCGAGGTGACCGAGCCGGCGCCTGCTTGCCCGGATGTTCGGTGAGCTCATCCGTCTCCCGTGCAAGCGCGAGAAGTATCGCCGAGGGTCAAAGGGGTGTGGACGAAAGAATCGAGTTTTGGGCGAATGAATTTTGGAAAGTGATTGAAATCAATGAAATGCGAGAGATGTGGCGGAGGCGAGCGTAGGGGGATTGTCCAGCAGGCGAGCTTTTCGGGACCAGCCCCTTGCATGTCCCCCTTATCTTTTCTTGATGCCCGGCCGCCCA
>CAVQCL010000029.1:0-77546 GCA_963710935.1 uncultured Alphaproteobacteria bacterium | reverse complement strand
CGCGCCGGGCTGCATCGGCGCCCGATATCCCAATTCACTCGGTCCAGCGCTGTTGACGGACAGATTGGCCCTACATCCCCTGCGGGCCGCGGTTCATCGCCGCGACGCCGGTGCGGCAGATCTCGACCAGGCCAAGCGGCTTCATGATGTTGATGAACTGCTCGATCTTGGGAACTGCCCCGGTGAGTTCGAAGATGAAATGTTCGGTGTTGGCATCGACCACCTTGGCGCGAAACGCTTCGGCCAGCCGCAGTGCTTCGACCCGCGTATCGCCCTTCCCAGCGACCTTGACCAGAGCGAGTTCACGCGCAAGCGGCTTGTCCTGACCGAGCTCCCCTGCCCGGAGCGTCAGATCGACGACGCGATGCACCGGCATGATACGCTCAAGCTGATGGCTGATCTGCTCGAGCACATGCGGCGTGCCACGCGTGACGACGGTGATGCGCGACAGATGCTTGTCGTGCTCGGTCTCGGAAACTGTCAGGCTCTCGATGTTGTAGCCGCGGCCGGAAAACAGCCCGATGACACGTGCCAGCACGCCCGGCTCGTTGTCGACCAGCACCGAAAGCGTGCGCGTTTCGGGTCGCTCCGTCTCCTTGGCGATGAAATAGGCGGAACCGGTGGGTTGTTGATGGGCGTTCATGGGTAGTCACTCTTAAGACAAAACAATGGGAACCGGCTAGACCAGCTCCCTGCCCTTGGCGTCGATGGCGTTGGCAACCGCTTCGTCGGTCGCCTCGTCGGGCAGAAGCATCTCGTTATGCGCCTTGCCGGACGGGATCATCGGGAAGCAGTTGGCGAGCGCGGCCACCCGGCAATCGAACAGCACCGGCTTCTTGACGTCGATCATCTCCTGGATCGCGTCATCCAGTTCGTCCGGCTTGTCGCAGCGAATGCCGTGCGCGCCAAAAGCCTGCGCCATCAGCACAAAGTCGGGCATCGCCTCGGTGTAGCTATGCGACAGGCGGTTGCCATGCAGAAGCTGCTGCCACTGGCGCACCATGCCCATATACTGGTTGTTCAAGATGAAGATCTTGATCGGCGCTTCATATTGCACCGCGCAGGCCATCTCCTGCATCGTCATCTGCACCGAGGCGTCGCCGGCGATGTCGATGACCAGCGAGTTGGGATGCGCGATCTGCACGCCGAGCGCCGCCGGCAGGCCATAGCCCATCGTGCCCAGACCGCCCGAGGTCATCCAGCGGTTCGGCTGTTCGAAGCCGTAGAATTGCGCCGCCCACATCTGGTGCTGGCCGACCTCGGTGGTGATGTAGGTGTCGCGGTCCTTGGTCGCTTCGTAGAGCCGCTGCAGCGCATATTGCGGCATGATCACGTCCTTGTTGGGCGTGTAGGCAAAAGAGTTGCGCGCGCGCCATTTGGCGATCTGCTCCCACCAGGGATAGAGCGCCTTCTTGTCGGCCTTCGCGGTGGCGCGCCACAGGCGCACCATGTCTTCCAGCACCATGCCGACATCGCCGAGGATCGGGATGTCGGCGTGAACATTCTTGTTGAGCGAGGACGGATCGATGTCGATGTGGATCTTCTTCGAGTTCGGCGAGAACGCGGTGAGCCGGCCGGTGATGCGGTCGTCGAACCGCGCGCCGATGCAGATCATCACGTCGCAATCGTGCATCGCCATATTGGCTTCGTAGGAGCCGTGCATGCCCAGCATGCCAACCCAGTTCTTGCCGCTCGCCGGATAGGCGCCGAGCCCCATCAGCGTCGAGGTGATCGGGAAACCGGTCAGCTCGACCAGCTCGCGCAGCAGATGGCTGGCTTCCGTGCCGGAATTGATGACGCCGCCGCCGGAATAAATGATCGGGCGTTTCGCGCCCGCCATCAGTTCAACCGCCGCCTTGATCTTGTCCAGATCGCCCTGCATCTTCGGCTGGTAGCTCATGCGCGGCGCGGTCTCGGGCGGCGTGTAGATGCCCTTGGCGAACTGCACATCCTTCGGGATATCGACCAGCACGGGACCGGGCCGGCCCGTCTTGGCGATGATGAAAGCCTGGTGGATGATGCGCGACAGTTCGTTGACGTCCTTCACCAGCCAGTTGTGCTTGGTGCAGGGCCGCGTGATGCCGACCGTGTCGCACTCCTGGAAGGCGTCCGAGCCGATCAGCGGCGTCGGCACCTGGCCGGTGATGCAGACCAGCGGGATCGAATCCATCAGCGCGTCCTGCAGCGGCGTCACCGCATTGGTCGCGCCGGGTCCCGAGGTGACCAGCATGACGCCCGGCTTGCCGGTCGAGCGGGCATAGCCTTCCGCCGCGTGGCCCGGCACCCTGCTCGTGGCGGACGAGAATGTGCTGGACGTCTTCCTGCTGGAAAAGCTCGTCATAGATCGGAAGGACAGCGCCGCCGGGATAGCCGAAAATATGCTCGACGCCATTATCCTTCAGCGCCTGCACCACCATCTCCGCGCCGCGTCATTTCGCGGCGTTCTGAACTTGCCTTGGCCATCGGTCCGGTCCTGTCTTCGATCTCTGAACTGCGTTTAGTTGGGTTGGAGGCAATAAAAAAGGCCCCCGAGGGAGCCTGTGTGTTGCGCATGGGAGGATTTCGCCCGGCGGTTACACCGCCTTGCCCACGCGCCTTCCTACTACGAGAATGAGTGCCGTTTTCATGGGCGCGGACGTTAAGTACAAAAAGCAAGTGCTGTCAATGCGTTTGCCATCTGCAATCGCCAGGACGTAAGCGCCGCAGTGACATGGCGCTGACACCATGGCATTGATCGCGCCGTGAAGACGATCCGGCATTGGCTGAAGGACAGGTTGATTGCTGGCGGCGGCATGATGCTGCTGGCCTATCTGCTCGTCTTTCAGGCGCTGCTGGTTGGCTCCACGCATGGCGCCATGGCGGCCAATGCCGCCGACCCGCTGAGCGTCATCTGCATCAATGACGGTGTAACGACCGCACCGAACGATCCTGACGAGAGCAGAAAGACAGCACAGGACTGCCCGTGCGCGACGCTCTGTCAGACAGCGGCTGCTGGCGGTGCGGTTGCAGGCGCTGAGCCGGTTGTCGCATATCTGGCTCCGTTTGCGCGCGCCGAACCGACGCCGGCGACAAAGCCCCTGCCGCGCGTGGTTTGGCGAACCATCGCGGCCGAACCACGTGGACCGCCCCTCCCCACCTGAAACCACGCCACCGCCGGTTGGGCAAACCCGACCGGCCTTCTACCTCATGTTTCAGGAGGGACTCTTGTCCGATCTCGTTATCGGGCGCGAGGGCGATACCGTCGCCCAGCGCTCCGTATCCGACCTCTATCGCGCCGTCTGGCGCTGGCATTTCTATGCGGGGCTCCTCGTCCTGCCATTCATGATCACGCTCGCCACGACCGGCGCGCTCTACCTTTTTCGCGATGAAATCGACGCTATCGTGCACGCGGATCTGAAGCGCGTGGCGGTACAACAAACCGTGGTTGCGCCGACGGCAATGGTCGACGCTGCGCTGGCAGCCTATCCCGGCAGCGCAACCAAATTCACGACGCCTGCGACCGCGGGTACGTCAGCAGAAATCACGGTCAAGACTCCAGACGGCAACCTGCTCGCCGTCTATGTCGATCCCTTATACCGGCAAGGTGCTGGGCTCCCTGCCCAACCAGGGCACGATCATGTGGACGATCCGCACGCTGCACAGCCTGAAATATTTCGGGACATACGCGCGCATGGCGATCGAAATCGCGGCCGGCTGGGCCGTCCTGCTCGTCGCCACCGGCATCTATCTTTGGTGGCCGCGGCAGCAGACGGGCGGCGTCCTGTCCATACGCGGCACCCCGCGTCGCCGCGTTTTCTGGCGGGACCTTCACGCGGTCACCGGCATCTGTGTCGGCTTCTTCATCGTGTTCCTCGCGGTGACCGGCATGCCATGGTCCGGCGTCTGGGGCGGCAAGGTCAATGAATGGGCGAACGGCTCGCAACTACGGCTATCCGTCCGGCATGTGGATCGACGTCCCGATGTCGGGCGAACATCTCGGCCACGTCACACAGACGGCCTGGTCCATGGAGCAGATGCAAATTCCGCAGGCCACGGAGGCGACCGGAAAGCCGATATCGCTCGATGCGGCGATGGCCGCATTCGATCGATTGGGCGTGACCGCCGGTTATGCTGTCGAGCTGCCCGCCGACGAGAAAGGTGTTTTCACAGCTTCGGTATTTCCCGACGACGTGTCGAAACAGCGCGTCGTCCATCTCGACCAATACACGGGCGAACCGCTGATCGATGTTGGCTATGCGAATTACGGCCCATTGGCCAAGTCGCTGGAATGGGGCATCAACGTGCATCTGGGACAGCAATACGGCCTGGCCAACCAGCTTGTGCTGCTCGGTGTCTGCATGTGCGTTGTCCTGCTCGCGGTCGCGGCAGCGGTGATGTGGTGGAAACGCCGTCCAGCCGGTTCGCTCGGCATCCCGCCAATGCCTCAGGACAGACGCGTCTTTCGCGGCCTGTTGTTCCTGCTTGCGGTGGGCGGGATCATCTTCCCGCTTGTCGGGAGCATCATTGGTTGTGATGCTGGCGCTCGATTGGCTCTATTTGCGCAGCCGGAAACGGACCCGAACCGCAAACGCCTGACAATCGATCAATCAAGCCGGCGAAGGCTACCCTTGGCTCGCCGGCTTGAATTCATCGCCAGGGGAATTTGGAGCGGTCACCTATCAGCCCCTTACCCCAGATGTTTGACCTTGCGTTGCCGTCTGCCTTGCTTGATGGCGGCAACGCGTATCGCATCTGTCTCGCTCAGATGCCGGCCGCGTTCGAGCAGTTCCAGCGTGTATTCCTCATAGGTCAGGCCGATAGCCTCAGCCTTCTCCAAACGAAAAAGCGCTATGTCGCGTGACTTCGGCTTCCACGCTTTGGCGTGAGCATTGCGCCAATGCAGGAACTTGTGCGGATCACCGCCTTTCCATGCCGGCCCGGAATAGTCGTCCAGCGCCGGGCCGCCATTGTCGCGTCGCGTGATCTTGCGCATCAGTGAGCCCGCCTCAGCACAGCGACCAGATAGAGCGCGGGCTCAGGACCCGGCGCAAAAAAAGTGCAGTCGCTTGGCGGACCGAGAGCCAGACAGTCGCCTGGTTCCATATGGTGCATGGTGGCGCCTTCCGAGAAATCGAGCCGGCCCTCGATCAACCAGATCTGCTGGCGGATGAAGGCATAGCTTGAAGCCGGCAAGGAGACACGCGCTCCCACCGGCAGTTCGACATGCACCAACTCCAGCGGCATGTCGGTCTGTGGCGAGAGATGCCGGCGGATATAGCCGGTATCGGGGTCGGCCCACACCGGCTGCATCTCGGCACGAGCAAGACTTCCGCCGGAAGCTTCGGCCTGCGCGATCAGCGCTGAAAGCGTCATGCCAAACGCGGCCGCGATACGCACCAGCAACACTGCCGTTGGGCTTGTTTCGCCGCGCTCAATCGCGCTGAGCATGGCCTTTGACACACCGGAGCGCGATGCGAGTTCGGCAAGAGACCAATTCCTGGCCAATCGCTCTGCCTGCACGCGCGCCGCGATCCCCGTTGCCAGATCATCCACTATCCGGGTCCATTCGTCCAATATAACGGACGCAAATTAGCTGGCAAGGCACAACCCAGGGTATGCCGGTCACGCTGTCAGATAGAATTTAGGCAAGCAGAACACCGAGTTTTAACCTAGTCCCTCTAATGATCGCGCTCCGGGTGAAATGTATTCGGTAAGTCATTGTGAGGGGCCGATCGCGCATGCTGCAAGAGAACGATGCTTCAGGGTCAGATGTTTCATCGCAGGAGCGGCGCGACGAGCATCAACAAGACAAGCGCGTCCTCGGCTACGTCGTTCAGTGCGACGGTGCGCGGGCTGTTCTGGCTGCCTTTGTCGACAACGACGAAAGCAACGTCGCCGGTCGTTGGACCGTCGGCAAGCTGATTTCAATCAATCTCGGTCCCGTTCGCATCGTCGGCCTCGTCTATTCGATCGGCAAACCAGAGCGCGTTTGGAACTTTGAGGAGCAGAACCAGATCGAGGTCAGCGTCGAGCTCGTCGGCGAAGTACGAGACAACGAGGACAAGCCACCGACCTTCGATCGCGGCATCACCCAGTATCCGCATATCGGCGCCGTCGCGCACCGCATCCGATCGGAGGATTTGCAGGCGGTTTACGATCTTGGCGGACGTCATGCCATCACGATCGGAACCTTGTCGCAAGACTCGAACATTGCCGCGAACATTGCGATTGACGAAACCTTGAACCGGCACTTCGCTGTCGTTGGCACCACCGGCGTCGGCAAATCGACAGCCGTATCGCTGCTGTTGCGCAAATCCGTCGAGGCACGCCCGGACGTGCGCATCCTCGTGCTCGACCCGCACAACGAATTCGGCGCGGCGCTTAGCGACAAATGCATCAGGATCGACGCCACTACGCTCGATCTGCCGTTCTGGATGTTTCGCCTGGAAGAGTTCGCCGAAGTGCTGTTTCGCGGACGCGAGATCGTGCCGGAGGAGCTCGACCTCCTGCGCGACATCATCCCGGTCGCAAAGCAGCTTTATCGCAACGGCGGCTCACAATCATACCGGCGCAATGACGGGACCACGGCGGACACGCCGATTCCGTACAGGGTGGCGGATCTTATCAAGCTCATCGACGAGCGCATGGGCACACTCGACGCGAAAACCGAGCGGCCGCACTTTCGCATGCTCAAGAACCGCATCGATTCCGCCGTCACCGACCCGCGATACCGCTTCATGTTCGGATCGCGTCTGATCGAGGACACGATCCACGAGACCATCTCGTACATTTTCCGCGTTGAAGATGATTCCCTGCCGATCACCTGTTTCGAGATGGCCGGCATGCCGTCGGAAGTCGTGAACTCCGTCTGTTCGGTGCTTGCGCGGCTGGCGTTCGATCTTGCGCTGTGGAGTGAGAAAAAGTTCAAGATTCTTCTGATGTGCGAAGAAGCGCATCGCTACATGCCGGCCGATTCGCGGCTCGGCTTTGCGCCGACCAAGGAAGCACTCTCGCGCATCGCCAAGGAAGGCCGCAAATATGGCTGCTATCTCGGCGTGATCACACAGCGTCCCGGCGAACTCGACCCGACAATCCTGTCGCAATGTTCGACCATCTTCGCGATGCGGCTTGCCAACGAGCAGGACCAGGCGATCATCCGTTCGGCCATTGCCGACTCTTCGGCCTCAAGCCTGTCTTTCCTGTCGTCCATGGGGCAGCGTGAAGCGATTGCCTTTGGCGAAGGCGTGGCAACGACGATGCGGCTCAAATTCGAGACCTTGCCCAAGAGCCACATTCCGGGCCTGGGCAAGGAGCACTATGCCGACGAGGCCACTGCGGCGTCCGGGAAACTTGACGTTCACGCCATCGTCGAGCGCATGCGCAATTCGCAAATCCGCCAGATCGTTCCGGCGCCCGAGAGCGAAACACCGTCGCCGCAAGGCAGGTCTCGATTCGCTGCTTCGACGCACCAAGCCAGCGCTTTCGGACGACGATCCGAATTTCGGCTATGGGCTGAGATCAGGTACGTTCGGCAGCAAAGTCGGCCGCGAGTGACACCGAGGGCGGCAGACCGTCCCGTTCTTTCTGGCTGACCAAGCCGTTAGGCGCAGATGCGGTTCCTGCCCTGGCGTTTCGCCTGATAGAGACGCGCGTCGGCCCGGCGATAGAGATCCTCCATCGATTCGCGCCGATCCCAGACGGCAATACCGACGCTCGTGGTGACGGTCAGGCGCACATTGCCGGTCGCGATCGCCTGTGAGGCGATCGCCTTGCGAATGCGCTCGGCAAAACGGGACAACACCTCGATATCCATATTGGGCGCCACGATGGCAAACTCTTCGCCACCCAAGCGCGCGACGATGTCATGATAGCGCGTCATATCCTTCAGGCAGGCCGCAACGGTGCGCAGCACCTCGTCGCCAGTGTCGTGCCCATAAGTGTCGTTGACCTGCTTGAAGTGATCCAGATCCAGGATCATCAATCCGATCGGCCGATCGATGCGCTGGAATTCCTGCAAATATTCGTTGAGCGCGTCATCAAAATAGCGGCGGTTATGCATGCCCGTCAGGCCATCGGTCAGCGCCGCATGCTCCAATGTCTGTGAACGCGCGCTCAGCGACGCCGTCATCTGCCTGAGCTTTCCTTCTTCGCGAACCTGGGTACGGATGAGCGGGTAGATCAGGAACGCACCAATACAGAAGGCGCAGGCCTGCAATGCGCCCGCCATCAACACCAGCCGCACGGCCTCGCTGTGGCTTTCCAGATGCTCCGGCGACATCGTATCGCCGCTATGTCGGGTCAGCGCCAGGTATAGGAACAGCAGGATGAGGGCCGCTGCCAGGATGACTGACACCAGCAGTGCAAATGCAGATTCCGATCTGTGGAAACGCATGTCGGGCCCGTATGAACTGTCTGAAGCTTATGCCGCCTCTTGCCTTAAGGAGCGTTAAGGTTCAACAAGTTGGGCGTGTTGTTCACGATGAAATTCGTTGCGCTTAACAGGTGAATAACAAGGTCGTTCGCTTTGAGGCGAATTCATAACAGTCTCTTACAAATCGGCTATTGGAGGGGCAGTTTGCGCCAGTTTTGACCGAGCTGGTGCCTGAACCAGGTAGCCTGTCGCTTGGCGTATTGGCGCGTGCTCGCCTTGGCTCTTTCGATCGCTTCGGCTTGCGAACAACCGCCGGACAGATAGCTCGAAAGTTCCGGCACGCCGATCGCGCGCATGGCCGGCAGTTTCGGATCGAGCCGCAGGTCGAGAAGCGCCCGGACCTCGTCGATCGCGCCGGCCTGCATCATCTGATCGAATTGCTTTTCAATGCGACCGACCAGCGTCTCCCGGTCGGCGTCGATCTGGAGCATACGCACAGTCGATTGGTCGATGAGAGGTGGCGCGTTCTCGGCTTGCCACTCCAGGATAGAGCGGCCGGAAGCCTCGAGGACTTCAAGCGCCCGGACGATCCGCTGGCCGTCACCTGCTTTGAGACGCATGGCGACATCAGGATCATGCTCCATCAGGATACGATGGAGACGCGACGGCCCTTCTTCGCCCAGCTTGTAGCGCCACCGATCGCGGATGAACTGAGGGATCTCCGGCATTTGGGAAAGCCCTTCGACCAGCGCCCGGAAATAGAGACCAGTACCGCCGACGAAAATCGGCGTCCTTTCCTCGAAGGCGCCATCGTCGATCAATTTCTGAACATCGCGCAGCCACCCGCCTGTTGAATAGGCGACGCTGGGGTGCACATGACCGTAAAGCAGATGCGGAACGGCATCCAAATCGTCGTTGCCGGGTCGAGCCGTCAAAAGCCGAAGCACATCGTAGACCTGCATCGAGTTGGCGTTGACGATGACACCGTTCTCCCGGCGCGCGAAATCAAGCGCCAGGCGTGACTTGCCGCTGGCGGTCGGTCCGGCTATCAGAACCGCGTTCCTGATGCTGCCTGCGCGGCTTTTCTGTCCGGTCTTTTCCATGCCGCTCATCGCAACATTGATCTCGCATCCTGCCCGCAAGCTGCTTGGGCCATCCATCGCCGGCAAAGTGGCTGAGGCGCTGGGCGCCAGCACAATCGATTGGCTGGCGCAGGATATCGCCTGCGACATTGCCCTGCGCAATGGAATGGTTTCGGACGAAGCCGAAGCACTCGTTCGACACGCGCTGGCCGAAGCCCCTGTCGACGTCGTCATACACGAAAACATCGGACGCAGGAAAAAAATCCTCATCGCGGACATGGATTCGACGATGATCGACCAGGAATGCATCGACGAACTTGCGGACGAAGTCGGCCTCAAGGAGCACGTTGCGGCGATCACCGCGCGCTCGATGAACGGCGAAATCGCCTTCGAGCCGGCGTTGCGCGAACGCGTCGCCTTGCTGAAGGATCTGAACGTCAGTGTGATCGACAGCATCATCGCGACGCGCCTGACGCTGGCGTCCGGCGGGCGCGAGCTGGTGCAGACCATGAAGGCGAACGGCGCCTGGACGGCACTGGTTTCGGGCGGCTTCACCGCTTTCACGGCGCGCATCGCCGAAAAGATCGGCTTTCAGGAAAATCGCGCCAACCAGCTTCTCGAAGCCGATGGCAAGCTGACCGGCAAGGTCGCATGAGCCGATCCTGGGTCGAGAAGCCAAGGCGCAGGCGCTGCTTGAAATCTCGGCGCGGCTAGGCGTTACGCCGGCCGACGCTATTGCCGTCGGCGACGGCGCCAACGATCTCGACATGATCAAGCCTGGCCGGAACGGGCGTTGCGCTGCACGCAAAACCTGTCGGTGGCCGCGCAGGCCAAGGTGCGGATCGACCATGGCGACCTGACCGCCCTGCTCTACATCCAGGGCTATCGGCACGAGGAATATCGTACAAGGATAAGAAAAAGGCGGCTCGACAGGCCGCCATTTTCTTTATCGATCAATATCTTGCGGCTGTTTCCGGACTCAATCCATCCGCACCGTCACAAACCGCAATTCGCCGGTCTTGGATGCCAGCATCAGCAGCGCATTCTTGCGGCCCTGTTCCTTCAGCTTGCCGACGCGGTCCATCATGTCCTTCGGCGACTTGACCGACTCCTGCGCGATCTCGGTGATGACATCGCCCGCAACCACGCCGCGCTCGGCCGCCACCGATCCTTGGCAACCTCGGTCACGACGACGCCTGAAATGTCGTCGGCGATGCCGAACTTCTTGCGGTTCTCGTCATTCAGCTCGCCAACCGTCATGCCAAGCACATTGGCGGTGGCGACCGGCCCGCTGTCCTTGCCCTCTTCCGGCTTGCCGTCTTCATTTTCGGCCAGCTTCTCGCCATCCTCGAGCCGGCCGAGCGTGACCTTTACCGTCTGCTCGACGCCCTTGCGGACGATGACGACGTCGACGGCCTTGCCGACCGGGCTTTCAGCGACGATGCGCGGAAGGTCGCGCATTTCCTTGATATCCTTGCCGTCGAATTTGATGACGACATCGCCGGGCTGGATGACGCCGTTGTCGACCGGGCCGCCCTTGATGACGCCGGCAATGAGCGCACCTTTGGCCGAGGCCATGCCGAGACTTTCGGCGATCTCATCGGTCACCGGCTGAATGCGCACGCCGAGCCAGCCGCGCCGGGTTTCACCGAACTGACGAAGCTGCTCGACAACGCCGACAGCCATTTCCGACGGGATCGAGAAGCCGATGCCGATCGAGCCGCCCGACGGCGAAATGATCGCCGTGTTGATGCCGATGACCTCGCCGAACATGTTGAACAGCGGGCCGCCGGAATTGCCGCGGTTGATCGCCGCGTCGGTCTGGATGAAATCGTCATAGGGGCCGGAATTGATGTCGCGGTTGCGCGCCGAGATGATGCCGACGGTCACCGTGCCGCCGAGGCCGAACGGATTGCCGATCGCCATCACCCAATCGCCGATCCGCATACTGTCGGAATCGCCGAACTTGACCGCGGTGAGCGCCTTCTTGGAGGCATCAACCTTCAGCACCGCGATATCGGTCTTGGTGTCGGTGCCGACCAGCTCGGCTTTCAGCTTCGAGCCATCGGTGAAATTGATTTCGATCTCATCGGCGTCGGCAATGACGTGATTGTTGGTGACGATGATGCCTTCCTTGGCGTCGACGACGAAGCCGGAACCCAGCGACTGCACCTTCTGGCCGCCCGGATTGCCGCCCTCGCCCTGACGATCCTTGAAAAAGTCGTCGAAGAAATCACGGAACGGCGAACCTTCCGGCAGTTCCGGCATCGGCACCGCTTCCGGGTCCGTCAGAACCCTTGACGTTCTGCGAGGTGGAGATGTTGACCACGGCGCCGAGCAGCCCCTGCGCCAGGTCGGCAACCGAAGCCGGGCCTTGCGATAGCGGCGCGACGGATGGAGGCGTGGTTCCGGGAGCAGGCGCGGCAGTCGCAGGAGGCGGCGTGGCAGGTGCTGCCTGCTGCGCCAACGCAGCGCCCGGCAGAACCGCCGATCCGGCCATCAGCAGCGCGAGTGTGGCGCCGAGCAAGCGACGGGCAACGGGTTGGGTGCGGTGGGACTTCATCAAATGCCTCCCGGCGTGAAAATTCTTGGGGAACGCCGTCGAGCCGGCTTAAACATGCAGGCCCGAGGTGTCGGCGAGAAATAAGGCGTGTTTGGGGCTTTGGCTATCTCGCAGCCTGTAAATCGTGCGTGACCGGCCGCATACCGGTCACCCGCTGCGCGCCAGCCAGACCAGCAGCACGCCGACCGCCATCGCCACTATGCCGGCGATGCGCAGGACGTGCTCGGGTATCTGCAGCACATCCTGCGCCAGGCGCTTGGCGGCGTTGGGAAAGCCGCCATAGATCAGCCCTTCAAACACCAGAACCAGACCGAGAGCGGCGATCAGGTCGCTCACGGCCGGCATTATTGCGCCGGCGCCGCCGGCGCGGGCGTTGCGGCTGCTACCCGCCGCATCCTTGAAGAAGCGGAAGAACTCCGAATCCGGCGACAGCACCATCGTCGTGCCGTTGCCGCCCAGGGCCGAAATATAGGCATTCATCGAGCGATAGAACTCGAAGAACTCCGGATCGCGCTGGAAAGCTGCCGCAAAGGTGGCGTTGCGCTCGGCTTCGCCCTCACCTCGAATGATTTCGGCGTCGCGCTGCGCGGCGGCGATCGTCTCGATCACCTCACGGTCGGCTTTCGCCTTGAGCCGCTGTGCCTCCTCGCGTGCCACGGGCCCTCAGCGCTCTCGGCTTCGGCCAGACGCTCGGCCTTCATACGCTCATATGTCTGCTGCGACACATCCGACGTCAGGTCCGTGCGGCGGATGCGTACGTCCTCCAGCTCCAGCCCGAGCGACGTCGCATCGGGACGAAGCTGGTCGCGCACTTCGCGCATCATCGAGGCACGCTCCTCGGAAAGTGCGGCCTCGAAGCCGCGCAGACCGTAGACACGGCGCAGCGCCGCATCGAGACGCGTCTTCACGCGCTGCTCCGCGAGTTCGAGACTACCGGAGACCGTCGCCCGGAAGACGCGCGCATTGGCGATCTCGATAGGCGACAAAGGCATCGACGTCGTAGAACTTGCCGCCCGAGACCTGGACGCGGATGTTGTCCATGTCGAAGCGCATGACGCGGTCTTCGATGATCTGGACATTGTCGGCCTCGAACATCGAGAACGGCAGCTTGAAGTAGATGCCGGGCTCGGTCTTGACGTCGACGATCTCGCCGAAGCGCAGCACGATCGCCTGATCGCGTTCGTTGACCACGAAGACCGAGGAGTAGATCAGGACGCGCGATGACGGCGGCGATGACGCCGAAAATCGGTAGACGATTGCTGATCATCAGTTCGATCCTCCGGCGGTAGCCGCGGCGCCAGTCTGTTGGCCCGTGCCTTGTTGCTGCGGCGGGTTTTGTCGCCGTTGCAGTTCAGGCAGTGGCAGGTAAGGCAACACGCCCTGCCCGCCGCCGGACTCGAGGATCACCTTGTTTGAGCCGCCGAGCACCTTCTCCATCGTCTCGATGAACAGGCGCTTGCGGGTGACATCCGGCGCCTTGGCATATTCGTCGTAGACCGAGATGAAGCGCTGCGCTTCACCCTTTGCCTCCTCGACGACCCGATTCTTGTAGGCCGCTGCCTCTTCGACAATCTGCGCGGCCTGGCCGCGCGCCCGACCGAGACGCTGGTTGGCATACTTGTTCGCTTCCTCGCGGAAACGGTCCTCGTCCTGCTCGGCGCGCTGCACCTCGTTGAAGGCGTCGGCCACCTCGCGCGGCGGCGAGGCGTCTTCGATCGACACGGCGTTGATGGCAAGGCCCGCGCCGTAGTCGTTCAACGAGTTCTGCACGATGGCGCGTACGCCGTCGGCGATGCTTTGACGGTTGTCGCGGAAAATGTCCTGCGCCGGTCGGCGGCCGACAACCTCGCGCATCGCGCTTTCGGCGATCTGGCGCGCCATGCCATCGGGATCGGAAACGTTGAAGAGATAGGCCCGCGGATCGTTGACCTGCATAGGCCAGCGAAAACTGCACGTTGACGATGTTCTGGTCGCCCGAAAGCATCAGGCCCGGCAGCGCCGCCATCACGACCGCCGCCAATGGCGATCAGCTTTTCAGCGGTGACCACTTTTTCGACGGTCTCGATCGGCCACCAATGGAAATGCAGACCAGGCTGCGCCAGCTCTTCCTTCGGCTTGCCGAAGCGAAGCTCGACCGCAAGCTCGTCCGGCTGGACGGTGTAGATCGCCTTGAAGAACCAGGCCGCGACCAGCGCCAGCGCGATCAGGCCCAGCAGCGCCGGGTTGAAACCACCGCCGCCCGGCAACGCACGCTTCAGCCGGTCCTGGCCCTTGCGGATGATGTCTTCGAGGTCTGGTGGCTGGTTCTGCGGTCCACCCGGACCGCGTGGTCCCTGGCCCCACGGCCCGCCGCCATTGCCGCCGCCACCCCACGGGCCGCCGCCACCGCCGCCGCTCTGATTATTCCAGGGCATCAAAATCCTTTCACGTCAAACCGCCGACGGCCGCGAAGCCATCGCTGTGACACTCTATAGGGATGCAACAATGTGCTTTCAACGCGGCTCAAAGGAGGCATCACGGATTTGTGGTCGATTGCTAAGCGAAAAACAGGGTTAGCGGGCAAAATTCGACAGTCGCTTCAAGTTTGCCGGCGCTCGTAGACCACATAGCGCGTTGGATGGCTGTCTTTTTCGCCAGCGGGAAAGTTTTCGCTGCTGACGGCTTTCCAGACTGCCGGGTCGATATCGGGGAAGCGCGTGTCGCCATCGACCTCGGTCAGCACATGCGTGACATGAAGGCGATCCGCCAGCGGCAGCGCCTGCCGATAGATCTCGCCACCGCCGATGATGCAGACCTCGTCGAGTTCTGGGAAGCGCTTCGAGCTTCGTCTTGGCGAGGTCCAAGGCTCGGTCGAGGCTGGTCACGACATCGGCGCCTTCGGCTTGATAAGCGGCATCGCGGCTGATCACGATGTTCGGCCGGCCCGGCAACGGGCGGCGCGGAAAGCTTTCCCAGGTCTTGCGGCCCGCGATGACCGGCTTGCCCATGGTCGTCGCCTTGAAACGCTTGAGATCGGTCGACAGCCGCCACGGCAGGCCGCCTTCGCGCCCGATGACACCGTTCTCGGCAATGGCGACATAGATGGCGATATGCATCAGCCACGCGTTCCCGGCGGAGGACGCAGCCGCTTGTGCTTAGGCTTTTCGGCCGGCAACGCACGGTCGTCGGCATGCGGAACCAGGATCAGCACTTCGAGATCGCGCTGCGGATAAAAATTCTCCTCGCTCATCTCGAAGGTCGTTGGGCCGGTCTTCTTCACGTTCGTGCCGCAGAAGCTGACGATGTTGGCCGCGTCGCCCTTGTCGATGGTGAGCTTGAACTTGCCGATGGTGCCGAGCGCCCAATTGCCGCCCGTCGTCAGCACATAGTCGACATGATACTCGGAGAACGGCGGATAACCGTCGGCGTTTTCCGCTGCGGCCTTCTTCACCGTCTTCTCGAAACCCTGGTCGGTGCAGTAGCTGTATTTGTATTGCTGGTAGCTCGGCTGGAAGGCCTTGTCGTAGAAGAAATTCAGGCCGGCCGAGGCGGCGACGCTCGGCTTGTAGCGATGGGCGACCTTCACATCCTTGCCGGCCGGAAAGGTGGATTTCCACCAATAGGTCGATTTCAGCGTCCAGAGCGGGGTGCGGATGTACTTCCAGCCTGACCCGTCATCATAGCTGTCGATGAAGATCAGCCCGCGGTCGATCCAATCGGTCGCAACATTCTCCGGCAGTGTTTCCAGCGCCTTCAACGTGGCGTCGAGAAATGGCGTGATCGGGATCTTGTGTTCGGCCAGCAGCGGCGTGACATCGACACCGACCGCGAAGGCGCGCTGCTCCAGCTCGGGGCTGACCGGCTTGCCGTCGATGCTTACCTCGAAGCCGAGGAAATTGTCGGACGTGTTATCCGGCAGCGCCGGCATCGTGTAGGGATTGGCCGCAATGTCGGGCATTGGAAAGGCCACGATCGTCTCGACCGCCTTGTCGGTGCGGTTGCGGAAAACGTAGTCGACCCTCACCTCGTCCATCGAGATGTAAAGGTTTTCGCTCGCCATCTCGATTGCGTCCGTGCGGCCGATGATGAGACCGCCAGCGCCGACGCCGGCAACGGAATCATTGGCGAATGCGGAAGAACTCGGTAACAGGAGCACGCATCCAAGTATCGCCAATTTGGTAGGGCTAAGCATCATTTGCTTGTCGTTCTCGCAAATAGCGAAACCATTTCCGCTCCGCGGCGGCTTCAATGTCGATGCCGGAGTTGTGGGCAAATGTCAGCAGCTGGCCCAGCAGATCAGCCGCTTCGTTCTCAACATTCTGACGAACCTGTTCACTTGTCTCGCCCTTGTCGCGCCCCCTGCCCGTCAAGCGCAGATGCGCTTGGACAAGTTCCCCCAACTCCTCTTGCAGCTTGAACAGAAACCAGTCGGTGTCGCGGTCAATGCTGCAGCGGGCGGCATAAATCGCAGAAACCGATTCGAAATCCGCAGTCAGCTCCGCCAGCGTTCGGCTCATACCGCGATCGGCGCCTTGATCGAGGCGTCGGCGACATAGTTCTCCAGCCGGAAATCCTCGAACCGGAAGGCGAAAAGATCGTCGACCTTCGGGTTGATCCACATCGTCGGCAGCTTCTTAGGCGTGCGCGAGAGCTGCTCGCGCGCCTGGTCGAAATGGTTGTGATAGAGATGCGCGTCGCCGAGCGTATGGACGAAATCGCCGGGCTTCAGGCCGACCACCTGCGCCACCATCAGGGTCAGCAGCGCGTAGGAGGCGATGTTGAACGGCACGCCGAGAAAGATGTCGGCGGAGCGCTGGTAGAGCTGGCAGGAGAGCCGCCCGTCCGCGACGTAGAACTGGAACAGGCAGTGGCAGGGCGGCAGCGCCATCTGGTCCACTTCCTCGGGATTCCAGGCCGAGACGATCAGCCGGCGTGAATTCGGATTCTTGCGTAACTGGATGAGAAGATTCGAAATCTGGTCGATCTCGCCGCCGTCGCGCGTCGGCCATGATCGCCATTGCTTGCCGTAGACGGGGCCGAGTTCGCCGTTCTCGTCGGCCCATTCGTCCCAGATCGTGACGCCGTGGTCGTTCAGATATTTGATGTTGGTGTCGCCATCGAGGAACCACAGCAGCTCGTGGATGATCGACTTGAGGTGCAGCTTCTTGGTGGTGAGTGACCGGAAAACCCTGCGCGAGGTCGAAGCGCATCTGGTAGCCGAAGACCGAACGCGTGCCGGTGCCGGTGCGGTCGCCGCGGTCGACGCCGTGGTCGAGGACATGCTGGAGAAGATCGAGATATTGGCGCATCGGCTGATTTCGATTCGAGACGAAGGCCGATCATATCAGGCGCGATGTTCACGCGCCAAAGGCCATTTGGGCCTTGGTTCACAGCAAAGGCGGGATTTTCGGGTTCAAACACCCTGCCCCGCCTTTGCGTTCCTCGGGCGCATTAGCTGCGCGATCCGAACATGCGCACCTGACGCGCCAACTGGCTGCCAAGTGTCGGGCGCTTGCGCTCGTGGGTCTTGCCGCCCTGCGGAATGCCCCAATAGTCGCGATAGATTTCGTCGAAGAGGTAATTGACGGGATGCATGATAATCTCCTTCTTGAATCGATCCAAGTTTGGTCTGGTCGAATGCCTTGGATCGATTCAAAAATAGGCACTCCAAACGCAATGTCAAGAAAAATTTTGAATCGATCCAAGCTGATGCTATTTAAGGCCTGACGAGGCGGTTCACGCCTGCCCAAGAGGATGGCCATGACGGCGAAGACCGATAAAACTGGCGGATGTGGCGAAGGCGGCCGGCGTCTCGCACGGCACAGCCTCGAATGTGTTTTCCCGCCCCGAGATCGTGCGCGAAGAACTGCGCGAGCGGGTACTGGCCGCAGCCGCCAAGCTGAACTATGCCGGCCCCGACCCGCGCGGCCGCATGCTGCGCGCCGGCAAGGTGAACGCCATCGGCGTCGCGACGGCGGAGCCCCTCGCCTATTTCTTCGAAGATCCGTTTGCGCGCGTCGTGATGTCGGGCATCTCGCAGGTCTGCGACGAAGTCGGCGCGGGCATCTCGCTGGTCTCGGCTGCAAGCAACGAGCAGCTCGCCTGGAACATCCAAAGCGCGCTGGTCGACGGCTTCATCGTGTTCTGCATCGAGGGCGGCTCACGGCTGGTGCAACTGACGCGCGAACGCGGCCTGCCCTTCGTCGCGCTGGATTTCGGCAATGATGACGAGACGATCGCCTCGATCGGCATCGACGACTATGCCGGCGCCACGGCTGGCGGCGCGGCACCTCGCGCGAATTGGGGCACAGAAGCTTTGGCGTGCTGGCGCTGCAAGCAGAGGATGTGGCGATCGGCCCGTCGAGCTACGAGCACGCGGCCAACGGCATCTATTCCGGCACACGCGACCGCATCCGCGGCTATTTCGATGAGTTGTCGGCGCAAGGCATCGAGACGGCGTCGATCCCGATCTACGAGACCGAGAACGACCGGGAAACGACCGAGGCCGCGCTGGCTTATCTGTTCGAGCGGGAAAATCCGCCGACCGCGATCCTGTGCCATGTCCGACCGCATGGCGATCGAAGCGCTCGACTGGCTGAAACGGCGCGGGCTGTCGGTTCCGGGCGACGTTTCGATCGTCGGTTTCGACGATGTGCCCGAAGCGGCGACCTGCCAGCCGTCGCTCACCACGATCGCCCAGCCTGGAGCGGAAATCGGCCGCCGCGCCGCCAGGACAATCCTCGAGTTCGACGGCACGCTACGCCGAGAGACGCTGCCAGTGGAGCTTATTGTCAGGGGTTCGACGGCACAGCCTCTTCACGCCGCAAAGCTACTGATACGCCCCCTCACCCGGCCTCCGCTTCGCTCGGCCACCCCCTCTCCCCGCGGGGAGAGGGTGGCCGAGCGAAGCGGAGGCCGGGTGAGGGGGCGTATCAAATAGGTTGCCCCTCCTCTGCTCAAACATAATTCCGCCAGTTGTGCTCTTCCTTGAAACCGCAGCACGTCGCGGATCTTGCGGTTGGAGTACGGCGACTCGTAACCCTCCATCACCCGCTTGCGCGGCGTGTTCGGCGCCCAGCGCTTCAAGAATTCTTCGGTCGGCTCGTTGGCCGTGATCGTGTCGTTGGCGGCATTGAACACCTGAAAGCCCAGCCCATTCTTGCCTCAGGCATAGATCGACGATCTGGCCGAGATCGCGCGCGTCGATGTAGCTCCAGGCATTGCGTTTGCGTGAGGCCGGGTTGGCCACAAAGCCCGGAAACCGATCATATTCGTGCGGCTCGATCACATTGCCGATGCGCAAGGCATAGATGTCCGCGCCGGTGCGCAGCGCGAAGGCGCGGGCGTTCTTCTCGTTGACCACCTTTGACAGCGCGTAGGAGTCCATCGGATCGACATCGTCGTCCTCCTCCAGCGGCAGGCTGGCGAAATCGCGCTCGCCCTCGGCGAAACAGACGCCATAAGTCGTCTCGCTGGAGGCGATGACCACCTTGCGGATGCCGAGCTTCACCGCCGCTTCGATCACATTGTAGGTGCTCATCACATTGATGCGGAACACCTCGTTGTCCGGCACGATGAGCACGCGCGGCACGGCGGCGAAATGCACGACGGCATCGACCTTGGCCGGCCCCTTGCCGGTGTCATAGCCTTCGAAGCCGAAATGCATCGTCAGCGCATTGAACACCTGGCCGAGATCGGTAACATCGGTGATCAACGTGTTGACGCCCGGGCAATCCAACGGAACGAGATCGAGGTTCAGGACCTCGTGGCCCTTGTCACGCAGATAGGGCACGACATGGCGGCCGGCCTTGCCAGATCCGCCGGTAAAGACAACGCGCATGTTTCGTCTCCAGATTATCCCCTGCCCATGCGGTTCCAGGCGTCGAGCCCGGCGATCTTGTAGGCTTCCGCGAGCGTCGGGTAGTTAAAGGTGTTCTCGACGAAGAAGTCGACCGTACCGTTGAGATTGATGACGGCCTGGCCGATATGGATCAGTTCTGTGGCGCCCTCGCCGATGATATGCGCACCCAGCAGGCGGCGGCCGTCGAGCGCGAAGATCAGTTTCAGAAAGCCGGCGTTGACGCCCATGATGTGGCCGCGCGAGGTCTCGCGGAAACGCGCAATGCCGATCTCATAGGCGATGCCGGCGGCGCGCACCTGTTCCTCCGACTGGCCGACGGTGGAGATTTCCGGCACCGCGTAGATGCCATAGGGAAAGGTTTCCGGCGGCGGCGGCAAGGGCACGCCGAAGGCGTGGCAGGCGGCCACCCTGCCCTGCTCCATCGAGGTCGAAGCCAGACTTGGAAAGCCGATGACATCGCCCGCCGCATAGATATTCGGCACGCTGGTCTGGAACGACACCGGATCGACCTTGATGCGGCCGCGCGGGTCCGCCTCGACGCCGATCGACTTCCAGACCAAGGCTGCCGATATTGCCGGTGCGCCCGGCGGCATAGAGCACGATCTCGGACCGGATCACGCGACCGTCCGCCAGAATCACCTCAGCGCAATCCGGTTTCGACATCACCTCCTTCACCGCCGTTCCAAGGCGGACGACCATGCCGCGGTCGCGCATCTGGTGGATGAAATCGTCGACGATTTCCTTGTCGATGAAGTCGAGGATGGTTGGGCGCGGTTCGACCAGCGTCACCGGCACGTCGAGGGCGGAGAAGATCGTCGCATATTCGACGCCGATGACGCCGGCGCCGATGACGGTGAGCGAGCGCGGCAGGCGGTCGAGTTCCAGCATCTCGTCGCTGTCGAAGACCCGCTTCCTGTCGAACGGAATATTGTCCGGCCGGTGCGGCCGCGTTCCGACCGAGATCAGCGCATGGTCGAACGTCGCTTCGCTGTGCTCGCCGCTTTCGGCTTCGAGCGAAACGCGGTCCTGGCTGACGAAACGCGCTGCGGCGCGCAGGCTGCGCACGGTGTTGCGCATGAACTGATGCTGCAGCACCTCGACCTCGTGATCGAGCGTCTTTTGCAACCGCTGGATCAGATCGCTCGCCGAAATATCCTGCTTGACGCGATAGCCGCGGCCATAGAAGCCGCGCTCGCGCCAACCCGATAGGTTGAGCACTGTCTCGCGCAAGGTCTTTGACGGGATCGTGCCCGTATGCACCGAAACGCCGCCGAGCCGCCGGCCCTTGTCCACCACCAGCACGGATTTGCCGAGCTTGGCAGACTGCACGGCAGCGCGCCGTCCCGACGGCCCCGAGCCGATCACCAGCATGTTGAAATGGTCCATGTTCCCCTCAGGAGCCAGCTTGCTACACCCCAAGTTGCAACCTAACGCGGCTCGCGCAGATTTCAACCGATTGAATTGCCGGCGGGCCTACCGTTGATTTCCCGGCTCAAATCCCCATTTGTCATGGCAGTTTGAAATGCTGATGAAGGAGTTGGCCATGAACGCCGACGTCATCCACGGCACGATGTCTTCGCTCGACAATCCGCACGCGCTCGATGGCGTCTTGTCGAGGCGGGTCTTCGCCGTCGTGATCGACTATCTCATCGTCGGCTTGCTGACGATCCCGTTCGCTGTTCTGGTGTTCGTGCTCGGCATCATCACCCTGGGGCTGGGCTGGATGCTGTTCGGCATTCTGGTGCCGGCGGTTGTGGTGATCTACATCTGGAACACGCTGGGTGGGGCCGAACCAGGCAACGCTCGGCATGCGCGCCATGGCCATCCGGCTCGAGCGCCTCGATGGCAGCCGCATCGACGGGCTGACCGCGGTCGCGCACACGCTGCTGTTCTGGGTCTCGGTGACGGTGCTGACGCCGCTCATTCTGCTGGCGACGCTTTTCCTCGATTACAAGCGCACGTTGCACGACCTGTTGCTCGGCACCGTGGTCGTGCGCGCACCCATCTGATCAAGTCGTATTTCGGCCAAAAAATCTGCTAGCTGTGTCCCCGGGCAACGAGGGGCACACCGTGCGAACAGTTTTTGCGGCGGCATTATTCGGCATCGCGTTGGCGCAACCAGTCGGCGCGCAAGACGCCGGCGCACTTGCCGGCACCTATTGCGGCAAGCTCTGGTCGGCGGGCCAGATCGTGACGGCCGTGACGGAACTCAGCGTTGGCAAGGACGGCCGGCTGATCGGCAAATATGAGTTCGACGACGCTCCGGCTGACACAAAGGGCACCCTTGTCGAGGAAAAACAGGCCACCGGCCGCAAGCGCACGCTGATCTGGGAAGATGTCTACGGCACCGGCAAACTGGTGATCACTTTCAACGCAGGGCTGGACAGTTTCACCGGTCTCTGGGGCGCGGATTGGGAAGAGCCCGACGCGCAATGGGACGGCAGCCGGTGCAACCGGGCGATCTCGATGCTCCAAATGGATCAACGAATCCTGCAGTGATCCGCAAAATTGTTGAATGCGATGACGCTTCACAATGAAAATTCGCCGGGTATAGTCATGTTTAAGGACCATGACGCACCAACCAACTCATTCGCCGCAATTTTTCCTGACGGCGCCCTCGCCTTGCCCGTATGTGGAAGGCCAGTTCGAGCGCAAGGTGTTTACCCATCTGGTCGGCGACAAAGCGCCTGAACTCAACGATCTTCTGACGCAAGGCGGCTTCCGCCGCTCGCAGAACATCGCCTACCGCCCGGCCTGCGAACAATGCCGCTCCTGCGTTTCGGTCCGCATCCTGGCCGGCGAGTTCCAACCGACCCGCAATATGCGGCGCGTCATGCGGGGCAATGCCGACCTGATCGGCGCCATGCACGACGCTGAGCCGTCGACCGAGCAATATTCGCTGTTCCGGCATTACCTCGACTCGCGCCATCGCCGCGGCGGCATGTCGGACATGACCGTGCTCGACTATGCGATGATGGTCGAAGACACGCATGTCGATACCAAGGTCATCGAATACCGCCGGCGTGGGCCGGACAGCTTCATCACCGGCAAGGGCATTGGCGAGCTGATCGGCGTGGCGCTGACCGACAAGATGGCCGACGGCCTGTCGATGGTCTATTCCTACTACGATCCCGATCTCGAGGATCGCTCGCTCGGAACCTTCATGATCCTCGACCACATCCAGCGCGCGCGCGCCGCGGGTCTGCCGCATGTCTATCTCGGCTATTGGGTGAACGGCTCGCGCAAGATGGAATACAAGGTGCGCTTCCAGCCGCAGGAGCATCTGGGGCCGAAAGGCTGGGAGCGGTTCCGTCCGCAGGATTAGATCCCGTCTGCCTGGGCGATTGAGTTTCAAGCAACTGGCCGCTGGCTTCGCTCGACGCGCGCGCTACAGAGGGTTTTGACCCTCAGCGGCAGGCAGCACATTGCAGGACAATAACGATCAACACGCCAAGGGCCTGTTGTTGACGGCAATCGGCGGCATGGCGCTGACCGTCGACATTCCCTTGATCCGATTGGCGGAAGGCGAGCCATGGTCGATCCTGATGGTGCGCACCGGCGCGACCTTCCTGGCGGCCCTGGTCATCTGGGCGGTCTGGCGCTGGATCACGCCGAAAGCGCCGCCCCTGCTTCCCGGGTGGACTGGCGCTGCGGTGGCTGCACTCTACGGTCTCGGCTCGATCACTTTTATCACCGCCGTCTACAACACCTCGACGGCGAACCTTGTCTTCATTCTCGCCTTCAACACGGCTTTCGCGGCGCTATTGTCCTGGATCTTTCTCAAGCAGCGGCTGCCGCTGGCGACCACCCTGACCATCGCCGCCATGATTTTTGGCGTGCTGATCATCGTCTACGACTCGATCGGCACCGGAAATCTGTTCGGCGACTTCATGGCCCTATGCTCCACCTTCTGTATTGCAGCCGCCATCACGATCAGCCGCCACAGTGGCAAGGACATGGGTTTTACAGCCCTGATCGGCGTGGTGTTTCCGTTTGTCATCGCCGCCCTTGTCGTCGGCAGCACAGGTGGCTACCGCATCGATGCGCCGTGGTGGATCATCTTCAACGGTGCGGTGATCATGCCTATCGCGTTCTATTGCCTGGCGACCGGCCCGCGCTTCATCTCCGGGCCTGAGGTCGCGATGTTTTATCTGCTGGAAACCGTGCTGGCCCCAGTCTGGGTATGGATGATCTTCTCAGAGGTGCCGACGACCGCCAGCCTGATCGGCGGCACGATCCTGATCGTTGCGCTGGTCGCGCATTCGGTGTGGCAGTTGAAGGAAGGCCGGCGCAAGCGCGCGATGGGTAATTTCAGGCACGCCTGACTGCCGTCGGCAGGGGGAGCGGAGATACTATCAGGAGATCAAGTCTGCTCCCTGGTAGTTTACCCTTCGACGCTTGCCACGATCCCCGAGCCATAAAAATTTCATCCACCCCCTTTCAACCCGCGCGACAATACCTCCAACGATTTCTTCGGACGAAGGAAAGAGATGGACTGGAGGGCGGCAAACGAGCAACAACGGGAAGCGCTCTGGCGCGTCTTCCTGATGTTTATCGCCATGGCCCTGCTCATCATCCGCACCGGACTGGTGTGCCGGGGCGCGCCTGCCGCAAGCGCGCGCCAAGACGTCGCGTTGGCGGTCAAGGATCAGCCCTGCTCGACGCCGCCTGCCGATCTTTACCAAGCCACGCTTGTATTGCTGCTCCTAGCCGAAGCCGCGGGGCGGCTGTTCATCATGATGACGCGCGAAGTCTGGGAGTTGATGAATCAGCCTCGATCCCAGCCGGCGCGCGAGCGGCCCTTGAGCGCTGCCAACATGTGCGAACGCCCTGGGCAACGCCTCGACACGTCCTGACTTGCGCCCTCGGTCAAAATGCTTTCAAGCGATTGCGCTGGGGTCAAACCGCTTGACGCAGGTCGGCATCTATTGTCTGTTTCGACCATGGGGATTGCGATCTCCCCACGAGGCGACAGCCGAAGCTCGCGTTCCAAATCCATCCAATTTGTGTGAGGGAACGCACATGCCTCAATTCAACGCGATATCACCCGACCGTCTGCTGAAACTTGTCGGCACGCCACACTGTCCAGTGCTGATTGATGTGCGGACTGACGAAGATTTTGCCGCAGCGCCCTCTCTTGTGCCCGGCTCGATCCAGAGTGGCCCTTGAGACAGTCGAAGCATTTGCCGCGTCAGGATCGGGAACTCCTCACCATCGCCATTTGCCAGCGCGGCCAAAACCGCGCCGAGGCCGCCGCCGCCTGGCTGCGCCATTATGGCCGTAGCCGCCGAAGTGCTCGAAGGCGGTTTCGAAGCCTGGCGGGCGACAGGCATATCCGGCTGTATCCAGCGGAAAAACTCCCAGGCCGCGATGGAAAGGGCCGAACGGTCTGGGTAACGCGCGCGCGGCCGAAGATCGACCGTATCGCCTGCCCCTGGCTGATCCGGCGCTTTGTTGATCCGAATGCGGTATTTCTCTTCGTTGCGCCACCCGAAGTGTTGGCGATTGCGGAAAAATTCGACGCGACACCCTTCGATATCGAGGGTGTGTTCTGGAGCCATCGTGGTGACCAGTGTTCCTTCGATACGATGCTGGCGGAGTTCGGACTTGCCACAGAACCGCTTACTGCGCCTCGCCACCATCGTGCGCGGCGCCGACACGGCGCGGCCCGATCTAGCGCCAGAAGCCCCGGGATTGCTGGCGATCTCACTTGGGCTGTCGCGCATGTACGCCAATGACCTCGAGCAGCTCGACGCCGGCATGTTGGTCTACGACGCGCTCTATCGCTGGGCACGCGATGCGACCGACGAAACCCACAACTGGCCGACCAACAAGCCCAATGCCTGAGACCGCACTCGAACGGAACCAAGCTGCTCGCCGGCCCTACCCCACCTTCGGCGAGGCGCTGCGCGTCTGGGCGCGCGTGGCGGCGCTAAGCTTCGGCGGGCCGGCCGGACAGATCGCCGTCATGCATCGCATCGTCGTCGACGAATTGCGCTGGATCGGCGAGCGGCGGTTCCTGCATGCGCTGAACTACTGCATGCTCTTGCCCGGACCTGAGGCGCAGCAGCTCGCGGTCTATATCGGCTGGCTGATGCACGGCACCAAGGGCGGCTTGGCGGCCGGCATCCTGTTCGTATTGCCCGGTGCCCTGGCAATCCTGGCGCTGAGCTATGTCTATGTGCTCCTCGGCGACACGCCGCTGGTGGAAGGGCTCTTCTTCGGCATCAAGGCGGCCGTGCTGGCCGTTGTGCTGCAAGCAGTGGTTCGGATCGGCTCCCGAGCCCTAAAGAACAAGGCAATGATCGGCATCGCCGTCGTCCGCCTTCATTGCCTTGTTCCTGTTCGGCCTGCCCTTTCCGCTGATCATCCTGCTGGCCGGTATTGTCGGCTATCTCGGCAGCCGCTCAGGCTCGCCGCTATTTCAACTATCAACTGGGCACGGCAACGGCACGGACGGCGCCTCGGATGAGGCCGACACCATACTCGGCGACCATTTGCCGGACCACGCACGACCAAGCTTGGCCTGGTCGCTCCGCATCTCGTCGATCCTGCTGGCGCTGTGGCTGGTTCCCGTCGCGGCCCTCTTCCTGCTGGCCGGACCGGACAATGTGTTCACTCAGATCGGCATCTTTTTCAGCAAAATGGCGGTCGTCACCTTCGGCGGCGCTTATGCCGTACTGGCCTATGTCGCGCAGCAGGCAGTGGAACAATATCACTGGCTCCAGCCCGGCGAGATGCTGGACGGGCTGGGCATGGCCGAGACGACCCCCGGTCCGCTGATCATGGTCGTGCAGTTCGTCGGTTTCCTTGGCGCCTACAGGGCGGCCGGCGCGCTCGATCCACTGGTGGCGGCGACGTTAGGCGCGATGTTGACGACCTGGGTGACCTTCCTGCCCTGCTTCCTGTGGATTTTCCTCGGCGCACCATTCATCGAAAAACTGCGCTCCAATGCGGCCCTGAGTGCGGCAATGGCCGCGATCACCGCCGCCGTGGTCGGTGTCATCGTCAATCTGGCGGTGTGGTTTGCGCTGCATTTTCTGTTCGCGCAGGTGCAACCCTGGCAGGGCTTCGGGATGACGATCGACGTGCCGGTGTGGACGAGCATCAGCCTGCCGGCGCTTGTGCTGACCATACTGTCGGTCGTGGCGATCTTCGTTGTGCGACTGCCGATGCTGGCGGTTCTGGGTGGATCGGCGGTGCTGGGACTGGCGTGGAGGCTGGTTGCTGGCTGATATGCCGGGCCGCTACCCGCCAAACTTCCCCGTCCGCGGAAAACCTTTCGGCACCATGCGCCCGGCGGCGGCGCGGTTGCCGATCCATTCCAGCAGTTCCTCGCGGCTGCGCGTAAACGTGCGGTCGGCGGAATCCTGCCAAGTCAGGCCGGCGTCCATGGCAAACAGCTTGGCGTCGAGCACGCCGCCATCCTTGTAGCGCTGCAGCCGACGCCCTTGCCGCGCACCATTTCGGGGATTTCCGACAGCGCGAAGACGAGCATCTTGCGGTTTTCGCCAACCATCGCGAGATGGTCGCCCTGCACGGTCAGGCAGAGCTGCGCCTCGTCGGGCGACTTGACGTTCATCACCTGCTTGCCCTTGCGGGTGTTGGCGAACACTTCCGCCTCCGGCACGACGAAGCCATAGCCGTCATGCGAGGCCAGCAGCAGCTTGCGCTTCGGATCGTGGATGAAAGCGGTGACGATCGCCTGATCGTTCTCCATGTCGACGATGATGCGGATCGGCTCGCCATGGCCGCGGCCGCCGGGCAGCCGGTCGACCCCGATCGTGTAGAATTTGCCGCCGGTGGTGAAGACCAAAATCTTGTCGGTGGTCTGCGCGTGGAAGGCCAGCTTCAGCGAATCGCCTTCCTTGAAGGTGAACAGCGAATGGTCGGTCAGATGACCCTTCATGGCGCGCAGCCAGCCCTTTTCCGACACGACCACCGTGACCGGCTCCTTCTCCACCATGGCGTGGTGGATGTCGGCGTCGTCATGCTCGGGCGCGTCGGCGAATGTGGTGCGGCGCTTGCCGATGTCGGTGTGCGAGCCGAACTTGTCGCGCACCCGCTCGATCTCCCAGCGGATCGTCTTCCACTGCATCGCGCTCGGAAGCCAGCAGCGCCTCGATGGTGCGCTTTTCCAGCGTAAGTGCGTCGAACTCCTTGCGGATTTCGAACTCTTCCAGCTTGCGCAACTGGCGCAGGCGCAGATTGAGGATCGCTTCGGCCTGGATGTCGGTCAGCTCCCAGCGGGCCATCATGACCTGCTTGGGCTCATCCTCCTCGCGGATGATGCGGATCACCTCGTCGATGTTGAGATAGGCGATCATCAGACCGCCGAGGATTTCGAGCCGCCGCTCGATCTCGGCCAGGCGATGCTTCGAGCGCCGCACCAGCACCTCGCGGCGATGGTCGAGCCACTCGCGCAGCACCTCCTTCAGCGACAGCACGTTCGGCACCTTGCCGCGCGACAGAACGTTCATGTTCATCGGAATGCGGCTTTCGAGCTCCGACAGCTTGAACAGCGATTCCATCAGCACCGACGCTTCCACCGTGCGGCTCTTCGGCACCAGCACGAGGCGGATATCTTCGGCGCTTTCGTCGCGCACGTCTTCGAGCAGCGGCAGTTTGCGGTTGACCAGCAGGTCGGCGATCTTTTCGACCAGCTTCGACTTCTGCACGCCGTAGGGAATTTCGGTGACGATGATCTGGTAGGTGCCCCTGCCCTGATCCTCGACCTGCCAGCGCGCGCGCAGCCGGAACGAGCCGCGGCCGGTCTTGTAGGCTTCCAGGATCGATGTCCCAGTCATCGACGACGATGCCGCCGGTCGGGAAATCCGGCCCGCGCACCATGTTCTCGTCCGGATCCTCATGCGGCTCGCGCGTCATCAGCTCTTCGACGGTCGCGTGCGGATGGTCGATCAGGTGAAGGGCTGCCTTGCAGAGTTCGGCGGCGTTGTGCGGCGGGATGGAAGTCGCCATGCCGACCGCGATGCCGGACGAGCCGTTGGCCAGAATATTCGGGAAGGCGCCGGGCAGCACGATCGGCTCCTCGTCTTCCTCATTGTAGGTCGGGCGGAAATCGACGGCGTCTTCGGTGATGCCTTCGAGCAGCGCGGTGGCGACCTCGGTCATGCGCGCTTCGGTGTAGCGCATGGCGGCGGCGTTATCGCCGTCGATATTGCCGAAATTGCCCTGCCCGTCGACCAGCGGATAGCGCACCGAAAAATCCTGCGCCAGGCGCACCAGCGCGTCATAGATCGACTGGTCGCCATGCGGGTGGAACTTGCCCATCACGTCGCCGACGATGCGGGCGCATTTGGCGTAACCCTGGTCGGGGTTGAGGCGCAGCAGCCGCATGGCGTGCATGATGCGGCGATGGACCGGCTTCAGCCCGTCGCGCACGTCGGGCAAGGCCCGGTGCATGATGGTCGACAGGGCATAGGCCAGGTAGCGCTCTTCAAGCGCCTTCTTCAGATCGACAGGTTCGATGTGGTCGCCGCCGTCCGAACCGGGCGGGACTTGGCTTTTTCCCATCGCTTGGCGTTATCCGAGCCGATGATTCGCAGCAAGCGCCGCGCGACATAGAGTGGTTACCATATGCCGATATTGCACAGGCTCTCGCTGGGCAAAACGTGGGAAAACTGTTGCGTCTTGCCCGAATCTGCGGTCTTAGAGCAGCCTGCGCTTTTTACCGATGAGGCCGCCAATGCCTCTCCTAAGAAACGTCACGGGCTCGTCCCGACATCGCCTTTATGCGGTCCAGTTTGTTCCTGAGTGAATAGGCGGACGCTTTCGAACAAGGAATTTCTCATGGCAACGTCTCTCAAATCGTCTTTGAAGCTCGGAATTTCCACCCTTGTCCTTGCCGCAATTGCTGGATCGGCCTTCGCCCAGGACGCCACCGCCGTCGCGGAACGCCTGAAGTCGACGCTCGCCAAGCAGGGCACCGAAATTGGCTGGGCCTCGGTCAGCGGCGACGGCGGCACGGTGACGCTGGAAGGCGTCACAATCTCGGTGGCCGGCACGCCGGAAAAGATCAACCTCGGCAATCTGACGCTGGAAGGCGTCGAGGAAGCCGATGGCGGCTTCACCATCGGCTCGGCGAAATTCCCCGAATATGCGATCAACCAGGACGGCATCAGCTTCGAGATGAAGGGCACGGCCATCAACGGCCTGGTGCTGCCGGCCGAAGGCTCGACGGACCCGCTGGCGGCGATGCTGTTCTATGACACGGCTGACGTCGCTTCGGTCAACGTCAAGATGGGCGACAAGCAGATCTTCACGCTGGAAGGCGCCCATGCCGAAATGAGCGCGCCGGAAGGCGAAACGCCGATGGAGTTCACGGTCGACATCCCGACCATCTCGGCCGATCTGACCGCCATCCCGGACCCGCAGACCCAGGCCGTCATCACCGAGCTGGGCTACCAGCAGATCAAGGGCCTGATCAAGATGGAAGGCACCTGGAACCCGAAGAGCGGCCAGATGGAACTGTCGCAATACGACATGACCGTCAACGATGCCGGCACGCTGGGCATGACCTTCGACCTGTCGCGGCTACACGCCGGAATTCATCAAGTCGCTGCAGGATCTGCAGAAGCAGATGGCGGCGCAGCCGGGCGGCGGCGACCAGTCGGCGCAGGGCATGGCGATGCTGGGCCTGATGCAGCAGCTCACCTTCAACAGCGCCGCGATAAACTTCACCGACGCCTCGCTGACCAACAAGGTGCTGGGTTACGTCGCCAAGATGCAGGGCCAGCAGCCGGCCGACATCGCCAACATGGCCAAGGCCATGGTGCCGTTCGGCATGGCGCAGCTCAACAATCCGGAACTGACCACGCAGGTGACGGCGGCTGTCACCGCCTTCCTCGACAACCCGAAGAGCCTGACGATTTCGGCCGACGCCGGCAAAGCCCGGTTCCGTTCGCCGTGCTGATGGCCGGCGGCATGGGCGACCCGACGACCTGCCGAAGACGCTCGGCGTTTCGGTCAGCGCCAACGACTGAGCCGATTGGCGGTTCGAACGAAAAAGCCCGGCAGCGATGCCGGGCTTTTTTGAATTCCAAACTACAGCTAAGGCCGGCTCTTCGACGAAGGTGGTACGGCCTAGATCGTCCTTCTTCGCCGGCGCCGCCACCCGCAGCGACAGCTCGCGCAACTGCGTCGGCGTCGCCTCCGACGGCGCGTTCATCAGCAGGTCCTGGGCCTGCTGGTTCATCGGGAACATCGTGACTTCGCGCAGGTTCTTCGCGCCGACCAGCAGCATGACGATGCGGTCGATGCCGGCCGCCATGCCGCCATGCGGCGGCGCGCCGTACTGGAACGCGCGGTAGAGGCCGCCGAAGCGCTCTTCGACCGTCGCGCGGTCGAGGCCGACCATCTCGAACGCCTTGACCATCGTCTCCGGCAGATGGTTGCGGATGCCGCCCGACGCGATCTCGAAGCCGTTGCAGACCATGTCGTACTGGAACGCCTTGATGGTCAGCGGGTCCTGGCCGGACAGCGCCTCGATGCCGCCCTGCGGCATCGAGAACGGGTTGTGGGCGAAGTCGACCTTCTTCTCTTCCTCGTTCCATTCGAAGAACGGGAAGTCGACGATCCAGCAGAGCTCGAACCGGTCGCGGTCGACGAGGTTCAGTTCCTCGCCGGCGCGCGGTGCGCGCAGCGCCCGCGAACTTGTACGAATTTCTTCGGATCGCCGGCGACGAAGAAGCAGGCGTCGCCGTCCGCCAGGCCGAGCTGCGTGCGGATCGCTTCGGTGCGCTCCTCGCCGATGTTCTTGGCGAGCGGGCCGGCGCCCTCGAGCTTCGTCGCCTTCCTTGCGCCAGAAGATGTAGCCGAGCCCCGGCTGGCCCTCGCCCTGCGCCCAGGCAGTTCATGCGGTCGCAGAAAGCGCGGCTGCCGCCGGTCTTGGCCGGGATCGCCCAGACCTCGGCCTTCGGATCGTTGGCCAGGATGCTGGCGAACACCTTGAAGCCGGAGCCGGCGAAATGCTCGGACACGTCCTGCATCTCGATCGGGTTGCGCAGGTCCGGCTTGTCGGAGCCGTATTTGCGCATCGCGACGTCATAGGGAATGCGCGGAAATTCCTGCGTGACCGGCTTGCCCTCGGCGAAGGTCTCGAACACGCCGCGCAGCACCGGCTCCATCGTCGACAGCACGTCGTCCTGCTCGACAAAGCTCATTTCGAGGTCGAGCTGGTAGAATTCGCCCGGCAGGCGGTCGGCGCGCGGGTCCTCGTCGCGGAAGCACGGCGCGATCTGGAAATAGCGGTCGAAGCCCGACACCATGATCAGCTGCTTGTACTGCTGCGGCGCCTGCGGCAGCGCGTAGAACGTGCCGGGATGGATGCGCGACGGCACCAGGAAGTCGCGCGCGCCTTCGGGCGACGAGGCGGTCAGGATCGGCGTCGAGAACTCGGTGAAGCCGGCCTCGCCCATGCGCTTGCGCATCTCGGCGATGATCTTGGTGCGCGCGACGATGTTCCTGTGCAGCGTCTCGCGGCGCAGGTCGAGGAAGCGGTATTTGAGGCGGATGTCTTCCGGATAGTCCGGCTCGCCGAACACCGGCAGCGGCAGTTCCTTGGCCGCCGACAGCACTTCGATCTCCTGCGCGTAAAGCTCGATCTCGCCGGTCGCCATGTTCGGGTTGATCGTCTCGGCGGCGCGCGCCTTGACCTCGCCGTCGACGCGGATGACCCATTCGCCGCGCACGGTTTCGGCCGTCTTGAAGGCACGGCGAATCCGGATCGGCGACGATCTGGGTCAGGCCATAATGATCGCGCAGATCGATGAACAGCAGGCCGCCATGATCGCGCACGCGATGCACCCAGCCCGACAGGCGAACGGTCTCGCCGACATCGGATTTTCTCAATTGTGCGCAGGTGTGGCTGCGATAGCGATGCATAGTCGTGGTCTTCCGATGATGGAGGATTTGGCTGGCCGCGAACGGAGCGCCGCCGGCCCGAAAATTCGGCGCGGAAAAGCGCATGACAGGGCGCGATTTGTCAAGGCGAAGTCGGCTAGCTGGACCAATCCGGTTGGCATTTGCCGGTAGCGTCCGTCAATCCGATGGTTCATGAGTGATGTTTCTCCGGCTTCCATTTCATGTCCTCCATCCGCCCGCTTGATCCCCTTGCTGATCGCCGCAGGCATATTGCTCGGCGGCAACGGCCTGCAAAGCACGCTGATCGCGCTGCGCGGCGCGCTGGAAGGGTTTTCAGCCGCCACCATCGGCTTCATGGGCACCGCCTATTTCGCCGGCTTCCTGCTCGGCTGCCTTGCCATCACACGCATCCTGAAGGCGGTCGGCCATGTGCGCGCCTTTGCGGCGCTGGCGGCCATGGCGTCGGCCGGCACGCTGATGCTGGTGCTGGTCATCGATCCGGTGATGTGGTCGGTGATCCGTTTCATGACCGGCTTCTGCTTCGCCGGCCTGTTCACCGTCATGGAGAGCTGGCTGAACTCCGGCGTCCGCAATGAAGACCGGGCGCAGGTGCTGGCGATCTATCGCATCATCGACCTCGGCTCGGTGACCGGCGCGCAGTTCCTGATCCCGATCTTCGGCGCCGGCGGCTTCGCCATCTTCGCCATCATGTCGATCATGATCACGCTGTCGCTGGTGCCGGTGTCGCTCGGCGACCGCTCCAATCCAGCCCCGCCCGAGGACGTAAAGCTCGACCTCGGCCGCGCCTGGCGCATCTCGCCGCTGGCGGCCATCGGCTGCATTGCGGTCGGCCTGACCAACAGCGCCTTCCGCACGCTTTCGCCCGTCTATGCCGAAGAGATCGGCATGTCGGTGACCGACGTCGTGACCTTCGTCAGCGTCGGCGATCATCGGCGGCGCGCTCATCCAGTATCCGCTCGGCTATCTTTCCGACCGCTGGGACCGTCGCCGCATTCTCCTGACGACATCGGTCTGCGCCATGCTGTCGGCCATCGTGATTGCTACTTGGGCTGGCACCAGCCCGCTGTTCAACTTCGTCGCCGTGTTCATCTTCGGCTCTTTCGCCATGCCGATGTTTTCGCTGTCGGCGGCGCACGCCAACGACCGCGCCGACAAGAGCGAGTTCGTGCTGGTGAACGCCGCGCTGATGCTGTTCTACTCCATCGGCGCGATCGGTCGGGCCCTTCGCCGCGTCAACCATCGATGGAGCTCTTCGGGCCGGCCTGGCTGTTCTATTTCAACGCGGCCGTTTATGCCGTTCTGATCGCGATCATCCTGTATCGCATGCAGGTGCGCGGACCTGCGCCGGTTCACAGCCGCTTCATCGCCCTGCTCAGAACGTCGCCCATCTTCGCACGGCTGGCACGCCGCAATGGCAGTGACAAACGGTGCGAAGATTGAGCCGGCTGCTTGACGAACGCGGCTACGACTGAAAAGGAACCGGAAACGATTAAAAAAGTGGCTAGTTGATGCATGTCATCACGACGACCCAGGAGCTTGCCGACGCGGTCGCGGCTCTGGAAAAATCCGACTTCGTCACCGTCGATACCGAATTCATCCGGGAAACGACCTTTTGGCCGGAGCTCTGCCTGATCCAGATGGCAGCGCCGGGCGTGACCGCGCTGGTCGATCCGCTGGCGGCCGGCATCGATCTGAAGCCGTTTTTCGACCTGATGGCCAATGAGGCCGTCACCAAGGTTTTCCATGCCGCACGGCAGGACATCGAGATCGTCTTCCATCTCGGCCGGCTGATCCCGCACCCGGTGTTCGACACGCAGGTCGCGGCGATGGTCTGCGGCTTCGGCGACAGCGTCTCCTACGAGCAGCTCGTGCAGAAGGTGACCGGCGCGCAGATCGACAAGTCGTCACGCTTCACCGACTGGCGGGAGCGGCCGCTGTCGGACAAGCAGCTCGTCTACGCTGCCGCCGACGTCACGCATCTGATCGACGTCTACCAATACCTCAAGGCCGAGTTGGAACGCGAAGGCCGGGCGCATTGGCTGAACGAGGAGATGGCGATCCTCACCGCGCAGGAAACCTATGACCCGCACCCGGAAGATGCCTGGAAGCGGCTTAAGGTGCGGCTGCGCAAGCCGATCGAGCTGGCGCTGGTGCAGGCGGTTGCCGCCTGGCGCGAACGCGAGGCGCGCGAGCGCAACGTGCCGCGCCGGCGCGTTATCAAAGACGAAGTGATCTACGAGATCGCGCAGCAGCAACCCAAGCGATGAGGCATCGCTCGGCAAGCTGCGCACGATCCCGAAGGGCTGGGAACGATCCGCGACCGCCGCCTCGCTGCTCGGCGCGATCAACACGGCGCTGGCGATCCCCAAGGATGATCTGCCGAAACTGGCGAAGCCCGCACAGAATCCGGAAGGCTCCAACGCAGCGGCCGAACTGCTGAAGGTGCTGCTGCGGCTGGTGGCCGAAAAGGAAGGCGTCGCGCCAAAGGTGCTGGCCTCATCGCGACGAGATCGACAGATTGGCGGCCGAAGGCGAAAAAGCCGATGTGCCGGCGCTTTCCGGCTGGCGGCGCGAAGTGTTCGGCGAAAAGGCGCTGAAGCTGGTGCGCGGCGAGATTTCGCTGAAATTCGACAACCGCCGGATCGTGGCGGTCGAGGTAGGCTGCCCTACGCCACCCCGGCAATGTGCAGCGCGAACACGATCCACATGATCAGCAGCACCAGCAGGCCGACGCGAAAACTCATGTTGCGCCACCTGATCTTGTTGGTGGTCAGGTGCACATAGGCGTGGAGATATCGCAGCAACATGAACAGCCACGCCAGCGTGACCGTGAAGACGCTGACGCCGGCGGTCACGTAGAGGCACAGGCAGCAGATGTGGAAGAGAACCGGCGCCTCGAACTGGTTCATCAGATTGTTGGCGACGGTCACGCTGCGGGCCGGTTCTTCGTAGCGCCCCTTGAATTGGTGCACCACGGCTTCGCCTGACTCCACCGCGCCTCTGCGCCGGATCCCCAGCACGACGTAGACGATGACCACCAGAAACACGTGGCAGATCATCGGCCAGAAAATCGCGGTCTGGTTCATTGCCTACCCTTCCCGACTCACCCCAAAGTTCTGGACAGAGCCTAGACCGGATAGTTCGGGCTTTCACGTGTGATCGCCACATCATGCGTATGGCTTTCGCGCAGGCCGGCATTGGAGATGCGCACGAAGGTGGCGCGCTTGCGGAAGTCGTCGAGATCGCGCGCGCCGACATAGCCCATCGCGGCCTTCAGGCCGCCGGCAAGCTGGTGCAGCACGCCGGCAACCGGCCCCTTGTACGGCACCTGGCCCTCGATGCCTTCCGGCACCAGCTTCAGCGTGTCGCGCACCTCGGCCTGGAAATAGCGGTCGGCGGAGCCGCGCGCCATCGCGCCGACCGAACCCATGCCGCGATAGGCTTTGAACGAGCGGCCCTGGTGCAGATAGACCTCGCCCGGGCTTTCGTCCGTGCCGGCAAGCAGCGAGCCGATCATCGCCGCACTGGCGCCGGCGGCCAGCGCCTTGGCGAGATCGCCCGAATATTTGATGCCGCCGTCGGCGATGATCGATGCGCCGCGCTTATGCGCCGCCTCGACCGCCGACATGATGGCCGACAGCTGCGGCACGCCGACACCGGCGACGATGCGCGTGGTGCAGATCGAGCCCGGGCCGATGCCGACCTTGACGCCATCGGCGCCGGCGTCGATCAGCGCCTTGGTGCCGTCGGCGGTGGCGACATTGCCGGCAATGATGCGCACCGAATTGGAGATTTTCTTCGCCCGCGCCACGGCGTCGAGCACGCGCTGCGAGTGGCCGTGCGCCGTGTCGATGACCAGAAGGTCGACACCGGCATCGATCAGCCGCTCGGCGCGCTCAAAACCGTCGTCGCCGACGCTGGTCGCGGCGGCCGCGCGCAGCCGGCCCGCGGCGTCCTTGGTGGCGTTCGGATTGAGCTGCGTCTTTTCAATGTCCTTGACCGTGATCAGGCCAACGCAATTGCCCGAGGGGTCGACGACCAGCAGCTTTTCGATGCGGTGCTTGTGCAGCAGGCGCTTGGCCTCGTTTTGATCGACGGAGGACTCCTTCACCGTGACCAGATTGTCCTTGGTCATCAGTTCGGAGACTTTCTGCGCCGGATCGGAGGCAAAACGCACGTCGCGGTTGGTCAGGATGCCGACCAGCTTGCCCGGTCCGCCGCCATTGCCTCTTCGACGACCGGAATGCCGGAAATGCCGTGCGACTTCATCAGCCCGCAGCGCTTCGGCGAGCGGGGCGTCCGGGCCGATGGTGACCGGGTTCACCACCATGCCGGACTCGAATTTTTTCACCTGGCGCACGGCTTCGGCCTGTTCGATCGGCGAAAGGTTGCGGTGGATGACGCCGATGCCGCCTGCCTGGGCCATGGCGATGGCCAGCCGCGATTCGGTGACCGTATCCATGGCCGCCGAGAGGATCGGCAGGTTGAGCTCGATATCGCCGGCGATGCGCGTGCGCACGTCGGTCTCGCCCGGCATCACTTCCGAATGGCCGGGCTGCAGCAGCACGTCGTCGAAGGTCAGCGCCAACGCGCCGGTCGCGGTTTCGATGATTGTCGCCATTGCCGATCCTTAAATACACAAAGGGCGCTGGCCGGATATGGCGCGGCGCCGACTCGAAAAAAGTCCCGTTCAGGATTGGCGCGTGGCTGGTAACACGATGCGGTGACGTTGGGAAGACGCCCCGGCTGCGGGCGTCGAACCAGCTCGCTGCATCTGATGGGCGACGACGCCATGGCCAAAGGTCGGACCATGCGACGGAAAGGGTCTGGCCTGCCGGCGCATTGGTCTAAGCCGGATTTTGCGGCATCCAACAATCGGGTCTGCTTGGTTCGTCCAACTCAATCACCCAAGGAGACGACCATGCAGACCCTGCGCAGCAGAATTCTTTCCACCACCACAGCCAGCATTGCTCTGGCCATTGGCCTTGCGACGGCTCCAATCTCGTTCGGCGACGGCATTGCCCAGAAATTGTTCGGCGCGACTGCCGCGTTTGCCGAATCCGGGCCCGGTCACGATGGCAATGGCGGCCATGGCGGACGTGGTGGCGACGATCATGGCGGACGCGGCGGCGACGACCATGGCGGACGCGGCGGCGGAGACGACCGCGGTGGCGGCAATTCGCCAGACGATGACGGCACTCCGGATCAGGGTCCAGGCGATGCACCTGGCACAGCCGGCGCCGGTGGCGGCAATTCGCCAGACGACGACGGCACCCCCGACCAGGGTCGCGGCGACCGACCGGTCGTGGTTGCGCCCGGCGATGACGACGGCACGCCGGACCAGGGACCTGGCGACAATTGACGCGAAAGACATCGTCACACGAGTTGCAGCATGAGAGGAGCCGTCGCGACGGCGCCTCTCATCCGTCCGTGATTTTCGCGGCGGTCGGACCTTAGTCCCAAGACGGCAAATCGCACGTGCGCTATAGGCTGAATGGTGTTGAGCGTCAGTCGATGAACCGAAATCTGCCAAAGCGTCTTGTGCTGCTGGCCTGCATGGCATTTGCGGGAACAATGGGCCAGCAGCTCTTGCTTTCTGCCTTGCCCGGCGAATTCGGAGCAGCCCACGCCAAGGATGGCGATTCCGGCGGTGATGGCGGAGGGTCTGGCGATGGCGGGTCGGGCAATAGCGGCAGCGGTTCGAATAGCAGCGGAAGCGGCTCCGGGCATGGCTCCGGCGACGACAATTCCGGGCCGGGCTCCGGCGACGACGATGGCCGCGACGACAATTCGGGCAGCGGCAAGGGCCGCCGGACGGCGTGGGCAAGCGGGATGCTGTCAGCCGTTATTTTCGGGCGCTGCGCAGCCAGGGTCGTGTGGCCAGCGCAAGGATCAACGGATCATCGATTGATGTGCGTTACGATGACGGCTGGCGCGAAACCATCAACGGCAATCGCTATCGCCTCTATGACGCGAATGGCCGCCGCGTGATGGAAAGGTCGGCGGTAGGCGATGATTTCCGACGGCTGCGCGCCGTGGCTCAATAAGCCGAACTCTTCCTTAACTGCCCGGCTTTTCAAAGTGCGTGCGCACCAGCATGGCCGCTTCGACGCGATTGCGCACGCGCAGCTTTTGCAGCACCTGCGTCATGTGGTGTTTAACGGTCTTTTCCTGCAGGCCAAGCTTGCGCGCGATTTCCTTGTTGCTCATTCCTTCGGTGAGCAGGCGCGCAACATCAAGTTCGCGAGCCGATAGCGTCGATATCGCGCTGGCGGGCGCATCACGATTGTTGCGGGCGTTGACCAGCAGCCGACCCGCAAGCGATGGCGCAACATACGAGCCCCCGCTCGCCACGGAGCGGATAATCGATACCAGATCATCACCGCCCACACCCTTCAGCGCATAAGCGGCGGCGCCGGATTCAAGCGCCGCCATTACTTCCGCCTCATCTTCGGAAGCCGTGAGCATGATAATTTTCGCTCGCTCAACGGCGTTGCGGATTTGCCCGATCGCGTTGAGACCGCCGCCTGGCATAGAAATGTCGAGCAAGGCGATATCGGGTTTTGCCTTTGCGGCGAGTTCTACCGCGTCCGAAGCCGAAGCGCCCTGCCCCACGACATCGATATCGGGGTATTCCCGCAGCGTCGCGACGACACCAGAACGATAAAGGGGATGATCGTCGACAACGATCACACGGATGGGCTCAGGCATCGGCCAGTCTCTTGCTGATTTCCAGGTGCATTTCCAACCCTGCCTTGCGGTCAGGCGATATGCTGAAACGAAAATCCCCGCCCAGGCTTTCCACCCGGTCGCGCAGTCCAGCGAGACCCATGCCTGGTCCCTCCGCTCCGTCGGGCTGCTTGTGAGTCGTCTGCGCTGTTGGTGACCCTGAGCTTCAGGTTCGGGCCGATCAGCTTCGCCGTCACTGCCTGGTCGTGACCGCCGCCATGCCGGAATGCGTTGTTCAGCCCTTCCTGAACAAAACGGTAGACGCAAATCTTGACCGCCTCCGACGGATCGATCGGGCCGACGATGATATCGCGCGCGACAGCAGTATGTGTGCGGCTTTCGTGGGTAGCGATGGCCCGTTCGATCACCGCGGCAAGGGATAGCGGAGTGAGCTCCGGCAGCACCATGCCACGGCTGATCTGGCGGATTTCCTTGAGGGCCGCATCCAACGCCTGTGCGACCTCCGCATGCGCCTTTTTGCGATCCTTGGCCGGTGCGCGGCTGAGAGCATCCAGGCGCAAGGCGACAAGGCTTATCAGTTGTGTCGGACCGTCATGGAGGTCAGCGCCGAGGCGGCGCAAATTGCTTTCATTGAGTTCACTGAGCCGCCGCGACGCCCTTTCCACCTGCCGGCGAAGCAGGCGATTTTGTTCTGACGTCTCCTCGACCTCGGTCAGCCGGGCTGCAAGCGCCGCACGCTGGTCGGCGATGGTGCGACCGCCCCGATGCACGATAGCGAAAAGCGTCATACAGATCAGCGCCGTTGCGGCTGCCGTCACGAGCCAGCCCTGCAGCCGGGCTCGCTCGAGCTGTCCGACCAGATCGGTGGCGTTTTCGTAGAATTCGGCGACGCCGATCACTTCGCCTGTCCACTCGGCGCGGATCGGGCTGTAGATCTCGAGCAGCGGCACGTCGCTCTGCGCTTCGCCGGCACTTTCCGGTTCGTCCAACTGGTCGAGCTCGGCAATGACATGGCCGGCCAGCGCGCCTTTCAACTCCGGCGACGGTGCAAACGTCTGCCCGATCATCTCGACGTCTCGCGCATAGGCGATGCGCCCATCCGGTTTCCAGATCTTGACGGAGACGACACGACCACTGAGCTGCGAACTGTCGAGCACCTCATCCAATGCGCGGATGGGACCGATCGAGAAGGTTTCTTGCGATTGCAGTTCCTGCGCCAGCGGCGCGATGAAACTATCCATGAAGCGAGCGGTGCTGGTGGCCGCGCTTGCAATGGAATCATCGCGGACGCGCTGGGACACCCAGGCGCCGATCAAGAGCATCGCCGCAAGCGCGACCGCACCGCCCGCCAGTGCGAACTGGCGGGTCAGGTCGAGTGAGTTGAAGTTTTCGGCGAGCCTCGCGGCCCAACCGCTGGTCAACCGCGACGGCATTTCCTACCCTAGGATGAAACTGGCCTACCTCCAATCGGGCAAACGGCAGTCGCGGACTAGGACCAAAGTCCGTCTGAAGGGGGTTGGGGTTCCGGCGATGCATCCTCTTTCCCGCACAACGATCGGTGGTATTCTCGGCCACCTTGGGCAAGGGGAATAGGATGAAAACGAATGTAACAGCGTGGGCCGCTGCGGCTGCCCTTGTTATTGGCCTCGCGGCAAACGCCAGCTACGCGGCCAGTCCGAGCAGCGCGTATTGCAAGAACCTTCTCGCTTCGATGGCCGAGCAAACCGAAGGCGAAAGCCATGGCGCTGTCGAGCGACGGCAAGGTCTGCACTGCCTATTGGGGCGAGCGGTCGCAGGCCACCGCCGACAAGAAGGCTCTCGCCGGCTGCCAGGAGAATGGCGAGCGCAAATGCTCGATCGCGAAGAGATAGACATAAGTTCCGCTCAATTCCGGCTTAGGCGGATATGAGTGGAACGGTGCGCGGGGCTTGGGTGTGCGCCTTCGAAATTGCCTGATCGCATTGGCACTCGCGGCAAGCGCCGCGACTGGAACCGGTTCTGCCGTTGCCGCCGGCCGCGTCGCGCTGATCATCGGCAACAGCGCCTACGAAAACCTCGCATCGCTGTCGAACCCGCAGCGCGACGCCGGCCGCATGGCCGAAATGCTGGCCGCGAGCGGCTTCGACGTCATGCGCTGCAAGGAGGGCGCGCCGGGCTGCTTCGATCTCGATCGGGGCGACATGCTGGATGCGCTGGAGGATTTTCGCGACAAGGCGGAAGGGGCCGATGTCGCGCTGGTGTTTTATGCCGGACACGGCATGCAGACGGCCGAAGGCAATGTGCTGGCGCCCACCGACATCGAGATTTCCTGCGACGACTGGCGAGCGCGGCGCGCCGTGCTGCTGGACGACGTGCTGGCGGCGATGGACGGCGCCAAGGAAAAGATCGTCATTCTGGATGCCTGCCGCAACGACCCGATGAAGGCGCAGCAATGCCTGTCGCGCGGAGCACGGCCGCTCTCCTTCGGCAGCATCGCCGTGCCCGCCTCGACCAACCGTTTCCTGCTCGTCACCTCGACGCAGAACGGCCAGGTGGCGCAGGACGGCGCGCCCGGCGAGCATTCGCCCTTCGCCGAAGCCTTGTTTCACTACATGGAAGCCGAGCCGCAGAGCCGGTTCGACCAGATGTTCGATCTGGTGACCAAACGCGTGGTCGAACGAACCGCGGCCGCGAATTTCACCCAGGTGCCCGAAATCCTGATCCGCGGCGGCGCGCCCGAGACCTGTCTTGCCGCAGGCAACTGCGGAAACAATGCCGAGACGGCGGCGCTGCGCACCGAGATCACCGAACTCAAGGCGGCAAACGCCCGCAACCAGGACTATGAGCAGATCGTCGTCGCCCTGCTGCAAAGCGCCGGTTACGACGATCTCGACTCCATCCCGGCGGACGAACGTCAGCGTTTCTTCGACGGCATCATGGCGGCTGGCAAGGCGCTGGCGGCCAAGGGCGGCGAAGGCGAAGTGGCGATCGCGGCGCTGCGCACCGGCGACGCAGGCGCCGCGCAAGCCCTGTTCGAGCGCGACCTTGCCAACGCCAAGCAAACCGCGGAAGCCGAGCGCAAGAACGCCGCCGAGGCTGCGCGTCATTTGGCGGCGCTGGCGCGCCCTTCGGACAGCGACAAGGCGGCGAAATATTTTGCCGAGGCGGCCGAACTCGACCCCGGCAACGCGCAGAACTGGATCGATGTCGCGGAGACGTCGCTCGCGGTCGGCGAACACCAACGCGCGGTCGAAGCGTATCAAAAGGCCGTCGACCTCGCCCGGCAAGGCAAGGCGACGCCTGAGCAGCGGGTTTGGGCTTCAGAAGGCCTTGCCGACATGGAGTCGGATGCTGGCCGGCCGCAGGAAGCCACCAAGCTTTATCGCGAGGCCGCCGCCGCCGCACGCGAGGCGCTGGTTGCAGAGCCTTTCAACACCGGGCTGAAGCGCGGTCTGATCGTCACGCACTACAATATCGGTCATCGGGAAATGGATGGCGGCCTCTATGACGCGGCGCTGGAAAACTTCAACGCGGGCCTGAAGATCGCGGAAGGCCTCTCCGCTGAATACCCGACCGATCTGAGATGGCGGCTACGATATCGGCCGAGGCTGGGAGCGCATTGGCCGCGTCCATCAGGCGAAGGGCGAAAATGACAAGGCGCTCGCCGCCTACGCCAAGAAGTACGAGATCATGCTGAAGGTGCAGGCGGCGCAGCCGGACAATCCCGAATGGACCCGCGACCTTTCACTGGCTGACGAATTCCTGGGCGACATCGCACTTGCCACCGGCGACCAAAAGACGGCGCTCGAGCACTACGAGGCAAGCCTGGCGCGCATGATTCCGTTGAGGGACTCAAACCCCTCCAACACCGACTGGCAGCGTTTCACCTCGGTGACGCACCTGACCGCCGGCGATGTGCTGGAACAGATGGGCGACCTCGACGGCGCGCCCGCAAACATTTCCGCGCCGGCATGGAGGTCAGCGAAAAGCTCGTCGCGATCGATCCGATGAGCGGCCAGTGGAGCTGGGACCTCTTCCGCGCCTACCAGCGCATGGCGTCGTCGACCCCACCCGGCACCGAATGGCACCAGAAGGCGCTGGAAACGATCGAGCGCATGGAGCGCGACGGCATCCTGGACGAGAGCAACAGAAAGTGGATCGCCACCACGCGGGAGAGGCTGGAAGCGAGCAGGTAGGTCCGCGCTAGCTGCCCTGCCGCTTCAACCATTCCGCGGTCCCGGGCGACGCTTCTCTCAGCGGCAATGAGACCTGATGAAACGACCCATCCCAACCTTCGACCGTCAGCCAGACCTTGTCATCAGGCGATGGATTGCGACCGAGTTTCATTTCGCCGAATGAGCGGTAGGGATTGCCTTCGAATTCCTGGCCGTACTCCGTCGATCCCGGTCGCTTCAGGCTGACGAATATCGCCCGGATCTCGGGAACGCATGCCTGGCAAGGCACCATGCGAAACAGCTTTTCCAGCCCTTCGCGCGGATCCCAATACGGCTCCTCCGTCTCGACCTCCTGAAGCTGCATCGTCCAGCGTCCGACGGTGACCGGCACCGAGCGCAGCCCGGTCTCCTTGGCCTGCAGGAACATGGTCTGCACATCGATGTAGGATTTGAGGAAGCCGAGCGGCACCAGGATCGCGAGCAGGCTCAAATGAAACCACCAGCGCCGCCAGATTGCGTGAAAGCCGCCGCGTGGAGTGTGCCGCCGGGTCATTCTGCCGCCCCCGGGTGGAGTATCGGCGCGCGGCTTTGGCGATATTCTCGCACGGCGCGGCCCGTTGCCTCAGCCGACCGTTTTGCCCACACCAGCATGCCGGACAGGCTCATCATGGTCAGCAGCAGGCCGAAGAAGAAATAGACAAGCTTGAGCCACAGGCCGGCAAAATCGCCGGTGTGAAGCGGCCGCATGCTCTCATAGAACAAGGCGAAGTTTGAGCGATGGCCGATGCCGCGCGCGGCAAGCGTCTTGCCGGAATACGGGTCGATGTAGGCGATCTCGAAAACCAGCGGATAGGCGCTGCGGCCGAGCACCTCGATCGGGTCATAGGCGTAGAGCGGCATCTCGATGAACGCGGGCGTCAGCCCCGGAAAATGCTCGCGAGCAATCTCGATCGCCTGGTCGACCGACACCTTTTGCGTCTGCTCACGGGTCGGGCCAACCGGCACATGCCGGCGTTCGACGTGTGGATGCTCGATCTCGCCCGGCAATTTGTAGCCAGTGTCTTCGATAACTGCCTGCACGAGGAACCACATGGCGGTGATGCTCATGATGGCGATGAAGGGGATCGACCACAGCCCGGCAAGACGGTGGAAATCGCCCCAGAACACGCGGGCGCCCTGCCCTATGCGCAAGCGTGGCCGCAGGAACGCCCGCCAGAACTTCTTGTAGACGACAAGGCCAGCTATCAGCGACCCGAGCAGCGGGATCGACATGGCCGAGACGATGTACCAGCCGATGCTGTATTTCGCCGTGAACGGGATCAGCAGCCAGCCGTGCAATTCTCGCAACAACTGGCGCAGGTCGAAGGTCGATTTTTCGCCCTGGATCGCGCCTGTATAGGGATTCACGTAGATCGTCAGTTCCGTGCCGTTCGGTCGCCCGACATAGAACTGCAGCGCCATTTGGTCCTTGACCGGGATGCTGATGAACATCACTGCCGTGCCCGGCTGCTGCGCTTCTACCCGCTTGAGAAGTTCGTCATAACCGAGCTTGCCGGCTTCGTCCGACGGCGGGTTTGATCGCGCCGCGGGTTCGACCAGCCAGATGATCTCTTCGCTGATCGTTGCCACCGAACCGGTCAGGCAGATCAGGAACAGAAATCCCCAGATCGGCAGGCCGAGCCAGCCATGCACTGCCAGCCATAAGGCCGACCGACTGCGCTTCTTTTTGGCTGCAATGCTCATTCCGACAAGGTTGTCCGACCCACTTCGTCAATAACATGACTTCCTAAGTCATATTATAAACGAACTCAACCGGAGCAGGTTTGGATTCGATGCGGGGGACTTTGCACGAGGCCGGAGAGCTGGATTTCGGCGCTCGAAGTCGACCGCCTACGCCTACACCTTCTCGCGCATCAGCCGGTCCGCGGCGGCGCGGGCTTCGTCGGTGATCACCGCGCCGGCGAGCATGCGGGCGATTTCCTCCTGGCGGGCCGGGCGATCCATCTGCTCGACGCTGGTCGAGACGCGGTCCGCGCCCGACTTGGAAATCAGAAAATGCGCGTCGGCGCGGGCGGCAACCTGCGGCGCGTGGGTAACGGACAGCACCTGAACCTTTGAGGCGAGGCGCGCCAGCCGCTGGCCTATCGCGTCCGCCACCGCGCCGCCGACGCCGGTGTCGATTTCGTCGAACACCAGTGTCGGGGCCGAGCCACGGTCGGCCAGCGCCACTTTCAGCGCGAGCAGGAAGCGCGACAGCTCGCCGCCTGAGGCGACCTTCATCATCGGCCCCGGGCGAGAACCCGGATTGGTGCGCACCCAGAATTCGGCCTGATCGATGCCTTCCTCGGCGCGGTTGCCGGCGTCGGAGGAGAGTTCCACCATGAAATCGGCACGGTCGAGCTTTAGCGCCGGCAGCTCGGCCATCACCGCCTTGCGCAGCGCTTCGGCGGCGCCCTTGCGCAGTTCGGACAGGTGAGCGGCCGCGTCATCGTAAACGCCTTGGGCGGCGCGCGCCTGCTTTTCGAGGGCTGCCAGCCGCCCTGCCCCGGCGTCGAGATCGGCCAGATCGGCGGCAAAAGTATCGCGCAGGGCCGCGAGATCGTCGACGGCGACATTGTGCTTGCGACCCGCGGCGCGCAGCGAAAACAGCCGCTCCTCGGCGCGTTCCAGCTCTTCCGGCTGGAAATCCATGGCTCGCAGCGCCGCCGCCACGCTGGATTGCGCGGCATCGAGCGACAACAGCGCCTCGTCGATGGCGCTGACGATGTCGTCGAGCAGCTCCGGCGCTTCCGACGCCTTGCGTTGCAATCGGCGCAGCAGGCCGGCGAGCAGCGGCGACGGCGCGGAGGAACCGGAGAGCATCTCCTCGGCCTCGCGGATGTCCGAAGCGATCTTTTCGGCCCGCATCATCGCCGCGCGGCGTTCGGCCAGGCTGGTTTCCTCGCCGGGCTGCGGATCGAGTTTTGTCAGTTCCTCGACGGAGGCGCGTAAGAAATCGCCCTCGCGGGCGGCGGCTTCCACCCTGGCGCGGTGGCGGGCTAGTTCCTGCTCGGCATGGCGCCACTGCCGCCAGGCCTCGCCGGTCGCGGCGAGCGCGCTGGCATGGCCGCCAAAGCTGTCGAGCAGATCGCGATGCGCGGCCGGATCGACCAGCGCGCGTTCGTCATGCTGGCCGTGCAGTTCGACCAGCGCGCGGCCGATATCGCGCATCAGTGTCACGCTGGCCGCCTGGTCGTTGACGAAGACGCGGGTGCGCCCGTCGGCCATCTGCACGCGGCGCAGGATCAGGTCGCCATCGTCGTCGATGGCGTTGTCGGTCAGCACGGTACGCGCAGGATGGTTGACCGGCACGTCGAACACGGCGGTGACCTGCCCCTGCTTGACGCCATGGCGCACCAGCGACGCGTCGCCCCGGCTCCCCAGCGCCAGCGAGAGCGCATCGAGCAGGATGGACTTGCCGGCGCCGGTCTCGCCGGTAAGCACGGACAGCCCCTCGCCGAGGTCGATGTCCAACCTCTCGATGAGTACAATATCGCGGATGGAGAGTCGCGAGAGCATTGCCGCGCTTCTAGAGCAAGGCGGACCGAATTGGAATTATTCTGTTGGCGTTCGGCCGACCGCGCATTCAGCCGAGGGCCCACAAATAGGCGACGTTGGCCGCAAATCCCAATGTGGTCCGCACCGCATGCAGCCGCGCCCAGACCTTGATCAAATCGCGAGTCCCGGTATTCACCTGATCGTTCGCCGTGGCGTCGAGCTTGCGATTCGTCGGCATCATACCGAACAGCGTGTAGGGCCAGTTCGCAAGGATGAGCACGGCCCCGATCAGCCAGCGCCAGTCGCCGCTCGTCCATAATGCAATCAGACCAAGCAAACCGGAAATTACGGCTAAACTTGCCTGCATGGCAAAGCCACGCTTGTAGGCCAGCTTCCACTGGATGAGCAGCGAGCTGTCGTCCAGCAGCAGCCGGGCGGGCTGTTCGGCGATATTGATGTAAAGTGCGGCGCCCGCGAAGATCGCGGCGCTGACCAGAGCCAACTGGCCGGCAAACATTGGCCGCTAGCCGGTAATCAGCTTGCCGGCCTTGGTGATCCACGAGCCGGCGTTCTCGCGCGGCTCAAGGCCCTGCGACGACAACAGCTTGTAGGAATCCTTGTACCACTGGCTGTCCGGATAGTTCTGGCCGAGTACGGCAGCGGCGGCTTGCGCTTCTGAGGCCAAGCCCATCGCATAATAAGCTTCGGTCAGGCGGGCCAGCGATTCCTCGACATGGCGGGTGTTCGAATAGTTCTCCACCACGTAGCGGAAGCGCTTCACCGCGGCGATATATTCGCGGCGCTCGAGATAATAACGGCCGACCTGCATCTCCTTGCCGGCGAGTTGGTCTCGGGCGTAGCGGATCTTCTCCTGCGCATCGTCGACATATTCCGAATCAGGCCAGCGCTGAACGACCTCTTCCATCGCCTCGATGGCCTGCCGCGAATCCTTCTGGTCGCGGGTCACATCGGCGATCTGGCGGAAATAGCTGAGGCCGACGATATATTGCGCGTAAGCCGCGTCCTCGGTCGACGGATAGAGCTGTACGTAGCGTTTCCCTGCGTTGATCGCTTCAGCATAATTGCCCAGGCGATAAGCGGTGAAAGCGCCCATCACCAGCGACTTGCGGGCATATTCCGAATAGGGATGCTGGCGGTCGACGGCTGCGAACTTTTTCGTCGCCTCGTCCATACGGCCCGCGTTCAGGTTGGCGAGGCCCTGGTTATAAAGCGTGTCAGCGGGATCGGTGCGCTCGACATAAGTAGCCAGATCGACATCATCGTCCGATGACATGCAACCGGACATAGCGAACGCGGCGACGGCCAGCGCCCCTGCCGCGACTAGCCTGCGCGCGCCGAGCGAGGATATGCCTGCCGATTTGAACGCGTTCATCAAATTAATCGTCCGCCTTCTTTTCAATCGAAATCGGGCCGCCATTAAGCACGGCAGCCGCCCCTCAACAACGCTATCGGAGTGCAATGCCGCAAATTTGTGGCGAGACCGCCATTGTCCCGCCAAATAGCCCGGTTGCCCTTTGCCTTTTCGAGCGCAAAGCGTGCCCGAACAGGGTTGATGCCGCGTTAAAGGCCGGTTCCGACGACCTTCAAAGCATCCAGGGCGCGTAAACGGCTGCGTTGACCGCGATCATTTCCGACTGACGGCCGCGCTCGCGCCGGTTGGTTTCGACGATCTCGAAGGCCGTGCGGTCGGACAGCAGGCGCCGCAACGCCATGGCATTCAGGCGATGGCCGCCGCGGTAGGAGCGGAAGCAGCCGATAAAGCGCGCGCCGGCAAGCGCCAGGTCGCCAATGGCGTCCAGCGTCTTGTGGCGGACGAACTCGTCCTTGAAGCGCAGGCCTTCCATGTTGATGACGCGATGATCGTCGCCGATCACCACCGAGTTTTCCAGCGAAGAGCCAAGTGCATAGCCGGCGGCCCAGAGCCGCTCGACATCTTTCATGAAACCGAAAGTGCGCGCCCGCGCGACGTCGCGGCGGAACACGTCCGGCGTCATGTCGCTGGCAAAGCGCTGGCGGCCGATCGCCGGGCTTTCGAAGTCGATCTCAACTTCGAACCGCGTGCCGTCATAGGGGCGGAACTCGGCCCAGGAGGCGCCATTGTCGATGCGAACCGGCTTCAAAACGCGGATGAAACGGCGTTTTACGTCGAGGCTTTCGATGCCAGCCTGGTCGATGGCGTCGACGAACATCGCAGCACTGCCGTCCAGGATCGGCGCTTCGCTGCCCTCGATCTCGATCGTCACATTGTCGATGCCGAGGCCGAACAAGGCAGCCATCAGATGCTCGATGGTAGCGACATGCGGGCCGTTGCGGTCGCCGATCTGTGTGGAAAGGTCAGTTGCGCCGACTTCCGAGACGAGTGCGCGCAACTCCGAGCCCTCCGCCGTCACGAAGACGACGCCGGTGTCGGCATCCGCCGGATTGAGATGGATCATCACCGGCTGCCCGCTATGGACGCCGATACCCTCGAGCGTTACTTGCCTTGCGAGGGTTGTTTGGAAGTCGTGCAAGTTAGTCCCCATGAGCCCGTCTGTCGTTGCCCGCACGGGATGTGCGGATTGGCTTGACAGTTTCGAACGCCTCTCCCCTGCATTCGACAGCCTGCCATATTGCGCCGCGAAGATAATGGCCGGACGGGTAAACTCCAAATCACGGATTCTTACTCACTGTTACGCCGACACACACCATATAGCGGACAACAACTATATGATTTTACTGCACAAAAACTACGAGCGCAGGAACGGTTGTAACGTTCCCTGCGCTCGCCATCGTTACCGGCCGTTAAGACCTTAGTTCGCTTGCCGGCGCAAGAACGCCGGAATTGTGTCGAATTGGTCGTCGTCTTGAGTTCGCGCGCGGCTGCGGCGACAGGCGGCCATGTTCGTCGAGTTGGCCGCGGCGCGGCGCATAAACGTTCGGGTCCTGGCTCGCGATACGGCGCGCTTCGGGCGCCGGCTGGCGAAGCTTCGGCTCGCGCGTCTGAACTGGTACAGGCGGCGCGACCGGCGCCTCTTCGCGGCGTGACAAACCGCTGGTGAGGCGCTTCAGGAGGCCCATCGGGCCGCTTTCGTGTTCGACTGGCGCCGGGCGGCTCTTTGGCCTGGATTTCGGCCTGGACGACCGGCGGGAAGTCTTCCACGCGCGGCATGCGCGACTGAACAGGCACAGCTTCGCGGATCGGCTGAAGATTGGCCGGTTCCATCGGCGCCTGTTGCATCATCGGCTGAACTGGCTGCGGAGACTGGAAGAGCTTGCTCTGGGGGCGAAAGTCATCCGCGGCCGCGACCTGCCTCGGCGCGGCATGTTCGGCGTGGTGGATTTCGGCGGCGCGGATGGCTTCGGCCACCGGATCATGATGACGGGCGTCAGCCATTGCCGGCTCAGGCGTGCGGATTTCGGCGGCTGGACGCGGCAGCGCCTGCTTCACCGGCTGGCGGATGGCGATCGGCGCGGAGGCGATGTCTTCGGCCGATTTGTCAATTCCAGTAGCAACGACGGAAACTCGGATAACCCCTTCCAATTCCTCATCAAATGTCGCGCCGAGAATGATATTCGCATCCTGGTCGACTTCCTCGCGAATGCGGGTCGCCGCCTCGTCGACTTCGAACAGCGTGAGGTCGCGGCCGCCGGTGATCGAGATCAGCAGGCCCTTGGCGCCGCGCATCGAGGTCTCGTCGAGCAGCGGGTTGGAGATCGCGGCCTCGGCGGCGGCCATGGCGCGCCCCTCGCCCGACGCTTCGCCGGTGCCCATCATCGCCTTGCCCATCTCACGCATGACGGAACGGACGTCGGCGAAGTCGAGATTGATCAGGCCTTCCTTGACCATCAGGTCGGTGATGCAGGCGACACCCGAATAGAGCACCTGGTCGGCCATCGCGAAGGCGTCGGCGAACGTCGTCTTGTCGTTGGCGAGCCGGAACAGGTTCTGGTTGGGGATGACGATCAGCGTATCGACGCACTTCTGCAGCTCTTCGATGCCGTAATCCGCTGTCTTCATGCGGCGCTGACCTTCGAAATGGAACGGCTTGGTGACGACGCCGACGGTCAGGATGCCCTTTTCACGCGCCGCGCGGGCCACAACCGGAGCCGCACCCGTGCCCGTGCCGCCGCCCATGCCGGCGGTGACGAAGCACATGTGGGTGTGCTGCAGGTGGTCCATGATCTCATCGATGCATTCCTCGGCAGCCGCGCGGCCGACTTCCGGCTGCGAACCCGCGCCCAGACCCTCGGTAACATGCGCGCCAAGCTGGACCAGCCGCTCGGCCTTCGACATGGTGAGCGCCTGCGCATCGGTATTCGCCACCACGAACTCGACGCCGCGCAGGCCGGCCGAGATCATGTTGTTGACCGCATTGCCGCCGCCGCCGCCGACACCGAACACCGTGATCCTGGGTCTGAGCTCGGTAATGTCCGGTTTCTGAAGGTTGATCGTCATCGCTTTGTCCTTTCGCCTTTCCCGCCGCCTCGCCGTTGCGGCTGTTATGGGGCTGTCCCCGCCTATTCCTAAAAACTGTCTCTCAACCACTGACTCATGCGGTGGAGCTTCCCACCGGTACCGGTCATGCGCGCACTGAAACTGTCTCTGCTGTACAAGCTCTCGAGCTCCGCCATCTGCGGATAGATGAGCAAACCGACCACGGTGGAGAATGCCGGGCCTTTCGCGGCCTCCGGCAATCCGGCCACGCCGAGCGGCCGGCCGATACGAACGTTGCGACCCAGAATGCGCCGAGCAAGCTCCGGCATGCCGGCAATCTGACAGGCGCCGCCTGTGAGTACGACCCGCTTGCCGACGGTGTTGGCATGACCCGACCTCGACAACCGGTCGCGCAGCAGCTCGAAGGTTTCCTCGATGCGGGCGCGGATGATGCGGGTCATTGCCGAGCGCGGAATATGGATCGGCACCTCGACCTCATCGCCGATCGGCTGGACGGTGACAACATCGCGGTCGTCAGCCGCGGTCGGCAGCACGCATCCATGCATGACCTTCAGGCGCTCAGCATCCTCTAGCAGCGTCGAAAGGCCCTTGGCCAAGTCCATCGTGACATGATTGCCGCCAAGCGGCACAGAGTCGGCATGGATGAACTTGCCCTCGGCAAAGACCGAGATCGTCGTGGTGCCGCCGCCCATGTCGATGCAGGCAGCGCCCATTTCGAGTTCGTCGTCGACCAGCGCGGCCAGACCGCTCGCGTAGGGCGTCGCGACCATACGCTCGACCGACAGATGCGAGCGATTGATGGCGAGTTCGAGATTGCGCGCCGGCATGGCATCGCCGGTCAGCACATGCATGTCGACGCCGAGCGTGTCGCCGATCATGCCGCGCGGATCGCGCACACCCCTTTCCTGGTCCAGCGCAAAGCCGACCGGCAAGGAATGCACCACTTCGCGCTCCGCTTTGGCAGCTTGTTTGGCGCCGGCGGCGAGCACGCGCTTGATATCGGCTTCGTCGACCTCATGGCCGCCCAGATTGATGGTGGCGTTGAAGGTTTCGCTCTTCAGCCGGCCGGCCGAAAGGTTGACCAATAGCGAGTTGACCGTGACGTTGGCCATGCGCTCGGCCGCATCGACCGACAGACGGATGGCGCTCTCCGCTCGGTCGAGGTCGATCACCCGGCCGGATTTGACGCCGTGCGATTTCTGGTGGCCGATGCCGATGACCTGGGCGCGGTGCGTGCGGGTGCGCAGAAGCTGGCTATCGCCGCCGCTTGGCTTCAGCTTGGCAACGACGCAGCAAACCTTGCTCGAACCGATGTCCAGCACCGTGATGATGCCGGAGCGGCGCTGTGGATTGTCCTTTTGCCCGCCGAGCCAGTTCATGTGCGCTTCTCCGCCTTGGCACGGCGCATCTTGGGTTTTTCCTTCACGGCGGCTTCGCGGCGCTCGGCAGCTTCGGGCGTCAGGCGCACGACGACCCGGTCGGCCAGGCGCATGTCGACGATCGCAATGTCCTTGGCGAGAAGGCCGGACTCGCGATCCATCGCTTCAAGATCGGCCAAGGCCTTTTCGGCCCCGAATTCCGGCAACTTGACCACAACGCCGCTGTCGAACTGGACATCCCACCGGCGTTCGGCGACGCGCAGATAGACTTTGGCGCGCTTGGCGAGATCGGGGAATTCTTCGACCTTGGCCACAAAGGCGGCGGCGTCGTTTTCGGCCCCCTGCCCGACGACCATCGGCAGATGCGTCAACCGGCCAGGGCGATAGGGCGCAATCACCTTGCCGGACGGCTCGATGACGGTGAGTTCGTTGTTGTGCTGCCAGACGGCGAAAGGCTGGCGCTCGTCGAGCTTGACCTCGATCGCATTCGGATAGGTCTTGCGCACCGAGACATTGCTGACCCACGGCAGCGCCGCAATGCGGTCGCGCGCATCGTCGGCATTCATGCCGATCAATGAGGTCCAGCCGTCGAGTTCAAGCCGCTCCAGGACGTCGATCTCGGAAGTCTCGCGGTTGCCGATCACCTTGATCTGATCGACGGCGAAGCCGGTGCGCGCGGTGATGTTCTGCACCACCGTCGGCATATGCCCACCACTGACCGCGCCGTAGAGGACAGCGCCGGTCAGCACCAGCACGTTGAGCACCGCGTTGGCGAAACGCGGCGGCTGCATATCTCCAGAACCAAGGCGTGACAGAAAGCGCATCGGGCGGCGCAGCCAGCGCGGCAGCACGACGCCTTCGCCAGGTCCGGACGAGGCAGCAAGCCTCGACGCTCTCGCTCTATGGCCCGGCCTCAACGCAAACACGACGCATCCTCCACCATCCACTGCAGCAATTCGCCGAAGGAATGCCCCGCATGTGCGGCGATCTCCGGCACCAGTGATGTCGGCGTCATGCCCGGTTGCGTGTTGACCTCCAGCCACACGACCTCGCCATTCTCGGAATAGCGATCGTCATAGCGGAAGTCCGACCGGGAGATTCCCCGACAGCCGATTGCGTGGTGCGCCTTGAGGGACAGTGTCTGTATTTTTTGGTAAATATTTAATGAAATTTTAGCCGGCACCTCGTGTTTTGAGCCTCCGACGACGTATTTCGAGTCGTAATCGTAAAAGGCATGGCCGGTCGGGATGATTTCGCAGACCCCGAGCGCCACATCGCCCATCACAGCGCAGGTCAATTCGCGACCATGGACGTAGCGCTCGACCATGACGGTGTCGCCATATTTCCAGTCCGCCGAGGCGATGACCTGAGGCGGATGCGACTGCCCTTCCTTGACGATGACGACGCCAAAACTCGACCCTTCATTGACCGGCTTCACCACATAGGGCGGCTTCATCGGGTGTTCGTTGCGGATCGACTTGCGGTTCAGGATCTTCGACTCCGCCACGGGAATGCCGGCCGCCTTGGCCACGCGCTTCGCCTGCTCCTTGTTCATCGCCAGCGCCGAGGCCAGAACGCCGGAATGCGTGTAGGGAATGCCGAGATATTCGAGGATGCCCTGCACGGTGCCATCCTCGCCGAAAGGACCATGCAAAGCGTTGAAGACGACTTGCGGCTTCAAGGCCGCGAGGGTGGCGCTGACATCGCGGGTCACATCGACGCGGGTGACGCGATAGCCGACGCCCTCGAGTGCCTCGGCGCAGGCATTGCCGGACGACAGGGAGACGGGCCGTTCGGACGAAAAGCCGCCCAACAACACCGCCACATGCTTCGGCGCCATGCCCTATTGCCCCCTTTTGAGCCTCTCAAAATCCCCCATTTCCAGACATGCGCAGGACCGTCCCGGCAGCAGGGCCGCCAGGGCGAACTCTCGTTCAAATCATGCAGAACGACGCAAATCAGGAAACGCTTGCCAACAAGAAACCAGACCTAAGATTCGCTGGCAAGACCAATTGATTCGGAATGATTCTTTTTTTCGTAAACTCTTTGATTTACTGCGGATTTTTAGCCACAGCAAAATAGAACAAAGTATGAACATGTATTAAGATTCGCCAGTGACGCGAATTGATTCGCTAGCCACCCTTTAAAGTGGTGCGAATCCTGGAAAATGAGGCCCGGGAGAAACTTCGTCCGGACGCCATGGCGTCCAGAGTCACTGCAAATCCGCCAGAAGAGAACAATACCGTGCTATTTCAAATTGTTATGCGCATTTCATGAATTGCTTGGTTAGCGATCCATGACGGACAGGTCAAGATTCACAACAACTGACCGAGGAACTCGTCGACCTCGTGGCCCGGCTTGAACTCGCCGATGCGCTTGATTTCCCATTGCAGGCGAATGCCGGAATGCTCCAGCACACGGGCGCGCACCGTCTCGCCAAGGAATTCGAGATCGTAGCCGGTAGCGTTGCCGACATTGATCATGAAATTGCAATGCATCGGCGACATCTGCGCGCCGCCGATCATCAGCCCGCGGCAGCCGGCCTTGTCGATCTCCTTCCAGGCCGATGTGCCTTCTGGATTCTTGAAGGTCGAGCCGCCGGTCTTTTCGCGGATCGGCTGCACCGTCTCGCGATGATGCTGCACGGCATCCATGGCCGCTTTGATGGCAGCCTTGTCCTCCGCATAACCTTCGAAGACGGCGGAGGTGAAGATAAGGTCCTTCGAGGCCGAAGAATGCCGATAGGCATAGCCCATATCGGCATTTGATAGTGTATGGACGTTGCCTTGCCGGTCCAGCGCCCGCACCTCGACGACGCGCTCGCGCGTCTCGACGCCGTTGGCGCCGGCATTCATGCGCAACGCGCCGCCGATCGCGCCGGGGATGCCATGATAGAAATGGAAACCGCCGATACCGGCTTCCAGAGCCAGCGCCGCGACACGCTTGTCCGGGCAAGCCGCCCCTGCCCGGATGCGTGTCTCCGAAACCTGCTCGGTCTCGCCAAAGCCCTTGGCAGAGAGGCGCACGACGAAACCGCGAATGCCACCTTCGCGCACCAGCAAGTTCGACCCAATGCCGACGATCAGGACCGGGATACTCGACGGCACCGCCTTCAGGAAGGCGGCGAGGTCATCCTCGTCCGCCGGCTGGAACAGAACGTCCGCCGCCCCACCAGCGCGAAACCAGGTGATCTTGTCCATCTCGGCGTCGGGCGTCAGCTTGCCACGCAGACCGGCCAGCTTGTCGCCCAGGCTGGCGAGGAGATCCTGGCCGCGGGTCATGCTCCTGCCCCGTCCGCCAGCTCCTTCGGCAGTGCATAGGCCCACTGCGTGATGTTGCCGGCGCCGAGAAACACGACAAAGTCGCCGGGTTTCGCAATCGTCGCGGACGTCGGCGCGATCTGCTCCGGCCCGGTGATGTAGCGGGCGTCGCGATGGCCGCCGGAGCGGATGCGGGCGACCAAAGCTTCGGAAGTCACACCGTCGATCGGATCCTCGCCGGCCGTGTAGACCGGCGCGACCATGACCGTGTCGGCATCGTTGAAGCAGGACGAGAAATCGTCGAACAGGTCGCGCAGGCGCGTGAAACGGTGCGGCTGGGCAATCGCGATGATGCGCCCCTTGGTAGAGTCGCGCGCGGCCCGCAACACGGCTTTGATCTCGACTGGATGATGGCCGTAGTCATCGAAAATGTGAGCGCCGTTCCATTCGCCGGTCGGCGTAAAACGTCGCTTGACGCCGCCGAAGGACGACAGGCCTTTCTTGATATCGTCGGCCGACATGCCGAGCTCGTGCGCGACGGCAATCGCCGCCGTCGCATTCGACACGTTGTGGCGACCCGGCATTGGCAGCGAAAGGTCGGCAATCTTCGTCTCGGTGCTGCGCTTGCGGTCGCGGATCAGCACGTCGAAGCGCGAGATCGCACCCTCCATGCGATGGTTGGTGAAGCGCACATCGGCCTGGGCGTTGGCGCCGTAGGTGATGACGCGGCGATCCTCGATATGGGCAACCAGCGCCTGCACTTCCGGGTGGTCGGTGCACATCACGCCAAAACCATAGAACGGCACGTTCTCGACGAACTGCCGGAAGGCTTCGCGCACCTTGTCGAAAGTGCCGTAGTGGTCGAGGTGCTCGGGATCGATATTGGTGACCACGGCAACGTCGGCAGGCAATTTGAGAAAGGTGCCGTCGCTCTCGTCGGCTTCGACCACCATCCATTCGCCCTCGCCCATGCGGGCATTGGTGCCGTAGGCGTTGATGATGCCGCCATTGATGACAGTCGGGTCGAGCCCACCGGCATCGAGCAGCGTCGCGACCATCGAGGTCGTCGTCGTCTTGCCGTGCGTGCCGCCGATAGCGACCGCCTGGCGGAAACGCATCAGCTCGGCCAGCATCTCGGCGCGGCGCACGATCGGCAGCAGTTTTTCGCGGGCCGCCTTCAACTCCGGGTTGGATTTCTTGATCGCGGTCGATACCACCACGACTTCGGCATCGCCAAGGTTCTCAGCCTTGTGGCCGACGAAGCATGCAATGCCCTTGTCGCGCAGCCGCTGGACGTTTGCGCTATCCGCCTGGTCCGAGCCTTGCACACGGTAGCCAAGATTGTGCAGCACCTCGGCGATGCCGCTCATGCCGATGCCGCCTATGCCGATAAAATGCACAAGCCCGATCGTCTGCGGCATCTTCATGACCGCGCTCCCTTCCTGAATTCGGCAACTGATTTGCCTGAGGCAATAGCCTCTGTCAGGTCGGCGAGCAACCGTGCGGCGTCCGGCTTGCCGGCCGATTTGGCGGCGGCGGCCATGGCGGTCAGCTTGGCGGGATCGTTCATGAAGCCGGTCAGCAGTTCGACCAGACGGTCGGTGGTCAGCGTCGACTGGACGTGGACTTCTGCTCCCCCGGCGGCGGCAAGAGCGGCGGCGTTGGCGGCCTGATCGTGATCGAGCGCATAGGGATAGGGCACCAGCAATGCCGGCCGGCCGATGACGGAAATCTCGGAAACGGTCGAGGCGCCGGAGCGGCAGATGACGAGATGCGCGGCAGCGATACGCTGCGCCATATCGCCGAAGAAGGGCGCAACCTCAGCGGGCACGTTCAGCCGGTTGTAGGCGTCGACCACCGCGCCCTGGTCTTCCGGTCGCGCCTGCTGCGCGATCTGCAATCGCGCGCGCAGCTGCTCCGGCAAGGCGGCAATGACGGCCGGCATCGCCTCGGAGAAAAACAGCGCGCCCTGGCTGCCGCCGAAGACCAACAGGCGAAACGGCTCGCGCTTGCCCGACGGCCGGTAGATCGTACGCGCGGCCTCAAGCACCGCGGGCCGCACCGGATTGCCGGTGACGACCGTCTTGTCAGCGTCGGCGCCCTGCCCTTGCGGCAGAAACCCGCCCGCGATCGCGGTGACGCGTCTGGCCAGCGCCCTGTTGGCGCGACCCATCACCGCATTCTGTTCATGGATCAGCGTTGGCACACCCCGACGCGTCGCGGCATAGAGTGGCGGCAGCGTCGGATATCCGCCGAAACCGACCACGGCAGCCGGTTTGATCTGGGCGATCACGGCGATGCCTGCCGCACGCCTTGCCAGATGCGCCAGAAGGACTTGACGAGCGCGATCGGGTTCCGCTCGCCGAAGGTGGCGGATGCGATTGCGTGGATCGCCGTTGCCGGAAATTCTCCGGCGAAGCGGTTCGCCCGCTCATCGGTTGCGAGATGGACAGCCCAGCCACGTGCAGTCAGCTCGTGCGACAAGGCTTCGGCCGGGAACAGATGGCCGCCAGTGCCGCCGGCGGAAAGGAGAATGGTTTTGGAAAGGTCATTGGCGATCGGGACAGATTGAAGGCATGCTTTGAACTTTCGACGCCGCCGTGGCAAGGCTGGCGGGACAACGCCCACCCCGATCCCGCAAAGCTTGAAGATCGAAACCAGGCAAACCGCTATTCCGCCGGCACCATGTGGCCGGGATGTAGCCCGTGCCCACGCGTTCGCAGCGTTTCCGGACGTTTGCGGCTGAGCGCCAGTACCATGCCCATGGAAACGGCGATGGCGATGAGCGAGGAGCCGCCATAGGAGATGAACGGCAGCGTCATGCCTTTGGCAGGCATCAATTGCAGGTTCACGCCCATATTGATGACCGACTGGAAGCCGAACACCGTGACCAAGCCGGCGACCGAATAGCGCGTGAAATCGTCATGCTCCTTCAGTGCAAGGCTGAACCCCCGCATGACGATGAACGCAAAGATCGCCATGATCAGCATGCAGACCACGATGCCGTATTCTTCACCGGCGACGGAAAACACGAAGTCGGCGTGGCTGTCCGGGATCATCTTCTTGTAGACGCCCTCGCCCGGTCCGACGCCGAACCATTTGCCATTCAGGAAGGCGTCGCGGCCGAGGTCGACCTGATAATTGTCACCCTCGCCCGACAGGAAGCGGTCGAGGCGGCTGGCGACGTGCGGGAAAACGACATAGGCGCCGAAAGCACCCGCGACGCCGACGGCGCCGAGCAGCGACGATCCAGAACCACGACATGCCGGCGAGAAAGAACATCACGCCCCAGGTGCCGGCCGTCAGCATCGTCTGGCCAAGATCGGGCTGCAGCACCAGTAGCGCCAGAACGACACCCAGCAGAAGCATGGCGAGCAGGCTGCCCGGAATCTCCGGCTTGCGGGCTCGCTCTGAAAAAAGCCATGCGCATATGACCACGAAGGCGGGCTTCATGAATTCGGACGGCTGGATGGAGAGGCCCGCCAATGAGACCCAGCGCCGAGCGCCTTTCACTTCGAGGCCGATGAATAGAACCGCGACCATCAGCACCAGTGAGATGCCGAGCATGACGAGGGCGAGGCGCCGCACCTGCCGGGGATTGAGGAACGACACCGCCAGCATCACGCCGAGCGCGGGCAAGGTGAACAGGATATGGCGCGTCGCGAAATGAAATTGGTCGAGCCCGATGCGCTCAGCCACCGCCGGGCTGGCGGCGAAGGACAGGATGACACCCAACCCCATCAGCGAAAGAAACGCCGCCAGAAACCAGCGGTCCACGGTCCACCACCAATTGGCGACGGGGCTTTTGTCCAGACGGCTCAGCACTGACTAACCTCCGATCGGAGTTACGCCTTCAATGGCGCGAACTGCCTCCCGGAAGGCGTCGCCGCGCACTTCGAAATTCTTGAACTGGTCGAAACTCGCGCATGCGGGCGACAGCAGAACAACAACCTCACCGCCATCCTCCATGGCCGCGTCGGCCGCGGCATGGTTAACAGCAGCTTCCAAAGTGCCGGAAATTTCATAAGGAACCGTTTCACCAAGCGTCGCCGAGAAGGCCGGCGCTGCCTCTCCGATCAGATAGGCACGCGCCACGCGCGGAAAGAGGCCGCGCAGCGACTCGATGCCGCCATCCTTCGCCAGGCCGCCGGCGATCCAGTAGATCCTTGGGAAGCTGGACAGCGCCGGCGCGGAGGCATCTGCATTGGTGGCCTTTGAATCGTTGACGAACAGCACGTTACCTTTGCGCCCGACCTGTTCCATGCGGTGGGCAAGTCCCGGAAAACTTTCCAGGCCCGATTGGATTTCGCCGAGATCAAGGCCGACCTTGAGGCACGCCACGACAGCGGCAAGTGCATTCTGTACATTGTGCTGGCCACGCAGCGAGCCGATGCCTTCGAGAAAGCCGATTCGCTCGTAGCGGCCGCCGATCGCTTCCATGAGATCTGTGCCGTCGCCGAAATAGCCATCCGGCAGCGGCAGACGCTTGGAAATGCGCACGACGTTCTTGCCGGTCTGCTCCAGACGATCGGCGATCTGCGCGCAATACACATCGTCGACGCCGATGATGGCCGTCTCGCTGCCGGCGACCAGTCTCTCCTTGATGGAAGCGTAATGCTGCATTGTGCCGTGTCGATCGAGATGATCCGGCGTCAGGTTGAGCAGGATGCCGGCTGTCGGATTGATCGAGGGGGCAAGGTCGATCTGGTAGGACGAGCATTCAACCACGTAAAAGCGATCGGGCGTCGGCGGATCGAGCGTCATCACGGCGCGGCCGATATTGCCGCCCATCTGAGCATCGCGGCCGGCGGCTTTCAGGATATGCGCGGTCAAAGCCGTGGTCGTCGATTTGCCGTTGGTGCCGGTGATAGCGATGAACGGCGCGGTCGGCGCCGCAAGCGCCCGCTCGCGGCCGAACAATTCGACGTCACCGATGATCTCGACGCCGGCCCCGCGCGCCAGCTCGACCGTCCAATGCGGCTTCGGATGCGTTAGCGGAACGCCGGGCGACAGCACGAAGGAGGCGACGCCGGTCCAGTCGGTCTCGCGCAGGTTTTCGGTAGCGATCCCCGCCTCTTGTGCCCGCGTAACGCTTTCAGGATTGTCATCCCAGGCGACAACCTCCGCGCCGCCCTCAAGAAGCGCTTGCGCAGTAGCGATGCCAGACCCACCAAGCCCGAACAGAGCGACCCGCCTGCCGTTGAAGGTCCTTGCAGGGATCAAGACAGAATACTCGGAGCCCGATAGCCACCGTTTGAAAGTCGCCTTTGAAAATCACCTTTCAACGCGTCGAAGTTTAGTTCCGCCACATCCTGGCGGCCCCCATATTGTACCTTGGTCATTGTCAACGCGCCCTCACGCATATTCGGACCGGCGCTCATCTCAGTTTGAGGCTGGAGAGGCCGATTAGTGCCAGAAGCACCGCGATAATCCAGAAGCGAATGACGACCTGGCTCTCGGTCCACCCTAATTTTTCGAAATGATGGTGAATCGGCGCCATGAGAAATACGCGCCGGCCCGTCATCTTGAAGAACCCGACCTGGATGATGACCGACAGCGCCTCCATCACAAACAGGCCGCCGACGATCGCCATGACGATCTCGTGTTTGGTGGCGACCGCCACGGTGCCGATCAGGCCGCCCAGCGCCAGCGAACCGGTGTCGCCCATGAAGATGGCGGCCGGCGGAGCATTGAACCACAGAAAGCCGAGGCCCGCGCCGATGACGGCGCCCAAAATGACGGCCAGTTCGCCCGTGCCAGGCACGAAATGGATCTGCAGATATTCGGCGAAGACGGCGTTACCCGACAGATAGGCGATCACGCCGAACGACGCCGCTGCGATCATGATCGGCACGATGGCAAGGCCATCGAGACCGTCGGTCAGGTTCACCGCATTGCCGGCGGCAACGATCACGAATGCCGCGAACGGGATGAAGAACCAGCCAAGATTGACGACGAGATCCTTGATGAAGGGAAAGGTCAGCGACGAGGAGAACGACGTCTGGCCGGCTTGCATGATGACGACGGAGGCCACGCCAGCGATGAGGAACTCGGCGGCCAGTCGCAGCCTTGCCGGAAAAGCCCAGATGCGACTGCTTCGTGACTTTCAAATAGTCGTCGTAGAAGCCGATGGCTCCGAAGGCCAGCGTCACCAGCAGGACGACCCAGACATAGACGCTGGTGATGTCGGCCCAAAGCAGCGCCGAGCCGATGATGCCGCACATCATCATCAGCCCGCCCATCGTCGGCGTTCCGGCCTTCTTGAAATGGGTCTGCGGACCGTCGGCGCGGATCGGCTGGCCCTTGCCTTGCCGCAGCCGCAACGAATTGATGATCATCGGACCGAACATGAAGACGATGACGGCGGCCGTGATCAGCGCGCCACCGGTCCTGAAGGTGATGTAGCGGAAGACGTTGAAGACCGAAGCCTGGTCGGCCAGCCCTACGAGCAGCGTGAACATGTTGTGGCGTCCCCTCGCCTAAGATGCCTTGGAAGCCGGCATTGCGGCCGGAAATTTCTTGACGACCGCCTCGACCAGCCGCGAAAAGCCGATGCCCTTGGACGACTTGACCATGACCGCGTCGCCGGCGCGCACTTCCTTCAGGATCAGCGGCTTCAGATCGTCGGCGCTGGCACGGTATTCGACCTTCAACTCACCGGGCAACACGTCAGCCAGCGCCTTCATCTCCGGCCCCGCGAGAAACACCTTGTCGGCCTGCGAATCGAGCACCAGATCCGCCAGGGCGGCGTGCAATTTCGGCGCATGCTTGCCGAGTTCCAGCATATCGCCCAGCACCGCGATGCGGCGGCCGCCCTCATCGACCGGGGCCACCTTCAACATGGCCAGCGACGCGGCCATCGAGGCGGGATTGGCGTTGTAGCTCTCGTCGATGAGCGTGAACGGGCCTTTCGAATGCTTCAGGCGGTGGCGTTCTCCACGGCCCTGTTCAGCCTTCAAGTCGGCCAGGGCCAGCGCAACGCCCGCGATCGGCGCGCCGGCAAGATCGGCGGCGCCGAGCACAGCAAGCGCATTCTGGACGATGTGGCGTCCAGGCGCACCGATCCGGGCCTCCACATCCTTGCCGCCAATCCTGGCCGAGATGGTCGAATGGTCCGGGTGAAGTGCGCAATCGAGCAATCGGTAGGTCGCGCGGCTGTGCTCGCCAAAGCTCGTCAATTTCGTCACGCCGGCCGCGCGGGCGGCATGGTCCAGCAACTTCCAGCGTGGATCGTCGCGGTTGATGAGGGCAGCGCCGCCCTTTTCGACGCCTTCGAAAATCTCGGCCTTGGCAGCAGCGATCGCATCGAGATTCTTGAAGAAACCGAGATGGGCGGCGGCAATCAGCGTCACGATAGCGATATGCGGCCGCACCATCTTGACCAGTGGCCGGATCTCGCCCGGATGGTTCATGCCGATTTCGAAGACGGCATAGTCGCAGTCGGCGGGCATGCGCGCCAGCGTCAGCGGCACGCCCCAATGATTGTTGAACGACTTGTCCGACGCATGCACCCTGCCGACGCTGCCCAAAGCCTGGCGCATCGCTTCCTTGGTGCTGGTCTTGCCGGCCGAACCGGTGATCGCGATGATCTTCGCCTTGGCGCGGGCGCGGGCGGCGATGCCGAGTTTTTCCAGCGCGGCAAGCACGTCGGTGACGACGATCATCGGGATGTTCAGCCGGCCGAGGCCCGGCAACTTGGCTTCCGCGACAACAAGCAGCGCCGCACCGGCAGCCATGGCGGCAGTCGCAAAATCATGGCCGTCCATCGTCTCGCCTTTGATGGCAAAGAAGGCCTCGCCGGCTTTCAAGGAGCGGCTATCGATCGAAATGCCGGTGATGCCGTCCGGCATGGCGCCGACCGGCCGGCCGTCCATCGCTGCAATCATGTCGTCTGAGGTCCAGAGCAGGCTCATCCGGCCAGCTCCTTCAACGCCTTGCGCACCTCGTCATGATCCGAGAACGGATAGGTCTTGTCGCCGATCGTTTGGCCTTCCTCATGGCCCTTGCCGGCGACGATCAGCGTGTCGCCCGCATGCAGCATGGACACGGCCTCACGGATCGCCTCGCGGCGGTCGCCGATCTCGATGGCGCCGGGCGCGGCGGCCATGATCGAAGCGCGAATCTCCTCCGGCACTTCCGAGCGCGGATTGTCGTCGGTGACGATGGTCACGTCGGCGAGCCGTGTCGCGATCTCGCCCATGATCGGCCGTTTGCCGCGATCGCGGTCACCGCCGCAGCCGAACACGACGATGACGCGGCCGGTCGTGAACGGACGCACCGAGGCGAGCACGTTCTCCAGCGCATCCGGCTTGTGGGCGTAGTCGACATAGGCCGGCGCGCCATTGGCCGCGGTGCCGACCAATTCCAGCCGCCCGGACGCGCCTTTAAGCTTCTCCAGCGCTTTCAGCGCCTTGGCCGTGTCGGTGCCGGTGGCAATGGCGAGGCCAGCTGCAACCAGCGCATTGTAGATCTGGAAATCGCCAGCCAGCGGCAGGTCGATCTCATGAATGATACCATCCGCCTCGATCTCCGCGCGCTGGCGAAAACGCTCATGTTCGACACGCTTCAGTTGCAGGAAGTCGCCGTGACGACCGACGGTCAGGACCTTCAGGCCGGCAGCCGTTGCGGCCTCGATCGTCGGTTTGGAATAGACATCGTCGGCGAAAATCACCGCCGGCGCGCCTTTCGGCAAAAGCGTATCGAACAGCCGGAGTTTTGCATTCAGATAGTCTTCGACCGTCGGGTGATAATCCATGTGGTCGCGGCCGAGATTGGTGAAGCCGGCGGCGGCCAGCTTGCACGCCGTCGAGGCGGCGCTGGTCGAGACCGTGGCTGGAGGCTTCCATGGAGGCGTGGGTGACGCCGGAATCCGCCAATTCCTTGAGCAATTTGTGCAGCGCGACAGGATCGGGCGTCGTCAGCGAGCCGTAGTCGTTGCGGCCGGGCGCGGTGACACCGGTCGTGCCGATGGAAGCCGCGGGATAGCCGGTCTGCTCCCAGACTTGTCGGGTGAAGGAGGCAACCGAGGTCTTGCCGCTGGTGCCGGTGACCGCGACCATCGTTTCCGGCTGTCGGCCGTAGAATTTCGCGGCAGCAAGCGCCAGGGCGCGGCGGGCGTCATCAACCTTGAGGACAATTGCATTGTCGCCACTGACCTGAGCGTCACGGGCCGTGACGACAGCGCTGGCGCCACGCTTGACCGCATCCGCCGCATAGGCCGCGCCGTCTGCCTTCGTTCCCGCAACCGCGAAAAACAGCGCGCCCGGAATGACCTGCCGGGAATCCGAAGTGATGGCCGTGCACGTCAAAAACGGCGTTTCCAGCGCCGTCGACAGGCAGAATTCCCCTAAAATCCCCAAATTTCATCAGTTTGCGATCGTCGTCCCTACCGTTCCGCGAATCAGTCGACGTTTGCAACCAACTCAGTCGTAGTCTCTTGGCGGAAATCTGGCTTCACGCCAAGCATTGAGGCGGACCGGCGGATGATATTGGCAACGATCGGGGCCGCATTGGAGCCTGCGGTGGCGCCCATGCCGGGCTTTTCCGGCTTCGGCTCGTCGATGATCGACAGAACGATGTATTGCGGATCGTCCATTGGGAAGGACGCCACGAAGGCGTTGAAGCGCACGCTGCTGGAGTAGCGGCCGTTGATCACCTTTTCCGCCGTGCCGGTCTTGCCGCCGACGCGATAACCCGGAACCTCCGCCTTCTTGCCCGAGCCCTTTTCGGCATTCAGCCGGTAGAGATAGCGCATGTCCTCGCTGGTCTTTGCCGCAACGACGCGCGTCGCCACCTGCGAAGCCTCGTCGATGGTGCGCGGCAGGAAGGTCGGATTGAGCAGGAAACCGCCGTTCATCAGCGCGGCGCAACCAACGGCGGTCTGCAGCGGCGTGGTCGAAAAGCCGTGACCGAAAGCGGCCGTGATGGAATGCACCTTCTTCCAGACTTTCGGTTCGGTCGGCTTCGCGACTTCCGGCAGCTCCGTCTGCAAGCGCTCGAGCAGCCCCAGCCGATGCAGGAACTCGCGGTGACCCTCGATGCCGACCACGTCGGCCTCGCGGGCCGAACCGATGTTCGACGAGTAGATGAACACCTCCGGCACGGTGAGCACCCTGCCCTTGCCGTGAAAATCGCGGATCGTGCGGCGGCCGATGGTGATCGGGCGGCGCGCGTCGAAGGTCGAGTTCAGGCTGACCTTGCCGGAATCCAGCGCCATGGCGGTGGTAAAGCTCTTGATGGTCGAGCCCATCTCGTAGAGGCCCGCCGACATGCGGTTCAGCCTGTCCTTGTCGTTGACGTCGACCGGATTGTTGGGGTCGTAGTCCGGCACGGACGCCATGGCGACCACCTCGCCGGTCTTGACGTTGAGCACGACCGCGCCGGCGGCGATGGCGTGGTAGCGCTGCATGCCTTGCAACACCTCGTCGCGCACGATGTGCTGGACGCGCAGATCGACAGACAGCTTGACCGGGTTCAAATCCTTCGGGTCGGCAAGGCCGTTGGCCTGCAGATCGGCCAGGCCCTGGTCGTCGATGTATTTTTCGAGGCCGGAAATGCCCTGGTTGTCGATATTGGTCAGGCCGACGATGTAGGACGTCGTCGCGCCGGCCGGATAGAAGCGGCGGTTTTCGGTGCGGAAGCCGATGCCCGGCAAGCCGAGATTCATGATGTCGTTCTGCTGGCGCGGCGAAAGCTGGCGCTTCAGCCAGACGAAGCCGGCATCGGTTTTCAGCTTCTTGTAGACCTGCTCGGCATCCAGGTCGGGCAGGATGGTCGACAGCTTTTCGATCGTCTCGTCGACATCGACGATGCGGCGCGGCTCGCCGAACAGCGACGCCATCTTGATGTCGGTGGCGAGCACCGAGCCGTTTCTGTCGACGATATCGGGGCGCGATGCGGTGATGCGCGGCGCAGGCCCGCCATCGCCGTTGGGGTCCTGGAAGCCGAGATAGATCAGGCGACCGCCGATCGTCGCGTAGATGGAAAGGAACGCGGCCATGGTCATGACCACGCGCACGCGGCTGCGCCCGCCCTTGCCGGCCTTGCGCGCGCCATCGACAACGATGCCGGTAGCGGACGCCTTCTTGGCGGCGACTTTCTGCTTCAGCCAGCCGATCATTGGGCAACGCTCCCGGTCACGATCTTGTCCTTGCCCTTCTTGGCCGCAACTTCGCCGTCGATCAGATCTTCGACGGCCAGGTCCTTGTCCGGCAGGTCCTTGAGCTCGACGATCTGGTGCGGGTCGACAGGCTGCGAGCTTGAGCTGCTCGGCAAAGGTTTCGACCAGGCGCTGCAGCCGTGCGGGCTGGGTGAGCAGGCTCCAATCGGCCTTCAAGACGTCGATGGAATCCTCTTCGTAGCGGATTGCCGACTTCGAGCTTGCGCACCTCGGAATATTTGTCCTCGGCGCCGTGCTTGGTCTTGTAGGTAAAGGCGGCGGCGGCGACCATGACCGCAATCAGCACCGTATCACTCGTACGAAACACGCTTCTACACCTCGACTTGCACGCCTACTCGCGGATCTCCGGCAATTTAGGCAGTCCGAACAGAGAAAAATCCTCGCCGCGCGGCGGCGCTAGTGTGCGCCGCGCTGCCCTGAGACGGGCCGACCGCGCACGCGGATTGGCCTCGGTCTCGGCCTCGCCGGCTGTCGACCGCGCCGCCAATCTTCTGGAAAGTCGGCTCCTTGAGCTGTGTCTGCGGCAAGTGACGCGAGCCTGCCGGCTGCTCCGACCGGTCGGCGATGAAGCGTTTGACGATGCGGTCTTCCAGCGAATGGAAGCTGACGACGACCAGCCGTCCGCCCGGCTTCAGGATGCGCTCGGCCGCGAACAGCGCGCGCGCCAGCTCGACCCAACTCGTCATTGACGAAGATGCGCAGTGCCTGGAACACACGCGTGGCGGGATGGATCTTGTCGCCGGGCTTGCGGCCGACATGCGTTTCGATGGCGTCGGCAAGGTCGAGCGTGCGCTCGAACGGCCGCTTCTGCCGCCGCGTTTCGATCATGCGGGCGATGCGGCCGGCATGCCGCTCTTCGCCGAGAAAATTGAAGATGCGCGCCAGATCGCCCGACTTGAAACTGTTGACGACATCGGCGGCCGACAGGCCCTTTTGCGCCATGCGCATGTCGAGCGGCCCGTCGAAGCGGAAGGAAAAGCCGCGCTCCGCCTCGTCAAGCTGCATGGACGACACGCCGATATCCAGCACGACGCCGTCCACCTGTTCGACATGCTGATCCATCGTCGAGAATGGCGCTTCGACCAGACGCAGGCGGCCGGCGAACTCCGCTTCGAGCGCCTTCCCGTCCCTGATCGCATTGGGATCGCGGTCGAAGGCGACGACGTCGGCGCCCGCTTCCAGAATCGCGCGCGTATAGCCGCCCGCGCCAAAGGTGCCATCGACGATGTCTCGCCCGGTTTCGGTTCGAGTGCAGCCAGCACTTCGGCCAGCATCACGGGCAGATGGCGCGCAGCCGCTTCGTCTGGGCGGGCGGTCAAGGCCGGCCCTCCGCGGACGCCAACCTGCAAGGGAGAGTGAGCCATGCGTCGGAACGGAATCGCGGCGCGAGCAATCCGCCCGCCCTCGCCTTTCCCGAACATCCGACTGCACTCATGGGGTGTCATGGCCACGCTTGTCTAAAAACTAACTCAAATTCGACCGGCTTGAGGGTCGCGGGAAGACCCATTGGCAAAGCCATTCAGCTTTATCGTCCATTAAGGCTAACGAAGGGTTAGCCGGGCCGTGGCGCGGACGTTCTTACAATATTTTTCATGCGCCTTTGCCAGGCGACTTTCCAGACCAGGCGCATATGAGCGATTGGGCAACGAAGTTGGCGGCGAATGCGCCTCGATTCGCTACAGCCGGAATCAAATTGAGCCGCCGCCAGTTGCAACCAATTGATCTGAGTAGGAAAATTGCCAGTCGGCCTGTAAGCCGGGTTCTGTATGGCCGTCGCCCTTGCGGCGACAACGTGGCGGCCATTCTTCTTGGGCGACGGTTGCCCGCCGCCTCACGCAACCAACCCGGATGGCAGGCCGAAACAGCCTTGAAGGTTGCCCTTCGCGCCATCCCTATTCGGTTTTGCTCCCGGTGGGGTTTACCGTGCCGCCCCTGTTGCCAGGCGCGCGGTGGGCTCTTACCCCACCCTTTCACCCTTACCCCGCCGGCAAATCGGCCCGCATCGATCCGAGGCCGATTTGCAGGCGGGGCGGTTTGCTTTCTGTGGCACTTTCCCTGGGGTCGCCCCCGCCGGACGTTATCCGGCACCGTGTTTCATGGAGCCCGGACTTTCCTCACACGCGGCCTTTCGGCGCTTGCGCGTGCGGCCGCCCGGCCGACTGACAGCGCGTATAAGGGTGTTTGCGGCTCGATTTGCAAGCAAAAAGGGCGACGAGACCGCCGCCCTTCCAACTCGTGATCCGATTTGGCGATCAGACGCCCGCCAGGAACTGCTTTACCTTCGAGCAATAGGCCGACGAAACCGGGTTCATTCGCTTGGCGGCATGGCCGGCATTGTAGCGCAGGATCGTGCCGCAGGTCGCACCACCGCCGAGCTTGTGGGCCATGCCAAGATACTTCATGCCAAATTTGATGTTCGTCTCGGGATTGAACAGACCCTTGAGACGAGCCGGAATAGCCCATCATCCGCGCCGTCGCCGGCTTGATCTGCATCAGGCCGATCTCGCCCGCGCTGCCGCGCGCATCGGCGCGATAGTTGCTCTCGACGCTGATGACAGCATGGGCAAGGTCGACCGGAACGCCGTAGCTCGACGCATAACGCGACACGATCGAGGCGTACTGGACGCTCGGCTTGCACGATGATTCGGCCGGCACCAGTGGCAAACGCCGACAGCTTCGCGTTCTTCGGATCGATGCGTCAGCGTCATGCGCATTGACCGTCGACCGTTCTGCGTCACACGAGCCAGCCGGACGGACTTGCGTCTGTGCCGATGCCGTCCTGGCGGAGATAGCCTTTGTTCGCGCGCGACGTTTGCGACTTTGGCGCTGGCCTTGCGTGATTTTGAGTCGAACTGCCGCCTCTTTGTTGCCTTGCTGCGCCCGACTTTGCCTTGGCGGACTTGGCCTTGTTGCTTTCCTCTTGGTCCGTCGCGGCCGGCTTCGGACTTTGCCCACCGCGGCCGAGACGGCCGCCCAGATAGGAGTCGGTGCGGTTCACCTTCCCGCCGATGCGGCAAAGCTCGACACGCCGGCAGCAAGCGCTGCCGCTACAAAAATCAGTTTCTTCATGTCTTCCTTTTTTTTCTTGAGGTGCCGCGCCAAGGAGCGCGACGGCAACGCTAGGGCGCGATGCCGCGCATGAAGCGCAGCGGGAAGTCGCCCGACCCGATTTCGCATCTGCGAAACGAATGGGAGCTAAAAATTGACCGGTATATGACGATTTCATTGCAGACGTGCGACTACTGCCGTGATCCGATCACGCAAAACAGTCCGGCAGCGATTCGCACGCAGCCGGTGCAGGTGTCCCGGGTCGACGGATCGGCAATCGCCATCCACCGAGCGCAGGGCGGAAATGCCGTTGAAATGCAGCGATTACGACGACTGTTCGCTCATCATAGACGCCGCTGATCTCGACGCCATAGCCGTAAAGCGACAGCATCGATTGCAGGCGCTGCACCTCGTCCCCGCTGTCGCCAAGCGTCAGCGACAGACCCTCGATGATGCGGCACAGGCGCGACGAAATGGCCCAATCCCGGCAGCGGCGAGAGTTCGCCAATCGAACTTTTCGCCAGGATCGACCTTGCGCCCGGGCGCCACGTCCGAGTGCGCGAGCAGGCGTTCGGGCAAGACAATTTGTGCCGTCGGGTGATATCGCGGCAGAGCGCTATGACACTGTCCATCTGCGCTTCCGGAAACTCGCCATAGCCGAACTCATGGCCCGGATTGACGATCTCGATGCCGATCGAACAGGAATTGATGTCGGTGACGCCGCGCCACGAACTTTTGCCTGCATGCCAGGCGCGATCGCCTTCCCGCACCATCTGCACGACGCGGCCGTCCTCATGGATCAGATAGTGGGATGACACCTGGCTGGCCGGATCGCAGAGCCACTCTTCAGCGGCGAGGCCGGTCTCCATGCCCGTATAGTGCAGGATGATCATGTCCGGCCGGCCGGATGCCGTCGGCCTCGGCCCGAAATTCGGCGAAACGCGCACCTCCGCGCCGGCATATCGGGCGAGAACCCGCTCATGCCGCCCTGAGGCCCCGCTCGATCGTCTCGAAGGCCGCATTGATCACGGCGATGCGGCGGGTGGCGATCGAGATGAATTCCTCCGGCATGCCGCGGCCGATCAGTCGGTCCGGATGGTTGTCCGACACCAGCTTCAGATAATGCGACTACGGATCTCCTGAAACGGCCTGTCCGCGCTCGATGCCCAGCACCACATAGGGGTCGGCCTCGCCGAGATCGACGTGCCGCGCCAGAATGCTCTCATAGTGCTGACCGCTGATTTCGAAAATTTCGGCGATGCGCTTGAGGAAGCCGGCCTCGAGCTCGTGCATCAAGCCGTCGGCTTTGGCGATGTGGAACAAGCCGTCGAGGATGTCCTCCAGCATGGCGCAATTCGGCCGGCCAGAACCGCACAGGCCGGCAATACGCTCGGCATAAAGTTCAAAACCAGCCGTATCCTGCTTGGCCAGATCATAGAGGCGCGCAACATTGCGCCGTTCGCGCGCCGGCACCGAGAATATCTCGTGGAAGGCGCGAATCTCGGCCTGGCTGACAACGCCGTCTGCCTTGGCCATCTTGGCCGACAGCGCGATCATCGCGACCGAGAAAGCGACCTGTCTTCTGCAGTTCTGGATCGCCGCCAAACACCGTACGCACGGCATCCACCACCTCGCCGACCTTGTGCGTGGTCGCGGCGGCCAGTCGCGAAGCGTATTCTCCAATCTTCGTCCAGATCGACATCGGCGCCTTCATAGGACGAAATCACTCCATTCGAAACTCCTTATGATGCAGCAATGATCGTTCTTTCGGAGCAACGAAAACGGCCAGCACATGGCTGGCCGTCTTTAAGGATCGACCGATTTCGGCCGATATCTGGCTTACTGGACGCCGAGCGCAGTCTTTGCAGCGGCTTCGACCTGATCGCCGATGGCCTTGATTTGCTCGGGCGTCTGACCCGCTGCCTTGGCCGCAGCTTCGGCATTGGTGCGGGCAGCCGCAACGGCAGCGGTCTTCTGCTCAGGCGTCATGGTTGCAGCCTGTTCCTTGAGCTGCTTCATCGCCTCTTCCATCATTTTCGCCGGATCCGGCGCCATGGCCGGGGCTTCAGGTGCTGGTGCGGCGGGAGCGGCTGGTGCCGGCGCAGGCGCGGGTTCGGCCGGTTTTGCGGGTTCCGCTGCCGGCGCAGGAGCCGGTTCAGCCGGCTTTGCAGGCTCGGCGGGAGCGGCTGGCGCAGCCGGCGGTGTCTCGGTCTTCTGTTCGCTTTCGCCACAAGCGGCCAAAGTCAGTGCAAGCACGGCAACTGCCGGCAAAGTTAGAATCTTGCGCATCTATTCCCTCCATAGGTGACTCGGCGAATCTCGCCAGCTTCGAAATCGTCTTACAATGCGGCCAAGTTGGGTCCGCTTCAAGCTTTTCAAGTGCATCAAAAATGGAAGGGCCGCGTCGACGACCCTTCCGGAAAACTCACATATTCAGCGCCCTTACTGCGGGGCCGTTGCCGGCGCCTCTGGCTTCGGCTGCATCCCCTGATCGGCGGGCGGCGTTGCCTCCGGCGTCGCCGGGTCGACCACAGGCGGGTTCACGCTCTGCGTCGTCGTTTCGTCAACCCCGGAGTCGCTGCACGCTGCTACGCCGAACAAAGCGATCGCGGAGGCGGTTGCAAGGATGAGGTTTCTCATGACTTGTTCTCCTTTCGCGGTGTCGCCCGCGACCGGCGGGCGTCGAGCTGATAATGATCGGATGGACAATAGGTTGCGTCGCAGCCCGCGAAAAAGATGAATCAGGCTACGAGAGATCGTCGATAACCAGCTGAAATTGCTGCACTTTTAGTCCACAATTGCTTTAGCCAAGGCACCCACCATCGCCTGCGGGCGATAGTTCAGCCTGGAAGGCGTCAGCCCCATCCGCACGACGACAAGCTGCTTCGACGGGACAACGGCGACGGTCTGTCCGTCATGCCCCTCCAGCCACCAGGTGTCGGCTGGCACGCCGAAGGCATCATCCTCCGCCGGATCGCCCTCGTTGCCCGGCCCGGCGAGCCATGCCTGCCCTTTTGTATAGGCTCCTTTCGATGCCGGCGCCTCCTCGCGCATCATCGCCACGAATCCTGTCGGCAGAATTTCGGCGCCGTCCAGACGCCGTCCTGGAGAAGAAACTGGCCGAATCGCGCCCAATCACGCGCCGTGGCGTACAAGTAGGATGAACCGACGAACGTGCCCGTCTCGTCGGTTTCGAACACCGCGCTTGTCATGCCGATCGGCTGGAAAAGCGCCTTTGAAGGCCAGGCGACGCCTTCGCCTGCGTCTGGAGAAACTGGAATTCGTCTGCACCTCCTTCAGCTTCATCCGCCGCGGTCAACTCGACCCGCTTGGCTTCCAGGAGGGGGCGCACGTCATCCATGAGTGCGACTCGGGATCGAGGGTATCGGAACCCAACTCGTGCCAGTACAACGACCGCCACCCTTCCGTGCTGGCCGTCGGCGATCACGTACTTCATCGTGCGGCACGCGGACGGTCGGCGGCGCCTCGCCCTTGCCGATCTTCAATTCCCCACTGCTCGGGAAGTCGAGCAACTCCAACATGCAGCGACGCGGCCAGATGGTGTTTTGCAGCAGAATGTTCTGCTCGAACCAGATCTCCGAAGTGTCGCCCACCAGGGCGAAGCTGGGGGTGTAGGTCACCTCCTGCTCCTGGATCGCCTTGCCGCCCGTCTCCAACTCGCCCAGCGCCAGCGGCGACAGCACGAACAGGCCGACCGTCAGCACGGCGGCCCAGATGGCCTTGCTATAGAGCCGCTTCCAGGCGAAGACCTCGGACACAGGGCAACTTGCCGACGCGCTCTGCCGCCTCGGCGATGGTGTCCTCGATCATTTCCTCCGAGTAGCCGAACTTGGCCGCCTCGCGCGGGTTGGACAACTCCACGGCAGTGATGAGGCGGTCGCCGAGTACCTTCCCGAAGCGGCGCCTTGAGCAGCAGGGCCAGCGAAGTGTCGCTGAACTCGTAGCGGAAGCGCATAGCCAGGATGCCGGCGACGAACGCCACGAAACTGACCAGGATGCTGCCGCCGATCAACAGCGGATTGGTCACGGCGTACGCCAGCAACACGAAGGCACCGATCCAGACGCCTCGCCGCCGCCAGCGTGCAGGTCCAGCGGACCGGCAGGAAGAGCGAGGCCACGCCGACGCCCACGGCCCCCATGAGCCACAGCCCGCACCACAGCGTCAGCGGGTTCGGCCCGAACGCCGCCACGAGGCCCCACATCCCCGCCCCGATCAACGCCACGCCGATGCGCCGCCGCCCAGCGCCGAGATCGCCGGCAGCGGCACCGCCTCGGCCGCCGAGTGGCATTGAGCAGCGCTCGCCGAGGCGGCGTACGGTGCTGCCCGTTCGGGATGGGGATGCGGCTGGAAGATCGCCCGCATCTCGACGAAGAAGAACACCAGGAAGATGTGCCGCCGGTGAGGAAGGCCCGGAAGCTGCGCGGACATCTCCTGCACCCAGTCGAACATCAGCAACTGGAAGGAGGCGTAGTCCAGTACCAGGCTGATCCAGAACCACGCGGCCACGCAGATGACCAGGCTCGCGAACGCCTGGAAGATGACGTAGCGGCGGATGTAGCCGCGCAACTTTTGCAGCGGGTCGTACGCACTCGGCGACTCGCCGAGTGCAGGTCGAAGCGTCGAACCGGGGGCCGTGATGCGGTCGCCATAAGAAACCCCTCCGGGGGCAGGATGCTCGCTCTATACGTCTGTTTTAAAGGAACCGTCTCGACAACCCCTCCCCGGCCCCTCCCCTGAAGGGGAGGGGAGAAAGACAAAGCCCCTCCCCTACAGGGGAGGGGTTGGGGAGGGGTTTCGAAGGCGTTAACCCCTCCCCCGGCCCCTCCCCTGAAGGGGAGGGGTGAAAGACCGAAGCCCCTCCCCTTCAGGGGAGGGGTTGGGGAGGGGTTCTTATAACAGTCCCAGTCGCGGTTCGCTTACGCCAGCCGCAACAGCTTACGAATCAGCCACTGTGGAGAACAGGCCGACGATCAGGCACAGCAGGATCGGCAACTTCACCGGCTTCTTGTTCCCCTCGCTGAACTCCGCCAGCGTCGGACCGTCGTCCCAGATGTCCTTGGTGTGGCCGCGGTTGCGCAGCGTCTTGCTCTCCTGCTTCATGCACGCCGGGATCAGGTCCGCGTTGCCCAGGTCGAAGTAGAGCTTCAACTGCTCCTTGCTCTCCTTCTCCTTTTCGACCTCCTTCTTGGCCGAATCCTTGGAAGCGATCTTCGGCCGCTTCAGGCTGCTGCGGAGCTTGTGCGGGTCTCGTCATCGACGCGCAACAGCACCTCGTCGGCGTTACTGGCCAGGTTTGTACATCGCCTCGAAGTCCGGCTTGACGTTGTCCAGTTCCGGGTTGCTCTCCTTGACGAGGAACTTGTGCAGGTACGTGTCGCCGGTCTCCGGCAGCCGCACCTGGAGCTTGTACTCGCCCGGTGCCTTGGGCTGGAACTCGACCTCGAACCAGCCGTCATTCTCCTTGCCGAGCTTGTCGCGGAACTTCTTCGGCTCGATGACGATTTCGACCTCGGTGTCCGCGAGTTGCACTTCCTTGGGCGGATTGGCGGGCGGATTGGCGATCAGTTCGACCGTCACCTGCGTCTTGTTGTCCTTGGTCTCGGTGGCCAGGATGTGCCCCTCCTTGCCTTCCACCGCGGGATCCTTCTTCGTAATCTTGGACGCGGTCGCCGCGCTGTACCAACACGCCCGGCGGCAAAGTTACGATCAACTCCGGCAGGTCGTCCTTCTTCGTGTTGGCGGCAAGGGCCCGCTTGTTGCGCGTTCGAACTTGGCGTCGAAGATCTGCATCTTGTTGACGTGCCGAAGCGGCTCATCACCGGCGTGATGCGGCGGTTGACCGCGTTGGTGCTGCCGCTGCCGATGAAGCGCGTCAGCTTGACCCAGAAGCGGTCGTGCCACGACTCGCGGTAGGACCGCAGCCGCCACATCTCGCCCGAGCCGAGCCAGACCACCTTCCCCTTGCCGTAGGGGTTGTACGCCAGGTAGGGCTGCTCCTTGCCGTTGGGCATCTTCATCACGGGGTCCATGAACGACGCTACCGTTATCGCGTTGTCCTTGAGCGGCGCTGGACGGGTAGACGCTGTACATGCCGCGGTAGGGCACCGAGTTGGGGTTGTCGCGCCGCTGCACCTTGCCCGTCTCATCCTCCCAACTGTTGAAGAAGCGGTTCCACGTCTTTATGCAAGTCGCCCTTGGTCTCCTCCTCCGTGACCTTGTCGTCCTTGTCGTCCTTCTCCCACAGTTTGAGGAATTCCATGTCGGCCTGGCCGCCGGGGAAGGTCAACCGCCAGGGGCGGTCGGTGCGCCGCTCCGCCTCCTTGATGCGCTCGTCCTCGAGGATGACCGGGAACAACTCCAGCAGCGGCTGCATCTGCTCCTTGTTGACCGGCCGCGTCACCTCGACGGTGTTGATGCCGCCGCCGATGACGATCAGGCCGCCGCCCTTGTCGTCCACCCAGGTGGCCAGGTTGGCGATCTGCTCCTTGCTGAAGCGGGTGAAATTCAGGTCGAACGTGATGATGGTGCCGCAGACGAACACCCGCCTGGTAGCCGTCCTCCTCCTTGACGCCCTGATCCACAACCAGTTTCGTCGGGAATTCGGGAGCATGGGTGCTTGGGATCGACGTCCTGAACGCGGCCGATGCGCGGCTGGCCGTCGGGCAGCGGCTGGATGTAGATGCACACCTCGGTGATCTTCTTGTCGATCTCGCGGACGAAGAGGCTGCGCAAGAACTGATACTCGCGGGTGTGCTGGAGGCGGCCGAACAGATGCGGCAGCGGCCGCTGCACCATGCGCACGTCCGCCGGGTCGCTGACGTGCTCGAGCGCCGTTGTGATTTCGCGGCGGTCCTTCGGCATGCGCAGCGGAACTCGCCGCAACTCGCCGCCGTATCCGGGTACAGGCCGTAGCGCTTGCCCTCGGTCCACTTCCTTGCTGGCCGCCTTCATCGAGCGTGACGGCGTTGATTCCGTACTCCACCTGGAGGTAGGCCGGGGCGCCGGTGCCGCTCGGCTTGAAGCGGAGGTCCTTCGTCTTGGCGTGCTCCTGGGTGAGGGTGAGTTCCTTGCCCAGCGATCATC
>CAVQCL010000028.1:0-186937 GCA_963710935.1 uncultured Alphaproteobacteria bacterium | reverse complement strand
ACACGCGACAAAGCCGCACCAGAGCAACAACAGCCAGATGCGCTAAGCGACGACTTCAGCGGCAGCGGGTCTTCGAATTTAGAGGCCCGCAAGACTGGAGCGCGAACGACGTTGCAGCCGCATTTGGCCTTGATGAACGTCCTTTGTTTGCGCGTGGCGCGTTCTACCAAAGCGCTCCACCAGTGACCTGGATGTTCTCCATGGTGATGCCCTTGGCCGCTCGCTGCACAGGAAGGCGACGAGCGCCGGCGATCTCGTCGGGCTGGATAATGCGCTGCTGCGGATTTTGCGTGGCGATTTCGGCCATTGCCTCCTCCACAGTCCGGCCCTTTCCCTCCGCGCGACGACCTGCTCGACATTGCGGCGCATCAGCTCAGTCTCGACCCAGGTCGGGCTGACCATCACGCAGGTCACGCCATGCGGCGCACCCTCCAGAGCAACCGCAACGGGTCAGCCCGAGCAGGCCAGATTTCGACGCGCAATAGGCTGGATTGTCCTTCCAGCCGACGGTGGCCGCGGTCGAGCCGATGTTGACGATGCGGCCCCATTTGCGGGCGATCATGCCGGGCAGCAGCTCGCGCATCATCCGGAACGCGCCGTTGAGGTTGGTGTCGATGATTTTCAGCCACAGCTCGTCGGAATGACCGGAAACGGGTTGCTCGGCGGTGGTGCCGGCTGCGTTGACCAGAATGTCCGGCGGGGCCGCAGGCTGTTCCGCATCGGCGAGGAAGGTGTTGATCGCCGTCGGTGTCGCGGACGTCGAGATGGCCCGCGAAGACCTTGGTGCCGTGCGCCTCAAGCGCTTCTTCGAACTTCGACGATTTCGGCCGCGGTCGGGATAGGCTGCCGCGTCGCCCTGGCGGCCCGCGGCCTCGCCGACATAAGGACCCGACTGCGACGTTGGCGCCCTGCTTTCGCGAGTTCATGCGCGATGGCGAAGCCCTGACCGGTCAGGCCGCCGGTGATGACCGGAGCGGGAGTGATGAGCGGTCGTCATGGAGGTCTCGAATCAGCCGGGTAGGTCCAAGCGGCAGTGCGCAGCGCCATGCGCTTCTGAGAACTGTCGCCTTCGGTACATCTCCCCCTCAGGGGGAGAGACCGTCCCATTGATCACAGAGCTTCCCGAGCCAGTCGCGATAAAACCCTTCCAGGTCTGGCTCGAAGTCATGCACGATGGATAGCCCGGCGCGGCAGCCTCAACCTCGTGCAATGTGCCACATTCGGGGCAGATGAACTCGCGAATTTCCATCCATTCCGGATCGGGCAAATCGCTGTTCGGATAGATTTCCCGCAGGCTTTCTTCCGTGTCACGCACGATGATATGCGCCTGCAGCTTCCAGTTCTTGCGATAGTCGCCGAACGAGTGGCCGCATTCGCATTTCGTCACGCGCTCATCGCCGCTCTGGCAGATGAAGAGATGATCGCTGACCGGCAGCAGGATTGGATCGGCCCAACCGACGCGATCCTGCAGCACTGCGACATATTTGAAGAAGCGGTCGTCGTCCTTGTAGGCGCTCATGATGCGCCGCGTCTGCGGCCACGGCAGCGTCCCGCAACCAGATCGGCGATGACTTCCTTGCTGTATGAGGTCATGAGCCACTCCACCCCAAATGTCGACATTGGTCGTCGACGCCCCAGAATGCTCCGGAAATCCCCGGCGAAGCGCGGCGAAAGTCTATCGCCGCTGCGTACATCTTCTTGACCTCGGGGGCGAAGTCCTGCGCCTTCTTACCCGCTCGCGCTCGACGCCATCCACTCCGACACCGGCCTTGCCTTGCGCCAGCCTCGGCGCGCTTTCCTTGCGGTGGCGCTTCGGTCGCGCCGAGTCGGCAACCGGATATCCGTCCTCATCCTCTTCGAGCACGATGCCGAAAATGCCGGTGCGGCTTCTGGCGTCATGTAGCCGTTTTCGACGTCCCAGGCGGTCTTGACCGGGTCGCGCTCCAGCACGTCGCCGTAACCACCGCCGCCATTGTAGGAGTGCTGAAGATGTCGCCGGATTTTGTGCGGCGCTGTGATGTACGGCCCCTCGACGATCTCGTGCTTGCCCTCGAAGCGCAGCTCGAAATCCGACCGATGCGGATTGGTGCCTGGCGCATGCGCCAGCGGCTTTGCCCGCGGCCGCGAGCTCCTGGATATTGGTGTCGCGCACCGCGTGATGCTTCTGGCAGGTCGGCGCCGGATAGCCGCCGCACATTCCGCCATTGTCGAACACGCGGATGAATGCTCCGATGTTACCAGCCGCAGATGGTTCGTCTTGTTGACCAGCCAGGTCGATTCGAACGAACAGCCACCGCGATATTTGCCGGCGCCGCCGGAATTCGGCACGATCGAGCGGCCGATATAGATCATCGGCATATACTGCTCCCACACCTCGATATTGCCCATGTCGCTTTCCGGGTTCCAGCCGACATAGGCGGTGTCCAACCCGTCCTTGATAGCGAGTGCGCCGGAACCCGCCGCGGCACACTCGAAATGCGCCATGCCGAACAGCCCGCCATACTGGCTGGTGCCGCCCATCTCGATCATCGGGCGAGTTGACCTGCCGACGAAGGCTTCCTCGACAAATCCGCGCGCGATGAACGATCGCGACAGCAGCCGCTGGAACACGCCATAAGCCGGCAACAGCAGCGCCCAGCTGGTCGCGGTCGCGACCATCTCGTTGTCCGGATTGGTCCAGGTGCCGTACGGCAGTTTCAGCTCGGTCGCCATCCAGGCGCCGTCATTGACGAGGCCTTCGAAGTTCATGTGCTGGGTCAACGTGACGAACATGCCTCCGTCCATGCCGGCCGGCGTGCAGTTCATCGAATGGTAGCCCCAGGGCTGCGTGCCTTCGAATCCATTATGATCGTACCGTCGGGGCTGATCTCCATCTCGATCGGGATGTTGTACAGCCAATCCGGATCGCCGAGCGGCTGTAGCCCGGCTTGCCCTTGGTGACGTGGCCGTAAAATGTGTGGCCGCGATAGATGCCGGGCACGGTGAGCTGGCGGGTGCGGGCGAGTTGCGCGCGGCGACCTTCCTCGATGAACTCCTTCGACACTTTCAGCCAGTAGTCGACGCCGATCTCGTCGATCAGGCCTTTGACGCCTCGCGCATGTCGATGCAGGAGGCGACCTTGGCCTTCTCGTCCAGCACCCAGTAGATCGGCATGCGCAGATTGCGCTCGCAGCGGATGACATAGTCGCGGCGAATCTCGTCGTTCTCGCCGATCTTTTCGGCGCAGACGAACAGCCCTTCGGTAAAGCGCTCCTGCGCCAGCGCAACGTCGCCGCCCGGCGTGATGCCGCCGGCTTCCAGTTCGTGGCACACGGCGCCGGCCCAGCCGACCAGCTTGCCCGAGTGAAAAATCGGCATGACGTCCATCACGTCAGGCACCTGCACGGTGCCGATGAAGGCGTCATTGTTGGCAAAGATGTCGCCGTCGCGGATGCAGGATTGTCCTCGTAGCCGTTCTTGATCATCCATTTGATGAAGCGGCTCATCGTGTGGACATGCACCATGATGCCGTTGGACAGCGCGATCGCATCGCCCTCCGGCGTGTAGATCGCGACGACCATCTCGCCGACCTCGCGCACGCCAGGTGAAGCCGAAATACGCCGCGCCATCTCGCGTGCGGAAACGCAATAGGCGCGCAGCTTGGTATGCAGAGTTTCAAATTTCAGCGGGTCTTCATTGCGCAGCTGAAGCTCGGTGATGCCGTCATAGCAGCCGGTCTGCTCCATGGCCTGCTCGGATTCAAGCAGCCGGTCGCGAAGGCGTGTGGCTTGGGTTTTCAGCATGGGATCGGACCTAGTGTGCATTGGAAATGCGCAAGAAAAAGCTGCGACAGAAGCCGGAGGGGGCCTGAGCCGTGAAACGGTCATCATCCCCTCACGCATGCTCGTAATGCAGCAAATTCCATGTATCGACCGACACGCGATCCTGCCGGTGGACCACCAGCGTTGTCGCGGGATGCTCGATGATCGCCGGCCCGCTCACTTCGTGGCCGGGCATCAAGAGGTCCATCTCGTACAGATTGGCCTTGTGCCATTTGCCGCCGATATAGGCTTCGCGCACGCCTTTGTGCGCACTGGAGGGATCGCTTTTGCCGAGCGGCTTTTTCACCAGCACCGGCTTTACCTTGTCTGCGGTGGCCACGAGCCCCAGCTCGGTGATCGAGTAGCCAGCATCGCCATAGCGCGACACACGATGGTTGATCTTGGCGTAGACCTCTTCGAACTCGGCAATGACTTTGCGCATGTCGTCGGCGCAATTGATCGCCGACAGCGGCGAGATGACTTCAACGTCCTCCAGCTGGCCCGTATAGCGCATCATCAGGAACGGCACGGTCCGGATCTTTTCCCGCGCGTGCCCGTCGGCAATCATCTCGTCGACCGCCACTTTGGTTAGGTCGTTCCACACTGCAGTGACTTTCGCGCCAAACGCTGCGAGCGCATCATCGCTCGCCTTGGACGGGATATCGTGCTGCGTCGAGACCGAATGCCGGCGCATGAAGTCCGCCGTCGTGCAGCCGAAGGCGGAGAATGCCGCGGCAAACTGGAAGGTGATGATGTCCTTGAAGCCGATGCCTCTTGAGCAGCCGGCCAAGTGCAGGGGACCTGAACCGCCGTAAGACAGCAGCGTGAATTCGGACGGGTGAATGCCCTGGCCGGAAATCACCCGGCGCAACGCGTTGTTGGCATCGGACTCCAGCATCTCGATCATGCCTTCTGCCGCTTCCTCCACCGACACGCCGAGCAGGTCGGCGCATTTTTCCTTGAACGCGGCGCGGGCCTTCTCGATCTGGAGAACGACTTTGCCGCCAAGGAAATAATGCGGGTTCAGGCGGCCCAGAATTGCGTCGCAATCCGCGATCGTCGGCTCGGTGCCGCCCTTGGCAAAACAGATCGGGCCAGGATCGGAGCCGGCGCTTTCCGGTCCGAGTGAGACTTTCCGGGTGAGCGGGTCGACCTTGAGGATCATGCCGGCGCCGGCACCGATCGTGTCGAGATGCAGCGTCGGCACATTGAGCTTGAAGCGATCCATCAGCGGCTCGTTCTCGATCCGCGTCTGGCCGCGCGTGATGACTCCCATGTCGAAGGAGGTGCCGCCCATATCGGAGCAGATCAGCGAATCGTTGCCGATGAGCTTGCCGACATAGGCGGCGCCAAGGATGCCTCCGATCGGGCCGGAGATCATGGTCTCATGCAGGCGTGGGTGGTTGATCGAGGTCAGTCCGCCGAAGGAGAGCAGCGTTTGCACGCCATATTTGAAGCCGTATTTCTTCGAGACATCCTCGATGCCTTTGAGCTGCTTGCGACCGCGCGAGGTGGCGTAGGCCTCGATGAGCACCGAGTTCAGCCGCGACTGCTCGCGGATGACCGGGCGCACTTCGTGGCTAGTATAGACCAGGACATCGGTGCCTGCCTTGGCTATCTCCTCGCGGCAAATTTCCGCAATTCGCTTCTCATGCGTCGGATTGACGTGGGAGAAAACGGTCATGATGCAGATCGCCTCGACTCGATCAGCAATCAGCTTCTTCGCAGCTGCCTGTGCCTCGTGTTCATAAAGCGGCAGGATGATGTCACCAAACTGATCGATTCGCTCGGTCACCCCGTGTGTGCGGCGCCGCGGCACAAGCGGGTCGGGATGGGCGTGGGTGACTGCGTGCAGCCGATCGGCATAGGAATAGTCGGCCCAGGCCTGCAGCCCCCGCCCCATGAGGATCATGTCCTCGAGGCCCTTGGTGGTGATGAGCCCGAGCTTCCGGCCGGTGCGCGAAAGAAGTGTATTGAGCATGCCGGTGCCGGAATAGAGAACCACGCCGACACCCGAAAACAGGCTCTCCAGCGAAATGCCCCAGGCATCCGCCGCATCCTCGGCCGAGGTGAGGAAACCTTCCGCCTCGTTCTTCGGCGTGGTCGCCGATTTGCCGATCTTGAAATGACCGTCCTCATCGACAAGGATGGTGTCGGTCATAGTGCCGCCAGCGTCTATGCCGATGACAATTGGGTGGGTAGCAATTGGCTGGTTCACGGTCGCCTTCCAAGGGATCTATCAGGTGGCCAAATCTAAATGCCAGCGGTATGCGGGCGCCATATGCCTAAAGACACAATGACGGAGGCTGGTCGATCGCCGAGAAGGAGTTATGCGCGTGGGGACAATCTGGGAACCGCTCGCCAGAGCAATCGCGGCCACCGGCACCGACGACCATGTCGATCGCCTGATCGACTTGATTGGCACGGACTTGTCGCACGACCTCGTCACCGTTACCCGGTATTCCGCGACGAAGGTCCCGGAATTCGTCAAACACCGGCGCTTCTCAGATGAGATGGTTCGCCGCTATCTCGCGCAGTACCATGTCTTCGACCCGTTCTATGCGTGCTGGCGTCGTGAGCGACGGCTGGGCATCATTCCCTTGAGGAGCCTCGCCGACGACGAGGTGAAACGAGGCCAGTATATGGCTGAGTTTCTGGCGCAGTCCGAAATCTGTGACGAGGTCGGTATCCTGCTTTCGGATGGTGGCGACTGGTGTCTTGGCATCTTCCTTGACCGGTCTAAGAAACCGTTCAGCGAAACTGAAATTGCTTTGCTTGGCGAGCGGCTCCCGGTATTCGCCTCGCTGCATTCGCTTGACCTCAGAACACGCGAACCAGGCTTCTTGCGTACCTCCGCGCCTGCCGGGCCGGGTGCCTCGCCGCGCCGCGAACCAAATATTCCCGAGGGACTTTGGCCGGAGTTGAGCGCGAGAGAGCGAGAACTTGTGCAACTGGTCCTCGCCGGTTACCCCACGGCTGCGATCGCAAGCCGGCTGGGTATCACCGTCGGCACGACCAAGAACCATCGTCGCCATATCTACGAAAAGCTGGATATCACCACTGAACGGGAATTGTTCTTGCAGTTCTTTGAGGTATTCCAGACCTAAACGTCCAAGCCCTTAGGATTCCGTCAATTTCAACGCGATGAAGCGTAGCCAACGAACAGCTTCAAGGTGACACAATAAGTCCACAAGGTACTGCCGGGTGGCGGGCTGACGCTCGGGGCAAGGCACGAGGTCCCTGTCAGGGCAGATGGGCTTTTTCTACGACAGCAGCACGCCTTCCGTGCCTTGGGACCGTCAGAATGTCGCGCTGTTGTTCCTCAAGTTTCGCTCCATCAACGTCAGTCCTGAAACACCCGACAAGGGACAAAAATGCGCGCCTGGCCGTTGTGTGAGATCAAGGCGCCGCGACGCAGCCGGTGATCCTGCTGCCTCCGGCTTCCAAAACAAGCCTCGCAGCCAGCCAGCGGATGCGGTGGTAAGGCGCCTGCAACTCCCTGCTTCTTGTGCCATCCCCCTACCACCATGCGATCCTCGCATCATACTAAAGTTGTGGTGGGGGACGTCCAGCTGCGTTAGGTTGGATCGTTGGAGGATGAGAACTGGAGCTTTGACTGCTTGAGATTTGGGAGGATCGATGGTCGAGATCATTTCGAAAAAGGATGGGCTGCGGCGCGAGGACGCTCAGGTCAAGCGGCTGATCGAAGAGAACCGGTCGACCATCGGGCGCATCGCCGACCAGATCAGCGGTGGCGGCTATACTGCTCTGAGGACGCCGCGCCAAAAGCCGAAGGCAGAAGGGCTGATTTTTCATTTTGGAGGCGGCGCGGCTGCTGCCGAGGTCAGCCTTCAGATACGTGTCAGCCTCAACAGCCGTGTCATAGCCGTGGACCGGAACTCGGGTCGGCAAATCCACCATATTGGCGACATTCGTTTCCGCGATGGCGGGCAAGTCTTCGTACTCGCCACCAGCGAGAATGGATTTTTTGCACCGGTCGACCGCGAGGTCAGCGCCGTGATCGCGGACATGGACGGGGTCCGCTTGAATTCGACATATGACGAAGACCAGCTTGCCGCGGAAATTGGCTCGAGGCTCGGCGTCGAATAGCCTGTTGCGGCGGACTTTACATCGCAGGACTGGAAGAGACTTAACATCTAGGGCCCAGGCAGAAAATTTGCTCACCCAGCGCACGCGCAGGCAGGCTAAAAATGGCTTACGGCTACACGGACTACAGCGAGCGCTCGACGATGCGCGCTTGGGAAGATTTTCTGGCGGGAGTGGTCAAAGGCGTGGGCACGCCGGCGGTGCGAACCCTGATCCACGATTCCTGGAGTCGCAGCGCTTCCGAAGGCATCGACGCCTCCTCGATTGAAGCGCCGCTGAACAGCGATCGATACGAAATCGAATATCTGACCCATGCGAACGCGGACCTGCTTTCCGCGGCGCGTCGATCCTTTGAGACCATCGGTCAGCTTCTTGACGGCACCGGCGCCATGCTCGTGTTGACCGACCATGACGGGGTGCTCATCGACGCCATCGGAGACAAGCAAACCCTGCACGACGGAATGGATATTCACCTGACCGTGGGCGGCAAATGGAATGAGGGCGCTGTCGGGACAAACGGCATAGGAACGGCTTTGTGGACAGGAGCGCCGGTCTTTGTCCACGCAGCCGAGCATTTCTGCGCCGGGATCAAGTCGTGGACCTGCGCTGGCGCTCCAATTCGCGATCCTCTCGACAACAGGATCATCGGCGTCGTCGACCTGTCCGGCAATTCGCGCATCTTCCGTCCGCATAACACTGCGCTTGTCGCCGCGGCGGCCCGCGAGATCGAAAAGGCGCTGGCCGAGCAGCAGCAACAGGAACGCACCCGGTTGCTGGAGACGTTCATCTCGTCGGCCCACAACTATCGCAGCAAGGACGGTCTGATGATCGTCGATCGTCACGGCCGGGCGATTTTTTGCAACAACGTGCCGGAAGGGGTGATCGAAGGACTGTCCAACGGTCCGCTGCAGTCGGGCCACGGGCGACGGCTGTTGAAGCTTTCAGAATCCGGCCTCGGCGACGATCTGGCAACGGCGCTGCCGGCGCACCTTCGCATCCTGCCTTATCAATCCGCTGAGGCTCGATGGCGATCTGCGCGGCGCGGCACTGGTGTTCCCGTCGCGGCCGCATATCACCGGCATGCTTGTCGCCGGCGGCCGCCGCCACGACAGGGCGGTTCGCCCCGGTCTTTCGACAATCGTGGGCGAAAGCGAAGTCATGCTCGCCGCCATCGACGCAGCCAGCCGCATCGCAAGTTCGCAAAGTGTAACCTCATTGCTGATCGAGGGAGAAACCGGCGTTGGCAAGGAGCTTTTCGCCAGGCTCGTTCACGAACTCAGCCAAAACGGTTCAGGCAAGCCGTTCGTTGCCTTGAACTGCGGTGCGATCACCAGGGATTTGTTCGGCAACGAGCTGTTCGGCCATGTCGGCGGGGCATTCACGGGCGCGACGCGCGAAGGCAAGCCCGGCGTGTTCGAACTCGCCCATGGCGGCGTGCTCAGCCTCGACGAGATTGGCGAAATGCCGTTGGAGGTGCAGCCGTTCCTGCTGCGCGTCCTCGAGGATCGGATCGTTCATCGCATCGGCGCCAGCAAGGGCCGCCAGGTTGACGTTCGCCTGATCGCGTTGACGAACCGCGACCTCAAGAAGGAGGTCGCGGACGGCCGTTTCCGGCGCGATCTGTTCTATCGCATCGGAGCGGTGACGATAAAGGTCCCGCCACTGCGGGAACGCGGTCACGACATCCTGCTTTTGCTTGAGCACTTCAATCTGAAGGTCGCGAGGCAGAACAACGCTGACCCACTCTCCTTCTCGGCGGACGCCCTGGACGCCTTGCTGGCCTACGACTGGCCGGGAAACGTGCGCGAGTTGAAGAACCTCGTCGAACGACTCCACGTCATGGCGCATGATGGGGAGATTGAGGTTCACGATCTGCCATCCGAGATCGCCGAATTCCAAGCCGACTCGGGCTTCCCGGATGATCCAGCCGCATTGCTGGAGGCGCCGATTTGCAGCTTCGGCGATGCGGAGCGGCTGGCGATCAAGAATGCGCTGGTTGCCGAGGACGGCAACCTCAGCAGGGTGGCCCGGCGCTTGGGAGTCTCAAGACCAACACTCTATCGCAAGCTCAGCCAATACGGATTCCGGCGTGGTTTCGGTTGATTGGGCCGCAAGAAATCCATGGTGCAAGCCCGTTAAATCCGTCTTGCACCTCATACCTAACCGCAGGACAAGGCCCCGCGATCCCCAGACGGGGTGCGCGGAACCTCGTTGCGGTCATCGTCAGGCCGGTTGACGCTCGAAATAGCCGACATTCTCCGATCCTCCACCGAGAGCCGGGCCTGCGGTCGGATCTTCATCCTCGGCGAGTCGCCGATCAACGTCTCGGTGGTCAGGATCAGCGTCGCGACCGACGCCGCGTTGAGCAGCGCGGTGTAGGTCACGCGCAACGGGATCGATGATGCCGGCGTCGAACATGTTCTTGTAACTCGCCGATCGCCGCATTGTAGCCATGCCCGCCATTGACCCGGGTAACTTCCGCCACGACGGCTTCCGGATCGGCTCCGGCATTGGCGGCGATACGCCATAGCGGCCGCGACAACACCGATCTCACCAGGCGCACGCCTTCGGCAACGTCGCCGCTCGACTGTTGCGATCACCTTGTCGAGCAGCGGCGCCAGCTGGGCCAGCGCCGAGCCGCCGCCGGCGACCACGCCCTCCTCGGACGCGGCCCGCACCGCATTCAGCGAATCCTCGATCAGCTGGATCGTCCGCTTCTGCTCGACCGGCGTGACGCCGCCCGCATAAAGCATCGCCGTGCCGCCGGACAGCTTGGCCAGCCGTTCGCGCAGCTTGTCCTGCTCGATGTTGGGCGGCGCGGCTTCGTACTGCCGCTGCACCTGGGCGCGGCGCGACGCGATCGCGGCGTGGATCGCCGCCACCGCGGATGATCGACGTGTAGGACGCACTGGTCCTGACCCGCTCGGCGGTTCCGAGATCCTCAGCGGCGACATCCTCCAGCCGGCCGCCGAGATCGCGGGCGATCACCCTGCCGCCGGTGATGATCGCCAGATCCTCCATCATCGCCTTGCGCCAATGTCCGTACTCCGGCGGATGAACGACGAGATATTTGCCCGGCCCCTGCTTGCCGAGCAGCGTCACCACGACTTCAGGCGACATCTCCTCCGAGACGATCAGCAGCGGGCGCCCTGCTGCGTCCGCGATGCGGCGCGCCGCGTCGAGCGCCTCCGGCTCCTTGATCTTGAGATCGGTCATCAGGATGAAGGGCCGTTCGAGCACCACCTCCATCTTCTCCTGATCGGTGACCATGTGGTGCGAGAGATAGCCGCGGTCGAACGACATGCCCTCGACCACTTCGAGCGTTGTCTCGGTCGTGACGCTGAAATCGGTGGTGATAACGCCGTCCGCGCCGACGCGCTCGTGAGCCTCCGCCACCAGTGCGCCGAGCTTCGGGTCGGTCGCCGCGATGTTGGCGACGGAACCGAGGATACCATTGCCCTTGGCGGGCTTGGCCGAGGCCTTCAGCGCCGCAACCACCGCCGCGACGCCGAGATCGATGCCCTTGCAAAGATCGACGGACTTGACGCCCCGTTCGTTCGCCTCGACGCCGCCCTGGATCAGGGCATTGGCGAGCACGATCGCCGTTGTCGTGCCGTCGCCGGCGACCTCGTTGGTCTGCATCGACACTTCGCGAACGACCTGCGCGCCCATGTTCTCGAAGCGGTCGTGCAGTTCGATTTCCGACGCGATGCTGACGCCGTCGCGGGTGACCATCGGCGTGCCGATCGGCCGGTCGATCATCGCATTCATGCCCTTTGGGCCGAGCGTCGGTTCAACCGCCGCCGCCAGCCGAAACGACCCCACGGGCGAGTGCGCGGCGCGCCGCGGAATTGTGAAGCATGATTTTAGGCACAGTTCCTCCTTCCGCCTTACGGGCGGGTTTTGATTAGGGGCCTCATGCGAGGGAGGCCGTTGTCTTCAGATCTGCTCCCGATTGCCGCCCACGTCCCGGCGGCACCCGGTCCATGATGAAATCGACCAGCGTCGGCTCGCCGTCGACCACCTCCAGTTCCTTGTAGCGGGTGTTTTTCAGCCCACGGCACAGAGCGCCATTGAATTCCATGTTGATGCGTACGCCGCGCAGTTCGGCCAGGTAGGCGCCAAGCGTCTCCACTGCCAGCGGCCGGCCTTCCGCGGTGACGAATACCGGCTCGCCCGCTCGGCGAAGCGCAAAGCGCTCCAGCAGCGCCGCACGATATCGCGGCTTTCTGCTCTGCCGCCTCGCCCGGCTCGAAACGCGCGGCATCGAACGCCGGCAAGTCCATATCGAGGATCTCGCGATCGGTCAGGCCGTGTTGTCGGAAGCCCGAGCAGTACCGCTTCCTGGCGCCGCTTGAACGCTTTCACCCGAAAGGTTTCGCGCAGCTCCTCAAGATCCAGATCGCCGGCCAGCTCGCCAAATATCTCGCCGAATGTCTTGCCCGCTGCGATGCCGCGATTGACCTCGTCGGCGAACATGTGGTCGTGCAAGGTCACCCGATAGGGCGGCGCCCAGGACAGATCGTCGAGCGCCTGCCGGATGCCATCGAGCATGAGGAAGGCGAAGTTCGGCGAGCACCAATAGGTCGGCAGGCGGAAATCCGACCTCCACGCTGCCGTCGCCGGCCACTTCGGCCCGCTCGACGAAACCCATCTCGGTGACGGGCTCGTCGAGTTCCGGATCGTTGACCTCTGCCAGGCGCCGCCAGAGTTCGCTCTGGCGACTGCCGCAACACACCGGCGGCTGTCATGGCGGCTACTCCGCCGCGATGCTGAAGGGAGACCGCGACGAACGCCTGCTTCTTGGCCTCGATGTCGATGTCGTAAAGACGCGCGGCATTGAGGCCGAGGATCTTTTCCTTGATCTCGTCGGTCAGCTGTACGCCGCGTTCCTTGGCGATGTCCTCCGGGATCTCGATACGCCCAGAACTTCTCGACCAGCCAGCGCGGCGTCCAGATCGCATAGTCGGAACCGAACAGGATCTTTTCCGGCCCGATCCAGAACAGCAGCTCGGCGATGACTTCGCCGAAGTAGCGCGGGCGGGCATGGATGAACGGCAACGCCACCGCGAGGCCGCCATAGACATTGGTTTCCTGCGTCGCGATCCAGCAGAAATCGTCGAGGCGCGGCAGCCCGCAATGCTCGACGATCCAGTTGAGGTTCTGGAAATCCGTCGCCGCGTAGTCGACGTCATGCACGTCGAACGCATCCTTGTTCAGCGGGATGATCGTCGGACCCTTGTGGACGTGGATGTTCTTGATGCCGAGCTTGTCGCACAGCTCGAAGCATCTGTAGGCGTCGGGATCGTTCAGCTTCCAGCCCTTGGAAGCGCCGTTCCACTCGGCCGTGTACATCTTCACGCCCTTGATGTCGTAGGTCTCCTTCATGAAGTGGATGTATTCGAGCGCCTTCTCGCCGTCGCGCGGATCGAAGGAGCCGTTGACGATGAAGCGTTCCGGATAGCGCTTTGCGACCTCGGCGTTGCGCTCGATGCGTGTTGAAGCCGTTCTTGTAGAAATCGTTCAGATAGGTCGACTGCACGATCGCCACGTCGTCGGGACCGTCGATGAACAGGTCGCGATAGAGATCGTCGGCGCTGTATTTCTCGAACTTGCTCTTCTCCCAAAGCTCTCCTTCGGGCTCAGCGCCAGAGTGGTAGCGCATAGAAGCACTCGATGAACTGCTTGCCGTGAATGTTTTTCTGGTTCTCCGGGCTGCCGTCCCAGAAATGGGTGTGGCCGTCGACGACGAAGATGTCCTTGCCGTCAGGTGTCATGTACATTGCTTCCCTCCGCATTGTCGCTGGGTTGTGGACCGGCGCGCCGACGGCGCGCCGCGCCAAGGATGGCGCGTACTCGATGTATGTCGATCACATCGTCCATGTTGCCGAACAGGATGACGGTGTTGTCGTCGACGCGGACCATGCGGCCGTAGTGGGTGGATGTGTTGACCTCGAAGGTCTCGGCGGTCATTTCGCGGCCGAGATATTCGCTGATCTCGTCCATCTTGAAGATCAGCTTGCCATCGCCGTCGATGCGGATCAGCGCCGGCTGGTAGGTGATCGTGACGCTCCGGCTTCTCGTCCATGAACTCGGCGATGGCCCTGGCCTCGACCGAGTTGTTCATGGTGACGCCGCACTGATGCGAGATCGTCTGCTCGAAGGTGATGTCCTTCATCGCCTTGAAGATGTTGTCGTGCGTTGCGCCGCGTTCTGCTACTGACATGGTCGTTCTCCTTCGTTCAGCGCTTGAGGCCGAGTTCGCCGAGGATCTTGCCGACCCGCTCTTCGGATTTGGCGCGAACATCCGCGAACGCGACCGGCTTGGAATGCGGCATCGACCAGATCGGCTGCAGGCCGGCGGCGGCCTTGTCGGCGAGCGCGCCATGCTTCTTGATCCAGCCCTGGAACAGCTTCCTGTTGGCCGCGCCATGCTTCTCGTCGTTGGCGAGCAGGTGGACGAGGTCGATGGTGTTGGCGAGATTGCGCTCGTAGTCGGCTTCGGCCGCCGAGATCACCGGCGGGCGTGATGAAGTCGTGGTTGGCGGCCGCGACCTGCATCAGGAAGCCGGAGCGGAACAGCTCGCCGACCAGCGGCTCGAACACGATGTTGGTGGCGAAATACTGCTCGAGATAGTCGGTCGAGCCCATGATGGTCTCGACCGCCTCGCGCGTGCCCTGCCAGATCTCGTCCTCCAGCCAGGCCTTCTTGCCGAGCTTCGTCGTCCCAGCCGGCGATGTCCATGCCGATTTCGGCGAGATAGAGCGTGATGTCCTGCGCGAGCCGCAGCTTGTAGGACGAGTTGGTCAGCATCGCGTTGTTGATCATCTGGGTGTAGCCGTAGCGCTGCGCCTGCATCAGCGAGGTGCCGAGGCCGAATTCGGCGTGCTTCCAGGCGCCGAGATGCGTCTGCAGCATCTTCACCCAGGCCTTGTCGAACGTCTTCGGCGCGCCGGACTTGCGGGCGTTGTCGATGACGCTCTGCACCATCGTCTCGATCTTCGACTGGCGCTGGTAGTGGGTGCGCTCCCACTCCTGGTCGGGGGCGCGGAACAGCGTGCCAGTTGGAGCTCTGGGCGGCGGTGTTGTCCTTGACGTAGGCGCCGCTTGCCGTCGGCGAACGAGATGATCCAGTCCTGGATCAGGTAGCGCTCGGGATCGGGCTGGACGTCGACCGTCATGTCCTCGTAGTGGGTGGCGCGCTGCGCCCTTCGGGTCGAAATACCGGTATTTGCGGCTGTCGGAGTCGGCGAAGATCGCCGCGCCGGCGGCTCCGGATCCGACTGAACTCGAAGTTGCTGGCATTGTGTTCTCTCCCTTGTTGCAGTTGTTGGTCGCAGTCTGCGTTCGGCCGCACTCAGTGGGCCGGCGTTGCACCTGCCGACGTGGTGAACTTGTCGAAGAAGATCCGTTCGGTCTCGAAGCCGTTCATGAACAGGACCGGCTGTAAGCGCATCGATCATCGGCGGCGGGCCGCAGGCATAGACGTCGCCCTGCCCGTCGAGCGCCAGCTCCTTGAGCTTGGCGTCGACGCTCTCGTGGACGAAACCGCGCTCGCCCTCCCAGGCGCTCGTCCGTTGGCATGCGACAGCACGGGAATGAAGGTGACCTCGGGATGCTGCGCCGACGAGATCGGCGATCCTGTCGAGGTAGAACAGGTCGTCGCGGCGTGCGCGCGCCGTAGAAGAAATAGACCGGCCGCTTCTCGCCGCTCTCGAGATGGTCGTGCAGGATCGACCAGATCGGCGACATGCCCGAGCCGGCCGCCGACCAGGACTAGGGCTCCTTGTCGTTCTTCCCGTCGGAAGCAGGTTCCGTAGGGTCCGACGACGGTGACGTCGGCTCCGACGGCTCGATGCCTCCGGAATCGAGTTCTCCGGAGAATTTTCCTTCAGGGTATTTCTTGATGATGAAGGGGAGTTTTTGGGTTTCGCTCCGGCGTATTTGCCATGGAGAACGAGCGCGTAATCGTCTCCCCTTTTTCCGTGGTGACCGTGATGTCGACATATTGCCCCGCCCAGAACTTCATCGGCGAGCCGAGCTCGATCTCGATGCCGCGGATGTCGTGGGTCAGGTGCTCGATGCGGAGCGATCCGGCCCTTGAACGTCTTCACGGCGATCGCCTTCGCCAGCATCTCCTCGTCATAGTTGAGGAGCTCGACCTCCATATCGCGAGTAGGCGATGCGAGCGGCACAGCAGGACGTGGCCGGTCTCCTTCTCCATGTCGTTCAGCGCGAAGGTCGAATATTTCAGCAGCTCGACCTCGCCCTCGAGCAGCACGCATCTTGCAGGCCGAGCATTGCCCTTCCTTGCAGCCATGCGGCAGCGCGATGCCCTGGCGGAAAGCGGCGTTGAGCACCGTCTCGCCATCCTCGACCTCGAATTCGACGTCGACCGGGCTAAGCCTGACCGTGTGAGTCGTCCGTCATGCGCACCTCCAGGCTCGACGATTGCGAGAGCGGGGGCCGGGACGAGCCCGCCCCCGTCGTGGCCGATCAGTTGCAGGGGTTGATCGTGAAGCCCGCGCGATATTCGGCGAGATGCTGTCTCGCGCTCGGCCGGCGTCATGCTCGCGCAGCGCGTTGCAACGGCGATCCGAGCGTGTTGCCGCGGACGTCGTCGAGCGTCCACATCTCCTTGTCGTCGAAGCGCAGATGCGGCTGCGGGACCAGCGTCTTGCCGTCGGAGCGGACGAAGTTCAGGTCCTTGATCGCGTCGGCCAGATCCCAGCCGTCGTAGCAGCGTCTCCCACTCGCGCTTGCCGCTGAAGCGGCCCATCGCGGGCGTCGGACGGCCCTGATATTCGTCGGCGAAGGCCTCGACTGCGGTCCAGCGGTCGAGTTCATGGGCGAAGGTGTGCAGCTTGCCGTCGATCTCGTCGACCACCATGTCCTCGCGGATCAGGCAGGGCACGAGGCAGCTCCAGCAGCGGTGCGGATAGACGTAGCCGACGTCGCTGTTGAACAGCGATGACCTTCTCGCCCTTGTGGCTGAGCTTGGCGTACCACTTCCAGAAATCGCCGAACTCGGCGTACCAGCCCGGATACTTGTGCTCGAACCACTCGAAGTCCTTGTCGGTCTGCGCCTCGATGCGCCAGAAATTGACCGGCCAGCCGACCGCGAAGAACTGCGCCGACCTTGTGGACGTAGTTCTTCTTGGTGATGCGCTCCCAGGCCGCCTGGACGTCGTCGTGATGGACCTTGATGCCGTATTTTTCGAGCGGCAGCATGTAGGTGCGGTAGTAGTCCTCGTAGATCCAGCGGTGCCACATCTCCGCGTAGGACTCCTTGTTCTTGTCGCGGTTGGTGGTGCCGTATTCGATGAAGGTGCCGATGGCGGCATCGACGATCGCGTGGTTCTGCCAGAACGCGTATCGCAGGTCGCGCTCGAGCAGCAGGTGATTTTCCGGCTCCTTGAGCGTCGGCCATCAGCAGCGAGTGGCCGTTGCCGATGTGCCGGCTCTCGTCGGACTGCACCGACAGGAAGACGGTCGGCAGGGCATAGTCGCCGTTGCGGGCGGCTTCCGACGGCATGGCGACGAACAGCGTGTTGGTGAACGCGGTCTCGGCGACGACGGTCAGGTAGATGTTGGCCGCGGTGATCGCGTCGCCGGTGATGAAGCCCTCGCCGAACTGGCGGCCGATCGTGGTCGCGTAGCACTTGCCGAACGCCTCCTCGGTGATGTCGAAGCCGGCCGGATCGATGTAGTTCTCCATGTACCATTTCTTCAGGTTCATCTGGATCGTCGAGTGGCGGAACTCGTCGACCATCTGCATGGTGAAGCCGGTGCGCAGTTCCTCGCCGGGCGCGAGGCGGGCGACCATCGCCATCGAGCGGGCGGCCGAGATCTCCGGGAACGGAATGATCGCCAGGAACAGCTTCATCCACTCGACCCAGCGCGGCTCCACGTTGCGGAACATGTCGCCGCGCAGCGCCGCGTCGAGCGCGCCGTAGACGCGGTTGTCCTTCTCTTCCTGCATCGGGAAGTAGGACCGCAGGACCTGCTTCATCGGGTCGCGCGGCGCCTTGTTGATCTTGTAGTCGGTCGGGAAGGTCATCGCTTCCTGGACGTAGGAGGGGTTCCAGCCGAGATCGGCGATCTTCTTGGCCGCCTCGCCCACGGATATCCCGCGTTGCGAGGTGATCTTGTTGAGCGTCAGAGACGTCATCGTCATAAGCCTCCACCAGGTTTGAGCCGCAGGTCCCTTGACCTCCGGCGTGAAGCGGCGAAGCGCCGCCAGTGAGAATGCGAGCGGCAAGGCAACGCGCTGCGCGATTGGCGCGACGTGCGGTCCAGCCATTCAAGTGGATCGGGCAAAGGTTTTGAGGTTGCGTCAGGGGTCTCGCGGATCGGTCGCCTTGCACGACGGCCCAATCGGCGCGATCTCTCCCCGCTCGTTTCCTCCCCTTCGTTCTTGTGGCACCACGTCAGACGCGCGGTGGGCTTCTTGTGCAAATTATAGATGCAAGGGATGTGCCAATTCGAAAACATTGGCCATTTGCGATGATTTCAGGCGATCGGGGTCGTCATAAATGAGGGTCATTATCTAGGTGTAAAGAATCTTTACATGTGTAAATACGCCTGTAACGTCTTCACTGTGTTAGCAAGTGCAATATAATATTAGACATTGCTGCAAACAAAGCCATCTCCATGGCATCTATATTTGTTGCGAGCTGTTCAACTGGAGATATTATCTCTATGGATACCGGCCAACATGCCAGCCAAGCTGATGGTGAGATATGCCGGACGACCGAGAGAGCGATAGGCCGCAGCGGACCACTTCAAGACAGGCCGATGTCACCGCCGACCTTGTCCAGCTGATGCCGCGGGACCTGGTCTTCGTCATGCGCTTCATGGGCGAGAGCCAGTATCGCATGCAGAGCCATTTCCAGGATTTCATCGGCGCTGAACTCGCCGCCGACGGCTTCACGGCCGAGACGCACCCGCTGATCCATCTTTTCATCGAGAGCCACGCGATCCTGCTGCGCGATTTCGTATTCTCGGGCGTATCGCTGTCGCGACAGTTCCGCATCGATGAGATCGAACGGCTGCTGGGCGACACCACGTCGATTACGCGCGTCGATATCTGGGATCAGCTGAAGAGCCATATCGAGATGGCGGAACGGCAGTTTGCGGTGCAGAAACAAGGTCTGCGCAGCCTGCTGGTCCAATTTGAGGGGCCTACCCCGGCCAGTAAGCCTATCATGAGCTCAATGCCCCGCGCCGCCGGCCATGCGTCGAGCACCGCGGCGGGGTTCTCTCACAACGACCGGTCTCCCGCGCGGCCACCAGACATCCCGAACATGAGGAGCTTTCCATGACGGATCAAGCGAAGCGGTCCGACCTTCTGCAACGGCGGCTGGCGGCTGTCGCCGGCATTTCAGCGCTGACCGCCGAGGCGCTGAAACTGACCCAGGCGCTGGCCGGCGTGGAGATGGACGTGCTGCGCCACGAACTCGAAATCGCACGGTCGGGCGCGTCGGACAAACTGGTGCAGGATTTGCATGAGGCAAACAAGAACGCGGCGGAACTCGAAGCCGCGAAAGCAGATTGCGACCAGCGCATCGATGCGGCGGAAGGCGAACTCAGTGACATCGACCGCGCTCTCGCCGCCATCGCGAATGCGTAAAGGGAGGTTGTTGTGAACCAGCAGGCAATGCCCAACCTGACGCTTTTCGATCTGCTGGCGCGAAGCTGGCAGCGGCCGGCAAGTGTGACCGCAGCCTGCTTTGCCGCTGATGGCGCAACCGTCGCTTTCGCGTCGATGGACGGGACCGTGGCCATTTCGGCGGTTGCCGACGACGAGCCGCCGGACTCGCGAGTTAGAGTGAGCGGTGATTTGGGCCAGACGACGATCCGGCCGCGCGCCAAGCCACCGACGATGTTGATTGCAACGCCACCGCTTGGTCCAGGGCACGTACCGATCGCGGCCTATGGCAATGCCGATTTCATCATCGGCAGTGGCGGTGGGGAGGTAGTGCCCTTGCTGGCGGACGGAACGCTTAGGGAGCCTCTCCTGCGGCTTGAAAAGGGCATCGTTGCTCTTGATCACTCGCTCGCAGGTGAGACGACTGTCGCAAGCGACGGCGACAAGATACTGCTTGCCCGCCCCGACGTTCGCCCAGCGACTCTGGCGCATGGTCTTGCAGCGCCGATCAAGACGGCGGCGTTGTCCGGCGGGGGCGACCACCTCGCCTTCGGGGCAGGCCGGCATCTGTCGGTGTGGGTCGTCGGCGACGAAATCATGCCGCTAGACAACTTTGCCTGCGCCGGCGAGCCCGGGTCGATCATTTGGCGAAGCGATGCTCCCTGGCTTGCCTGCGCGCTTGGGGTCGATGGATTCTGCCTGATCGATCTCGCGCGCGGCACGACTCACGCCGTGGCCGGATTCCCGACTGCCGTCGACACCCTTTGCTGGAGCCCATCCGCCAACGCGCTGCTTGCGTCAGGAGCCTTCCGCATCGCCGCATGGGCTATGGATTCGGCGCCCGTGGCCGGGCAGACGTCGGGGGTTCTGGAGACCGGCCGCGCCGGATTGGTCCCTGTCACTGCCGTAGCCGCCCATCCGTCAAAACCGCGCGTTGCGGCCGGCTACGCGAACGGCCAGATCGTTATCGCGCAAATCGGATCGCGTGACGAACTCGGCGTGAGGCTGGCCGGCGGCGCGGTAACGTCGCTTGCCTGGTCGCCGGACGGCAATCATCTGGCCGTCGGTGATGCCGACGGCTCTGCAGCCATCGTCTCCTTTCCCGCACAGATTTTCAAATAGCTATCCGACGATATCACCCACGGAGGAACCAATGGCCGAACTCACGCCCGAAGAGCAGAGCAAGGACGAGTTCTTTACCCGGCTCGGCAGACTGGCGGAAGAAATGGTGGAGGCACATGGAAAGGACTTTTCCATGGGCGCGCTGGTGCTTGCTGCGCGCTGGATCGCGGAGGGCCGGCTCGGCAAGGAACCGCTTAGCGAAGCCACGGTGAACTGATTGACAGCTCTCCGTGAGCAGACCACGCTGGACGGTGGCGTCTTCACTGCCTTATCCGCGGATCAAGAGAACCTCCACAACCGCGAGAAAATTGCGGGAGGTGGTGGGGACAGCGACCAATATTTCGCTGCCGGGAAGAGGGCATCCAACCGGGACTGGGAGAACAGCGTTAGCTCCTAACCTCCGCAATGAGCGGAACCGGAGGCGTCGACTGAATGCGGACTATTCGATGGCACCCGACAAGCCGGGGTGACGCCCTGATCCCGATGCATTCGGTGGTTCGCCTGGCGAAAAGGAAACTGGGAGGACAACATGGACTTGATAACAGCACTGGCCGTGGTCATCGGCATCATGGGCGGCATTGCGACATGGCTGGCAATTACGCTCGGCAGCCCCTACGTGCTCATATGGGCGATCTTTGTCGCGTGGGGCAGTTTTTATCACTGCGGCGGCAAGGAAGCCGGCCTCAAAAGTTCCGCCGTGGCAAATGTCTGGGGCGTGATTTGCGCGGTTGTCGCGTTGATTGCGCTTACATCGATCGGGGTCACCGCGCTGATGGCCGGCATCTGCGTCGGCCTATCCATCGTGGTGTTGATTCTGGCGGCCAAGGCGCCGCTATTCAGCGCAATCCCCGCGTCAGTCTATGGCTACGCATCGACGGCCGCGCTGTTTCTGCTCGGTGGGGCTGCCTATGGTGAAGGCGCGGGCGGGATCGTAAAGGTCGGCGTCGCCATCGCCATCTCGCTGATCATCGGAAACCTGCTCGGCTACATTTCCGAGAAGGTGGTCGGGATGGTCGCCAAAAGCTGACGGAGACTGTCGGGGCTGACGCGCCAAGGCGCGCGGCAGCCCTCGAATTTAGTGCGTGTCCGCCGCTACGCCAGCGGGTCGCCCCGCCAACTGCCCCTGATGAAGGATGCAGATCGTCCGCAGCGTGGATGCGAGGTTTGGAACATGATTATAGAGCGCGACGGCTTCGTCATGCAGCTCCGAGATGAGCTTGGCGGTTGACCGGCCCTCACGCTTTGCCATGTCGTCCAGGACGATCCAGAACGCGTTCTCCAACCGGATGCTCGTGGAGTGGCCGGCAATGCGCACGGATCTGCTGACCGGTCGAAACCGTTGCGGATCTGCGGTTGTCAGAATTCTGCACATCGATCGACCTTAGCATCCTCCATCAACGCAGCTTCTTGCCGTGGACGACGGCGCTTGGAACCGCCCTCGGTCAGGCGGTGTCATTTACCCAATGCTCTGTGGACGAGCACCGGCCGACAAGCCGGTGCGTCCGTTCATCCCTCGCTCAAGGAACCAGCACCGCCCGACCGTGGATCTTGCCGTTGTGCAGATCGTGCAGCGCCTTGTTGGCGTCGGCCAATCGGTACTCGACGGTGGTCAGCTCGACGAGGCCACGGTCGGCCAGCGCCATCAGTTCCACCAGCTCGGCCCAGGTGCCCACCAGATTGCCGATGATGTTTTTCTCGGTGATAACCATCTCGACGGTCGGCACACGGATGTCCTCGCCATAGCCGACGACATAATAGCTGCCCATGGGACGGGTCATGGCCAGACCTTTGGCGGTGGTGCCCTTCTCGCCGACGAAATCAATGACCGCTTCAGCGCCTTGACCGTCGGTCAGCGCCAGCACGGCCTCGACCTCGTTGCCATCCGCCTTCACCAGCTTGTCGGCGCCGATCTTGCCGGCAAGCTCCAGAGATGCGTCGGATTTGTCGACGACAATGATATCGGCCGCGCACATCGCCTTCAGGCACTGAATGCCGATATGCCCGAGGCCGCCAGCGCCGATAACCACGCAGCGCTCGCCCGGCAGCAGGTGCCGCGTCGCCTTCTTGGCTGCGCGATATGCGGTCAATCCGGCGTCGGCATAGGCGGCGACTTCCTTGGGCGCCAGCGACTTCGGCAGCGGCACGATGTTACGCTCGGAGGTGCAGAGATACTCGGCATAGCCTCCGTTGCAGTCGAGGCCGGGGAATGTGCCCGGTCCATGCATATCGAAGCCGCGCCGGCAGGCCAGGCAGGTTCCGCCGGTAATCTTGGGATGCACGATGACGGGGTCGCCGACCTTGATCCCTTGCACCTCCTTGCCGACAGCCTCGACCCAGCCGGCGTTCTCGTGACCCATGATGAGGGGCAGCAGATCGCTTGCGTTCGGGTCCATGAAGGGCCGCCACACCCCTTCGATGATGTGCAAGTCGGTTCGGCAGACGCCTGCGCCCCCTATCCGAACGATGACGTCACTCGACTTCTCGATCTTGGGATCGGGCACATTCTGCTCCGCCACCCACCGATCGGCCGTCAGGCTGTCGTCGTATTTCGTAAGCACCTGGGCTTTCATGCTGCGCTCCTCCGACTTCAGGCATTTGTCGATCGAGAGCCGCAACTCTCATGCCAAAGCCGCATGGCAACCAAATCAAACACTTGTCCCGCGTGGCTACCTCATGGAGCGTGCAGGCCGTGAACGCTTCCCCGCGACAACTGTTCAGTTTCTGGTCATTGCGGTTTCGCCAGTTCCGGCGATACTCAGGCCGGGAGGAACAATGCAGCATCTGTCTGCGATGGACCGCGCAAGGACGGCGCTCGAACGTGGCGACCGTTTCCCGGCTGGCTTGTTGCCATCGCCTGTTGCGCAAAGCTGGCAACGCTGCCGCGATGCCGGGCTCGATCCGCGCGCCACACCGCGTGCGAGCGTTGTTTCATTTGCCGATGTCCACCGCAGGCGCGAGGTGATTTCCGCACTGCGCAAACTGGCGCTTGCCGAGATGCAGGTGTTGCATTCACAGATTGCGGGATCAAATTTCATGATCGCGCTCGGCGACGCCGACGGCATCGTGCTCGATACGATCAGCGACCAGCGCTTTGCCGACAGCGCCGCCGGCCGCTCGATCATACCGGGCAGCATCTGGGACGAAAGCGAACGCGGCACCAATGCGCTTGGCCTTGCTGCAGTTTCCAAACAACCGATCGCGATTTACGGCCGCGAGCACTATTTCGCGTGCGACGGGCATCTGAGCTGCATGGCCGCGCCCATTCTCGATTCGCGCGGTGAGACGATAGGACTGCTGGATGCCTCATGCTCGAACGAGGCTCGCCAGCAGCACACCCATGCGCTGGTTCGCATGGCGGCGGCGCAGATCGAAAACGGCCTGATCTTCCAGGAACGCAGCGGCAGCTTCATCTTCGCGTTTCATCCGCGCGCCGAATATCTGGACACCTTGTCGGCCGGGCTGATTGCGGTATCGCGTGGCGGCGAAGTGTTTTCGCTCAATCGCCCGGGCGCGACGCTGTTGGCTGGCCTTTCCACCGAGCCGGGCGGTCATTTCGAAGAACTGTTCGAGGCGCGTTTCGGCGCGACCATGGACGGCTTGCTGAACGGCGGCGTCATCCGCATCCGTGACCGCGCCGGCAGCGGCCTGTTCATGGTCTGCCGCCAGATCGGCAAGAGCGAAGTCGGCACGGCAGCGCGACGGCCTGCGCACGCGACGGAGGGGGTTTCTCACAACGCGCCTGCTTTCGTCTGTGAGGACCCTGCCCTGAAACGCGCCATGGCCGACATCGCCGAGGCGGCAACATTGCGAATGCCAGTCCATGTCACCGGAGAAACCGGTACGGGCAAGGAACTGATGGCCCGTCACGTCCACGCGCTCAGCGGCCGCAAGGGCGATTTCGTTGCGCTGAACTGCGGCGCGGTGCCGGAGCAGTTGTTCATCGCCGAAATCTTCGGACACGAACGCGGCGCCTTCACCAATGCCCGCACCGAAGGCTCACCAGGGCTGGCCCGCGCCGCGGACAAGGGTACGCTGTTTCTCGATGAGGTCGCCGACATTCCGCCCGCAGCCCAAACCGTGCTTCTGCGATTTCTCGACAGCATGGAGGTTCGGCCGGTTGGCGGGCAGAAATCGCATCGTGTCGACGTGCAGATCGTCTCGGCGACAAACCGCAATCTGCAGGAAATGGTGGCGGAGCGCACATTCAGGGCCGACCTGCTCTATCGGCTCAACGCGTTCACCGTCCGCCTTCCGCCGCTTGCCGCACGTTCCGATTTCGCCCTCATCGTCCAACACCTGGTAAACAAGATCGCACCTGGCACGGCAATTACCGATGCGGCGATCGCCAGGCTGTCCCTGTGCGAATGGCCAGGCAACATCCGCGAGCTGCACGCTGCCCTGCAGCGCGCTCTGGTGAGGCGCCGCATGGCCTACATCGACGAGGATTCCTTCGACGATCTTGCCGCTGCCCCCGATGACGACGGTTGTCAGCACTGTCGCGCGCATCCGCTCAGCCTGCACAAATGCCGCGAGATCAGGGCGACGCACAGGATGATGGACGGCAACATCACGAAGACGGCGCGCTTGCTCGGGCTCTCGCGCACGACTGTCTACAAGCACATCCGGTAGGCGGTTGCGCGCGGTAGCGACCGGCTTGGCGAAGGCGACATAGACCGCCAACGTCGATCGAAAAGCCGGCATCGGAGGGCCCTGGCGGCAATGCTGACTTCGCCGCGGCGACAGCGCGAAGTTCGGAGGAGGCGATAGGCAGAGAGTTCGAAAAGCTCCCAGGAACCCCAGCCACTTACCCTGCCGACCTGTCCACTCGATGACGCGCCCCGACCAGTGGATGCTCCCGATGCCGTCGCGGACCGCCATTTGGGGGAGCCGGGCACGCTGATCAGGCAGCTTGATTAGCCGATCATCACATTGATGTAATTGCTGAAAAGCGCGCGATATGCGTCGATTGGAGGGCCTGCTCTCCTGTGGGCTGACCGTCGCGCCCACACCCAGCCCCCGTCCTCGGGGCGCGACGGTCATCATCTTCACTTTACCAGTTCCCCTTGACGCCTGTACGTGGCGGTGGCTCATTCCGGCCAAGTGTCGTTATGTCTGTGGGGAAACAAGGCTGTCGCTGGTGGAGTGGCTAAAACTCTCGCCTGAGGAATGGGTCGCGGTTCGGCTGTCGATCGTCGTCGCCAGCTGGGCGATGATCGCCAGCCTGCCGTTCGGCATCGCTATCGCCTTCCTGCTGGCGCGCAAGGAATTCTGGGGCAAAGCCGTGTTGAACGGCTTGGTGCACCTGCCGCTGATCCTGCCGCCCGTCGTCACAGGCTATCTGTTGCTGCTGACGTTTGGTCGGCGCGGGCCGGCGGGCGCCTTCCTCGAACAATGCTGCGGCATCGTCTTCTCGTTCCGCTGGACGGGCGCAGTGCTTGCCTGCGCCGTGATGGCGTTTCCCTTGATGGTGCGGGCGATCCGGCTTTCCATCGAGGCGGTCGACCGCCGCCTGGAAGCAGCGGCCGGCACCCTCGGCGCCAGCCCAGCATGGGTGTTTGCGACGGTGACGCTGCCGCTGATCCTGCCCGGCATCATCGCCGGCATGATCCTGTGCTTCGCCAAGGCTATGGGCGAGTTTGGCGCGACGATCACCTTCGTTTCCAACATCCCCGGCGAAACACAGACGCTGCCTTCGGCGATCTATACCTTTACGCAAGTGCCGGGCGGCGATGCGGGCGCGATGCGGCTGACGCTGGTTTCGATCTGCATCGCGATGGTCGCCCTCGTCGCCTCCGAAATCATGGCGCGCCGGGTCGGCCAGCGCATCGATCCCGAATGATCTCGGTCGACGTTCGACACCGGCTCGGCAGCTTTCGAACTCGAGGCGCGCTTCGAGACGCAGGGACAACTGACGGCGCTGTTCGGTCCGTCGGGATCCGGCAAGACCGTCACTGATCAACATGATCGGCGGGCTGCTTCAGGCCGACGAATGGCCGCGATCGAAGTCGGACGGACGCGTGTTTGTCGACACAGACAGCGCGAGTCTTCGTGCCGAAACATCGCCGCCGGATCGGCTATGTGTTCCAGGACGCGCGACTGTTTCCGCATCTGACGGTGACGCAGAACCTTCGCTATGGCCGCTGGTTTACACCGCCGGCGGAGCGCTATGCCGACCTCGACCAGATCGTGGAGCTGCTGGGCATCGGACACCTGATGGATCGCCGGCCGACCGCCCTGTCGGGCGGCGAGAAGCAGCGCGTCGCGATCGGCCGGGCGCTGGCGGCGAGCCCGAGACTGATCCTGATGGACGAACCGCTCGCCTCGCTGGACGAGGCGCGCAAGGCCGAAATCCTTCCCTATATCGAGCGGCTGCGCGACGAGGCAAAAATCCCGATTGTCTATGTCAGCCATTCGATCGCCGAGGTCGCGCGGCTGGCTTCCGACATCGTGGTGCTCGATCAAGGCAAGGTGACGGGTGTGGGCCCGACGGCCGAGATCATGCTTCGGACCGAACTCTTGCCGCGGGAAGACCAGGCCGAAGGCGGCGCAGTGCTCGACATGAAGGTTGTTTCGAAGGACCCGCGAATTCGACATTGGCGTCCTGCATTCGGCCGCGGGCGAGATGCGGGTACCCGGGCTGAAGGCTGCCGTGGGCGATCACGTTCGGCTGCGCGTCCGGGCGCGCGATGTCATGCTGGCGCTGGAGAAGCCGGGACGGATCAGCGGTCTGAACGTCTTGTCGGGCAATGTCGTTTCGGTGGACGGAGCGCAAGGCGCGCATGTCGACGTGATCGTCGATTGCGGCGGCCAGCGCATCGTCTCGCGCATCACGCGCCTTTCGGCAGAGACCTTGCCGATAAGACCCGGAATTCAGGTGTTTGCGATCGTGAAATCGGTTAGCCTGGATGGCAGCACTGCCGGCTCTGTCCGGCCCAGAACGAGATGAGATGAATGCCGTCGCTGAGCCTGCGTATCAATCTGGACCCGGAGGGGCGCATCGGCCCCGGCAAGATCGAATTGCTTGAGCAGGTAGCGGCGTTCGGATCCATCTCGGCGGCCGCGCGCGGCATGGAGATGTCCTATAAGCATGCCTGGGATTTGATCGAAGAGATGAATGCGCTGTTCGGCAAGCCGGTGGTTGCGGCGCAGACAGGCGGCAAGCATGGCGGCGGCGCGCAACTCACGCCACTTGGGCTATCGGTGATCAGCCGCTACCGAGCCATCGAACGGGCGGCGGTGAGTGCTGCCGAGGGGCACATGAAGGCGCTGCAGGCCGAGATCGAGGCCGCCTAGGCAGCCTCGACTTCCCGAACCGGGTGGCTGACGCGACGGACCTCTTCGTCGTTCAGCAGGCCGCCAGCGCGCAGCAGCGAGGCAAAGCGGCCATTGTGGCGAGCCAGCTCATCGAAGCCGCCGGCCTCGACGATGCGGCCGCGATCCATGAAGAGCACGAGATCGGCGTCGCGAACGGTCGTCAGGCGGTGCGCGATGATAAATGTCGTGCGGTCCTGGCGCAGCAGGTCGATGGCATCCTTGACGCGCGCCTCTGTCTCGACGTCGAGCGCGCTGGTCGCCTCGTCGAGCACCAGGATCGGCGCATTCTTCAGCACGGCCCGCGCGATGGCGACGCGCTGGCGCTCGCCGCCCGACAGATGGCTGCCGCGCTCGCCGACAACCGTGTCGTAGCCGTCATTCTTCGACAGGATGAAATCCTGCGCCGCGGCGGCGTAAGCTGCCTCGTGGATCTCTTCGTTCGAGGCATCGGCACGGCCGATGCGGATATTGTCCTCGATCGAACGGTTGAAGAGGCCGGCGTCCTGGAACACGGTCGCGATCGAATGGCGCAACGACTTCTTCGTCACCTGGCGCGTGTCGATGCCGTCGATCAGGATGCGGCCTTCCGTCGGCGTGTGGACGCGCTGGAGAAGGTTGATCAGCGTCGTCTTGCCGGCGCCAGTCGGGCCGACGATGGCGACAGTCTGACCGGCCGTGACATTGAAGGAGAGGCTCTCGACACCATGCGGGCTGTTCGGGAACTCGAAGCCGACATTCTCGAAGCGGATATGGCCGGTGACGTTCTCGAGGTCGCGCAGGCCGTCGGGCTCCTTCGTCGTCCGCCGCAGCCTGCTCGATCTTGTAGAACTCGACCAGGCGGACGCGGGCCTCGAAAATCTGGTTCACGAAGGCCGATATCTGGTCGAGGCGGGCGATCAGCAGCGAGGCGAAACCAGTGAAGGCAATGACGCTGCCGACTTTCAGTTCGCCACGCATGACAAGATAGGCGCCGATCAGCAGCACCACCATCATCGAGATCGTCGAGGCGAGACGATGCAAGGCGCTCGCCAGCGCCCACCAGTCAAGCACCGGATACTGCGCCTTCAGTAGGTCGCGCACATAGTTGCGCAGCGCTTCGGTTTCATGCCCGACGCGGTTGTAGCTCTGCAGAACGGAGACGTTGTTCACCGAGTCCGTCACATGCGCGAAGACGTTGTGATAGTTGCGCTCGACGTTGGCCTGACCTTCCTTGGTCTTGCGCATGACGAGGCGGCCGATCGCGACATAAGCGAGGCCAAGGCCAAGCAGCACAAGCGACATGCGCACATCGAGCGCCAGCGCTGTCGGAACCAGAAGGATCATTGCGACCGCAGTCGAGAGGTGCGTGCGCATGAATTCAAGCCACAGGCCGAACAGGGTCTCGACGGCGCGCAGCAGCGTGTGCAGTGCATTCGAGGTGCCCCGCTCCTGATGCCAGGAGAGCGGCATGGCGATCACGCGTTCGAACGACTCACACAGCACCGCGCCGCGGCGCGCGTGCGCCAGGCGGTCGGCGCCACGCGCGACCAGCACGAAGGCGATGATGTTGAAAAGGCCAAGGCCTGCCCACAGCGCCAGCGTCGGCACCACTTCCGTCTTGGCGGAGATGGCGTCGATGACGCGGCCAAACAGGACAGGTTCTGCAATGGTGATGGCAGCGAGAGCGATATTGGCTGCGCAGATGAGGAACACTTTCCTCTTTTCAGCGCCGAGGTACCCCAAGGCTCTCCAGTAGACTTCCAGCAAGGACACGTCGCAACCCCAATCCTGGAATGGTGCACTGCACAATAACGGCGTTTCCATAGCGGATGCCGCGATGACCTACAATGGCCGGCGTATGAATCCGTTCCGCTAAGGATAACAAAAATTCAGCACCGGCCGTTTTGTCGCACGCTGCTCTAACAGCTTGAGTTGTAAAGAAGAAAGGCGGCCTTGCGGCAAAATCGTGGCAACCGGCAAAAGCTGCCACAATTCTTTATCGAGGCACCTGAACAAGGACGTCGATTTCGCCCTTCCCGCCCAGTTCGAAGCCCTCGCCTTTCTGGGCTTTTCCGGCTTTTGAGATCTTTTGCGCCTTGATGCCGTCGCGAGCGTTCGACGCGGATGCGATATTTTGTCCCGTCGATGGAAAGGCTGACGGTAAAGCCGTCCCAATGGCTGGGCAGCGCCGGCTTGACGATGATGCGGTCGCCCTGACGGCGAATGCCGAGGATAAACTCGACCGCGGCGCGATAGAGCCACCCGGCCGAGCCGGTGTACCAGGTCCAGCCGCCGCGTCCGCCCTTTTCGCCCTCGCCATAGATGTCGGCCGCAACGACGTAGGGCTCGACTCGATACTGTTCGGCAGCATCGCGATCCAGCGCGTGCTGGACCGGATTGATCAGCGAGAAGCATTTGTAGGCTTCGTCCGCGAGGCCCAGTTCAGCCAAAGCTGCGACCACCCAGGTTGCCGCGTGGGTGTACTGGCCGCCATTTTCGCGAACGCCCGGCGGGTAGCTCTTGATGTAGCCGGGGTCGTGGCTGGTCTTGTTAAAAGGCGGGGTGAAGAGCCTGATAATCTTCAGCTTTTCGTCGACGAGCCGGCTGCGGACCGAAGCCATTGCGGTGCGCGAACGCGCCTCGTCGCCCTGCCCCGACAGCACACTCCAGGACTGTGCGATCGAGTCGATCTTGCATTCGTCGGAATTCTTGGATCCGAGCGGAGATCCGTCGTCGAAGGAACCGCGGCGATACCATTCGCCATCCCAGCCAACGGTTTCGAGCGCGCGCTTCACCACGCTCCGCATGTTCCAGCCAGCGGTCGGCGCGGGCCTTCTCGCCCTGCTCGCGTGCGATCGGCGCCATGCCGTCGATCGCCTTCAGAACCAGCCAGCCGAGCCACACACTTTCGCCTCGACCTTCGACGCCGACCTTGTTCATGCCGTCGTTCCAGTCGCCGCCGAGGATCAGCGGCAGAGCCTTGCGGGCTGGTGCGCTTGACGGCGAGGTCGAGCGCGCGCGCCGCGTGCTCATAGACCGTCGCCGTCGTCCTGGAGATTTCGGGCGTGTAGAAAGCGTCGTGCTGGCCGGCCTCAAGCGGTTCGCCTTCGATGAAGGGCACTTTTTCGGACAGCAGCGATGCATCGCCGGTCACGCCAAGATAGTGCGACACCGCATAGCCCAGCCAGGCGACGTCGTCCGAGATGAGGGTACGCACCCCTGCCCCGGTGCGCGGCAGCCACCAGTGCTGCACATCGCCTTCCGGGAACTGCCGTCGGGCCGCGTTCAGGATCTGCTCGCGCGCCAGCGAAGGATCATGCATCAGCAGCGCCAGCGTGTCCTGCAACTGATCGCGGAAGCCGAAGGCGCCGCTGGCCTGATAGAAGGCCGAGCGCGCGCGGATGCGGCATGACAGGCTCTGATATGGCAGCCAGTGGTTGACCATCGCGTCGAACGCGTCGTCCGGCGTGTCGACCTGGATCGTGTCGAGGAAACCGCGCCAGTTTTTTTCGTTCTCGGCCAGGCGCTCGTCGAAGTCGCGCGCCGCGTGTTTTTGCACCAGCGCCGCCACCTCTTCGGCGGAACCGGCGTCGCCGAGCAGCCAGATCACGGTCGCCTCGCCGCCGGCCGGCACTTCGACATCGCGGGCGATGGCCGAGCAGATGTCGCGGCCCGCTTCGACCGTTCCCGCAAGTGCTGCACCTTCAACAACGGCGTGCGGGAATTCGGCCGAGCCATTGCCGATGAACTCGGCGCGGTCGGTCGTCACCGATTGCGGTTTTCCATCCGAAGCCAGGAAGGCGATGCGGTCGCCGAAGTCCAGACTGTAAGGATTGGCCACCAGCACAGCGCCGTTTTTGGCATCGACAGACGGCACGAAGGTCGGCGCCGATTTGCCGCGATTAGTGCCAAGCACCCATTCGGCATAACCATAGACGCGCAGCCGCGCGGCTGACTTGCCGGCATTCACCAGCTTGCAGCCGCATCACCTTCACCGGATCGGCCGGGTCGACAAGCTGCGTCAGTTCGACGGACAGAGCGCCTTTGCGCGGCCGTGAAGGTGCTTACGCCCTGGCCGTGCCTTGCCACATAGTGCATCGCGGCATCGCGCAGCACGGCGGCATAGGGTGCGAAGGCCGCGCCGCTGTCCAGATCGTGGATGTAGATCGCCTCGCCCGGACGGTTCGACACCGGCATCGTTCGACCACGGCGTCAGCTGGAAGTCGCGGCTGTTGCGGCTCCAGCTGAAGGATGCGCCTTCGGCCGAAGTGTGGAAGCCGAAGGAGCCGTTGGCGATGACGTTCACCCATGGCTGTGGCGTCATCAGGCCGCCGGTCAGGTGAACGACATAGTCGCGGCCGTCGCGGTCGAAACCGCCGATGCCGTTCCAGTAGCCGAGCCCCTCGCCATTGAACGGCCGGCTGGCCGGACGTTTCAGCTTGAACGGTTCGGGTTCTGCTGCCGCTGGTCTCGGGCGGCGCGATGACCCTGACTTCCTGCTCCTGGATCGCTGCCGTCTCCGCCCGCTCGATCTGGTCGAAGATCGTGCCGTTGCGTGTGTGCACGATCACCCGCGCGACGCCGAGCAGCGTGCGATAGGAGCTGTCGTCCATCAGGTCGCGGCGGACGGCAAAGATGTGCTGGCGCGGGCCAAATTCGCGGCCGCGCAGCCGGCTGTTTTCGCACAGGTTCTCGATGGCGTTCTGCAGGTCGGCGACATAGGAGGCCGCCTGTTCGTTGATGACGACGAAGTCGGCGACCAGCCCGCGCGAACGCATATACTCCTGATAGCGTAGCGCCTGGGCAACGATTTCGAGATCGGCAACGTCGGCGATGCGCACAGCGAAGATCGGGAAATCGCCGGAAATCGCCATCGGCCAGAGCGCCGATTGGCGACCAAGGCCAGCGGCAATCGCTTCCGGCGATGACCGCAGATGATGGTTCGGATAGATCAGGTAGCGCGCCAGCCGCTGCACATTGGCGGCATCGGAGAGGCTCAGGCCGAAATGGCGTGTCTGCACCTGCGAACGCGTCCAGGACAAGGTCGACTGGCGGCCAAAACTTTCCGGGTGGTCGAGGTGGCCGATAGCGGCCTCGAGTTCGCTGCGCTGCTTGGCAACGACGGTCCAGAAAGTCAGCGCGACCTTCTTGTTGGCCGGTACGCGAACGCGGCGGCGCAGCGACATGATCGGATCGAGCACAAAACCCTGGCTGGCCGAGAGCCGTGCGCCGGGATCGAAAGCCGCCGCGTTGACGATGGTGCGGCCGCGGCCGAGGAAGGCGCGCCGGTCCGTTTCGGCCTCGCGGTCGCGCGTCGGGCCTGCGGGGTCGGTGATGAAATGGGCGACGCAGATATCCGGTTCGCCCTCGGTGCGCTTGCGGCGATGCGCGAAGATCGCGCTGTTGTCGGGCGAAATCTCCGTCTCGACGAACATTTTCGAGAAGGCCGGATGGGCGTTGTCGTTGTCCGGATGCGACAGCACCAGCTCGGCGAATGACGTCACTTCGATATGCCGGTCCGTGTCACCTTCGTTGAAAAGCGTGATGCGCCGGCCCTCGCCATTGCCTTCCGAGATGACGATGCATTCGACCTCGCTGCGCAGCGCGCCGACGACTTTGATGAAGCTCGCCTTGTCGTCGTTGAACAGCGTCTGCACCTGCTCGCCCGGCGCAGTCTTCGGTTCGGCGGTGGCCGACCACCAGTCGCCGGTCGAAAGATCGCGCAGGAAGAGGTAGGAACCCATCCGGTCTTCGGTCGGGTCAGGCTGCCAGCGCGTCGACCGCCAGCTCGCCCCATTTGCTGTAGCCGGAGCCGGTCGCCGTCACCATCACCGAATAGCCGCCGTTCGACATCAAGGCTGGTCGCGCGCAACGAGCGGAGCGGATTGAGCACCAGACGCGCATCCGGGCTTTGCGGCTCGGATTCGACCTTGGCGCGATCGGCGGCTTCGGTGCGCACCGTCGCGATCGGGATGTCGCGCGGCGCCTTTTCCTGCAACAGCAGTTCGGCCGCTTCGATGACCGGGTCGCTGTGGAAACGGTCGCGCATGCGCCCTTCGAAGATGGCGTCGGCGATGGCGACGATCGACATGCCGGAGTGGTGGGCCATGTAATTGTAGACCACCGCGCAAGGCTGGCCTTCCGGCACGCGCTGCGGCGTGAAGTCGACAGCATCGTAGAAGCCGTAGCGGCCGAGCGCGCCGAGCGCGGTCAACCGCTCGAGGTTTTCGACCGCCTCATGCGGCATGAATTGCGAGGCGAGGATCGTCGCATAGGGCGCGATGACGGTGTTTTGCGCCAGGCCGCGCTTCAGCCCGAGACCCGGCACGCCGAAATTGGTGTACTGGTAGGTCATTTCGTGGTCGCGGGCGTTGTACGCGGCTTCCGAAATGCCCCACGGCACGTTCTTCGAATTGCCGTACTGGATTTGCCGGCGGATGATCATGCGGTTGGTCTGGTTGAGGATGCCGCCTTGCGGCTCCTTCATCACCAGCGGCGGCATCAGATATTCGAACATCGAGCCCGACCAGGACATCAGTGCCCCGGAGAAGCCGATCTCGACGATCGGCCGGCCGAGCCGGAACCAGTGGTCGGTCGGGATGTCGCCCTTGGCGATGGCGAGCAGGCTGGTCAGCCGGCACTCCGACGCCAGCAGATCGTAGCAGCTGTCGTCAAGCTGATGCGCCTCGACGCGGTAGCCGATCGACAGCAGCTTGCGGTCCTTGTTGAGCAGGAAGGAAAAATCCATGTCCAAGCGCATATTTGCGGGCGCGCACGGCAGATGGCCTGAAGCCGGGCGCGCAACTCATCGACGCGGCCCTTGTCGCTGTGCGAATCCGCGACATGCGCCTCGGCCGTCTTGTGAAGTGCGGCGGCCCACTCGGCCAATTGCTCCGTCTGAGCGCTGCCGACCTCGTGGTGGATGGAGTCGGCCAGCTTTCTGATCTCGCCGCCGAGCACGGCGAGATTGATGGTGCGGATCGAGGCCATTTCCGGCTCGCTCTTCACCGTTTCGACCGCGCGACGCATGCCGTCGATGCGATCGCTCAAGCGCTGCCGCAACGGGCGCATCTGGCGGCGGTCGTCGGGCACGACGCGCAGGCTCTCTTCCAGAATGCCAACGGTATCGAGCAGGCCGTCGAAATCGCCCTGCAGATAGACGGACGGCGCCTCGGCCCATTCGTTGCAAGCGGCGGCGATGGCGATGAGGTGGCCGGCGAGATTGCCGCTGTCGACGGCCGAAATATAGAGCGGATGCAGCGGCAGCAGCGTCTTGGTGTCGTACCAATTGTAGAGATGGCCGCGCGAGCGCTCCATGCGCTCGAGCGTCGACAGCGTCGCCTCCATGCGTTCGACTGCATCGGCCATGCTGATCCAGCCAAAATCGCGCGCCGAGACGACCGAAAGAAGATAGACGCCGATATTGGTCGGCGAGGTGCGGTTTGCCACGACCGGACGCGGCACTTCCTGAAAATTGTCCGGCGGCAGGAAGCTTTGTTCCGGCGTGACGAAGGTTTCGAAATAATGCCAGGTGCGGCGCGCGATGGTGCGCAGCTTGACGCGGTCATCGGTCCGAAATCCGGAGATGGTCCTCGGTCTCGGCCGAGCGGCTGACCAGATAGGCGAAGGCCGGCGATCCGACCCAGAACAGCGCGAAAATCAACGCGACGAGCGAGCCGGTCGATTGCGCCAGGAGCGGGATCGCCAGGCCGACCGCAGCGATGATGATGGCGCCGCGCATAGACGAGTAATAGGAGGCCAGGTCGTTGCCGCCGCTCTTTTCCGTCTGCGAGGCGGTACGCCATTCCAGCAGGTTCTTGCGGCTGACGAGCAGCCGATAGAGGGTGCGGACGATCGCGTCGCCCATCAGCCAGGCCTGGTGCGCCATGAACACCGTCTTCAAGGCGACAAGCGCTGTGCCGAAGACAACGTCACGCGCCAAGCGCGGTGATATGGCCGCGCACGGTGACCTCGCGGCTCTTCGGCCAGAGTGCGTTGACGATGTCGAAGGTCGGCGCCATGAACTGGCTGAGGATCAGCAGGGCCAGCCATTGCGCGGCGAGCGTGCACGGCAGCAGCGTCCAGCCGGCAATCGCCGCCAGCACCCAGAAGATCGGCGTCAGCGAGCGGCGCAGATTGTCGATCATCTTCCAGCGCGACGAGGCCGGGAATCGCCAGCTTGCGGGTCGAAGATCAGCGGCAGAAGCTGCCAGTCGCCGCGCGCCCAGCGATGATGACGCGACGCGTCGACCGAATAGCGGGTCGGATAGTCCTCGACCACCTCGACGTCGGTCACCAGCGCGGAGCGCGCCAGCGAGCCTTCCAGAAGGTCGTGGCTGAGCACCGTGTTTTCCTGGAGCTTGCCCGCCAGCGCCGTCTCCATCGCGTCGACGTGATAGAGGCCCTTGCCGGTGAACGTGCCTTCGCCGAACAGGTCCTGATAGAGGTCCGACACGGCGAAGACATAAGGGTCGAGGCCGCGGTTGGACGAGAAGGCGCGCTGGAAGAAGGACGCGTCGTCGCCGGTCGTCAGCGAAGGCGTCACGCGCGGCTGCAGGATCGAATAGCCGGCAGTCGACCGTGCGCTTGGCGGCATCGATCTCCGGCCGGTTGAGCGGATGCATGAGCTTGCCGACCAGCTTGGTGACCGCGTCGCGCGTCACCTTGCGTGTCGGCGTCCAGCGTCATGACGTGGACGACGTCCTCCGGCAGCGGCCGGTCCGGCGGCAGGAATGTGGTGTCGCCGTCGCCGCGCAACAGCAGGTTCAGTTCGTGCAGCTTGCCGCGCTTGCGCTCCCAGCCCATCCAGCAGCCCTGCGCCTCGTTGTAGAGCCGCTGGCGGTGCAGGAGGTGGAAACGGTCGACACCGTCGCCATTGTGGCGGGCGTTCAGCGCGACGATCTCGCTCGCGGGCGAAGGCCAGCATGTCGAGGTCGGCCTTCGTCTGCTCCTGCTGGCTGTCGCGCCAATCCGACAGCAGAGCGAAATGCAGGTCGCCGCTCGGGTTGGAGAGGTAGTGCACCTCCATGTTGCGGACGATTTCCTCGACGTCGTCGCGCGAGCCGATCAGCGTCGGCACGACCACCAGGGTGCGCGCCTCCGACCGGCACGCCGTCCTTGTATTCGTAGCCGACCCGGCGCGTCGGCTTCAGCAACTGCAAGCACGACAGTGTTGAAGAAGGACAAGGCGCCCTCGCCCGCCGGCACGGCGAACAGGACGATCAGGATCACGATCGAGGCCGTCGGTAGGCCGGCGCTTTGCAGCGCGGCTGTCGTCATGCCGAGCAGGAGCATCGTCAGCGCCAACACCGGCAGCATGATGCCGATCCAGCCGAGGCGCTGGAACATGCGGGTGAAACGCGTGCCGAAGGTCGGCCTGTAGTCGATCGCGGCTTCCAGCTCCGCGCGCCGCTTGCCGACCAGAAAAAAGCCGACATCGGTATGCGGATCCCGATCCTTGGCTGCGGCTGCCTCAGCGGACAGTTCGATGGCCTTCGCCGTAACCTCGTATTCGGATTTTTGCGAATAGCCGCGCCAGTTCCTCGATCGCCGCGCGGTATTGGTCGCGCGAGTGGAAATCGAGCACGGCGAAATCGGTCTTTTCGCGCAGCAATTCGTCGATGCGGCTGACCGTCTCGAACCACACGGTCCAGTCGACGTCGTTGACCAGCCGCAGCCCGCGCACGATGTTGCCCATCGTGACGTTGCCGCTGGACAGGTTGCGGTGTTCGCCGACGATGATCTCTTCGGCGTCTGAGCCGCGCTTTTCAAGCTCGCCCTCCAGCCAGATCAGCGCCTTGCCGGCATTCTGCGAGCCGTCGCGCAGGCGGTAGAGCATCTGCGTGGCGAAGGTCATGTCCTGCGCGTGGGCGGCAAAGCTCGCCAGCGTGTCCGCCCTGCCCTCGCCGTCCTTGGCGGCGAGCACCTTGTCGGCCACATCGTTGGCGAGCTGGCGCATCTGGTGCGCGCGTCGCACGCGCACGGCGATGCGGCGCAAATTTTCCGTCAGCACGAAGCGCAGCAGCGACGGCAGCGCCCAGAGTTCGCCGATCAGCATCGGCTGGACGGACTGGAAACCGTCGACAATCGCCTTCAGGGTCTGGCCGGATACGGTGCTGTCGCAATGGGCGACATAGACCCAGGCGATGGCGAGGACGCGCGGAACGCGCACGCCGTCGCCGATCTCCATCGTCGGCAGCTCCTGGTAGAAGCGGCGCGGCAGGTCGCGCTTGACCTGGAAGATCGTTTCTTCGACCAGATAGTGGTTGTCGAGCAGCCACTGGGCGGCCGGCGTGACGGCGTCGCCCTTCAGCTGCGCCGCGTTGACGGCGCGGTACACTTCCAGGATTTTCGCGGCGTCGTCGCGCACGCGCGCCTGGAAATCGAAACCGGACAGGCCGAAATAGGTGTCGAGCCGTTGGCGAGCCATCATTCGCCAAGCTGGCGAAGGCGCTCCTCGGGCAGGAAATTCGAGCGGATCGGCGCTTCGGCCGGCGTCAGGAGCTTTTCGACCCCTACGCCCATGTCAAGGCGCGATTGAATATTCATGCAGGCATGTCCGTTCGGCAGGATTCACGGCGCGCCCGACAGGGCGCAGAAATACAAAAATGGTCTTAGCGCGGTTCGTTGCATGGCAAAAGCTGGAATCGCATATTTTGCCCATTCGCGAAACTGGGCGGACAAATCGCAAGACTTTGCGGAAACCGTGGCAGCGTCGCAAAAAGCGCTCACGCAGGGCCGATCTCTACCAGAAAGAGCGTCGAAGGCGCTGTCTGCAACCAGTCGAAGCGAGTTCGGCTGTGCTTCGATCAGCAAGCTGTCGCCGGCCGCAAGCTCGAACGGGTCGGCGTATTCGTCTCCGACCGACACCGCGCCGCGATGGCAATAGAGCAGTGCTGTCGGAGAGCGGACGACAAAATCGACGATGCCAGACGGCAGAGATCGGCCGCGACGCGATGGGTCAGCCGACCGCGCCGTGTCATCACATTGAGATCGGTGATCGGCCCGTCGAGCAATCTTGCCTGCGTGGCGACATCGCCGGGAAAGGCGTGGGGCTCGCCCTGGATCCGCACCGGCGGCTGGCCTTCCAAGGTCAGCTCGATGCCTTCGCCTTCCAGGATCGTCAGCGTGCGATCGATTTCGGGAAAAGCCGAGAACGGACCGTCGGCCTCTACCCGCGCCATCGAGACGCGCCAGTCGAAATCGTCGATGCCCGCACCGGCAGGCGACACGGCGATTTCAATAGTCTCGCCGCCGCCATTCTTCCACGGCTGGCGGCGATAGGATTTGGCGCGGATGTGGCGCATTCAGTCCAAGATGCCCGGAAGGTTCAGCCCGTTCTTCTTCGGCGCAATCGAGCGCGATGTCATAGCCGGCGTCGGCGTGGCGCATGACGCCGGTCGCCGGGTCGTTCCACAACACGCGGCCTAGACGGGCAGCGGCTTCCGGCGTGCCGTCGGCGCAGATGACCACGCCGGAATGCTGCGAGAAGCCCATGCCGACGCCGCCGCCATGGTGCAGCGACACCCAGGTGGCGCCTGATGCCGTGTTGAGCAGCGCGTTGAGCAGCGGCCAGTCGGAGACGGCGTCCGAGCCGTCCTTCATCGACTTCCGTCTCGCGGTTCGGCGAGGCGACCGAGCCGGAATCCAGATGGTCGCGGCCGATGACGACCGGCGCCTTCAGTTCGCCCTTGGCGACCATTTCGTTGAAGGCGAGGCCGAGGCGGTGACGGTCGCCGAGGCCGACCCAGCAGATGCGCGCCGGCAGGCCCTGGAAGTGGATGCGCTTTTGCGCCATGTCGAGCCAGTTGTGCAGGTGGGTGTTGCCCGGCGTCAGCTCCTTCACCTTGGCGTCGGTCTTGTAGATGTCCTCCGGATCGCCCGAGAGCGCCGCCCAGCGGAACGGGCCGATGCCACGGCAGAACAGCGGGCGGATATAGGCCGGCACGAAACCTGGAAAGTCGAAGGCGTTCTCGACCCCCTCCTCCAGCGCCATCTGGCGGATGTTGTTGCCGTAGTCGACGGTCGGCACGCCCGCCTTGTGGAAGTCGAGCATGGCGCGCACATGCGTCGCCATCGACTGCTTCGCCGCCTTGGTGACGGCCTTCGGGTCGCGCTCGCGCTTCTCGTCCCACTCGGCCAGCGTCCAGCCCTGCGGCAGGTAGCCGTTGACCGGATCATGCGCCGAGGTCTGGTCGGTGACGCAATCGGGCCGGACGCCGCGCTTCACCAGTTCCGGGAAGACGTCGGCGGCGTTGCCGAGCAACGCAACCGAAATCGCCTTCTTCTCCTTGCCGGCCTTGTCGATGATCGCCAGCGCGTCGTCCAGGTCCTTGGCCTGCACGTCGACATAGCCCGTCTTCAGGCGGAACTCGATGCTGCTCGGCTTGCATTCGACCGCCAGGCAGGACGCGCCGGCCATGGTCGCGGCCAGCGGCTGCGCGCCGCCCATGCCGCCGAGGCCGGCGGTCAGGATCCAGCGACCGGCAAGATCGCCACCATAGTGCTGGCGGCCCATCTCGACAAAGGTCTCGTAAGTGCCCTGAACGATGCCCTGCGATGCCGATGTAGATCCACGAACCGGCCGTCATCTGGCCGTACATCATCAGGCCCTTCTTATCGAGCTCGTTGAAGTGATCCCAGGTGGCCCAATGCGGCACCAGGTTGGAGTTGGCGATCAGCACGCGCGGCGCGTCGGCATGCGTCTTGAAGACGCCGACCGGCTTGCCGGACTGGACGAGCAAGGTCTCGTCGGCTTCGAGCTTGCGCAGCGCGCCGACGATGCGGTCAAAGCTTTCCCAGTCGCGCGCGGCGCGGCCGATGCCGCCATAGACGACCAGTTCGCCCGGCTTTTCGGCGACCATCGGGTCGAGATTGTTCATCAGCATGCGCAGCGGCGCCTCGGTCAGCCAGGACTTGGCGCTGAGCTCGGTGCCGTGCGGCGCGCGGATCACGCGGGCATTGTCGATGCGGGTATGGGTGGTCATGCAAATCCTCCGCGTATTGTTTGCTGCCGCTGCCCAATCGCGGGCCGTTTTCAGAATTTCCGTCAGTTGCGCCTGGATCGGCGCGGCATAGTCGGGGTCGTAGGGCGTCGGCCAGTCTCGGGCGTCGCCCTTGCCAGCCGGCTCGCGCATGTAGCCGCGGCAGGAGAGTTCCATCTGCAGCGCATGAACGCCTTCGCCGGGCCGGCCGTGATGGCGCGTGATCCAGCCGCCCTTGAAGCGGCCATTGACGACATGGCTGCGGCCCGACTTTGCCATCAGGCCGGAGACACGCGATCCTGAAGCTCAGGATCGCAGCTCTTGCCGTCGTTGGTGCCGAGATTGAATTCCGGCAGTTCGCCGTCGAACAGGCGCGGCAGCACCGAGCGGATCGAATGGCAGTCGTAGAGCACGACATGCGGGTGCCGGTCGCGCAGGCGCGCCAGCTCGTCCGCCAGTGCTTCGTGATAGGGATCGAAATAGCGCACCCGCCGGCTGGCGATCTCGTGCTCGTCCGGCTCTTCTCCCCGGACGGTAAAGCGGATCGCCGTCGAATGTGTCGGTCGGGCAAAGCGTGGTCGTCGCCTGCCCCGGATAGAGCGAGACGCCGGACGGGTCGCGGTTGACGTCGATGACCGTGCGCGAGATCGCGGTGTGGACCACCGTCGCGCCGAGTTCGGTCGCGAAATGCGTAGAGCTTGTCGATCCACCAGTCGCAATCGCGGCGCGCAAGCCACGGCGAGACGAGCCTGCTCTTCAAGGTCGGCAAGGTCGGTGCCGGTGTGCGGCAGCGAGACCAGCAGCGGCGCCTCGCCGCGGGTGACGGTGAGCCAGGCGGGGGTCATGACGGCACCTTGCCACTCGCCGATGTGGCGGACGCGCCCCTCTGTCCTGCCGGACATCTCCCCCATCGAGTGGGGGAGATCAGCGAGTCGCCATCCGTCTCGCCGATCTCCACTTCGTTGCGATCGCGCGCCGATCTCCCCCCACGAGGGGGAGATGTCCGGCAGGACAGAGGGGGGCGCTGCACGCGATCATCGATCGTCATGGTCATGCCGTCACCGCCGGCAGCGCCACGCCATCAGCCGCCTTCACCAACCGGCCATCCCGCACCATCGCAATCGCCTTTTCCATGTCGGGATGGAAATGGCGGTCATCGTCGAGATGCGGCACTTCCGCGCGCACCAGCGCGCGGACAACTTCGAGCGCTGCGCTGGACTTCAAGCGGCGCGTGGAAATCGCAGCCTTGGGCGGCGGCCAGAAGCTCGATGCCGATCACGCCGCAGGCGTTTTCCACCATCGGCAGCAGGCGGCGCGCGCCGTGCGCGGCCATCGACACGTGATCTTCCTGGTTGGCGGAGGTCGGGATGGAATCGACGCTGGCCGGATAGGCGCGTTGCTTGTTTTCCGAAACAAGCGCCGCCGCCGTCACCTGCGGGATCATGAAGCCGGAATTCAACCCCGGCTTCGGCGTCAGGAACGCCGGCATGCCGGAGAGCGCGGGATCGACCAGCATGGCGACACGACGCTCCGACAGCGAGCCGATCTCGCAGACGGCGAGCGCGATCATGTCGGCGGCGAAGGCCACCGGCTCGGCGTGGAAATTGCCGCCCGAAAGTGCGGTGCCATCCTCGGCGAAGATCAGCGGATTGTCGGTCACGCCGTTGGCCTCGGTCTCCAGCGTATCGGCCGCCTTGCGCAAAACGTCGAGGCAGGCGCCCATCACCTGCGGCTGGCAGCGCAGGCAATACGGGTCCTGCACGCGCTCGTCGCCGACGCGATGCGATTCGCGGATGGCGCTGCCGGCCATCAGATTGCGCAGCGTCTCGGCCGTTTCCATCTGGGTGCGGTGCTTGCGCAAAATATGGATGCGCGGGTCGAAGGGGGCGTCGGACCCGCGCGCCGCATCGGTCGATAGCGCGCCTGCGACCAAGGCGGATTGGAAAAGCGTCTCGGCCTCGAACAGGCCGGCGAGCGCATAGGCGGTCGAAAACTGCGTGCCGTTGAGCAGCGCCAGGCCTTCCTTGGCGCCCAGCGTCACCGCGCTGAGACCGTGGGAGACGAAGGCGACCTTGGCCGGGAAGCGGCCATGCGGCGTAAAACATTCGCCGACGCCGATCATCACCGCCGCCATATGCGACAACGGCGCAAGATCGCCCGAGGCGCCGACCGAGCCCTGGCAGGGCACGACCGGGATGACGTCATTGGCCAGCATCGCTTCCAGCAGCGCGATGGTTTCGGGCCGCACGCCGGAAGCGCCTTGCGCCAGGCTCGCCATCTTCAGCGCCATCATCAGGCGCACGACCGCCACCGGCATCGGCTCGCCGACGCCGGCCGCGTGCGAGAGCACGATGTTGCGCTGGAGCGTTTCCAGATCGCTGGCCGGAATGCGGACACTCGCCAGCTTTCCGAAGCCGGTGTTGATGCCGTAGACCGGCTCGCCCTTGGCGACGATCTTTGCCACCGTCTCCGCACTGGCCTTGATCTTGGCCTGGCGACGACGGATCGAGCTTTGGCACCGCGCCGCGATAGATGGCGCGCCAGTCGGCGAGTGTTGCGTTGCCGGGGGATAGGGTGATGTCAGTCATGATGATCGTCCGTTGTTCACCAGGCCAGCCGTCATCCTCGGGCTTGTCCCGAGGATCTGCCGACCTTGTCGTGGAAGCTCTCTGGTAATTTGCTCGGCCACATACCCTCCAATGAAGGCAGATGCTCGGGACAAGCCCGAGCATGACGGCTCGCGGAGAATTTTATGCGAGCTCATAGTCCTCTCCACACGCGTTGGTGCAGCGGATTGAAGCCCATGCGGTAGACAAGCTCCGCCGGCCGCTCGATGTCCCAGATTGCGAGGTCGGCGAACTTGCCGGCCTCCAGCGTTCCGATGTCGCGTTGCAGACCCAATGCGCGCGCGCCTTCGCGTGTCACGCCGGCGATGCACTCATCGACGGTCATGCCGAACAGCGTCGCGGCCATATTCATGGTCAGCAGCAGCGAAGTCAGCGGCGACGAGCCCGGATTGCTGTCGGTCGCCAGGGCGATTTTCGTGCCGTGCTTGCGGAAAAGGTCGACCGGCGGCTTTTTCGTCTCGCGGATGAAATAGAATGCGCCGGGAAGCAGCACGGCGACCGTGCCGGCCTTCGCCATGGCGGCGGCGCCCTCTTCGTCCGTGTATTCCAGATGATCGGCGGACAGCGCGCCGTACCGGGCGGCCAGTGCCGCGCCATGCAGATTGGATAGCTGGTCGGCATGGAGCTTGACCGGCAGGCCGAGTTCTTTCGCCTTGTCGAACACACGCGCGATCTGTTCCGGCGAGAAGGCGATGCCTTCGCAGAAGCCATCGACAGCGTCGGCCAGGCCAGCCTTCGCGACTGCCGGCAGAATCTCGTCGCAAACCTTTGAAATATATGCGTCTTTGTCGCCGCTTGCTTCCGGCGGCAGGGCATGCGCGGCAAGGCAGGTCGTCTTGATCGTGACCGGCCTGCCCTTGCCAAGCGCGCGCGCGGCGCGCAGCGATTTCATTTCGTTTTCGGTGTCGAGCCCGTAGCCGGACTTGATCTCGATCGTCGTCACGCCTTCGGCCATCAGGGCGTCCAGCCGCGGCAGGCTCTGCGCGACCAGACTCGTCCTCACTCGCTGCGCGCAACGCCTTTACCGACGAGACGATGCCGCCGCCTGCCCGCGCTACCTCCTCATAGGTCGCGCCGGCCAGCCGCATCTCGAATTCGTTGGCGCGGTTGCCGGCATAGACAAGATGGGTGTGGCAATCGATCAGGCCGGGCGTGATCCAGCGGCCTTCGCAGTCGATGGTCTCGGCCGCGCCCTGAGACACGCGGCATGTCCGCCTCGGCGCCGGCGAAGGCGATCCGCTCGCCCTCGACAACGATCGCGCCCTTTTCGACAATGCCGAGGCCCGGCAAGTCCTTCCGCCAACGTCGCAAGCCGGGCGTTGCGCCAGATGCGCGTGCCCCCCGCTTGTGTTTTGCTGGCTTCAGCCATCGGATTCCTCTTCCCTTCGCTGTTGCAGTTATGTATATACATATCAATCGAGAACGCAAGTGCCGAACTGCAGAAAATTGCCGGAGGCCTGCTTGACTGCGATCTTCGCTGAACAGGCGCTGCTGCTCGAATGGATGGCGCAAGAATGTGCGGCTGACGATCGAGCACGGCCGCATCTCTTCGATCGAGCGCAACCAACTCCCGCAGCCGGACGACGAACGCCACGCCATCGTCGTTCCCGGCATGCCCAATCTGCACAGCCACGCCTTCCAGCGCGGCATGGCGGGGCTCGCCGAAACGCGCGGGCCGGGCGCCGACAGTTTTTGGTCGTGGCGCGAGGTGATGTATCGCTTTGCGCTGTCGATGACGCCCGAGCAGGTCGAGGCGGTCGCCGCGCAGCTTTATGTCGAGATGCTGGAGGCCGGATTCACCCGCGTCGGCGAGTTCCACTACCTGCACCATGATAGGGACGGCAGCCCCTATGCCAACCTTGCCGAAATGGCGGAGCGCATCGCGGCAGCCTCATCGCAGACCGGCATCGCGCTGACACTGCTGCCTGTCTTTTATGCCCATTCAGGCTTTGGCGGCGCAGCGCCGAATGAGGGCCAGCGGCGATTCATCAACGATGTGAATCGCTTCGGGAAACTTCTGGAGAAATCGCGGCGAAGCGGTGCGCGGTTTGAACGATGCCGTCGTCGGCGTGGCGCCGCACAGTCTGCGCGCCGCGACGCCGGACGAATTGTCAGCCGTCGTGCCGCTTGCCGACGGCGGCCCGGTTCATATCCACATCGCCGAGCAGGTGAAGGAGGTCGAGGATTGCATCGCCTGGTCTGGGGCGCGGCCGGTCGAATGGCTGTTGGCCAACCAACCGGTCGACGAGCGCTGGTGCCTCATCCATGCGACCCACATGACCGAAGCCGAGACGATCGGCATGGCCCGACAGCGGCGCGGTCGCGGGCCTCTGCCCGATCACCGAGGCCAATCTCGGCGACGGCACGTTCAACGCCCCGCTCTTTCTTGAACATGGCGGCGCTTTCGGCGTCGGTTCGGATTCCAACGTGCTGATCGGCTTGGCCGACGAACTGCGCCAGCTCGAATATTCGCAGCGGCTTGCCCATCGGGCCCGCAATGTGCTGGCGGCGCCGGGACAGTCGAATGGCCGCAACCTCTTCGACCGCGCCGTTGCCGGCGGCAACCAGGCGCTCGGCGTCATGACGGCCGGTCTGGCAAAGGGCGCGGCGGCGGATTTCGTTTCGCTTGATGCCGACATCGCCTTCGCTTACCGGCAAGGCTGGCGACGCAATTCTCGACGCCTGGATTTTTGCCAACGGCACTGGCGGTCGATTGCGTCTGGGTCGGCGGCAAGAAGGTGGTCGAACAAGGCCGCCACGTCGAGCGCGACCGCATCGCCAAGCGCTTCTCGAAGGCAATGATGGAACTTTCAGCCGCTTAAGCTTAAGGGAGGCTGGTGCCAGCGATGATCAGTCTCGATTCCCTTGAAGGCGTGCGCGGCGAGGAAGAACACACCTCGCTCTACCAGCGCATCCTCAACGATATTCGCGCCAAGATCGTCTCGGGCGAATGGCCGCCGGGCTACCGCATCCCGTTCGAGCACGAGCTGACGCTGCAATATGGCTGCTCGCGCATGACCGTGAACAAGGCGATGTCGCAGCTCGCCAAATCCGGGTCTGATCGAACGGCGGCGGCGCTCCGGCAGTTTTGTGCGGCGGCCGCGCAGCCAGGCCGCCATCCTGGAAATCCACGACATCCGCACCGAAGTCGAAGCGCTTGGCCTTGCCCTATCGCTATGTTCTCACCGTGCGAAAAGAGCGGCAAGGCACAGTCGCCGATACCGAATTGCTCGGGCCCGATGCGGCCAAAGCGACTGCTTGAGCTGAAATGCATGCACCTCGCGAACGAGCGGCCGTTCTGCATCGAGGAGCGCCTGATCAGTCTCGACGCCGTGCCGGAAGCTGCGTCGGAACGGTTCGTCGAGATCGCGCCCGGCCCCTGGCTGATCGGCCGCGTGCCCTGGAGTTCAGCCGAGCATCGCATCAGCGCAGCAGGTGCAAATCCGGAGATTGCAGCGGCGCTCGACATCGATGACGGCGCGCCATGTCTCGTCATCGAGCGCCGTACCTGGAGCGCCGACCGGCCCGTCACCCACGCCTGCTTCAGCTATGCGGCGGAAAGCCACTCGCTGGTGGCGCGGTTTTCGCCGAACGACGGCGGTTAAGTCGGTCGCACCACGTCCACGGGGCTGATGCCCAGCATCTCAAGCGTGCGGCGCAGCAGCCGCACCTCGTTCTCGGCCAATTGCGAATTGGCCTTGGCGATCTCGACCATGTGGCGGGCGAGCTCGCGCCGGCGTTCTTCATCCATTTCCTGGAACATGGCCACCGCCTGGCCGCCATTGGTCTCGTAGCCAAAGTCGTTCAGATACTCGATGACGCCGTCGATGCTCTCTTCCGGGATGTCGAAGGCTTCGCGGCAGATGCGGCGGAACATCGCCATCTCTTCTTCCTTCACCACGCCGTCGGCGAGGATCATGCGGAAGAGCAGCAAAAGCTCGGCCGACAAGCACCGGATCGTCGGCAACCTTGCGGATGCCCGCATCGCCTTCGAAGATCGACCGGATCTGAGCCAGCAAACCCAACGCCATGTCGCGTGTTTCTCCCATAACGTGCGGACCCTAGCGTGATTTGCCGCTTGCGCAATCGGGTAGCGTGTGATGCAAGCGGCGCACCCGCCCGCTGTCTCCCATCCGCAACAATGTTCGAACTCGCCACCGACACCGTGCTGCTTTTGATGGTCGCGTCCTTCGCGGCGGGTTTCATCGACTCCATTGCCGGCGGCGGCGGCCTGATCACCGTGCCGGCGCTGCTGCTGGCCGGCCTGTCGCCGATCGACGCGCTGGGCACCAACAAGCTCGGCGGCATGTTCGGCAGCGGCTCCGCGACCATCGCCTACGCCTCAAAAGGCCATGTCGACCTCAAGGCGCAGCTGCCAAGCGCCGCCCTCGCCGCCATCGGCGGCGGGCTCGGCGCGCTGCTGGCAACGATCGTGCCCGGCGAATGGATGCGGGCAGCTCTGCCGGTGCTGCTGGTGGCGATCGCGCTCTATTTCGCCTTCAAGCCGAACATGGACGATGTCGACCGCGCCCAGCGCATGTCGCCGGCCCTGTTCGGCTTCACGCTCGTGCCCGCGATCGGCCTTTATGACGGCCTGTTTGGACCCGGGCACGGGCTCGTTCTTCATGCTCGCCTTCGTGTCGCTGCTCGGCTACGGCGTGCTGAAGGCGACCGCCCACACCAAGCTGCTGAATTTCGGCTCGAACATCGGCAGTTTTGTCGTCTTCGTCATTGCCGGAGCGGTGGTCTGGAAAGTCGGCCTGCTGATGGGCGTGACGCAATTCCTCGGCGCGCGGCTCGGCGCGAGCCTGGCCATGCGTGTCGGCGCGAAGCTGATCAAGCCGCTGCTCGTGCTGGCCTGTGTCGCGCTGGCGATCCGGCTTGATGCTCGACCCGACCAATCCGCTGCGCAGCTACATCGGATTTTAGGCCGCCGGAGGGGCGCACTTCTCCGGCGAGCACGCCGATGGCCTAAGATCAAGGTCATGGGCAATTCGTCCGACCAGAGCGAACCAAGCTACCGCCGCCGCGCGCCGGCAGCGGCGCTCGCAGGGCTGGTCACCGGCATCTATGGCTATGAAGAGCGCGGCGATGCGCTGGCCGGCGCAGTCGAAACCGCATCGCTCGACGTGCCGCTGATCATCAATTTCGGCAGCCCCTATCGCATCGGCCTGGGGCGCTCGCCGAGCGACAGTGACCGATATCCACAGCTTCGCAGCCGGGCTGTTTGCCGGGCCGGTGATCATGGATTCCGATGGCGACGCGCAATGCGTGCAAGTCAATTTCACGCCGCTGGGCGGCCGGCTGTTTTTTGCGCGGCCGATGAGCGAGCTGGCGAACTGCATGGTGCCGCTGGACGATCTGGGCGACCGGGAGATCGACGAGATCGCGCTCCGCCTCGCCGAGCTGAATTCCTGGGAAGCGCGGCTCGATCTGGTCGAGCGGTTTGTCACGGCGCGGCTTGCACGCGCTGGCGCAATCGATCCGGCCATCGACTGGGCGCTGGCGCGCTGATGCGCAGCGGCGGACAGATCCGCATCGGCAGGATCGCCGACAGACGCTCGACTGGAGCCGTCGCCGTCTGGTCGAGCGATTCCGCGAGGAGATCGGCCTGCCCCCGAAAGCGGTCGCCCGCATCGTCCGGTTCAACGCCGCGCGCACGATGGCGGAAGCGTCGGCCGATCCGGATTGGGCGGATATCGCCGCCGCCTGCGGCTATGCCGACCAGCCGCATCTGGTGCGCGAGTTCGCCGAACTAGCCGGCAGCTTCGCCGTCGCCTGGCGCGCGCGCCGCGTAACATTTCTTCAAGACCGCGCAGGCCAGCCGTGCGAGACCGCGCTGCACAACGGACAAGGAGTTTTGCCATGACCAGCACCAGTCGAACCGCCGCGCATCTATCCAACCTTCCGCTATCGCGATGCGGCCAAGATGATCGACTGGCTGGCAGGAAGCGTTCGGCTTCACCGTGCGCGTCAAATACATGGAAGGCGGCAAGGTCGGCCACGCCGAACTGTCGCTTCGGCTCTTCGATGATCATGCTTGGCTCGGTTCGGACGACGATTATGGCGCGATCGTCGGCGAACCGGGCGCGCAAAGCGGCAAAGGCGATCTATGTGGCGGTGGACGATTGCGACGCGCTTTACGAGCGCGCCAAAGCGGCCGGCGCCAAAATTCTCGAGCCGCCGATCGACCGGCACTATGGCAGCCGCGAATTCATGTGCGCCGATCCCGAAGGCAATGTCTGGGGTTTTGGCACCTATTGGCCGAAGGCGGGCGACCCGGCATGACCGTCAAGCGCATCGTCGCCAATGTCGCGACCCAGGATATCGCCACGGCGCAGGCGTTTTATGGCGACATTCTCGGCATGGACATCATCATGGATCATGGCTGGATCGTGACCTACGCGCAGCGGTCAACCGATGACGACACAAATCAGCTTCGCCAGCGAGGGCGGGTCAGGCACGCCCGTGCCCGACATCTCGATCGAAGTCGACAATCTGGACGAGGTCTATCGACAGGCTCCGGGAAGCCGGCTTTCGGATCGAATATGGCCCTGCCTCCGAGCCCTGGGGCGTTCGGCGCTTCTTCGTGCGCGATCCTTTCGGCCGGCTGGTGAACATTCTCAGCCATTTGTGACTCTATCGCGCGGTCGCCAGGATCGCGTCGACGTCGAGATGTTGCTTCCAACTCGGCCGCGATCTCGTCCAGCGCAGCCTCGACGGTGGCGCGATGGTCCACGCCGGAGGCTTCAACGCCGAGCGACGCCGAGGAATTTCTGGCCGAAAGCCGGCCGCGCCGAACAGCCCGTGCAGATAGCAGCCGAACACCTTGCCGTCGGCGGAGGTTGCGCCGTCGGGTTTGCCGTTGAGCCTGATAGCTGGCCGCACGCAATCCGGGCCTGTCGTTCGGCCGAGGTGGATTTCGTAACCGGACAGCGGCTCGTCGAAGCGCACCGAGCGGGCCGTCGAATTGCGCACCGTCTTTTCCGGCTCCATGACGGTTTCGACGTCGAGCAGGCCAAGACCCTCGGCCTCGCTCCACGCTGCCTTCAATGCCATGCGGATCGCGGACGACTTTGCCCAAGCATCTGATAGCCGCCACAGATGCCGACGATCGCGCCACCTCTTGGCGCGGTGCCTTGCCAGATCGGCATCCCAGCCATTGGCGCGAAAATGCGTCCAGGTCGGCGATCGTCGATTTCGATCCGGGAAGGACGACCAAGCGCGGCATCGGCTGGCAGCGGCTGGCCGGGACGGACGAAAACGACCTCGACCGACGGTTCGGCCTTCAGCGGGTCCAGATCGTCGAAATTGGAGATGCGGCCGAGGATCGGAACGGCGACCTTGAGTGCGCCGGGCTCGCGCGGTCGAAAGCCGCTCCAAGGCAACCGAGTCTTCCGCGGGCAGCAGCGCCGCCGCCTTCAGCCAGGGCACCACGCCAAAGCATGGCCAGCCCGTGAAGCGCTCGATCGCCTTCAATCCCGTCCATCGAAAAGGCTGCCGTCGCCGCGAAACTTGTTGATCAGATAGCCGGCGATCATCGCCCGATCCTCCTCGGCCAGGATCAGATGCGTGCCGGCAATCGACGCGATCACCCCGCCCCGGTCGATGTCGCCGACCAGGATGACGGGAACGTTCGCGCGCGTGGCAAAGCCCATATTCGCAATATCGCGCGGGCGCAGATTGATTTCGGCCGGTGAGCCTGCGCCTTCGACAATGATCAGATCCGCGCCGTCACCGAGCTTCGCCCACGAATCCAGCACCGCATCCATCAGCTTTGGCTTCAGGGCCTGGTAATCGCGGGCTCGCGCCTCGCCGACCATCTTGCCCTTGAACGATGATCTGGGAGCCGGTCTCGGTCTGCGGCTTGAGCAGCACCGGGTTCATATGCACGGTCGGCTCGACGCCGCAGGCCAACGCCTGCAGCCATTGCGCGCGGCCGATCTCGCCTTCACGGTCTTCGCCCGGAATCGCCGCGACGGCGGCGTTGTTCGACATGTTCTGCGGCTTGAACGGCCGGACGCTCAGGCCGCGAGCTTGCCGCGCGGCAGAGGCCGGCGACCAGCACGCTCTTGCCGACATCGGAGCCGGTGCCCTGGAGCATGATGGCGCGCGGCATGGCCTGGCCGCTACTCCACCGCGACCAGCGCCGCGGCGACCGCGCGATCCTCGGCCAGCAGCACATTGTAGGTGCGCACGGCGGCGCCGGTGGACATCGGATCAGACGAGATGTTGGCTGCCCGCAGCGCCTCGCGCAACGGCTTTCGGCAGCGGCTTCAGCGTCCTTGCCGGTTCCGACCAGCAAAACCTGGATGCCGGCCGCTTCGGCCAACAGTTTTGCAAAATCCTCAGCCGTCAGGCTAGCCGGATCGGCGGGCTGCCAGCCGTGAATGCCGGACGGCAGGCAGAGGATCGAGCCGCGATGCGACATCTCAGCAAAGCGAAATCCGCCATTGCCATAGGCATCGATCGGCGCGCGGCCGGGAAAATGCGCCTCGCGCATAACGATCCCGGCCGCCAAGGCGCTATCCCTTGGACGGCTGGATGCTCGTCGGCAGCGTGTCTTGTCCTCGTTCCCGGCGTTCGACCATATCCGGCCGCAGCCTGAACAGGATCAGCAACGGACCAGCGACGAACACCGACGAATAGGTGCCGACCAGGATGCCGAAGATCATCGCGAACACGAAGGACTGGATGACCTCGCCGCCGAACATATAGAGCGCGATCAGGGCCAGCAGCGTCGTGACGCCGGTCAGGATGGTGCGCGACAGTGTCTGGTTCATCGACAGGTCGAGCAATTGCTCGATCGGCATCTTTTTGTATTTGCGCAGGTTTTCACGCACGCGGTCATAGACCACGACCGTATCGTTGATCGAATAGCCGACGATGGTAAGGATGGCCGCGATACTGGTCAGGTTGAACTCCAGGCCGGAGAGCACGTAGAGGCCGACCATCATCGTCACGTCGTGGACCGTCGCGATGACGGCGCCGACGCCGAACTGCCACTCGAAGCGGAACCAGATGTAGATCAGCATCGCGAGCCAGTGACGCCAGGATGCCCAGCGTGCCGTTCCAGGCGAGTTCCGATGAAACCGTCGGACCGACCGACTCAACACGGCGGAAATCATAGTCGTCCTGCAACTCGGCCCGCACCCGGTCGACGACGCTCTGCTCGCCGCTGTCGCCAAGCCCCTGCCCCTCGATGCGGATCAGGAGTTCGCGGTCGGAACCGAAATTCTGGACCTGAACGTCGCCCAGATTGAGCTCGCCAAGCCGGTCGCGGACAGCGCCGGAATCGGCCGCGCCCTGTTTCGCCTGCACCTCGATCGAGGTACCGCCGCGGAAGTCGATGCCGTAGTTCATCTCGATGGAGAAGAAGGCAATCGTCGCCCCGATCGACAGGGCAGCCGAAAGACCGAACGCATAGCGCCGCCACGACATGAACGGCAGCTTGGTGTCGTCGGGAACGAAGCGGATCAGGCCGTTCGGCAGTTCCTTCGGCTTCGTGCGGCGCAGCCAGATCGAGATCAGCCAGCGTGTCAGCGTGAACGCCGTGAAGACCGTCGTGATGATGCCGATGGCCAGTGTCACGGCAAAACCGCGCACAGGGCCGGAGCCGAGATAGAACAGGATGACCGCGGCGATAAAGGTGGTGAAGTTGGCGTCGACGATGGTGCGCCAAGCGCACGCGCAAAACCCGCTATCCAGAGATTGCACCAGCGATCGCCCAAGCCTGCGTTCTTCGCGCACGCGCTCATAGATGATGACGTTGGAGTCCACCGCCATGCCGACGGTCAGGATGATGCCGGCGATGCCGGGCATGGTCAGCGTCGCGCCCAGGACCGACAGGACGGCGATGATCAGCACCACGTTGGCGGCGAGCGCGACGTTGGCAATCACGCCGAGCGTGCCATAGGCGATCACCATAAAGGTGACGACCAAGATGCCGGCAATGACCGAAGCCACCTTGCCGTCATAGATCGAGTTGGCGCCGAGGCTTGGACCGACGGTGCGCTCCTCGACGATGGTGAGGTCGGCCGGCAGCGCGCCTGCGCGCAACAGCACGGCGAGATCGTTGGCGCTTTCCGGCGTGAAATTGCCGGAAATCTGGCCGGACCCGCCGAGGATCGGCTCGTTGATGCGCGGCGCGGAAATCACCTCATTGTCGAGGATGATGGCAAAGGGCCGGCCGACATTCTGCTGGGTCGCCTGGCCGAAACGGGCAGAGCCCTTGGCGTCGAAGCGGAAGGAGACGACCGGTTCGCTGGTGCGCTGGTCGAAGGTCGCCTGCGCGTCGACGAGGTTTTCACCCGACACGATGACGCGGCTCTCGATCAGGTACGGCACCGGCGGATCGTCCGTCGAATACATCACCGTCGAGCCGGCCGGCGGACGGCCGTTAATGGCCTCCTGCGCCGTCATCGTCACGTCGACCATCTGGAAGGTCAGCTTTGCGGTCTGGCCGAGGATTTCCTTCAGCCGCTGCGGATCCTGCAAGCCCGGCACCTGCACCAGAATACGGTCAGTACCCTGGCGCTGGATGATCGGCTCGGTCGTGCCGAGCTCGTTGACGCGGCGTTCGATCACTTCGATCGACTGCGTCACCGCGTTGCGCATACGGTAGTCGACGCCTTCGTCGGTCAGCGTGTAGCGCAGCAACCCCTGCTCGGGTTCCTCCAAAGACAGCTCGGTGACGGAGCCGCCGGTGAAAAGCCCCGAGGCAATGGGGGCGATCAGCGTCTTCAGCGCTTCCTTGGCTTTTTCGACCTCGTTCGCCTCGCTGATGCGCACCTGGACAGTGCGGTCAGTGCCGGAAAGGCCGGTGTAGCCGATCTTGGCGTCGCGCAGCATGGTGCGGATATCGTCACGGGTCGCTTGGAGGCGGTCGCCGATCAGGTCTTTCTGGTCTACCGCCAGCAGGATGTGCGAGCCGCCCTGAAGATCGAGACCCAGGGTCATCGGCTTTTTCGGCGCCCATGAGGGGAGCGCGTCGAGCGTCGACTGCGGCAGAATATTGGGGATCGAGAAGATCACGCCAAGCAGCACGACCGCCCAGATCGAGTAGGTTTTCCAGCGGGAGAAATAAAGCATTCTGCCTGTTCCGTTCGGCCGGCGAATTTTCTTCGCCGGATACGCCGCGAATGCGGTTACTTCTTGACGTTCTCGTTGGCCACCGGCTGGCCTTTGACGCGCACGTCGGTAATGGTGGCGCGCAGAGCCGTCACCTTCAGGCCGCTGCCGAGATCGACTTCCAGCTCGTCGCTGCCTTCATTGACCTTGGTGACCTTGCCGACCAGGCCGCCGCCCGGTGACGACGGTATCGCCACGGCGGATTGCCGCCAGCATCTCGCCGCGCTTCTTCAACTGCGTACGCTGTGGGCGGATGATCATGAAATACATGATGACGAAGATCAGAATGAACGGCACAATGCTGATGAAGACGTCGGCACTGCCACCTGTGGCCTGCGCGTAAGCCGGGGTCACGAACATTCAGTTCTCCAGAACAAATGAAAACAGGCCGGGCGACGCCCGGCCGGAAATTTGCGCGGAATATAGTCGCAAAAGTCTCCAATGCAACAGGCGATAGACGGGTTCTGGCGGCTTTCCGCGCCGGTTGCGACATGTTAGACGCCGGCCAAGAGCGAGATGAGATTAGATTGAACCATTCTGCCGGTGATGGTTTGGGACAAGGTCGAGGACTTTGTCGAAGGTCGGACTGGTTGTCCGGCCGAGACGAAGGCCGAAGGATTTGGCCCAAACCAGCCCGGCCCTTCGGGTTTGCGTTTGGCGGACGCCCACGTCGTCAGGCCGCTCGGCCGGGCAAACCAGCCCGACCTTCACGGCCTTCCTCGTGGATCGCCTCGCCAAACGGCAAACAGAATGTTTCAATCTAACCTCATCTCGCTCAAGATGAACTTTGCGTGTTTCAGCAGGCCAGATGTCGACAGATCCTCTCAAAACGTTGAATTCGAAGCTCGATCTCCTGATCGAAACGATCGCCCGACTGGCCCCTGTCCCGGTGCTCGCAACAGACTTTTCGGCAGCCGATTGCTTCGTCTGGAACGCCGAGCCCGGCGCGCTTGACCCGGTAACGCGCGTCAATCGCGTCGATATCGGCCTCATTCGCGGCGTCGACCGGGTGCGCGACATCCTCTTCGACAACACGGAGCGCTTTGCGGCCGGCCTGCCGGCCAACAATGTGCTGTTGTGGGGCGCGCGCGGCATGGGCAAGTCGTCGCTGGTAAAGGCCGTGCACGCCGCCATCAACGAGTTCGGAAAAGGCGACAAGCCTTTGAAACTGGTTGAGATTCACCGGGAAGACATCGACACGCTGCCGAAGCTGATGGCAATCCTCAAGGCCGAATCCTACCGCTTCATCCTGTTTTGCGACGATCTCTCATTCGACCATGACGACACGTCATACAAGTCGCTGAAAGCAGCCCTGGAGGGTGGCGTGGAGGGCCGGCCGGCCAATGTCATCTTCTACGCCACCTCGAACCGCCGGCATCTGCTGCCGCGCGACATGATCGACAATGAGCGCTCGACCGCCATCAACCCGTCGGAAGCAGTCGAGGAAAAGGTGTCGCTCTCGGACCGCTTCGGCCTGTGGCTCGGCTTCCACAAATGCAGCCAGGACGAATATCTCGACATGATCGACGGCTACGTCCGCTACCACGGCCTGCCCATCGAGCCGAGCAGCTGCGCGCCGAAGCGCTGGAATGGGCGACGACGCGCGGCGCACGCTCCGGCCGCGTCGCCTGGCAGTTCGTGCAGGATCTGGCGGGACGGCTGGGCAAGACGCTCAAGGACTAGATCCAAACGAAAACGCCCGCGTGGGTCGGCGAGCGTTTCTTTAAGCCAGGGTTTGATCCGCGATCTGACTATTCGAGATAGCCAGACGGATCGACCGGTGCGGAGTCCTTGCGCACCTCGAAATGCAGTTTCGGCTGCTGCGCCTGGCCGCTCATGCCTGAAGTCGCGATCTGCTCGCCGCGCTTCACCTTCTGGCCGCGCTTGACGTTGAGCGCCGAGGCATGGCCGTAGACTGTGACGAGGCCGTTCTCGTGGCGCACCAGCACGGTGTTGCCAAAATCCTTCAGGCCATTGCCGGCATAGATGACGACGCCATTCTCGGCCGCCTTGACCGCCGTGCCCTCCGGCACCTGGATATCGATGCCATCGCGTGACTTGGCGACGCGGCCCTTGGCCGGCCAGCGCATGCGGCCGATGCCGGTGGAGTTAGGCGCGGCCTCATCGCTCTCGCTTTCAACCGCCTCGATGGCCTTGGTCTTCTGCGGCGGCGTATAGGCGGTAAGCTGCGGCTTTTCTGTAGCGGCGAGCTTTTCGGCCTTGGGCGGCGTCGAGGCGGTCTGCACCGGATCGACCTTGGCCGTCTTTGCGGCGGCGACGGTTGCTCCGGCAGCCGGAATTTTCAGTTCCTGGCCGATGCGCACGGCATCGCTGTCGCCATTGGCCGCTTTCAGCGCCGCAACGCTGACGCCATGCTTCTTGGCGATACGCGAGAGCGTGTCGCCCTCGGCCACTGTGTAAGCGCCCTTGCCGGACTTGGCTGGCTTGGCCGGATGCGGTTTGCTCAGTGGTTTTCACCTTTGCAGCCGCGTTGGCCTTCTCGTCCAGCGACTGTTCGCCGCGCGAGGATTTCGCCGAGGCGACCTTCGGGTTGTTGTCCGGGGCCGAAACGGGCGCGCGATCGGTATAGATATAGGTCGGGATAATGATCTTCTGGCCCTGTTTCAGGCCGCCGGAATCGTCCAGGCCGTTGACCTTCATCAGCACGTCGGCGGGAACGCCATAGCGGCGGGCGAGATTGAAGACCGTCTCGCCGTCCTTGGCGGTGATCTGCGAGCCGCCGGTGCTGGACCAGCCGGCGGGATCGGCAGTGGCGACACGCGCCGGCTTTGCCTTCGCCGGTTCGCCATCACGCTCGACCGAGCGGCTGAGCGGATCAACCTCGACGGTGGTCGGCTTGCGCTTGATGGGTTCGGCGGAAGCGACTGTTTCCGTCCGCGCGGAGCCGACCGGCGGCAAGGAACTGCGGCCAACTGAGCCAGACGTCCCAGCGGCAGCCGTATAGGTCTCGCCTGCCGGCGCGGCCGCAACCTGGTTCGAATTGACGATGGATTGCTGGTTCGTCGTCGAACTGGTGAACATATCGTCGGTGGTGAAGCGCGACATGCCGGAACTGCATCCGGCCGCAAGGCTGCCGACAACCAACAGCGCAGCACCTTGCCCAAGGCGTCTATACCGCCGCGAAACCAATCCACGCATACAGCTTACCCACGTACTCGAACCCGAACGACGTGATTAAAGCCCGTCAAGGTTACCGTGCGGTTAAGTGATTCAAATTTGCCGCAGATTTGAGCGAAATATCTTAAGTCTTGAATTCGCGGGGCTTTTCAGAGGCGCCGCGGCCACGCCGCGCGTGATCGGCTGCAGGCGCACATGCGCAATGTCCTCGCGGTCGAAACGGCTGCCAACCTTGCTCAGCCTGGCCAGTTCCTGTTCGCCTTCAGCCGGGCCGATCGGCGCGATCATGATGCCATTGGTGGCGAGCTGATCCGAAAATGTGCGCGGCAGGCTGTCGAAGGCGGCCCAAACAACGATGCGGTCGAACGGGGCATCCGCCGGCGAGCCGACCGAGCCGTCGCCGTGTTTGACGACCACATTGAAGATGCCCATCGTCTCAAGCCGATGGCGCGCTTCGTCGGCCAGCGTGCGGAACCGCTCGACGGTCACCACGCGCGCGGCCATGCGCCCCAGGATCGCCGCCGTGAAGCCCGATCCGGTGCCGACCTCCAGAACGCGGTGGCCGGGCTCGATCTGCAATGCGGCAATCACCGATGCCTGCAAGTCGATGCCTTCCATCGCCTCGCCGCAGCCGATCGGGATCATGCGATCGGACCAGGCGACACTCTGCCACTGATCGGGCACAAAGCCGGCTCTTGGCGTCGCCTCCAGCGCTCCGACCAATGTCGGCGCTAGCGATGCCTTTTGCGCGCAACCGCAGCATTAGGGCGCCAAAGCCTTCGCGATCGGTCTGCTGGTTCATGCCAGGGCTTCCGACAGCTTTGTGCGCAGCTTGTGCGCGGTCAGGTCGAGTTGCAACGGGGTGACGGAGACATAGCGGTTGCGAATGGCGTGCAGGTCGGTGCCTTCCACCAGTTCCGCCGGCTCGCGGCCGAAGCGCAGCCAGTAATATGGCAGGCCGCGTCCGTCGCGGCGCTCGTCGATCCACATGCCATGCACGATGCGGCCCTGCGCGGTGACTTCTGTGCCCTGCACCTCATCCGGCGCGCAGTTGGGAAAGTTGACGTTGAGCAGCACGCCGGGGGGCAGCTCGGTCGGCAATCAGCTTTTCCAGCAATGCCGGCGCAAGCGCCTCGGTGGTCTCGTAGGGTACGATGCGCTCGTCGCCCGACACATTGTAAGCCTGGCTCAAGGCGATGGAGCGGACGCCCAGCATCGCGCCTTCCATCGCGCCGGCGACTGTGCCCGAATAGGTCACGTCGTCGGCCAGATTGGCCCCGGAATTGACGCCGGACAGGATCAGGTCCGGCGGTTCCGGCAGCAGCTTGCGCACGCCCATGATGACGCAGTCGGTCGGCGTGCCGCGCAGCGCAAAATGCTTGTCGCCGATCTTGCGCAGCCTCAATGGCTCCGACAGCGACAGTGAATGCGCATATCCGGACTGGTCGAATTCAGGGGCGACGACCCAGACGTCTTCGGACAGGGTGCGGGCGACGCGCTCGAGCGAGGCCAGCCCCTCGGCGTGAATGCCGTCGTCGTTGGTGAGCAGGATGCGCATGGTTCAGTTTGTTTCCTCGCGCTGCGCCTGGATGATGAATCGACCCCCCTCTGTCCTGCCGGACATCTCCCCCTCAAGGGGGGAGATTGGCAGCGGCGCGGAAGGCGGCCAATCTCCCCCGCTTGACGGTTGGGAAGACGATCGCGGCAGACCCCCCCACGAGGGGGAGGTCGAGGTCGCGGACTGAACGCCAAGCCGGTCCCATCATTGCTTCTCAATCCTCTCCAGCCCGCCCATATAGGGCCGCAGCGCTTCAGGAATTGTGACCGAGCCGTCCTCGTTCTGATAATTTTCCAGCACGGCGATCAGCGCGCGGCCGACCGCGACGCCCGACCCATTCAGCGTGTGGACGAACTTCGTCTGCTTCTCGTCCTTGGCGCGATAGCGGGCATCCATGCGCCGGGCCTGGAAATCGCCGCAGACCGAGCAGGAGGAAATCTCGCGATAGGCGTTCTGCCCAGGCAGCCAGACCTCGATGTCGTAGGTCTTGCGCGAGCCGAAACCCATGTCGCCGGTGCACAGCACCACCGTGCGGAACGGCAGGCCGAGCCGCTTCAGCACTTCCTCGGCGCATCGCGGTCATGCGCTCATGTTCTTCCAGCGAGCTTTCCTGCTTGGTGATCGACACCATCTCGACCTTGTAGAACTGGTGCTGCCGCAGCATGCCGCGCGTGTCGCGCCCGGCCGAACCCGCTTCGGAGCGGAAGCACGGCGTGAGAGCCGTGAAGCGCAGCGGCAGCTTTTCAGCCGGGGTGATTTCCTCGCGAACGAGGTTGGTGAGCGGCACTTCGGCGGTCGGGATTAGCCAAAGTCGATCCTCTTTTGTTCCGTCCGCGAAAACGGTCTTCGATGCTCGCCAGGTCATTCTGAGAGCTGCAGCGAATGAATGAACGGCAACGTCCGTCGCAAGGTCTTGCCCGGTGAGCTGCTTGTATTCCTCCTTAACTGCAGGCAATTGCCCGAATGTCTTTTGTGCTATCCGATCAGCACATTCGTCGAGCGTAGTTTGACCGCTAGTCGTACGAGCAGTTCGAAATAAGATCTTCCTCGAACTTCGGCAGTTTCCCGTCCCAAACATCGCCTCATCGCGCACCATCAGCGGCGGCTGCACCTCCGTATATCCATGCTCGGTCGTATGCAGATCGAGCATGAATTGCCCGAGCGCGCGCTCCAGCCGCGCAAGCTGGCCTTTCAGGACTGTAAAGCGCGAACCGGACAGTTTCGCCGCGCGCTCAAAATCCATCATGCCCAGCGCTTCGCCGATCTCGAAATGCTCCTTCGGCTTGTTGGGCATGTTTTTCTGGCGGGCCGAGATCAGCTCCGCGCCCCAGCGCCGCACCTCGACATTGTCGTGTTCGTCCTTGCCGACCGGCACCTCGTCCAGCGGCACGTTGGGAATGACCGCCAGCGCGTTGCGCAACTGATCGTCGATGTCACGTTCCAACTGCTCGGCGCTGGAGAGCCACGTCTTGATCTCGTTGACCTCACCCTTCAGCGCCTCGGCCTTCACCATGTCGCCGGAGCGCATGGCGTTGCCGATCTCCTTGGATTTCTGGTTGCGCGCCTCCTGCTGCTCTTGCAGCTTGCCCAGATGCGCGCGGCGCTCCTCATCCGCCTGGATAACGGCGTCGACAGTTTCTTGCGCCGAAGCTTCCGAATTGCCGCGCTTTATCAGCGCCTTCACCAGCGCTTCGGGCTTTTCGCGAATCCATTTGATGTCGAGCATGCGGTGACCAGTCGAGTTCGGCTTGAATCAGGCGACGCGCCCGCTCGGTGCACGACGCGGGGCGGAAAGCGGGGTAAACCCCGTCGCCGCAGGATGCAAGGGTCAGAACGACAAATGGGGCTGGTGGCTAGGGTCTGTTGAGGTTCAGACCAGATGAGCTGGGCTTTGCTTGTCGCGTTTTGATTGGCCTCGGGTTCAGTCTCCACCGACCCCCCTCTGTCCTGCCGGACATCTCCCCCTCAAGGGGGGAGATTGGCTGGTTCGCCGACACTGCGTAATCTCCCCCCTTGAGGGGGAGATGTCCGGCAGGACAGAGGGGGGTCGGTGGCGATTGAACCCGACCAATCGCGGTGCGCTTTGATCGGGCCGGCAGTTCCTCTCAGCATTATTTTCTTCTTTTTTCGTCCACACCCCTCCAGCCTGCCTCAAGATGCCCGCGCTTGATGAAAGGAGGCGGAGACAACGGTGCGGGACCAATTACGAAATGCTCAGGCGGACCGCCGCCATCCTGCTCGCTCTGGCGACCTTGGCCGACGCGCGGCCGACCGCTCCCGCCCTGTCCGCTGGCTGGTGCTCTGGATCTTGCAGCGGGCGGAAGCTGTCGCAAGCGCGTATGTCGCCGACATCGATCCGCTCGCCATCGAATATTCGACGCTCGAGCTGGCTGACGGCCATGACGAAGCCGTTCGCCTTGCCGCAACGTTCCGCATGTTTGCCGCCAACTTTTCACTCTGGCCCATCAGGCCCAGCCTCTGGCGATGAGAGAACCGTCCCAACAACCCGATCGCGGCTGGCTGCCCGGCTGCCGCGCGAATGTCGCCAAGCTTCTGCGTGCGATTATCGCCTTGCAGCCGCGTTACGCCGACACGTCCTGACAGGCTGTCGGCTCGGCTTTGGCTGGCGGCGATGCGGCTTCGGTTTCCCGAGCCGCACGCTCTTCCTCGCGCTTCTTTTCGACCCAGCCGGCGCAGATGATCGAAATCTCGTAGAGCAGGATCGTCGGCACGGCCAAACCGATCTGGCTGATCGGGTCGGGCGGCGTCAGCACGGCGGCCACCACGAAAGCGATGACGATCGCCCATTTGCGCTTGTCGCGCAGTCCCTGCGCGGTGAGCAGGCCGACGCGCGCCATCAGGGTCGTCACCACCGGCAGCTGGAACACCAGGCCGAAGGAGAAGATCAGCGTCATGATGAGCGACAGATATTCCGACACCTTTGGCAGCAGCGAAATCTGCACCTCGCCTTCGCCGCCGGTCTGCTGCATGGCCAGGAAGAACCACATCACCATCGGCGTGAAGAAGAAATAGACGAGCGCGGCGCCGGTGAGAAACAGCAATCGGCGATGCGATCAGGAACGGAAAAAACGCCGCGCGTTCGTTCTTGTAGAGGCCGGGCGCTATGAATTTGTAGAGTCTGCGTGGCGATCACCGGAAAGGCGATGACCATGCCGCCGAACATCGCAAGTTTGATCTGCGTGAAGAAAAATTCCTGCGGCGCGGTGTAGATCAGCTCCACCTTGTTCTGCGCCATGCCCGCCCATTCGGTCGCCCATTTGAACGGGATCACCAGCAGGTTGAACAGCTGCTTGGCAAAGTAGAAGCACACCGAGAAAGGCGATGAAAAATCCGGCGATCGACCACATCAATCGCTTCCGCAATTCGATCAGATGCTCGATCAGCGGCGCGGAAGATTTTTCGATTTCCTGCTCGTCGGTCTCGGTTCTCACGCGGTCTTCCCCGCGGATTTCTTGGATGCCGGCTTGGCTGCGGGTTTCGGCTTGTAGCAGCCTTTGGGGCCGGTTTGGAGACGCCGCCGGGTTTTTCGCGGCCTTCGGCTTTTCGACTGCCTTTGGCCGGCTCGGGCTTGGCCGTCGCCGCCTTGAACGGCTGCTGCGGCCGCAGCCTGCCTCGCTTCGGCAGCCGATGTCGCCGGCGGCGGGGCAGACGGATCCAGCTTCGGCGGTTCCGGCATGGTGGTCGGGCCGGCAACGCCAGGCATTTCCGTGGCGCCGTTCTTCAGCGGTTCGGCGGGGTGCGCTTCGGCCGCCGCCGGTGTCGGCGCCGACGGCTTCATCATCGTGTCGAGGCCGGAGCGCACGTCTGCCGCGGCCTTTTCGAACGGATTGAGCTGCTTGCGTATCTCGGCGGCTGGATTGAGCCCGCGCAGTGCGTCGACCGATTTCTTCACGTCGTCCAGCTCGGCCTCTTGCAGCGCTTCGTTGAACTGTTTCTGGAAATCGCCGGCCATGGCGCGCAGCTTCGCCGTCGTGCGTCCGAAGGTGCGGAGCATGCGCGGCAAATCCTTGGGGCCGACGACCACGATCATGACGACCGCGATCACCAGCATCTCACTCCAGCCGACTTCAAGCATGGCGACAGCTTTCCCTTGGAGGGAAAATCAGCTCTTCGTTGCCTTCTTGACCGGCTCAACGGTCTCGTCCGTGCGGTGTTCCACCGTGCGGGAGTCGTCGGCGGCCTCGTCGTCAGCCATGCCCTTCTTGAAGCTTTTGATGCCCTTGGCCATGTCGCCCATCAGTTCGGGGATCTTGCCGCGGCCGAAAAGCAGCAGCACCACCACCAGAACGATGAGCCAATGCCAGATCGAAAAGGAACCCATTCTACTCTCTTTCGGATCAGTTTCCCGACGCGTGATCTATGCGCTTTCGCGTCCGGTTTCAAATGATAGTGCGCGAACTGGCGATAAAGTGTGGCAAATCGCCCGAAGCGTGATCAATCCTTGTCCTTCGGCGACAGCAGGCCGAGCTCTTCGAGGTCGATATCCGTCAAAGGATCCTCGTCTTCCGTCAGTTCGTCGGGATCGACCGGCGGCGTCGGCATCGCGAAATTGGCCGGCATGCGGGGCGACAGCAGCCCTGCCCCCTTCAGCTCCTCGACACCCGGCAGGTCGCGCACGGATTCGAGCTGGAAATGGTCCAGGAATATATCCGTCGTGCCGTAGGTGACCGGTCGGCCAGGCGTCCGGCGGCGGCCGCGCAGCCTGATCCATTCGGTTTCCAGGAGCGTGTCGAGCGTGCCCTTGGAGGTCTCGACGCCGCGGATTTCCTCGATTTCGGCACGCGAGACCGGCTGGTGGTAGGCGATGATCGCCAAGACTTCGAGCGCGGCGCGCGACAGCTTCTTCTGCTGCAGTGTGTCGCGGCTCATCAGGAACGACAGGTCGCCGGCAGTTCGGAAGGCCCAGCCTTCGCCGATCTTGACCAGGTTCACGCCACGCTTGGCATAGATCTGCTGGAGCAGCAGCATCGCTGCCTGAATGTTGCTGTCGGCCGGCAGGCGTTCCGCAAGGGCGGCCTCACTGACGGGGGCTGCGCTGGCAAAGACGATCGCTTCGGCCATGCGCGCCGTTTCGGCCAGTACCAGCCGCTCGGCCGGATTTTCCGGTTCGCTCCGATCGTCGTTCATGGCGTCCTCGACCTCGAGGGGTTTTAGGGCCGCGTTGGACCTGTCCATCATGACACGCTCACTGCCTGTTTGCTGCCCGGTCTGCCGCGCATGAAGATCGGCGCGAAAGGCTCGAGCTGCTTGATTTCGACAACGCCTTCGCGGGCGAGTTCCAGGCTCACCGCGAAACTGCTCGCCAGCGCCGTGGCGCGCTGGCTGGGCGGAATGAGATAATCGATCAGGAAACGGTCGAACACCGCCCAATCGCCCAGGTCGCCAAGCATCCGCATCAGCACCTCGCGCGCATCCTTGAGCGACCAGACCTGGCGCCTCTCGATCGACACGTTGCTGATCGCCTTCTTCTGCCGCAGCGCCGCATAGGCGCTCAGAAGATCGTAAAGCGACGCACTGAATTCGTTGCGCTTTTCAATGATGACGGCTTCCGGCGCACCGCGCTGGAAGACATCGCGGCCGAGGCGATTGCGGTTGATGAGGCGCGACGCCGCGTCGCGCATCGCCTCGAGACGCCGCAAGCGGAATTGCAGCACCTCCGCCAGGTCTTCGCCCGTCTCGCCGTCGGCGCCGGGCTGCTTGGGGATCAGCAGCTTCGATTTCAGGAAGGCCAGCCACGCCGCCATCACCAGATAGTCCGCCGCGATTTCGAGGCGCAGCGTCCTCACCTGATCGATGAATTTCAGATATTGCTCGGCCAGCGCCAGTACCGAGATGCGCGTCAGATCGACCTTCTGGTTGCGCGCCAGATGCAGCAGCAGGTCGAGCGGTCCTTCGAACCCCTCCACATCGACGTTGAGCAAGGGCTCGTCGGAGGCTTTGTCCGGCCGGTTGTCGTTCCACAACTCGTCCATCGGCACCAGCTTTCGCTGGTTCCGCGTCGGGCTGCGTTTTGTCGGTCTCGCTCACGGTTTCCTAAGCTACCATCTCGAAATATTGGCCGAACTCGGCACGCAAATCGTCTTCATGCGCCGCATCGTGCTTCTGAAGGCGGGCAATGGCTCTGGTAGCGCGCTCCAGCGATCGTCCGGCCAGAGCCTTGGCTCCCGACGCGATGCCCGCCATTTCCTCCATCACGCCGTTGCAGTGAAGAACGATATCGACGCCGGCGGCAAGGATAGCTTCAGCCTTCTCGCGGAAATCCCCAGAAAGCGCCTTCATGGAGGTGTCGTCGCTCATCAGAAGGCCGTCGAACCCGATCTCGCCACGGATAATCTCGCGCACGACCTTCTCCGACGTCGTCGCGGGCGCGGCCGGATCGATGGCGCTGAAGACGACATGCGCCGTCATGCCCATCGGCAGCGTGTTCAGCGCCTTGAACGGCGCGAAATCATGCGCCGCGCAACTCTTCCAGTGGCGTATCGACCGTCGGCAGCTCGAAATGCGTGTCGGCGAAAGCGCGTCCGTGGCCGGGCATATGCTTCATCACGGGCAAGACGCCGCCCGCCATCAGGCCTTCGGCCGCGGCGCGGCCGAGGATCGCCACCGTGTCCGGATCGTTGCCATAGGCGCGCGCGCCGATCACTTCGCTGGCGCCCTCAATCGGCACGTCGAGTACCGGCAGGCAGTCGGCGGTGATGCCAAGCTTTGCCAGGTCGAAGGCGTGCAGGCGCGACAGCAGCCAGGTTGCGCGCACGCCGATATCGGGATCGGAGCGATACAGCGCGCCCAGCGCCGATCCGGCCGGATAGTTCGGCGCGATCGGCGGGCGCAGGCGTTGCACACGGCCACCCTCCTGATCGATGAACACCGGCGCACCTGGCCGGCCGACGCTGTCGCGCATCTGGCCAATCAAATCGCGGATCTGGTCCGGCTCGCCAACGTTGCGGGCAAACAGGATGAAGCCCCAGGGCCGCTCGTCTCGATAGAAGGCGATCTCGTCCGGCGTCAGAGACTTGCCGGAACAGCCCAGGATCATGGCTTTTGATTCGGTCATCCTGGCAAGGATAGTTGGATTTGCGCCGTTTCGCACGATCCGTTCAGGCAAAACGCAAACGGCGCCGCCTGAAGGCGACGCCGCGCAAAAGTTTGTTTGCCTGGACTTACTTCGTGACGAAGCAGCTGCCGCCGGCAGCCTTCAAATCGCCGCACAGGCTGATCGCCTCGTCGCGGGAGCCAGCCGGGATGCGCACACGGTACATTGTGCCCTTTCCGTCGACCTCGGCCTTGACGACGTTGCCGCCGCGGTCGCCGATCACGCTGGCATATTTGCGCGAAATATCCTTCAGCGATTTGTTCGCGCCATCTTCGCTGGGTTGCGACGACACCTGAACGGACCAGCCGCCGGCTGCAGGCGCCGCCGGCTTTTCCAGCGCGGCCGGCAAGGCGGCCACATCTTCCGGCTCCGGCGCTGCAGGCGCACTCGGCCTGGTGGCGCCGGTGGTGATCTGCTCGGTGCCCGGTTCTTCCTCGACGGCGGTGGCTTCCGGCGCGGTTGCCTGGGGAGCGGCCTGCTGCCCGGCGGCTGCAGGCTCGGTAACCAGCTCATCACGCGGGACAAGCGTGCCATCCGATTTCACGACCATGGTGCGCACCTTGCGCGGCGCCACCGCTATGGTCTCCTGGTTCGCCATCTCCGGCTCTGGCGTCGGTTCTACCCGATCCTCGTCCTTGGCCGCGACGTCGTCAATTTCCTCGTCGTCCAGCGACGGCAGGTTGAGCGGCTCTTCAGCGGTGTTGACCAGTCGTTCCTGCGTCGGAGCGTCGGTCGCTCCCGAACGCGATACTGTGTCGTAGACATTGCTGTCCTGGTTCGGCACCGTCGAGCCGCCGGGATTTTCCGGGCGCACCTTGACCGGCTTGTTATCGGCCTTGACCATGGCGATCTCGGTGGCGCCACTACCGCCGAACGACAGGGCGACGGCGCTTATGCCGCCGATCAGCGCAAGGCCACCGACGATCACGGCAAGCATCAGCCCTCTGCGCGGTCGTTTTTCGGCGATCGGCGCCATCGGCTGGGCGAAATCCTCATCGTCATTCTCGTCCGCCTCTGCCTCGAAGGCAGCCATGGCGCGTTCGAAATCCTGGTCGCTGATCGCGTCATAATGCTTGTCCTGATGGACAGGACGATCGTCGTGATAGGCAGGGCGCTCGTCCCGATAGGCCGGACGGTCATCCCGATAGGCAGGCTGGGCGGCGGCCGGCTGCGCGCGTACCGGCTGGGGCGCTGGTTGCGGCCGTGCGGCCGACCGCTGCTCGACATAGGCCGGCTGGCGATGGATCGGCTGAGCGTAAGCCTGGGGTTCGCGGCGCTCGCCCGTGCTCATCTCGTTGAGCAAACTGTTGAACTCCGCATCGAGATCGTCATACCGGTCGACCGGCGGCTCGTCGTAGCCGATTTCCGGAATATGGAGATCATCCGCCAGCGCAACCGCACCATCGTGGACGTCCACGGTCTCAATTTCGGGTGCGGCCGGCCTGGCGGCAGGCGCGCTATACGACTTCGTCGGAGCCGGCTGGGCCGCTTCAACGGCGGCCGGGCGCGGCGCCTCATATTTGCTTGCGGCCTCGCGCCAGGCATTCTCCTGCGGACCGGTCTGATATCGTGCTGCCATGGCTGCCAACGCTGCAAAAGGATCTTCGTGGATGGGTTCGGGCTTTGCCGCGACGGGCTGCGGCCGAGGCTGATCGTGCTCGGCCGAGGCCGCGGCTTCGAGCGCGTCGGCAAGGTCCGCGTCCAGCTCAATCTCGGCTGGGGCGTGATCGTCATGCTCGGCGGCGCCACGGCTCTCGTATGTCGGCTTGGCGGGCTTCCTCGTTCACGGCTGCCGGCTTGCGCCAGCCCGCGGAAACGATCGAGGCGGTGCGTATCTCGGCTTCGCGCTAGCTTCGTCGGCGCCGCGCTCAGTCGATGTGCCCATCGCGGCCGATCCGAAGGCATTGCCCAACAGTGCATTGTATTCGGCCTCGAGTTCAGCCGTAACGGCCTGCTCGTCGGTGGTTGAATTGGCCTCAAAATCCATATCGACATCAGCCATGGAACCTTCGTCAGCAGCCTTGGCCGCAAGCTGGGGCCGTGCCGTCAAGAACGGCGCGGGCTCCCAATCCGCGCTCACGGGCAACTGCAGGGCTGCGGCGCGTCAGCATCGGCAAAGGCGTCTTCCAAAGACTTATCCAGGTCGAGTGCTTCTTCCACGACCTCTTCCGGTTGATCGTCCGAAACGGCATCAAACTCGACTTCGGCGGCAGGCTCCTCGACGCGGTCCGCCTCGATGAAGGCATCGACGTGCTTGCTGATCTCGTCTTCGATATCCTGCAGATCGAGGTCCGGAGCCTCTTGCGCCGGCTCATCATGTTCGGGCGAAGCGGCTGTGGCTTCGACCGCAGATGGCGCCTCGGCCGAAACACGTTCGTCGCCGTCAATGGCGCCGAGAAGTTCCTGCTCCAGGTCAATGCTGAAATCCTCGCCAGCGAGCGGCTCCGCAACAGCATCCGCAGACGCTGGCGATTGACTGGCCGCAGCGGGCTTTGAAGCCTCGACCGGCACTCTCGGGTCGAAACCCATGATCTTTGTCAGCTCGGCAAAGGGATCCAGGTCGGAACGGCCTGAAGCGCCATTCGAGGTCTTATCAGCCATACTCACTTCTCACACACTTGCCCGCGCCCATGGGGCGAGAGCCGGTTGGCCCGTACCAGCGTAATGTGGGCAAAAGGTGACAGGTGCCCCTAGCGCATCTCGGTCGGCGCATCCGCCCCGATCAACCCCAGGCCCGATGTCAGGACATCGGAGACTGCCTGCACCAGACCCAGCCTGGCATCGGACAATAATCGATCGTTAGCCTTAACAAAGCGTAAGTCTATATTATCCGTGCCCCGATTCCAGTGCGCGTGGAAAGTACTGGCGAGGTCGTAGAGGTAAAATGCGAGGCGATGCGGCTCGTGTGCTTCGGCTGCCGCTGCGACGAGACGCGGATATTCGGCCAGCTTCTTGACCAAGCGCAATTTCGCCTTCGTCGCCAAGCAGATGCACCGAAGCGCTCAACTCCTTGCGGTCGAATTTCGCGCCCGGAAACTGCTCCCTTGCCTGGCGGAAAACGGAGTGGCAGCGGGCCGACGCGTATTGCACGTAAAACACCGGATTGTCTTTCGACTGCTCGGTCACTTTGGCGAAGTCGAAATCGAGCGGCGCGTCATTCTTGCGGTAAAGCATCATGAAGCGAATCGCATCGCGGCCGACCTCCTCGACCACCTCGCGCAGCGTCACGAACTCGCCGGCCCGCTTCGACATCCGCACCGGCTCGCCGTCGCGGAAGCAGCTTGACCAGGTTGCACAGCAGCACGGTCATCTCGAGCTTGCCGCCGGAGATTGCCTTGGCAAGTGCTTCCAGCCGCTTCACATAGCCGCCATGGTCGGCGCCGAGCACAAAGACGGTCTCGTCGAACCCACGGCCGAACTTGTCGTAGAGATAGGCCACATCGGCGGCGAAATAGGTGTAGGAGCCGTCGGATTTCACCAGCGGCCGGTCCATGTCGTCGCCGACCGCGGTCGAGCGGAACAAGGTCTGCTCGCGATCTTCCCAGTCTTCCAGCTTTTGGCCTTTCGGCGGCGGCAGCGTGCCCTTGTAGACGTGACCAGCCATCGTCAGCGCATTGATGCCTGACTGGATCGCCCTGGCGTTGTCCGCATGCAGCGTGCGCTCCGAGAAGAACACCTCGTGACGGACGTTGAGCAGCGCCAGATCTTCGCGGATCAACTGCATCATCGCGTCGATCGTCTTGTCCTTGACGATAGCCAGCGCCTCGTCTTCCGGCATCTGCAACAAGCCGCGACCGAATTCCTTGGCCAGGGCCTGGCCGACCGGCACCAGATAGTCGCCCGGATAGAGCCCGGCCGGTATTTCGCCGATATCGTCGCCCAGAGCTTCGCGATAGCGCAGCAACACCGACTTGCCGAGCACGTCGATCTGCACGCCCGCATCGTTGATGTAATATTCCTTGGTCACGTCATAGCCGACAAAGGCCAGCATATTGGCCAAGGTGTCGCCGACGACCGCGCCCCGGCAATGGCCGACATGCATCGGCCCGGTCGGGTTGGCCGAGACATATTCGACATTGACCTTCTTGCCGGCGCCCAGCGGTCTGCCGGCCGAAATCGGCGCCCTGCTCCAGGATGTTGACCAAGAGCTTGCGCCAGAATTCGTCCTTGAGTTTCAGGTTGACGAAGCCGGGACCTGCGACATCCGCCCGCTCGACGTCCGCATCCTTGACCAGTTCGGCGACAATGCGATCGGCCAAGGCGCGCGGGTTCTGGCCGGCAGGCTTTGCCAGCACCATGGCGGCATTGGTCGCCAGATCGCCGTGGCTGGCGTCGCGCGGCGGCTCGACCGTTATGCGCGAGGTGTCGACCAGCGCGCCGGAATTGTCTTTCAGGTCAAAAGCCTGGACGATTTTTGCGATCCGACCGGTGAAGTCGGCGAAGATGTTCATGCGTGGTCTCTGATCGTTTGCACGGCCCGCAGCCTGGTGGCTGGCCGAAAATTTTGCCCGGGCCCTAGCCCAAATCCGGGGTTCGGTCAAACAGGCGCTGGTGTTCCTTGATGGCATAGGTATCGGTCATGCCGGCCAGGAAATCAGCAACGCTGCGCGCCTTGATGCGATCCTGAGCGCGGTCCAGGCCTTCGCGCCAGCCTTCCGGCATGGCGCGCGGGTCGGCGAAATAAGCGTCGAACAGGTCGCGTACGATCTGCTCGGCGCCAACGCGCACGCGCATGACGTCCGGATGGCGGTAGAGATTGGCATAGAGGAACGTCTTCAGCGCCTTTTCCTTGTCACGCATGGCATCGGAAAAGCGCGACAATCGTCTCGCCGGCCCGGCGAACCTCGTCCGCCGACTGCGGCGCGATCCGTTCCAGATTTGCCTTGGAGGTCACGATGACATCCTCGACCATGGCCGTGATCTGACGGCGCATCAGCTCGTGCCCGCGCCGCACCGGATCGAGCGTCGGATAGAGCCGGTCGATCTCGTTCAGGATGGCAGCCGGCAACGGCGTTTCCGTCAATCGCTCCAGCGTCAGCAATCCGGCACGCAAGCCATCGTCGATGTCATGCGAATTGTAGGCGATGTCGTCGGCAATCGCCGCGCATTGGGCCTCGAGACTGGCGATATTCCGACAGATGCAGGTCGTGCAGCTCCGAGTAGTCGCGGATCGCCTGTGGCACCGGCCCTTTCAGCCCTTTTCCGGCCGCGTCGGTCAGGGGGCCGTTGTGCTTGACCAGCCCTTCCAGCGTCTCCCAGGTCAGGTTCAGGCCATCGAATTCGGCGTAACGGCGCTCCAGCCGGGTGACGATCCTGAGCGACTGGGCATTGTGGTCGAACCCGCCCCACTCCTTCAGCTTCTCGTTCAGCGCCTCCTCGCCGGTGTGGCCGAACGGCGTGTGGCCGAAATCGTGCACCAGCGCGACACCCTCGGCGAGATCCTCGTCGCCGCGCAGCGCTCTCGCCAACGCCCGCGCGATCTGCGCGACTTCGATCGTATGGGTCAGCCGCGTGCGAAAATGATCGCCTTCATGGGCGATGAAGACCTGCGTCTTGTGTTTCAGCCGGCGGAACGCCGTCGAGTGGATGATGCGGTCGCGGTCGCGCTGGAAAGGCGTGCGGGTCGCACTTTCAGCCTCGTTGAAGAGGCGGCCACGCGATTGCTCCGGATCGCAGGCATAGGCTGCGCGCGGCCGGTAGCCGAAGCCGATCCCTTCCAGCGCCTTGTCCTTGTCGACCACAGCCCCTCGATCCGCGCCAACCGCCGCTTGTTGACTTGCCCCCTGCGGCTTCATACCTATGGCTTGAAATCAATTGCAAGGTGATGGCGATGGGCGCCGACGCGAAGACTGGCATGAAAGTCGAGATGACCGAGGCCGCCGCCAAGCGGATCGCCAAAATTGTCTCGTCCGAACCCGGCAAATCCGCGCTGCGCGTTTCTGTCGAAGGCGGCGGCTGCTCGGGCTTTTCCTACAAGATGGATCTGACTGAAGGGCGCAACGACGACGACGTCGCCATCGAGCGCGACGGCGCCACCGTTCTGATCGACGAATTGTCGCTCGTCTACATGGGCGGCTCGGTCATCGACTTCGTCGACGATTTGATGGGCCAGTCGTTCCAGATCAAGAACCCGAATGCCGTGGCCTCCTGCGGCTGCGGCACCAGCTTTTCGGTCTGAATCCAGAAGCTGTTTCAGCGTGCGTGTCCGCCCCGAGGCGATGCACCGCCTGCATCAGCCTTTAATTGGATTCGCCCGCAGGAACTCCAGCACGCGCGCCTTGAAGGCCTTGTCGCCGACGGCAAGCATGTGGTCCCTGCCCTCGATGTCGAAGCTTTGGGCGTTTGGCATCAGCGCGGCCAGTTCGCTCGCCGAGCCGCCGATATCGTCCTTGGTGCCGACGGCGATGAGCGTCGGCTGCGTGATGCGGCTCATCTCGTCTTCGCTCAGCAATTCGCGCGAGGTGGCGATACAGGCTGCAAGCGCCCGACGGTCGCTCTTGGTCTGGTCGGCGAAGGTGCGGAATGCCCTGCCGCGCGGATGGGTCGTCAGCGACGGGTCAGGCGCCATCAACGCATCGGCGATCGGGTCCCAATCGCCGACGCCGTCGACCATGCCGATGCCCAAGCCACCGAAGACCAAAGTCGCGACGCGCTGCGGTTCTTCCAGCGCCAGGAATGCCGAGACGCGCGCGCCCATGGAATAACCCATGACATGCGCCTTCTCGATGCCGAGGTGATCAAGCAGCGCCGTCGCATCGGATGCCATCTTGGTCGGCGTGTAGTCGGCCGGGTCGTAGCTTTTCGACGACTCGCCGTGACCGCGATTGTCGAACGCGATCGAACGATATCCGGCCTCCGCCAGCGTCTTCATCCAGCCCGGCGACACCCAATTGGTGAAATGATTCGACGCAAAGCCGTGGATCAGAAGCACCGGCTCGCCCGAGCCGCCGTCGGCCGCGCGGTCGACAAAGGCCAGATCGAAGCCGTCATGGCTGAAACGCTGCATGCAAGTATGGTCCGGTAGGTCTGGATGAATCAGCCGGGGTTCGTCGGCTGGATCGGATTTTCGATCCTAGGATGGCGGATCACATCGCCATCTTCAATGCCGGCCTTGGCCGCAGTGCCCTTTTTCAACTCGAGCACGAAGCGCACAGGCACACCGGGCGAAATGAGCGCTTCCGAAAGCGGCTTGCCTTCACGGACGCCGGCAACGCGGCCCGCCTCATCGATGAAAATAAGGTCGAGCGGCAGCGGCGTGTCCTTCATCCAGAAGCCGACCTGCTGCGTCTCGTCGAAGACGAAAAGCATGCCTTGATTGTCGGGCAGGAAATTGCGGTACATCAGGCCGGCCGTCCGTTCGGCCTGATCGTCGGCGATTTCGACCTTGAAAGCGTGTTCGCCGCCGTCGGTCTCGGCAACCAACGGTGTCGGATCGACCGGCAGCACCATGGCCTGATTGTTGGCGACACAGGCCGACGTTGCCATGAGTGAAAGCAAGGCAGCCGCCAGTGCTGCCGTTCCACGCACGCGCCAATTTTTCAATGTCATGTCTTCCGCCGAACCCGCTAGTGTCGTGATTTCGAAGTTCGCTTCATTCCGATATCGAGCTCTAGGGCGAACTTCGAAATCAAAACGACACTAGAAATCAAGAAGTTGCTAGTGTCCCTTTGATTTCTGAAATTCGCTCCGAGCTTGATATCGAACGCTAGCGAATTTCAGAATCGGGACACTAGTGAGGCAATGTGCCTATATCGGGATGAATTTCGGCAGCCATAAGGCCCTTGTGGCCACGACCGTAGCGCACCAGCACGACCTGCCCCGGCCGCAACTCCGCGATGCCAAAGTGGCGCAGCGTTTCCATGTGGACAAATATGTCCTCGGTGCCCTCGCCGCGCGTCAGGAAACCAAAACCTTTTGTGCGGTTGAACCATTTCACCAGTGCCCGCTCGAGACCGCTTTCGGCGGTCACGGCCACATGCGTGCGCTGTTCTTGGTCCTCGGAAGGATGTTGTGCGGTGGAATTGTCCATCGCCAGCACCCGGAAAGCCTGGAAACCGCGGTCGCCTTGCTTCACCAGGCAGACGACGCGTGCGCCCGGCAGCGCCGTGTGAAATCCATCCTTGCGCAAGCAGGTGACATGGATCAGCACGTCGCCGAGTTCGGCGTCGTCAGGCAAGATGAAGCCGTAGCCCTTGGAAACGTCAAACCATTTGATAGAACCGGCGATCTCGGTCAGGTCGGCCGAGACGCCGGTGTCCCCCGGTGAAACGCTGTCGAAGGTCCCCACGCGCCCCGGGAGAGAGGTCTTGTCCCCCATCCGAACGCACCCCTTTTTTTGATACTCGGCAACTGATTCTGTATTGTCAGGATAACATTGAGGATGCTCGCTGACGCAAGGGCCGCTAATGCGATTTTCACTAATGAGCTAGGCGCTGTGACTTGTTCTCAACAGATCAGTTCGGTTGCGACACGATAAGCGGGCAGTCTATGCTCAGCAGGAACCCCAAGAGAGAACCCCTATGCGCTATCTGCACACCATGGTCCGCGTGACGGACATCGACCAATCGCTCGATTTTTACTGCAACAAGCTCGGCATGAAGGAAGTGCGCCGCACCGAAAGCCAGCAGGGCCGCTTCACGCTGATCTTCCTCGCAGCATCCGACGACGAGGCAACCGGCGTTTCCAACAAGGCGCCGCTTCTCGAGCTGACCTACAATTGGGATCCGGAAGACTACAAGGGCGGGCGCAATTTCGGCCACCTCGCCTACGAGGTCGACAATATCTACGACACTTGCCAGAAGCTCATGGACAGCGGCGTCACCATCAACCGCCCGCCGCGCGACGGCAACATGGCCTTCGTCAAGTCGCCCGACGGCATTTCCTTCGAGCTGCTGCAAAAGGGCGAGCGCCTGCCGGCGGCCGAGCCTTGGGCGTCGATGGCGAATACCGGCACCTGGTAGTTCGCTGGAGCACAGCCGCCGTGAGCGGAACGCCGCGGCGGCCAGCTTACCAGCGCTTTCGCGGCGTGGTATCAAGATCGCCTGCCAAACGTTCGGGGAGGGACCATGAAGGATGTGCTGAAGGAACTCGAGCGCCGTCGCGACTGAGGCCCGAGCCGGCGGCGGGCAGGCGCGCATCGACGCCCAGCACAAACGCGGCAAGCTGACCGCGCGCGAGCGGCTCGAAATCTTCCTCGACGAAGACTCCTTCGAAGAATTCGACATGTATGTCGAGCATCGCTCCACCGATTTCGGCATGGAGAAGACCAAAATTCCGGGTGACGGCGTCGTCACCGGCTGGGGCACGGTGAACGGCCGGCCCGTCTATGTCTTCGCCAAGGATTTTACCGTGTTCGGCGGTTCGCTGTCCGAGGCGCATGCCGAGAAGGTGGTGAAGGTGCAGGAGATGGCGCTGCGCAACCGCGCGCCGATCATTGGCATTTATGACGCCGGCGGCGCCCGCATCCAGGAAGGCGTCGCGGCACTCGGCGGCTATGCCGAAATCTTCCAGCGCAACGTGCTGGCGTCAGGCGTCATCCCGCAGATCTCCGTCATCATGGGACCCTGCGCCGGCGGCGACGTTTACTCGCCGGCCATGACCGACTTCATCTTCATGGTGCGCGACACCTCTTATATGTTCGTCACCGGGCCGGATGTGGTGAAAACGGTCACCAACGAAACGGTGACGGCCGAACAGCTCGGCGGCGCATCTGTTCATACGACCAAGAGCTCGATCGCCGACGGCGCTTATGACAATGACGTCGAGGCGCTGCTGCAGATGCGCCGGCTGGTCGACCTCCTGCCGGCCTCAAACACCGCCGACGTACCGGAAGTCGAATGCTACCAGTCGGTGACTGATCATGACATGTCGCTCGACCGGCTGATCCCCGACAATGCCAACAAGCCTTACGACATCAAGGAGCTGATCCTGAAAACCATCGATGAAGGCGACTTCTTCGAGATCCAGGCGAGTTTCGCCAAAAACATCGTCACCGGTTTCGGCCGCGTCGAGGGTCGCACCGTTGGCTTCGTCGCCAACCAGCCGATGGTGCTGGCCGGCGTGCTCGATTCCGACGCCAGCCGCAAGGCGGCGCGGTTCGTGCGCTTCTGCGACTGTTTTGGCATCCCGATCGTCACCTTCGTCGACGTGCCGGGCTTCCTGCCGGGCACGGCGCAGGAGTATGGCGGGCTGATCAAGCACGGCGCGAAGCTGCTGTTCGCCTATGCCGAGGCGACCGTACCGAAGGTCACGGTCATCACGCGCAAAGCCTATGGCGGCGCTTATGACGTCATGGCCTCAAAACATCTGCGCGGCGACATGAACTATGCCTGGCCGACGGCGCAGATCGCCGTCATGGGCGCGAAGGGCGCGGTCGAGATCATCTACCGCAAGGATATTGGCGACAAGGACAAGATCGCGGCCCACACCAAGGCCTATGAAGACCGCTTCCTGTCGCCTTTCGTCGCCGCCGAGCGCGGCTGGGTCGACGAGGTGATCATGCCGCATTCGACCCGCCGGCGTGTGGCGCGTGCGCTCAGAATGCTGCGCAACAAGGACCTGTCCAACCCCTGGAAGAAGCACGACAACATTCCGTTGTAGCAGCATCCCGGTGACCGGAATTGATGTTGTCCGGCTTCATCGGTTGAGGTCAACGCACCGGCCGGCTCTAGACTTCCACCCATGAAAGTGCTGATCGCAGGCGGCGGCATTGGCGGCCTTACGACGGCATTGATGCTTCATCGCGCAGGCATCGATGTTGAGATCTACGAACGGCAGCCGCAACTGCGCGAACTTGGCGTGGGCATCAACCTTTTGCCGCACGCCGTCAAGGAACTCGCCGGCATCGGCCTGATGGACGCACTTGACGCCGCGTGGCATCCGCACGCGCGAACTTGTCCTGACGCAATCGCTTCGGCCAGACGGTGTGGAGCGAGTTGCGCGGACTGGATGCCGGCTATGATGTGCCCCAGATCAGCATTCATCGTGGCCGGCTGCTCGGCATCCTGCACGAAGCGGTTGTCGAGCGGCTGGGTCGCGAAGATCATCCACGCCAACCACAAAGTCACGGGCTTCAGCCAGGATGCGGCAAGCGTGTCGCTGCATCTTGAGGACGGCGCGACGCATTCCACCGCACGCGGCGATCTTCTTATCGGCGCCGACGGCATTCACTCAGCGGTCCGCGCGCCAGCTTTATCCCCGATGAAGGTGCGCCGATCTGGAGCGGCATCATGCTGTGGCGCGGCATCATCGAATGGCCGATCTGGCGCGACGGCCGGACCATGGCGATCGCTGGCGGCAACTTTGCCAAGTTCGTCTACTATCCGATCGCGCATGACCCGGCCAAACCGGAGTCCCGGCTGACCAACTGGGCGATCATGGCGCGGACCGGCGAACATGGCGCAACGCCGGCGCGCTCCGAAGATTGGAACCGCTACGGCCGGCTGGAAGACGCCCTGCCCTTCGTGCGCGACCACTTCCGCCTGGACTTCGTCGACCCGGCCACGTTGGTCGCGGCGACCGGTGCTTTCTACGAATACCCGAACTGCGACCGCGACCCCCTACCCCGCTGGTCATTCGACCGGGTGACGCTGCTCGGCGATGCCGCGCATCCGATGTATCCCGTCGGGTCGAATGGGGCGAGCCAGGCAATCCTCGATGCGCGCGCCCTCGCCAACCATCTTTCTTCAGGCGCATCGATAGAGGACGCGCTGGCGGCTTATGATGCCGAGCGCCGGCCGGCGACGAGCGCGATCACGCTGGCCAATCGCCGCGGCGGGCCGGAAGGCGTCATCGACATGGTCGAGGCCAGAGCGCCAGATGGCTTCGACGACATCGAGACCGTCGCCAGCTATGAGGAACGCGAGGCGATCGTGCGCGGCTATGCCACGATGGCAGGCTTCGCCAAGGCGCAGGTCAACAAGTCGTAGCGATCAGAAACCGCGCGGCGGCACGAACAGGCAGATCGTGCGCGAGGTTTCCTCGCCGGCGACCGAGCACCAATGATATTCGCCGTCCGGCGAATCTCTCAGCCGCGTGTCGCTGCTAGCGATCACCTCGCCAGTGTTCTTGATGACAAAGCCTTCCGGCCGTTCGCTGATCTGCTTCTTCGAAACGGGCCGGCAGTCGATGCCGGAACAACAGGCATAGGGATATTTCCAGCCAGTCGGCGCATCATGCGCCGACCCAGCCACACAGGACGATATCAGGAAAATAGTCGCACCTAGGGCGATCAGGCCGGGCGTCGAGAGGCTTGAGCTGAACATCGTATGTTCCTCAAGGTTATCCTCCCTGAGTGCTCAGACTGCTCCCGTATGGTTAACCAAACGTTACGACAGGCCGCGCGGCGCCAGCGCGGCCTGTCGCCTGACTCAAATATTCTTCGCACCCATCTCCTGCGCGATGTAGTCGGCCTGGCGGATCGCCAGCGCGACGATGGTCAGCGTCGGGTTCTCCGCGCCGCCGGTGGTGAACTGGCTGCCGTCGGAGACGAACAGGTTCTTGATGTCGTGCGTCTGGCCATGCTTGTTGACGCACGCCGTCCGCGCCTTCTCGCTCATCCGGTTGGTGCCGAGATTGTGCGTCGAGGGATAGGGCGGCGTCGGGAAGGTGCGCGTCGCGCCGACCGCGTCGTAGATCGCCATGCCCTGCTTGTAGGCATGGTTGCGCATGGCGACGTCGTTGGGATGGTCGTCGAAATGCACGTTCGGGACCGGCAGGCCGTACTTGTCCTTCTAGCTCGTGTGCAGGGTGATGCGGTTCTTCTCCTGCGGCATGTCCTCGCCGACGATCCACATGCCGGCCATGTGGTCGTAGTGGTCCAGCGCGGAGGTGAAGCCGCGGCCCCAGGCGCCGGGATCGAGGAACGCCGCCATGAACGGCAGGCCGAGCGACAGCGTCTCCAGCTCGTAGCCGCCGACGAAGCCGCGCGACGGATCGTGCTTGCGCCTCGTCCTGGATGATGCCGGCCATGGTCGTGCCGCGATACATGTGCACCGGCTTGTCGAAGATCGCGTAGACCGAGCCGGTCATGTGCCGCATGTAGTTCCGGCCGACCTGGCCGGAGGAATTGGCGAGCCCGTCCGGGAACTTGGTCGAGGCCGAGTTCAGCAGCAGCCGCGGGCTCTCGATCGAGTTGCCGGCGACGCAGACGACGCGCGCCTTCTGGCGCTGCATGCTTGCCGTCCTTGTCGGCATAGACGACGCCGGTCACCTTGCCGCTGTCGTCGTGCTCGATCTTCAGCACCTGGCGATTGCGGCCGCACCTCGAGCTTGCCGGTCGCCTCGCCCTTCGGGATCTCGGTGTAGAGCGTCGACCATTTGGCGCCCGACTTGCAGCCCTGGAAGCAGAAGCCGATCTGCTGGCAGGCCATGCGGCCGTCGCGGTCGGCCGGAATTGATCGCCATGCGGCCGGTGTGGCATTCCTTGTAGCCGAGCTTCTTGGCGCCGGCCTTCAGCACCTTGAAGTTGTTGTTGCCGGGCAGGCCGGGGATGCCGTTGGTGCGGGTCACGCCCATCTTGTCCTCGGCCTTGGCGTACTAGGGCTCCAGCTCGGCGAGCGTCATCGGCCAGTCGAGCAGGTTCGCGCCGGCGACGTCGCCATAGTTCGGTCTTCGCCTTGAACTCGTGCTCCTGGAAGCGCAGCGAGGCGCCGGCCCAGTGCGTGGTCGAGCCGCCGACCGCCTTGACGATCCAGGCCGGCAGGTTCGGGAAATCCTTGGCACACGCGCCAGGTGCCCGAGGTGGTGCGCTTGTCGAGCCAGGCGAGCTGGCTGAAACTAGCCCACTCGTCGTTGACGAAATCCTCGATCTTCGATGCGCGGCCGCCGGCCTCGAGGATGACGACCTCGATGCCTTTCTGCGCCAGTTCGTTGCCGAGCGTGCCGCCGCCGGCGCCGGAGCCGATGATGACGACCACGCTGTCGTCGTTCAGATCATATGGTGCTGCCATGGTTTCCTCCCTGCCAGTCAGTGATTGGCGAGACTGTCGGACCGGCGGTCGGCGGCTCAGAGCCACTCGATGTCGTTGAAGCCGCGGTCGATGTAGCCGCCCTTGGCGGAGGACTCGCCCTCGTAGCCGAAGATCGGCCAGACCTCCTTCTGGTTGTAGAGGCCGACGACGAGGCCGCCGCGGACCGTCTGGAAGAACGGCGTCGCCTCGATCTGCTGCAGCAGCGTCGACGCGCTCGTCCTCCCAGCCGAGGCCGCGTATAGCCGCCGTCGCCGGACTTCTGTGTCGAGCTCGGCGATGCCGTCCTCGATCAGTCCTTGAGCTTGCGGGTCCTTGCCGGCCTTCTCGTCATGGCCCTTGACCGCGACGGCGTAGTATTTGTCGGCACCCGGTCGTGCGGATAGATGTCGCGCGCCATCTGGATCAGCGTCGCCATGGTTTCCGGCTTGAGCGCCGTGCTCTCGAGGCCCCAGGCCTCGGTGGCTGATGAGCACGCGCTGAGCCGCGATGACCAGCAGCGCGCCGGCGCCGGCCGCGCTTCAGAAGCTCGCGGCGCGAGAGCCCGGTTCGCGTCGTAGATCGTGACCATTTTGTTCCTCCCTTGCTTGCTGTTGGCGCCCTGAGGCGCGCCTGTTGGCTGGTACGGTCGCGGCCTCCTCGCCGCGGCCAACCCGCTATCTGTAGCGGCCGTGCTTCTGCAGAACCTCGATCTTGTAGCCGTCGGGATCCTCGACGAAGAAGAACCGCGCCATCAGCGCCGCCATCGCGGTTGAATTCGTTGATCTTCTTCGGGCTTGAGGCCGGCGCGCTCGAAGCGGTCATGCTCGGCGTCGAGGTCGTCGACGCGAGAAGGCGATATGGCCGTAGCCGTCGCCCAGCGCGTAGGGCTCGGTGCGGCCCTTGTTGACGGTCAGCTCGACCTCGAAATCGGCCTCGGCGTTGCGCAGATAGACCAGCGTGAAGGTCTCGAAATCGAGCCGGTCGGCGACCTCGAGGCCGAAAGCTCTTGTAGAAATCGACCGAGCGCGCCTCGTCGAGCACGCGGATCATGGAGTGGATCGCCTTCGCCAATCAGCCTCCGGATTTCATGCTCGGAGGCGATTATGCGCCGGCCGCGCAATGAGTGGTGGCAGCCCGTTACCACGCCCGGAAAAGCGGCGTTACTGCGCTGATCGCTGCAGCGATCATTGCTCAGCACCGGCAAGCGTCGACCGAAAGTCCGATTGCGGGACGCGGCTTTAGGGTCAAAACTTGCCAAAACTGCAGAATGCCGCGACCGACGGCCAACAAGAAGATCGGGAGGATTTTCGATGTGCAGGGTTTTTGCCGGCCAGGATCCGGAAGGCTATCGCCAGATCAACCGCTCGATCCGCATCGGCGGACATTCGACCAGCATCCAGCTCGAAGCGACGTTCTGGGAGCTGCTGGACGAGATCGCCGCGGGCCAGAGCCTGACGACGCCGAAATTCATCTCAAAGCTTTATGACGAGGCGCTTGAGATCAATGGCGCGATCCCAAATTTTGCGTCGATGCTGCGCACAACCTGCGCGCTTTATCTGCGCGGCCATCGGCCGACCATGTGCGAGATTGAGGCGCTAAGCCGCGAAGCTGCCTGACCTCTTATCGCGATCGTTGGCAGCCCTGCCATGAATGACGGCGTTGTACTGGTCGAGATCGATGTAGAAGATCTTCATCAGTTCGGCAAAAGCCGCTCCGCCGGCACGCCCTTTGCGGACATGGCTAGAATCGCCTTCGCGATGTCGACCGGATCAGTCAACCGCTTCTTCGCGTGATCTTCGACCACACGGTGCATTTCGATTACCCCGCCCATTTCCAAGCACCCGGTTTGCCCACGGGCACACTAGAACCCCAGTATGGTTAACAATCTAATCGAACTGCAGTGAGTCTAGCAACGCCGGTATTTCGCCAAGTGAACTGACGCTGCGATAGCGAGAATGACTTGACCGGTTCTTCGGCATGTTCCAGTTCCCAGGTCAGGTCGTGCGGCACGAAGACGCCCCATGCACCCGCCTCCAATGCAGGCACCACATCGGATTTGAGCGAGTTGCCGACCATCATGGCGCGCGCCGCTCCGTCACCATGCCGATCAAAGATGCGTTCATAGCTGGACGGCGACTTGTCGCTGACGATCTCGATGCCGTCGAACAACTCCGCCAATCCCGACGCGGCGATCTTGCGCTCCTGGTCGAACAGGTCGCCCTTGGTAATCAGAACGAGGCGGTAGCGACCCGTCAGCGCCTCCAGCGTTTCGCCGCGTCCGGGCAAAAGATCGACCGGATGCGCCAGCATCTCGCGGCCTGCCTCCAGTATCTGAGCAATCACGCTGCCGGGCACGCGTCCCTCGGTCACCTCGATCGCCGTTTCGATCATCGACAGCACGAAACCCTTGATGCCGAAGCCGTAGAGCTCGAGGTTGCGCCGTTCCGCGTCCAGCAACCGCTGACCCAGCATCGCGGGATCGGCGTGATCGGCCAGAAGCGACGCAAAACGTTCCTGCGTAAGCCGGAAGAAATGCTCGTTCTGCCACAGCGTATCGTCGGCATCGAAGCCGATCGTGGTGATCGCGGTCATCGCCTACGCCCCTACGCCGATTCCAGCATGTCCTTCACCACCGTCGCCAGTTGCTTCAGCGAGAAGGGTTTTGGCAGGAAGTCGAATTTCGCGTCTTCCGGCAGGTTTTTGGCGAAGGCGTCTTCGGCATAGCCGGAAACGAAGATGAACTTGATGTCCGGCTGGAGCTTGCGCAGTTCGCGCAAGCAGCGTCGGGCCGTCCATTTCCGGCATCACGACGTCGGAGACGACGACATCGACCTTGCCGTCGAGCTGCTTGAAAATCTCCAGAGCCTCGACGCCGGACGCCGCGTCGTGAACCGTGTAGCCGCGCGAGGTCAGCACGCGCTTGCCGCTCATGCGCACGCCGTCCTCATCCTCGACCAGCAACACCGTTGCGGAGCCTGTCAGGTCGCGCGTTTCCTTGGCGCGCACGCGGAGCCGCGGCCGCCGCGCCGTTTGCAGCGCCGGCTTTGTCGCCTCCGCGGCCCCAGGCACATGGCGCGGCAGGAAGATGCGGAAGGTCGTGCCTTTGCCCACTTCGGAATCGGCAGAAGATAAAACCACCGGTCTGCTTGATGATGCCGTAGGCCATCGAAAGTCCAAGGCCGGTGCCCTTGCCAACCTCCTTCGTCGTGAAGAACGGCTCGAAGATCTTGGTCAACACCTCCGGGGGAATGCCCGAGCCGGTATCTTCGATCTCTGCCAGCACGTAGTCGGCTGCTGAGAGTTCGCGATAGCCGTAAGCCGCACAGTCGCTGGCCGACACGTTCTTGGTGCGCAACGTCAGGTCGCCGCCTTGCGGCATGGCATCGCGCGCATTGACCGCGAGGTTGACGATCACCTGTTCGAACTGGCCGATATCGATCTTCACTGGCCAGAGATCGCGTCCGTGGTCGATCTTCAGCTTGACGTTGGTGCCGACGAGACGCGTCAGAAGCATGCGCAGATCGGCCAGCACATCGGTCAGGCTCTGCACCTCGGCGCGCAGCGTCTGCTTGCGCGAATAGGCGAGCAATTGCCGAACCAGCGACGCGGCGCGGTTGGCGTTCTGCTTGATCGTCATGATGTCCTGGAAGGACGGGTCCGACGGGCGGTGGTTTGCCAACAGGAGGTCCGTCGCCATGATGATGACGGTGAGCACATTGTTGAAGTCGTGCGCGATGCCGCCGGCGAGCTGACCGACAGCCTGCATCTTCTGGCTCTGCGCCATCTGGCCTTCGAGCGCCTTCTGCTCCGTCACGTCGACCGCGTAGACGATCGCCGCCTCGTCGGCGCTCTCATCGTCAGCGCTATCGGCCACCGCATTGACGTAGACGCGGATGTGCCGGTCGTCGTTTCCGGGCAACACGGTATCGATCGGCGAAATGTCAGCCTGACGCTGGCGAGCCCGATCCACGGCGGCGTTGAATGCTGCACGGTCGCGCTCGTGGATCACCTGCTCGAAGCGCACCCTGCGCTCGACCGCGTCGCGATCGACGACCGTTTCGAACAGCGACAGGAACGGCGCATTCGTGCGCACGATCCGACCCTTGGCGTCGATGCCGGCGATGGCCATCGGCGTCGAATTGAAGAAGCGCGTGAAGCGTACTTCGGCGGCGCGTAAGTCGGCGGAGGAATCTTCGCCCTTCGTGCGGTTGAGCACGATCGTACGGCTGGGTCCGCTATAGCCTTCGCGGGTAGCCGAAACCCGATGCATGAATCGCACGGGCAGCGCCTCGCCCTTGGTCGTATGCAGATCGAGATCGATCACGGCGTTGCGGGTCGTGCCGGCATCGGCCTTGACGGAGTTGACCAGCGCAATGCCGTCGCCGGCGATGATCTGGCGCAGTGTCGTCGAGCCTGGCGAGAAGCTTGCCAGATCGATGCCCAGCCACCCCGCCAACGTTGCGTTGATATAGGTCACGCGGCCGTCCGGATCGGCGGCAAAAAAGCCCGCCGGCGCCTGGTCGAGATGGTCGATCGCCTTTTGCAGGTCGAGGAAGAAGCGCTCCTGTTCGGCGCGTTCGCGCGAAATGTCGGCAACCTGCCAGGCACTCAACGGCTGCTTTTGCGACGGCGCCTGGAAGGTGCGCGCCCGCAACGAATACCAGCGCGCACCCGGATCGGAGCCGGGCCGGATCGCCTGGGCCAGGCGAAATTCGCCTTCCCCGGCTTTTCCGTCTTTCAGACCGCTGGCGAGTTTCAGAACCACTGGCGAGGCTTCCGGCACATCCGACAGAAGGTTCTCGATGGTCTTCACATCGCTGGCGGTGCTTGCGCCGGTCATCTCCGCATAGGCGCGGTTGGCGTAGATCACGCGGCCCTTGGGATCGGCGACAAGGACACCTTGGCCCATCGAATCGACGAAGGACTTCGCCAGATCGTCGGTCGTCGAACGCGGGACGACCTGGATGAAGCCGATGGCGGTCGCGAACAGATAGCCCACACCGATCATCGCCAGGATGCCCAGCAGGCCGAGCAGCATCGGATCGCCAACCCTGTTGCGGAAGAGCGAGAAGATGACCGCAGAGATAGCGAGCACGACGATAAAGACGACGAGACGCGTCACCGCGCCTGGCCGACTATTCTGATCCACAAGGGGCGACGGATAGAAATCGCCAGGAGAATCCTTCGCCATGCCTTCCTTGCCGCTTTTCCGAAGACCCCAATCGTAGCTGATGCTTGAATCACATCAAAACCGCCCGACAAAGGCCTATCGCAAATAATGCAGTCGGAAACGAGCGGATTTTACAGCCAATGTGCTCGATTGGCGCTTGGATGCCGACTTGTCCACTACCCAGGCGCGTGTGCCAGGCGCAACGCATAATCGCGGACATCCCGCGGCCAGTCATCGACAAGCTGCGTCAAGCGCCCAAAATCGTTGGCAAATAGCGCCCGAGCAGCTTCCTCGAAATGCGGATAATTGCCGGCCATCGCCGACATGAAGTGGTAGCAGGCCTCCTGCGCTGCCCGCGCTTGCGCCTTGCCATCGCCTGCGCTCCTGGCCTGGTCCACCAGCCGCCGCAGGGTCTGCGAGGCGCCGCCGGCTGCGCCGCCAGCCACTCCCATTGCCGCGGCAAGAGCGTGACTTCGCGCGCAACGACACCAAGCTTCGGACGGCCGCGGCCGGCAGGTTTCGGCCCGATCGGAGCAGTGCTGTTGGCGACTTCACCACGCTCCCGCAATCGTTGGCGAATGTCGTCTTCGCTGCCGCGCAGGTCGAGGTCGATCACCTTGCCGGTTGCATCGTCAAAGGTGAGAAAGATCGCCGTTCGGCCGCTCATCCTGCGCCGCCTTCACCATCAGCGCGACATCCGCCGAGCGCTCCCCGCGCAAGCATTCGATCGCCCTCGAAGGCTGTGCTGGGTGTCAGAGAAAAATCGTTCATGCGGCAGCTTCCTGGTCTTGCAATCTATTTTTACCCGGATTAAATGCGCAATACAATATCACCCGGGTAAAAAAGATGAACAGCATCGACAAAAAGGCTGCGGTCGCGGAGTACAAGAAGCGCAAGGCGCCGGCCGGCATTTATGCCGTGCGCTGCTCCGGCAATGATGAGGTCTGGGTTGGCCGCATCGCTCGATCTGGAAAAAATCCAGACGCGGCTGTGGTTTGGCCTGCGCACCGACGCCAACGTGCATCCGGCGATGCAAGCGGCCTGGAATGCGCACGGAGCGGACAGTTTTTCGTTCAAGCAACTCGAATCGATCGACGAGGACGCCTCGGACTATGTGCGCGATGCGACCCTGAAAGATCGCCTCGCGCATTGGCGTGCCGAACTGGGCGCTGGCGTGATCTAACGGTCAGGCCGCCGCCAGCAGGCTCGCATTGCCGCCGGCCGCAGTCGTGTCGACGCACACGGCGCGCTCATGCGCATAGGCAACCGGATAGATGGCTTCGGTGACCAGCGGCACGATCGGCCCTGCACGCCCGGCCAGCGCCTGGCGAATGGCGCGCATCGCTCCCTCGTCGCCGGCGAACGCGACAACATCGACCGGCAGCTTTGCGAGATGGGCCGGATCGACCACGCCATCCAGCGCGGCAATCGGGAGACCCTTGCCGGTCAGGGCGTTGAGCGCGGACGACGCGCCGGGCGCAACGGCCAGCACGGCGCAGCCGGCTGCCAGTGCCTGAACGGCCTGCGAAAGCAGTGTTTCGCGCATCCGGCCCAAGGCAGAGCGCGACGCCGCGTGGATGCAAGCGTCAATGTATTCGCCTCGCCGGTCGGGCCGGGCAGATCGACCGCGCCGAAATCGATGCCTGCCGCGGCATTCACGGCGGCAGACGCCTTGCCGCGCAAATGCTTGCGCAGGATGGCGATGCGGTCCGGCCGCGTTGACCAGTCGCCCAGTGTGGCATCCGGGATATGATCTTTCAGCGCCTTTTCGGCGATGGTCGATCCACTTGCGCCAATAGACTGCTTGAACGCCGCCAACCGCCTTGCGAAACCGCCGCAGATAGTGCGGCCCGCCGGCTTTCGGACCGGTGCCCGACAGCCCCTCGCCGCCGAAGGGCTGCGAACCGACGATAGCGCCGATCTGGTTGCGGTTGACATAGACGTTGCCGGCATGAATGGCATCGACCAAATGCTGCACCCGCCCCTCGATGCGCGTATGCAAGCCGAAGGTCAGGCCGTAACCCTTTCGGTTGATTGACGAAATCACCTTGTCGAGGTCATTGGCCTTGAAGGTCGCGACATGCAGCACCGGCCCAAAGATCTCGCGGTCCATCTCCTCGATGCCTTTGACACGGAAAACATGCGGAGCGACGAAGCGGCCATCCTTCGGCGCATCGAGCTTGGCGATCAACTTGCCCGCCTTTTCCAGATCGGCGCAGTAGGCCTTGATCGACTTTTGGGCGTCCACGTCGATGACCGGGCCGACATCGGTCGACAGCTCCCACGGATCGCCGACCTTCAGCGCATTCATGGCGCCTTCCAGCATCTCGATCACTTTTTTCTCGACATCCTTCTGGACGTAGAGGATGCGCAGCGCGGAGCAGCGCTGGCCCGCGCTCTGGAAAGACGACGCCAGGATGTCGCGCACCGCCTGCTCCGGCAGAGCAGTGGAATCGACAATCATGGCGTTGAGACCGCCCGTTTCGGCGATCAGCATGGCGTCGGCGGCCGCCGTCTTGGCTAGCTGCTTTTCGATCAGCTTTGCCACGTCGGTCGAGCCGGTGAAGCAGACGCCGGCAATGCGCGGATCGGCTGTCAGCGGCGCGCCGACCGACGGGCCGTCGCCGGGCAGCAACTGGATGACATCCTCCGGCACGCCTGCCTTGCGCAACAATTCGACAGCGCGCGCGGCAATCAGCGGCGTTTGTTCAGCCGGCTTGGCCACCACCGCATTGCCAGTGACGAGCGCAGCCGCGACCTGGCCGGTAAAAATCGCCAGCGGAAAGTTCCACGGCGAGATGCAGGCGATGACGCCACGCGCTTCGGTGCCGGCTTCGGCCTTTTCTGCCTCAGTGGCGTAGTAGCGCAGGAAGTCGACCGCCTCGCGCACTTCCGCCACGCCGTCGGCCAGTGTCTTGCCGGCTTCGCGCGTCGCCAGGGCGAAGAATTCGACCGCGTTGTCTTCATAAAGATCGGCAGCCTTCATCAGGATTGCCGCGCGCTTGGCCACCGGCGTCTTCGCCCAGGCGGGCTGCGCTTCGACCGCAGCCTTCACCGCGGTTGCGACCTGCTTGGCCGTTAGCCTCCGTCACCTTGCCGACGATATCGTCGGGCTTGGCGGGATTGGTGATGTCCTTCGCATTGCCGTAGCCGGCGGCGCGGCTGACCGGTTTCGCAGACCATTGCTGCGCCTTGGAGAAACCAGCCTTGGCTTTGTCGATCCCAACCAGCGTATTCGCGTCGGTGATGTCCCAGCCCTTGGCATTCTTGCGGCCGATGCCGAAAATGGCTGCCGGCGTCGAAATCGCCGGGTTGGCGGCAGGACCTTGCGCGACAGCCGTTTCCAGCGGATCGCGCGCGATTTCTTCCGGCGCGACATCCTCGTCGGTCAACTGATGCACGAAGGACGAGTTGGCGCCGTTTTCCAGCAGGCGGCGAACCAGATAGGCCAGCAGGTCGGAATGCGCGCCGACAGGCGCATAGATGCGGGTGCGAGTGCCCTCGGTCTTGCGCACCTCTTCATGCAGTTGCTCGCCCATGCCGTGCAGGCGCTGGAACTCAAAACTGTCACGGTCGCCGGCCATTTGCAGTATTGCCGCGACGGTGTGCGCGTTATGCGTGGCGAACTGGGGATAGATGCGGTCGCGGTAGCCGAGCAGCTTCCGCGCGCAGGCCATATAGGACACGTCGGTGTTGGCCTTGCGGGTGAACACCGGATAGCCGGGCAGGCCAAGTGCCTGCGCGCGCTTGATCTCGGTGTCCCAATAAGCGCCCTTGACCAGGCGCACCATGATCTTGCGATCGAGCTTTTCGGCAAGCGCATGCAGCCAGTCGATGGCGAAGGCGCAGCGCGGGCCATAGGCCTGCACGACCACGCCAAAACCATCCCAGCCGGCGAGACGCTTGTCGGATAGCACGCGTTCGATGACGTCCAGCGAAAGATCCAGCCGGTCGGCCTCTTCCGCGTCGACGTTGAGACCCATGCGGGCATCCTTGGCGGCCAGCGCCAGCGACAGCAGCCGCTCGGCCATCACCGGCAGCATCGTCTCCTTCTGCGAAACCTCGTAGCGCGGATGGATCGCCGACAGCTTGACCGAGATGCCGGGGTTCCTGCGGATGTCGTCGCCCTTGGAATTCGCCTTGAGCGACTGGATGGCGTCGGCATAGGCTTTCAGATAGCGCAGCGCATCGGCTTCGGTGCGCGCCGCCTCGCCCAGCATGTCATAGGAATAGAGATAGCCTTTTTGCAGCATCGATTTGCCGCGCTTCAGCGCCTCGGCGATCGTGCGGCCAAGCACGAACTGCTCGCCCATTTCGCGCATCGCCGCCGCGACGGCGGTGCGGATCACCGGCTCGCCCAGGCGCCGCACCATGGCGCGCAGCGTGCGCTCGATCGAGCCTTCGCCTTCGTCCAGCACGCGGCCGGTCAGCATCAGCGCCCAGGTCGACGCATTGACGAAGATCGAGGACGAAGAGCCCGAATGCGCCGACCAGTCATGCGGCGCGATCTTGTCCTTGATCAGATCGTCCATCGTTTCGGCGTCCGGCACGCGCAGCAGCGCCTCAGCCAGACACATCAACGCGACACCTTCCTTGGTCGACAGGCCGTAGGCCGAGAGAAAAACCTCCATCAGGCGCTGGGTCGGACGAACCACGCACCTGCCGCACCAGGCCGGCTGCGCGGTCGGAGATCGCCTTGCGATCCTTGTCCGAGAGGTTCGCCAGCTTGATGAGGCGCTTCAGCGCCTCGTCTTCATCGGGCAGATAGTTGGCGCGGATTTCTTTGCGGATCGTGTCGAGCTTGGTCATTGCCCCTCCCAGACGGCGGCCATTTCGGCCTGCCAAAACTGATCAAAATCGATGCCAGGCAATAGCACAACGGGCTTCGGAGCGTCGTTCTGTAAATCTGGAAAATTCAGTCCATTTGATCTAAGCTTTTGCCATCAACTTGCCAATTGAAGGTCAATGATGATCGAAATAGACCAATTGGACCGGATCGACCGAAACATCCTCGCTGCGCTCGGCCGCGACGGCCGATTGTCGATGAACGAGCTCGCCGAGAAGGTTGGGCTTTCGAAGACGCCGGTTCAGGCGCGCGTGCGGCGGTTGGAGAAAGACGGCATCATTCGCGGCTACTCGGCCGTCGTCGACCGCGAGCGCATCGGCGAGGGCCACGTCGCCTTCGTGCAGGTCAAGCTTTCCGATACGCGCTCCGCGGCGCTCGATGCCTTCAACAAGGCGGTCAACGCCGTCGCCGAGATCGAGCAGTGCCACATGATGGCGGCGAGCTTCGATTATCTGCTGAAAGTGCGCACACGCGATATCGGCAGCTACCGCCGGGTGTTGGGCGAACGCATCTCCGCCCTGCCCCATGTGGCGCAGACATCGACCTTCGTGGCGATGGAGACGGTGAAGGACCGGTAGCTACGGGTCCAGCGTCTTCAGAAACGCGATCAGTGCCGCCTTCTCCTCCGCGCTCAAATTGAGCGGAGCAACCTCGCTTCTGCCGGATCTCGGCTTCGGGAGCGGTCGAATAATGATCGACCACACGGTCCAAAGTCTCGAACTGCCCGGCATGCATATAAGGCGGGCGCGCGGCGACACCCCGCAACGACGGCGTCTTGAAAGCGCGCTCGACCTCGCGGCCGGTCAAAGTGAATGCTTCGACAGGCGGACAATATCGCGGCGGCGCCGCATTGAACTTGCCGCGGCAATTGAATTCGTCGGCAAAGAGCTGGACAAAACCGTCGCGCCGCCCGCGATCGATCGGCAGCGAAGGATCCGCCGGCACGCCGGTGTTGTGAAAGCCGTCGTCGGTGAAGCGCGGGCCGGCATGGCAGAAATCACAATTGCCGCGCCCGACAAACAATTTTAGGCCCGCAATCTCCTCGTTCGAGAAAGCAGCATCGCCTTCCGGCTCGCGTCCCTCGGCCAGGGCTTTTGCAAAACGATCGAAGCGCGTTTCCGGAAAATCGATCGAGGTTTCGAAGGCTGCGATCGCTTTGCCGATGTTGACGAAGACGCGATTGACCGCATCGCGGTCCGCTTCGCTCATCGCGCGCCAGGCGTTTCGTGTCTCGTCGGAATTGAACGGCCCGGCATTGGCGCGGCACGCTCGACAGATCCGGCATCGGCCCAAAGATGCGCTCATAGCGCTCCTTGAAATTGTCGGCCATGAAATGCGCGTACCAGGTGCGGTTGAGACCATGCTCCTGCGGCTTTTCCAACGGCGCCAGCGCCTGCGACCAAAGGCTGTCCTTGCGCCCGTCCCAGAAGAACCAGCGCTGCCAGGCGACGCCGGCCAGCGGCTGCGTGCGGCGGTTCATCGTTCGCGATGCCTTTGCCCAGCGGAATGCCGTCCTGAAACTGCCGGCCGATCTGGTGGCAGGTCGAGCACGCCACCGCGCCGTTCTTCGACATGCGCATGTCGAAGAACAGCGTTGCCCCCAGCGCCATCGCGGCGGGGTCGTCGTCAACCTCGTTGGTCGGATCCGCGCGGCCTCGGCGGCAGCTTGGCCAGCGAGAATGCCTCGATCTGATTGCCGCTTCTCGATGCTCGTGAAGAGCGTGTTGCGCCGGTAGCCTGGGCTGCGCCGTGCCGGCAACAGACCGGTCAGCAGCCGCCAGCAGCGGAACCATCAGCTTTCGGAGCCAGATTTCGGCATTGTTGCGCCTTTGTCTTCCTCCGGTCTCGTCGTAGTGCCGCACGATACGCATCGTAGGGCGAACAGATGAACGCGCCAAGCAACAGACCTTCCTCAATCCGTAGCGTCCGATCGGCGAGTGCATGATCGAGCTGTCCGGCTCGGGCCGCGACGACGGCACATGGAAACTCGGCTTCGCCGGCGACACGTTCAACACCGTCTGGGCCTTGCGCGCGCTGATCGGCCCCGAGCCAAGGCCGACTATGTCAGCGCCTTCGGCGACGATCCTTTTTCGCGCGACCAGCTCGCTTTTCTGGCCGAACACGATATCGGCACAGCTTCCAGCCCGATCATTTCCGGCGCGAGGCCCGGCCTCTACGCCATCACGCTGACCGGCGCGGAGCGTTCCTTCACCTATTGGCGCAACGATGCCGCCGCCCGCCAGCTTGCCGACGACGCAAGCGCACTGGCGAAAAGCCTGGAAAACCAGTCGATGGTCTATTTTTCCGGCATCACGCTGGCGATCCTGCGAGCCGGCGGCGCGAGGCGCTGATCGCAGCGCTGAAGTATCGCGCGCGGAGCCAACGGCTCGACCATCGCGTTCGACCCGAACTACCGTCCACGCCTGTGGCCTGACGCAGCCACTGCGAAAGCTGCGATCGCGGCAGCGCTCGCCGTCACCGACATCGCACTGCCGACCTTTCCCGACGAGCAGGCGCTTTATGGCGACAAGGAGCCTGCAGGCGACCGCCACCGGCTTGCCAAGACATGGGTGTGAAGGAAATCGTCGTCAAGGATGGCGAAAAACCCTGCCTGGTCGTCTGCAGCATGGCCAACGCGACAGTCCCTGCCCTACGGTCAAAGCGGTCGACACGACCGGCGCGGGCGATTCGTTCAACGGCGGCTATCTGGCTGCGCGGCTGCGTGGCCTGCCACCGTCGAAGCAGCCGCCAAGGCGCACAAGTTGGCGGCGGCGGTGGTCCAGGTGCGCGGCGCGCTGGCGCCGTTCGAGACGTTGCGAGCGGCTTTTGCGTAACCCAGTTGGCGCCTTGAGCGAGGCAGCCATTTCTAGACGGCTGTACAAAAAGCGTCGGTTTCAGGTCCGATCAAGTCGCGATCAGTCGACCTAACCTTACGTCATTCCGTCATCTAGAGGTTGCGCACCGACCTGATCCGGCGGATCGGAAAATGCTCTCCTAAATGAGCCGGGCGTGAGAGGTGATCAGCGAAAAATTGGAGGCATCGCGGATGTCCACGACACCAGTGCCGGGCATCGACCCCGGCGTATTCTGGCCGGCAATCGTCATTGCCGTCGGATTTGAACTCTGCGGTGTCGTCTCTCCCGGCACGTCTGACGCTGTCGCGACGGTCGTTCTGAACCGAATTATCAAGACCTTTGGCTGGAGCTTCGTCGTCTCGACGGCCTTCTTCCTTATCTTCGCGGTCTTCCTGGCGCTCAGCCGCTTCGGCAAGATCAGGCTCGGACACGACGACGAAAAGCCTGAATTCTCCACTGTGTCTTGGGTCTGCATGATGTTTAGCGTCGGCATGGGCATCGGATTGATGTTCTGGGCGTCGCCGAACCAGTGTTCCATTTCGGCGCGCCGCCACACGGCATGGCCAACCACAATCGAAGGAAGCGGCGCTGGTCGCCATGCAATACGCCTATTTCCACTGGCGCTGCATCCGGGCTGTTTTTCGGTCGCCATTGTTGCCGTATTCGAGCGCCGTCGCGCTTATTCTCTTCCTTCGCTTTGCTAGATCACGGCCATTTCCCACCCCCCGAACACAAGCTTTTGCACGAAGTCTTGTCCGTTACGAGCGGCAAAAGCGGTGCGATTTCTCTACATGGTCAAAAGCCACGATCGCGCTGATCATCATCGCGTCCTGACCGTCGTCTTCATCCTCTCTGCCGTTTCGGGCGTCGGCAAGGGCATCCAGTTCCTCAGCAACATGAACATGCTCATCGCTGTCCTTCTCTTGCTTTTCCTGGCGCTCATCGGCCCGACGATCTTCATTTTCGACACGCTGATCGAATCGCTCGGCTACTACCTCAGTGATCTCGTCTCGATGTCCTTCCGGACCGCCGCCTTCAGCGACGGCAAGTGGCTGGCAAGCTGGACGATCTTTTACTGGCCTGGTGGATTTCCTGGGCGCCGTTCGTTGGCGTGTTCATCGCCCGCATCTCGCGCGGCCGCACCATTCGGGAATTCGTCATCGGCGTGCTGTTGATCCCCAGCGCTGTCACCTTCGTGTGGTTCACCATCATGGGCGGCACGGCGCTGCATTCCGAACTGATGGGCGCCGGCGGTCTGGTCGAAGCGGTGAACGACAAGGGTGCTCCGGTGTCGTTGTTTGCCCTGCTGGCACAATATCCGCTGGCGACGCTCACCTGACGATGGTCAAAATGCCGGTCCGATCTTTTACGTCTCCGCCTCCGTTGTGCCTGGCCCGTCTTTACCCCTTGTACCCAAGCGGCTCCACAGTTTCGTTGTCACAAGACGACTATTCCGATGGGACTGTGCGCTACCGTATTCCCTACCGTGACAGCTTTCCCTGATGGCAGGTTGGGGGGCTTGCAGACAGCCTCGATCATCGCAGCCGCGCCGTTCCTGCTGGTCATGGTGGGGCTCTGCGCTTCACTGTGGATCGGCCTGCTCGACGACATCGAAGTGCATGGGCATTTCGGAGAGCTAGACGCCAAGGCGAGCCCCGCCGAAGCCGGCAACTAGCAAACTCAAGCACCGCCCGAGCAATCGGGCGGGCCTAATATCGCTATCAACCGATACTCCGTCACATGCCGATACGTCTCGCCTGGCGCAACGCCTGCGGAAAATACGGCCGGTTCGGTGCGTCGGGCCAGATTTGAGCTTCCAGGCAAAAGCCTGACGAAGGACCGTACTGAATGCCGTCGAGGCCGGGCGGCATATCGGGCCTGATTCTTATGACCGATGTAGAATTGCACGCCGGGCTCGGTCGTCCAGCGTTTCCATCTCGATGCCTGACACAGCGCCCTGCGTCCATGCCGCCTGCGTCAGTGGCCGGCGCTGCGCGGCGAGACAAAAATTGTTGTCGTAAGGGTCTGCGCGCCCTCGGTACGGATCGTTGCGCGCCAGGCAGAAAATCGATACGGCGTGCCGTCAACCGGCTGGACAATTCCGAGCGGAACGCCGTCCTTGTCATTGGGCAGGATAGCGGACGCGGCGATCGTCAGGCGGTGGTCCAGAATGTCGCTCGCGCCGCCGTCATCCAGATTGAAATAGGAGTGGTTGGTCAGGTTGCACAGCGTCGCCCGGTCCGTCGTCGCGCTGAAACTCTATCGAAAGCGTGCCGGCTGGCTTGCAGCCGGTAGGTGCAGGCGCGTCCAGATTGCCGGGAAAACCCATCTCGCCATCGGGCGATGTGCATGCGCCAAGGTCGACGAAATCCGCGGCCGCTTTCCGACAATGTGCCAATACCCGTTTGCTGTAGCCTTTGCTGCCGCCGTGCAGCGTGTGCCGGCCGTGCTGGTTCTGGTCGGTCTGAAAGCGCTCGCCGTCGAGGATGAAACGACCCTCCTTGATGCGGTTGGCAAATCGGCCGGGCATCGCGCCGAAATGCGGCGAATAGCTTGGGTACTGCTCGAATGTCTCAAAGCCGAGGACCAGCGGCGCGCCGTGGCCTTCGAGGCGCAGATCCTGCAAGACCGCGCCCCAACTTATCAATTTGGCGCGCAGTCCGCCGGCGGCGATTTCCACGCGATGGACTTCTTCGCCTTCCGCCGTGCGGCCGAAAATTTCCGGTTCAGCCATCGTCCCCTCGCCGCTCGGTCTCTAAAGGCCTAGGCCACCCAGGCAGACATATTTGGTATCGAGATAGTCGTCGATGCCCTGATGTCCGCCTTCCTTGCCGAGCCCGGATTCCTTCACCCCGCCGAACGGCGCCTCAGGTGTGGTGATCAGTCCCTCATTGACGCCGACCATGCCGTATTTCAGGCCTTCCATCACGCGGAAATGCCCGGCCGAGATCGCCCGTGTAGAAATAGGCGGCGAGGCCGAACTCGGTGTCGTTGGCGAGCGCGACCGCCTCTTCCTCCGTCTCGAATTTGAACACCGGGGCGACAGGGCCGAAAATCTCTTCCTTCATGAACATCATGTCGGGCGTCGCGCCAGAAATCACCGTCGGCTCGAAGAACGAACCGCCCAGCGCATGCCGCTTGCCGCCGGTGACGACCTTGCCGCCCTTGGCCTTCGCATCGGCGACGAATTCCTCGGTCTTCGCGGCCGCCTTCTCATCGATCAGCGGACCCTGCTGCACGCCGTCTTCAAGGCCGGAGCCGACTTTCAGCTTCTTGGTTGCCGCGGCCAGCCGCTCGACGAACTTGTCGTAGATGGCCGGCCTGCACGAAGAAGCGGTTGGTGCAGACGCAGGTCTGACCCGGAATTGCGGAATTTCGCCAGCATGGCGCCCTCGACCGCGCGGTCGAGATCGGCGTCGTCGAAGACGATGAAAGGCGCATTGCCGCCGAGTTCCATCGACACCTTTTTCACCGTCGAAGCCGACTTCTCGATCAGCATCTTGCCGACCGGGGTCGAGCCGGTGAAGGTGATCTTCTTCACCAGCGGATTGGCGCAAATCTCATCGCCGATCTCGCCGGCCGCGCCGGTGACGATGTTGATCACGCCCTTTGGGAATGCCGACTTCCTCGGCCAGCACGCCCCAGGCGAGCGCCGAATAGGGCGTCTGCGTCGCAGGCTTCACCACGGCCGTGCAGCCGGCGGCGAGTGCGGGGCCGAGCTTGCGGGCGAGCATCGAGGACGGGAAATTCCACGGCGTGATCGCGGCGATCACGCCGATCGGCTCCTTGGTCACGATGATGCGGCGGTCGGCCCAGGGCGACGGCACGACGTCGCCATAGGTGCGCCGGCCCTCTTCCGCGAACCACAGCACGTAGGCGGCCGACATGCCGACTTCGCCGCGCGATTCGAACAGCGACTTGCCCTGCTCGGTAGTCAGCAGTTCCGCCAGCGCGTCCTGATTGTCCATGATGCGCATCATGCAGCTTGCGCAGCAGTTTTGAGCGCTCCAGCGCCGACGTCTTCTTCCATGCCTTGAAAGCCTCGTGCGCCGCGTCGATGGCGCGCCGTGTCTCGGCGGCACCCGAATTCGGCACGGTACCGATCGTCTGGCCGTTGGCCGGGTTGGTGACGTCGATCGTCTTGCCGCTGTCGGCCTGCACCCATTCGCCGCCGATCAGATTGGCCTCGCGCATGAACTGGCTGATTTTCTGGAGCATTGATGCCTCCCGAGGGCTGAGAGCGAAAACGAACGGCTCCCTGGCTTGGCCTTGACGTTGCGGGCGTCATAGCCCGACGATCGTCGACATCAACGAAAACATGACCCTGTGCGTTAGACCAGCTTAGCCAAACACCCATTGCGCGCCGTCAGCCACAGCGGTCGTCGACGACCGCCAAGGCCGTCGCAATGGTCATCTGGTTCGACGCCAGCGCCTGGCCGGTGCCGAACTGCGCGGCGATCAGATAGGAATTCACGCCGGACGGCAGCGCCGCCGCCGCGACGGCGACCTTGGCGGTCAGCGGCGGCAGGCCCGACCAGCCAGGCGAGCAGCAGGGCAACCGCCGGCATCAGCAGAAGTTTGACCGCCGACAAGAGCCAGCGCCGGCTTGACGTTGCCCGAAACGCCGAAGCGGCTGAGGCTCAGCCCCATGGAAAACAGGGCGATCGGCGCGCCGGTGTTGGCCAGTGCCTCGATCAGGCGGGACGGCAATGCCGGCAGCGTCAGGCCGGTGGCGCGCCACAACAAGGCCGGCCAGGATGCCGATGATCAGCGGGTTGGTGCTGACGCGCTTGATGAAGGTTCGGGCAATGGCGCCGAACTGCAAGCCTTCGCCAGTCCTGCCGAAAATCTCGAACAGAATGATCGAGGCCATGATCATGATCGGCAGATGTACCGAAATCAGCAGCGACAGAATTTCGAAACCCGGCTGGCCAAACACGCCCAGCATGAACGGAATGCCGATCAGCACGATGTTGGAGAATGCCGACGAGACGCCTCCGACCACGCCCGCCTGGCTGTCACGCCCGAACACGCGTGTCGTGATCAGGTGGCCCGGTCGTCCAGGTGACGATGACGGCCGCGAAATAGACCGCCCAGAAGGCCCATGGCAGGCCGCCATGAAAATCGGAGCTGATCATGGTGCGGAACAGAAGCAGCGGCATCGCGACGTTGATGGCGAATTCGGCGACGCCTTCGCCTGTCGTCGGCTTGAGATAGCCGGCGACGCCCGCGCCATAGCCGAGCGCGACAAGGCTGAAGACGAACAGGATGGTTTCGACGAGCGTGAGACATCATGCGCTGATAGGCGACGCCATATCGCCACGCAACCACCTTCACCTTGCCGCGATTTGATCAAGCTTGAGTTGCACAGTATAGTGGTTTCTGGGGCATTGATCGGCGAAGCACATGGCGGTGGGCGCGCAAGTCACAACCTTTGGCCGGCTGGCGCGCGTTTGGTGCTGCTCGCTGGCCGCTTGGCTGATGCTGCCTTCTCGCTATGCCCGCGCGCGCCCAGGATTCGCTCAAGGGCGTCGCGCTGGTCATCGGCCAGTCGAAATACGAACACATCACCGCCCTGCCCAATCCCGCGCAGGATGCGCGCGAAATCGCCAAGCTGCTTGACCGATCTCGGCTTTGACGCGCGCAGCGTCAGCGACCGCGATGCATCGAAGCTCGCGCGCGACCTGGAGCGTTTCGTCGAGGACGCCGAAGGCGCGGACGTTGCCTTCCTCTATTATGCCGGCCACGGCATCGAGGCGGCTGGCGAAAACTGGCTCGTGCCGGTCGACGCCGATGTTTCTTCGCTCTCCAACGCGCGCGAGGCGTTGGTTCCAATGTCCAAAGTCATCGAGGAGTTGCAAAAGACCGTTCCGATCACGGTTGTGCTGCTCGATGCCTGCCGCACCAATCCCTTTCCGGCCGGAGCCGATTCTGAAGCAAACGCCGACCGGCTCCGGTGACCCTGTCGGCGAAGGCGGCCTGACGGTCGTTCGTGGCGCGAAGGCGCTGACCAACACCGACAAACCGGACGTCGAAAACCTTGGCACGGTCGTCGGCTTCGCCGCCGAACCCGGCCGCCCTGCCCTCGACGGCGATGCCGGCGCCAACAGCCCATATGCTGCAGCGCTGCTGCGCCATCTCGTGGCAATGAAGGGCGCCGAGTTCGGCTCGGTCATGCGCATGGTCACGGAAGAAGTCTATCTCGACACCAAGACGCAACAGCGGCCCTGGACGAACGAAAGCCTGCGCCGCCTGCTCTATTTCGGCGTCGCACCCGACGAACCGACCGGCGACGACGCGCTGATCACCGGCGAGCGCCGGCAGCTGCTGCTCACCATCGCGGAATTGCCGGACCCGCAGCGCGCGCAGGTCGAGATGGTGGCCAACAAGGATGGTGTGCCGCTTGATGCGCTCTATGGCGTTCTGCGCGCGCTCGGCGCGGACAAGATGCCGGAAAAGCCGGACGAGTTGTCGAAAGTGCTCGACGAGCAAGCCGAGCGGCTGAAGAAGATGATGGCCGAGCGCGAGGCGCTGCGGTCCGATGATCCAGAGATGAAGCGTCTGATGGCAACGGCCGACCGCGCCATCGACGAGGGCGCCATCGAGACCGCACGCAGTTTTCTCGACAAGGCGGTCGCGCGGGTGGAATCCACGCGATCGACGGTCGACGACGCCGAGGAGACGGTCAAGCGCAAGCGTATCGCCGACGCCACCGTCTATGCCCGCCGGGCGGAAGCCTCGTCGCTGATCTTCGATTTCGCGGGTGCCGCCGCCGACTACAGCAAGGCCTTCGATCTGATCGAAAAATGGGATGAGCGCCTGCGGTGGAACTACAAGAACCTGGAAGCGGAATCGCTCAGCGCGCTTGGCGGCGCCAAAGGCGACACCGAAAGCGCTTCAAGGAGCACTCGCAGCCTACCAGGAAGTCCTCGACTTCATTCCACGCAGCGAACAGGGCCGCGATTGGGCGATCACCCGCAACAATATGGCGACCGTCTACCAGACCATCGGCCAGCGTGAGCTCGATACCGCCAATATGGAAAAGGCGGTCGAAATTCTCCGTGAACTCGTTGGCCATTTTTGAGCGGGAGAAGGACGCCATGAATGTCTCAACCGCTCACCACAATCTCGGCAATGTGCTGCTGACCATCGGCGAACGGAAGAGCGACGTCAAAACGCTGGAACAGGCCGCGGTTGAAATGCGCAAGGCGCTGGCCACACGCGACCGCCAGAAAATTCCGATGGACTGGGCCTCCACGCAGAACAATCTGGGCCTTGCGCTGAACCTGATCGCCGAGCGAAAGGGCGGCGGAAAACTATATGACGAGTCGGAAGCCGCCTATCGGGCGGCGCTGGAAGAATATACGGAGCGTCGCACGCCGGCCGAATGGGCGATGGTGCTCAACAATCTTGGCAACACATTGAACGCGCAGGGCAATGAACGTGGCGATCTGGCAAAGTTCGACGAGGCCGCGCAGACGTTTCGCGATGCGCTGAAAGTTCGCACCCGGGAGAGCTTCCCGCTGTCCTGGGCCGCGACCAGGCTCAACCTGGGCACGGCGCTCTACTATGCCGACCGGTTCGACAGCAGTGCGGCCCGCCTCGCCGAAGCAGCACAGGCCTATGAAGACGCGCTTTCGGTGTATTCACGAGACTTGCGTGCCGCTCGACTGGGCATCGGCCAAGAACAACTACGCAGGGGTGCTCCAGACGCTCGGCCAGCGCAATTTCGACGCTGAGAGCATTGAAAAATCGGTCAAGGAATATGCCGACGCCCGCGAGGTCTTCACCCGCGATCGCCTGCCGCTCGATTGGGCCATGACGCACTACAATTCCGGCAATTCCTATATGCTGCTCGGCGCGTTGACGAGTGCGCCGGAGCGCTATCAAGATGCCGCGAATGCCTTCAGCGCGGCCCTCGAAGTCTACAATCGCGAAGATGTGCCCGAGCAATGGGCGATGGCGATGGCCAATCTTGGCTCCGCGCTTTCGACGCTGAGCAATTATCAGACCGACACGAAGGTCCTTAAGGAGTCCATAGAGGCGCGCCGCGCCGCACTCGAGGTGCTGACGCCGGAGAGCGCGGCCGTCGATTGGGCAAATGCACAAAGCGGCCTGGGGATAAGCCTGAACAATCTTGGCTTGCGTGAGCAAACCAACAAATACGCCAACGAGGCCGAGAAGGCATTCATTGCTTCGACGAAAGTGTTCAGCAAGGAAGTGTTGCCGCTGCAATGGGCCTTCCAGCAGAACAATCTCGGCGACGTCTACTGGAACAAGGGAACGCTCGGCAAAGACAAGAAAGCTCTTGAAAGCTCGCTGACCTATTTTGCGGCGGCGCGCGGCATTATGGCCGAACAGGGCAACCCTGCCATGACCTCGCTGATCGACAAGAAGGTCGAACTGGTGGAAAAGGCCTTAGGCAAGAAATAGCGCATAACGCCATCCTTATATCTTAATCCCTGCACCTGTATCCCACCCGCAACACACTGATAAATCGAAGTTTTTTCGCATTTTGAAGCTTGCGTTCGCCGCAAAGCGCGACTATACGCGCGCTCCCGGTCACAAGCCGGTGCGAGCACAACGGCTGGAGCTATTCCCCTCCGCCCGCGCAGCCGGCATTGCCGGCCTGTGTACGGCGCCGCATCGGAAGGTCGGGACGGGGTTTTAGCTCAGTGGTTAGAGCGCCGGGCTTGGCCCGGAGGTCGCATGGTTCGATTCCATGTAAACTCCTCCACTGGATAGCTCATTTGGGTAGAGCAACGGACTTATAATCTGTTTGTCGAAGGTTCGAATCCTTCTCCAACATTGGCCTTCCAAGCCAACGGCGATCCTATAGGGTCGTGTCTATCTAAACGGGTCGGGGACGGGAATGCGAAGGACTGGACGACCCGCCAAAACCTTCGGGTGGAGGCGGTGCGAAAGGTCCGACGCCGTTGGCCTGCGGCTTGCATCCGCGGTGACGGCAAAGACGCTGCCCTGCCGGCAAGGTTGGCTTCGGCCTTCCGCGCCCGCTGGGCCGCTTCGATGCCCTCTCCCGCGGGTCCGCCGGGGACAACGTCACCCGTCCCCGATCTTTCTTGATCGGGAACAAAGGAATGCCGGCTCGGGGACGTCCTGAGACGGAAGGTTTAAACGAAACGACGGAAGGAAGATCGACGCATGAGTTGACGCCTCAATTGGGGCCATGCCCGACGGAGTAACGAACATGACGACAATTCTCGAATTGATTTTGGGGCGCAAGCGCGTCCTGGTGAAGGAAAACGAGCGTGCCATCGCCCTCTACAAGGGCAAGCTGTTGGGCGTCTTCGGCCCGGGCGAACACCGCCTGCCGAACCGCGACAACAGCCTGGAAACGGTGAAGCACGACATCAGCAACGGCGTGTTCACGTCGGTGTACGAGAAGGCGTTGTTCGACAAGCTCCCGGATGAGGCTCAGCGTCATCTGACGGTCTTCCGGACCGGCAAGACGGAGGTCATGGTCATCGAGCGCGACGGCCAGGTGCACACCGTGCTGGCGCCGGATCGCAAGCTGATCGTCTGGACCGAGGCCGGTCCGTGGGCGTCGACGGTTGTCGACGTGACGGAGAAGCTGCGTGTCGAGCCGGCTTTCGTGCGGCGTCTGATGGCGACCGGCAAGGGCAATCTCGTCATCTCCTACGCGGTGACGGAAGGCCATGTCGGCCTGCTCTTCGTCGACGGCACCTACAGCGAGACGCTGGAGCCGGGCGTGCATGGCTTCTGGAACGCCGGCCACGCGTTGAACGTGAAGCTGGTCGACCTGAAGCGGCAGTCGCTCGACGTCACCGGCCAGGAAGTGCTGACCAAGGATCGCGTCACGATCCGGATCAACCTTGCCGCGGATTACCGCGTCGCCGATCCGGTTGTGGCCGTCTCCTCGGTGAAGGACTTCTCGGACAGCCTCTACCGGGCGTTGCAGTTCGTGTTCCGCAAGACGCTCGGCGCCATGACGCTCGACCAGATCCTTGAAAAGAAGGTGACGGTCGACGCCGAGGCGGCCGAAAAGGTGCGCGCCGACATGGCGGCCATCGGTATCGAGATCTTCGACATCGCGCTCAAGGACGTGATCCTGCCGGGCGAGATGCGCGAGATCCTGAACCAGGTGGTGACGGCTGAAAAGCAGGCCGAGGCCAACGTCATCCGTCGGCGCGAGGAGACGAACGCAACGCGTTCGCTGCTCAACACGGCGAAGGTGATGGCCGAAAACCCGGTCATGCTGCGGCTGAAGGAGCTTGAAGCTCTCGAAGCCATCGCCGGCAAGGTGGAGCGTCTGACGATCCACAACGGCACCGGCGGCTTGATGAACGACCTCGTCAAGCTGCGTGACTGAACGGCGTTTCATTCGCCCGAAACTGGAACGGGCCGCTCGATGAGCGGCCCGTTCTTATTCAAAATGCTTGAAAATTCGAGGCTTAGGCGAAGCTGCTATAGCCCCGCGACAGCGGACTTGTCGTCACCGACTGTTCCAGATCCGAGCGCAATAGCCCGGTCGCCTCGACAAACGTCACCAGCGCGCGGCGCGCCTGGTCCATCGTGATATACCCATCGCGTGCCGCCTCATGCGCCTTCACGGCCATGTTGTAGAGCTTGCCGCGACGGAATTCCGGCCAAGTCTCCAAAAACTGCTCCATATCGGATAGCGAGACGATCTGAGTGTCCACGCCCTCACCGAGCTTTATGGAAACGGGCGCGTAGAACAGCTTTTCGTGCATCTCTTTCTCCCTCGCGACGAAATCGTCGTTAAGTTACAGAATGCCCCAGCCCTATGGGAATTGGGTACGTCCAGCCCTGATCGGTGTTGCCCGAAGCCAGATCGCTACCTTGCTCCTATAAAACTGATTTGCGATGACATCGCAATGACAGAATGAAAAAAAGCGTGATCGCCGGAATGGCTTTCACGATGTCCACAACTCACGATTGTGCTGGTTGTTCCAAAATCAAAAGCGGAACCGCCTTCTTTTCAGGCCGTTAGCGGTGGAGTTCTCAAACAGGAGCACCCGAAATGGTCGACGAAAAAGATTTTGAACAAAAACTCTGGAAGTCGCTGAAATCCGATATGACCGTGATGCTGGAAGCCGATGGCATCGATGCGCGGCCGATGACGGCGCAAATCGAAGGCGAAAGCGGTCCGATCTGGTTCTTCACCTCCAGCGACACCGAAATGGGCAAGGGTTTAAATCGAGCCAAAAAGGGGCGGATTTCCTTTGCCTCCAAGGGTCACGACCTGTTTGCGCATATCCACGGCACCGTTCGGATAGACAACGACAAGGCTGCGGTCGACCGGCTTTGGAACCGCTACGTCGCTGCCTGGTTCGAAAAAGGCAAGGACGACCCGAAGCTTACGTTGCTGCGCTTTGACCCTGAGAAGGCTGAAGTGTGGAAGGATGCTTCCAGCCTCGTCGCCGGCGTGAAGCTGCTGCTCGGCCTCGGCGACCCCAAGACGGACTATCGGGACAAGGTCGCCGAAGTCCGACTGAGCTAGCTCCAGATTCGCTCGTCCAGTCGAAGCGGGCTGCCTCACGGCGGCCCGTTTCAGCATTTGCGCAAAGCAGCCTTGCCGCAACGTTCCGGCCTCGCCCCTTTTCCAATCCGGCAAAACCGATTAGAGAGCCTGCCAACGAACTTTTGGCGGCTTGAGCCGCCTGGCTTCATACTCATTGAGACAAGGACGACAGCGTGGCTACGACATTCGAGAAAGTGGCGAAGATCATCGCCGACACGAGCGAGATCGACGTCGACAAGATCACCCCCGATTCCCACACGATCGACGATCTCGGCATCGACAGCCTGGATTTCCTCGATATCGTTTTCGCCATCGACAAGGAGTTCGGCATCAAGGTGCCGCTGGAGAAGTGGACGCAGGACGTCAATGACGGCAAAGCCTCGACCGAGGAATACTTCGTCATGAAGAACCTGTGCGCCAAGATCGACGGGCTCGTCGCGGCCAAGAACGCCGTCTAAGCTAGACGCAGCGGCAGGCTCCGCCCATGAGCGATCGCGACGTTCTGATCACCGGCATCGGGCTGGTTTCCTGTCTGGGCGAAGGCCCGGACGCGCATTGGCGCGCGCTCAACGATCCAGACGCTCAGCCGATTGTCGATTCGGAGCGTTTTGCGCCCTATTCCGTCCATCCGCTGCCGGCGATCGACTGGAATTTGCAGATCCCGAAGCGCGGCGACCAGCGCCAGATGGAGACCTGGCAGCGGCTCGGCACCTATTGCGCCGGTCTCGCGCTGGACGACGCCGGCCTGAAAACCGACGAGGCGCTCTGCGCCTCGATGGATATGGTGGTTGCTGCCGGTGGCGGCGAACGCGACGAGGCGGTGGACGCCGTAATCCTCGAAGCGTCGACCGCCCGCAACGACCGCGACGTGCTGCTCAATGAAAAGCTCACCACCGACCTGCGCCCGACCCTTTTCCTGGCGCAGCTTTCGAACCTGCTCGCCGGCAACATTTCCATCGTGCACAAGGTCACCGGCTCATCGCGCACCTTCATGGGCGAGGATGGCGCCGGCGTGGCGGCCATCGAGACGGCGGCGGCGCGCATCCGCTCCGGCCAGGCAAACCATGTGCTGGTTGGCGGCGCGTTCCAGACCGAACATTCCGACATGCTGCTGGGCTACGAGCTCGGCGGTTTCCTGCATCGCGGACCGTGGAAACCGGTCTGGCAGCGGGACGGCGCGGACGGCGGCGGCATCGTATCCGGCTCCGGCGGCTGCTTCCTGGTGCTGGAATCGCGCGAGCATGCCGACAAGCGCGGCCGCAAGGCCTACGCGAAGATCGACATGATAGCGTCCAATCGCGTCCGTCGCGCGAAAGAAGATTTGACTGGCGGCATAGCCGACCTGTTTGACCGCGTCTCGATGCCCAAGGGTCCGTTGCTCGCGGTTTCGGGCGCGTCCGGCGCGCATGCGGCGACGGCCGCCGAAAAGGCTGCGCTGAGCGGTCGCTCCGACATCGCCATCCGCGCTTTCAACTCGCGCACCGGCCATCTGAAGGAAGCGCAGTTTCCCTTCGCCGTGGCTCTTGCCGCACTCGCTGTCGAGCATCAGGCCGCCTACCCCGCCTTCGAAGCTGCGGAAAAGGCTTTCGACGGCGCGCCGGAAAAAGTTCTGGCAACCGCAATCGGCTATCACGTCTTCGAGGGTGCTGCGCTGGTCGCGCGCGCCGACTGAGAGGCAGAACCATGCCCACAACCACAGACCATCTTGGCAGGCCGCTCGTTGCCGTCACCGGCATCGGCATCGTGACCTCGCTCGGCGTCGGCAAGGCCGACAATTGGGACGCGCTGACCTCCGGCCGCTCCGGCATCCGCAGGATCACCCGCTTTCCGGTCGACCATCTCAACACGACGATGAGCGGCATGGTCGATTTCTTGTCGTCGCAGCTCGAAGGGCGCCAGCCCGCTGACTTTCGAACTCGCCGATACCGCGGCCACTGAAGCCATCGATGAAGCCGGTCTGAGCCTGGACGATTTCGGCGGCCCGCTGTTCCTCGCCTCGCCACCGGTCGAACTCGACTGGAAAGATCGCATGGCGCTCTACCGCGACGGCAAGGGCGATACCGCCGCGCAGCGCATCGCCCAGGCTGCCTCGGAACTGCAAGGATCTCGACATATTCGAGTCCGCGCAGTTCGGCGCGATCGCCGACCGGCTGGCAGAGAAGTATGGCACACGCGGTCTGCCGATCACGCTCTCCACCGCCTGCGCGTCCGGCGCGACCGCCATCCAGCTCGGCGTCGAGGCGATCCGCCGCGGCGAATGCGACCGCGCGCTGTCGATCGGCGCCGATGGTTCGGCCACCGCCGAAGCGCTGATCCGCTTTTCGCTGCTCTCCGCGCTCTCGACCAACAACGAGCTACCCGAAAAGGCGTCAAAGCCATTTTCGAAGGACCGCGACGGCTTCGTGCTGGCCGAAGGCTCGGCCGCGCTGGTGCTGGAATCGCTGGAAAGCGCGCTGGCGCGCGGCGCGCCCGTGATCGGCATTCTGAAAGGCTGCGGCGAGAAGGCCGACGATTTTCACCGCACCCGCTCCAAGCCGGACGGCTCGCCCGCCATCGGGGCCGTGCGCGCCGCGCTGGAAGACGCCGGCCTCGACGAAACCGGCATCGCCTACGTCAACGCCCACGGCACCTCGACGCCGGAAAACGACAAGATGGAGCATCTGTCGCTGTCGACCGTGTTCGGCGAGCGGATCAAGAAGATTCCGGTCTCGTCCAACAAGTCGATGATCGGCCACACGCTGTCGGCCGCCGGCGCCATCGAGGCCGCTTTCTCGCTGCTGACGATGAAGCATGGCGTCATCCCGCCGACCATCAACTACGACAATCCCGACCCGGCGATCGACCTCGACGTTGTGCCGAACGTGAAGCGCACGGCCGACGTCGCCACGGTGCTGTCCAACTCGTTTGGTTTCGGTGGCCAGAACACCTGTCTGGTGATGGCGCGGGAGGCCAATTAGTGCGCGCGCTGCAGCTCATCGAAGACCGCCGGCTGGAGCAGGTTGACCTCCCGCCGCCCCCGCCGCCGGGCCATGGCGAGGTGACGCTCAACATCAAGGCGGTCGCGCTGAACCATATCGATGTCTGGGGCTGGCGCGGCATGGCCTTCGCCAAGCGCAAGCTGCCGCTGGTCATCGGCGCGGAAGCGTCCGGCGAGGTCGCGGCAGTCGGCTCCGGCGTTGTCGGGCCTCAACCCCGGCCAACTCGTCTCGATCTATGGCGCACGCACCTGCGGCCTCTGCCGCCCTTGCCGCGAGGGTCGCGACAATCTGTGCGAACATGTCGGCGGCGTGCACGGCTTCCACCTCGACGGTTTTGCGCAGGAACAGATCAACCTGCCGGCCCGCCTGCTTGTCCCCGCCCCGCCCGGCGTCGACGCCATCGGCGCGGCTGTTGCGCCGGTCACCTTCGGCACGGTCGAGCACATGCTGTTCGACAACGCCAAGCTCGAGCCCGGCGAAACGATCCTGGTCCATGCCGGCGGTTCCGGCATCGGCTCGGCGGCGATCCAGCTGGCGCGCAAGATCGGCTGCACGGTCATCACCACCGTCGGCTCGAACGACAAGATCGAGAAGGCCAAGGCGCTCGGCGCCGACCACGTCATCAACTACCGCGAGGACCGGTTTGAGGGCGTCGTGCGCAAACTGACGAAGAAGCGCGGCGTCGACGTCGTGTTCGAACATGTCGGCAAGGACACCTGGGCCGGTTCGATGTTCAGCTTGCGGCGTGGCGGACGGCTGGTCACCTGCGGCTCCACCTCCGGCGTGTCGACCGAAATCAACCTGATGATGCTCTTCCAGCAGCAGCTCAAACTGCTCGGCTCCTTCGGCTGCCGCATGGAAAACATGGCCAACGCCATGCAGAAGATGGCCGCCGGGCTTGTCCATCCGGTCATCGACACGGAAGTCGATTTCGACGGCATCGACACGGCGCTGAAGCGCATGGAAGGCCGCGACGTGTTCGGCAAGATTATTTTGAGGGTGGGCTAGCTCGGCCCTTGTCGAACGACATGCCCCCTCACCCGGCCTCCGCTTCGCTCGGCCACCCTCCCCCCTGTCGGGGAGAGGATCGGCGCGCCAGCGCTCGCGACGCAGCTTGCGTCGCTGAGACGAGGTGGGGCCGGACTGGGCAACTCCTCGACGCCGTCGGAGAGAGGGTCGACCGCACCGCGATCCGCGCAGGCCGGGTGAGTCGACCCTCCCCGCAAGCGGGGGTGGTCGCATATGACCCTCCTCCGCCAAGCGATCGCCCGCGCACGCCGCGTGCCTGGCGCCGTCAGCGAATGGCTGATCGGCCAGTCGGCGCTGGTGGTCATCCGCACGCTGCGCCATCTGCCCATGGAAAGGGCGCTGAACTTCGCCGACCGTTTCGCCCGCCGCTTCGGGCCGCTATTCGGTAGGCATCGTGTGGCGCTGGACAATCTGCGTCAGGCTTTTCCCGGAAAAATCCGAAGCGGAGATCCAACAGATCGCTTCCGACATGTGGGGCCATATGGCTCGTCTTGCCGGCGAATATCTTTTCCTCGACCAGATCTTTGACTTCGACCCGGAAACCAAGCGTGGCGAGCGCATCGAGGTCGATGGCGAGCCCTATTTCCTGCGCGTCGCGTCCGAACAAGGCCCGCACATCATTTTCACCGGCCATCTCGGCAATTTCGAGCTGCTGCCGGTGGCGGGGCTCACCTTCGGCATGCCGGTGACATCGATGTTCCGCCCGCCGAACAACCGCTACATCGCCAACTACATCTTGAGCACGCGCACCAAATCCATGGGCGGGCTGCTCGCCTCCCGCTCCGGTGCGGCTTTCGAGCTCGCTCGTATCCTGGAAACGGGCGGCAATATCGGTGTGTTGGTGGACCAAAAATTCACCAACGGCGTGCCGACCACATTTTTCGGCCGACCTTGCGAGACCAGTCCCCTGCTGCCCAAGTTGGTGCGGCAGTTCGGCTGCGACGTCTATCCGACGCGCTGCAAGCGCCTGCCGGGCACGCGATTTCCGGCTCTTTATGGAAGAAAAGCTGACCATCCCGCGCACGCCCGACGGCAGGGTCGATGTCCAGGCGATGGCGCAACTGCTCAACGACACGGTCGAGCGCTGGATCCGCGAAGACCCCGCGCAATGGATGTGGTTTCACAAACGCTGGAAGCTGAGCGGCGGGTCGCGGACGAGGGCGGGAAAGGTAGCCTAGCTACCCCCTCGACAACACCTTCGCCCGCTCGTCCAGGCTCATCGGCTTGATCGTCTCTTTCGACTGCCCGACCGGCTCGAAGCCGAGTTTCTGATACAACGGAAGCGCCGCTGGATGATCCAGCGTGCAGGTCTGCACGATCACCGATTTCGGCTTGTTCGCCCAGGCAGCCTGGATTGCAGCGCCGAGAAACCAGCGCCCCAGCCCCTGCCCCGTCGCGTGCGGCATCAGGCCGAAAAAGTGCAATTCGGCAATATCGGCGCCATGCGGAGCGATCTCGAAGAAGCCCGCCGGCACGCCATCAAAATAGAGCGTGCTGATTTCGCGGCCGGGCTCGGAAAGCCGCGCGTCCAGCGCGGCATCGTCGAGCCTCAGCACGTTGACCCAGTGCCATTGCCGGCCGACGCGATCCATCAGATAGCGGTAGAAATGGCGCGGCATGGGGCTGGCCTTCAGCACCGCCACATGGGCGTTCAGCGGCAACGGGGGATAATGCACCGGCGGCCGGCGCATCTCCAAATGCATCACGGTGACCGGGATCGGTTCGATGACGCTGGCCACTATCAGCCCTTGCCTTTCTCGACCGGCGTATCCGGCAATCCGCCCCATTCGGCCCAGGCGCCGTCATAGAGGCGATTGTCCTTATGTCCAAGCGTTTCCAATGCCAGCGAGATGATCGCGGCCGACACGCCCGACCCGCACGACGTGACGATCGGCTTCGACAGGTCCATCCCCGCCGCCTCGACCGCCTGCTTCAGTTCGTCCTTCGGGCAGAATCTTTCCGTCCCGCGAGAAGCTTGGGAACGGCAGGCTTTTGGCTCCCGGCATATGCCCGCCGCGCAAGCCCGGACGGGGTTCTGGATCGACGCCCTCGAATCGTCCCGCGGGCCGGGCATCGGCGATCTGAGAAGAGCCGCTCGCGACGATCTCGCGCATGTCGTCCAATGTGGCGACGCGTGCGGCATCGAAGTTCGCGTTGAAAATATTCGGCGCGATCTTGGTCGGCTCCGTCGTCAGCGGTCGGCCCTCGCGCTTCCAGCCGTCCAGCCCACCTTCCAGGATGAACACCTTCTCCGCGCCCATGACGCGAAACATCCAGCGACAGCGCGGCGCCGAGAACAGGCCGAGGCCGTCATAGACGACGATCGTGTCGGTCTCGGCGATGCCCATCGAGCCAACGATCCGGGCAAAATCCTCCGGCGACGGCAGCGTATGCGGCAGTTTGGAGTCGAGATCGACCACCTTGTCGTGGTCAAAGAATATCGCGCGCCGAATATGCCCCGCCTCATACTCCGCTCGGCGTTTCGCCCCTGCGACGGCAGATACCAGGCGCCATCGACGATCGAGAGGCCCGGCTGGCCGAGGCGCTTTTCCAGCCAATCGGCGGAGACGAAAGCAGGATTGTCGGTCATTTGTCGCTCCCGTTCGCCTCAAACCGCTGGCGCAGGCCCGAACCGTATCCGAAACCGCCGGTTCTCGCGGCCTTTCTTTTCGATCTTGCCGATGTGGATTTCGCCGACCTCGCCGGTGCGCGAGACATGCGTGCCGCCGCAAGGCTGGCTGTCGACCGCCGCCTCGTCGCCGATGCAGACCAGCCGGATGCGGCCCGTGCCGGCCGGCGGACGGACATTCTTCGACTTCACCAGTCCCGGATTGGCGGCGAGTTCCTCGTCGGTGATCCAGCGAATGAACACACGGTGATCGGCGCGCACCAGGTCCATCAGCTTCGCCGTCACCTCTTCCTTAGCGTAGCCGGCCTCCGGAATGTCGAAGTCGACGCGCGAATCGTCCTCGGCAACGGCAGCACCGGTGATCGGAAACGGGCAGACGACCGACAGCAAATGGCAGGCGGTGTGCATGCGCATCAGCTTGAACCGCCGGTCCCAGTCGATCGCCAGCCGCAACACCTCGCCGACTTCCGGCAAGGCCTGTCCCAGTCGCCGGTACGTGGATGATCTCGTCCTTTGTTTCGCCGGTCACAGTCGCTGCAATGACAATCTCCGCGCCGTCGCTGCGGATCAACTTGCCGGTATCGCCCGGCTGCCCGCCTGACGTCGCGTAGAAGACCGAGCGGTTCAGGATGATGCCGCCGCGCTCATTGACGCCAACCACCGTGGCGTCCGTTCCGGTCAGATAGGCGTCATCGCGAAAAATCGCTTCAGTGGCGTGCGCCATCACGCGACCTTCTCGAACGGCACGGCAATGTCCGGCGTTTGCTCCATCCACTCCGGCACCGGCAAATTCTTGCCGCGCAGGAATTCCGGATTGAACAGTTTCGACTGGTAGCGGGTGCCATAGTCGCAAAGGACGGTCACGATCGTGTGCGCCCGGCCCAAGGTCGCGCGCCAACCGGATCGCGCCGGCGATGTTGATGCCGGTCGAGCCGCCCATGCAAAGCCCCTCCTCCTGCAGCAGGTTGAAGATGATCGGCAGCGCTTCCTCATCGGGGATCTGGTAGGAAAAATCAGGCGTAAAACCTTCGAGATTGGCGGTGATGCGCCCCTGCCCGATGCCTTCGGTGATGGAGCTGCCTTCGGCTTTGAGCTCGCCTGTCGGTGTAATAGCTGAAGAGTGCTGCGCCCAGTGGGTCGGCGATGGCGATTTTCACGTCCTTGTTCTTTGCCTTGAGGCCTTCGGCAACACCCGCCAGCGTGCCGCCCGTGCCGACGGACGAGACGAAGCCGTCCACCTTGCCGTCGGTCTGCGCCCAGATTTCCTGCGCGGTGGTGCGCACATGGCCGTCGCGGTTGGCGACGTTATCGAACTGGTTGGCCCAGATCGCGCCGTTCGGGTCCGACTTCGCCAATTGCTCCGCCAGCCGCCCGGACACCTTCACGTAGTTGTTCGGGTTCTTGTAGGGCACCGCCGGCACCTCGATCAGTTCGGCGCCCAGCAGCCGCAGCGCGTCCTTCTTCTCCTGGCTCTGCGTGTCCGGGATCACAATCACCGTGCGATAGCCCAGCGCCTTGGCGACGACCGTCAGCCCGATGCCGGTATTGCCCGCCGTTCCCTCGACGATCACGCCGCCCGGGCGCAGCAGACCCTTCTTCTCGGCGTCGCGGATGATAAACAGGCCGGCGCGGTCTTTCACCGACTGGCCGGGGTTCATGAATTCCGCCTTGCCGAGGATTTCGCACCCGGTTTCCTCCGAGGCGCGCTTCAGGCGGATGAGTGGCGTATTGCCAATGGCGTCGAGCACCGAGCGAAACATGCGACAAGATTCCTTCGTAACTGCGCGCGCGACCCTAGAAAGGCGTCGCCGTCGTTTCAAGGATGGAAAATCTCACTTTTGCGGGTTTTCAGGGGGATTTCGAGCGTCTAACAACGCGCAGCAACAATCTCAGGTGCAGCATGGGGCTATATCGAGCCGATCCGAAGGACGGCGTCGCGTGGATTACGGGGGCAAGCACCGGCATTGGCCGGGCGCTGGCGATCGACCTGTGCCGCCAAGGCTACACCGTCGCGGTGACGGCGCGCGATGAGGAACGGCTGGCCACCGTGGCTGATGAGACGCGATCGCTGTCCGGCCACGCCATCCCCTTCCCCTGCGATGTCACCGACGAAGACGCGATGCTGAAAACGGTCGCCGCGATCGAGAAGGAAGCCGGACCGATCGTGCTCGCGGTCTACAATGCCGGCAATTATTTCCCGACGCGCGGCGAGCGGCTCGACGTACTCAACGTCGTCAACACTTTCCAGATCAACCTGTTCGGCGTCGTTTACGGGCTGGTGCCTGTGGTCGAGCGCATGCGCGAGCGCGGTCGAGGACAGGTCGTGCTGGTCGGCTCGGCCTCATCCTATTTCGGCTGGCCCTCTGCCTCGGCCTATGGCGCATCCAAGGCCGCGTTGAACAATTTCGCCGAAGCCCTGAAATACGACTTCGACAAGCTGAACATCCGCATTCAGGTCGTGAACCCCGGCTTCATCGACACGCCGCTGACGCAGAAGAACTCGTTTTCCATGCCGGCGCTGATGCCGGTGGACAAGGCGTCGGACCGCCTGGCGCAGGCGATCCGCAGCGGCGGCTTCGAAGTCAATTTTCCAAAACGCTTCACCTGGTTCCTGAAGATCCTGCGCATGATGCCGCAGCCTTTGCGCTTCTGGTTCATCAACCGCGCCACGGGCTGGAAGACACGGCCGCTGGCCAACGGCCGCAAGCCGAAGTGACTAGCCGGTTCGGGCTTCGATTGTTTGGCGCAGTCTGCCTTGCGCCGCTTCATCGAGCGGAAAGCGCCACATGAGCGCAACGGCCAGCAGCTTCATCACGATGGGCAGCCAGACATAGATCGCGACCAGGGCTCCCAGAGCCTGTTCCGAATTCTCGCGCATCGGGCGCGGCGTCGAAGCCGGCAAGAGCCAACAGCGGAAAGACGATGCCGACCGCCACGGCCAGCGACAGTTTCGTCGCAAGGCTCCACGCCGCGAAGTAAAGCCCCGATCGTTGCTCGCCGGACGCTGCGGTATCGACATCGATGACGTCGGCCTGGATCGCAGCCGGCAGCGCGAGGTCGAAACCCAGGCAGATGCCGGTCACCACGCAAATCGCTGCGAATGGCCAGATGTCGCCGGGCGCCAGAAGCGGAGCCAGCGCAAAAACCCCGCAGTTAACGAGCATCGCCACGCACCATGCCCGGTGTTTGCCGAGCCGCGCCGCTAGCCACACCGCGAGTGGCACACCGGCCAGGCCGGCCAGGAAAAAGAGGAAAAGCAGCGGCCCTCGTGCCTCCGGCGCGCCGAGCCGCTGAGAGACGAAATAAAGGAACAGCGTGGCCGGGATGCCGTTCGCCAGCCCATTGATGAAATAGGCGAGGATCAGCCGCACGAACGGCCGGTTTCGCGCCATATGCGCAAGCCCCGACGCCAAGGACAGGTCGGCCAGCGTGTATTCCTTCGGCTCGGGCACGCGCCAGACCGCCAAGCCGCCCAGGAGTAGCAGCCCAGCCGCGACGACAATGCCAAGGACGGCAAGGCCGTGCAGCCCTTGCGCGGTGTCGATGCCGACGGCAAATGGCAGTGCGATAGCGACCAGCGTGCCGACCAGGGTGAGGGCTTCGCGGTAGCCGGTGATGCGCGACCGTTCGCGATAATCGCCTGCAAGTTCCGCGCCCCAGGCGGTATAGGAGAGCAACAGCGCGGTAAACGACAGCGACAGCAGCGTGCCCCAGCCGAACAGGTAGGCTGAACCAGGCTGGAGCGGCGGCCAGAACAGCATCAGCGCGGCGAGCCCCGCGACCGGCAGGGCCAGTGCAAACAGACTGCGCCGCCGGCCGAAGCGCGGTCGCCATCGATCCGCAAACCAGCCGATCAGCGGATCAGTCACCGCATCGACGATCCGAACGGCAAGTAGCGCCGTGCCGACCGCAGCCAGCGAAAGGCCGAGCGTCTCGGCGTAAAATGTCGGCACGATGATATAGAGCGGCAGCGACAAGGCCGCCAACGGTGCGGCGGGTAGCGCATAGAAGATCAAAGTTCGCCGTTTTAGCCGACCCGTCAACAAACTGTCCCGTGATTGCCTGCCACCTCTTCACGAGGGGCGGCCGATAATGGTTTCGTATCGGGGCGTCTGTCGATGAAAATGCGAAGACAAGGGAGTGTGTGGGCCGGCTCTAATGAAAATGGGTGACAATCAGATAATTGTCACCCATCAAGAAGATGGTGTTACAGGGACACCGGCTCATTCCCAGAAAGGCCTCAAGCCCTCGCGACGCGCCATCTGCGGCGAGATGCCGATGTCTTCGAGCTGAGCGTTTGTCAGTCCGAGCAGATCCAGCCGGCTTCTGCGCCGTTCCATTGCTGCCCACATCCAGGAAACCATCGACCGCCCGCCATGGCTAGCGTGGTGACGAGGCCGGTGGGAACTTGTATCAATTGTACTCATTTGTGATGCCCTTCATCCTAAATTGTATCTGTCTCTCCCATCGATTTCCCTATGCATTGACTCTCAAATTGGTGCAATATACAAACTTGTCACCATGACAAATTGGCTCCCCAACCTCTCCGAAGGCAACGCCGGTCCGCTCTATCAGCGGCTTGCCGACAGCATCGAAGCCGAGATCGATGCCGGCTCCATGCCGGCTGGCGCAAAACTGCCGCCGCAGCGCGACCTCGCCTTCGACCTGCGCACCACCGTGGGTACGGTCGGCCGCGCCTATTCGCTGCTGCGCGAGCGCGGGCTGGTCAGCGGCGAGGTCGGCCGCGGCACCTATGTGCTTGACGCGGCAGTCGGCCGCGCAGCTTGTTCCGGCCAATGATCCGGCCGCTCGCGTCGACGGCACGCGCTTGATCGATGCGCCGGCCGACAAGATCCGGTTCGATTCAACTGGCGCGCCGGATGTCGGCCAAGGTGAAATCGTAGCCGCGCTTGCTGGCTGAGGCGGCACGACAGAACCCTGAGAAGCTGTCCAGCTATTCGCGCGTTTTTCCGGACCACTGGTTCGCCGCCGGCAGCCAGTGGCTCGCGCGCAACGGTTTCCGCCCTGCCCCGGATACGATCATGCCGACGCTCGGCGTGCATGCCGGCGCGATTGCAACGATCGCGGCGCTGACCGCCCCCGGCGACCAGGTCGTCTTCGAGCACCTCACCTATTCGCAGGTGGCGCGCGGCGCTTCGCTGATCGGGCGGCGCCCAACACTCGTCCAGTCCGATGCCGAAGGCATGGACGCGGACGATTTCGAACGGGTCTGCGCGCAAAAACATCCGAAAGCGGCATTTCTCATGCCGACAGCCCACAATCCGACCGCCGTCATCATGACGGCCGCCCGGCGCGAGGCGATCGCGCGCGTGGCGCGAGCCTATAACGTGCTGCTGATCGAAGACGATCTCTACGGCCACATGGCCGATGATGCGACGCCGCTGCTGGCCGAATTCGCGCCGGAGCGCACCATCGTCATCGGCGGATTGTCGAAGTCGGTTGCGGCCGGCATTCGCGGCGGCTGGCTCTCCTGTCCGCCGGCCTATCGCCACCGCATCCGCGTCGCGCACAAGCTCGTCTCGGGCGGCATGCCGTTTCTGCTGGCGGAAATCAGCGCACGGCTTGTCCTTTCCGGCCAAGCGACCGAGATCACGCGAAATTCCGTGACCGAGATCAATGTACGGCTCGGCATCATGCGCCAGACCTTTGCCGGCTGCGACTTCAACTCCTGCCCGAACATCCCCTTTGTCTGGCTGTCCCTGCCTGACCCCTGGCTGTCCGGCACGTTCAAGAACGCGGCTTACAAGAGTGGCGTGCTGGTCGACGACGAAGACGAGTTCAAGGCTGGCCGTTCCGAGCAGACCGTGCACCGAATCCGCTTTGGCATCTCGCAGCCTTCGCGCGCCGAGGTGTCCGAAGGTCTCGCAACGGTCCGCCGGCTGCTCGACGAAGGCCGCGCGGGCTATGCGAGCTACGAGTAGCGCCTGCGGCACTATTTTCCCTGAAAAACGCCCCTCACCCGGTGTATCCCGCCCGCATCCATGCGCTAAGGAGCGCGCAACCCGCAACGGATGGCGCCCGCCGACATGACGATCCCCAACACCGTGAAAATCACCGACGAGCTGATCAAGGCGCATGGCCTGAAGCCGGACGAATACCAGCGCATTCTCGATCTGATCGGCCGTGAGCCGAGTTTCACCGAGCTAGGCATCTTTTCGGCCATGTGGAACGAGCACTGCTCGTACAAGAGCTCGAAGAAATGGCTGCGCACCCTGCCGACTACCGGTCCGCGCGTCATCCAGGGTCCCGGCGAAAACGCCGGCGTGGTCGATATCGGCGACGGCGATTGCGTCGTCTTCAAGATGGAGAGCCACAACCATCCCTCCTATATCGAGCCCTATCAGGGTGCCGCGACCGGCGTCGGCGGCATTTTGCGCGACGTCTTCACCATGGGCGCGCGGCCGATCGCGGCGATGAACGCGCTGCGCTTCGGCGCGCCGGACCATCCGAAGACCAAACACCTCGTGGCCGGTGTCGTCGCCGGCGTCGGCGGCTACGGCAATTCCTTCGGCGTGCCGACGGTCGGCGGCGAAGTGAATTTCGACGCCCGCTACAATGGCAATTGCCTGGTCAACGCCTTTGCCGCCGGTCTCGCCAAGACCGACGGCATCTTTTACTCGAAGGCCGAAGGCGTGGGCCTGCCGGTCGTCTATCTCGGCGCCAAGACCGGCCGCGACGGCGTCGGCGGCGCGACGATGGCCTCGGCCGAATTCGACGACAAGATCGAGGAAAAGCGCCCGACCGTGCAGGTCGGCGACCCATTCACCGAAAAATGCCTGCTGGAAGCCTGCCTCGAACTGATGGCGTCGGGCGCCGTGATCGCCATCCAGGACATGGGCGCGGCCGGCCTCACCTGCTCCGCCGTCGAGATGGGCGCCAAGGGCGACCTCGGCATCCGTTTGGACCTCGACAAGGTGCCGGTGCGCGAGGAGCGCATGTCGGCCTATGAGATGATGCTGTCGGAAAGCCAGGAGCGCATGCTCATGGTGCTCAGGCCCGAGAAGGAGAAAGAAGCCGAGGCGATCTTCGTCAAATGGGGGCTCGACTTCGCCATCGTCGGCGAGACCACCGACGATCTGCGCTTCCGCATCATCCATCAGGGCGAAGAAGTCGCCAACCTGCCGATCAAGGACCTTGGCGACCAGGCGCCGGAATATGACCGGCCTTGGGTCGAACCGAAGAAGCGCGCTGCGCTCGCCGACGAGGATGCGCCGCAAGCCGATGTGGCCGATGCGCTGTTGAAACTGCTGGCAAGCCCGGACCTCTCTTCCCGCCGCTGGGTGTACGAACAATACGACACGCTGATCCAGGGCAATTCCCTGATCCGGCCGGGCGGCGATTCCGGCGTCGTGCGCGTCGAGGGTCATGCCACCAAGGCGCTGGCCTTCTCGTCCGACGTCACGCCGCGCTATTGCGAGGCCGATCCCTATGAAGGCGGCAAGCAGGCGGTCGCCGAATGCTGGCGCAACCTAACCGCCACCGGCGCGCTGCCCTTGGCAGCCACCGACAATCTCAACTTCGGCAATCCGGAGCGCCCCGAGATCATGGGCCAGCTCGTGCATGCCATCAAAGGCATCGGCGAGGCCTGCAAGGCGCTGGATTTCCCGATCGTCTCCGGCAACGTCTCGCTCTACAACGAGACCAACGGCCAGGGCATTTTGCCCACGCCGACCATCGGCGGCGTCGGGCTGATCGACGACTGGTCGAAGATGGCCCGCATCGGCTTTGCCGCGCCGAAGCAGGCGATCCTGCTGGTCGGCGCACCGAAACATTGGGGCACGCATCTCGGCCAGTCGATCTATCTGCGCGACCTGCACAATCGCGCCGACGGCCCGCCGCCGCCGGTCGATCTCTATATGGAACGCCAGACCGGCGATTTTGTCCGCCGGTTGATCCGCAGCGGCATCGTTTCCGCCGCCCATGACGTCTCCGACGGCGGGCTTGGCGTTGCGCTCGCCGAAATGGCGATCGCGTCCGACATCGGCGCACAGATCCCGTGGGTGCTGGAGGCCGACCCGGTAAAAGTCTGGTTCGGCGAGGATCAGGGCCGCTATGTGCTGACCCTCAACATCGACCCGCAGGGCGAGGCGATGGACCCGATCTGGCAGGAGGCGATGGACGCCAATATCGGGCTGGTGTGGATCGGCGAGACGGGCGGCTCGTCCTTGAAGCTCGGCAGGTCGCGTGCGATACCCGTAGCCGAACTGAAGGCGGCGCACGAATCGTGGTTCCCCGCCTTCATGGCCGCCTAGACGAGGTACCTCAATGGCGATGGACGCACACGACATCGAAAAACTGATCAAGGAAGGCATTCCGGATGCCGTCGTGACGATCCGCGACCTCGCCGGCGACGGCGATCACTATGCGGCAGAAGTCGTGGCCGAGAGTTTCCGCGGCAAGAGCCGGGTCCAGCAACACCAGATGGTCTACAACGCGCTGAAGGGCAATATGGGCGGCGTGCTGCATGCGCTGGCGCTGCAAACCAGCGTGCCGGAGTAGTCTTGCGCGCCATACTGTTCGACGTCGACGGCGTTCTGATCCACAGCCTGTTCCATCCTGATCCTGCCCGCCGCAGACGATGGGATCAGCATCTTCTGGAAGATCTCGGCGTGTCGCAGGAAGCGCTGCAACCGTTCTTCGATGAACGCTTCATTGACATCATCGAAGGCCGCAACTCGCTTATTGCTGCCCTCGACGACTTCCTGCCGACCATCGGCTATCCCGGCTCTTCCCTGGATTTCTTGACCTACTGGCTGACGCGCGACGTCCACCTCAACCTGCAACTCCTTGAACTCGTCCGGCGCCTGCGCGGCGCGAGGATACGGCTCTTTATCGCTACCAATCAGGAACATGTCCGCGCATTTCATCTTTGGGATACCGTCGGCTTGCGGCACTATTTCGATGACATGTTTTATGCCGCCCGCTTCGGCGTCGGAAAGAAAAGTCCGGAATTCTACGAGAAGGTCAACGCTCTGATAGGACCACAATCGGAACCGCCACTATTCTTCGATAACTCACCATCGGTGGTGCGTGCTGCGCAGGCTGCCGGCTGGGAGGCAGTTCTGTTCAACGACTTAGTTGATTGCGTCGGTCACCCCTGGATTGCCAGCCGGCTCACGTCGTAACATCCAGATGAATGGAACAAAGCGGAAGCCTACGAATGTCGATCGTCAGTGATTTCATCGAACAGGTCCAAAAACCGTTCTCAATGAAGGCATGCGCAAGATCGGCGGCAAGCGCCGTCGGCGGCGGCTCTCGCCGTCCCAGCGCATTGCGAAAGAGATCGAGCGGCTGGTGAAGCCAGCCAAACGCCAGGTTAGCCGCAAGAAGACGACACGCGCACGCTCGAAGACGACGCGGCGGGGGTACTGAGGGCGGCTCCCTCCCTTGAGGGGAGGGTGGACGGCCGAAGGCCGGCCGGGTGGGGTCGGTTCTGAAGGCTGAGCGGCTGTTTCGAGAGTCGAGGTCGGAGCACTGCCCTGGCGACCCCGCCCGGCCGCTGCGCGGCCACCCTCCCCTCAAGGGGGAGGGAAGCTTGCGCGTCACCACCACGCTCGGCCCGACCGGAAACTTCCCACCAATCACATACCGCTTGCCATCATAAAGCGCTGATATCGCGCCATCGAAGAACAGCGCATTGCGACACCCCAGCGCATCGCGATAAAGCCGGGCGAACTTGCCGAGGCTGACGTCGCCGCGTGAGATCGCGAACACCGCCCTGCCTGCTTCGTCCACACCCACCCCATTGCGGATGTAGCGCGACTGCCCGTCCGGTTCGAACCGTGGATGAATATTCCCATCGGTCACAAGCATTGGACCGGATTGCGTGGCGTAGGCCACATCGGGTCGCGCCGCGGCAAAGGCGGTTGTCTCCTGCACGCCCACCTTCCCATCCTTCGTGACGAAGAAAACCCCGTTCGGCTTCATGAAGAAATTGCCCGCCGCATCGGCTGTGTTCAGCGGCGCGATCTCCTTGCCATCCTCGACATAGAGCCCGACCGGCGAAAAATCCTCGTGATACATGCCGGCATTCATGGCGAATGCAAACTCGTCGCCGACCGGCAGCCGGTCCAGCCGCTCGATCGGTTTGCCGTCCGTCCCAGTGCGGCGCAGCGTTATGTCGTATTCAGCCGGCGCAATCGTGCATGTGATGAAGTCCGAACCCTCGAAAGTCAGGTCTTCACACCCGGCGGGCAGGCTTCCGGTTTCGGCGGGTGGCTGGGTCGCATCGCGTCACGCCCATACCAGACAGCCAAAAATCCCGCCACGGCGATCAGCAGAATTGCAGTCAGGCGGGCTCGCATCGTCAACGGCGGAAACACCTTTTGTCGGCTTGGCGTGTTGTTCAAATTCACTGTGGCGCAATGCGGGCGCAATCCAGCAGCTTGTTTCGAGACGGCTTCGGGTTTATTTGAACGCCAACGGTATCGTCCGACTCCAACGGGCGCGAAAGGAATCGAAGATGAGCGGAATCAACGACTACATCGCCTCCGAAGTGAAGAGCAACGACGTGGTGGTGTTCATGAAGGGCACGCCGGGCTTCCCGCAATGCGGCTTTTCCGGCCAGGTCGTGCAGATCCTCGACTATGTCGGTGTCGACTATAAGGGCGTCAACGTGCTCGACCTCGAACGATCTGCGCCAGGGCATCAAGGACTATTCCAACTGGCCGACCATTCCCCAGCTTTACGTGAAGGGCGAATTTGTCGGCGGCTGCGATATCATCCGCGAGATGTTCCAGGCCGGCGAGTTGCAGAGCTTCTTCGAGGAAAAGGGCATCGCCGCCAAAGGCGCTGCCTAGCCTCATCGCCAACCGGGATTTTGAGGGCCCGGTCAGCATAAATTTCCCGTTCGCGGGACCGACGGAAACGATGCGCCGGTTAAACCGGCGCATTGCCGTTTCACGAGGGTGAATTATGGACCATCAAAATGCGCCGCAGCAGAACCAGGCGGCATTCGCTCTCCCGCGCTGGGAGTTCATCGCGATCTGCGCCGCCCTGATGGCGCTGAATGCGCTCGCCATCGACATCATGTTGCCGGGCCTGCAGCAGATCGGCGCGAGCCTCGGCGTCACCGACGAGAACCATCGTCAGTTCGTCATCCCGGCCTATTTCCTGGGCATGGCGGCTCGCCCTTTTGTTCTACGGCCCGTTTTCGGACCGGTTCGGCCGCCGTCCGCCGCTGTTCTTCGGCCTCACCATCTACATCCTCGCGGCATTCGCCGCCGCTTTCGCGCCGAGCTTCGAGATGCTGCTTGCGCTGCGCTTTATCCAGGGCATCGGCGCGGCCTCAACTCGCGTGATCGCCGTCTCCATCGTGCGCGACCGTTTTGGCGGTCGCGCCATGGCGGAAGTCATGTCGCTGATCTTCATGGTGTTCATGATCATCCCGGTCATCGCGCCGAGCCTCGGCCAGTTCGTCTTGTTGTTCGGCGAATGGCACTTGATCTTCCTGGTCATGGCCGGGATCGCGACGATCATCACGCTCTGGGCCTATATCCGCATGCCGGAAACGCAGCATCCGGAAGATCGCCGCGCCATCGATATCCGCTCGGTCTTCCAGGGCTTTGGCATCGTGCTCTCGAACCGCATCTCGATCTGCTACACGCTGGCGTCCACCATCGTGTTCGGCGCGCTGTTCGGCTTCATCAATTCGGCGCAGCAGGTCTATGTCGGCATCTACGACCTCGGCGTCTGGTTCCCGATCGTCTTTGCCGGCATTGCCGGCCATGATGGCGGTGTCGTCGTTCCTCAACTCGCAGCTGGTCGGCCGGCTTGGCATGCGCCGGCTGTCGCATGGCGCACTGCTCGGCTTTCTGGCCGATCAGCGCCATCTGGCTGTTCTGGTCGCTGACGGGACCGGTGCCGTTCATCGTCTTCCTGGCGCTGTTTGCCGGCGCGATGTTCCTGTTCGGCTGGATCGGCTCGAATTTCAACGCCATCTCGATGGAGCCGCTGGGCCATATCGCCGGCACGGCCGCCTCGGTTCAGGGTTTTATCCAGACGCTCGGCGGCGTGCATCATCGGCACGATTATCGGCCAGTCCTTCGACGGCACGGTGACGCCGCTGGCGGCAGGCTTCTGCGGCGTGGCGTTCGCCGGTCTTGTGATGGTGTTGATCGCCGAAGGCGGCAGGCTGTTCACCGCGCCCAGCCAGCCGAAGGCGGCGGTCAATCCGTAGCCGGGGATAAGCCCGCAAAATCGAACAGCTTGCGGTCGAGCAGATGGCTCGGCCGCACATTGGCCAGCGCGCGGATCATCGTGTCCTTGCGCCCCGGCATGCGCCGCTCGATGTCCTCCAGCATCGCCTTCATGGCGTTGCGCTGCAGCCCTTCCTGACTGCCGCACAGATCGCACGGAATGATCGGGAAACCGCATCCCGTCGGCAAACTTCGCGAGATCCGCCTCAGCGCAATAGGCCAGCGGACGCAGCACCAGCAGGTCGCCGTCGTCGTTCAGCAGCTTCGGCCGGCATCGCCGCCAGCCGGCCGCCGTGAAAGAGGTTCATGAAGAAGGTTTCGAGAATATCTTCCCGATGGTGTCCCAGGACAAGGGCGGAACATCCCTCCTCCCGCGCGATACGGTAAAGGTGGCCGCGCCTGAGACGAGAGCATAGCGAACAATAGGTCGAGTTCTCTCGGCAGCTTGTCGGTCACGATCGAATAGGTGTCGCGATATTCGATGCGATGCGGCACGCCATTGGCCGTCAGCCAGTCCGGCAGAATGTGTTTTGGAAAATTCGGCTGGCCCTGGTCGAGATTGCAGGCCAGCAAGTCGACCGGCAGCAGGCCGCGCCATTTGAGGTCGAGCAACAGCGTCAAAAGTCCATACGAATCCTTGCCGCCCGACAAGGCGACAAGCCAACGCTCGCCCGGCTTCGCCATCGTGAAATCGTCGATGGCCTGCCGGGTCTGACGCAGCAGGCGCTTGCGCAGCTTGTTGAACTCGACAGCCTTCGGCGCATCGGCAAAGATCGGATGATAGGCCTGCCCGTCGGTCTCAAATTCGGCGACGGAGTTATGAATATTCATGGCTTGACCGACCGATAGGAAATTTATCGTGGCTTGGTTTAGAACCACTGCATCCGAATGCAAATAGCGTGAACTCTGCCTTGGCGAAACTCAGCATCGTCGCGCCTTTCTACAACGAATCCGCTTCGGCGGCGCATTTCGCGAGCCTGCTGCAGGATTTTGCACGGGCGGTCGAGGAACGGTTCGGGCTGGCGTTCCAAGCCATTCTGGTCGACGACGGAAGCACAGACGACAGCGCCGCCCGATTCCAAGGCCGCATTGTCGGGTGAATGGAAAATCGTGCGGCTCTCCCGCAATTTCGGCAAGGAAGTCGCGCTGCTCGCCGGCCTCGATCATGCCGATGGCGATTTCGTCATGTTGATGGACGCCGACCTGCAGCACTCGCTGGAAACGGCGTTGGCGATGGTCGGCAAGCTGGTCGAAAACCCGGAAATCGACGTTGTGCACGCCGTGCGCACCGACCGGCGCGAGGAAGGCTGGCGCCGCACGCAACTTGCACGCCTCTTCTACAAGCTGATCAACTGGACACAACGCTTTGAAATCACCGCGAATTCCGGCGATTTTCGGGTCATGCGCCGGCCCGTGGTCAACGCGCTGACGCGGCTGCGTGACAAGCGCCGCTTCAACAAGGGCCTGTATGCCTGGGCGGGTTTCCGGCAGGAGGCGGTGCCCTACGCGCCGGTCGAGCGCGTCGCCGGCAAGTCGAAATGGTCGCGCTTCAACCTGATCGCGCTCAGCATCGAGGCCTTTACCTCGTTCACGGTCGTGCCCTTGCGCATCATGTCGCTGATCGGATTGCTGCTCGCCGCCGCCGGCATCTTCTACGGCATCAAGATCATCGTCGAGGTTTGGTTCTACGGCATCGCCGTACCTGGTTTCCCAAGCATTCTGGTTGCCGTGGTCGTGCTGGGCGGGTTCAATCTGGCGCTGCTCGGCATGCTCGGCGAATATCTGTGGGTCGCGGTCAGCGAGGTGAAAGACCGGCCGGTCTATCTGGTGCGCGACGTCGTGGAAGCGCCGGAGGCGGCGGTCATCATCGAAGACGCTCCGGCAAAACGCCCAGTACGCCGCAAACCAGCGACATGAGCCGCGCACATCTGGATCGTTGCCGACGACTACGGGCTTTCGCCGGCGGTCGACGACGGGATTCTGGAACTGCTCGACCAGGGCCGTCTGTCCGGCACGGGCTGCATGACAGTGTTTCCCGACTGGCCGCAGGAGGCCATGCGACTGAAAGCACGTCACGCGGAAAGGGCCGGCATTCATCTCACCCTAACCGACCAGCCTTCGCTCAGCGGCGCGGCAACGCTGGCCCGCGAGGGGCGATTGCCGAGCCTGACGATGCTCCTGAGAGGCATTGCCACCGGCCAGATCGCCGACACCGACATCAAGGCCGAGCTCGATGCGCAATTGGCGCGCTTCGAGGACTCGTTCGGAAAGCCGCCGCTTTACATCGACGGGCACCAACATGTGCATTTTCTGCCGCCGGTGCGGCGCTGGCTGAAAGCATTGGCAGCAAGCGAACGGCGCACCCCTGCCCTGGCTGCGTGGCGCGCCGGTGGCGAAATATTCGCCGAAAGCCTCATTCACCAAGGTCGCCACGGTGCGGGCTCTGGCGAGCCGCTTCGACAAGAGCATGGCGGCGGGCGGATTTCCGGTGCTCGGTCCCTTGGCCGGTTTCTACGATTGGACGACCGGCGACGATTTCCCGCCGACTGTCGAGCATGCCGTAAGAACCCTGCCGGATCAAGCTGTCCTCATGGTCCATCCCGGTCATGTCGATCAGACCCTGCGCAGCCGCGACATCCTCACCGACACGCGGCCGGTCGAACTGCGCTATCTGGCATCGGAAACGTTCGGGCGCGTGCTCGATAGTGCCGACGCGGTGATCGCAACGCCATGACCGAACAAGGCCGCACGCTCGGCAACAAGGCCCAGCGATTCCTGATCGTCGGACTGCTGAACACCGTCATCGATATGGCGGTCTTCGCCGTTGCTTGCTCGCCGGTCGCGTTCGCCCACTGGTTGCCAATGTGCTCGCTTGGGCGGTCGCGGTCACCTTCTCCTACATCGTCAATTCGCGCTGGTCGTTCGAGCGCGAAGAGACGTTGTCGACGACGCAATCCGTCCTTCGTTTTGTGTCGCTCGGCGCGCTGATTTCGCTCGGCGTTTCAAGCGGCGTCATCGCAGCGCTCGCCGGCTGGATCGGGGTCTGGCCGGCAAAAATCCTCGGCGTCATCCTCGCGGCCATCCTGAATTTTTTCGCGGCCCGCTGGTCGATCGAAGATCGTCTAAAATAGCAAAGGGCGGCCGTCGCCGGCCGCCCCAGATGCTGTCTAGACCGCGCTACTTGGCGATGCAGGTGTCGGCGGTTTCCGGCGTGCAGACGTCGAGGCCGGTATAGGTCGGGTCGGCGGGCGCCGCCTTGCCGTCCTTCATGTCCTTCAGGAAGAACATCGTCTTGTAGCCCATCTCGAACGGACGCTGGCCGACCTGGCCGAGCGACAGGCCTTCCTTCATCTGGTCCATCTGCACCGGCAGCGTGTCGGCGACGACCAGCGCCAGCGCCTTCGTGGCGATCTTGTCCTTGTAGGGCTCGACCGCCGCGCGGTTGGCGTCCGGCACGAACTGCGGGAAGCCGCCGGTCGGCACGAAGGCGTCGAGCGTCGGGATCTTCGCCATGAAGTCCTGGAACTGCTGCACCGACAGCGGGAAGTCGTCGTTGGTGTAGAGCGGGCAGCCGTCGGCTTCCGTCCAGCCGTTCTGGCCCGTCAGCGCGATCGCCAGGCGAGGCAGCCGACTGCTTGCCGGCCAGCGTGTCGCGGATGCCCTGCATGCGCTCATTGTGGTTGGCCGCCGCCGCGCCGCCCGACTGGATGCAGATCGTGCCGCCCTTCGGCTTGATCGCCTGCACGATCTTGGCGAGGTTGACGCCGATCTCGTAGTTGTGCGTGCCGACATAGGCGACGCGCAGGTCCTTGTTCTCGGGCAGCAGGTCGGAGTCCCAGGTCAGCACCGGAATGCCGGCTTCCTTGGCCGCCTGCAGCGCGACCGCCATGGCCGCCGCGTTGGACGGCGACACGGCGATGCCGTCGACCTTCTTGGCGACCAGATCCTGGACGATCTGCACCTGCTCTTCGCCGCCGCCATGCTCGCCGGGGCCGATATACATGCATTCGAAGGCGCCGTTGGATTCCGCTTCGGCCTTCTTGCAGCCGTCGCGCGCCTGATCGAAGAACGGGTTGTTCATGTTCTTCGGCACCAGCGCGAAGATGTATTTCTCCTGGGCGTACGGCCTGGCCGCGCCATCAGCGCCGAGAACGCGACGGCGGCCGTCAGTAGATATTTCTTCATGTCGTTCCTCCCTGTTTCTTCACTGAATGTCCGCCGGCCTCGCCGGCGGATTTCTAGCCGCGCTTCCAGGCGAACAGATGCTCGCAGCGTCGCGAGCAGCGACTTGCCGCCGGTCTGCATGCCGAGAAGCACCGCGAGAATGATGAAGGCGCCGACGAAGGCGCCCTGCCAGTTGGAATCGATGCCCGCCATCAGCAGCGCGTTGCGGATGACCTCGAGGAAGGCCGAGCCGATGACCGCGCCGAAGGCCGTGCCGTAGCCGCCCATCAGGTTGGCGCCGCCGATCACGGTCGCCGGCGATGACGCGCAGCTCGTAGCCGGTGCCCATGCGCGTTGATGGCCGAGCCGCTGTAGCCGAGCAGCAGCAGCGAGGCGATCGAGGCGGTGAAGGCCGAGAACACGTAGGCCTGGAACTTGATCCAGTCGACCGGCACGCCGGTCAGCCGCGCCGCCTGCTCGTTGCCGCCGATGGCGAAGAGATGCCGCGCCCAGGCGGTGAAGTTGAAGACGAAGCCGACGATCAAGGCCAGGATCACCATCACCCAGAAATGCGAGGAGAACTCCGGATCCAGTGCGGCGCCCAGCCGTCCGGCGTGTGCACGCGGCCATTTGGCCTGGCCGATCGCCTTCACGATCGGCGCGTCCGGGCCGAACTGGTAGAGCATCTGGTTGCCGGACAACACGACCGCCAGCGAGCGCGCGATCGACAGCATGCCGAGCGTCACGACGAAGGACGGCATGCCGACATAGGCGACGAAGAAGCCGTTGAAGGCGCCGCAGGCGAGCCCGGCGAGCAGCCCCGCGGCGAAGGCGACGTACCAGGGATAGTGCCAGGTCAGCAACAGGCCGGCGACGATGGCGACCAGGCCCATGACCGAGCCGACCGAGAGATCGATGCCGCCGGTGATGATCACCACCGTCATGCCGAGCGCCATGATGCCGATGGGCGCGAAATTGCGGGTGATGTTGGTGACGTTGTCGACCGTGCCGAAGGATCGGCTCCAGCCATGCCATGAAGACGATCAGCACCAGCAGCGCGACCGTCACCCAGAAGGGCTGGCTGGCGAGCATCGCGCTGCGAGAGCGTCTGCTCCTGCGATGCCGACGACATCGCCGATCGCGGCATGGCCGGTCGTTCGGCGTGTCGGCTGTCTAGGCGTGCACGGATCGCCCCCGTGATCAGGCCGGTGATCTCCTCCGGCGATGTCGTCTCGCGTGTCGCTTGTCGGCGACCTTGGTGCCGCGGCGCAGCACGATGATGCGGTCGCAGACGGCGAACACGTCGGGCATGCGGTGGCTGATCAGCATGACCGAGACGCCCTGCGCCTTCAGCCGCCGGATCAGCTCCAGCACCTCGGCGACCTGGCGCACCGAGATCGCGGCGGTCGGCTCGTCCATCAGCACCAGCTTGGCATTGGAGAGCCGGGTGCGGGCGATGGCCACCGCCTGGCGCTGGCCGCCCGACATCTTCTTGCACCAGATCGCGCGGCCGCGTCTCCGATTTCAGCTCCGCGAACAGCTCGGCCGACGCGGTCGATCATCGCCTGCTTGTCGAGCACGCGGAACGGCCAGAAGCCCTTCTTGATCTCGCGGCCGAGGAAGACGTTCTGCGCGGCGGTCAGATTGTCGGCCAGCGCCAGGTCCTGATAGACGACCTCGATGCCCTTCGGCGCGCGCCTCGATCGGCTTGTGGAAATGGCAGACCTCGCCGTCGACGGCGATCTCGCCTTCGCGTCGGCGGAAAATTGCCGGCGATGAGCTTGACCATGGTCGACTTGCCGGCGCCGTTGTCGCCCATCAGGCCGACGACCTCGCCGGCGTCGACCGAGAAGCTGACATCGGACAGCGCATGGATCGCGCCGAAACTCTTCGACACGCCGCGCACTTCAAGCAGCGACATGCACGTTCTCACTCCCCTCCTCCAGCCTTCTCATGCTGGTAGGACCAGAGCAAGCTAAGCAGAGTTTTCGCCGCGTCACCTGGCACGCTAATGTTACACAGAGCGATTTTCGGTCGAAGCTGCATGCTCGACGCACGGAAAAAGGGCGCCCGTTTCCAGACGCCCTTATCGTCTGGTCGACGGAAAGCGACTATTTCGGCAGCTTGTCGTCGACGCCCTTGACGTAGAAGTTCAGGCCGAGCAGGTCGCCGTCCTCCGCAACCTCGCCGGCCTTCAGCCATTCCGAGCCGTCCTGCTTGGTGATCGGGCCGGTGAACGGCTTGAAGTCTCGCCGGTGATCTTGGCCTCGGTCTCCTCGGCCATCTTCTTCACGTCGTCGGGCATGTTGGTGTAGGGCGCCATCACGACATGGCCTTCCTTCATGCCGCCCCAGACGTCGACCTGCTTCCAGGTGCCGTCGATCACCGCCTTGACGCGCTTGATGTAGTACGGACCCCAATTGTCGACGATCGAGGTCAGCTGCGTCTTCGGGCCGAACTTGATCATGTCGGAGGCCTGGCCGAAGGCCTTGATGCCGCGCTCGTCGGCGACCTGCATCGGCGCGGTCGAGTCGGTGTGCTGGGTGATGATGTCGACGCCCTGGTCGATCAGCGCCTTGGCGGCGTCGGCTTCCTTGCCCGGGTCGAACCAGGTGTTGACCCAGACGACCTTGAGCTTGAAGTCCGGATTGACCGACTGCGCGCCGAGCATGAAGGCGTTGATGCCCATCACCACTTCCGGGATCGGGAAGGAGGCGATGTAGCCGGCGACGCCGCTCTTCGACATCTTGGCGGCGATCAGGCCCTGGATGTAGCGGCCTTCATAGAAGCGCGAATTGTAGGTCGCGACGTTCGGGCTGTCGCGCTTGAAGCCGGTGGCGTGCTCGAACTTCACGTCCGGGAACTTGGCGGCCACCGCGTTGGTCGCGTCCATGAAGCCGAACGAGGTCGTGAAGATGATCTTGCAGCCGGAGCGCGCGAAGCGCTCGATCGCGCGCTCGGCGTCGGCGCCTTCCGGCACGCTTTCGAGATAGGCGGTTCGACCTTGTCCTCGCCGAGTGTTCTTCTGCACCTCGAGCGCGCCCTGGTGATGCTGATAGGACCAGCCGAAGTCGCCGATCGGGCCGACATAGATGAAGCAGACCTTGACCTTGTCCTGCGCGCGGCCATGCGCCGACGACGCCAGCACGGCGGCCGCCGCGGCCAGTGCGAACAGTAGTTTTTTCATGGTGAGTTCCCTCTGTGGGTTTGGTTGGGCTATCCCGTTGGTTCTTGTTTCAGCGATCTGGCACGAAGGCCGCCCGAGCGAAGCCGGCGTGTTGATCAGCGTCAGCCGCCTGTTGCGCGAGATTAGAACGAGGACGACGATTGTCGCCAGATAGGGCAGCGCAGAAAGGAACTGCGAGGGAACGCCGACGCCCAGGGCCTGCGCATGCAGCTGGCCGATCGAGACCGCGCCGAAGAGATAGGCGCCGGCCAGCACGCGCCAGGGCCGCCAGGAGGCGAAGACCACCAGCGCCAGCGCGATCCAGCCGCGCCCGGCGGTCATGTTCTCGATCCATTGCGGCGTGTAGACGAGCGACAGATGCGCGCCGGCCAGGCCCGCGCAGGCGCCGCCGAACATCACGGCGAGATAGCGGTATCCGATGACGTTGATGCCGAGCGCATGGGCCGAGGCATGGTTGTCGCCGACCGAGCGCAGGGTCAGGCCGGCGCGGGTCCGGAACAGGAACCAGGACGCCGAGGTCAGCAGCGATCGAGAGATAGAAGATCGGATCCTGGCCGAAGAGCAGCTTGCCGACGAGCGGAAGATCGGTCAGGCCGGGAATGTAGAGATTGCCGCAGCTTGACGCCCGGCAGGCCGACGAAGGTCTCGCCGATCATGCCCGAAAGGCCGAGGCCGAGCAGCGTCAGCGCCAGGCCTGTCGCCACCTGGTTGGCCACCAGGTCAGCGTCAGGAAGCCGAACAGCAGCGAGAACAGCGCGCCGGCGATGATTGCGGCGAGCAGCCGAGCCAGGGCGAGCCGGTCGTGAGCGCGACGGCAAAGCCGGCGACCGCGCCCATGACCATCATGCCCTCGACGCCGAGATTGAGCACGCCGGAGCGCTCGACCACCAGTTCGCCGATCGCGGCGATCAGCAGCGGCGTCGCCGCGGTGGTGATGGTGATGAGGATCGCTTCAAACATGCCCATGCGGCGCCTCCACGTCGGCTGGACAGCGTGGCGCGCGACCGGCAACGACGGCATGAAGCGGATGCGGTAGTGGATCAGCGTGTCGCAGGCGAGCACGAAGAACAGCAGCATGCCCTGGAAGGCGCGCACCATCTTGTCGGAGACGCCGAGCGAGATCTGCGCCGCCTCGCCGCCGAGATAGGTCAGCGCCAGCACCAGGCCGGCGGCGATGATGCCGAGCGGATTGAGCCGGCCGAGGAAGGCCACGATGATCGCGGTGAAGCCGTAGCCGGGCGAGATCTTCTCGTTGCAGCTGGCCGATCGGCGCCGGACACTTCGGAGATGCCGGCAAGGCCGGCCAGCGCGCCCGACAGCAGGAAGGCGAAAAACACCATGCGCGTCGAGACGAGAAGCCGGCGAAGCGCCCTGCCCGCGGGCTCTGGCCGAGCACCCGGACCTCAAAGCCCTTCAGCGTCTTCGCAGCATGAACCAGACCACGACCGCGGCGATCAGCGCAAAGACGAAACCCCAGATTGCGCGCGGCCGGCCTCGGGCCAGATCTCCGGCAGGATGGCGCATAGTCGTGGAACCGGACGCGTGCCGGGAAAGCTATGCCCTCGGGATTGCGCCAGGGGCCGCGCACCAGCCAGTCGAGGAAGAGCTGCGCGACATAGACCAGCATCAGGCTGGTCAGGATCTCGTTGGTGTTGAAGCGCGCCTTCAGAAGGCCGGGATCGCCGCGTAGACCGCGCCGCCCACCATGCCGATGATCAGCATCAGCGGCAGCACGATCCAGCGTTCTGGAAGCCGGGAAACAGCGACCGGGATGATCGAGCCGGCGATCGCGCCGATGATGAACTGGCCTTCGGCGCCGATGTTCCAGTTGTTGGAGCGGTAGCAGACCGACAGGCCGACCGCGATCAGGATCAGCGGCGCCGCCTTGATCGCCAGCTCGTGCAATTGCCAGCGATTGCTGGTCTCAGATCCCGGAGCGGCTCGATGAAATAGTAGTAGAGCGCCTCGAGCGGATTCTTGCCGAGCAGCGCGAACATGATGCGCCGGCGATCAGCGTCAGCGCCGAGCGCGATGAACGGCGACAGCGCCGAGAACAGCGTCGAATGCTGCGGGCGCTTGACGAGTTCGAGGCGCATCAGGCCGTCTCCACGGCATGCTCGGCATGGCCAGGCTCGGCGCCGCCCATCAGCAGGCCGATCTTCTCGAACGTCGCCTCGGCGATCGGCAGCGGCTTCGACAGCTCGCCATTGTGCATGACCGCGATCGCGTCGGAGATCTCGAACATCTCGTCGAGGTCCTGGCTGATCACCAGCACCGCCGAGCCGCTGCGCGCGAGTTCGACCAGCGCCTGGCGGATGCTGCGCGGCAGCGCCCGCGTCGACGCCCCAGGTCGGCTGGTTGACGACCATCACGCCGGGCTGCGGTCGAGTTCGCGGCCGACGATGAATTTCTGCAGATTGCCGCCGGACAGCGCTGCCGCTTCCGGATCGCGGCGCGCTCTTGCGCACGTCCATCGCCTCGATGATGCGCTGCGCGGCCGCGTCGACCGCGCCGGTCTTGACCATGCCGCCGGCGCCGACGAAGGCCTTGCCGTCGGTGGCATGGCGCGACAGCAGCAGGTTTTCCGAAAGCCTCATGCGCGGCGCCGCGCCATGGCCGAGCCGCTCCTCCGGCACGAAGGCCGCGCCGAGCAGCCGCCGGCCGGATATCGACAGCGCGCCCGGCCGATCCTTGCCGCGGATGCGCACGGCGTCGGCGTCCTGCCTGCAGTGCCTCGCCGGACACCGCTTCGAAGAACTCGCCCTGGCCGTTGCCGGCGACGCCGGCGATGCCGATGCACCTCGCCGGCACGCACATTCGAGCCAGATGTTCTTCAGCGGCATCGAGAACGGCGTCGGCGGGCTTGCGGCGACAGGCCGCGGATGCTCGAGCAGTTCGCTGCGCGCCTTGTCGATGCCTTCGACCGGCGCGCGCACCGACCGTCTTCACCTCGCTGCCGACCATCATGCGGGCCAGCGACGCCGCCGTCTCCTTGCGCGGATCGCAATGGCCGACCACCTTGCCGTGGCGCAGCACGGTGGCGCCGTCGCAGATGCGCTTCACCTCTTCCAGCCGGTGCGAGATGTAGAGGATCGATTTGCCCTCGCGAGCGCAGCCGCTCCAGCGTCTCGAACAGCTTGTCGGCCTCCTGCGGCGTCAGCACCGAGGTCGGCTCGTCGAGGATGATGAGCTTCGGCGTCTGCAGCAGGCAGCGGATGATCTCGATGCGCTGGCGCTCGCCGACCGAGAGGTCGCCGACCAGCGAATCCGGATCGAGCGGCAGGCCGTAGGCTTTGAGAGAGCGCCTGCGCCTTGGCCGCGATCGTGCCGATCGGCGTGTCGTCATCCAGCGACAGCGCGATGTTCTCGGCCGCGGTCAGCGCCTCGAACAGCGAAAAATGCTGGAACACCATGCCGATGCCGAGCTTCTTGGCGACGCTCGGGCTGGCGATCGTACCGGCTGCGCCGTTCCAGCGTATCTCGCCGAATTCGGCTCCAGCGAGCCGAACAGCATCTTCACCAGCGTCGACTTGCCGGCGCCGTTTTCGCCGAGCAACGCGTGGATCTCGCCCTTGCGCGATGGTCAGGTCGACATGATCGCACGCCGTCAGCGTGCCGAAGATCTTGGTCAGGCCACGAACCTCAAGCAGGTTCGGCGCCTCGTGCCGTAGGCTGCACTCACAGCTGCCTCCCATCTCGGCCGGATATGTTCTGTGTTCCCGACAGCATCTGTAGGCTTAGCGGAGTTTCAGGCCAACGCAAAGTGCGCCGCAACATTGAAGATTTTCGATCCAGACGGCGTCAGACCAATAATCAGGGGATCAAGAACGGTCGTGCCGGTCGTCCTGCGGCCTTCGAGATCGGCATGCGCCTTGCCGGCATCCTTCAGCGCATATCGCTGGTTGATCTTGATCTCGACCTTGCCGCTCGGCACGACGTCGAACAGCGCCGCGGCCGACGCTTCGAGGTCCTCGCGCTTGGCGATTGTAGACGAACAGCGTCGGCCGCGTGGCGAACAGCGAGCCCTTCTGCGCCAGCATGCGACATGCTGAACGGCGGGATCGGGCCGGAGGACTGGCCGAAGCTGACGAACATGCCGCGCGGCCTGCAGGCAGTCGAGCGAGCCCGGAAACGTGTCCTTGCCGACCGAATCGTAGACGACGTCGCATTTCTTGCCGCCGGTGATCTCGTTCACCGCGGCGACGAAATCCTGTCTCGCGGTAGTTGATGACGTGGTCGAAGCCGTGCGCCTTGGCGAGCTCGATCTTGTCGGCCGAGCCGGCCGTGCCGATCACGGTCGCGCCGAGGTGCTTCGCCCATTGGCCGAGGATCAGCCCGACGCCGCCGGCGGCGGCATGGAACAGGATGGTGTCGCCCGGCTTCACCTTGAAGTGCGGCGCAGCAGATATTCCGCCGTCATGCCCTTCAGCATCATGCCGGCCGCCTGCTCGTCGCTGACCGTATCCGGGATTTGACCACCCGGTCGGCGGCGATGACGCGCTCTTCGGCATAGGCGCCGACCGGACGGCGTAGGCGACGCGGTCGCCCGGTCTTCAGCCATGGCGACGCCCTCGCCGACCTCGAGCACGACGCCGGCCGCCTCGCCGCCCGGGATCAGCGGCAAGCCGTCGGCGCGGCGATAGAGCCGCTGCGATGATAGATATCGATGAAATTGAGGCCGATCGCCGTGTGCCGGACCAGCATCTGCCCCGGCCCGGGCTTGCCCGGATCGACGTCCTCATAGGTCAGGACTTCCGGACCGCCATGGGCGTGGATACGGATCGCTTTGGACATGGGTGGTTTCCGGCGGCAGGCTTATTCTTGCTCCAGAAGGCGGCGTTATTGGCCAAGGTATCGAGCGCAGGCGCCAAACAATAAAGCTGTCCCCATCACCATTTTTCATCACAGTGTCACTAATCTCGGTCCCGCAAACAAACTCACCGCGTCGCCCAACTGCCGCTCGATCCAGCGGTAGCGATCCGCCGACTTCGGCAGCAGGAATGCGCCTTCGCGCTCGCCGGTCACCGGGTCCTCGCCGTGATAGGCGAGCACCGGCTGGTTTGGAATGTATGCGCCCGAAGCGCTCGACCACATCGCCGCCATAGACGCGCCAATGGCCGTATTTCTCCGGCTTTGGAAAACCCCAGTCGCGCGTCACATCCTCGCGAAACGGGTCCGGGATGGCGAGGTAGACAAAGCCGTCCGGCTTCGCAGATGCGCAGCAGCTCGTGCAGCGCCGCGCTGGTCGTCGCCGACATGCTCCAGCACATGCGAGCAGCACACGATGTCGTAAGCGCCGTCCGGGCCGGTCGATCGCCTGGATGTCCTGTCCGCCCGGCTCGCCATAGACCGACAGCTCGAACGAGCGGAACCACGATGCATCGACCGTCGCGTCGGGGCTGAACTGGATCGCCGACCAGTCGCTGAAATTCTCCGGTCCCAGCCGTTCGAACATGATGCGAAAGATGCGGTGTCGTTCGAGCGACTTGCAGCCGGCGCAGCGCGGCAGCTTGCCGTTTGGCGAAAGCCTGCCGCGCGGTCCCGGCCCGAATGTCGTGCCGCCGCAGATCGGGCATGTCGGCAATGTCACGCTTTCTTGGCGCCGAGCTTGGGGAAGAACTGCATGACACCGCCGATGCAGAAGAGGTAAATCCCGGTGACGGTGATGCCGACCTTGGTGAAGACGCTGACCTGTTCGCCCAGCACGCCGATCGGTCGTAGAAGGCGGCAATGCCGCCTGCGCCAGCGCCAGCGCGCCGAAAGCGCACCAGAGCAGCGTCATGCCGAGGTTGATCGGCCGCAGCCGCTCCACCCGCACCGGATGGATGAAATTGACCGGCACGAAGGTGAGGATGCCGCACGCGACCACGACGGCGAAGGACACCCATTGGCCCGGCTCGATGACGAACAGCGTGAACACCACCATGTTCCAGACCACCGGGAAGCCCTTGAAGAAGTTCTCCTTCGTCTTCATGCCGGTGTCGGCGTAATAGATCGCGCTGGACACCACGATGATGGCCGCCGACAGGAACGACAGCCCCTCGCCCATGAAGCCGCGCTGGTAGAGCGCGAAGGCCGGGATCAGCACGTAGGTCACGTAGTCGATGATGTTGTCGAGCAGTTCGCCCGACCATGTCGGCAGGATCTCCTTGACCTCGAGCTTGCGCGCGATCGGCCCGTCGATGCCGTCGACGAACAGCGCCAGCCCCAGCCACCAGAACATCGCCGTCCAGCGTTCTTCGCTCGCCGCCACCAGCGACAGGAAGGCCAGGAACGAGCCCGACGCGGTCAGCAGATGGACGCGAGAAGGCGCGCGCCTGCGGCCACGTGACCTTCTTCTTCGGCCTCGGAATCCGGGCGACGATCTTCTTGGCCGAATGCGTTTCGGCCCCCTAGCTTGGTGCCGCGCTGTTCGGGTTCTCGTCGGCGTTCACGGGCCGCGCCAATCCAGCTTGCAGATTTCGGCCGAGCGGCCGGCAAAATTCCAGTTGCGGCCGAAGGCGCGCATCTTGCTCTTGTCGGACTTGGCCACGATGATTTCCGGCGCGATCCAGTATTCCGAGTTGCTGATCACGGTGTCCTTCTCGCGATCCTTGCCGGGAATCGGCGTCACCGCACCGTCGATGATTTTCGGGATCTGGAAAACACGCGTCTTGTCCCTCACCTCATAGCTGATCGGCGCCGCTGGACGCCGAGGAACTTGCCGACCAGGATCGACAGCAGCGCCGTGGTTCCGCCGGCCTTGCCGGTGAAAGATCTTGGTCAGCGCCTTTTCGCATAGACCGAGGCGCGCTTGTCGATGAACAGGCCGGCGGTCCAGTTGCCGCGGCTCATATAGCCGGGAATTTCCATGATCAGGCCGAGATTGAGGCCGGACAGGTCGACCTCGCCGAAATGGCCCGCGTCGATGCGGAAGCCCGCCCAGGTCTGGCAATACCCTTCGGTCGGCGGATGGCTGCCGAGCGACAGCACGCAAGGGCAAAAAACCGTGCAATTGCAGGAGAGTACGAGCTCTCCTTTCATTGCCCAGCCTCTGCTCGCCATCGAATTCTCTCCCCTCATGCCGAGACTACAAGCAGGGCGACTGCCCAGACAAGCAGTATCGCACCGGCCACTCGGGTTGGAAGTCTGCCGGCGGTTTGCTTTTCGATCAGGGTGAACAGCCCGATCAGCGCCATCCAGAACATGTTCATCATGCCGACGGCGAACATCACCAGCATCAGCGCCCAGCAGCAGCCGAGGCACCACACGCCCTGCTGCACGCCGAGCCGGAAGATGCCCTGTCGCGACGTCGTCCAGCGCGCAAACAGCGTGGCGAAGGGATTGCGGCACTTTTCCAGGCAGGCCTGCTTGAGATGGCTGAACTGGTAAGCCCCGCGCGAGCAGAGCGACACCCGCTATCCAAACCGGCGCCGGATCCAACGCACCGCTCCCAACCTGCTGAACAAGCAGCGTCAGCGCCGCAAAACCGACCGAGGCCGCCAACCACACCGCCAGATAGCCCGCGACCAGGACAAGCGGATGGACCACCCGTTCGCCCTTGTTGGCCGCCGTGTCGGCAATCTCGCAATAGGTGCGGATCATCGGCGCCGCCGACGGCAACATCATCGCCACCGACATCAGCATCCACATCAGGGCGATGGCGGCGAATGCGCCGACGCTCGATGCCTCGAAGGGCGTCGGGGCAGGCACAGGCTTAGAAATTCGCCCAAAAGCGGCGGAACCAATCCCTTCGGGCAAATATCGAAGAATTGCATCGCCCGGCGCGTCTGCACCTGGCGGCCTGAGGCGGGCCATCTCGGCCGCCATTGATGCCAGCACAAGCCAGGCGATCGCCAACGCCAGGCCGAGCGCCAGATAGACCGGCCAGCGCGGTTTTTGCGCGACGGCCCCTATGCCGCGTCCGCCGGCATCAAGGTAGTCCAGGCTGCCACGATCTGCATCCATGCCATGCCAATCCGACAATTTCTTTGTAAAATCAAGCGGTTGAATAGGTCAATTTCGATCAATTGAAAAGCTATAGGGAAGTCTGACCTCCTCGCAAGGAATTGCGGGCAAGGAACGGAAAGACATGAGATATTTTCTCGCCGGATTTCTCGCCGCTACAGCCATTGCTGTCGGCTCGGTCTCCGCATTTGCGGGAACCAGCTCACATTCGCTGGAATTCGCCGGCAAGCAGCGGACATTCTTGCTCACCGTTCCGGACAAGGCTGCCGACGGCCCGCTGCCGCTGGTCGTTGCCCTGCATCCTTATCCGGGAGCCGGCCCGATGATGGCGGAATTCACCGGCTTCTCCGATCTCGGCGGAAAAGGAAGGGTTCCTTGTTGCCTACCCGGAAGGCCTCAACGGCGCCTACAACGCCATCATCTGCTGCGGCAACGAAGACGATGTCGGCTTCATCGGCGAAGTCGTCAAAAAGGTCAGCGCCGACCATCCCGTCGACCCGAACCGGATTTTTGCCGCCGGCATCTCCAACGGCGGCGACATGAGCTACAAGCTGGCCACGCAACTGCCGGGCGTCTTCGCCGCCATCGGCCCGGTCAGCGGCGGCATGTCCGGCGACTGGATGCAGATGAAGGCGGGAAACCTGCCTTCGACGCCGTACTTCGCTCATCACCTTCTACGGCAAGAAGGACCGCTACCAGGTGGTGTTCGCCATCGGCGCAAAATTCTGGCTGGAGAAGCAGAATTGCACGAGCAAGACCTCGACCGTTGACGGCACGAATATCGAGCTGATCCAAGGCACTTGCCCGAATGGCAGTGAGGCTGCGATCTATGCGCTGCCCGATATGGGCCACGCCTGGCCGGGCAGCGACGGCACGGAAACCCGCATGCTCGGCTACGCAGGCTTCGCCGCTGAAAGCCACCGAGATGATCTGGCAATTCTTCAAGGACCATCCGAAGAAATAGTGTCGGCGCCAAATGCTGAATTCATGGCGCTTGCTTTTCTCGGCGGGCTCACGCATCCGTTCGCCATGTTGCAGGCAGGGCTGCAATTGCGGCTGGGCTACGGACATCCTGACGCCTCTGACGTCGCTGCCGATTTTTCGCAGCGTTTCGGCGTTGTGCTGTTTCACATGGCCGGGCGGTGGGGTATGCCGCCTCCCAAAAATCTGCCGTTCGTGTCGGCATCGAGCTTTTCTTCGTGCTGTCCGGCTTTATCCTAGCGTTCAACTCAACATCGTCGCATCGCCGGCCTTGGCCCCGCTCTGAAATTGATTGCTACCGTGTCGCCCGCATATGGCCGCTGCACATCGTCACGCTCGTCGCCGCCTTGGCGCTGCTATCCGATCCAGCCGATCCGTTCAAGGACACCGGCAAGGCCTGGGCATCCGTCCTGCTAATCCAATCGTGGTTCTGCAACCAAGTCTACGCTTTCAACGGCAACAGCGTCTCGTGGACGCTCTCTGTGGAGCTCGCCTTCTACATCGCCTTTCCTTTCCTCACCATGCTATCAAGCCGCATGCTTGTTCTGTGACGACAGCGGTGAGCGCGGCAACGTGCTGTGGGCTTACGCCTACTGGTTCCCCGTCAAGATTACCGACGATGTGACCTCCGGCAAAGCAATCATTCAACAACATCCGGGGGCGTTTCTGGTCCTGTTTTCGGCCGGTATGCTGGCCGGACGAACGTTCCTCAAGCGAGACTGGAACAGCCTCGCCTGCCGAACGGCGACGATGCTCGAGGTGTTGGCGGCCGGGCTCTGCGTCTTTTATTTCTCACAACGCACACGATGAACACACTCGATGGCGTGGCGCATCGGCCTCAGCCCTGCGTTGCTTTGGATGAAGACCGTTTTCGGCGCTATTTTCTTCATGCCGATCATTTTCATGTCGGCCATCGACGGGCCGCATGTCTGCAGTGCTGCGCAATCCTGCACTTGTATTTCTCGGTGACATCTCCTTCGCCACCTACATGTGCCACGCGATCTTCATTGGGCTTTTCCAAAAATCGGCGCTTGATGGATCAGCGGCGATTTTTGCCTGTCTGTTTGCCGTCTATGGCGTTTCGGCCATGCTCTATTTCACTATCGAACGCCCGGGCAGCGCGCGTTGCGCAACTTATAGACAATATCGGGGCCAGCGTCATGCGCGCATCTAGTCGCGTTGTCCGCAAACGCCTCTCGGGTGTAGAATGCTTGCATGCGCATGATACCAGAAATGGAGGCAGCCCACCGTCCGGACCACGAAGGCTCATCGTCGTTGCCGGCACAGGTCCGGCAGGCCTGATCGCCGCGCTTGCGCTGTCACGCGCCGGTTTCACCGTCACTCTGGCCGGACCTGAAATCGGTCAGAACGATCTGCGCACCACGGCGCTGATGGCGCCGGCGTTGGAATTGCTGGATGGGCTTGGCGTCGGCGAGGCTGTCCGGGCGAAAGCCGCGCCGCTCGACGCGATGCGCATCATCGACGCGACAAGCCGCCTGATCCGCAGTCCTGTCGTGACCTTCCGCGCCAGCGAGATCGGCGAGCCGCATTTCGGGCTGAACATCCCCAACCGCGATCTCAACGCCATTCTGGCGGACGCCGTATCGCAAGCGCCGACCATCCATTGGCTGAAAAGCCTCGTCGCCGACTGGTCGCTCGACGACCGACCGTGCGGCCGCCACGCTTGCCGATGGAACCAGCCATCAGCGGGTCGCTCGCCGTCGCGGCTGACGGACGCCTGTCGCCTGCCCGCGCTGCCGCCGGCATCACCGTGTCGGGCCGAACGTTGCCGCAATCGGCGCTGGCGCTGACCTTCCGGCACACGCGCCCGCATGGCTCGATCTCGACGGAGTTCCACACCGAGACCGGCCCGTTCACGCAGGTGCCGCTTGCGGGCCTCCGATCGAGCCTGGTGTGGGTCGTGCAGCCGGAGATGGCGCGAAGACCTCATGAAGCTCGACGACGAGGCGTTGTCGCTGCAGATCGAGGAACGCATGCAATCGATGCTCGGTCGGGTCACGGTCGAGCCGGGTCGCCAGGTCTTTCCGCTGACGGCCTCCACGCCGCGCCGTTTTGCACAGAACCGCGTCGCGCTGGTCGGCGAAGCGGCGCACATTTTTCCGCCGATCGGCGCGCAGGGCCTCAATCTTGGAATCAGGGACGTGTCCGATCTCGTTGAAATCGCTACGCAATATCGCGACGATCCCGGCTCGCCCGCCGCGCTTTCCGCCTATGACGCCAAGCGGCGGCCCGACATCCTGGCGCGCAGCACGGCGGTCAATCTGCTCAACCGGTCGCTGCTCTCCGATCTGCTGCCGGCGCAATTCGTTCGCAGCGCTGGCCTGTCGGCGCTCGGCGCGTTGGCCCCGCTGCGCACGCTGTTCATGCGCGAGGGCTTGCGGACCGGCAGCGGCCTGCGCGGCCTGTTCTCCGACCTAAGGGAACAGATCCGGCGGTAGCTGCCCGCTCTTGATCAGGTAGAGCAGCACCGTCACCGTCGCGACCGACAGGCACGTCGTCAGCAGGATGCTGGCCGAGGCGCGCTGCACCCAGACGCCGTATTGCTGCGCGATGACGAAGACATTGGTCGCCGTCGGCAGCGCCGCCAGCAGAACGCCGGCAAACACCCAGGTCGGGTCGAAATTGCCGACCAGGCTCAACATCACATAGCAGAGCGCCGGCTGCACGATCAGCTTCAGCGCCGCGATCGGGCCAAGCTTCGACCGGCACGCGCTTCAGCGGCCGCAGCGCCAGCGTCACGCCCATGGCAAACAAGCGCAGGGCGCGGCCGCGCGCGCCAGATAATCCAGGAAACGCTCGATCGGCACCGGCGGCGAGACCTCGAAATAGGCGCCGGCAACGCCGATCGCCGTCGCGATGATGAACGGGTGCAGCACGATCTTCTTGACGACATCCAACGCCAGCGCGAGCCGGACTGCCCTTCTCGCCACCGGCCATCGCCATCATCGTCGGCGCGATGGCGAAATGCATGATGTTTTCGAAGCAGAAGATCAGCGCCACCGGCACGGCCGCCTCCTCGCCAAAGGCGATCAGCGCCAGCCCCGGCCCCATATAGCCGATATTGCCGTAGGCGGCGGCCAGCCCCTTGATCGTCGATTCGGCGATCTCGCCGCGCGACCAGAGCACCGATGCCACGAACATCAGGCAGAAGATGATGAAGGTCGAAAAGACCGACCCAAAAATGTAGCTCCACTCGGTCAGCCGCTCGATCGGCGTTTTGGACAGAAGCTGGAAAAACAGCGCCGGCAGCGCGACATAGATGATGAACGTGTTCATCCAGCCCAGCGCTTCGAGCGGCTGGCGGGTTATGCGCGCAACCGCGAACCCCATGAAGATGAGGCCGAAGAACGGCAAGACCAGCCCAAAAACGTCCGACATTGGCGGTCAATATCCACAATTCGTCGCGGCGCTAGCGCGTTGCTGCAACGCACGGTCAAGCGCTTCGCCATTGAATTGCGCCGGCTCATGCGCCAAATAGCGGGCGAGAAAGCACCATGAATACATCGAAGACAGCAAAATTCCGCATCGGCCAGGTCGTGCGCCATCGGCTATTCCCCTTTCGCGGGGTGATTTTCGATGTCGACCCTGAATTCGCCAACACGGACGAATGGTACGAATCCGATCCCCAAGGATGTGCGGCCGCGCAAGGACCAGCCGTTCTACCATCTGCTCGCGGAAAATGCCGAAACCGAATATGTCGCCTATGTTTCCGAGCAGAACCTGCTCGACGACGAGTCCGGCGGGCCGGTGCGGCATCCGCAGATCAAGGAAATGTTCGACAAGACGCCGGACGGCCACTACCGGCCGAAGAGCGCCAGCCGGCACTGAGACCTTGCTCTGCGCCTGTCGCATGGCTGCTATCTTCCGCTTGTCTGACCAATGACTTGACGCAATGTCACCCGACGCGTTAGGCGGAAGTTAACTTCACGCCGACCGACGGAGATTTCGACGCATGGAAATTTTCACCGCCGCCGGATTTTCCGCCCTGCTTCAGGTCATCGCCATCGACCTGGTGCTGGCCGGCGACAATGCCATCGTCATCGGTCTGGCCGCCGCCGGCCTACCGGCCGACCAGCGCAAAAGAGCGATCCTGGTTGGCATCGGCGCTGCGACCGTTCTGCGCATCATTTTCGCACTCATCACCCAGCAGCTCCTGCAGATCGGACCGATCCTGCTCATTGCCGGCGGCTTGCTGCTGCTTTAGGTCTGCTGGAAGATGTGGCGCGAACTCAGCACGTCAGCCACGCCGACGAGCACGAAGCCACCGAAGCCTTGTCCGACTCGGACTACAATGCGACGGCACGGTTGCGAAAGGTCCCCGCAAGACTTTCGCGCAGGCCGCCTGGCAGATCGTCATCGCCGACGTGTCGATGTCGCTGGACAACGTTCTGGCCGTGGCCGGCGCGGCAATGGACCATCCGACGGTTCTGATCATCGGTCTGGCGCTATCCATCGCCCTGATGGGTTTCGCGGCCTCGTTCATCGCGCGTCTGCTGCACAAGTTCCGCTGGATCGCCTATGTCGGTCTCGCCGTCATCCTCTATGTCGCCGTCGAGATGACGCTGAAGGGCGCCTATGGCAGTGGCCGGAGCAGCTCGCTTCCTCAGCGGCTGGTTCGGCGCACCCGGCGCGATGGGCCACTAGGCATAGCGTCGAAGACGCCTGATCGCTTCCACCTGCATCGAGTTCGGCATCATCTGCATGAACTCGATGCGGTTGCCGTCCGGGTCGGCGATCCAGCACTGCTTGTTGTTGTCGGCTCCCAGCTTGGGCTCGACCGTCAGCGCGACACCCTGATCCCGCAAGGCCTGTGCCGTCGCCTCAATATCGGCCGTCTCCAGGCAGAAATGATTGATCGCCGTGCGTTGCGCGCCAGGCGCTTCGCTTCCCTCGCCGCCCGGGAACAGTTCCAGAAACTGCGTGTCGGTGATGCGCAGGTAAACCAGCCACAGCGCGCCATCGTCGCGGTTGAGCCGCATGATCTCGCCAAAGCCCAGCCGGTCGCGATAAAAGGCCAGTGAGCGGTCGATATCCGCGACCTTCAGCGCCACATGGCCGATGCATCGGATTCGGCGCCATCCGCCGTTCGATGCGGCAACTCGTCAACCTTCTCCACCATCGCGCAGAATGCCGACCAATCTAGGTATGCTCTTTGCGCCAATTCGTCCTCCTGCCGATGGTTACAAGCGAGCGTGATTGTGATACGTCGCCGCCTTTCGTGAAAAGGCCTATTCATGTCCGCCGCCGCGCCACGCGTTAGTTTTGTCAGTCTCGGCTGCCCCAAGGCGCTGGTGGATTCCGAGCGCATCATCACCCGGCTGCGCGCCGAAGGCTACGAGATCACCCGCAAGCATGACGGGGCCGACCTCGTCGTCGTCAACACTTGCGGTTTCATCGATTCCGCGCGCGACGAGTCGCTGAACGCCATCGGCTCGGCGCTCAACGAAAACGGCAAGGTCATCGTCACCGGCTGCCTCGGCGCCGAACCGGACGTGATCCGCGAAAGGCACCCCAACGTGCTGGCGATCACCGGGCCGCAGGCCTATGAGAGCGTCATGGCGGCGGTGCATGAGGCAGCGCCGCCGGCGCACGACCCGTATGTCGACCTGCTGCCGCCGCAGGGCGTAAAACTCACGCCGCGCCACTACGCCTATCTGAAGATTTCGGAGGGCTGCAACAACCGCTGTTCCTTCTGCATCATTCCGGCCCTGCGCGGCGACCTGGTGTCCCGTCCTGCGGCCGACGTGATGCGCGAGGCCGAAAAGCTTGCTGCCGCCGGCGTCAAGGAGCTGCTGGTCATCAGCCAGGACACGAGCGCCTACGGCGTCGACATCAAATACGCTTCGAGCAAATGGAAAGACCGCGCCGGCAACGAGCGCGAGATCCGCGCAAAATTCCTCGACCTGTCACAGGCGCTCGGCGAGCTCGGCGTCTGGGTGCGCATGCACTATGTCTACCCCTACCCGCATGTCGCCGACGTCATCCCGCTGATGGCCGAGGGAAAAATCCTTCCCTATCTCGACATCCCGTTCCAGCACGCCTCGCCGCAGGTGCTGAAGAACATGCGCCGCCCCGCGCATGGCGAAAAGACGCTGGACCGCATTCGCTCCTGGCGCGACGCCTGCCCGGACCTTGCCATCCGCTCGACCTTCATCGTCGGCTTCCCCGGCGAGACGGAAGAAGACTTTCAGATGCTGCTCGACTGGCTCGACGAGGCGAAGATCGACCGCGCCGGCTGCTTCAAATACGAGCCCGTAAAAGGCGCGCGCTCCGAAGCCCTGGGCCTTCCTGACGTGCCGCAAGAGGTCAAGGAATCGCGCTGGCACCGCTTCATGCAGCGCCAGCAGAAGATTTCGGCGCAGCAGCTTCAGAAGAAAGTCGGCAAGCGCCTGGCCGTCATCATCGACGAGGCGCACGGCACAGCCGGAAAAGGCCGCACCAAATACGACGCGCCGGAGATCGACGGCAACGTCCATATCCAGTCGCGCCGGCCATTGCGCACCGGCGACATCGTTACGGTCAAGATCGACCGCGCCGACGCCTACGATCTCTACGGAACCGCTGTCTGACGTCCGACTATTCCCGCCTTCGGCAGCCGGAAATAGACCTGATAGCCGCGCTGTCCGGGATCGGGCGCGCCTGCCGGCATTTCGACGATAAACACCGCGCGGGCATCGACCTTGCCGAGAAAATGCTCCGCCAGTTGCTGGCAATCGGCGCGGATCAGTTCGCTCGCGCAAACCACAGCCGCGCCGTCGTCCTCGATATCCTGAGGCGTCACCCAAGGCGTGATCGCCAGCTGCGCGCTCTGCACGGCATAGGGGCGGTCGGGCGCGTAGAAAGCCACGCCATTGGCGAGAAAGTTGTTTTCCGCGGCGACGATGCGCAGTGGCTTGTCGGCCAGCGCGTTCCACTTGGATTGAACGCCCGCCGCGATCTCGTCGATGGGAATGGCGCTGTTGGAGCGGCCGATCGCCAACGTGTAGCGCTTCATCGTCGGCGCCAGCAGCAAGGCGATGATGCAGAACCCGACGAGCAACAGCGGCACCACGAAGCGGTAGCGTTCGGCCAGATCTGCCGGCAAGCACGCCACCATCAGGAACGGGAAGAACACGAAGAAGGGTATCGACCACAGCGACGAGAGTTGCGCGTCGAGCACCAGCCCTATCATGATCGTGAAGAGGGGCGGCAGCGCGATCGCCGCCAGCAGCGCCCTGCCCTCGACCGTCGACCACAGCGCGCGGACCTGGTCTTCGGCGACCAGAGGCAGTCCATCGTGCGGATAGCGATGCGCGGCGAGCACAAAGAAACCCGGCGCCGCGTAAAGCATCATCGCCGGCACGAACTCGGCCGCCGACCACAAGACGTCGCTCCAATTGCCGCTGCCTTGCTCGGCCGCATAGCGCACGGTCATGAAGCTCGTATCGAACAGCCACCACACATGCGGCGCGACCGGGATGATGAAGCCGGCGATAGCCAGCCAGGGCAGCCGCGTCGGATAGACCGACCTCGCCTCCCGATCGGCTATCGAGTGTGCAAAGATCGCCAGCAGCATCACCGCCGAGTGGTATTTGGCGATCATCGCCAGCCCGCCGATGAGACCGACCAGAAAGGCGTCCCACCCGCGGCGGCGCTCCAGCGCGCGAATGTAGAACAGCAGGGTGAACGCCCAGAACGGCGCCATCGCCGAGGTGGCATTGTAATTGATCGACAGGAAAGTCAGGGGCGGCAGGAAAAACACCGTCGTCACCAGCAGAATCTGCTGGGCGGGCGTGAAAAATCGGGTCGAGATGCGCCACATGCCGAAGGTCGCAACCGCAACGCTCGTCATCGACAGCATATGGTAGAAGAAGTTGGTGCGCGGGAAGATGCTCAGCCAGACGGCGCTGATCCAGCTGTAAAGCGGCGGATGCTTGTAGTAGCCGAGCTGCCAGCCGATGCCCCAGGCGAAATTCTCGACCATATCGCCGTGAATATCGAGGTTGTAGCGGCTGAGCGAAGCGAACACGGTCCAGAACAGGACCAGCGCAACAAGGATCGCCGTGACAGCCCGTTTCGGCTCACGCAAAATGGCGTCGAGGCCGGAATGGGCAAGCTTAATTTCTGCCATAGATACACGAAGAGCGGCCGTAGGCCGCTCTTCCCACATCTGCCGAAAAAGGCAAGCGGTTCGATCTAGCGCGAGTAGAACTCGACGACCAGGTTCGGCTCCATCTGCACCGCGAACGGCACATCGGCGAGGCCGGGCACGCGCGCAAACGTCGCGGTCATCTTGTTGTGATCCGCTTCGATGTAGTCCGGCACGTCGCGCTCGGCGAGCTGCACCGATTCCAGCACGATCACCAGCTGCTTCGACTTCTCACGCACCTCGATCACGTCGCCCGGCTTGCAGCGGAACGAACCGATGTTCGTGCGCTTGCCGTTGACGTTGACATGGCCGTGATTGACGAACTGGCGGGCCGCGAAGATCGTCGGCACGAACTTGGCGCGATAGACGACCGCGTCGAGACGCGATTCCAGCAGGCCGATCAGGTTTTCCGAGGTGTCGCCCTTGCGGCGGTTCGGCCTCTTCATAGGTCTTGCGGAACTGCTTTTCCGACACGTCGCCATAATGGCCCTTCAGCTTCTGCTTGGCGCGCAGCTGCAGGCCGAAGTCGGACATCTTGCCCTTGCGGCGCTGGCCGTGCTGGCCCGGGCCGTATTCGCGGCGGTTGACCGGCGACTTCGGACGGCCCCAGATGTTTTCGCCAAGACGGCGGTCGAGTTTGTACTTTGCGGATTCGCGCTTGCTCATCGCATTCCCTTTCAAACGGTTGACCCGCAACCTCGCGGTCACGGGCGAAGGAAACGCGCCCTCCTCTGGCCTCCGTTTTCGAGGCCTGACAGGATTTTCCACTTAACGCGGCGGAAAATCCACGGGACACGTCAGTCAGCAGGACCACGAAAAGTGTTATGCGGTTTTCTGCGCGGTCCTGCAGCACAAAAACCGAACACCGGACCTTTCGGCCCGGCGTTGGCGGCGAAATAGGGCATGATGAGCCGGAAGTCAACGGTTGTGGGACGATTGGCTTCGGCAATCGATCCTGCAGCGTCGAAGCACTTCAGTGCGGCGGTGCAGGCCGAAATACCGGGGACAGTTTACTTTTTTCCGCAGAAAGGTGCGCCGTTTCAAGGCTGGCGCAGGCGGAAAGAAAGTAAACTGTCCCCTGAGCCATGCTTGGTCGATCCTCACCGGCTTGTTATGTCATCGCCGACACTGGAGATCGCACCTTGAATCAGAACCGGCCAAAATCCGCCTTCCGCGAGTTCCTCGACAGCGAGGCCGCCGGCGGCATCGTGCTGATGGCTGCCGCCGCGCTGGCGCTGATCATCGCCAACTCGCCGCTCGCGCCGGCCTATTTCGGCGCGCTGAAAGCCTATATCGGCCCGCTCAACGTCGCTGCACTGGATCAACGATGCGCTGATGGCGGTGTTCTTCCTGCTGGTCGGGCTGGAGATCAAGCGCGAGTTCCTCGACGGCCAGCTTTCGACCTGGCCGCGACGCATCCTGCCGGGCATCGCAGCGGCTGGCGGCATGGCAGCGCCGGCGCTGATCTATGTCTGCGCTCAACCGCGACAATCCCGAGGTGATCCGCGGCTGGGCGATCCCGACGGCCACCGACATCGCCTTCGCGCTCGGCGTGCTGTCGCTGCTCGGCAGCCGCGTGCCGGCTTCGCTCAAGGTCTTCCTGACGGCGCTGGCGATCATCGACGACCTCGGCGCGGTCGTGATCATCGCCATTTTCTACACGGCGAACCTGTCGCTGGATTACCTCGCCGGCGCGGCCGGCATCGTAGTCGCGCTGGTCGTGCTGAACAGGCTCGGCGTGCTCAAGCTTCTGCCCTATCTCATCCTCGGCGCGGTGCTCTGGTATTCTTGTGCTGCGCTCCGGCGTGCATGCCACCATCGCCGGCGTCGTGCTGGCACTCACCATCCCGCTGCGTCCGTTCGCCCGGCATCGAACACGACACCGAAACCTCGCCGCTGCACCGGCTGGAGCACGCGCTGCACAAGCCGGTGGCCTTCTTCATCGTGCCGATTTTCGGCTTCGCCAATGCCGGCGTGGCGCTGGGCGGGGTCGGGCTGGAGACGCTCGCCGCAATCGCTGACGCTCGGCATTGCGGCCGGGCTCGTCCTCGGCAAGCTGGTCGGCGTCTTCGGCAGCGCCTTGATAGCCGTCAAAGCCGGGCTGTGCCGACTTGCCGGCCAACGCCCGGCCGCTTCATCTGCTCGGCGTCGCGTTGCTTTGCGGCATCGGCTTCACCATGAGCCTGTTCATTGGCCTGCTCGCCTTTCCCGACAATGCAGCCACGCAGGACGCCGTGAAAATCGGCATCCTGGTCGGCTCGCTTGTTGCGGCCATTGCCGGGTCGATCATTCTGCTTCTCGCCCCGGCGCCCGGACCCGAAGCCGGAGGACGCGGACTGACCTGCTAGGCCGAGCGCTTCAGCTCCTTCGCCTCAAGCGGCGCGCTGGTTGGATCATTGGCCGCGAACACCGCCAGCTGGTCCGCCACCGCTTTCTGCAAGCGCGGGTCTGGCCTCGCCACGCTCCTTGTACGCCTTCAGCTTCGGATAATCGTCCAGCAGATTGGTGTGACGGGGAATGCGCAATACCGAGATCATCATCAAATCGCCGACGGTGAAACGGTCGGTCAAGAATTCCTTGTCGCCCAGCCAAGTCCTGCAAAAGGTCGAACCGCTGACGCAACTGCTCTTCGGCGCCCGGCCGGCGCAGCTTGGCCCACTCTTCGTTGGGATAGAAAAGGTCGATAATGACGAGCTGCTGGATAAACTGCTCGACCGAATTCAGCGCCGCAAAAACATGCGAAATCGCATGCGCCCGCCCTGCCGCGTCACGCGGCATCAGCACATCGCTCTTTTCGGCAATGTGGATCACGATCGCGCCGGACTCGAACAGCACCAGCCCGTCCTCCTCGTAGATCGGCACCTGCCCAAAAGGCTGCATCGAGCGATAGTCGGGCGACTTCTGGATCTGCGGATCGATCAATCTTGTCTGATAGGGAAGGCCCGCCTCCTCGAGCGCCCAGCGCACCCGAAAGTCGCGCACCAGGCCCTGCGCGAAGTCCGGCACCCATTTGAAAGCCGAAATGGTGATCATGACGCGGTCTCCTTGATCTTCTCGATGTATTCCTGCTCGCGGTCGAAACTCTCGTTCCAGCCCCCGATATGGCTGTCGCGCGACTCGACCGACGTGAACGGCGTCTGATGGAAGCTTTGCAGCGTCTTTCCATCCTTCTCGGCAAAGGTGACGGTGATCAGCGTCTGGATTGCGTATTCCTTGTCGTCACCGTCCCATTTGAACGTGTAGACGATGCGCTTGTTCTTCTCGATCTCCCTGAACTCGCCGCCCATCCAGCTCGTCGCCGTACTCCTCGGAAACGATGCAGGCGCGCCATTTGCCGCCGACGCGGAAATCATAGTCGAGATGGGTGCAGGTGAAATCCTTGGGCCCAAGCCAGCCCAGCATGTGATCCCTGTCCGACCAGACACGGAAGACCAGCGCCACCGGCGCGTCGAAGGTGCGCTCGATCAGCAATTCGTCGTCGCGCAGCTTCCGGTGGTCAGTGTGAACGGTCATTGCCATCTCCCTTGGTGATCTTCTTGAGATATCCTTCAAGCTTGTCGAAGCTGCCCTCCCAGAAGCGCCGATACCGCTCAAGCCAGGTGTCGAGCTCCTTGAGCGGCTCGGCTTCCAGCTTGCAGGGGCGCCATTGCGCCTCCCTGCCCCGCGAAATCAGGCCCGCCTGCTCCAGCACCTTCAAATGCCGCGAGATGGCTGGAAGGCTGATCTCAAACGGTTCGGCCAGTTCGTTGACCGTCGCCTCGCCCAGTGAAAGCCGCGCCAGGATCGCCCGGCGAGTCGGGTCGGCCAGGGCAGACAGCGTGTTGGAGAGTGGATCGGTCGACATGTCGTTTAACATTCTTGTTAATTAACATATTGGCTAAATACTCGCCATGGAATGCCTTGTCAAGCGGACATCCAGACCGTCATTCCGGGGCTGCGTAGCGAACCCGGAATCCAGAACACCCTAGCTGATGGGTCCGCTCGAAATCTCTTTCGGCAAATGCCGCGACCTGGTTTCCGGGTTCCGCTGCGCGGCCCCGGAACGACGGCCGCAGCGCAACGTTCGCTAACTTAGCAGCCGCGCCAGAGTGTCAATGCTTGGCGGCCTTTCTCTCGGGCAGGCCCTTGCGCTTCGTCTCGGCGAATTCCTCGAGCTGCTTTTCGCTCATCGACTCGTACATCTCCTTCGATGCGCCCTTGAGCTCGCTCTTCTTGGTGTCGCCGCGCTTGGCCGACAGTGCCGCGCCGGCGGCTTTCTGCTGGGCTTTGGATGTTGCGGGCATGGTCGTTTCTCCCTGTTCGAGGCAGAAGAAAACGCGGCGACCGCACGGCCGTTCCGCTAACCTCAGGCAACGGTCAGCCCAAATCCCTGCATCAGCCGGCGCATGGCGAAATCGGCCTTGCCGGAGGTGAACACCACGATGTCCTGCAGCTCCGCCGCGCGGCGGGCGGGCGGCGCGTGGCGATCGGGCTCGCCGAGCAGCGACAGCGCGCGCCGCGCGATCGCCTCGCCGGGGTCGATCCAGTCGACCGGCCAGGGCGCGGTCTTGCGCATGCGGTTGACCAGGAAGGGATAATGCGTGCAGGCGAGCACGACGATGTCGGTGCGCTTGCCGTCCTGCTCGACGAAGCAAGGCTCGATCTCGGCGCGCACCGCCTCCTCGTCGACGAACCCTTCGCGCATATAGGTCTCGGCCAGCCGCGCGAGCTGGGTCGAGCCGACCAGCCGCACATGGCATTTGCTGCGCCCATTTGCTGGATCAGGTCGCGCGTATACTGCCGCTTCACCGTGCCGGGCGTCGCCAGCACCGAGACAAGGCCGGAGCGCGTGCGCTCGGCCGCCGGCTTGATCGCCGGCACGGTGCCGACGAAGGGCGTGTCGGGATAGGCTGCGCGCAGCTTGGCCAGCGACAGCGTCGAGGCCGTGTTGCAGGGGATGACCGCGATCTCCGGCCGGTATTGTTCCAGCAGCTCGCCGAACAGGCCGACGATGCGCTCGTCCAGCGCCGGCTCCTCCCAGTCGCCATAGGGAAAGGCGGCGTCGTCGGCGACATAGACGAAACGCCGGTCCGGCATCAGCACGCGCGCCTCGCGCAGCACCGTCAGGCCGCCGATGCCGCTATCGAACATCAGGATCGGTGCCGCCATCGTCATTTGCCTGTCGCCTCACCGCGCAATGCCACTGGGACGATTGCGCAAACCCCACGGCCGGAAGATGGCCGGTTTCTGCATAAGATCGGTTATGTGTCGTCCGATGCAGCCTTCGCCTTCTGCACCGCCGCCGGCAGCCGGCGCGGATCGTCGCCCGGCGAGCCCTCGCCGCGCCGCATCGCCGGCGAAAAACGGTCGAGCGAGGAGACGACGCCGCGCAGCACCTGGATCTCGGCCTCGGCGAAACCCGGCCGCGTCAGCACCGCGCGCAGATTGTCGACCATCTTGGCCTTCTTCTGCGCCGGGCCGGAAATAGCCGCGCGCATCGAGCGCCGCTTCCAGACTGGTCGAACAGGCCGTGCAGATGCTCCTTGCGGCGCCGGCTCAAGCTCCGGGCCGGCGAAAGCCGTGTCGGTCTCCCTCTCCAGGCCGGACTTCATCCACTCATAGGACATCAGCAGCACGGCCTGGGCGATGTTGAGCGAGGCGAAGGCCGGATTGACCGGAAAGGTCACGATCTCGTCGGCCAGCCCGACCTCCTCGTTGAACAGCCCGAATCTTTCGCGGCCGAACAGGATGCCGGTCGCGTCTGGCCTGCTGCGATGCGCGTTCGCGCAGCTCCCGCGCCGCCTCGACCGGCCCGCGCACCGGCTTGAAGCCGTCGCGCTCGCGCGCCGTCGTGGCGACGACGAAATTCGAGGTCGGCGAGCGCCGCAGCGCAGATCGTCGAACACCGCCGCGCCGTCGATGACATGGTCGGCGCGGCTGGCGGCCGCCCGCGCCTTCTCGTTCGGCCAGCCGTCGCGCGGATTGACCAGCCGCAGTTCCGACAGGCCGAAATTCGCCATGGCGCGCGCCACCATGCCGATGTTCTCGCCGAGCTGCGGCTCGACCAGGATGATCGCCGGGCCGCCGGTCATCATGCACGCGTTCGCTGTCAGTTCCTGCCATGCGCTGCCGCGTTCGGCAGTTGCGGCGCTTCCCTCGCACAGATCGCGCCGAAAATGAAACTTGGCAAGGCTTTGGCGCCGACCCGAGACCGCGTTCTGCTATAGCGGCCGTCAACGCTTTGATATACGGCCGCATCCGGCCGCATGCGGACGAACCGTCCAGTCCCCAAAACGAGGCACCTTTCCATGGCGAAGATCAAGGTGGCGAACCCGGTCGTCGAACTCGACGGCGACGAGATGACCCGCATCATCTGGCAGCTCATCAAGGACAAGCTGATCCACCCCTATCTCGACCTCGACCTCGACTATTACGACCTCGGCATCGAGCACCGCGACGCCACCAACGACCAGGTGACGATCGACGCCGCCAACGCCATCAAGAAACACGGCGTCGGCGTCAAATGCGCCACCATCACGCCCGACGAGCAGCGCGTCGAGGAATTCAAGCTGAAGAAGATGTGGAAGTCGCCCGAACGGCACGATCCGCAACATCCTGGGCGGCGTCATCTTCCGCGAGCCGATCATCTGAAGAACGTGCCGCGCCTGGTGCCCGGCTGGACCAAGCCGATCATCGTCGGCCGCCACGCCTTCGGCGACCAGTACCGGGCCACCGATTTCCGGTTTCCCGGCAAGGGCAAGCTGACGATCAAGTTCGTCGGCGAGGACGGCAAGGTGATCGAGCACGAAGTGTTCGACGCGCCGGGCGCCGGCGTCGCCATGGCGCATGTACAATCTCGACGAGTCGATCCGCGAATTCGCCCGCGCCTCGCTGAACTACGGCCTGCTGCGCAACTATCCGGTCTATCTGTCGACCAAGAACACCATCCTCAAAGCCTATGACGGCCGCTTCAAGGACATCTTCCAGGAGGTCTACGAGGCCGAATTCGAGGCCGAGTTCAAGGCGAAGAAGATCTGGTACGAGCACCGCCTGATCGACGACATGGTGGCCTCGGCGCTGAAATGGTCGGGCGGCTATGTCTGGGCCTGCAAGAACTATGACGGCGACGTGCAGTCCGACACGGTGGCGCAGGGTTTCGGCTCGCTCGGCCTGATGACCTCGGTGCTGATGACGCCGGACGGCAAGACGGTGGAAGCCGAAGCCGCGCACGGCACGGTGACCCGCCACTACCGCCAGCACCAGAAGGGCGAGGAGACCTCGACCAACTCGATCGCCTCGATCTTCGCCTGGACGCGCGGCCTGGCGCACCGCGCCAAGCTCGACGACAATGCCGAGCTGAAGAAGTTCGCCGACACGCTGGAGAAGGTCTGCGTCGAGACGGTCGAGGCCGGCTTCATGACCAAGGACCTGGCGCTGCTGATCGGCCCCGACCAGCCCTGGCTCTCGACCACCGGCTTCCTCGACAAGATCGACGAGAACCTGCAGAAGGCGATGGCTTAGCCGGTTTACCCTCGCCTCGAGGGCGAACGATCCCGAGCGTGCGAGCGATCGGGGTGGGATGAATGCTTCTGAGACGTCGCAGGCCTCGCTGGCCCTCGTCCGTCTGGCGATCACGTGCTACGCACGACGATCGCTCGCCTACCCTCCCCAGGGAGGCGTAGAGCCGCTAGCCTGCCAACGCCGCCTTCACCGCGGCGATCGCTTCTTCGGCCTTGCTCGCATCCGGACCGCCGGCCTGCGCCATGTCGGGCCGGCCGCCGCCGCCCTGCCCGCCGAAGGCGGCCGAGGCGACGCGGACCAGATCGACCGCGCTGAATTTCTTCGTCAGGTCCTCGGTGACGGCGACGACCACCGACGCCTTGCCGTCCGCCTCGCCAACCAGCACGACGACGCCCGAGCCGATCGGCTTCTTGCCCTCGTCGGCCAGCGATTTCAGGTCCTTCGGCGCGACGCCGGAAACGGCCTTGCCGAGGAACGAACGCCGGCCACCTGTTCGGCCTCCGCGCCGCCAGTCAGTCTTCGCAGCGCCGCCGCCCATGCGCGAGCTTCTTGCGCGCGTCGGTCAATTCGCGTTCCAGCTTCTTGCGCTCGTCGACCAGCGCCTCGACACGCGCCAGCGCTTCGGCCGGGCCGACCTTCAGCGCGCCGGCAATCGCCTTCAGGCGCCGGTCCTGCTCGTCGAGATATTGCCGCGCGGCCTCGCCCGTCAGCGCCTCGATGCGGCGCACGCCGGCCGCGACCGCGCCTTCGGACACGACGCGCACCAGGCCGATGTCGCCGGTCGAGCGGACATGCGTGCCGCCGCAGAGTTCGACCGAATAGGGCCGGTTCGCCTTCTGCGCCATGCAGGCCGGTGCCCATCGACACGACGCGCACCTCATCGCCATATTTTTCGCCGAACAGCGCCATCGCGCCCTCGGCGATCGCGTCGTCGACGCTCATCAGCCGCGTCGATGACCGGGCTGTTCTGCACGACGATCTCGTTGGCCATGCGCTCGACCTGCTCGATCTCCTCGGCCGAAATCGGCTTGGGGTGCGAGAAGTCGAAGCGCAGCCGCTCCGGCGCGACCAGCGAACCCTTCTGCGCGACATGGGTGCCCAGCACCTCGCGCAGCGCCTCGTGCAGCAGATGCGTGGCCGAATGGTTGGAGCGCAGCCGCGTGCGGCGCGCATGGTCGCACCTTCAGCTCGACGGGCGCGCCGACCTTCACCGTGCCCTTCGTCACCTTGCCCGAATGGACGAACAGGCCGTCGGCCTTCTTCTGCGTGTCGGTCACGTCGATGCGAAAAGCCTTCGCCGGAGATCGTGCCGGTGTCGCCCATCTGGCCGCCGGACTCGCCATAGAACGGCGTCTGGTTGACGATCACGCCGACGCTCTCGCCCTCGGCGGCCGACGACGACCTCCTTGCCGTCCTTGACCAGCGCCAGCACGACGCCTTCGGCCTGCTCGGTGTCGTAGCCGAGGAATTCGGTCGCGCCGTGTCTTTTCGCGCAGGCCGAACCAGACCGTCTCGGTCGCGGCTTCGCCGGAGCCGGCCCAATTCTGCGCGCGCTTCGGCCTTCTGCCGCTCCATCGCATCGTGGAAGCCGTCGAGATCGACCGAGATGTCGCGCTGGCGCAGCGCATCCTGCGTCAGGTCGAGCGGGAAGCCGTAGGTGTCGTAGAGCTTGAAGGCGGTCTCGCCGTCCAGCATGTCGCCGGCCTTCGAGCATCCGCCGTCGCCTCGGCCAGCAGGCCGAGGCCGCGCGCCAGCGTCTTGCGGAAGCGCGTTTCCTCGAGCTTCAGCGTCTCGGTGATCAGCGCCTCGCCGCGCACCAGTTCCGGATAGGCCTGGCCCATCTCGCGCACCAGCGCCGGCACCAGCTTCCACATCAGCGGCTCGTTCGCGCCGAGCAGCTGCGCGATGGCGCATGGCGCGGCGCATGATGCGGCGCAGCACGTAGCCGCGGCCCTCGTTCGACGGCAGCACGCCGTCGGCGATCAGGAAGCACGACGAGCGCAGATGATCGGCGATGACGCGGAACGACGCCGTGTTCTCGCCGTCCGGGCCGTGGCCGAGCGCCGACGCCGTCGCGTCGATCAGATGGCGGAACAGATCGGTCTCGAAGACGCTTTCGACGCCCTGCAGGATGGAGGCCATGCGCTCCAGGCCCATGCCGGTGTCGATCGACGGGCGCGGCAGGTCGATGCGCTCCTCCTTCGTCACCTGCTCGTACTGCATGAAGACGAGGTTCCAGAACTCGAGGAAGCGGTCGCCGTCCTCTTCCGGGCTGCCGGGAGGGCCGCCCCAGATGTGCTCGCCGCGGTCGATGAAGATCTCCGAGCACGGACCGCACGGGCCGGTATCGCCCATCGCCCAGAAATTGTCCGAGGTCGGGATGCGGATGATGCGGTCGTCCGGAAAGCCGGCGATCTTCTTCCAGAGGCCGGCCGCCTCGTCGTCGGTGTGATAGACGGTGACCAGCAGCTTGTCCTTCGGCAGCCCGAAATCCTTGGTGATCAGATTCCAGGCGAGCTCGATCGCGCGCTCCTTGAAATAGTCGCCGAAGGAGAAATTGCCGAGCATCTCGAAGAAGGTGAGGTGGCGCGCGGTGTAGCCGACATTGTCGAGGTCGTTGTGCTTGCCGCCGGCGCGCACGCTCTTCTGCGACGTCGTGGCGCGCGACATAGGGCCGCTTCTCCAGGCCGGTGAAGACGTTCTTGAACTGCACCATGCCGGCATTGGTGAACATCAGCGTCGGGTCGTTGCGCGGCACCAGCGGGCTCGAGGCCACGACCTCGTGGCCGTTCTTCCTGAAATAGTCGAGAAATGTCGACCGGATCTCGTTTACGCCGCTCATGCCACTGCCTTTCACAAACAAAGACCGCCGGGCTTTAGGCCCGGCATCAGGTTCAGCGCTTTTAGCGGTCGCGGCTCAGGCTGTCCAGAAATGTCGACGGAACCGCGCGATCGCAACGGTCATGCTGCCCGCCAGCATATCGATCGGCCAAATCGGCGATGTCGGCGTCACCGCAACTTATGCCGGTGAGGCGTCGCCTTCCTCACAAGCGCCTCACAAAACAAAACCGCCGGCGCAAACCCGGCGGCATCAGTCAGGGAGGATCGCCGACGCCAACCAGCGCCGGCCGTCACCTACATTTCCGCAACGTCGCTATCGCTCTGTTCGCCCGGACCGCCATTTTCCAAGAACTTCTCGGCGATCAGGCCGGCATTCTGGCGCAGCGCCAGTTCGATCTCGCGCGCCGCCTCCGGATTGTCCTTCAGGAACAGCTTTGCGTTCTCGCGGCCCTGGCCGAGACGCTGCGAATTGTAGGAGAACCAGGCGCCGGATTTCTCGACCACGCCGGCCTTGACGCCGAGATCGATCAGTTCGCCCGTCTTCGACACGCCCTCGCCATACATGATGTCGAACTCGACCTGCTTGAAGGGCGGCGCCAGCTTGTTCTTCACCACCTTGACGCGGGTCTGGTTGCCGACCACCTCGTCGCGGTCCTTGACCGAGCCGATGCGGCGGATGTCGAGCCGCACCGAGGCGTAGAATTTCAGCGCGTTGCCGCCCGTCGTGGTTTCCGGCGAGCCGTACATGACGCCGATCTTCATGCGGATCTGGTTGATGAAGATGACCATGGTGTTGGAGCGCGAGATCGAGGCGGTGAGCTTGCGCAGCGCCTGGCTCATCAGGCGCGCCTGCAGGCCGGGCAGCGATTCGCCCATCTCGCCCTCGATTTCGGCGCGCGGCGTCAGCGCCGCCACCGAGTCGATGACCAGCACGTCGATCGCGCCCGAGCGCACCAGCGTGTCGCAGATCTCCAGCGCCTGTTCGCCGGTGTCCGGCTGCGAGATCAGCAGATTTTCGAGATCGACGCCCAGCTTGCGGGCATAGATCGGATCGAGCGCGTGTTCGGCGTCGACGAAGGCGCAGATGCCGCCCTTCTTCTGGGCTTCGGCGATGGTGTGCAGCGCCAGCGTCGTCTTGCCGGAGCTTTCCGGCCCGTAGATCTCGACGATGCGGCCGCGCGGCAGGCCGCCGACGCCGAGCGCGATATCGAGGCCCAGCGAACCGGTCGATACGGTTTCGATCTCGACCACCTGCTCGTTCTTGCCGAGCCGCATGATCGAGCCTTTGCCGAAGGCGCGCTCGATCTGCGACAGCGCGGCATCCAGTGCCTTCGATTTGTCCACCGCCTTGCTGTCCTTGTCTTCTACGAGCCGCAACGAGTTCTGCGCCATGATACATATCCCCTGGGTGTCAATGAAGGCCGGATGGCTTGTCCTGAGACATTATTTGTACCTGTTTTGTTCGCATCTGGCAAGAGGCTATAAGCCATTGTTTTGATGGGACGATCCTGTTCGTGTTCTTTTTTTGTTCCATCCGGACCGTAGACACCGCCCGAACAACGCGCCTGCCGACATCGAGGCGAATCGGCATCAGCCTATGCGGCGCGGGCCTCTTGCGCCAGCACGGCGGCGAAGGCGGCGCGCAGCACCTCGGGACCCGCTCCGGGCCGCGTCGCGTCGGTCGACAGTATCTGGCGGAAGCGGCGCGCGCCCGGCTGGCCATGAAACAGCCCGACCATATGGCGGGTGACATGGCCGAGCCGCCCTCCCCGCGCGATATGGCGCAGCCGCATAGGCGCACATCGTTTCCAGCAGCGCGTCCCAATCGACCGGCAGCGCCGGCTCGCCGTACAGGCGCGCATCGGCGTCGGCCAGGCATGCCCGGCGTGTGATAGGCGGCGCGGCCCAGCATCACGCCATCGACATGGGCCAGATGTGCGACCGCCTCCTCAAGCGAATGCGATGCCACCATTGATGCCGATGAATTTATCCGGATATTTCTGCTTCAGGCGATAGACGCGGCCGTAATCCAGCGGCGGGATGTCGCGGTTTTCCTTCGGCGACAGCCCCTGCAGCCAGGCCTTGCGCGCATGCACCCAGAGCGCGTCGGCGCCGGCGTCAAAGACGCTGCGTCGCCAGCTCATCCAGAGCCAGTTCCGGATCCTGCTCGTCCACGCCGATGCGGCATTTGACCGTCACCGGAATGTCACGCGCAGCCGCCTTCATCGCCGCGACGCAGTCGGCAACCAGATCGGGCGCGCGCATCAGGCAGGCGCCGAACGTGCCGGACTGCACGCGGTCGGACGGACAGCCGACATTCAGGTTGATCTCGTCATATCCGAACGCTTCGCCGATCCGTGCGGCTTCGGCGAGCTTCGCCGGGTCCGAGCCGCCGAGCTGCAACGCGACCGGATGTTCGACGGCGTCGAAACCGAGCAGCCGCTCGCGGTCGCCGTGGATCACCGCGTCCGCGACAACCATTTCGGTGTAAAGCAGCGCACGCCGCGTCAGCTGGCGGTGGAAGAACCGGCAGTGCCGGTCCGTCCAATCCATCATCGGCGCGACGGCCAATCTATGTTGTTGATATTTCAGCATTTTTCCCTTATAAATCAGTGCAATTCGGCGTTTCGTGTCGCACTTTTGTATCACGAATTTACGACAGAATACGACCCTTTTCGCCACAATACGACGCCTGAGTGCACACGGAGCGCACACGAAATTGGCCACTTTCACAAAGCTCCCTTCCGGCTCATGGCGTGTCCAAATTCGTCACAAGGGTCGCTATGTCAACGAGACGTTTCTTACGCCGTGACGATGCCCGTCGTTGGGCGACCGAGACAGAAGCCAGGATCGACCGAGGCGAGCCCCTGCCCTTTCCTATATCGCGCCTCATTCGGCGACCTAATAGACCTTAATATCGCCGACATGTGGATCGGCCAGCGTGCCAACGCAGGGCTGACCCGTCCATGCTACCTGTTAAGCCCGCAGGTTGCTGAGAAGCTGGCCGAGATCAAGCGCAAGCACGATCTGGCTTTTCTCGTCGCGGCGGACCGCGACAACAGGCTGGGCCGCCGTTTCGGCATCCTGTATTCTTACGACGAAGCGTCGCGGCGTTCCTCGCTGGAAAGCGGGGCGCCAATCGGCGAGGTCGCCGGAACCGGCGCTTGGGAACTGCCCATGCCCTCGGTGATTGTTCTCGACCGTTCGGGTACTGTACGCTTTGCCGACGTAAGTCCGGACTGGCTCGTGCGCACCGAGCCGGAGAATCATCCGCGCCGTCCGCGACACAGTCCGCGCCGCAGCGGCCTGCACACCATCAAGAAAGGTCACATCTTGTCTCACGATCACGACCATCATCACCATTCCGAGCAGCCCGCGTCCATCGACTGGCGCGAGCATGGCGTGAAAGTCATCCCCGGCAATTCGCTCGACCCGAATACGGCGCAGACCCCGGAATGAACCGGGCAGCCGCGATCAACAAGGCGCGCGCCGGAGCCGAGAAGATCTGGGCGGGCACCGTCACGATCCACGCCAACGCCAAGACCGGCGCCCATCATCACGGCGACTCTCGAAAGCATCATCTACGTGGTTCGGGGCAAAGCCAGAATGCGATGGGGCGAGAATCTGGAATATGCCGCCGAAGCCGGCCCGGGCGATTTCATCTTCGTGCCGCCTTACGTGCCGCACCAGGAGATCAACGCGAGCCGCGACGAGACGCTTGAATGCGTGCTCGTCCGTTCGGGCCAGGAACCGGTCGTCGTCAATCTGGACATTGAACCTGTCGAGGCGCCGGAAGAGGTGCTGTGGATCGATCCGATCCATCGCGCGTAGGACATCCTGAGCTTAGGCGGCTGTCATTTCCGGTCGACTTTTTGGCATCCGTTTGTTCAAAGATGGCAAAAGTTGGAATAGAGTAACTCTACAGAAAAGGTAGAAAATAGGATCGTTGCGACAGATCGGCTTCTTCTGAAGGGAACTGTCATGAATTCCATCAATCGCCGCACAGCGATCCTGGCCACCACCGCCTTGGCCGCCGCCCTGACGGCGACGCCGCTTTGGGCGGACGATCTCAAGCTCACCATTGCCTACCAGACGGTCGTCGAACCGTCGAAGGTTCCGCAGGCCGACGGCGCCTACGAAAAGGCGCTCGGCGCGACGATCGACTGGCGCAAGTTCGACTCCGGCGCCGACGTGATCGCGGCCATCGCTTCCGGCGCCGTCGATATCGGCTATGTCGGCTCGAGCCCGCTCGCGGCCGCCGCGAGCCGCGAGCTGCCGATCGAGACGATCTTCGTCGTCGGCCTGATCGGCGAATCCGAAGCGCTGGTCGCGCGCAACGGCTCCGGCGTCGAAAGCCGTCGAAGACCTGGCCGGCAAGAAGGTCGCGGTGCCCTTCGTGTCGACCACCCATTACAGCCTGCTCGCCGCGCTGAAGCATGAAGGCGTCGACCCGAAGTCGGTCGAGATCCTCAACCTGCGGCCGCCGGAAATCGCGGCCGCCTGGGAGCGCGGCGACATCGACGCGGCCTATGTCTGGGATCCGGCGCTCGGCCAGATCCGGACCTCCGGGCAAGATCGTCGTGGACTCCGCCAAGGTCGCCGCATGGGGCGCGCCGACCTTCGATGCCTGGATCGTGCGCACTGACTTCGCCGAAAAGAACCCGGCAGCGGTGACGAGCTTCGTCAAGGTGACCGGCGCGGCCTACGCCGGATTACCTGAAAGCGCCGGATGCCTGGACGACGTCGTCCGAACAGGCGCAAAAGATCGCCAAGCTGACCGGCGCCAAGCTCGAGGACGTTCCGTTGCTGCTCAAGGGCTATGTCTTCCCGTCGCTCGCCGACAGGCTTCCGAGAAATTCCTCGGCGGCGAGACCGTCAAGGCGATCGCGGCGACATCGGAGTTCCTGAAGGAGCAGGGCAAGATCGACGCCGTGCTGCCAGACTATTCGCAAATACGTTCAGCAGATACGTGACCGAAGCCGCGGCCTCGAACTGAGGCTCCCTCCCGAGCGGCATGCCCTGCCCCGCCTGCTCCTATGGCGCCGGGGCAGGCACTTCGACAGAGCGGATCCGATGCCGCAGCTCGACCTGATCGACGTTTCGGTCCGACTATGACGGGCAGCCGCGCCCGGCAGTCGAGCATGCATCGCTCGACAGTCGCGCACAGGCGACTTCGTCGTCCTGACGGGCCGCTCCGGCTGCGGCAAGACCTCGCTGCTCAACGTCGCGGCGGGCTCTCGTCGAGCCATCTGCCGGCAGGGTCGAGCTGGACGGCAGGCCGATCACCGGCGCCGGGCGCCGACCGCGCCGTGGTGTTCCAGAACGACGCCCTGTTTCCATGGCTTTCGGCGCGCGACAATGTCGCGCTTCGCGCTGCGGATGCGCGGCGTTCCCAAAGCCGCAGCGCGATCAACGCGCCGATGAATTGCTGGCGCAGGTACGCCTGCCTGGTGCCGGCGACAAGGCGATCTGGGAGCTGTCCGGCGGCATGCGCCAGCGTGTCGGCCTTGCGCGTGCGCTGGCCGCCGATCCCGACTTCCTGCTGATGGACGAGCCGCTCGGCGCGCTCGATGCGCTGACGCGCGAGCGCATGCAGACATTGCTGCTCGACATCTGGGCGGCGCGCCGACCTTGGCGTGCTGATGGTCACGCACGGCATTGAAGAGGCGCTGTTGCTTGCGACGCAGGTCGTCGTCATGGCGCCAGGACCCGGCCGGATCATCCGGCGCTTCGAGACAGGTTTCGGCAAGCGGTATGCCGGCGGCGAGCCGATCAAGTCGATCAAGGCCGACGCCAGATTCCTCGCCGCGCGCGACGAGCTGGCTGACGCGATCTTCGAGGGCGAGGCCGCATGATCGCAACATCGCGGCATATGAATCGCCTGGAACTGGAAGCGCTGGCGGAATTCGACGCCTCACTCGGCGATCATGCCGCGAGCGCGGTGTCGACCAAGCCCATCGATGCGCATACGGCGCGAGGATGGACGTCGCTGCACATCAGTCTGCTGACGATCGGCGTGGTTGTGGCCATTTGGTGGCTTGTCGCTGCGTTCGAGGCTCGTCTCACCTGTATTCCTGCCATCGCCTGCCGCTGTAGCTCGACAAACTCATCTCCGTCGCCACGGACGGGTTCGTCGATGCCACGCTTGCTGCAGCATCTGACGATCAGTCTGGGGCGCGTCTTCGCCGCCCTGCTGGCAGCGCTCGCGGTCGGCGTTCCCGTTGGGCTTGCGATCGGCCTCAGCACGGTGGGCAAGGGTATTTTCGACCCGCTGCTGGAGTTTCTGCGGCCCTTGCCGCCGCTCGCCTATCTGCCGCTGATCATCATCTGGTTTGGCATCGGCGAGGCCGTCGAAAGTGCTGGTGATCGCGATCGCCATGCTGGCGCCGATCGCGCTGTCGACCGCGGCAGGCGTGCGCAACGTCAGTCGCGACCGCATCAACGCCGCTCGCACGCTCGGCGCGACGCGCGCGCAGGTGCTCGCTCACGTGATCCTGCCGAGCGCAACTGCCCTCGATCCTGACCGGCTTGCGTATTGCGCTTGGCGCCGGCTGGACGACGCTGGTCGCCGCCGAACTCATCGCCGCCACGCGCGGGCTGGGCTTCATGATCCAGTCGGCTGCGCAGTTCCTGGTCACCGACGTGGTGATCATGGGCATTTTCGTCATCGCCGCGGTGGCGTTCGTACTGGAATACGGAATCCGACGCATTGAGCGCCTGCTTGTGCCATGGGCAGGCCGCGACTGAAGCTATCGACGCAACCTAGCCAAGGAGCCTGACATGCCTTCAGACCCGGTCACGACAGTCCACAAGGAAGTGCTGAAGGCGAACGACGCCTATGCATCAACCTTCGGCGACAAGAAAGATTTGGCCCTTCCTCCCGCGCGCGGATTTGCGATCCTCACCTGCATGGATGCGCGGCTCGACCCGGCAAAATATGCCGGCTTGGCAGAAGGCGACGCCCATGTGATCCGCAATGCGGGCGGGCGCGCCACCGACGATGCAATCCGCTCCCTGGTCATCTCCCACAAGCTCTTGGGGACCAGGGAATGGTTCGTCATTCACCACACCAATTGTGGCATGGAACTGTTTTCCGATGAGGTGATCGGCGACCTTCTCGAGGACAATCTCGAGACTGCCAGCTTCGATGGGAAAACATGGAGCAACCCAAAACATGGGCATGGGTCGTCGCATGGCCATTTCGTGAAGTGGCACACCTTTTCGGACAATGAGGATAGCGTCACGCAGGACGTGAAGCGGATCCGCGAACACCCGCTGGTAGCGCCGCATATTCCGATCCACGGCTATATCTACGATGTCAGAAGCGGGCGCCTGGTTGAGGTGTTGACGGCGACCGAAGCTGGAGCCGCGAAGGCTTAGGGGCTGTTCGACGCAAAGACGCTCGAAAAAGGCTGAGGGACGAACGCTAGCGAACAACAACTTGTGGAAGTGCCTCGCCACCCATACGATGCAAAAGTAAGATCCGATCAAGAAATCAGTGGACATCGATCGGATCTCGTCGATCAATTCCCACGTGACATAAGGAGAATGACCATGGCTTCTGAAGTCCAAGTCGACAATGGCGTTAACGTTGCTGCATTGCTTGTCAGCCCGGGAGGCGCTGACGGACGCGCCGGAGGCCGCAAATTTCAAGTGGCGGGCGACGTGCAATTGGAAGAACGGGACGCACAGCCATTCGACCGTCGAGGGCTTTTTCGGCCTTGGCGGCGAGCAGAAGCACAGACGACCTTCACCTTCGACGCCGACCACCCGGAGGTCTTTGCCTCGGAAGACAATGGCGCCACGCCGGTTGAACTGGTGCTCGTTGGCCTCGCAAGCTGCCTGACGGCAGGTGTCGCGGCTGTTGCCCAGAACAGGGGAATCCAGCTGCGCTCGGTCACGGCGACGCTGGAAGGCGGGATGAACATCCAGGGCATCCTCGGCATCGACAAGGATGTTCGCAACGGCTTTGACGGCATCAAGGTCGATTTCAAGATCGATGCAGACGCCAGCGAAGACGATATCAAGGCGCTTGTCGCGCAATCGCAGAAGCGCTCGGCGGTCTTTGATATTGTGACCAACCCGACCAACGTTACCGTGAGCGTGAATAGCTAAGCGAATTTGCACGACACGGAGTTGGGCAGCATTCGCACCATAAGCACTGTCGTGATCGGAGCCGGTCACGCCGGGCTGGCGATGAGCCGCTGCCTCGCCGAACGCTCGGTCGATCATATCGTGCTGGAGCGTGGCGAGGTTGCGAATTCATGGCGCACCGAGCGCTGGGATTCGCTGCGGCTGTTGACGCCGAATTGGCAAAGTCGCCTGCCGGGCTATCGGCTATGACGGCCACGACCCTGATGGCTATCGCACTATGCCAGAGGTCATCGACTTCCTGGACCGCTACGCGCGTGTGATTTCGGCGCCGGTCCAGCCTCACACCACCGTCACGGCGGTGTCCGCAAGCGATCAAGGCTTCACAGTCGCCACCGACAAAGGCGTCTGGAACTGCCGAACGCTCGTGCTCGCCACGGGCGCCTGCAACGTCGCGCGGGTCCCGGCGGTTGCCGCCGCGGTCCCGCCGGGCGTGGCGACCCTCACCTCGATGGCCTATCGCAACCCCGGCCAGCTGGATGAAGGCGGCGTGCTGGTGGTGGGGGCGTCCGCCACCGGCACTCAGCTTGCCGATGAGATCCACCGGTCGGGCCGCCCGGTCACCTTGGCCGTAGGCGAGCACGTGCGGGCGCCACGCATTTACCGGGGCAAGGACATTGAATGGTGGCTGGATGTCACCGGGCTTCACGCGGAGCGCTATGACCAGGTTGACGACATTGACCGGGCGCGGCGGGTGCCGTCTTTTCAGCTTGCAGGCTCGCCCGAGCGCAAGACGCTGGATCTCAACGCATTGACGGCACTCGGCGTGAAGCTCGTTGGCCGGATCGCTGGTATCTCGGACGGAAAGGCGCAGTTTTCTGGATCGCTGCATAACAATTGCGCGATGGCCGACCTGAAGATGAACCGGCTGCTCAACACATTCGATGAATGGGCCACGGAAAACGGCCATGATGGTGAGGTCGAGCCGCCGCACCGGCTTGCACCGACCGCAGTCGAGCCGGCGCCGCCGCTCGGCCTCGATCTTCGCGCTGGAAAAATCAAGACGATTGTTTGGGCAACCGGCTACCATCCTGATTATTCCTGGCTCCACATTCCAGTTCTCGATCGCAAGGGCATGATCCGCCACGACGGCGGGGTCGTTGAGCATCCGGGCATGTACCTGATGGGGATGCAGTTCCTGCGCCGCCGCAAGTCAGCGCTGATCGACGGCGCGGGAGATGACGCACGCGATCTGAGCGACCATCTGGTGTCCTACCTCCGTCAGAATTGACCGGCAGGTCTGGACATCCAGCGCCGAGCTAAATTCCCAAGTGCAGTTTCGGCTTCCAGAATGGACGGAACAGCTCGATCTTCGGACAGCGGTTCATCACGACTTTCAGGCCCGCATCCTCGGCCAGCCGGGCGGCGGCGTCATCGCGCACGCCGATCTGGCTCCACAAGAACTTTCGCGCCGATGGCGACGGCCTCCTTTGCGATCTCCATCAAATCTTCCGAACGGCGAAACACCTCGACCATGTCGACAGGCCGGTCGATGGCCGACAGTGACGGATAGACCTTAAGCCCGCGAATTTCCTCCAGGCCGGGGGTCGGATTGACCGGGATCATATCGTAGCCGGTCTCGTGCAGCACTCTCAGCACGCCATAGGAAAACTTGGTCTTGTCGGGGCTGGCGCCAACCATCGCGATGGTCTTGACCGACTTCAGGATGCCCTGCAGATAAGCTTCCGCATACGGCTCGTCATGGTTCATATGGGTCATTTCGCCGCTTCCAACGGGGTCGCGATATCGGCCTTCAATTCATGCGCGGCCAGGGGTCCAGGAACGGGTTGCGGTAGAGCTTGTCATGGCTCTCGACGCCGACCTCCAGCGTGCAGTCGCTCAACGGACGCGCAACGCAGAGGATGACGTAACCGTTGTTGATCTGACGGTTGTTCAACGCCACCTGGGCCCTTTGATCGACCTTGCCGGTGACCAGTTTCGCCGCACAGCTGATGCACCCGCCGTATTTGCAGCCATATGGCAGATCGACGCCATGATCGCGCAAGCTCTGCAGCAGCGGCTTGCGGCGATCGACCTCGAAAGCCACACCACCGCGATTGGCAAGGGTGATCTTGAAGGTGGTCATACCCAGATATCGCTTGTGCAGTCGCCGCCAGGATATCGCGTTTCGTGGCAGCGGCTTGGCCCATTCGGCTCCTTGCCGAAATCGATCACAAAGCGCGGGTCGATTTCCATGCCGCCTTTTTCGGTATCGCAATTGACCATCAGCATGCACCCGCCATTGGTGCGGATCTCCGGATAAAACTGATTGTCCCAGGTCGAAAACAGCGAGGTCGTCACATAGAGGCGCTTGCCGTCGAGGCTGAGCTGGATCATCTGCGGCCCGCCGGTCACCTTCACGCCGTTGACCTCGGGCGCACGGCCCAGAAGCCCGCCCATCCAGACTTGTCCGGTCAGCTTGGCATTGTGCGGGTCGGAGATGTCATACTGGCGGATATCGCCATGCAGCCAATTGCAGAGGTAGAGAAACCGGTCGTCCATGCTGAGCAGGATGACGGAGATCACGCCGGGGATCGGAATCGGCCATTCCGGATGCGGCTCATTGCCGACGTCGACAATCTTCTCCCACTGCCATTCGCCAGCCGGATCCTTCCACCAGTGGATGATGTTGGCGGATAGGGCCGCGCCGACAAAGCCGTGGCTGCTGTCGGGATTGTGATGAAATCGCACCTCGAGCGGGATCAAGCCGTCCTCGCCGAGATAGAACGTCTGCTTCGGCTCCTTCTTCGCAAAATCCCAGAGATGGATTTCGCGGCCATATTTCAGATGCCCCACTTCCTCGAGGTCGAAGCCTGGCATGAACGTGTTCGGCGCAGCCCATTCCGAACTCACCATCACATTGTGTCGGGGCTGATACCAGAAATCGTATCCGAACTTGATGTTGCCCATGGAGTTTTCCCAGCGGCCGACGATCTCGAACTCCTTGTTGAGATGCAGATAGCCGCCTGGGGCATTGCCACTGCGCGTCGCCAAGCATGGAAATGATGATATCGGAGCCGAGGCAATGCACGGTGTGTGGCGCGGACAGGTTTGTCTTCGCCTTGATCTCGGCCCCTTCGATCACCTTGAAGAGCGTCGGATTGCGTGGATCAGTGCCGCAATCGACAATATGCAGGTTGGACGAACGCACGCCCGGCACGATCAGATATTTCCGCTCCATGCCGGCATCGCCATGGCAGGACGAGCATGCATTCCAGCCCATGTGATGAAGCTCGTCGCCAATGCCCGGCACTTCCAGGCGCGAGATCACCTGGCTGTAGGTCGGGCTTTCGGGATCCGCATCTATCGTGCACAGATAGTCAGGCTTCTGGATGCCGGTGCCCGTGTAGATGGCGATCGTATAGAGCAGCTTCTCGCGAGGCGCTTTCATTGCCTCAGCAGGAGAAGCATAGCCAGGTCCACAGCAATGTTCGTTCATCCGTTGCTCCCTTAGCTCGAACACATCGCTACAAACGAATTGCGACATAGCTGGAATGCTAGAGCATTTAGCAACTTACGACTGGCTTGCGAACATCGATACCTGACTGCTTTGCAATCCGACTGGTACGCAAAGGGGGGTTTTCAACTCAGCGGTTACCAGCGAAGCGCGGCGGTGTGCACAGGGAAGTCCCAGAGACGTTCAAGCTCGGGATCCAGCAGGGCTACGGTAATCGACAGGCCAGCCATATCCAGCGAGGTCACGAAAGAGCCGACCAGCGAACGTTCGATCGTGAAGCCGCGGGCCGCCAGAAAGGTTTCCGCCAGGCCGTAGACAAGGTACAGCTCTGATTGCGGCGTCGCGCCAAGGCCGTTGACGAAGAGCAGCACCCGGCCCCCGGTTGCCCCGAGATCTTCCAGCAGGCGAATGCACATCAGTTCCACAATGTCGTCGGCGCTGCGCATGGCAATTCGGGCAGAGCCGGGTTCACCATGGATGCCGACGCCGAACTCGATGTCTCCGTCGGCAAGCTGGAAGGTCTCACGCGTCGCTGTCGGAAGCACCGCGCCCTTCAGCGAGACGCCGAGGGTGCGCATGCCGGAAACCGCGCGCTTGCCCAAGCCGGCCAATCGTTCGAGCGACATGCCTTGTTCCGCTGCCGCACCCAATATTTTCTGCGCAAACAAGGTTCCGGCGATGCCGCGGCGGTTGCCGCCAGTGGCCGCTGCGTCGTCGCCAATGATCAAGGTTGCCAGATCGATCCCGCGTGCTCCCGCGATCTCGGCTGCCATCTCGAAATTCATGACATCGCCGTCATAGTTCTTGACGATCAGGAGCACGCCGGCGCCCTGGTCGACCGACTCGATCGCGGCGGCGATCTGGTCCGGTGTGGGAGACGTAAAAAATTGTCCGGGGCATGCGGCGTCCAGCATCCCCCGCCCGACAAAACCGACATGCAGCGGCTCGTGGCCAGCCCCTCCACCCGAAATGATGCCAACCTTTCCCGGGCTCAACGTCTTGCGCCGGACGAATTTTTGATTGGGGCCGAACTCGACGAGATCCCCATGCGCGGCGACAAAGCCAACCAGGCTTTCGGTCGCCATTCGGGCTGGATCGTTCATGAACTTTTTCATGCCCGCCACCTGGATGGCTGGGAGGCGACCCGGAGCTGTGTCTTAGCCGGGCGCCTCATGGTCGCTCGTCGTCCAGAAGCGCGGCGATCTTGGCCAGAAATGTCGCGACCGCCTCATCGAGCAGCCTGTTTTTCTTGTCGTCCCCGAGGTCGGGGACCATCAATGTCAACGGCCGCAGCTTCTCGGCGAGCATCGAGTCCGGCAGCTTGCCGGGGTGCGCGAGCTCATAGGCGGCAAGAAACTGTTCCCGCTCGATTTCGCTGAAGTGGCAGACCTGGAAGATTGTCGGGAAGATGCCGCGAGGGCAGCGGCGTCGTGTAGGTAGGGCTCGTGATCTGCGTCACGAAGCTGCGGTGCTTACCGAGGGCGGCGGCAAGCCGCTGGCGCGTTCCGGAAGGACGCATGTCGATGATACCGGACAGAATGGTCTTATAAGCGATGATCGGATCATCGCTTTCCTTCCGCGCCGCGTCAGCCATCGCCACCACCATGTCGCGCCACGGCGGCAAGCACAACAGGATCGACCGACAGGAGCGCAATCTCCGGCATCGCGGAACATGGCCGCTGCAGTCGGATCGCCGGCAAGGTCGCCACAGACGGATATTGGTTTGCCCATCGACCGCGCGGTGGCGGCGCAAGCGCGCACGAGATGCATCATCGCCGGCATTGCCTGCTGTCGAAGTTTCGAAAGCGACTGATCGCTCCGCGCAGCCGCCGCGACGTATTGGAGAAGGTCGCTGCTGCCGATCGCAAAAAAATCTGCATCGAACGCCTCCAGCATAAGCGCGGCGGCAGGCGTCTCCACCATCATGCCTATGGCAGGCATTGCATGCTCAACGCCTTCTGCCTCCAGCGCGCCCGCCTCGTCAGCGAAAACGGTACGGATGTTGGACAGTTCTTCGGGCACCGTCACCATCGGCACGATTATTCCGAGATCGCCGAACGGCGCCGCCCGCAGGAGTGCGCGTACTTGCGCCTTCAACACTTCGGGCAGCCTTTCAAGTAGACGGATGCCGCGCAGGCCGAGGAACGGGTGGAGGTCATCGCGCGACAGACCCGCGACAGGCTTGTCCCCACCAATGTCGAACAGCCTGATCCAAGTTGGCCCCGGCGACCGGCGAGCTATCTCGGCATAGAGTGCGGTCTGGCGCTCCTCATTCATGAAGTCCGTCGGCGACGGAACGAGGAATTCAGTTCGCACAAGGCCGATACCCTGGCACAGCGTCGCATCGATGCGATCAAGGTCAGCCATTCGGTTGACGGTTGCGAGCAGCGTGACACCTGAGAGCTGCCACTTTTCCGTTGGAATGTCGTGAATGCGGGCCATATCGCTGTCGTCGGGGTGGACCACGACTGTTCCCGCCTCGCCATCGACAAGCACCGGCGATCCCGGTTTCACCTCGAACAGCCCCAGGCCCGTGACCATTGGCACGCCGTAAGCGCGGGCCAGCATGGCGACGTGGCCGGACGTGCTGCCACGACGCAGCGCCAGCCCGCCGCCGGGCCCCCAATCGTGGTCGAGGAACACGCTCGGCTCGATATCGTCAGCCACGAAAACGGAGCCAGCGGGAAAGCCGGCGCGTGGCGTGCCGCTCAAGGCGCCGAGCACGCGATTGCGAATATCCACGAGGTCCATGTTGCGTCCTTCGTGGCCGTCGTCATCGAAGGTCGCAATATAGTCGTCCATTGCCGTCATCCAGGCAAGCGCCGCCGGCTCACCATCGTCGATGCGCCGCATGGCCGGTTCCGCCAGAGCAGGATCACGCAGCATTTCGGACTGGAATTCGAAAAGGTCACGGCCAAGCGGGTCTGCGCGCTCCATGAGCCGAGACAGTTCTTCGACCGAGCGCGCAATCGCGCTCAGCAGGCTGTCCCTCGTTTCGCCGGTGGAAGATATTGGGGGGCCGCCTTGAACCGGCGCAAGGAAAACAGCGCCCGACGAAACACCGCCACCGGCGCCCGCGCCACGCCATTCGTTTCGTTCGCCGACAACCACACTCACCAAACCGCCCTGCGCATTTCGCTCAGCCAAGTCCGGCATGGCGTCGCCGCTCGCCGAAATCGTCTTCGACCAGGTCTTTCAGAGCGCGCACCGCCTCCGTGGCCCGCAAGCCGTTCGCGACCACGCGCAGCGTGGACCCCTTTCGTGCCCGCGCCGCCAGCACGTTGACGATGCTCTTGGCATTCAACCATATGCCCGACCGATCGACTTCGATCTGGATCGCACACGGGAAACTGCGCGCCAGTTTCGTGAACATCAAGGAAGGGCGCGCATGCAGCCCTATCCCATGCGCAACGACGAATTCGGCCGACGCCTCGGTCGGGGTTTTCTGGTCAGGCCCATTGCGGCCGGCAGCGTTGCTCATCGCGGCGTGAGCTCTTCGGCGGTAGCGACAACCTTGGCAAGCGACGCGCCGCCCGACGCTTCGGCCGCCGCGATCACCGCCCCTTCCACAATCGGCGCGTTGCAAATGACGATTTTCTCCGCTCGTGGCGAACCGATCGTCTCTATCGCTATCTCGCTATTGGTCTCGGCGCCGCCGAGATCCACCAGAACCGCGATCCCCGCCGGCGTCCACGCCGCCTCAAGTGCGCTCAGGATCGCTTTTGCGTCGGTTCCGAGGCCGCCGTCGGCATTGCCACCGCACCATGCGAGGGGAACCTTGTCGCCGACCATCTGGCGCACCATGTCGGCCGCGCCACGCGCCACAAGCGGCGAATGCGAAACAATGACGATGCCGACGTTGCTCATGCACTGAATTCCATCACGACCCGACAGGCAGCCTCGACCAGCAGCGCCGCACTGGCCGCGCCCGGATCGATATGCCCGATCGATCTTTCACCGAGAAAGGAAGCGCGTCCGCGCAGTGCTCGCAATGTCTTTGTCGCCTCGGCCCATTGCGCTGCATCGCGCGCGATATCCCTCGCGGGAACAGCCTGTATCATCGCCTCGCTCAGCGGGTAAAGGACATCGAGCATCGTCTTGCAGCCCGCCGTCGAACGGCCGCGCCTGGCCACGGCATCGACGGCCGCCGCAAACGCCGGACCCATGTGCTGCCGCCCGGGCCGATCGGGAAGGTTGCGGCCGAGCTGGATCAGCAGCGTGCCATACAGCGGCCCCGCGGCGCCACCAACCGACATCACGACTGCGTTGCCGGCAGCGACCAGCGCCTCGTTCATTGGCATCGTCGCGATCGCGTCTTGTTCAGCCAAAACAGAGACAGCGCCGCGGCGCATGTTGGTGCCATGATCGCCGTCGCCGATCTGCGCATCGAGGGCATCGAGTTCCGTGGCATTTGCGATGATGGTGTCGCAGCAGGCTTGCACCAACTCCATGACAAGCGATGTGGAGGCGTCGGGCATCGCTATGCTTTGATCGTTCATGCGGGTTCGGGCGCCTTTTCCAAAGCGGCAAATACCTCAGCAACGGCCTGAGCGCCCGGATCGACGACACCCAGCAATTGCTCGCCACCGATATACGCCGATCGCCCGGCTTTCGCCTTGCTCATATGGGCCGTCGCCTCGGCTCCTGTTCTCGCGGCGCGCGCGGCCGCGGCGATGCCGCCGCTCTTCATCGCGCGCAACGCGGGATCGAGCGCATCGATCATTGTGCGGTCACCCGGCTTGGCGCCGCCATAGAACGTCACGCGGTCGAGGCCGGCAAGCAATGCGTCAGGCAGACCCTGGCCGTCACCAAGCGCCTTGGCAGCGGCAGTAAAGCAGATCGACAACAGTACGCCGCTCGATCCGCCCATCGAGGTCGCAAGCGTCGCACCGATCGCCTGAAACAGCGCAGGCGGGTCGGCCAGCGGCAAATCGCCGAGCCTGGCAAGGACGCTGCGCGCTCCTGTTGCAAGCGTGGTGCCGGTGTCGCCGTCGCCCGGCCTTGGCATCCAGTCGGTTGAGTTCGCCTTCGGCAGCGATCAGCCGCTCGCAGGCAGCGCGGATCAAGGCCTCCGCCACCGGTTCTCGACTTGCGCCGCTGACGTCCGTGCTCGGCTGCCGCGGCACGGCAACCAGCTTCGGCGCGGCGGGAACCGTCGCTGGCGGCCATGCATGCGGACCGACAGGCGCGCGCAACGCGGCCTCGCGGTCCGGGTCGAGGGCGAGCACGGAGAGGGAGAAGCCGTTCATGTTGAGTGCCGTCATCAGCGGCGCCGGTCCGATGACGAGCGCGACCCGGTCGCCGATGGCCGAGTGCATCACCGCATTGGCCAACAGAGCCATCTCGAGTGGCGGTACGGCGCCGAGGTTGTTGATGAGCAAGGCGTAGCGTTTCGATGAATCCATCTCCGCGGCCAGCCGGTCAGTCATCGCCTTGACCAGCACGGATGCGTCTTGCACCAAGATGCGCTGCACGCCGGGCTCGCCATGAATGCCCAGGCCCAACTCCGCCTCGTTCTCGCCGAGGCGCTCTTCATGTTCCTGGCCTGGAATCGAGCAGGACGAGAGCGACATGCCAAGCGACGCGGTCTCCGCCGCCACCCGTCGCGCGGTTTCGGTGATCGTCGCCAGGCTGGCGCCGCTTTGCGACAGATGACCGGCGATCTTGTGCACGAACAATGTGCCGGCAATGCCGCGTGGTTGCGGCAACTCCGGCAGGGCGATGTCGTCGCCGACGATGACCATTTCCACCGCATAGCCTTCGGCGCGCGCCTTCTCGGCGGCGAGCCCGAAGTTCAGCCTGTCGCCGGTATAGTTCTTGACGATCAGCAGGCAGCCTGCCGGACCCGTCACGGCCCGAATGGCGGTCAGCACCGCCTCCGAGCTCGGCGAGGCGAAGATCTCGCCCGAAACCGCCGCCGTCAGCATACCCTCGCCGACGAAGCCTGCATGCGAGGGTTCGTGGCCGGCGCCACCGCCGGAAATCAGCGCGACCTTCGATTTGTCCCAATCATTGCGCAGCACCACCTTGATGCTTGGGAAGGCATCGATGCGAGCCAGCGCGCCGGCGCCCGTCGTCTGCAACAGGCCGTCCAGCGCTTCGGTGACGATCGCCTCTCGGCGGTTGAGGAAGTGTTTCATGTCTCGCCTCCCGTGAATTGCCTTCCAAGGCCTCGGCCGATCATGTCAGCCGCTGACCGTCGGCGCCGAAATACAGTGGATTGCGCAACGAGAGCGCCAGCCGATCGCCGCTCTGCACCGCCAGGTAAGGGTCGGCAAGCGTCACCACCTTGTGAGCGCCGACTTTGATGTGCAGATGGTTCTGGTCGCCAAGATGCTCGATCCAGTCGATCTCCGCGTTTGCAGCACCGGTCGTCGAGATGTCGATATGTTCGGTGCGGGCCCCGACAGTCTTGGTGCCGGTCGGAGAAGCTGCGCCAGGCAGCACGTCCATCCGGCAGCAAATTGATGTGCGGCTGGCCCAATCGCGCGGCGACGTGAAGATTTGCCGGGTCCGAATAGATTTCCCGTGGCGTGCCGATCTGCACCAGACGTCCCTCGGAAAGAATGCCGATTCGATCCGCCATCGTCATCGCCTCGATCTGGTCATGCGTGACGTAGAGCATCGTCGCGCCGAGGTCGGCCTGGATACGCTTCAGTTCCAGCCTCAGTTCCGCCCGCAGCTTGGCATCCAGCGACGACAGCGGCTCGTCCATCAGAAAGATCGAGGGCTGCCGTACCAGCGCGCGGCCGATGGCGACGCGCTGCATTTCGCCGCCGGAAAGCTTGGTCGAACGGTTCTCCAGCTTGTGATCGATGCGCACCATCTGCGCCACCCGCCGGACGCGCCGATCGATCTCCTCCTTGGCAAGCCGGCGGGCCGGCGAGCGCAAGCGGGAAAGCGAGATTTTCATAGACCGTGAGATGCGGATAAAGCGAATATTGCTGGAAGACGAAGGCGACGTCCCGCCCGGCCGGCGAATCGCCATCGATTGCGTGGCCGCCTATCGAGATGGAACCGGCATCCTGTTTCTCCAGGCCGGCGATCAGGCGCAGCGTGGTCGTCTTGCCCGCGCCCGTAGGTCCGAGCAGCACGACAAACTCACCATCGCGGATGGTCAGGTCGACCGTATCGACGGCAAGGGTATCGCCAAAGCGTTTGGTGAGACCGGAGATCCTGACCTCAGCCATGCGACGCCCTCCCCTCGCCCGCCACAGCAATTGCCTTGCCCGACGAGCCGTCGAACAGCGACAGCCGCGCGGCGTCGAAATCCAGACCGACGATTTCGCCCACACGCACGTCGAGGTGCGACGGCATGCGCGCCTTCACCCTGCCAAACTGGGTTTCGATCGAGACGATCTGGGTCGTACCGAGATACTCGCTGCCGTAGATGCTGCCGCGCAGCTTCGAAGCATCGGTGAACCGGATATGTTCCGGGCGCACGCCGAGGGCGACCTGCCCGGCCGGCTTGTCGACCCCGATCGCCGGCAGCCGAATGTCGGCTTCTCCGAGCGTCAGCGTTGTTGCGCCTTTGGCGAGCGCACTTTCGAACTTGAGAAAATTCATCGGCGGCGAGCCGATGAAGTCGGCGACATACATCGAGGCCGGCCGCTGGTAGATTTCCTGCGGCGATCCGAACTGCTCGACGATGCCGTGATTCATGACGGCGATCTTGTCGGCCATCGCCATCGCCTCGTGCTGGTCGTGCGTGACGTAAACCGTGGTCGCGTGGATGCGATTGTGCAGCTCGCGCAGCTCATGCACCATCACTTCGCGAAACTCGGCGTCGAGCGTACCCAGCGGCTCGTCCATCAGGAAGCACTTCGGACGCCTGACAATGGCGCGGCCGAGCGCAACGCGCTGCCGGTCGCCACCGGCGAGCCCCGACACGGACCGGTCGAGGATGTGGCCAATGCGCAGGAGCTGCGCCGTCTCCTCCACCCGCCTCTTGATCTCCGCCTTGGGCACGCCCTGCGACAGCAGCGGGAAACCGATGTTCTTGCGAACATTCATATGCGGATAGAGAGCAAAAAGCTGGAAGACGAAAGCGATGTCCCGGTCTCGCGCACGGTTCATCGTTACGTCTTCGCCGTCCAGCAGGATCTGCCCGCCGGTCGGAAGCTCCAGCCCGGCAATCATGCGCAGCGTCGTGGTCTTGCCGCAGCCGGACGGACCCAGCAGCGCAAGGAATTCGCCGTCTCGAACCGTCAAGCTCGACTCCCGCACGGCGACGAAATCGCCAAAGCGCTTGCTCAGGTTCTTGATCTCGATTTCAGCCATCGCCTCTAATCCGAAAACTTTGAAACGACGATGAACAGCGCCGTTCCCACGAGCATGACGACGAACGACCAGGTGTAGAGCGTCAGCCAGAATGGCTGGAACAACATCAGGAAACCAAGTCCGATCAGCGCGGTGGCGATGTTTTCCATCGGGCCGCGTCGCATAAGAAACGGTCGCAGGGGCTTGTTGCCGCCGTTACTCATTTGAGCCTTGCTCCCGAACTGGAGCCATTGAAAAGGCGTTCATTTCCTCACCGCCCCGAACGTGATGCCGCGAAGAAGCTGCTTGCGCAGCAGGATCGTGAAGACGAGGATCGGCACGAGAAAGATGGTCGTTCCCGCCGCAACCGCCGGCCAGTCCTGCCCGCCCTCGCCGATAATCGTCGGAATGAACGGAGGCGCGGTTTGCGCGGTCCCCGAGGTCAGCAGCGAAACGAACGCATATTCGTTCCAGGCAAAGATCAGGCAGAATATCGCCGTCGCGGCAATTCCGGTCGTCGCCTGCGGCAGCACCGTTTTCCAGAACGCCTGCAGCCGGGTGTAGCCATCGATCATGGCGGCCTCCTCGTATTCTCGAGGAATTTCGTCGATGAAGCCCTTGAGCAGCCAGACCGCGAGCGAGACGTTGACGGCGGTGTAGAGCAGGATCATGCCGAGCGCGGTGTCGGACAGCCCCAGCTCGCGGTACATCAGGTAGATCGGGATCGCGACGGCGATGGGCGGCATCATGCGTGTCGACAGGATGAAGAACAGGAGGTCGTCCTTCAGCGGCACGCGGAAGCGCGAAAACCCGTAGGCAGCCAGCGTGCCGAGAAACACCGCGAGAAAGGTGGAGCCGAACGCAATGACGATCGAATTCCAGAAGCGCGGCAGGAAATTCGACGGCCCGGCGATCACCATGTTGCGCTTGCGCACCGTCTCGTCGCAGAACCCGGTCGGCGCCGGCAAAGCGTTGATGTACTCCGGCGTCTGCCGGGTCCGCGTGGTAAAGAGGTTGCAGTAGCCTTCGATGCTCGGCGAGAAAACGATCTTCGGCGGATAGGCGATGGAGTCGGGCGGCGTCTTGAAACTGGTGGCGAAAATCCAGAGCAGCGGCACGATCGAAATCAGGGCGTACGCCACGACGATGGCGCCGGCGACGCGTTTCGAAGTTGAGCTCGGTGCGACGACCGAATGGGCGGTGGTCAGGCTCATCTCTGCTTCACCCTGTTCAGCGCCTTGACGTAGATGTTGGCCAGTCCGAACACCGCCACGAACAGGATGATCGCGAACGCCGAGGAATAGCCGGTTCGCCAGCTCTCGAAGGCTTGCCGCTTGAGCGTTATCGAGGCAACCTCCGTCGTCGAGCCGGGTCCGCCGCCCGTCAGCAGGTTCACCATGTCGAACATCTTGAAATTCTCGATCCCGCGAAACAGCACCGCGAGCATGATGAACGGCAGCGCCATGGGGAGCGTGATCGACCAGAACTGACGCCAGTTCGAAGCGCGATCCACCTCGGCGGCCTCGTAGATATATTCGGGAATGGAGCGCAGGCCCGCCAGGCAGATCAGCATGACATAGGGCGTCCACATCCAGGTATCGACGATGATGATCGACCACGGCGCCAGCGAGACGTCGGACAACATCCGCACCTCGGTGGCCGGGATGCCGCTGACGAACGACACCGCGTAGGCAAACAGTCCGATCTGGGGCTCGTAGAGAAAACGCCAGAAATTACCGACCACGGCCGGCGACAACATCATCGGCACCAGGATGACAGTGGTCCAGAAGGCATGGCCGCGAAATTTGCGGTCGATCAGATAGGCCAAGCCAAAGCCGATGACCGTTTGCAGCACGATCGTCCACAAGACGAAATGCGCGGTCGTCTGCATGGCGATCCAGATGTCCTCGTTGGTGAGGATGCGGCTGTAGTTGGACAGGCCGACGTTCTTGATCTCCTCGTTCGGCCGATTGGCCCGGTAGTTGGTGAACGACAGATAGATCGCCCAAAAGAGCGGAAAGATGTTGATGGCGAGCAGCAGCACCATGGTTGGCGAAATGAACAACCAGGCCAGCCCAGTGTCGCCTATGCCGCGCACCTTCTTCGCGAGTGGTTCGGGTGTGGCATCGGCCGCGGCGCTTGCTGCGCGGTCGAGCATGGTGGTCGGAGTATCAATCACTGTCATTCCAAGGGCTCAAAAGGCAGGCGACATGGCTTTACCCGGCAATGTCGCCTCGGCATCCAGTCACAGGACGAAAACGCGGCGGTACGCATTCACGGGAAAACGCCCCGCTTGCGGCGGACGACCAGCCTCTTTGGAGCCCGCGCCGCGTTGTGCGGCACGGGCTCCCGTCTGGGGAGGATACTAGATCTTGCCTTCGTCGCCGAACACCTCTGTCCAGTCCTTTACCAGCCCGTCCAGCGCTTCCTGGGCAGTGCCCTGGCCGGCCACCACATAGTCGTGGAAGCGCTTTTGCGAAGCCTGCAGCAGCGATGCATATGCCGGCTCAGCCCAGAAATCCTTCACGATCGCCATCGAGTCGAGGAATGTCTTGGCGTAGGGCTGGCTTTCGGGGAACTTGGGATCCTCGACCACCGCCTTCAGACAGGAGAAGCCGCCGAGCGCCCACCATTTCTTCTGCACTTCCGGATTGGCGAACCACTTGATGTATTTCAGCGCCGATTCCTGCTTTTCCGAATAGGAGACGACCGAAATGCCTTGCCCGCCGAGCTGGGCGAACTGCTCGCCGTCCGGACCTTTCGGGTTGGCGAAGAAGCCGACCTTTTCGCCGCCCACCGCTTCGTCTTTCTGCAGACCCGGCCAGGTGAAGGCGAAGTTCATGTGCATCGCAACCTGGCCCGACTTGAACGCGTCGACGCCCTCGCCCATGTAGCTGTTCGACGCGCCGGGCGGCGTGCAGCAATCATAGAGCGACTTGTAGAACTCGAGCCCCTTTACCGACTTTGCGGAATTCACGAAGCCCTCCATGTCGTAGGGCTTGTCAGGGTTCTCGTATTTGAAGCCGAACGAGTAGAGCACGTCCATGACGCCCATGGTCACGCCTTCGGAGCCACGCTCTGTGTAGATCGAGGCGCCATAGACCTTCTTGCCGTCAATTTCGCGGTTCTGGAAGAACTCGGCGACCTGCTTGAACTGGTCGAAGGTCTCCGGCGCGGCCAGGTCCCAGCCGTATTTTTCCTTAAATTCCTTCTGGAGTTCGGGTCTGGTGAACCAGTCCTTCCGGTAGGTCCAGCCGACCACGTCGCCCATCGCGGGCAGCGCCCAGTAGTTTGGCGTGTTCTTGGGCCACTGCGAGTAGCCGACCACGGTCGCGTCGACGAAATCGCTCATCTTGATCCCTTCCTTGTCGAAGAAATCATTGAGCTTCACGTAGTGACCATTTTCAGCCGAGCCGCCGATCCACTGCGAGTCGCCGATGATGAGGTCGCAGAGCTTGCCCTTCGAGTTTAGTTCGTTCAAGAACCGATCGGCGTAGTTCGTCCACGGCACGAACTCGAACTTCATTGCGATGCCGCTCTCGGCGGTGAAATCCTTGGATAGTTCAACCAGCGCGTTTGCTGGATCCCAGGCCGCCCAGCACAGCGTCAGTTCCTCGGACTGAGCCGAACCCGCCATCGCCGAAAAAGCCAGCGCCGATGTCAAACCGGCCAAAGAAAGCTTCAATGCTCTCATCAAAATCCTCCCAGCGGGAAGGCCGCGCTTCAGGCCACCTTCCCGATCCAAACGTTAGGCGCAGCAGTCCGCAAGCGCGGCCTGGATGCGGCAGCGGTTACCAATTCCTCACTTGGATTGTGCTGCCTCGGGCAGCACGCTCCTCCCCTTCACGGTCGTAGATGTGCGCGATCCGTGTTTAGTAGCATGTTTATCTTTGTCTCATTTACTAAACATTGCAAGCGAATTTTTCGCGTAGCTTTATCCGGCCTATGCTCAGCGGCCCGCAACAATTCAACTCGAAGCTTGGCGCTGGCCTAAAGACAGATGCGATTAATCAAGTCGGGGAACGCTACCCCCCCCAATCGCCGTCGGACGTTGAAGTCGTCGTCGACCCAAGCTTCGACTATTGCCCATCAATCGCTAAATGGACTCTTTGTCGTCACCGAGGGCTCGCTGCAAATCGTCGTCATCAGCCAACGTCAAACCAAACGTGTTGTGATCCCCAGAGACTGGCCTTCAAACGCAAATCCGTCACGTAACCAAAGCCCTGGTGCGCCAAGCCGTCTATCGATCGTCGACAATCCGCAGTAGGCGGTCGTCACCAGGAGTATGATTGCGCCAAACAGGATACGCCGGGCGCCCTCCGGCATTTGCAGGATCGTCAGAAGCGTCGTCAGCACCGTCAGGATCAGCGCACCGACGATGGTGCCAACATAGCCGCCGCGACCGCCAAAGATCGACGTGCCTCCGATGACGGCGGCTGCGACGGATGGCAGGACGAGCGGTTCCGCCAGCGAGAGCGACGGCGCCCGGATCAGGCCCTGGTAGAGCAGGCCCATGACGCCCGCCAGCAGGCTGGAAAAGATGTAAAGCGCCAGGATCACTCGCCAGTAGCGCACACCGGCCAGACGCGCCGCATGCTCATTGTCGCCGACGGCATAAAGCAGCCTGCCGAATCCGGTGCGGCTGAGCGTGAAGATGATCAATGCCGCGATCGGGACGAACAGCAACAAGGCATTAGGAAACCCATAGCTGACGCCCGTACCAAGCCAGGTCAGGATATCCGGCACCTTGGCGCCGGAGCCGATGACCGTGCGCTGGTAGACCTGCAGACAGCCGACGCCGATCAGGCTTGTTCCCAGCGTCATGATGAGCGGATGCACGCGAAAGACGCCAATCCCGATTCCATTGGCGGTGCCTATGAACAGGGCGGGCACCAACGCGATTGCCATCGCCGTTGCGGATCGTGTATAGCGCCCTGCGTCGCGACGACGAAGGCCGCCATTGTCGCCACCGTACCGACGGAAAGGTCGATACCGCCGGTGAGCATGGTCACGGTCTGGCAGCCGGCCAGGATTGCCAGCGGAATTGCAAACTTTATGGTGTTGGCAATCCAGCGCTCGTTGACGATGCCCGGTCGCATAAGCTGGAGGATGAGCACGAGGATAATCAACAGGGCGATGAGCGGCACGAGCGGGTAGTCGCTCATGAACCGCTTGATGCGGCGGCCCATCGGAACGGCCGGTTGCGCGGATGCCTCAACGGTCATGGCGAACGTCTCCGCATGGTGAGGAAGGCGCCGAGCATGACGACAAGGACCATGATCGTGCCTTCAACGATGGCCGTCACATTAGGATCGATAGCCAGCAGCGTCAGGTCGGTGCGCAACAGCCGCAGCACGAAGACGGCTATAATCGGCCCGAGCAAGCCGCCCTTGCCGCCACCGAGTGTGACGCCGCCAAGAACGACGGCTGCGACGCTGGCAAGCAGATAAGGTCCCGGAATCGGGGCGCCTATACCGGTGCTGACGGTGAGCGACAGTCCACCGATGGCCGCGAAAAGGCCCGAGCCTGCATAAGCTGTATTTTGGTCCGCGCCACCGGGACACCGCTGCGAAAGGCCGCCAGCTCGCTTGAGCCGATGGCATAGATCGAGAGGCCAAGACGCGACCGCTTGAGTGGAATCCAGATCGCGCACAGGCATATGATCAGGAGCAGGAGCGCCTTCGGCACAAAAGCTGTCACGGATTCCGGCACCCCAGGAAGCCAGATCGGCCCGACCACCAATGCCTTCAGCCACATGGCTGCCGCGCCGCCTGGCGCTTCCAGCACCAGCAATGCCGCGCCCTGCAGCATGAACAGCGTCGCCAGTGTGACGACGATGTCCGGCACGCGTGTGACGACAATGAGGATGCCGTTCACCGCGCCTAGAACGAACCCGAGCGCCAGCACGAAAGGCACGACGAACAGCGCATATTCTTCGCTGGCGCCGTCCATCATCGTCGCCGCGGTGACACTGGTGAGCGCCATCATTGAAGCGACCGACAGGTCGATGCCGCCGGCAATGACCACGATCGTCTGGGCGGCGACAGCGAAGGCAAAGGGCAGCGCGGCGCGCACGAGAGAGACGAAATCGGCCGACCCGTAGTTGGGCTGGACAATCTTGGTGAGCACCATCAGCACGGCGAACAGCGCGCAAAGACCTATGACCCAGGACTTGCGGCGGATCAACTTGGTCACGGCGCGCTCGCTGGGCTGGATGGGACATCGGCCAGAATGCCGACATCGTGCTTGGCATCGCGCGGCAAACCGTAGGCAGCGCGCGTCAAAGCCGGTTCGTCGGCGATTTCCGCCGGCATGACATCGACGACACGGCCGCCGAAAATGACGATTGCGCGGTCGCAGACGAGTTGGACCTCTTCCAGCTCGGAGGTGTAGAACAGCACGGATTTGCCCTGCCCAGCCAGTTCGCGCAGCAGCTTGTAAATCTCGTGTTTGGTCCGAACGTCGATGCCCCGCGTCGGATCAAAACACAGGATCGTTCGCGCGTCGGCGGCGATCCATCGCGCGATGGTCACCTTCTGCTGGTTGCCGCCGGACAGCCGGATAGCCTCGCGTTGAGCCCGCGTGTCGATCTGCAAACGTTCGATTGCGGAACTTACGATTGTTCGCTCGCGCCGTAGCTTGATCGGCCCCCAGTGGCGCAGGCTGGCGCTGAACGGCAGCGCGATGTTTTCGCGCACCGACCGTTGCCCAAGCAGCGCTTCGCTGCGGTCTCCCGGCACGTAAGCTATTCCATGGTCGATCGCATCCGCGGGATGCCCGAACTGGACGGCCCTGCCATCGACCTCGATCGCCCCGCCGGAAGGCCGAATGGCGCCTGAAAGGGCAGCGAACAACTCGTCTTGACCCTGGCCTTCCAGCGCAACGACGCCTGCCACCTCACCATTGTGGAGCTCGAATGAAACGTCTTGCAGCTTTGCGTTAACCCTGAGGTTGCGGACCGCGATGCGTGGTGCGCCAGTTGTGGTCGTGGCGGTTTCTTTGGCGCGGCTCATTCCGGCGCGGGCTTTCTCAATCTTCGCACCCAGCATCAGTTCGACGATTTTCTCCTCGACACCCGGCGTAATGTCGACGACCCCGACCGTCTGGCCGTCGCGCAGGACCGTAGCTCGATCGCACAACACAGCGATTTCCAAAAAACGGTGGGAAATGAAAATGACCGAACGGCCCGTCTGGCTTTGCCGGCGCACGACGTCGAGCACCCGCTCGGCCAGGTTGGCGGGTAGCGCTGCCGTCATCTCATCAAGCAGAAGGATGTCCGGCTCGATGGCGAGCGCTCGCGCCAGGTCAAGTACTCGCAAGATGGCGAGCGGGATGTCCCGTACGGTTTCTCGCTTGTCCGGATCGGGCACACCAAGTTCGCGAACCCAGGACATAAAGGGCTCGAGCGGCGTTTGCGTCAGCCTGAGATTCGACAGAACGTCGAGGTCCGGGATCAGCGAGGGCTCCTGGTAGACCGAAACCAGACCAGCGCGCCGCGCTTCGGCGGGCGAGCCGATCCTGCGGGGCTCGTCACGAATGAGGACCTGGCCTGCATCCGATTTGATGGCGCCAGTCAGAATTTTGACCAGAGTTGATTTGCCGGCGCCATTTGCGCCCATCAGGGCGTGGACTTCACCCGGCAAGACAGCGAGCGACGCGTTTTTGAGCGCGGCAACGGCCCCGTAGTTTTTCACCACGCCCGAAGCGTCAAGGAGGAACTTTGCCGTCAATGCACCACGCTAACCAACAGGAATGAGGGGACGACAGATATGTCTGCCGCCCCCAACACATCAGAGGAAATGGCTATTCCCCCGGGCCTTTACAGGCGACGATCTGGTCCTTGGTGTAAGTGGTCCAGTCCGGGATCGAGATCGAAACAGGCCATTCCGGGCTGAGCGACGGATCGGCCGCTGCCTTCAGTTTTTCCTTGCCCGCGTCGGTGACGTTTTCCCAGAGCTCCGGCTCCACCAGAACAGTCTGCTGAGCCGGCTTCTGGCCGTCGAGGATCTGCAACGCCAGCGTAACGCCAGCGCCGCCGATGGAACCGGGATTGGTCACCGCGGCGCCCTTCAATCCTTCCACCTTGGTGAGCTGGCCGACGAACCCTGCATTGTCCGCGCCGACAACCGGCACCATCGTCGCCTGGGACTCGACCAGCGCATCGACGATCACATTGTCGATACCCGAGGTCCAGACACCTTCGAACGGCACGCCGGTGGCGATGTAATCCAGGATCTGCTGCTTGCCCTGATCCTGCTGCCAGCCGGTGAACACTTCATGCGCTACCTTCACGTCGGGGAACTCGGCGAGGGCCTTCTTGAAGCCTTTGTCGCGATCGCTGTCGGCGGAAGCGCCGGCCGCGCCGCGCATGTAGACGACGTTGCCCTTGCCGCCCATTTGCTCGAACAGCCATTTCGCGCCGAGATAAGCGTATTGCTCCTGGTTGTTCGAAATGATGTAGGCAGACGGTTCAGTCACCGCCTGGTCAACCGCGACGACGGTGATCCCGGCTTTGGTGGCTTCAGCCAGCGCATCCTTGATTCCGGCCGGATCGGCCGGATTGACGACGATCGCGTTGAC
>CAVQCL010000027.1:0-36995 GCA_963710935.1 uncultured Alphaproteobacteria bacterium | reverse complement strand
TAGCTGGTCGGCGCGCGCACCGAATCGGTCTTGGCGATGGCGTCGAGCAGGCGCGTGTCGCGGCCATAGACGTCGCCGAAATATTCGACCTCGCCATTGGCGTTCGGCCACGCCGTGAAGTACGCGACATAGACCGGAATCTTGCGCTCGACCTTCTCGACGGAATGGCCCTGCTTCAGCATTTCGGCGATATGGTCGCGCGATTTGCCGAGCACCGCCGACGCCATGCCGCGTGGATCGGCAAGCCGCACGCAGCCATGGCTCAGCGCCCGGTTCTCCCGCTCGAAGAACGCCTTTTGCGGCGTGTCGTGCATGTAGATGGCATGCTTGTTGGGAAACAGGATTTTCAGCTCGCCCAGCGCATTGGCCTCGCTCGGCGTCTGCCGCACCGCGAACGGGATCTTGGCGCCATACGCCCCCCAGGCAACCGCCGACGAGCGCACGCGCTTGCCCCTGGCGTCAAAAACCTCGTAGCCGGCGCGATCGAGATAGCCCGGATCACGGCGCAGCCGCGGCAGCATCTCGTTGACGATGATCGACTGCGGCACGCCCCAATACGGATTGTAGTCCACCTGCTCGATCTCGTCGTAGAAGAAGCTGGTCTGGTTCGACACCTTGCCGACGACCACGCGCATCGACAGCTTTTCCTCAGAATCCTCGAAATAGGACGCGGTGAAAGCCGGCTGGTTGATGAAGACGCGCGTCGCCGCCGAGTTCCGACGGCAGCCAGCGCATCTGCTCCAGCGCGATCAGCACCTTGTTGACGCGATCCGCCTTCGAGACGCCCGCCATCGATTGCACGGTGCGCGGTCCGATCACGCCGTCGGCCTTCAGCCCGGCCTGTTTCTGCTTCGCCTTGATCAGCGGAACCAGCTCCGGATCGTAGCTCTCGATAGTGCCATGCCGGTAGATGATCTCGCCGAACTCGCCGCCAAGCTCGTCGTCCAGATTCGTCGCGATCAGCGACAGAAGTTTCGGCAGCTCGGGGCTGCTTTCACCTGGCTTGAGCAGAAGCTTTGGATCGACGGTGATCTGCGGCTCTTGCTCGCTGGCGCGCAATGCCGCGAGTTCGGTCCGCAATGCCGCATATTGGGGGTTCTTCGGGTGTTGGCCCTCAAGATACGGGGCAACGTCGTTCACGCTGTCGAGCTCACGCAGAAAGCCCGGCAGATCCAGCGGTTTGGCCGGGAAATCGTAATAGCCGGAGATGCGGTTGGGATCGATGCGGCCGCCGTTGGCGTCGCGCACATAGCGCAGCACCCGCGCCGAGAGCGTCATCTCGAAACGCATCAACGCGACGTCGCGGGCAGCCGGATCGCTCGGAAGAATGGGCTCGTCGACGCGGTAGTCCTCGGCATCGAGGCCATAGCTCCCCGCATCTTTCAGCACACGCAGCGCGTCGGTCGCCTTCGCGTTCGGCGCGCCGTCGCTCACCCAGATGAAATCCGGATCGGCCGAATAGTGGCTGATCATCGCGGCCGCGATGCTCTTTTCGGCAAACAGGTCGAAATCCGACAGACTGCCGACCAGATCGGGAAATTTGAGCTTCACATTGACGTCGTACGCCACCGGCTGCGGCGGAATGGCGATCTCGGCAAACTTCACCCGCTCCAGCGCGTCGGCCTTGTACTGGTTGTAGGAGGGCGCACTGATTGTAGCGCCGCCTGTCCGGGCCTTGGCCCGCTGCGCGGCCTTCTTGCCGGGCGGCGGCGGTGGTGGCGGAAAGCTGCGCACGCGCTTCGGCGGACCGCCGAACAGCATATCGAAAAGGCCTTGCGCCTGCGCCGGCGGCGCAGCCAGGCTCAGCGAGAGCGCTACCGCCGTCAGAGAGAGAAATTTGCCGCCTGGGAGTTTCATGTGCCGCATCTACCCCGAACCCAGCGCACCTGCCTTGCGCTCACCCAACGCCAGCATCGGCGCGCAAGATGGTGGATGTATGGTATGAGCCTAACCAATCATACGGCGAAGGTTAAGCCTTAGTTGTTTTGGCGGCGCACTGTTGCGTGATCGTCGCAGCGACCGGAGAGGACAGGGCATGAAGAAGGGGTTTCGCGACTATCTCGACGAGGCCAACCGTGAGGTTGAAACCGTCACTCCGGAAGAGGCCGCGACCCTGCTCGAGGACGAAAACGCGCTGTTCGTCGACCTGCGCGATCCGCGCGAGATCGAGCGCGAAGGGGCAATTCCCGGCGCGAAAGAATGTCCGCGCGGCATGCTGGAATTCTGGATCGATCCCGAAAGCCCGTATCACAAGCCCTATTTCGCCGAGGACAAGACCTTCGTCTTTTTCTGCGCCGGCGGCTGGCGATCGGCCTTGGCCGCCAAGACCGCGCAGGACATGGGCCTCGAAAACGTGCGGCACGTCCTTGGCGGCTTCAGCGCCTGGAAAAAGGCGCAACTGCCGACCTAGAAGAAGTAGCGTTGTGCGCAAGACCACGCAACCTGGCGTGAGTCATCCTCGGGCTTGTCCGAGGATCTGACAGCGGCCGCTCGCTACGCGATCCTCGGGACAGCCCGAGGATGACGATAACCATCACTGGCTGAGCGGCGGCCACGACGAAGTCGACCGCCTCGCGAATGACGTTCGGGTCCGTGATGATGCGGCGATGGCCGAGGCCCTGCGTCACATGCAGCCGCACATGATCGCCGGCGCGCGCTGTGTTTTGCGCTTCCTCGACCGCCACCTCACGATCCTCCGCATCGTGGATCACCAGTGTCGGCAACGGCACCCGCAGCAATTGGCGGGCGCTGTCGAACTCGCCGATGCCACGGCCGGTCAGCCGCTGCACCTGCGCTTCGACGACGGACTGCGAGCGCGGCCCAAGCTTGAGCATTCGGCCGAAATCGGCGAACAGCTTTGGCATCGAGCTCGGCGAAGCGATGGTGACCAGGCGATCCACCGCGACCGGCGCCAGCCCGTCGACCGAGCCGACCGCCGCGTTGACCGCAACCGCGCCGCCAAACGAGTGGCCGACCATTGCCGCGAACGGCCCGAACCAGTCGGCCGCAGCGGCGCACTGCTTCGACGGCTAAAGCCATATTGAGCCGGCGTCCCAACGACCCGCCATGGCCAGGCAGATCAAGCGACAGCACGCGATAGCCAGCCTCGCGATACGCCTCGATCAGCGCCCGCATATATTCGGTGCGCGAGCGCCAGCCGTGGATCACCAGCACCGAACCGCGCGCCGCTTTGCCCTCGGGACGGAATTCGTGCAGCATGGCGCAGCCCGAACTGGTGGGGAGCCGATGGTGACGAGCCTGATTCATGAAAGCGGATGCCCGCTCGACGGCGCGACGCTCACCTTGCGTGAGATTGGCCGTGCCCGGCGTCCGGCAAAACAGCTCGAACGCCGCGCGGCCGGTCAAAGCTGGGAGAAATGAGTTCGCCGGCCGCAAAAACCTGGCGCACCAGCCTGTCAGAGAACCTAGTCATGGACTGCTCCCTTGAAAATCGTTCAATGCTGAACAAAATAGTTCAATCATGAACAACAAACAAGAGACGCCCTGGACCAATCCACGCTTCAAAAACTGGATTGCGCTGGTGCGCGCCGAAAAAGCAGTGGTCCAGGCGCTGACCAAAGCGCTGGCTCCGCTGGGCATAAAGATCCCGCAGCTTGACATCCTGATGAACATCCACCGCCACCCTGGCATGTCGCAGCACGATCTCGCCCGCCGGCTGCTGGTCGGGCGGTCCAACATCACGATGCTGCTGCCGCAGATGGAGGCGCAGGGATTGATGCGCCGCGAGGGCGACACGAAGGACAAGCGTGTCATGCGGCTCTATCTGACCGACGACGGCGAGGCGCTGCTGACCCGGGCGCTAAAAGTCTACTCCGACCTGATCGACCGCGTCATGGCGCAATCCTCCGAGCTCGAATGCAATCTGATCGGCGCACGCATGACGCAGATCGCCGAGATGCTGAAGGATGACTAGCGACGGCCAAACCCGAGAGGTGTTGAGGGCGGCATGAAACGGCTACCGGTCTTCGTTGTGGTTGGGCCTTTTCTGAGCTGGCTCTTCTTCATCGTTATGCTCGCGCCTCAAGCCGGGCCGGTGTTCGTCGAAGGCGGACAAATGTATGTAATCTCGCTGTTTGTCACCTATGGCATCACGCTGCTTCCGCTCATCGCCATCGCCTATATCGACCGCCGGCTGGCTGCCTATCCCTGGCGTATCCTCGTCTGCGGCGTGGCCGGCTTCGCATGGCTCACAGCGATGCACTATTCCTTCGTCGATGGCGGCGAGGCGTTCCGGCAATTGTGGTTCTTCGGGGCGCTTGTCGGCGGTTTGCCGGCCGCGATCTGTTCATGGCTCGCCGGCAAATACGCGCCCGGTGGCTAGGCACGCCGTCATTCAAGCGCTCCGGCCGTCATTCCGGGACCGCGCAGCGGGACCCGGAATCCAGAGCGCTAAGGCTGACGGCATCGCTCGGCATCTCCTCAAGCCACGTCGGCGCTCTGGATTCCGGGTTCGCTGCGCGCCCCGGAATGACGGCCGGAGCGCGTCATCAATCACCCCGTCTCCTGCGTCAGCCACGCGGCCAGTTGGTCCGTGTGCAGCGTCGGCGACGAGGGCCGGATAAGCCAGTAGCCGGTTTTCCGCGCCGGGAGCCACGCGCCGGCCTCGACCAAAATCCCTGAGCGCAAGAACCCGTCGATCAGGCCCTTCCAGCCCAGTGCGACGCCCTGATGTTCCAGAACCGCCTGGTTCACCAGCGCAAAGGTGTTGAAGCTGATGTCGCCCTGCCCGGCCGCCAGGTCGCGCGAAATGCCGCGTTCGGCAAAATAGCGCGGCCAGTCGAACCACGGCGCCGGCTGGTCGGCGTCGAGATGGATCAGTCGCGCCGTGGCCAGATCGATCGGATCGCCGACCGCGCCGCGCCGGTCGAGATAGGCCTGGCTGGCGATCGGCACGACCGCCTCCGGCAACAGCAGCGCCGCATCCGGGCCGAATTCGCCCTCGGCGCCGAAGACCACCGCAATGTCGCCCTCCTCCATCGCGTAGGGATCGAAACGCTGCGTCGCGACGATCTGGATATCGGTCTGCGGATGCTGCAAGCGAAAAGCGTGCATGCGCGGGATCAGCCAGAACTGCGAAAAGGCGTAGTCGGTCCTGAGCCGCACCGCCGGGCGGTCGCCAGCCTTCCTTTGCTCGCGCATCAGGCGGTCGATGTCGTCGACGGCGCGCTCCACGATCTCGAACAGCTTTCGCCCCTTGGGCGTCAGCTCGACGCCCTTGTGGCTGCGGCGCAGGATGGCAAAGCCCGCTTCCTCTTCGGCACGCCGGATCTGGTAGCTGACGGCCGGCTGCGTCAGGCTGAGCGCCTGCGCGGCCGACGAAAAGCTGCCGCGCCGAACCGTCTCGACGAGCACGCGCATCCAGGCGAGTTCAAAAGGCCGCTGAACCATAAAGCCTCTTTATAGTTTGGATTGAAAAATAACAGCTTCACAAGCATCGAGCGCAAATCCCTTAATAGCTGATGGCGTGATCGCGCCTCGCACCAAAAGCTACCGGATCGGGATGACGCGGCCGAACATTCTCATCCTGATGGTCGACCAGCTGAACGGGACGTTTTTTCCTGACGGTCCCGCCGATTTTCTGCACGCGCCGCATCTGAAGGCGCTGGCCGCGCGCTCCGTGCGCTTCCCAACACCTATACGGCAAGCCCGCTCTGCGCACCGGCGCGCGCTTCCTTCATGGCGGGCCAGTTGCCCAGCCGCACGCGCGTCTACGACAACGCCGCCGAATTTGCCTCCGACATTCCGACCTTCGCGCATCATCTGCGCGCCGCCGGCTACCAGACCTGCCTGTCGGGCAAGATGCATTTCGTCGGCCCAGACCAGTTGCATGGCTTCGAGGAGCGGCTGACGACCGACATCTATCCCGCCGATTTCGGCTGGACGCCGGACTACCGCAAGCCCGGCGAACGCATCGACTGGTGGTATCACAATCTGGGTTCGGTCACCGGCGCCGGCGTTGCCGAGATCACCAACCAGATGGAATATGACGACGAGGTCGCCTACCACGCGACGCGCAAGCTCTACGACCTCTCGCGCGGCCATGACGGCCGGCCCTGGTGCCTGACCGTCAGCTTCACCCATCCGCACGACCCCTATGTCGCGCGGCGGCAACTTCTGGGACCTCTACGCCGACTGCCCGGCGCTCGACCCGCAGGTCGCGCCGATCCCCTACGAGCGAACAGGACGCGCATTCGCGCCGCCTGCTCGGCGCTTGCGAACACGATGCCTTCGACATCCACCGCGAGCAGACGTGCGCGACGCCCGGCGCGGCTATTTCGCCAACATCTCCTTTATCGACGAGAAGATCGGCGAACTCCTGGATGTGCTCGAGCGCACCCGCATGGCCGACAACACGATCATCGTGTTCGTCTCCGACCATGGCGACATGCTGGGCGAGCGCGGTCTCTGGTTCAAGATGAGCTTTTACGAAGGCTCCTGCCGCGTGCCGCTGATGATCGCGGCGCCCGGCTGGAAGCCGCATCGCGATCGATGTCACCCGTTCGACGCTCGACGTGACGCCGACGCTGGCCGCCCTTGCCGGCATCGATCTCAGCGGCATCCAGCCATGGACCGACGGCGAGGATTTGACGCCGCTCGCCACCGGTCGCGGCGGCCATGGTCCGGTGCTGATGGAGTATGCGGCGGAAGGGTCCGAAGCGCCGCTGGTCTGCATCCGCGAAGGCAAGCACAAGCTGTGCTGTGCGAAAAGGACCCGCCGCATGCTTTTCGATCTCGAAGCCGATCGCGCAAGAACTAGAAAACGTCGCAGGCGAGCCGGACTATGCGGCCGTCTTCGAAGAGCTTTCTCGCAAAGCACGGCCAGCGCTGGGACCTTTCCGCCTTCGACCGCGACGTGAGGCAAAGCCAGGCCGCGCCGGCATGTCGTCTATGCGGCGCTGCGCAACGGCGCCTATTACCCGTGGGACTACCAGCCCCTGCAAAAGGCTTCCGAGCGTTACATGCGCAACCACATGGACCTGAACGTCTTGGAGGAAAGCCAGAGATTTCCGCGCGGCGAATGACGCGTGGTCGCAGTGCCGATCAAGAAAAGAAATGGGAGCAATGACATGCGAAATGCCGGAATGCGTTCTGTTGTAGCAGCACTTGCCCTGATCGCGGCCTCACAGGCCGTGGCCGCCGATGCCGAAAGCTGCAAGAAAGTGCGGCTCTCCGACGTCGGCTGGACCGACATCCAGGTGACCACGGGCGTCACCCATACTCTCCTCACCGCACTCGGCTACGAGCCGGAAGTCACCCAGCTCTCCGTCGCGGTGACGCTGACCGCGCTGAAGGAGAACGACATCGACGTCTTCCTCGGCAACTGGATGCCGACGCAGACGGACCAGCTGAAGCCTTACACAGACGAAGGTTCAATCGAGGTCATCAGCCAAAACCTCGAAGGCGCTGGCTTCGGTCCGGTGGTGCCGGACTATGTGACGGCGGAGGGCGTGAAAAGCCTCGAAGATCTCGCCAAGAACGCCGAAAAGTTCGACGGCAAGATTTACGGTATCGAGGCCGGTTCGGGCGGCAACAAGGCCTTGCTCGCCATGATCGAAGACAAGTCGCTTGCCGGCTTTGAACTGATCGAATCGTCGGAGGCGGGCATGCTGACCCAGGCCGAGCAGATGATGAAGGACAAGGGCTGGGTCGTCTTCCTCGGCTGGACTCCGCACCCGGTGATGGGCGAGATGAAGATCAACTATATCACCGGCATGGAGAAGGCGGGCTTTGGCGAGGCCAAGGTCAACACGCTCACCCGCAAGGGTTACGTCGCCGAATGCCCCAATGCCGGCGCCTTTGCCAAGAACCTGAAATTCGATCTGTCGATGGAAAACGCCATGATGGCAAAGGTTCTTGCCGGCGGAAATCCCAACGACGTCGCCAAGGAATGGCTGACGGCCAATCCGGATGTCGTGACGCCCTGGCTCGCCGGCGTGACGACCTTCGACGGCGGCGATGCGGCGGCGGCGGTGAAGGCAGCGCTGACGAATTGAGCGGCTGTCTCAGCGACCACCGACTCTGAAAGCATCAAAAAAGGCGGGGCCAAGCACCCCGCCTTTCACTTGCTGACAGCCATTGCGCTCGCACCGTCATCCTCGGGCTTGTCCCGAGGATCCGCGGCTATGACAAACCAATAACCAACGCAGCAGATCCTCGGGCAAGCCCGAGGATGACGGCGCTGCAATCAGGCGTTAGCTTGAGCCACCGCCCGCTTGGCCATCACCGCCACCAGATTGGCGCGGTAATCGGAGCCGGCGTGCAGATCGCTCATCAGACTGCCCGCCGGCACCTTGACGCCTTCCAGCGCCGACGCCTCGAACTTCTTGGACAAGCGCCGCCTCGATTTCCTTGGAGCGGAAGACGCCGTCTTCGCCTGCCCCGGTGACCGCGACGCGCACGCCGTCCTTGCCCTTGGCCACGAACACGCCGGTCATGGCGTAGCGCGAGGCCGGGTTCGGGAATTTGGCGTAGCCGCATCTTCGCCGGCGCCGTGAAGCTGACCGAGGTCACCATCTCGCCATCCTTCAGCGCCGTCTCGAACAGGCCCTTGAAGAACTTGTCGGCCGGGATCGAGCGTTTGTTGGTGGTGATGGTCGCGCCCAGCGCCAGCATCGCGGCCGGATAGTCGGCGGCCGGGTCGTTGTTGGCGATCGAGCCGCCGATCGTGCCGCGATGGCGCACTGCCGGATCGCCGATCATCGAGGCCAGATGGCAGATCGAATGGCACACCTTGGCCAGCTTCTCGTCGTGTGGCGACTTCATAATGCGTCGTCGCCGCGCCGATGGTGACGTTCTTGCCCGACACCTTGACGCCTTTCAGCTCCTTGATGTGGGTCAGGTCGATCACGTCGGATGGCGCGGCGAGCCGCGTCTTCATCGCCGGGATCAGCGTCATGCCGCCGGACAGCAGCTTGGCGTCGCCCTTGGCAAGCTTGGCCGCCTCGGCAACCGATTTGGCGCGGTGATAGTTGACTGCGTACATGTCAGGTCTCCCTTGAGGGAGGGAATAGGGAGTAGTGAATAGTGAATAGTCGGGGTCCCAAGATCGCGGATCGCCTTCTCCCTATTCGCTACTCCCTATTCCCTATTCGCTGTTTCTGCTTCGCTGCCTGGATCGCCGCCCACACCGTTTGCGGCGTCGCCGGCATGGTCAGATTGTTGTTGCCGATCGCGTCGGTGATGGCGTTGATCACCGCCGGCGTCGAGCCGATCGCACCGGCCTCGCCGCAGCCCTTGATGCCGAGCGGATTGCTCGGGCACGGCGTGTTCTGGTGCGACACCTGGAACGACGGCAGATCGTCGGCGCGCGGCATGCAATAGTCCATGTAGCTCGCCGTCAGCAGCTGGCCGCTCGGATCGTAGTGCGCGCCTTCGAGCAACGCCTGGCCGACGCCTTGCGCGATGCCGCCATGCACCTGGCCCTCGACGATCATCGGGTTGATGATGTTGCCGAAATCGTCCGCCGCGACGAACTGCAGGATTTCGGTCTTGCCGGTGTCCGGATCGACCTCGACCTCGCAGATGTAGCAGCCGGCCGGGAAGGTGAAGTTGGACGGATCGTAGAACGCCGTCTCCTTCAGGCCGGGCTCCATGCCGCCCGGCAGATTGTGCGCGGTGTAGGCCGCCAGCGCCATCTGGAACCACGGCACGTTCTTGTCGGTGCCGGCAACCTTCAGCGCGCCGTTTTCGATGACGATGTCGCCCTCGTCGGCTTCGAGCAGATGCGCGGCGATCTTCTTCGCCTTGGCCTCGACCTTGTCGAGCGCCTTGACGATGGCCGACATGCCGACAGCGCCGGAGCGCGAGCCGTAGGTGCCCATGCCCATCTGCACCTTGTCGGTGTCGCCATGCACGATCGACACGCTGTCCAGCGGCACGCCGAAGCGCTCGTTGACGAGTTGGGCGAAGGTCGTCTCATGGCCCTGGCCGTGGCTGTGCGAGCCGGTCAGCACCTCGATCGTGCCGACGGCATTGACGCGCACCTCGGCCGATTCCCACAGACCGACGCCGGCGCCGAGCGAACCGACCGCTGCCGACGGCGCGATGCCGCAGGCTTCGATGTAGTTGCTACATGCCGATGCCGCGCAGCATGCCCTTCTTGGCGGAAGCTGCCTTGCGCTTGGCAAAGCCCTTGTAGTCGACGGCGTCCATCGCCGCGTCGAGCGAGGCGGCATAATCGCCGGCGTCGTAGCACATGATCACCGGCGTCTGGTGCGGGAACTGCGGTGACGAAATTCTTGCGCCGCAGCTCGGCCGGCGAGACGCCGAGTTCGCGCGCCGCCGTCTCCATCGTGCGTTCCATCACGAAGGTCGCCTCGGGACGCCCTGCCCCGCGATATGCGTCGACAGGCGCGGTGTTGGTATAGACCGTCCGCACATTCGCGTGGATCGCCGGGATGTTGTACTGGCCCGACAACAGCGTCGCGTAGAGATAGGTCGGCACAGACGACGAGAACAGCGACATGTAGGCGCCGAAATTGGCGATCGTGTCGACCTTCAGGCCGATGATCTTGTTGTCCTTGTCGAACGCCATCTGCACTTCGGTGACATGGTCGCGCCCATGCGCGTCGGTCAGAAAGCTTTCGGTGCGGTCGGCCACCCATTTTACCGGCACGCCGGTCTTCTTGGATGCCCAGCAGGCAGACGACTTCTTCCGGATAGATGAAGATCTTCGAGCCGAAGCCGCCGCCGACATCCGGCGCGATGACGCGCAGCTTGTTCTCCGGCGCGACATTGTAGAAGGCGCTCATCACCAGACGCGCGACATGCGGGTTCTGCGACGTCGTCCAGCAGGTGTAGTGGTCCTCGGCCTTGTCGTAGTGGCCGAGTGCTGCGCGCGGCTCCATCGCGTTCGGCACCAGGCGATTGTTGACGATGTGCATCTTGGTGACATGCGCGGCCTTCGACAAGCGCCTCGTCCGTCGCCTTCGCGTCGCCGATCTCCCAGTCGAAGATCAGATTGCCCTCAGCTTCGGGATGCAGTTGCGGCGCGCCTTTCTTCAGCGCATCCACCGCGCTCGAAACCGCCTTCAGCTCCTTGTAGGTGACCTCGACGGCTTCCGCCGCGTCGCGCGCCTGGCCCTTGGTGTCGGCCACCACGATCACCACCGCGTCGCCGACATAGCGAACCCGGTCGACCGCCAGCGGCGACCAGGCGCCCATCTTCATCGGCGTGCCATCCTTGGAATGGATCATCCAGCCGCAGATCAGATTGCCGATGGCGTCGGCCTTCAGCTCCTTGCCGGTCAGAACGCCGATCACGCCGGGCATGCCTTGCGCCGCCTTGACGTTGATCTTCTTGATCTCGGCGTGGGCGTGCGGGCTGCGCACGAACACGGCGTGCTTCATGCCGGGCACCACCATGTCGTCGACATAGCGGCCGGCGCCGGTGATGAATCTCTTGTCTTCTTTTCGCGCAACGCGTGCGCCGATGCCTTCCATTCCCATCAGAGTTCCCTCCAGAACCGTAGAAACAGTGGGTGTCGGGTTGGCGGTTCGGCTGGGTCAGCCTACCATGCCCGGCGGTTCGAACGTTCTTCGCTCACCGCCTCAGCCCGTGTGATGTCCGTTGCTCAGGCCGCTTTCGCCCTGCTCTTGCCCTTTCGACATGGTCTTCGACGCGGCGAGGATCGCCTTGACGATGTTGTGGTAGCCGGTGCAGCGGCAGATATTGCCTTCCAGCTCGGCGCGAACGGTCGCTTCGTCGAGACCGTTCGGGATGGCGGCGGATCATGTCGGTCGCCGTCATGATCATGCCTGGCGTGCAGAAGCCGCACTGCAGTCCGTGATGTTCCTTGAAGGCCGCCTGCACGGGATGCAGGTCGGCGCCGTTGGCGAGCCCTTCGATGGTGGTTACGGTCGACCCGTCGGCCTGCGCTGCCAGCAACGTGCACGACTTCATCGCCTTGCCGTCGACATGCACGACGCACGCGCCGCATTGCGAGGTGTCGCAGCCGACATGCGTGCCGGTCAGCCCCAGGTTCTCGCGCAGAAAATGGACGAGCAGGGTTCTGCCCTCGGCGTTGCCGCTGACCTTGCGCCCGTTCACGACCATGGAAATTTCAGACATGTCGCCTCCCTTGGATAATCCTCGGTACCGTTGGGCTCGGAAATGCCCGAACTCGAATTGATAGTACAAAATTGGCGCGATGGAAGCGCTACCCCTCGCGAGAATGCGTCGGGCCATGAAACCCGGCCATTGTACTTTCGGTCGAAACCTCGACGCCCCGGGCATTGCCATTCGGCAGCGCAAGGTGAATATGACCGCATCGATCGCATGGCGGGAGGACACGCAACCGATCGAGGGTAAGCAAGGGAGGAAAAGCTGGTCTGTTCGCGGACAAGCTATGCGTGCGGGCTGACTGCCATCAGCACCGACGTTGCCGACACCAGGGCGTTCATTGACGAGGTCGCCAAGGAGGCCGCGGCGATGAAGGCCGGCTTCGCGCTGATCTTCTTTTCGCAGCACCTCATGACCGCCTCCGGTCTTGCCTCCGCCATGAAAAAGCGCCTGCCGAAACTGCCCTATGCCGCCTGTTCGACGGCCGGCGAAATCACGCCCGGCGGCCTGCAGGACGGCCAGGTCGTCTGCATGCTCTTTCCGGCCGAAACATTCACCGCCGTCAGCACGATGGTGCGCGAGGTTTCGACGTCGGGCATTCACGCCATCGCCGGCAAGGTCGAGTCCCTGAAGCGCTCGCCTTGCCGACAAACGCGGCAAGCGTCGCGGCGGCAAGGTCTTCGCGCTCTGCCTGATCGACGGGCTGTCCTATGCCGAGGAAGCGGTCACCTCGGCGATCCATTGGCAGTTGGACGACATCCCGCTGATCGGCGGCTCGGCCGGCGACGATCTGAAATTCGAGTCGACCGCGCTGATCGACAACGGCCAGGTCGCAGCCGACGCGGCCATCATCATCCTGTTCTCGACGGATGTCCCCTTTCACGTCTTCAAGACGGACAATTTCGTCGCCACCGACAACAAGCTGGTCGTCACCGCCTCGGACCCGGACCATCGCATCGTCCACGAGTTCAACGCCCGCAACGCGGCGGAGGAATATGCATCGGCCGTCGGGCTGCTGCCAAAGGACCTCAACACCTTCAGCTTCGCCTCCTATCCGACCATTGTCCGGGTTGGCGGCGAGCACTTTTGCCGCTCCATTCAAAAGACCAACGAGGACGGCTCGATGTCCTATTTCTGCGCCATCGACGACGGCATCGTGCTCTCGATCGCGCGCGCCGTCGACATGGTCGAATCGACGGATCAGGCCTTGAGGGAAGTCGACGAGCAGCTTGGCGGCATCGACGTCGTCCTCGGCTTCGATTGCGTGCTGCGCCGGCTCGACGCGGTCAACCGGCAGGTCGCGCGCGGCCTGTCCGAGCTCTACAAGAAAAACCACGTCATCGGCTTCGGCACCTATGGCGAGCAGTACCAGTCCATGCATCTGAACCAGACTTTTACCGGCATCGCCTTCGGCAAGAGCCGGTGCCGAGCGGGATGACGGACGTGGCGGTGCGTGAGATCAACGACGTCGAGCGGCTGAAGAAGATCAACGCCGCGTTGATCAGCCGGGTCGAGCGCTCGATGGACCAGCAAGGCAACGCCTTCTCGCTGTTCCAGACCGCGATCAATCTCGAAAACCGCATCAAGAGCCGCACCGAGGAACTGCATGCCACCATGCGGCGGCTGGAGCAGACCAACATCGACCTGATCGCCGCGAAGGAGTCCGCCGAACAGGCCAACATCTCCAAGACACGGTTCCTCGCGGCGGCCAGCCACGACGTGCTGCAGCCGCTCAACGCCGCGCATCTGTCCGTCTCGGCGCTTGCCGAACTGCAGACATCACCGAGAAGGCAACGCGGCTGGTGCGCCAGGTCGAGCGCTCGCTCGACACGATGGACGAGCTGCTGCGCACGCTGCTCGACATCTCCAAGCTCGACGCCGGCGTCGTCCAGCCCGACTACTCGGAACTGTCGATCGAGCAGCTTTTCCAATCGCTGCGGTCGGATTTCCAGCCGCTGGCCGAAATGAAAGGCCTGCGCCTGCGCTTCCGGCCCGACGCACTTTTCAGTGACGACGGACCGGTCGCTGTTTCGCCGCATCGTGCAGAACATCATTTCCAACGCCATCCGCTACACCAGCAAGGGCGGCGTGCTGGTGGCAGTACGCCAGCGCGCGGCGTCAGCGCGGATCGAAGTCTGGGACACCGGCTGCGGCATCCCGGAAAACCAGACCGAGAAGGTTTTTGAGGAATTCCATCGCGGCGTGGCGATGAGCGAGGCCGCGCTGTCGGGCGCGGGGCTTGGCCTTGGCCTGGCCATCGTGCAAGCGCATGGCCGACACGCTTGGCTATCGCGTGACGCTGAAGTCGAGGCTCGGCAAAGGCACCGTCTTTCGCATCGACATGCCGGCCGGCATCTTCTTCGCCGCCAAGCCCACGGCGAGCCCCAACGAGGTGGAGACGCCCGCGCGGTTATGGGCTCTTCGGCGCAAAGGTTCTGCTGGTCGAGAACGATCTCAACGTGCTGGAAAGCATGCGCACCCTGCTCGAGCGCTGGCAATGCTCGGTGCGCGTCGCCAGCACGACCGACCAAGCGCTCGACGCCTTGGGCGATACCGACTGGGTGCCCGACATCGTCATTGCCGACCAGCACCTCGACGATGGCGACCTCGGCACCAGCACGATCGCCGAAGCGCGCGCCTATGTCGGCCGCGATATTCCGGCACTGGTCGTAACCGCCGATCCGTCCGACCTGATCGTCAAGGCGACCGCCGAACGCGGCATCGAACTGATGCACAAGCCGGTCAAGCCGGCGCAACTGCGCGCGCTGCTGGCGCATCTGCTGGCGTGAGATTCGCTGAAGCCATCAGGTTGAGACTGGGCGCTGACCGTGCCAACAGGCCCCTCATCGCTGCACCTCGCTTCGCTTCGGACATCTCTCTCCCGTAAAGACGGGGAGAGAGACGCTATCAAGTTTGCTTTCGCCAATCGTCGCAGATTAGCGAAAGCGGCCAAGCTGCCACTCTCTCCACGTCTTTTTACGGGAGAGATGTTCGGCAGGACAGTGAGGGGCGGCGCTGGCGGTCGAATGCCAAGCTCCACCTTCGCCCCTTATGGGAGAAGGTGGCCGAGCCCCGCGGCCTTGCCTTCGGCAAGCCCGAGGACAGGAAGCGAGGTCGGATGAAGGGTGTTGCGAAAAGCGCTGACCCCCAATCTTGCCCCCTCAGAACGGAATGTCGTCGTCCAGCTCGCGCGAGAAATTGCCGCCACCGCCGCCGCGGCTGGTGCTGCCGTTCGAGGCGCCGCTGGGCGCACCGCGGTTGGCAAAATCGTCGCTCGGCGAGGATTGCCCAAAATCGGAACCGCGGGGGCCGGAATAGCCGACCTGGCCGCCTTCGCCCTGGTTGCGCGAATCCAGCATCTGCAATTCGCCACGGAACTTTTGCAGCACCACCTCGGTCGTATATTTGTCCTGGCCCTGCTGGTCCTGCCATTTGCGGGTCTGGAGCTGACCCTCGACATAAACCTTCATGCCCTTCTTGAGGTACTGCTCGGCGACCTTGGCCAGATTGTCGTTGAAGATCACGACATTGTGCCACTCGGTCTTTTCCTTGCGGTCGCCGCTGAATTCTTGTCGCGCCAGCTTTCCGAGGTGGCGATACGAATGTTGACGACCGGATCGCCCGAATTCAGCCGCCTGATCTCCGGGTCCGCTCCCAGATTGCCGACCAGAATGACTTTGTTGACGCTACCAGCCATCGCACTTCTCCGCGCTCATCCGAAACCAGACGTCTCATACACCAAATTGGAACATGTTCACCGCCCGCGCGGCATCTGCGCCCGCTATCCACAGTTACCTTTGTTCCTTTTTTGTTCTTGCATGTCAGGAGCCATTGTGCAAGCCCGAAGTGGATCAAACCGTGCAATTCCAGGCTAAGCAGACCTCCAAATAAGCGCTTGCTTATTGGATAAGTGTAGACTTATGTTGACGACATGATCGAGTCGCAACTCCTCCGCGCCCTCGCCGATCCGACGCGGCGCACCATCTACGAGCGCCTGTCGCGGCGCGAGATGAACGTCTCGCAGCTGGGCGAAAACCTGCCGGTCTCGCAACCGGCGATCTCGCAACATCTGTCGGTGCTGCGCGAGGTCGGCCTGCTGGCCGAGCGGCGAGAGGGGCGCTTCTCATTCTACCGCGCCGAACCGTCCGGCCTCGCCCCGCTGATCGACTGGATCGAGCGCTATCGCCACTTCTGGCCGGACCGCATCGAGAAACTCAAGGAAGTGCTGAAGGAGATGGAAGAATGAGTGCGGAAAAAACTCTCCGTCAGGACGAGGAACTGGCCTTCGATGTCGCCATCGACGAGCCGCCGCAAAAGCTCTGGCGCGCCTTGACCGAGGCGCCGATCGTCGAGCGCTGGCTGGCGCCCGTCATCGACCGCAGCCGCGAGCCCGGCCGCGCCGAAGAGCGGCTTCACCTGCCAATTGATCGAAGCGGAGCCGAACCGCTCCGCCAGCTACATCTGGCGCGATCCGGAAGCCGGCTCCAGCATCGTCACCTTCTCGATCAGCGAACGCAGCGATGGCTTTTCACGCCTGTCGATCGTCCACAAAGGCCTGCCGCGCGTCTTCACGATTGCAGCGGCCGACGCGACCGCCATCCAGCATGCGTTTTGCCGTGAAAACCACACTGCCGCGCGCCGCCAATGCCAACGCCCAAAACACCCCCCTCCTTCTTGCCGCGTGAGATCCGCCATGACCGTCTACAGCAACACGCTCGTGCCAATGGTGATCGAGCAGTCGAGCCGCGGCGAACGCGCCTTCGACATCTTCTCCCGGCTGCTGCGCGAACGCATCGTTTTCATCAACGGCCAGATCGAGGACGGCATGGCGGCCATCGTCTGCGCGCAGCTTTTGGCGCTGGAGGCCGACAATCCGGAAAAGGAAATCTCGCTCTACATCAACTCGCCGGGCGGCGTGGTGACCAGCGGCTTCGCCATCTACGACACGATGCGCTACATCGCCTGTCCGGTGTCGACCGTCTGCATGGGTTTTGCCGCCTCGATGGCATCGTTCCTGCTGATGGCCGGTGATCCGGGCCGACGCATCGCGCTGCCCAACAGCGAGATCCTGCTGCACCAGCCATTGGGCGGATTCCAGGGTCAGGCCTCCGATATCGAGCTCCATGCCGGGCGCGTTCTGGCAACCAAGCGCCGCATGACCGAGCTCTATGCAAAACACTGCGGCCGCACGCTGGAAGAGGTCGAACGCACGCTCGACCGCGACCATTTCATGACCGCCGACGAGGCAAAGACATGGGGCCTGGTCGACCACGTCTATGACAGCCGCAAAAAAGCCGCCTAGAGCCGCTCACTCCGGGGCGCGCAGCGCCGACGCTGAGGTAGCATGAAGCGTCGTGTCGACTATGCTCGGTGCATGATGCGCAAGACCAGATCGCTGTCGCCTTTGCCGTCACCGCTGCGCTCGCCGCAGGCGTCGGCCCGGCTTGGGCAGCCGAAAAACTGCCCGGCGTTTCCGAGGATCACCGCATCGTCAAGCCGCTGCCTGAACCGGTCGATGGCGCCCCTCAAGAGAGCGACTCCATCAAGGTCGGCGATTGGGACGTCAAAATTTCGGGCAGCGTGACGATCGATATCGGCACCGGCAATTTCCCGCCACCCCACCGCTGACTTCCCCTCTCGTGCCGGCCAACAACGACGATTTCGGCGAACTGATCGAAGACGCGGCCTTTGTCTATCGCCGCGTCCTCCCACCCACCCCATCCCGGCTGACCGTCATTGCCCTGCACGGCTCGGGAACCGACGAGACCACCGTCATTCCCCTGGCCCGCGCGATCGCGCCGGATGCCACGATCATCGCGCCGCGAGGCCGCGTCGACCAGAACGGCGAGCGGCGCTGGTTCCGCAAAATGACGCCCACCAGCTTCGACCAGGACGACATTCGCCGGGAAGCAGCAGCCTTCGCCGATTTTCTGGATGGGCTGCGCCGCGACAGGATCGTCGGCGCGCCGGAAAACACCCTCGTCGTTGGCTACTCCAACGGCGGCAACCTCGCCTCCTCGGTCATGCTGCTGCATCCCGGCCGATACCGCCAGCTCGTGCTTTTGCGCTGCATGCCGGTCCTGAAGCGCGCGCCGATGGTCGATCTCTCGGGGTGCACGGTTCTGGTGGTCGGGGGCAGCGAGGACCACACCTACGGTCCTTTTGCCGGAAAGCTGGCTGCCCTGCTTCGACGGCGCGGCGCTTCCGTCACCCGCAAGTCTGTCGATGCCGGCCATCTGTTCGGCGATCAGGATGTGGCCGTGGCGCGAACATGGCTCGAAAACCCAGCCGCCAGTATCTGATTGTTCGCGCTCCCCAACCGGTCCTTCTCGTCCCAAGCCTACGACGGCGGGTGGAAGTCGACCTTCCTTTGCACGGCTTGGTCCACATCCTCCGGCGCCATGAGGACCGTGACCCGAGACTTCACCATGCCGCTGGCCTGAGCGACAATAGCGGTGGCGGCCATGTCGATGTTGCTCGGCAGATCGAGAATAATAACGAAGTCATCGCTGCCAAAGGCGAAATAGAACACGTCGAGTTTGCCGCCCATCTCCTCGGCGAGTTTTTCGACCATCTCTCGCCGTTTCGAACCGCCCTCCTTTAGCAAACCCTTGAGACCCTGGTCCGTGTAAGAACCCTGGACGAGATATTTCGGCATGGCATCCCTCTCTTTCAACGTTCGTGGTGACAGGAGGTAAGCTACAACCAGCAATTGGATCGCGGAATAGGGTTGTCTGCAAGCGGCCCGTCATCGACGTGGCAACGGTGGCCGGGAACGGCCGCTTTCGGTTCGAGTTCGCAACCCTCGGGGTTCGACGCCAACGCCATCCAATGGACGTCGCCGTTGGCCCGTCAGGATGTCACTCCGCCGGTACCAACACCGGCCTTGCGCCATGCGTTCCCCGGCTCACCCGCGACACCCATTCCAGCCCGTAGGCCAAGGCGAACTGGCCGGCGATACCCGTCGAAATGATCATCGTGTCGTAGAGCAGGTTTTGGCCATAAAACGCCTTCATCACCTGCCCGATCATCGCCAGCACCGTGCCGAAGATGAACACCGGCAGCGAATGTTTGCCGAAGATCGCGAGCGGATTGTCGGCCGACACGCGCGCAAGATTCGACAGCATGGGTACCTGCGTCAGCAGATAGGCAAGCGCCAGAATGTCGAGCAGCCGCGGCAGCGCCAGAAAGCTCTTGTCGAAGCCGGCCAGGAACAGCGGCATGCCGCGCCAACCATCCTGCCCCCACATCGGGCTGTAGAGCCAGATCGCAGCGCCGAGCAGATAGGCGATGGCCAGCGTGGTCCATGCCGCGCCGGACGGCAGCCGCCCACCCTTTCGCACATGGACGGTCGCGGCGATGCCGATCACGAACAGGAACTGCCAGGAGAGCGGGTTCAAAAACCAATAACCCTCGGTCGGATAGTTCGGTGGCGCGATGAGAAATATACCGGACACCAGCCAGAGCAGGCAGGAACCAACCAGCGTCGCGGCCATGCTCCTGTTGAGCAGCCACAGTATGGCCGGCGTGAAGAACAGCAGCACGGCATACATCGACAAGATGTTGTTGTAGCCAAGCTGATGCCCGAGCAGGCCGACACCGACAAAAGCTTCCGCCGGATCGTCGATCAATATCTCGATATTGTTGAGTTTCAAAAGCTCCGGCCGGTGGAAGATGACTGAGGCGGCGCAGAAGATGGTCAGCGTCGTGACCGTCGTCATGATGTGCGCGCAATAGAGCACACCCGCCCGCCGCCAGATTTTCAGCGACGGCAGCAGCGCCTGCCCCGGCTTGAATTTCGGCGCGTAGGCCAGGCCCACCGCGATGCCCGAAATCAGGACGAATGCCTCGGCGGCATCGGCGAAGCCAAAATTGCGCAGCGTCAGATATTCGAAGACGGTGCCCGGAACGTGGTCGATGAAGATCGTCAGCAGGGCCAGCGCCCGGAAAACGTCGAGCCGAGTGTCGCGTTGGGTCTGCATGCAAGGTCGTCCAGAGGCGAGATTCTGGGCCGCACTGTGTGACGCCGACATGACAGACGCATGAAGGGATTGTGGCGGCAGGAGGGCATTTCAGGCCGCCGGCTGCGTCCAATTGCCTGTCGCGCTTGATCGGCCGCGAGCCCAGTCGCCACCGACCCCCCTCTGTCCTGCCGGACATCTCCCCTCAAGGGGGGAGATTGGCAGCTTCGCCGAAACTGCATGCCATTCTCCCCCCTTGAGGGGGAGATGTCCGGCAGGACAGAGGGGGTCGGTGGTGATGTTGCCGCGGCGCGCTTGATACGCTCCCAAAAACAAGTCATCGACCTTCACCGATGACTCAATGCAAAGCTTACTCATTGGCCTCGGGCGGCAGGAAATCCACCTCATGCAGGGCCGACAGACGCACGGCCTCGCCGACGTCGGTCACTTCATGCAGCGCATTGAACAAATCCTCCAGCCGTCCCGCTGGCGAGACCCAGAAAAACGCGCGGGTCGGCTTGTCCGATTTGTTGAAATAGCCGTGCGGAACGCCGCGCGGCATACGCACCAGATCACCGGCCTTGGCCTTCGACCATTTGCCGTCGAGCTTCAGGTCGAGCTCGCCTTCCTGCACCAGGATGAATTCGTCCTGGTTCGGATGAATATGCACCGGCACGAACTGGCCGGGGTCGCTGTTGGCTTCAAAAGCAAATGAAGAAGCGCACGAGGCCTTGGGAAAATAGACCTGGCCCAGAATATTCCAGACCTTGTCCTGAAAACCCTTGCCGTTGGCGGTTACGCCTTTTTCCAGATCGTTTGCCATCGCAGTTCCTCCCTCAGGGCTTGCCATGCGCCGCCCGTGCCCAGACGATGCGCCAAGGCCACCGGAAAATCTATCCGGCTGCTGCTAGCGCTATCCAGAAAACAAGAATTATCTGCCTGCCGGCCGTCAGCATTCGGCTGCGGTGCCCACCGGTCGCGCCGGGCGGTCGAATTCGATGCGCGAGGACCTTGCCGAACCATTCACGATGCTTGGGGCCGACGCAGCCGAAGTGGAGCAGCCGCACCCTGCAACTGGCGCGGCAGGCGACCTATGGCGATACACTTCGCACCGGGTTGCCACCTCGCAGCGAAAATGTCCACTTCGCCTCCGCGGAAAACAATTGTCTTTACAACTTTAAACTGGGTCTGGAAGTGCCCGAGTTCGACACCGCGACAGCGAGTGCAACGCTAGCGGAGTTGGCAGTGCGCCGCTGAGTAGACTGTGAATATTTTCCCAAAATATATTTGCAAGTAACTCTGGCAAAAAACGGATTGATTGTCGATTGCTCATTCCCGAACTAACTTCCAGGGACGATATCCGTCGTCGCTTAGTAATTCTATTATTGGTCTTGGGCATCTTGCTGTTAGTACCCACGTCGAATGGTTTCTCGTCGGGATAAGCCACGAGGACGTCCGCCATGTCTTTTCTCTCGGCCGCTCTTTCGCGCAGAGAAATTTGTACCAATCGGTTTTCAACAGTTGATTGTCAGGCCGGAAAACACCAACTATTTCTAATCCAGATCATGATCAAACGAAGTAACCGTCTTGGGACACAACGATGCAAGACTTTGCGATCTTGCCGGCAATAGTGCATATGAGCTATGTCAACGTTCCCAAATTTCGATGGATTCATTTGCGAGTACGATTCCTCGGGCGTCGAGAACGCTGGCTCCGTCAAATCCAGTGTCAGTCACATTTGGCGATCGAAACTATCTTTACGCCAAACCTCCACCGATAGACGTCGGTTCATGGACAATCTCGGATCGAGAGAATACATGCTCCAGCACTTGACTTTCCGGTCTTTATTCATGTTTGCAGGAAGTTTCGAGCACAACAATTCGTCGGCCATTGCCCGCTGCTTGTGGGTAATCCCTGTCTGCGTCCCAGCTGAACAATTCGGTTAAAATAAACTTGATCCTGCACATGAGACATTGCCAATCTCTCACGACGCGAGTCAGTCAGAGCACATCATTGCAATGCTTGGTGACGGCACAGGACAGTGAAATGACCGCAGTTCTTTGAGTTGCAACCGAAGCCTCGACCAGATCTGCGCCTGGAGCCAGCCACGCCTGGATATACCTTCAGTCCCCAGAAAGGCCGGGTTGTTGCGTCAAATACGAACGGATCGAAGCTGAATGGCCATTCTACGGTCATCGTCTTCGCCCGTGATCGTTTCCTCATCGGCTAGGAAATTCAACGTTGTTAAACTAGTCATTGTCCAATCAGCAGGTGATGGTTGCTGCGGATTTACGAGTGCTCATCACCGACTTTTGCTATTCGAATTTGGTTGCTGAGATTGCCGCTCTTGCGGCGAGGAATGGCACGCTTTCTGAAAGGGTTGCGCATGATTCAGGCGGCTCGTACAAACTTGCCGTCCCCAACGGCATGCGATGCGGCTCTTCTCAAAAGGCACGACCTAGGTCGGACGCTAAGGCATTCGTCCCAGCTCGCGTTCAACGCTTGACGCGGCTCGTTGCATGACGAGCGGCAACGCAGGATGCTTCGCGCCGAGTATCAGCCAGACGAACATCTTGCGACTAGCACCTCAAGTCTGTAATTGTAGGCCGGCTATGCGACCGATACGCCGGTTTGCCATTCAGCGACCTGTCATACCCGCTGCCACTGATCGGCCCGTCAGCATCTCCAGGCCCTTCGCATGGCTGCACTTTCCTTTCCTCGACCGTGCTCCCTTCTTCGCAAGCGAGGAACGGATGATACTTCTCGGGAGTTGTCCGTGCGTGGTCCTGCGGCTGCGCTAGTCTCGTTCCGTTGGTTCAGCGTGCAGTTCGAAGCGCGACATCGCGTGTTGAGCCATACCGACGGCTCGGCGCGCCATTGGCCGTCGAGCGCTCCGCGATGCCGCGGAGATTGCGTTTCGCCCCTCGGCGAAGCCGGTCCAGATTCCGAAGAAGTTGATCAGCAACTAGCTGCAACACTCGGCGGCTTGCTGGCCCGCTCGGCATTCACGAGGTCTTGGCTATCATTTGGTCGATCAGTTACCAGCCGGCGCGGCAGATATTGTTACCGTTCATGGCGCGGTCGTGGACGGCGACTTGGTCTTGCCCGTGGGGACGGAACGCCCCGACGAATGTCGTTGTCTTCCAATCCCATGGAATCGTTGCGGACGCTGTCCCCCGCCTCAGCCACCGCGCTTCCAGAAGTCGCGATGCGTTGCCATCAGCTCGGCTTCGAGTTCGGGAAAGGGGCCGTGCACCGCGACCTTCTTCTGCCCGGACGAAAGCACGGTGCGCGAGGGAAGGTGCATTGTGGGGTTTCGCGGGTCGTCTCCCGTGAGCTCGAGGAGCTTTGCCTCGTCGAGGCCGTAGACCAGCGTGCCGATATTCGCCCAGTAGAGCGTACCGGTGCACATGGCGCAGGAATCGAAGGTGGTGACCAGGGCACAGCCCCAAAGGAACTCCGGCGGATACGCCACCGCCGCACGCCTGCAGAGCTCAGTCTCGGCATGGTGCACGGTGTCAATATTGCCCTGGCGCATCAGGATGCGGTCGTCGGGGCCAACCAGCACCGCGCCGAAGGGATGATGCCCATGCGCCGCCGCCTCGCGCGCCACCGCATCGGCGGCGCGAAGGTGGGCGAGCATCTGGTCGCGGGTCATGGCAACATCCTGTCACGATGGAGAGGGCGAGATGTGGAACACGTGCTCGAAGGCGGAATTTGATTTCAGGATTGGATAGGCCGGTATGGTCTGATCGATCTCGAATGGCGTGCAAGGGAGCCGCTGCTCCCCAACAAGCAGAGCCTCCATCCTGCGCCTGATCAACCGAGCAAGTCAAACGCAACAAGCCCTGCGCGGCGAGGCCGTCACAGGGCTCTTTGTCGATCTAAAATCAACATGCCGGGAGTGTTTTACCGGCTCTATTTTTCGGATGCTTCGCGGGTATCAGCCGACGATCCGACTAGCAGTCTCTGATTGTAGGGCTATGCGGCGGGTCGCGGTTTGCCTCAGCGCGCACGCTGACGAGGCCTTCAGCTTTCACCTGATGGCGGCACTTACGCCTGCCGTGGCTCCGCAACGAGGCGAAGCCTCTGGGGACTGTCCGGCGGGGTCATGACCTCGCTCCTTCTGTCCGTTGCTCCAGCATCTTCGAAGCGCTCTTCGCCTGTCTGCGGCGTCTCGCGGACGGCGCCAAATGGCCGTCGAAACCGCAGAAATGCGGGCGCTCGATGATGTTTGGAAGTCTGCACCCATGGTTCCGCGAGGTCAAGTTTTCCGGCAAACAAAATCGAAAAAAATCGACCGTCGCCTCGATCGCCGGCGCCGGCGCACCATATCGTGTTTGAATTAAAAATCGGCAGGCCGGAGCGAAAATGGTGATTTTCGAGCATCGGAGCGGAGCGTACACGAAGTACGTGAGCACCGAAGCGGAGAAAAGCGCCATTTGCAGCCCGGCCTGGCGACTTTTGGATCAAACACCGAGGCGGAATGTCAGGAGCCCGTTCGGCCTTTGTTCTTTTTGCTTGCTCGGCTCCTGCCAAAACGGCTACAGCAGTCAGCCGGTGGACTAAGCTGCGGCCCCTCGACCAATCGCGCCGGGCTGCCTACATAGGTGGGAACGGCGGGCCCTGCCCCCCATCCCGACAAATTAGACATAGGCGGCGGAGCGGCATGGCCGACCACAAATACATTTCCATTCGCGGCGCGCGCGAACACAATCTGAAGAACGTCGATCTCGACCTGCCGCGCGACAGCGCTGATCGTCATGACCGGCCTGTCGGGCTCGCGGCAAATCCTCGCTCGCCTTCGACACCATCTATGCCGAGGGCCAGCGGCGCTATGTCGAGAGCCTGTCGGCCTATGCGCGCCAGTTCCTCGAGATGATGCAGAAGCCGGACGTCGACCAGATCGACGGCCTGTCGCCGGCCATCTCCATCGAGCAGAAGACGACCTCGCGCAACCCGCGCTCGACGGTCGGCACCGTCACCGAGATCTACGACTACATGCGCCTGCTGTTCGCGCGCGTCGGCATTCCCTATTCGCCGGCCACCGGCCTGCCGATCGAGAGCCAGACGGTCAGCCAGATGGTCGACCGCGTGCTGGCGCTCGACGAAGGCACGCGCCTCTTCATCCTCGCGCCGATCGTGCGCGGCCGCAAGGGCGAATACCGCAAGGAGCTCGCCGAGCTCCAGAAGAAGGGCTTTCAGCGCGTCAAGGTCGACGGCGCCTTCTACGAGATCGCCGACGTGCCGGCGCTGGACAAGAAGTACAAGCACGACATCGACGTCGTCGTCGACCGCATCGTGGTGCGCGGCGACCTCGCCGACGCGCCTGGCCGACTCCATCGAGACCGCGCTGAAGCTGGCCGACGGCCTGGCGGTCGCCGAATTCGCCGACAAGCCGCTCGACGCCAGCCAGACCGGCGAGGATGCCGTCAACAAGTCCGCCAACGAGACGCATGAGCGCATCCTGTTCTCGGAAAAATTCGCCTGCCCGGTCTCCGGCTTCACCATCCCCGAGATCGAGCCGCGGCTGTTCTCCTTCAACAACCCGTTCGGCGCCTGCCCGGCCTGCGACGGCCTCGGCAGCCAGCGCGCCATCGACGCCAGCCTGATCGTGCCGGACGAGAACCGTCTCGCTGCGCGACGGCGCCATCGCGCCCTGGGCGAAGTCGACCTCGCCCTATTACGCGCAGACGCTGGAAGCGCTCGGCAAGGTCTACGGCTTCAAGCTCGGCGACAAGTTCAAGCGACCTTTCGAAGGAGGCGCAAGGACGCCATCCTGCACGGCACCGGCGAGCGCGAGATCACCTTTCATCTATGATGACGGCCTGCGCTCCTACAAGACGACGAAAACCTTCGAGGGCGTCATCCCCAATCTGCGAGCGGCGCTGGAAGGAGACCGAATCCGCCTGGATGCGCGAGGAGATCGAGCGCTTCATGTCGGCCACCCCCTGCCCGGCCTGCGACGGCTATCGCCTGAAGCCGGAATCGCTGGCGGTGAAGATCGCCGGCAAGCACATCGGCGAGGTCTCCGAACATGTCGATCCGCAAGGCCGACGCACTGGTTCACCGAGCTGCCGGAGCAGCTCAACGACAAGCAGAACGAGATCGCCGTGCGCATCCTGAAGGAGATCCGCGAGCGGCTGCGCTTCCTCAACGATGTCGGCCTCGACTACCTCACCCTGTCGCGCAATTCCGGCACGCTGTCGGGCGGCGAGAGCCAGCGCATCCGCCTGGCCTCGCAGATCGGCTCCGGCCTGACCGGCGTGCTCTATGTGCTCGACGAGCCGTCGATCGGCCTGCACCAGCGCGACAATGCCCGCCTGCTCGACACGCTGAAGCACCTGCGCGACCTCGGCAACACGGTCATCGTCGTCGAGCATGACGAGGACGCCATCCTGCACGCCGACTACGTCGTCGACATCGGCCCGGCCGCCGGCATCCATGGCGGCGAGGTCATCGCGCAAGGGCACGCCGCACGACAGTCATGGCCAACCCGAACTCGATCACCGGCAAATATCTGACCGGCGAGCTCGGAGATCGCCGCGCCCGCGCAGCGCCGCGCCAGGCAAGAAGGGCCGGCGCATCAAGATCGTCGGCGCGCGCGGCAACAATCTGAAGAACGTCACCGCCGACATCCCGCTCGGCACCTTCACCGCCGTCACCGGCGTGTCGGGCGGCGGCAAGTCGACCTTCCTGATCGAGACGCTGTTCAAGGCGGCCTCGCGCCGCATCATGGGCTCGCGCGAGCACCCGGCCGAGCACGACCGCATCGAGGGCCTGGAATTCCTCGACAAGGTCATCGACATCGACCAGTCGCCGATCGGCCGCACGCCGCGCTCCAACCCCGCCACCTACACCGGCGCCTTCACGCCGATCCGCGACTGGTTCGCCGGCCTGCCGGAGGCCAAGGCGCGCGGCTACCAGCCCGGCCGCTTCTCCTTCAACGTCAAGGGCGGCCGCTGCGAGGCCTGCCAGGGCGACGGCGTCATCAAGATCGAGATGCACTTCCTGCCCGACGTCTACGTCACCTGCGACGTCTGCCACGGCAAGCGCTACAACCGCGAGACGCTGGACGTCCTGTTCAAGGGCAAGTCGATCGCCGACGTGCTCGACATGACGGTCGAGGAAGGCGTCGACTTCTTCGCCGCGGTGCCCGGCGTGCGCGACAAGCTGGTCACGCTGAAGCAGGTCGGCCTCGGCTACATCCACATCGGCCAGCAGGCGACGACGCTGTCGGGCGGCGAGGCGCAGCGCATCAAGCTGGCCAAGGAACTGTCGCGCAAGGCGACCGGCAAGACGCTCTACATCCTCGACGAGCCGACCACCGGCCTGCATTTCCACGACGTCGCCAAGCTGCTCGAAGTGCTGCACGAGCTGGTCGACCAGGGCAACACGGTGGTCGTCATCGAGCACAATCTCGAAGTCATCAAGACCGCCGACTGGGTGCTCGACCTCGGCCCCGAAGGCGGCGACGGCGGCGGCGAACTGGTGGCCATGGGCACGCCGGAAGACATCGTCGCGCGAAAAGCGCAGCTACACCGGGCAGTTCCTGAAGGACTGCGCGCTGGAGCGCCGGCCGGGGGCGAGGAAAAGCGAAGCGGCGGAGTAGATACCGCTCCGCAATATGACGAAAACTCGAAACAACCATTACGTTCCGCAGTGGTATCAGAAAGGTTCTTCGAGCCTGGCCGGAGCACCTATTCGTTTCTCGACCTGAGCCCGCCCCAGCATAGGCTACCAAGTGGTCGCGTGGTCACAGAGAGATCAAAATTCCTCTCACCAACGTCGCGGGCTTTCTGCCAGCGGGACCTGTACTCGACGTTCTTCGGCACGGCTGTAAATGACGAGATCGAGCGCAAGCTCTTTGGTGACATTGATGCGCGCGGCGCTCTCGCTGTTCGTGCCTTTGCAGGTGAGGATGTCGGTGGGTGGCATCGTCATTTCACGACATTCTTCGAGTATCTAGACATCCAGAAAATCCGTACTCCTAAGGGGCTCGACTGGCTTAGCGCACAATATCCACGCCTGTCACAGAACAACCTGATGTATGAGATGCAAGGCATCCGCATGATGCACTGTACGATCTGGACGGAAGGAGTACGAGAGATCGTGTCGGCGCAGGACGCCGACGTCAAATTCATCGTGAGCGACCACCCAGTCACAATCTACAATCACGCAATCCCGCCTGATCAAAAGGGCAATGACTATCCGAAAGAACCTTCGATCGCGCTAAAGGGCTCGCAGACCATCTTTCCGCTGAATTCGGGATTTTTGTCTCATCCTCACGAACCTCGAATATGCGCAGGACCATTCTGCCAACCCGCTTGAGAAGCGGACTTTCGCCGGAACTACCGCAACTCGATGGTGCGCACGGATGCCATCATTCGCACACGCAAGCTAACAAACGAGGAGGTCATCCGGGTCAACCGCGTGCTCAAGGCTCGAGCGAAGCGGTATGTCGCCGCCGGCAAAGAGGAATGGCTCTATCCGGAAACATCGTCGGCCGACCGGTAGGCAAATCTACGCAGTACATTCCATCCACCCAAGGACGGCATTTGGCATTTTGGCGGTGAGATCATCGCCCGCTTTGATAACGGTGAAGTCCGCTACCAAGACGCGTTTGGCCCGACCGAAAAAGAAAGGGAGTTTCTGAAAGAAGCCTTCACCGAAGCCAACTCGCTTGGCGATCTCTGCGGTTGCGGATCGGGCCGCACGTTCGGTGCTTGCTGCGAGCGCAAACCAGTCACCCTTCGTCGAACATGGGAAGAACGTAGTATCCGCGAGCGCAACTTAATGTTGTTCTCCGGCATCTCCAATATCATCGAAATCGTTGAACACCGCGATTGGATCACCGTGCGCCGCACAGTCACCGATGACAAGATTAGAGAAGTCTACGGTCTCTTCGACGCGTTATGGCCGCTAAGAGACGAACCTGCTGGCAATGCTACCGAAGCCCGACGGTGAGGCGCGCGGGATTTACACCGGGCTTCTACATCCTTCGGTCATTGCGAACTTTGCACTCGGCTCATCGCTTTACTTCGATGAACTATCGATTGAGCATCCCTTCATCCACCCAAGAACCGTAAACAAGAAATTCAGTCCCCTCGAACACCCCAAGATGTACCGTCAAGAATTTCTGAAGTCGGTTGTCTTGTTCATGGCGATCATGCCGCTTGTCGAGCAAGGGCTTGTTACCCTATTTCCGGACCCCTGCAACTTTGATTTCCATCTCCGCGATCAGATGCTCGAAATGGCTAAATTCCGCTCGAAAAGGATGAAGGTCATCCAAAGGAAGAACCTGGGCTCTTGGATATGATGAAGGAGGAATACAAGCGGAGTATGCTGCTTCAGTCGCGTGAAGCGCTTCGGCACCAGGTTTTGCGTGATGCTCCTACGCTGGATGAAAAAGCTGTCGCGGCCGTTCTCGACGAATTTGAAAAGCTTCGGGAACAAGACCCACTGGCTGTACTGCAAGACGGGTCCCTTGAAGGCGGATCAGGCGGCGGACAACTTACACCGTTTAAGATGGCTCCGAACTTCGAGATTGCGATGTATTTGGCACAGGCAACCGGTTCATGCATTGTGACAGATAGCATCTTCCGCTGGCGCGAACTGAAGGCCGCCTGACTGGCCGCGACCCTCCGAGCGAAGCGCCGCTCACGCATCTACGAGCTGGTATCGAAAAAGCTGAGTTTGTCGTCCCATATGATGTTCAGCAAATTGGCGCGCTTGCAGGCCATGGAGTTTTTGAAGGCTATCAATCCCTCTTTCGAAAGGTGTTTAAGTACCTATCGTCACGTTCGGAGCGAGGTATGAAGCCGAACGTAGAAGCTTTAAACTCAACGGCGAATTTAATCGCGTCCATGGATCAACTGTGCGGCTGGCGAAGAAGTCGGGAGCCAATCTCTTGGCAAAGCGCGTATCATGCCTATGGCCAGTTGGCGGTATCCAAGACAATACCGTCAATCGACTTCTCCTGATGTCCAGTTCCGAACATCACCTTGCCAGCGTCCCAATGGCGCTCTTTTTTTCGAATCAAATTAGCGCTTCGACTAGCGTAAAGACGAATGCACCGCGCCACCCCCTCCTCGCCACCCCACCTCCCTCCCCGCCATCCTCGCCCTCACCGAATCCGCCTACGCCCCTTACATCCCGATCCTCGGTGCGCCGCCGGTTCCCATGACCGAGGACTACGCGCCGCGCATCGAGCGCGGCGAGGTTTGGCTGTTGGAGCAGCAGGAGCAGATTGCCGGCCTGATCGTCCTTGAGCGCCACCCGACCCACGCCGAAATCTTCAGCGTCGCCGTCGATCCTGCGTTTCACGGCCAGGGTCTTGGCCGCCGCCTGCTCGACTTCGCGGTGGCAAAAACGCGGGAGTGGAAGCTCCCGGTGCTCCGCCTCTACACCAATGCGAAGATGGAGCGGAACATCGAGATCTACCGGCAGTATGGCTTCCGCGAAACCGGCCGCAGGTCCAACCCGAAGCGCCCGGAGTTCACCATCGTCGATATGGAGCTGATGGTCTGAGGCGCGCATCCGACGCCTGGAAACTTAACTAAGAATGCCCCTCTCTTGCGATATCTAGCGTGTCGCTCGCCGAGATCGATCCTCGAGGAGCTCAGGATCGAGCTCGCTAAGATGCTGATATGCTTTTGGACGCAATGGGGGAGATCAGCCTGCATCGACCTCACCGCACGTTGCCAACGTTGAAGATTGGCGAAGACTTCGCGGCCGCCATATCTCGCCCCTTGGGGGAGAGAAAGCAATTTCAACATCTTAGCGAGTAGGCCGAAGGCCGTTAAGCGAGCTAAGTGTTAGAAATTGCAAGAGAGGGGCTGGTTTCGAAAAGCGCCCTGCCCCAATCTGTCACCACCTGTCAGCAGGTTTTGCGAAAATTTCGTCCACCCCCCACGGCGCAGGGACGACACTGTGCGCGTGAAAGGAGCAGGTGGATGGACTGGAATTTTGCGATCGAGAAACACCGGGAGGCGCTGAAGCGCGTTCTGGCCATGCTCGTCGCCATGGCCGGGCTTGGCTCTGGGGGACAGTTTACTTTCTTTCCGCAGGAAGGCGCATTGGCTCAGAACCCGGCGCAGGCGGAAAAAAGTAAACTGTCCCCGGCACTCCCCCGCCATCTCCACCGCACCCTGCTTCGTCTGCTGCGTGCCGCCGAGGCTGCGGCGCGGCGGCTCATCGTCGTTGCCGCGCGCGGGCTGGTGGTGCTGCCGGGTCCGCAGCGCCAAATTGTGCCCGAGCAACCCTCACCCTTCGGCCGCAGCGGCCCGGTGCTCACGCCGTCGCCAAAAGTTCCCCGCCCGGCCCCGCGCCCGACCCTGCCGCTCATCGATCCGCTGCCCGGTCAGTTCCGCCGCCGCCATGCCTGCCGCGACGGCGATGCCGCGCATCAGCGTCCCCGGCTGGACCGACCCTGCCCCACTCCCTGCCCGGCCCACCGCCAATGATCTGCTCGACGCGACCAGCATCCACCGTCGCCTTGCAGCACTGGTTGCCGCACTGGACGACCTGCCGCGCCAGGCAAAACGCCTTGCGCGCTGGCGCTCACGCCGCCAGCGCGGCCGGTTCCATCGTGTGACGCCGCTGCGCGGCGGCCGTCCGCCCGGCTGGCGCAAGCCCGAACTCGCGCCGCGCCCATCCGATACACCCCGTGCTGCACGACCTTCACGGCCTGGCCTTCTGGGCGCAGGAAAAACCCGACACCTCGTAACGGCTCTCTCCGGTCGCGTCATGGTCGGGCTCGTCCCGACCATCTACTGCGGCAGCAAGACCGTCTTCGCATTCCAGATGCTCGGCACAAGGCCGAGCATGACGGCACGCGCATTGTCAGGAACCACCGCTTTCGGGTGGACAAACCGCCAAGGCACACGCATTTTCGCCGCGCAACCGAGGGCACGAGATGGCATCAGGCACGATCCGCGCGGGCATGGGCGGCTGGACCTTCGAGCCTTGGGAAGGCACCTTTTATCCCGACAAACTGTCGAAGAAAAAGCAGCTCGAATTCGCCTCGCGCCAGGTGCCGACGATCGAGGTGAACGGCACCTATTATTCAGGCTTCAAGCCCGACACCTACGCCAAATGGAACGCCGAGACGCCGGAGGGTTTTGTCTTTTCCATCAAGGGCAACCGTTTCGTCACCAACCGCAAGGTGCTGGCCGAGGCTGCCGAGTCGATGGGCAAGTTTTTCGCGCAAGGGCTGGAGGAACTGGGCGACAAGCTGGGTCCGATCGTCTGGCAATTCGCGCCGACGAAAAAATTCGAGCCGGACGATTTCGAGGGCTTTCTGAAACTGCTGCCGGACAAGCAAAAAGGCCTGCCGCTGCGCCATGCTCTCGAAGTGCGCAACGCGTCCTTCGCCGTGCCGGAGTTCGTCGCGCTGGCGAAAAAATACAAGGCCGCGATCTGCTATGCGCATCACCACGACTATCCGGAGTTCGCCGACATCACCTCGGATTTTGTCTATGCGCGGCTGCAAAAGGGCGAGGATTCCAATCCGGCCGCCTACAAGCCCGCCGATCTGGACGGATGGGCGGCGCGGGTAAAACTCTGGGCGGCAAGGCGGCCAGCCCGACGACCTGCCCTATGCCGATCCGTCAAAGAAGGCCGAGAAAAAGCCGCGCGACGTGTTCGTCTACATCATCCACGAAGGCAAGCTGCGCGCGCCGCAGGGCGCGATGGCGCTGATGGAGCGGGTGTAGGCTTGCGAGCTCGTTTCAACACACGCCGTCCAGGGCGAGTCGAAGATGGGGATTTTCGAGCAGTCGGAGCGGAGCGTCACATCAAGTACGTGAGCACCGAAGCGCAGCAAAGCGCCGATTGGGCGAGACCGCAACTGCACACGTTTGTGGACAAGCTCCTCATTCTTCGCCTTCGACGCCGAGCTCCTCCAGCGTGGCGTCGTCGACATCCACCGAGCGATAGAGCGGCTGCAGCGGCTTCGCCCGGCCGGTCATGCCCGCGACGGCGACCGCTGCCTTGGCGTCCCACGGCGTCAAATGGTTGTCGACGCGCATCTGGAAGACAAAATAGGTCGGCGAGCAGAAGCCGACGCCCTTCACCTTGCGCTTGCCGGGAATGTCGTCCGGCAGCGACTGGCACATGTAATCCTCGCGGCAGAAATGCGTCGCGTCGCAGGCCGGCCGGTTGCCGCGATTGACCGCGCCGCCGAGGCAGTTGGAAAAATCGCCGGTCGCCACGCAGATGTCGAATTTCTTGCCGCCGACCAGCGCGCAGATCTCGTTCGGCATCGGCTCGCCCGGTTTGAAATTTGCGAAGCTGCGGTCGGTGGCGTTGCAGTTGCGGTAGGCGATGCCGCCCGGCACGCCGATGCGCGGCGGCCGGCAGGTATAGGTCGTGCGCGAAATCTTCTTGGCGAAGGCGGCGAACTGGCCGGTCCTCGTCTGCTTGTCGTTGTAGGGCTGAGCGACGTTGGTCGCGATCTCGCCGGTCAGGCAGGGATGGCCGGAAAACATCGCGTCGCTATCCTTCGGCAGCAGGCATTGCGCGAGTTGCAGGCCGGTGTCCGGCGCGACCGACAGCGCGGTGCAAACGGTACCCGCGCCGCACTGCCAGTCGTTGGCGAATTTGCGCGCATCGTCCGGCATGGTGCAGGACATGGTCATGCCGGCCGGCTCGTAGTCGACCGTGCCGCCCTCCCATTTGGCCGGCGGCGCGTTGGAGAGCGGACGGAAACGGTTCGGCTCCTCGTCCCGCATCACCGCTTCCAGATAGGCAGCCCGGCGCGGCTGCTCGGCGTGGAAATGCGGCGAGATGCCGACCTCGATGCGGTTCAGCGGAGAGGTCGAGGGCTCATCCAGCCCGATGAAATGAAAACCTGCCGTCGAGCCGGACTGGTGGCAACCCTGGCAGGTGCTGTTGTCGAGGCGCTCGATCAAGCGCTTCCGGCGAGCGCAGCAGCTTCAACGGCGCGTAGTCCAGATCGGCAAAGTCGGCCGGCTTGTACAACGACAGGAACGGATGGTTGCCAAGCCGCGCGCTGCCGAAGGTGGTGAAGGAAATGATCTTCTTCGCCAGCAGATCGTCCGGCACCTGATAGACGCCGGTGTCGATCGCGCCGACATTGTCGCGCACATAGGCCGCGAGCTTCGCCTTCAGCGCCTCGTCCTCGGCGATGCGCGCGAGGTCGGGCGTGTTCTCCAGCGTCTTCTCGGTGATCCTGTCGCCGTCGATGCCGAAGATGCGCATCAGGTAGGCCGCCTGTCCGCCAAACCCCGGCTCCTGGCCCGACGGAAAACGCGTCACCTGTGCGTTGAGCTCAAGCTGCTTGAAGGTCAGCTCCGCCCGGTCGAGCACGCCGCCGGCCAGCCAGCCGGCATCGACGTTCTCGTCCAGCTGCGGCGTCCAGCGGCCGGCCACGCCGGTGCATTCGCCGTCGGCGTCGGGCGCGGCGGTGAAGACCGCGTTGAGATTGAACGGCATGCGCGAGGCCAGCGTGCGCTTGTCATAGTCAAAGCTGTAGGCGAGCCGGTAGATGAAGCGCACTTCGCCGCAGCCGCCCTCACCTTTCGCCTTGTTGAAATCGCGCCGGTCGAGGCGGTTTATGACACCGACCAGCCGGAACCGCGCGGCGTCGGTGTGCAGCCAGCGCACATCGAAGGCGCGGCCCTTTTCCAGCGAGGTCTTTTCGTAGGTCGGCCGCCCGGCGGCTTCCATCTCGGCGCGCAGCCCGGCGATATCGGCCGTGACCAAATCGACGATCGCGCGATAGGCCGGCGCGTTCGCGTAGAGGCTGGCGAGGTCCGGCTTCTGTTCATCGCCGAACAGCGTCTCGAAGCCGTAGCCCTTGTCCTCCAGCGCCGTCAGGATCGTCCGATCCTCGACGAAGGTGACCGGCCCTTCGGCGCGTGCCGGCAAGGAAAAGCGCCAGCAGCAATGCCCAAAAGGCCGCCAGCACGGTTCGGCTCATGACCGGCCCCTTCCCTTGTCGGCAAGCGTGTGCAGTTCGCGCAGCACCGGCAGCAGCGCCATCGGCAAGTCTTCCGCGATCAGCCCCGGCCCGAACCGCGTTGCAGCCTCGGCGTGCATCCAGACGGCGGCGCAGGCGGCTTCGAACACCGGCATGCCTTGTGCGGCCAGCGAGGCGACGATGCCGGCCAGCACATCGCCCGAACCGGCCGTCGCCAGCAGCGGCGTGCCGTTGGAATTGATCGCCGCGCGGCCGTCCGGCGAGGCGATCACGGTGTCCGGCCCCTTGAAGATGATCGTGCAGTGGCTGAGCGCCGCGGCCCGGCGTGCCTTGGCGAGCTTTGATGTTTTCTTGTCGACGGCGATGTCGGGAAACAATCGCGCGAACTCGCCCTCGTGTGGGGTGAGCACGATCGCAGGCGCGCCCGGCCGTCGCGCCGCTTCGAAAAACGCATCGCGCTGTTTCGCCAGCGACGTCAGGCCGTCGGCATCGATGACCATCGTCTTCGGCGCACCCTCGACAGCAGCCAGCAGATCGAGCGCAAAGCGGCCGACCTTTTCGTGCGGCCCAAGCCCGGACCGAAGATCAGCGCCTGCGGTTTTCGCTCCCTCAGATATTCTAGCACGTCGTCGAGCGACTCCGTCTTGCGCAGGATGATCGAGGTCAGGTGCGCGGCATTGGCCGCCAACGCGTTGGCCGGCGACAGCATGGTGACTGCCCCTGCCCCGGCGCGCGCCGCGCCCATCGCCGCCATCCGCGCAGCACCCGTTGCAGGCCGGTCCGCCGGAGAACACACCGACATGCCCACGCGTATATTTGTAGGTGTCGACCGAGGGTGCCGGAAACCGCGCCAGCCACAACGCCGGCAGGTTCTCGAAAGTCTTGACCGCGAGATCGGCGATGACCGCATCAGTGATGCCGATGTCGGCGACCAAGACCTCGCCGCATAGGTCGCGGCCTGGCAAGAGCAGATGCCCGGGTTTTTTGCGCGCAAAGGTAATGGTCAGGGTGGCCTGAAAGGCTGCTCCAAGCACCGCGCGCCGCGTCTCCCCGGAAACGCCCGACGGCAGATCGACCGCCACGACCGGCAGCCCGAGCGCAGTCGACCTTTCCGATGGCGCTGGCAGCAGCGCCGGTCAGCGGCTTGCTCAAGCCCGCGCCATAGAGCGCATCGACAACGAGCGACCCGGCTTGCGGTTCGTATTCCGATATCGGCCTTGCACGGACAGGACAGTCTTCTGGCGGCCCGCTCAGCATCGCTGCCGGGCGCGCGGCGTTCCATCGGCCCAGATGGCGACCGCCACTCCCGCCTCGGCCAACAGCCTTGCCACGACATAACCGTCACCGCCATTGTTGCCGGGGCCGCAAAGCACATCGACCTGCGTAGCGTGAGGAAAGCGCCGCAGCACTTCCGCGGCCACGGCCCTGCCTGCGTTCAGCATCAGCGCATAGCCATCGAACGGCCCGGCCGCGATGGCGCGCCGGTCCGCTTCCGCCATTTCCTCAGGCGTCAGGAGTTCAAGAGACATCGAGCCCGACCGCTGTTTTGCCCAGCGGTACCACAGGCCTGCGCCTTCAAAAAGGCAGTCGCGCGGTGGTTGTCGCAGGCTCGGCATCACCTCGCTGCATGAAATTTGTGCAGTCTGCCTAGTTTTTGACCCACCCGCTTCGGCCGCTGTGATAAGTGATGGAAGGAATTGCGATGCGGGCGCCACCGCAGCGCAGGATTCCACGAAAAATCTGGCGGTTTTGCCGACGCTGCGCAAACTTCCACGAAGGTGCCGCAACTGGCACGCTTCGTGCTTTCATTGGCGCGAGCGGGCAAGCCCGGCGGCAAGCACAGCGGAGGCCATTCACGGAATGAAAAAAATCGAAGCGATCATCAAGCCGTTCAAGCTCGATGAGGTGAAGGAAGCGCTGCAGGAAGCCGGTTTGCAAGGCATCACGGTCACCGAGGCGAAAGGTTTCGGGCGGCAGAAGGGGCACACCGAGCTCTATCGCGGCGCCG
>CAVQCL010000026.1:0-17693 GCA_963710935.1 uncultured Alphaproteobacteria bacterium | reverse complement strand
GCGGGCCGCTGCTGTTCGGCCTTTCGGTCTACTCGCTGCCGCCTTCGCCGCGGCCTTTGCGCCGAATTTCGAAACCCTGCTCATCCTGCGCTTCATCCAGGGCATCGGCGCGGCATCGACCCGCGTCATAGCGGTATCCATGGTGCGCGACCGCTTCGGCGGCAGGGCCATGGCCGAAATCATGTCGCTGATCTTCATGGTCTTCATGGTCATCCCGGTCATTGCGCCGAGCATCGGCCAGTTGATGATGCTGTTCGCGAATGGCACCTGATCTTCCTGCATGGCCACGATCGCGACCGGCCATCACCATCTGGGCCTATCTGCGCCTGCCCGAGACGCTGCATCCCGAAGACCGCCGGCCCTTCAACATCGCTCGATCGGCCAGGCTTCGGCATGGTTCTCCCAACCGCACCTCGCTCTGGTACACGCTGGCCTCGATGACGATTTTCGGCGCGCTGTTCGGCTTCATCAATTCCGCGCAGCAGGTCTATGTCGGCATCTACGGTCTGGGCGTCTGGTTTCCGATCATCTTCGCGATCGCCGGCATGATGGCGATTTCCTCGTTCCTCAACTCGCGGCTTGTCGGCAAGCTTCGGCATGCGCCGGCTGTCGCATGGCGCGCTGCTCGGCTTCCTCACGTCAGCACGATCTGGTTCGTCTCTCGCTGTTCGGCGAACTGCCGCTGCCGTTCTTCATCCTGCTGTTTGCGGCGGCGATGTTCCAGTTCGGCTGGATCGGCTCCAACTTCAACGCCCTGTCCATGGAGCCGCTCGGCCATATCGCCGGCTCGGCCGTCGTCGGTACAGGGCTTTATGCAGACGCTTGGCGGCGGCCTCATCGGCGCGGCGATCGGCCAGTCCTTCGACGGCACCACGACGCCGCTGGCGGCAGGCTTTGCGGCGTCGCGCTGATCGGCCTTGGTCATGGTGCTGATCGCCGAAAAGGGAAAGCTGTTCCGCCGCAGCACGAGCCAGCCCAAGGCGCAGCGAGTCTAATCGGCTGCAGCTGGCGCGACCAGCGCGCAAAATCGAACAGCTTGCTGTCGAGCAGGTGCGAGGGCCGGACGTTGGCCAGCGCGCGGATCATCGTCTCCTTGCGGCCGGGCATGCGCCTCTCGATATCCTCCAGCATCGCCTTCATCGCATTGCGCTGAAGCCCTTCCTGGCTGCCGCAGAGGTCGCAGGGAATGATCGGAAACTGCATCGCCGTCGGCGAACTTCTCGAGATCGGCCTCGGCGCACAGGCTGAGCGGCCTCAGCACCAGACTCGCCCTCGTCGTTGAGCAGCTTCGGCGGCATCGCCGCCAGCCGGCCGCCATGGAAGAGGTTCATGAAGAATGTCTCCAGAATGTCCTCGCGATGATGGCCGAGCACGAGCGACGAGCACCCTTCTTCGCGGGCGATGCTGTAGAGATGGCCGCGCCGCAGCCGCGAGCACAGCGAGCAATAGGTGTGTCCCTCGGCGATCTTGTCGGTCACCACCGAATAGGTGTCCCGGTATTCGATGCGGTGCGCGATGCCGTGGCCGTCGAGAAAATCCGGCAAAACGTGCTTTGGAAAATTCGGCTGGCCCTGGTCGAGATTGCAGGCCAGCAGCTCGACCGGCAGCAGTCCGCGCCATTTCAGGTCGAGCAGCACGCGAGCAGCCCATAGGAATCCTTGCCGCCGGAAAGCGCCACCAGCCAGCGCTCGCCGGGCCCACCATCGCGAACTCGTCGATCGCCTGCCGTGTCTGCCGCAACAGGCGCTTGCGCAGCTTGCCGAACTCGACCGCCGCGGCGCGTCGGCAAAGAGCGGATGATAGGCTTGCGCGTATCGCTTCAAATCGGCGACGGAATTTTGAATATTCATGGCTTGACCGACCGATAGGAAATTTACGTGGCTTGGTTTAGAACCGCTGCATCCGAATGCAAATAGCGTGAACTCTGCCTTGGCGAAACTCAGCATCGTCGCGCCTTTCTACAACGAATCCGCTTCGGCGGCGCATTTCGCGGCCTGCTGCAGGATTTTGCACGAGCGGTCGAGGAGCGGTTCGGGCTGGCGTTCCAAGCCATCCTGGTCGACGACGGAAGCACAGACGACAGCGCCGCCCGATTCCAAGCCACGTTGTCGGGTGAATGGAAGATCGTGCGACTTTCCCGCAATTTCGGCAAGGAAGTGGCGCTACTCGCCGGCCTCGATCATGCCGATGGCGATTTCGTCATGTTGATGGACGCCGACCTGCAGCACTCGCTGGAAACGGCGCTGGCGATGGTTGGCAAGCTGGTCGACAACCCGGATATCGACGTTGTGCACGCCGTGCGCACCGACCGGCGCGAGGAAGGCTGGCGCCGCACGCAACTTGCACGCCTCTTTTACAAGCTGATCAACTGGACACAGCGCTTTGAAATCACAGCGAATTCGGTGATTTTCGGGTCATGCGCCGGTCCGTGGTCAACGCGCTGACGCGGCTGCGCGACAAGCGGCGCTTCAACAAGGGCCTGTATGCCTGGGCGGGTTTCCGGCAGGAGGCGGTGCCCTACGCGCCCGTCGAGCGCGTCGCCGGCAAGTCGAAATGGTCGCGCTTCAACCTGATCGCGCTCAGCATCGAGGCCTTTACCTCGTTCACGGTCGTGCCCTTGCGCATCATGTCGCTGATCGGATTGCTGCTTGCCGCCTGCGGCATCGTCTACGGCATCAAGATCATCATCGAGGTTTGGTTCTACGGCATCGCCGTGCCTGGTTTCCCAAGCATTCTGGTTGCCGTGGTCGTGCTGGGCGGGTTCAACTTGGCGCTGCTCGGCATGCTCGGCGAATATCTATGGGTCGCGGTCAGCGAGGTGAAAGACCGGCCGGTCTATCTGGTGCGCGACGTGTGGAAGCGCCCGAGGCGACGGTCATCGTCGAAGACGCACCGGCAAAACGCCCGGTACGCCGCAAACCAGCAACATGAGCCGCCACATCTGGATCGTTGCCGACGACTATGGCCTTTCGCCAGCGGTCGACGACGGGATTCTGGAACTGCTCGACCAGGGCCGCCTGTCCGGGACGGGCTGCATGACAGTGTTTCCCGACTGGCCGCAGGAGGCCATGCGACTGAAAGCACGTCATGCGGAAAGGGCCGGCATTCATCTCACTCTAACCGACCAGCCTTCGCTCAGCGGCGCGGCAACGCTGGCCCGCGAGGGACGATTGCCGAGCCTGACGACGCTCTTGAAAGGCGTTGCCACCGGTCAGATCGCCGACACCGACATCAAGGCCGAGCTGGATGCGCAATTGGCGCGCTTCGAGGACTTGTTCGGCAAGCCGCCGCTTTATATCGACGGGCACCAGCATGTGCATTTCTTCCACCGGTGCGTCGCTGGCTGAAAGCTTTGGCAACAAGCAATCGGCGGCCCCTGCCCTGGCTGCGTGGCGCGCCGGTGGCGAAATATTCGCCGAAAGCCTCCTTCACCAAAGTCGCCACGGTGCGGGCTCTCGCGAGCCGCTTCGACAAGACATGGCGGCGAGCGGTTTTCGGTGCTCGGTCCCTTGGCCGGTTTCTACGATTGGACGACTGGCGACGATTTCCCACCGACTGTCGAGCACGCCGTGAGAACACTGCCGGATCAAGCTGTCCTCATGGTCCATCCCGGTCATGTCGATCAGACCCTGCGCAGCCGCGATATCCTCACCGACACGCGGCCGGTCGAGCTGCGCTATCTGGCATCGGAAACGTTCGGGCGCGTGCTGGATAGTGCCAACGCGGTGATCGCAACGCCATGAATCGAACAAGGCCGCACGCTCGGCAACAAGGCCCAGCGATTCCTCATCGTCGGACTGTTGAACACCGTCATCGATATGGCGGTTTTCGCGGCCTTGCTCGCGGTCGACATTCGCCCGCTGGCTGCCAATGTGATCGCTTGGGCGGTCGCTGTCACCTTCTCCTACGTCGTCAACTCCCGCTGGTCGTTCGAGCGCGACGAGACGCTTGTCGACGACACAATCCGTCCTTCGTTTTGTGTCGCTCGGCGCGCTGATTTCGCTCGGCGTTTCAAGCGGCGTCATCGCAGCGCTCGCCGGCTGGATCGGGGTCTGGCCGGCAAAAATCCTCGGCGTCATCCTCGCGGCCATCCTGAATTTCTTCGCGGCCCGCTGGTCGATTGAAGATCGTCTAAAATAGCAAGGGCGGCCGTCGCCGGCCGCCCCAGAAGCAGTCTAGACCGCGCTACTTCGCGATGCAGGTGTCGGCCGTCTCAGGCGTGCAGACGTCGAGGCCTGTGTAGGTCGGATCGGCGGGAGCCGCCTTGCCGTCCTTCATGTCCTTCAGGAAGAACATCGTCTTGTAGCCCATTTCGAATGGCCGCTGGCCGACCTGGCCAAGCGACAGACCTTCTTTCATCTGGTCCATCTGCACCGGCAGCGTGTCGGCAACCACCAGCGCCAGCTCCTTCTAGGCGATCTTGTCCTTGTAGGGCTCGACGGCCGCGCGGTTTGCGTCCGGCACGAACTGCGGGAAACCGCCGGTCGGCATGAAGGCGTCGAGCGTCGGCGTCTTGGCCATGAAGTCCTGGAACTGCTGCACCGAGAGCGGGAAGTCGTCATTGGTGTAGAGCGGGCATCCGTCCGCCTCCGTCCAGCCGTTTTCGCCCTTCAGCGCGTCGCCCGGCGAGGCAGCCGATTGCTTGCCGGCCAGCGTGTCGCGGATGCCCTGCATGCGCTCATTGTGGTTGGCCGCCGCCGCACCACCCGACTGGATGCAGATCGTGCCGCCCTTGGGCTTGATCGCATTGAACAATCTTGGCAAGGTTCACGCCGATCTCATAGTTATGCGTGCCGATATAGGCGACGCGCAGGTCCTTGTTCTCCGGCAACAGGTCGGAGTCCCAGGTCAACACCGGAATGCCGGCGTCTTTCGCCGCCTGCAGTGCCACCGCCATCGCGGCCGCGTTCGACGGCGACACGGCGATACCGTCCACCTTCTTGGCGACCAGATCCTGTACGATCTGCACCTGCTCTTCGCCGCCGCCGTGTTCGCCGGGGCCGATATACATGCATTCGAAAGCGCCGTTGGCTTCTGCCTCCGCCTTCTTGCAGCCGTCACGCGCCTGATCGAAGAACGGGTTGTTCATGTTCTTCGGCACCAGCGCGAAGACGTATTTTTGCTGCGCGACCGCCTGCCCAGCCATCAACGCTGAGAACGCGACGGCTGCCGTCAGAAGATATTTCTTCATGTCATTCCTCCCTGTTACACTTACACGAATGTCCGCCGGCCCCGCCGGGGATTTCTAGCCGCCCGGCCTGCCCACCAAATGGCGAAGCGTCGCAAGCAGCGACTTGCCATCGGTCTGCATGCCGAGAAGAACGGCGAGAATGATGAAGGCGCCGACGAATGCGCCCTGCCAGTTGGAATCGATGCCCGCCATCAAAAGCGCATTGCGGATCACCTCGAGGAAGGCTGAACCGATCACCGCGCCGAAGGCCGTGCCGTAGCCACCCATCAGATTGGCCCCGCCGATCACCGTGCCGGCGATGACGCGCAGCTCGTAGCCGGTGCCCATGGCGTTGATCGCCGAGCCGCTGTAGCCGAGCAACAGCAGCGAGGCGATCGAGGCTGTGAAAGCCGAGAAGACGTAGGCCTGGAACTTGATCCAATCCACCGGTACGCCGGTCAGGCGCGCCGCCTGCTCATTGCCGCCAATGGCAAAAAATGCCGCGCCCAGGCGGTGAATTTGAAGACGAAACCGACGATCAAGGCCAGGATGACCATCACCCAGAAATGCGATGAGAACTGAGGTATCCACAACGGCACCCAACCGTCAGGCGAATGCACGGGCCATTTGGCCTGGCCGATGGCTTTCACGATCGGCGCGTCCGGGCCGAACTGGTAGAGCATCTGGTTACCGGACAACACCACCGCCAGCGAGCGGGCGATCGACAGCATGCCGAGCGTCACCACGAAGGACGGCATGCCGATATAGGCGACGAAAAAGCCATTGAACGCACCGCAGGCGAGCCCCGCCGCGAGCCCGCCGCAAAAGCGACATACCAGGGCTGATGCCAGGTCAGCAGCAGGCCGGTGACGATCGCCACCAGGCCCATCACCGAGCCGACCGAAAGGTCGATGCCGCCGGTGATCAGCACCACCGTCATGCCGAGCCCCATGATGGCGATCGGCGCAAAATTGCGGGTGATGTTGGTGACGTTGTCGACCGTGCCGAAAGATGGCTCCAGCATGGCCATGACGATGATCAGCGCCAGCAGCGCCATCGTCACCCAGAAAGCCTGGCTGGCGAGCATCGCGCTCGGTCAGCGTCTGCTCCTGGCGGGCGAAGATCTCGCCCATGTGTCCTGCACGGCGTTGGCTGTCGCTTCAGGCTTCACGGATCGCCCCCGTGATCAAGCCGGTGATCTCCTCCGGCGACGTCCTCTCCGTCTGCTTGTCGGCGACTTTCGAGCCGCGCCGCAACACGACGATGCGATCGCAGACGGCAAAAACGTCGGGCATGCGGTGGCTGATCAGCATCACCGACGACCCCGCGCCCCTTCAGCCGCCGGATCAGTTCCAGCACCTCGGCAACCTGCCGCACGGAAATTGCCGCGGTCGGCTCGTCCATCAGCACCAGCTTGGCATTGGACAGCCGCGTGCGCGCGATCGCCACTGCCTGGCGCTGCCCGCCCGACATCTTTTTCACCAGATCGCGCGGCCGCGTCTCCGATTTCAGTTCGGCGAAAAGCTCTGCGGCGCGGTTGATCATCGCCTGCTTGTCGAGCACGCGGAACGGCCAGACACCCTTCTTCAACTCGCGGCCGAGGAACACATTTTGCGCGGCAGTCAGATTGTCGGCAAGCGCCAGGTCCTGATAGACCACCTCGATACCCTTCCCGCGCGCCTCGATCGGCTTGTGGAAATGACAAACCTCTCCGTCGACGGAGACCTCGCCTTCACTCGGCGGAAAGTTGCCGGCGATCAGTTTGACCATGGTCGACTTGCCGGCGCCGTTATCGCCCATCAGCCCGATCACTTCGCCGGGTTCGACCGAAAAACTGACATCGGACAGCGCACGGATGGCGCCGAAACTCTTCCCCACGCCGCGAACGTCAAGCAGCGACATGCACCAGGTTCCTCCCATCCTCCAGCCTTTTACCTGCTGGTAGGACCAGAGCAGCTAAGCAGAGTTTTCGGCCACAGTCACCTGCCGCACAGCTAATTTTTCACAGAGTTCTGATTTTTGTTCGAAGCTGCAGGCTTGACGCACGGAAAAAGGGCGTCCGTCGCCGGACGCCCGTAGCGTTTGCTCGATAGAAAGCAACTATTTCGGCAGGTCGCCTTCCACGCCTTTCACATAAAAATTCAAGCCGAGGAGGTCGCCATCCTTCGCAACGTCTCCTGCCTTGAGCCATTCCGAGCCATCCTGCTTGGTGACCGGGCCGGTGAAGGGGTTGAAGGTCTTGTCGGTGATCTTCTTCTGGGCTTCCTCAGCCAGCTTCTTCACGTCGTCGGGCATGTTGGTGTACGGCGCCATCACGACATGGCCCTCCGCCATGCCGCCCCAGATATCGACCTGCTTGTAGCTGCCATCCATCAGCGCCTTGACGCGCTCGGTGTAATACGGCCCCCAATTGTCGACGATGGAGGTGAGCTGCGTCTTCTCGCCGAACTTGATCATGTCGGACGCCTGGCCAAAGGCCTTGATGCCGCGTTCGGTCGCCACCTGCATCGGCGCGGTCGAGTCAGTATGCTGGGTGATGATGTCGACGCCCTGGTCGATCAGTACCTTCGCCGCATCGGCTTCCTTGCCGGGGTCGAACCAGGTGTTGGCCCAGACGATCTTCAACTTGAACTCCGGGTTTACCGACTGCGCGCCAAGCATGAAGGCATCGATGCCCATCACGACTTCCGGAATCGGGAAGGAAGCGATGTAGCCGGCGACACCCTTCTGCGACATCTTTGCTGCGATCACGCCCTGGACGTATCGGCCCTCGTGGAACTTCGAATTGTAATTCGAGACGTTCGGGCTATCGCGCTTGAAACCGGTGGCGTGCTCGAACTTCACGTCCGGAAACTTGGCGGCCACCGCGTTCGTCGCGTCCATATAGCCAAACGACGTCGTGAAGATGATCTTGCAGCCGGAGCGGGCAAAGCGTTCCAAAGCGCGTTCGGCGTCCGCGCCTTCCGGCACGCTTTCCAGATAGGCGATCTCGACCTTGTCTTCGCCGATGTTCTTCTGCATCTCCAGCGCGCCCTGGTGATGCTGATAAGACCAGCCGAAATCGCCGATCGGGCCGACATAGATGAAGCAAGCCTTCATCTTCTCCTGCGCCGAAGCGATGCCGCCGGTCAGCAGGACGGCCGCCGACGCGGCCAGTGCCAAGAGTGTCTTCTTCATGTTCGAGTTCCCTGTTGGTTGTTGCATGATTGGTTCTGGCATCACCTGTCCGGCACAAAGGCCTGGCCGAGCGACGCTGGCGTGTTCATCATGGTCAGCCGCTTGTTGCGCGAGATCAGCACGAGCACGACGATGGTGGCAAGATACGGCAGAGCAGAGAGAAGCTGCGAGGGAATGGCGACACCCATGGCTTTCGCATGCAGTTCGCCGATCGATACCGCGCCGAAGAGATAGGCGCCGATCGCCACCCGCCACGGTCGCCAGGAGGCGAAAACCACCAGCGCCAGTGCGATCCAGCCGCGGCCGGCCGTCATGTTCTCGATCCACTGCGGCGTGTAGACGAGCGAGAGCTGTGCGCCCGCCAGACCCGCGCACGCGCCGCCGAACATCACGGCGAGATAGCGTATCCAGATCACCTTGATGCCGAGCGCATGCGCTGAGGCATGGTTGTCGCCGACGGAGCGCAGGGTCAGGCCGGCGCGGGTCTTGAACAGAAACCACATCACGCCAACGGTGAGCAGAATGGAGACGTAGAAGAGCGGGTCCTGGCCGAACACCAGCTTGCCGACCAGCGGCAGGTCGGACAGGCCGGGAATGTAGAGATTGCCACAGCTTGACGCCGGGCAGGCCGACAAAGGCCTCGCCGATCATGCCCGAAATGCCGATGCCCGAGCAGCGTTAGGGCAAGACCGGTGGCCACCTGGTTTGTCACCATGGTCAAGGCCAGAAAACCGAACAGCAGCGAAAACAGCGCGCCGGCGATGATTGCGGCAAACGCTCCCAGCCACGCATTGCCGGTTGTGACCGCTACGCCAAAACCGATCACCGCGCCGATCAGCATCATGCCCTCGACACCGAGATTGAGGACGCCGGAGCGTTCGACCACCAGTTCGCCCATGGCCGCGATCAGCAGCGGCGTCGCGGCGGTGGCGATGGTCAGAAGGATCGCTTCAACCATTCCCATGCGACGCCTCCACGGCTGGCTGGACTGGAGGTGCTGCGACCGGCAACGACGGCATGAAGCGGATCTGATAGTGGATCATCGTATCGCAGGCGAGCACGAAGAAGAGCAGGATCCCTGGAAGGCGCGCACGGTCTTGTCGCTAACGCCGACCGCGATCTGCGCCGCCTCGCCGCCGAGATAGGAGAGCGCCAGCACCAACCCGGCCGCGACGATGCCGAGCGGGTTGAGGCGCCCGAGGAAGGCCACGATGATGGCGGCAAAGCCGTAGCCGGGCGAGATTTGCTGGCTGCAGCCGGCCGATCGCGCCGGACACTTCGGAAATGCCGGCCAGCCCCGCCAGCGCGCCGGAGACGAGAAATGAGAACAGGATGGTGCGCGAGACGGAAAACCCGCCGAAGCGCCCTGCCCTGGGCTCTGGCCAATGACCCGCAGCTCGAAACCTTTCAGCGCCTTCGACATCATGATCCAGACGACCACCGCCGCTATCAGCGCAAAGACAAAACCCAGATTGGCGCGGCCTGCGGCCGGAAAGAGCTCCGGCAAAGTGGCCCATGGCGAAAAGCGTGGCGCCTGCGGAAAATTCATTGCCGTCGGATCGCGCCATGGTCCACGCACCAGCCAGTCGAGGAAAAGCTGGGCGACATAGACCAGCATCAGGCTGGTCAGGATCTCGTTGGTGTTGAAGCGCGCCTTCAGCAGCGCCGGGATCGCCGCGTAGGCCGCCCCGCCCAGCGCGCCCATGATGATCATCGTCGGCAGCAGCGCCGCGTTTTGGAAGCTGGGCACCAGGATCGGGATCATCGATCCGGTGATCGCGCCGATCGTGAACTGCCCCTCCGCGCCGATGTTCCAGTTGTTCGAACGGAAACAGACGGACAGACCGACCGCGATCAGGATGAGAGGTGCTGCCTTGATCGCCAGCTCGTGCAGTGACCACACTTCCGTCAGCGGCTCGACAAAATAGGTGTAGAGGCCGAGCAGCGGATCCTTGCCGAGGGCCGCGAACAACGCCGCGCCGGCAATCACCGTCAGGCCAAACGCAATGAACGGCGACAGCGCCTCGAACAGCCGCGAACGTTGCGGGCGCTTGACGAGTTCTAGGCGCATGGCGCGCCTCCCCGTGCTTGCGACCTATCTGGTTCAGGCTCCAGCAAGAACTTTCGCGACCCCCCTTGTCCTGCCGGACATCTCCCCCTCAAGGGGGAGATCACGCTGCCGCAGGACATCTCCCCCCTCAAGGGCGGCGAGATTGGAGCAGTCGTCTCGGATGACGCAGCCAGATCTCCCCCCTTGAGGGGGAGATGTCCGGCAGGACAGAGGGGTGTCGCAGACGAGGATCGAGAAGAGATGAGGCTCGAATGCTACCATCACGCCACCTCCGCGTGATGCGGCTCGGGATGACCAGGCTCCGCGCCACCCATCAGCAGGCCGATCCTTTCATAGGTGGCCTCGGCGCGTGACAGCGGCTTCGACAGCTCGCCATTGTGCATCACGGCGATCGAATCCGAAATTTCGAACAGCTCGTCCAGATCCTGGCTGATCACCAGCACCGCCGATCCGGCACGCGCCAGTTCGATCAGCGCCTGGCGGATGCGAGCGGCAGCACCCGCATCGACGCCCCAGGTCGGCTGATTGACGATCATCAGTGTCGGCTGACGGTCCAGCTCGCGCCCGATGATGAACTTTTGCAGATTGCCGCCGGAGAGCGCCGCCGCTTCGGGATCCGGCGCACTCTTGCGCACGTCCATCGCCTGGATCACGCGCTGGGCAGCACTCTGGACCGCGCCATTCCTTACCAGGCCAAAGCGCACGAAGGCGTACCAGTCGGTCGCATAGCGCGAGAGCAGCAGATTTTCCGACAGCTTCATGCGGGGCGCGGCGCCATGCCCCAGTCGTTCTTCCGGCACGAACGCCGCGCCCAGCATGCGGCGAGCCGAAATATCCATGCGCCCGGCCGATTTGCCGCGAATGCGCACGGCGTCAGCGGCTTCCTGCAAAGCCTCGCCCGAGAGCGCCTCGAACAATTCGCCCTGTCCGTTTCCGGCGACGCCGGCGATGCCAAGCACCTCGCCCGCCTTGACGCTCAGCCAGATATTCTTCAGCGGCATCGAAAACGGCCCGGCCGGCTTGCGCGACAGGCCACAGACGCCAAGCAGTTCCTGCGCGCCGTCAAGCGCCACCGGCGTGCGCTCCGCCGTCTTCACATCCGCGCCGACCATCATGCGGGCGAGCGAGGCCGCCGTCTCCTTGCGCGGATCGCAATGTCCGACGACCTTGCCGTGGCGCATGACGGTCGCGCCGTCGCACATGCGCTTCACCTCCTCGAGGCGATGCGAGATGTAGAGGATCGACTTGCCCTCGCTGCGCAGCCGTTCCAGCGTCTCGAACAGTTTGTCCGCTTCCTGCGGCGTCAGCACCGAGGTCGGCTCGTCGAGAATGATCAGGTCCGGTTCCTGCAACAGGCAGCGGATGATCTCGATGCGCTGGCGTTCGCCCACCGACAGGTCGCCAACGAGTGCATCGGGGTCGAGCGGCAGGCCGTAGGCTTTTGAGAGGTCGCGCGCCTTGGCCGCAATCGCTCCGATCGGCGTCGATGCATCCAGCGACAGCGCGATGTTCTCGGCCGCCGTCAGCGCCTCGAACAGCGAAAAATGCTGGAACACCATGCCAATGCCGAGCTTCTTCGCGACGCTTGGACTGGTGATGGAGACCGGGCTGCCCTTCCAGAAAATCTGTCCGGCATTCGGCTCCAGCGAGCCGAACAGCATCTTGACGAGTGTGGATTTGCCGGCGCCGTTTTCGCCCAGCAGGGCATGGATTTCGCCGGTGCGAATGGCCAGATCGACGTGATCGCACGCCGTCAGCGAACCAAAGACCTTGGTCAGCCCACGCGTTTCGAGAAGTTCGGCGCCCCGTGCCGAAGGGCCTGTACTCACGCCTGCCCCAACTCTGCCGGTCTTATTGTTTGTTCCCCAGCCTATCTCGTAGGCTTAACCGGAGTTTAGGCCAATGCTTGTGCGCCGCAACAGAGATTCGACCAGACGGTCAAAATAATTAGGGGATAAGAACTGTCGTGCCGGTCGTCTTGCGGTTCTCGAGATCTGTCTGTGCCTGGCCGGCATCCTTCAGCGCATAGGTCTGGTTGATCTCGATCTTGACCTTGCCGCTCGCCACGACATCGAACAACGCCTGCGCTGAAGCTTCCAGATCCTCGCGCTTGGCGTTGTAGACGAAGAGCGTCGGCCGGGTCATGTACAGCGAACCCTTCTGCGACAGAATGCTGGTTGCGAAGGGCGGGATTGGGCCAGAGGACTGGCCAAAGGTCACGAACATGCCGCGCGGTCTGAGGCAATCGAGCGAGCCGGGAAACGTATCCTTGCCGACCGAGTCGTAGACCACATCGCATTTCTTGCCGCCGGTGATCTCGTTCACAGCCGCCACGAAATCCGTCTCGCGATAATTGATGACGTGGTCGAAGCCGTGCGCCTTGGCGAGCGCGATTTTGTCCGGCGTGCTGGCCGTGCCGATGACAGTCGCGCCGAGGCTCTTTGCCCACTGGCCAAGGATCAACCCGACGCCGCCTGCGGCCGCGTGATAGAGAACGATGTCGCCCTTCTTCACGGGAAAGGTGCGCAGCAGCAGGTATTCCGCCGTCATGCCCTTCAGCATCATGCCCGCCGCCTGCTCATCGCTCACCGTATCCGGGATGAGCACCAGCCGGTCGGCAGCGATGACGCGCTCCTCCGCATAGCCACCAGTACCGACCGCGTAGGCAACGCGGTCGCCCATCTTCACATGGGCGACGCCCTCGCCCAGCCCGATCACGACGCCGGCGCCCTCACCACCCGGGATCAGCGGCAGGCCGTTCGGCGCGGCGTAGAGACCGGTGCGATAATAGATGTCGATGAAGTTCAGCCCGATCGCGGTCTGGCGGATCAGCACCTGCCCCGGCCCGGGCTTGCCGGGATCGACGTCCTCATAAGTCAGCACTTCTGGCCCGCCATGGGCGTGGATACGAATTGCCTTGGCCATGGGAAGCTCCGGGGACAGTTTACTTTCTTGCCCCAGAAGGGCGGCGAATGGCCAAGGTAAGCGCAGGGGGCAAAAAGTAAACTGTCCCCATCACCCAAACCTCGGCCCGGCAAACAAACTCACCGCATCGCCCAACTGCCGCTCGATCCAGCGGTAGCGCTCCGCCGACTTCGGCAGCAGGAATGCCCCTTCGCGCTCGCCGGTCACCGGGTCCTCGCCGTGATAGGCGAGCACCGGCTGGTTTGGAATGTATCGCCCGAAGCGCTCGACCACGTCGCCGCCATAGACACGCCAGTGGCCGTATTTCTCCGGCTTCGGAAAACCCCAGTCGCGCGTCACATCCTCGCGAAACGGGTCGGGGATGGCGAGATAGACAAAGCCGTCCGGTTTGCAGATGCGCAGCAGCTCGTGCAGCGCCGCCTTGTCGTCACCGACATGCTCCAGCACATGCGAGCAGCACACGATGTCGTAAGCGCCGTCCGGACGGTCGATGGCCTGGATGTCCTGTCCGCCCGGCTCGCCATAGACCGACAGCTCGAACGAACGGAACCACGATGCATCGACCGTCGCGTCGGGGCTGAACTGGATAGCCGACCAGGGCGCTGAAATTCTCCGTCCCCAACCGTTCGAACATGATGCGAAAAATGCGGTGGCGTTCGAGTGAATTGCAGCCGGCGCAGCGCGGCAGCTTGCCGTTTGGCGAAAGCCGGCCGCGCGGTCCCGGCCCGAATGTCGTGCCGCCGCAGATAGGGCATGTTGGCAATGTCACGCTGTCTTGGCTCCGAGCTTCGGAAAGGCCTGCAGGACCGCGCCAATGCAGAAGAGATAAATGCCGGTTGCGGTGATGCCGAGCTTGGTGAACACATCGACATGTTCGCCCAGCACGCCGATGCGGTCGTAGAAGGCCGCCATCGCCGCCTGCGCGATGGCCAGCGCGCCGAAGGCGCACCAGGCCAACGTCATGGCGAGATTGATCGGCCGCAGCCGCTCGACCCGAACCGGATGGACAAAATTCACCGGCACGAAGGTGAGGATGCCGCACACGACCACGACGGCAAACGCCACCCATTCACCGGGCTCGATGACGAACAGAGTGAAGACGACCATGTTCCAGACCACCGGGAAGCCCTTGAAGAAATTCTCCTTCGTCTTCATGCCGGTATCGGCGTAATAGATCGCGCTCGACACCACGATGATGGCAGCCGACAGGAAGGACAGCCCCTCGCCCATGAAGCCGCGCTGGTAGAGCGCGAAGGCCGGGATGATGACGTAGGTCGTGTAGTCGATGATGTTGTCGAGCAGTTCGCCGGACCATGTCGGCAGGATCTCTTTCACTTCCAATTTGCGCGCGATAGGCCCGTCGATGCCGTCGACCAGCAGCGCCAGCCCAAGCCACCAGAACATCGCCGTCCAGCGTTCTTCGCTCGCGGCGACCAGCGACAGGAAAGCCAGGAAGGAGCCGGACGCCGTCAGGATATGCACGCAGAAGGCGCGCGCCTGCGGCCACGTCACCTTCTTCTTCGGTTTTGGAATCCGCGCGACCAGCTTCTTGGCCGAAATGCGTTTCGGCCCCCTACGCTTGGTGCCGCGCTGTTCGGGTTCTGCGTCGGCGTTCACGGGCCGCGCCAATCCAGCTTGCAGATCTCCGCGGAGCGGCCGGCAAAGTTCCAGTTGCGGCCGAAGGCGCGCATCTTGCTCTTGTCAGACTTGGCAACGATGATTTCCGGCGCGATCCAGTATTCCGAATTGCTGATCACCGTGTCGCTGTCACGGCTCTTGCCGGGAACCGGCGTCACCGCACCATCGATGATTTTCGGGATCTGGAAAACGCGCGTCTTGTCCTTCACCTCATAGCTGATCGGCGCGCGCTGGATCCCCAAAAAATTGCCGACGAGGATCGAGAGCAGTGCGGTGGTGCCGCCGGCCTTGCCGGAAAAGATCTTGCCGATCGCCTTTTGCGCATAGATCGAGGCGCGCTCGTCGACAAAGAGACCGGCTGTCCAGTTGCCACGGCTCATATAGCCGGGAATTTCCATGATCAGGCCGAGGTTGAGCCCGGACAGATCGACATCGCCGAAATGACCCTGGTCGATGCGGAAGCCGGCCCAGGTCTGGCAATACCCTTCCGTCGGCGGGTGTGAGCCGAGCGACAGCACGCACGGGCAAAAGACAGTGCAATTGCAGGAGAGCACCAGCTCGCCTTTCATCGCCCAACTCTCTGCCGCCATGCGCATTCTCCCGTAGAGCCTATTCTGCAAATTCGTCAGGGCGAGTCGAAAATGGCGGTCTTCGAGCATCGGAGCGGAACGTACATGAAGTACGTGAACACCGACGCGCAGAAAAGCGCCATTTGCAGACCGCCCTCACGCATTTGAAGACAGGCTCAGACGGACACTACAAGCAGCGCCATACCCCAGACAAGCAGTATCGCGCCGCTCGCTCTGCTGGCCAGTTTTCCGGCGGTTTCCTTTTCAAACAAGGTGAATATCCCGATCAGCGCCATCCAGAAAATGTTCATGACGCCGACAGCGAACATGATCAGCATCAGCGCCCAGCAGCACCCTACGCACCAGACGCCCTGCTGTACGCCGAGGCGAAAGATGCCCTGTCGCGACGTCGTCCAGCGCGCAAAAAGCGTGGCAAAGGGATTGCGGCACTTTTCCAGGCAAGCGTGCTTGAGATGGCTGAACTGATAAGCTCCCGCTGCGAGCAAAACGACACCCGCTATCCAAACCGGCGCCGGTTCCAACGCACCTCTCCCAACCTGCTGAATAAGCAGCGTGAGTGCCGCAAAACAGATCGAGACCGCCAACCACACCGCCAGATAGCCCGCGACGAGGACAAACGGGTGGACGACTCGTTCACCCTTGTTCGCCGCCGTGTCTGCAATCTCGCAATAGGTGCGGATCATAGGTGCGGCGGACGGCAACATCATCGCCACAGACATCAGCATCCACATCAGGGCGATGGCGGCGAACGCGCCGACGCTCGATGCTTCGAGGGGCGTCGGGGCAAGGCACAGGCTTAGGAATTCGCCGAAAGGCGGGGGCACCAATCCTTCCGGCAAATATCGAAGAATTGCATCGCCCGGCGCATCTGCACCTGGCGGCCTGAGGCGGGCCATCTCGACCGCCATTGATGCCAGCACAAGCCAGGCGATCGCCAACGCCAGACCGAGCGCCAGATAGACCGACCAGCGCGGTTTTTGCGCGACCGCCCCTATGCCGCGTCCGCCGGCATCAAGGTAGCCGAGGCTGCCACGATCTGCATCCATGCCATGCCAATCCGACAATTTCTTTGTAAAATCAAGCGGTTGAATAGGTCAATTTCGATCAATTGAAAAGCTATGGAAAGTCTGACCTCCTCGCAAGAAATTGTGGGCAAGGAAACGGAAAGACATGAGATATTTTCTCGACGGATTTCTCGCCGCTGCAGCCATTGCTGTCGTCTCGGTCTCCGCATTTGCGGGAACCAGCTCACATTCGCTGGAATTCGCCGGCAAGCAGCGGACATTCTTGCTCACCGTTCCTGACAAGGCGGCCGACGGCCCACTGCCGCTGGTCGTCGCCCTGCATCCTTATCCAGGAGACGGTCCGATGATGGCGGAATTGACCGGCTTTTCCGATCTCGCGGAAAAGGAAGGGTTCATCGTTGCCTACCCGGAAGGTCTCAACGGCGCCTACAACGCAATCATCTGCTGCGGCACTGAAGACGATGTCGGCTTCATCGGTGAAGTCGTCAAAAAGGTCAGCGCCGACCATCCCGTCGATCCGAACCGGATCTTTGCCGCCGGCATCTCCAACGGCGGCGACATGAGCTACAAGCTGGCCACGCAACTGCCGGGTGTCTTTGCTGCAATCGGCCCGGTCAGCGGCGGCATGTCCGGCGACTGGATGCAGATGAAGGAGGGCAATCTGCCCTCGACACCGACTTCACTCGTTACTTTTTACGGCAAAAAGGATCGCTACCAGGTTGTGTTCGCCATCGGCGCAAAATTCTGGCTGGAAAAGCAGAGTTGCGAGAGCAAGACCTCGACCGTTGAAGGCACGAATATCGAGCTGATCCAAGGCACTTGCCCGAATGGCAGTGAGGCTGCGATCTATGCGCTGCCCGATATGGGCCACGCCTGGCCGGGCAGCGACGGCACCGAAACGCGCATGTTGGGCTACGATGCCTCGCCGCTGAAAGCCACGGAGATGATCTGGCAATTCTTCAAGGACCATCCGAAGAAATAGTGTCGCGCCATTCGTCGCGTTGAAGGCAGGGCTGCGCTGGGCTACGCATTGGCCGACGCTGCCGACGCAGGACACGATGAACACACTCGATGGCACCCCGATTGTCGTTGCTGGC
>CAVQCL010000025.1:0-151692 GCA_963710935.1 uncultured Alphaproteobacteria bacterium | reverse complement strand
CGTGCTGGTCGCCCTGCTGTTCCCCGGAACGATTCTGATGAGCGCCCCGGGTGGGCAGCCGCGACTATTCATCGTCACCCTGGTGGCGGCGTGGGCGCTCGGCTACCGCTTCTTCGGTGACTATTTGTTCCGCGTTGTGAACGCGGAGCGCCACAAACCGGGTGGAGCGGACGATTTATCGACTGGTCGGGGTCAACTCCGGCTCCCGAGCAAAACGTCGGCGCCTACACCCGCAGCGTGCTGGCGTTCTCGGCGACCTCCATCCTGTTCCTGTACGCGCTGCAGCGGCTCCAGGGCCACCTGTGGCTGGACGCCGGGCTTGCCCGCGATGGAGTCGATCACATCGCCTGGAACACCGCGGTCAGCTTTGTCACGAACACCAACTGGCAGGCCTACTCCGGTGAGTCGACGATGACGCACCTGACGCAGATGGCCGGTCTGGCGGTGCAGAACTTCCTGTCGGCCGCCGTCGGTATCGCCGTGGCCGTGGCACTGATCCGTGGTCTGGCCCGCAGCCCGCACCGACCGTCTGGGGAACTTCTGGGTCGACCTGACCCGCTTGGTGGTTCGAGTGCTGTTACCGAACGCCCTCCCTCGTCACCATCGTGTTCGTTGACGGCTGGCATGGTGCAGAACCTGTCCGCCGGCACCGATGTCACCACGCTGACCGGTGGTCTCCCAGGTTGTGACCGGGTGGGCCGGTGGCCAGCCAGGAGGTGATCAAGGAGCTCGGGGACCAACGGGGGCGGCTTCTACAACGTCAACTCCGCCCATCCGTTTGAGAACCCCACGGCCTGGACGAACTGGCTGGAGATTTTCCTGCTCGGGCTGATCCCGTTCTCTCTTCCTCGTGTCTTCGCCCGCATGGTCGGCGACAAGCGGCAGGGCCTGAGCGATCGTCGCCGCCATCGGCGTGATCGCGGTGGCTTCATATAGGCGCTCGCTCAACGTCACGGAGCTGGCCGCACCCGGGACGTGCCGCACTGCGGTCGGTGCGTCGATGGAGGGCCGGGAGGTGAGGTTCGGGGACCGGGAACTCCGCAACGTTCGCGGCGATGACCACGCTCACCTCGACGGGGTTCGGTGGATTCCTTCCACGACTCCTACTCCGGTCTGGGTGGCGCGGATTCTTGATGTTCAACATGATGCTCGGCGAGGTTGCGCCCGGCGGGGGCAGAGCTCGGGGCTGTACGGGATGCTCGTGCTGGCGATCATCACGGTCTTTGTCGCCGGCCTCATGGTCGGGCGGACTCCGGAGTATCTGGGTAAGAAGCTCGGCGCCCGTGAGATCAAGCTCGCCTCACTCTTTCTTCTTGATCAACCCCGTTCCTGGTGCTGGTCGGCACGGCCCCTGGCGATGGCGAGCGCGGACCAGCGGGCCTTGATGTCTCAACACCGGAACCCACGGCTTCTCCGAGGTGCTATACGCCTTCACCTCGGCCAGCAATAACAACGGCTCGGCGTTCGCCGGCATCACGGTGAACACCCCGTGGTACGACCTGGCGCTCGGCCTGTGCATGTTGCTGGGCCGGTTCCTGCCGATCGTGTTCGTGCTCGCGTTGGCCGGCAGTCTCGCCCGGCAGGCCCCGGCTCCGGCGTCGGCCGGGACCATGCCGACCCACACTCCCCTGTTCGTCTCCATGCTGATCGGCGTGACCGTGGTGCTGGTCGCGTTGACGTTCCTGCCGGCCCTCGCTCTCGGCCCGCTCGCGGAAGGACTCGCCCGATGACCTTCCCCCGACCCCCGTCCCTCGTCCAGGGTGGCCGCTGGTCTGCTCGACCCCCGGCAGCTGGTCCGGTCCCTGCCCGATGCGCTGCGCAAGCTCGACCCACGGATCATGTGGCGCAACCCGGTGATGCTGATCGTCGAGGTCGGCGCCGCGTTCACCACCGTCCTCGCGGTCACCGACCCATCCTGGTTCTCGTGGCTGATCACCGGGTGGCTGTGGGCCACCGTGGTCTTCGCCAACCTGGCCGAAGCAGTAGCCGAGGGCCGCGGGCAAGGCACAGGCCGACACCCTGCGCAAGACCCGGCAGGGCACCATCGCCCGTCGCGTCTCCGGCTGGCGACCGGGCGCTGTCATCTCCGAGGCAGACGTGGAGAGCGTCCCGGCCCCGAACCTGGCCAAGGGCGAGATCATCTTCTGCAAGGCCGGCGACATCATCCCCGGCGACGGCGACGTCGTGGAGGGCATCGCCAGCGTCGATGAGTCGGCGATCACCGGCGAGTCCGCCCCGGTGATTGGCCAGTCCCGGCGGCGACCGGTGCGCGGTCACCGGCGGCACCAAGGTGCTCTCGGACCGCATCGTCGTCCAGATCACCCAAACCCCCGGCGAGAGCTTCATCGACCGGATCATCTCTCTGGTCGAAGGCGCCAACCGGCAAAAGACCCCCAACGAGATCGCTCTCAACATCCTGCTCGGTGCGCTGACGCTGATCTTCCTGATGGCCGTCGTCACCCTCCAGCCGCTCGCGATCTACGCCAAGACCGTCAATGCCGCCGCACCGGACACCGCCGCCCTCGACGGCAACGGCGTCACCCCCGTTGTCTTGGTGGCGTTGCTGGTGTGCTGCTGATCCCCACTACGATCGGCGCGCTGCTGTCTGCGATCGGCATCGCCGGTATGGACCGGCTGGTGCAACGCAACGTGCTGGCTATGAGCGGCCGAGCGGTCGAGGCCGCCGGCGACGTGAACACCCTGCTGCTGGACAAGACCGGCACCATCACCCTGGGCAACCGGCAGGCCTCGCAGTTCGCGCCCGTCGCCGGCGTCGAGATGCGTGCGCATGGCGACCGTGCCATGCGCATAGGCGCAGCGCAGCGAGAAATCCATGCGCCGGCGCACGTCCTCAGCCGACCAGCCGTCTCGCGGTCCGCCTTCACGGCCAGCAGCGCGCCCATGAACGTGCCGTCGGGATTGGGCGTGCGCGGCCAGATGTGGCCCTTTGTCGATGTGGGTGTGCATGTCGACAAAGCCGGGCAGCACCATGGACCGCGCCAGATCGAAAGCCGGCCATGTCGGCGGTCGCCGATCCCGCTTGCGCGATTGCGAGAATCTTGCCCTCTGCGACATCGATGTCGACCTGCATCAGGCCTGCCCTACCCTCGCCTCGCACCAGCAGCGCAGGCACGGTGCAGTTGGCCAGCCGATAGCGGCCCGATTGCGCCAGATCTGCAAGGCTGCCTGTCGCGCACGATCAATTCTCGCGCCCCACGGCGCTCTCGTGCCAGCGGCGCAGCATGAGATGCGAGATCAGGCTGGTCAGGCCGAAAATGGCAATGCCTGTACCGGTCAGCATGATCAGCGCTGCGAACAGGCGCGGCAGGTTCATGCGGTATTGCGACTCCAGCAGGCGGAAGGCGAGGCCGGAACCCTCGCCTGCCGAGCCGGCGGCAAATTCGGCGACGACCGCCGCAATCAGCGCCAGCCCGCCGCCGATGCGCAGACCGGTCAGGAAATAGGGCTGCGACGCGGGCAGTTTGAGCAGCAGCAGGGTTTGCAGCCGCGACGCGCCATAGAGCTCGTAGAGATTGAGCAGGTTGTGATCGACGCTCTTCAGCCCCTGCGTCATGTTGGACAGGATCGGGAAGAAGGCGACGAGGAAAGCGCAGATCAGCAGTGCCGCCTGCGTCGACGGCGCGTAGATCAGGATCAGCGGCGCAATGGCGATGATAGGCGTGACCTGAAGGATGACCGCATAGGGATAGAGGGCGAGCTCCACCCAGCTCGACTGCGCGATGATGATCGCCAGCGCCACGCCGCCGATCAGCGCCAGCGCCAGCGCCGTGAAGGTGATCTTCAACGTCACCAGCAGCGCTGGATAAAGCGTCGGCCAGTCGTTGACCAACGCGTGAGCCACCAGGCCCGGCCCCGGCATGATGTAAGGCGGGATCTCGTTGACCCGCACGATGACTGCCCCAGATCGACGACCGCCAGCACCAGCATCAGGATCGGCACGGCGACGCGCAGCGCCGTTTGCCAGACCGGGTCGCGCGCGACGACGGGAGGAGGATTATCGTCGGCCATCAGGCAATCTCCCTGTGGCTGGCCGATAATCGCATCGTGCAGTGCATCCGATACCGTCCGGCAGTATCGCGGCATATTGCGCCGATGTTCGAAAGCTCTCGCCGCGTTCGGGCGGCGCATCGATATCGACTTCCTCAATGACGCGGCCCGGCCGCGCCGCCATGACGACGATGCGGTTGGACAGATAGACGGACTCGAACACCGAATGGGTCACGAAGATCACCGTCCAGCCATAGCGCTCTTTCAGCCGGATAATATCGTTGTTCAGCTTGTGGCGCGTGATCTCGTCGAGCGCCGCGAAAGGCTCGTCCATCAGCAGCAGTTGCGGGCGCGGCACCAGCGCGCGGGCGATGGAGACGCGCATCTTCATGCCGCCGGACAGTTCGCGCGGATAGGCATTGGCGAAGTCGGCCAGGCCGACGCTTTCCAGCGCCTCCATCACGCGCTCGCGCGACTGGCTCTTCGACTGGCCTGCCAGCCTCAAGCGGCAGCCAGACATTGTTGAACACCGTCGCCCACGGCATCAGCGTCGGTTCCTGGAACACAAAGCCGATGGCGTTGTTCGGCCGGTTGCTGCGGCCGCCGGTCGGATCGCGGCCAGTCGACATGGCCGGAGGTCGGCGCGCCAAGCCCGGCAATGATGCGCAGGACCGTCGACTTGCCACAGCCGGACGGTCCGAGCAGGCTGACGAACTCGCCCTCGCGCACGTCCAGCGACATGTCCTGACAGCGCCAGCGTTCCGTTGGAAAACACCTTGGAAATGCCATGCAGGCAGACGACCGGCCGCTGCGACAGCGGTTCGGCCTCATCATAATGCGGCTGGACCCATATGCCGGCCGTCTCGGTCGATGCAGCCCCTGATGTCGGTGTCACCCGATCAGCTCACTTCTTCAGTTCGGCGCCGACATTCTTGCAGGTGAATTGCGTCGTGTAGGCCTTCTTGTAGTCGAGCGTCGGCTCGAACAGCTTGATGGCGACGACCTTGTCGAAATAGGCCTTCCAGCGCTCGTCGGTCATGCAGCCGATGCCCTTGGTCTCCGCCTCGCTGGAGACGACGATGCCATACTCTTTCATCTTCTCCAGCGAGTAGGCGAATTGACCGTCGGTCATCTCGGGATTGTCCTTCTTGATCAGCTCGTTGGCGGCTTTGTTGTCGCCGTAGAGATAGTTGTACCAGCCGATCGCGGTCGCATCGACGAAGCGCTGAACCATTTCGGGATTCTTGTCGACCATCGCCTGCATCGTCTCGATGGTGGTCGAATAGGGATCGTAGCCTGCATCGGCGAGCAGGAACACCTTGGGCTTGAAGCCGGCCTGTTTCTCGATCTCGTATGGTTCCGACGTCAGATAGCCCTGCTGGGCCGACTGCTTGTCGGCAATGAAAGGCGCGGGGTTGAACGTGTAGGGCTTGTACTGTTCGTCCTTGAAGCCGGCGTTGAGGCTCTTCATCCACTGGAAGTAGGTGATGTAGCCATCCTTGCCCATGAAGATGGTCGGCAGCTTGCGCGAGATCCTCGAACTTCTCCACGCCCGCATCCGGATGCGCCATGATGATCTGCGGATCCTTCTGGAACAGCTGCCGCAACCGTGATCGTCGGCACGCCTTCCTTGACCGAGTCCAGCGCCGACATCATGCCGCCCATGTAGAAGTCGATCTTGCCGGCCAGCAGCAGCGACCGGTTCGCGCGCCTGCGGGCCGCCCTGCCGGATCGTCACGTCGAGGCCGTACTTCGCATAAGTTCCATCGGCAACCGCCTGATAGAATCCGCCATGCTCGGCCTGCGCCAGCCAATTCGTGCCGTAGGTGACCTTGTCCTGCGCCGAAACGCTCGTGGCGGCAGCAAGAGGCGCGGCAGTGATCAGACAAGCTGCGAAGAGAGTGCGAAGGGACATGCAACGCTCCTGTTTCTAGATGAGACACCGCGACAACAGGTTTGCCGCATTCGTGTGCACTGCACCATTCTGATGATATGTTGAGCACGATGTCCATGCCCCTTTTTAGGTTCTGGACAGATTCTACTGGCCCAACCGGTCGGCAATTTCCGCGGCCTGGGACTGGCTTTCCGTGATCGTCGCGCATAGCCTGCGCGCCGATTGGCTGGGACTATGCCGTGGCAAAACGCTTGAACCCGAAGGGCCTTGCACCGCCTCTGGCGCGCTATAGTCATGGCGCGGTCGTCGAGGCCGGACAGCGCCTGGTGTTCACCTCCGGACAATTGGCGATTGGCGCTGATGGCGCGGTGCCGGAGGGCTGCGCGGCGCAGGCCGAACTTTGCTTCCAGGCCATCGGCAAGATCCTGGCGGAAGCCGGCATGTCGATGGCCGACATCGTGCGCATCAACGCTTTTGTGACCGACCGCGCGCACATGGCCGACTATATGACGCGTGCGCGACCAGCAATTTCCCGGCGAGCCTCCGGCTTCGACGCTGATCATCGTTTCCGGCTTCACGCGACCGGAATTCCTGGTCGAGATCGAAGCCATTGCGGCGAAATAGGAGCGGCATGAGCCGCAAATCACCCTATCGTCTGGAGCGACTACACCTCGCCCGAATTCCGCTCCGATCGATCCGATGCGCACCATCGCCATCCTGCCGATCGCGGCGACCGAACAGCATGGCCCGCATCTGCCGCTTTGCACCGACACGGCCATCAATCGTGGCCATCTCGACGCGCTGGTTGCCGCCGCACCCGCCGATCTCGATTTCCGCATCCTGCCGGTTCAGGAAATCGGCAAATCGAACGAGCATCTGCGCATGCCGGGCACGCTGACCTTGCCGGCCAACGTGCTGATCGACATGTGGACCGAGATCGGGCTGTCGGTCGCCCGCGCCGGCGTGCGCAAGCTGGTCTTCGTCAACTCGCATGGCGGCAATGAGGAGATCATGGGCATCGTCGCGCGCGAACTGCGCGTGCGCGCCTCCATGCTGGTGGTCAAAAGTCGGGCTGGGTGCGCTTCGGCAAGCCTGAAGGCCTGTTCTCCGACCGCGAGTCGCGGCTTCGGCATCCATGGCGGCGATCTGGAAACATCGCTGATGCTGCATTTCCGGCCAGAGCTGGTCGACATGGGAAAGGCTCAGGATTTCCGCTCGGTCGGCGAGGACGACGAGCAGCGCTACAAGCATCTTCGCCCGACCGGCACGCTTGCCTATGCCTGGATCGCCGACGATCTGAACCCTGCCGGCGCTGTCGGCGAAGCGCATCTGGCGACCGCTGAAAAAGGCCGGCTGCAGTGTGCGCACGCGGTGAGGGGTTTCATCGAGATGCTGCGCGAAGTGGCGGCCGCGCCGCTGCCGGATTAGGCTGATTTCGCGGCCATCGCACCGCAACGCGTCCCCTCCAGCAGACCCTTTGCAGCTGGGCGGCATCGACTGCGATGTGCATCCGGCGGTGCCGGGCATCGCGGCGCTGGTGCCCTATCTCGATGGGCATTGGGCAGACGCCGTCGTGCAGCGTGGCCTGCACGATCTGGAACCGACCAGCTATCCGCTCAACGCGCCGCTGACCGCGCGGCCCGAATGGCGACCGGACAAGGGCAAGGCCGGCAGCGATCCCGACGCTGTTCTGCAAGCAGGTGCTGGATGGGTTCGGCAGCCGCATCGCGATCCTGAACTGCCTCTATGCCGTGCAGACGCTGTTCAGCGAAGACATGGGCGCGGCCCTTGCCCGTGCCGTCAACGACTGGCTGGCCAAGGAATGGCTCGACCGTGATCCGCGCCTGCGCGCCTCCATCGTCGTGCCGATCCAGAACGCCGAGATGGCGGCCGCCGAGATCGAGCGCTGCGCGGCAGACAGGCGTTTCGTGCAGGTGCTGTTGCCCTGCCTCAGCGACCAGCCGCTCGGACGGCGGCTGCACTGGCCGATCTACGAGGCGGCGCAACGCCACGGCCTGCCGGTCGCGATCCATGCCGGCTCGACCTATCGCCATCCGGTCACGCCGGTCGGCTGGCCGTCGACCTTCACCGAGGACTACGTCGCACAGGCGCAAGGCTTCCAGACCCAGCTCACCAGCCTGGTCTGCGAAGGCGTGCTGAGCCGCTTTCCCGACCTCACTTTCGTCTTCGCCGAATCCGGCTTCACCTGGCTGCCGTCCTATCTGTGGCGGCTGACCAAATACTGGCATGGGCTGCGCATGGAGATCCCATGGGTCGACCAGCCGCCGGCCGATCTGATCCGCGCGGCAGGTGCGCTTCACGCTTCAGCCGGTCGATGCGCCACCCGACAGCGACGACATCCTGCGCGTCATCGACCATGTCGGCTCGGAGGAGCTGCTGCTCTTCTCGACCGACTATCCGCATTGGCAGTTCGACGGCGACGATCCGTTTCCCGGCAAGCTTTCCTGCCGCGCTGCGCCAAAAACTGCTATGGGACAATCCGCTTCAAACCTACGCCCGCATCAGGGAGGGTTTTGCATGAATATCGAGCTTGCCCAGCGCGCGCCCACGGCCGACACGAAAACGCGGCCGGTCATCGTCGATTGCGACATCCATCCGGCGCTGGCCAAGCCGTCCGACATCTGGCCCTATCTGCCGAAACGCTGGCGCGAGCATGCGCAGACTTATGGCCTGCTGCCGCGCCACGGCTTCCAGAGCGGCCCGGCCTACCCGAAAGGCCAGCCGGACGCGGCGCGGCTGGACTCCTGGCCCGCCGATGGCCGCCCCGGCAGCGACCTCGGCCTTCATGCAGAAGCAGCATCTCGACGCCAACAATGTCGAGCTTGGCGTGATGACCATGATCTCGCCGGCTGCGGCCGCCGCGCAGAACCTCGACTATGGCGCGGCACTCGCCCGCGCCATGAACGAATGGCAGGTCGCCGAGTGGACTCGAAGGAAAGCCGCCTGAAGGCCTCGATCGTCATCCCCTATGAAGACCCGCAGGCTGCCGTCGCCGAGATCGAACATTGGGCCGGCCATCCCGGATTTCTATCAGGTGCATGTTCCTGAGCCGCACCGCCGAGCCGCTGGGGCAACGCAAATACTGGCCGATCTTCGCAGCCGCCGAGCGCGCGAAACTGCCGATCGCCGTGCATGCCTTCGGCTATGGCGGCTTTCCCGTCACCGGCGGCGGCTGGCCGTCCTATTACATCGAGGAGATGGTCGGCCATGCGCAGTGCTGCCAGGCGCTGCTGTCCAGCCTCGTGCTGGAAGGCGTGTTCGAGCGCTTCCCCGGAACGCGTGTGCTGCTGATCGAGGCCGGCATCGCCTGGCTGCCGTCGCTGATGTGGCGGCTGGACAAGCACTGGCAGCGGCTGCGCTCCGAGACGCCGCATCTGAAGCGCCAGCCGTCGGAATACATCCGCGAGCACGTCTGGCTGACCACGCAGCCGATGGAAGAGCCGGAACGGCGCAAACATTTCCACGACATGGTGGAGTGGATCGGCATCGACCGGCTGCTGTTCGCGACCGACTATCCGCATTGGGATTTCGACGATCCGCTGTGGAGCATCCCGGTGCGGCTGGACGAGTCGGCCAAGGAAGCGCTGTTCCGCGGCAACGCCAGGACGTTTTACGGCCTCGCCTGATGGCGCGTCATGTCATCAAGCCGGTGTCGGCCGTGCCGCCTGGCGAGCGTCTCGTCACTGAGGTCGGCGGCCGCAAGATCGTCATCTTCAATCTCGACGGCGAATTTTTCGGGCTGTTCAATCGCTGCCCGCATCAGGGCGGCGATCTGTGCGAAGGGCGCACGACCGGCCTTGTGGAGGCTGGTGACAAGCCCGGCGACTATCGTTTCACGCGCCAGGGCGAAATCCTGCGCTGCCCCTGGCATGGCTGGGAGTTCGACATCCGCACCGGCAAATCCTGCTCCGAGCCGAACCGCATCCGAACGCCCGCCTACGCTGTCGAGCGAGTGCCGGGCAGTGAGATCGCAACGCAGCAGCTAGAGGCCGAGACGGTGCAGGTTAGCGTCGATCAGGATTACATCGTCGTCGACATCTGAGAGCTGCCTGGCGCACATCTCTTCATCGCCACGCCCGGATTTTACTCCGTCTGGCCTTTGTCAAAGAACTCCTCCCGATCGTCTGGGAGGCAGGAAGATGGCGGCCGTCCGGTCGCTATCTAATTTAAATATCTGCAACCTTTCGGCCGCCACCCGGCGATTTCTGTCCCCGCCTGTTCCTCTAGGCCCTTCCAGGCTCTTTTGGGAAGCCCTCCAGGTTTATGTGCCTCACTCCGGCACGCCGGGACCATAGTGTCCCGAGGGGAACCTCTTGGCGGAGCCTCCCCAGAACTGCGACCACGCTAGCCGCTGCCCGGAGGCGCCGGTCCCTTCCCACGCAATCACCGTCATGACCGGTGTTCCCGCTGGAAGGAACTGCGGCTGAGTGTGAGGCAGGATTGGAGGAGGTGGACGAAACAGGTGTGATATTTTTTCGGCGCGACGCCAAGTCATTGATATGATGCGTTTCCTTTTTCCACCGCACAGGATTGGGCGGCGAGAAATGTTCATCACTTTTGACGATTTTCCGCCGGGGACAGTTTCTTTTTTCCGCAAGCGGGCGCTGTGGTCTCAAGGCTGGTGCGGGCGGAAACAAAGCAAACTGTCCCCATCGACACATCCTGGACCGCTGACTTATGTGCCACGGTTGCGAACAAATTCCGGGAGAGGCAAAGCCAGAATGCCAGCGCTGGTCGTCAAAGTTTGAGATTGGCGGAGCGAAAACCAAAATCAAAAACGACCGGCACCAACCGCCTCCACCAATCGCTCGCTCGGCGCTTGCACCAGCCCTGCAGCGTGCATCTTGCGCAAGGTATCCGACGATCTCGCTCAAGCCGCGCGTCTCGGCATAGTGCATCAACCCGCCGCGCCAGCGGGGAAAACCGTAGCCGTGGATTTGGACGAGATCGATGTCGGCCGGCCGCTTGGCGATGCCTTCGGCGAGAATGCGCGCGCCCTCGTCGATCATTGGAAAGACGATGCAATCTGCGAGTTCGTCCGTCTCGAAGCGCGTTACCGGGTGACGCTGGGCTTCTTCAGCGATAATGGCTTCGACGGCTTGCGACGATTTTGGCGCACGCTCGCCGGGCGTGTAGTCATACCAGCCGCCGCCGGTCTTCTGGCCGAGCCTGCCCGCTTCGAACAGGCGATCGCCGATCGGCGCGAACGGAGTTTCGCCGCGCTCGCGCGCCGCCTTGCGCTGCATGCCGGCAATGTCCAGCCCGGAAAGGTCCTGCACCTCGAACGGCCCCATGGCGAGGCCGAAACCGCGCATCGCGGCATCGATTTCGGCCGGGCGCACGCCGGAAAGCAGCAGGCGCTCCAGCACCGGCCGGTTGTTCTTCAGGATGCGGTTGCCGATGAAGCCGTCGCACACTCCGGCCAGGACCGGGATCTTGCCCAGACTGCGGGCCAGCGCCAGCCCGGTCGCAACGACATCCGGCGCGGTTGCCGAAGCGGGCACGATCTCGAGCAACTTCATGATGTTGGCCGGGCTAAAGAAGTGCAGGCCGAGAATGCGCTCCGGCACCTTGCTAACCGCCGCAATGGCATTCGGGTCAAGATAGGAGGTGTTGGTGGCCAGCACGGCATCCGGCCGGCAGGCGGCATCCAATTGCTCGAACACCGCACGCTTGACTGCGAGGTCTTCGAAAACCGCCTCGATGACCAGATCGACGTCCGCCAGGCTTGCTTATAGTCCGTCGTCGGTTCGACGCCGGCCATGCGCTCGGCGCGCTGCGTTTCGGTTAGGCGGCCGCGCTGTACCGCGCCGTCGAAGATGCGTTCGAGATTGGCGACACCGCGTTGCAGCTGCCGCTGCGTCACGCTCGACCAGCACCACCGGCAGGCCGGCGTCGCGCAGGGCGGCGGCAATGCCGGCTCCCATCGTTCCACCGCCGATAACCGCCGTCTTGCGGACCGGCCGGCTGGTTATGCCGTCATATTCCGGCGGGCGAGGCGCGGCGCGTTCGGCGAAGAACACATGCCGCAGCGCCCTCGCCTGATCCGACCCGCGCAGTTCCAGAAACGTCTGGCGCTCGAAGGCCATCGCCGCGACGAAATCGGTTTCGGTGGCGTTGCGTACGCTCGCCAAGGCCTTAAGCGGAGCTGTCTCGCCCCTGGCGCGTTTGGCGATTGCCTTCTCCTGCTCGGCCCAGAATGCCGGTTCGGCCTTTTGGGCCGCGCGCTGCGACAGCGGTTCAGGCAAAGGTGACGACAAGGCTGCCCGTGCGAAATCAATGGCGCCGTCGCGAAGATCGCCCTCGACAATTGCATCGACAAGGCCGATGGCTTTCGCCCGCGAGGCGGCAACAGGTTTGCCGCTTGTCACCATCTCCACCGCGTCCGCGACCGGCACGAGCCTCGGCAATCGCGCCGTGCCGCCGGCGCCCGGTATGATGCCGAGCGTCACTTCCGGCAGGCCCAGTTTCGCGGAGGCGACGGCAACCCGCCAGCGGCAGCCCAGCGCCACTTCGAGGCCGCCGCCCAAGGCTGTCCCATGGATCGCGGCCACCCATGGCTTCGCCGCCGCTTCAATGCGCGCGATCAGCTGTGGCAAATGCGGTTCAAGCGGCGGCTTGCCAAACTCGGAGATATCCGCCCCGGCGATGAAGGTGCGCCCGTCACAGATCAGAACCGCCACCTGGACATCTTCATCGCGATCGATCGCTTCGGCAGCATCCCAAAGACCTTGCCGGACGGCCTGGCTCAACGCATTGACCGGCGGATTGTCCACAATCACGACAGCAACATGGCCCTGCTTCTCGATCCGAACAACCATATTCAAATATCCTCCACGACGGGCCGCTGTCCCTCGTGAACCGCACTTACGCGGTCCTGCGCCTGGGCTGGCAAGCGGCCCGAGCCTCCGGTGAATTAATTGATCGACCGGACGGATTATGCAAGACCATTGCCATCGCGATCAGGAATGCGGCATACAGAGCATGACTTGCCGAGTGGCGGCGGACACGCCCAAGGGGTAGCGAATGGCACGCACGCGCGCCGTGGATTTCGAGGCGAAGCAGCGCAGCATCCTGGACAGCGCCGCGACCGTGTTTGCCAAACGCGGCATGGAGCACGCTTCGATGGCGCAGATCGCCAGCGAGAACAACGTCTCCAAGGCGCTGCTTTACCACTATTATCCCAGCAAGGAGCTGCTGATTTTCGACATCGGCCGCACCCATCTGATCGAGTTGGAGGCGGCGATCCAGGCGGCCGACCGGCCCGAACTGCCGCCGGCCCAAAGGCTGAAGCTCCTGATTGTGGCGGTGCTTGAAAACTATCGCAACGCCGACAGCCACCAGCAGGTGTTGCTCAACGGCATGAATTCTTTGTCCACCGAACAGCGGGGCGAATTGCAGCAGATCGAGCGCCGTATCGTGCATCGCTTTTCCGGCGTCCTGCGCCAGATCAACCCAAATATCGAGAACCGCCGGCTGACGCCGGTCACGATGTCGTTGTTCGGCATGTTGAACTGGCTCTACACCTGGTTCCGGCCGAACGGTCCGATCAGCCGCGAGAACTATGCCGAACTGGTGACGCAGTTGCTGCTGGGCGGCCTGCAATCGATCCGGTGAGGGTCAGCCGGTTAGCTGCAGCAGCAGGGCCGTCAATCCCGCCGCGATGAGCGGCAAGGGCAGCGACGACAACAGCCGCACCATGCTGAAGCGCCAGCCCATCATCGGGATTTCGTAGATCACCACGCGATGCATGGCGAAGACCGACCATGCGGTGAGCAGCGTAATGAGTTGCACCAGCCCGGCGCCGGCTTCGTAAAGCACCACGACCAGCGGAAAGGACAGGATCGGCCCGCCCGGAATGAAGCCGCCGACCAGCATGGCGATGAGCACGCCGGTGAAGCCGGAATCCGGGCCGATATGGTTTGCCACCAGGCCGCTGGGGATAAGCTGGCCGGCAAAGCCAGCCGTCAGCACCGCCACGACAATGCGCGGCAAGGTTCTGCAGCGCGCGATAGGCAGCCTTCTTCAGGGCGTTGAAGGCGGTGGCCCGGCCCTTCTTGATCCAGACGAGCAGGCCGAGCGCCAGCGCCAGACCCCAAAGCGCGAGTGTTCCCACGCCTACTTGCCTTGGTCTGTGGGTTTGGATGCCTCGGCCGGAAAGAGCCGAGCGACCAGACCGGCAATGATCGGCAGCGGCATCGAAGCGATAAAGCGCACCGCCGCGAACTCCGCGCCCATCAGCGGCACTTCCCACATGAAGACGCGTTGCAGGCCCATCGTCGTCCAGGAGGTGACATAGGCGACCAGCGCGCTGACGCCGGTGCCGGTGTCGCGCAGCATGGTGACGAGCGGGAACGAGGTCATCGGCCCGCCCGGCGTCACGGCGCCGGCGGCGGTTGCGATCGCCATGCCCTTCAAGCCCTTCTCCTCGCCCATGTAGCGGCCGAAGAAATCGGCCGGGCAAAAGCACCTGGATGAAGCGCGCGATGAGCACCGCCGCGCCAAGCTTGGGGATCAGGAAAAGGACGAGCTCGGAATCGTCCTGCAGGGAAGCGGTTACGGCATCGATGCCGACAAGGGCGTAACAGGCGACGCCGCCGACGATCGCCAGGCCGGCGAAGATGAAGAACGACGTGTCGAAGGCATCGCGCCAGAACGGCTTTCTGTCTTCGGCCTCCTCCATCTACAACAAGCCGCCTTCCGCCGGTGTCATCGCCTTGATCGTCCGGCCGAGATAATTCGCTTCATCGCCATAGAGCAAGCCCTTCACGTCGGCGGCGCTCAGCGTCTTGATGATCTGGTCGACCTGGCCGGCCAGCGGCAGCACCAGCCCGGCCTTCTGCGCCAGCTCCAGCGTCAGGTCCATGTCCTTTTCCTGCCAGGTGAAGCGGGTCGTGTCCCAGCGCCGCAGCGTGCCGTTCTGGCCGGGACATTCGAGCAGGACCTCGCGCATGCGCTGCGCGTCGATGCCGTAGCGCTTGGCGATCAGCAGCGTCTCGAAATTGGCGACGCAATGCACCCAGTGCAGAAGGTTGTTGCAGGCCTTGGCCACCTGCCCCGCGCCGAGCGGGCCCGACACGCTGGACGTCGCGGCTGTAGGCCATCAGCGCCGGCCGCACGCGCTCGATATCGGCCTCGTCGCCACCGCAGAGCGACAGCAGCGTGCCCTCGCGCGCGCCCGACGCGCCGTAGACGACCGGCGCATCGACAAGACGTTTGCCGTGTTCGGCGACGACTGGCCCAAGCTCGCGCACCGTCTCCGGGCTGATGGTCGCGGCGACGACGATGGTCGCGCCGTCGCCGGCGTGGGCGCAGAGGTCGCGCGTGACCTGCTCGACTTGCGCGTCGGTCGCGACGACGAGGATGAAGACGTCGGCGGATTTGGCCAGGGACGTTATGCTGTCATGGCGTCGTGATGCCGTTTTCCGCGGCCATGCCGAGGCGCTCGGCGCTGACATCGAAGGCGTGAACCTCGAACGATTTGGCGAGGATATGCCCGCCCATGGCGAGGCCCATCTCGCCGGTTCCAACAATGCCGATTTTCATGATAATTCTCCGCTCCATCCAGCACCCCTCATCCGACCTCGCTTCGCTCGGCCACCTTCTCCCACAAGGGGAGAAGGCAGGGCCGCTGCATCAACGCCGTTGCCAATCTCCATCGTTGGAGACTGGCGGCGCAGGTGCCGCAATCTGCCTTCTCCCCTTGTGGGAGAAGGTGGCCGAGCGAAGCGAGGTCGGATGAGGGGTGTTCGCTTGCTGCCGCTACCCCGCGTGCTGCGTGATCGTGTCGACCAGCGCCGGCTTGCCCGCCTTCACCTTGGCGATGGCGCGCTCCAGCGCCGCCGCGATGTCCTTCGGGCTCCTCGATCGGCCCTTCCGCGTACCAGCCGAAGCCGCGCGCCAGCGTCGCGAAATCGGGCGCCGGATCGGAAATGTCCATGCCGATATAGGCGCGCTCGACCGGCGTGCCGCGCTGGCGCGCGACGGTGATCTGGTGCTCCCAGTCGTTGTAGTAGGCGCGGTTGTTGTGCATCACGCACAGGATCGGCACCTTGTGCTTGGCCGCGAACCAGAGCGCGCCGACATCGAACATCAGATCGCCGTCGGTCTGGCAGTCGACCACCAGCCGGCCCTTGCCCTTGTGCGCCAGCGCGACGCCGATCGCCATGCCGATCTGCGTGCCGGTGCCGAGCGCCTTGCCCGGCCAGCGATAGCGGCTTGTCGAAGTCCCAGAGCTTCAGCGCCCATTCCTCGAACGGCTTGGTGGTCAGCACCCAGTCCTCGTTCTTGATCTTGTCCCAGACTTCGCTCGCCAGCCGCGCCAGCGTGATCGGCTGATGCGTCCCAATCCTCGCTTGGCTTCCTCGGCGCCATTTCGCGCGCTGGACGTCATGCATCTCCTTCACGGCGGCTGCGCGCTCGGCGATCTTGCGTTGCAGCTTCGCGTCGTCCTTCACGCGCGCCTTGCAGATCTTCGTCAGCTCCGGAATGGCGATCGCCGTGTCGGCCAGCATGCGCTGCGGCGACCTCGGGAAATTGCTGATAGTCCGTCGCCCATTTCGAGATCTCGATGTCGGCGAAGCCGATGTCGAGCCATTCGCAATGGCTCGGGATAGAGCGGCTTCAGCGTGCGGTTGATGCGGTCGTTGACATGGGTCGGCCGCTCCCAGTCGCGGCAATCGAGCAGCGCGATCAGGTCGGCGTGCTTGAAGACTTGTCTTGTTCATCCGCATGTCGAGCGGATGCTTGTTCGGAAAGTTCAGCCGCCAGTCCATGTCGACCACCGGCGCGCCGAGCGTTTCGGCGAAGCGCGACCATGTCGGAAAAGCCGTTGCGATCGCGTCCGACGAACTGCGGCAGCAGCACCGGCCAATCCGCCTTCAGCAGGCGGTCCGCCGCCTCCTGCAAGGCCGCCGGCTCGGGCGCGATGCGGCTCGGCATCTTGGCCGACTTGGTGTCCGGCAGCTTCACGGGCGCCTCGAGCGGCGCTTCCTGGATCGCCGCGTCGTAACACATGTAGATCGGGCCCTGCGGCTCGGTCATCATGATCGAATAGGCGCGCGCAAAGCTGTCGACCACGCCGTCGATGCCGCCCGGCTGATAGTCCCATTTCACGTAGTCGCGCACCGCCGAGCCCTGCACGTTTGCGGTGTGCTGCCAGTCGACGCGCGGGCGGCGCTTGCCCTCGTCCATCGGCCCGGTCGCGCCGATGACGAACACCGGCGCGCGGTCGGTGTAGGCGTAATAGATGCCCATGGTCGCATGCAGCAGGCCGACCACGATTGTGCACGATCACGGCCAGCGGCTCGCCGGTCGCCTTGGCATAGCCGTGCGCGATCTGCACCGCGATCTTCTCGTGCTGGCAAAGCAGCATCGGCGGATCGTCGTTGTTGTGATTGACCAGCGAGTCGTGCAGCGCCGCGGTAGCTGGCGCCCGGATTCAGCGTGATGAACGGAAACCCGTATTGCTTGATCAGATCGGCGATGACGTCCGACTGCCAGCCCAACGTTTCGCTCTCCTGATCGGCTACCGAATTTGACTGCGTGTCCATGATCCATTCCGTGGTTGACGGCTCAAAACGAACGGCCGGCGTGGTGGACGCCGGCCGCGGACCCCCGGCCCTATTCTTTCTTCATCATCTCCTTGAGGAAGACGACCAGATCCGGCGACGGCTGCATCGCAGCCGCTACCGCATCGGCCACCGGCTGACCGGCCATCGGTTCGACCGGTATCTTCAGCCCCTTGGCCTTTTCCAGAAATTCCGGATCGGACGTCGCCTTTCCGTAAGCCTCGACCAGTGCCTGCACGCGATCGGCAGGGATGCCGGGCGGCCCGGCGGTGAGGCGCGCGATCTTGGCCTGGGATTCGATCAGCGCGATGACCTTCTTCGCCTCATCACTTTGGGCGAAGCTGCTGAGCTGCGGCGCGTCCGTTTGCGAGCCGCCGATCTGGGCGATGAATTTGCCATTGCCCTCGGCAATGAATTTCTCCCAGGTCGAGCGGAAGCCGATGACGCCCTTGACCTCGCCGCGACGCATGGCGAGCTGGTCTTCGTTGCCGCCATAACCGTCGATGATCTCGATCGGCAGGTTCATCGCCTTGGCCAGCATCCCGGTCTCGACCGTAGCCGCGCTACCGCGGCCGGCGGCGGCAAACTTGATCGTCTCTTTCGAGCCGGCCAGTTGCTCGAAACTGTCGATGCCGGATTCCTTCGACATGACGATGACGCGCGGATCGGACGACACCTTGCCGATCCAGGTCATCTTGGCGAAGTCGAATTTTGCGCCGGGGTCGCCGGCCAGCTGGCCGTAGATCAGGCCGGTGTTGAACGTGCCGAGTGTCAGGCCGTCCGGCTTCCGAGGCGTAGATGTAGTTGGTGCCGATCAGATGGCCGGCGCCAGGCATGTTCTGCACCACGATGGTCGAGCCCGGCAGGTGCTTCTGCATATATTCGGCAACCAGGCGTCCATTGGTGTCGTAGCCGCCGCCGGGATCGGTCGCGACGATATAGGTGATGGTCTTGCCATCGAAAAAGGCCGCGCCCTCCTGTGCGGAAACGGGCGCTGCCAGCATGCCGATGGCGCCGATGACGGCGCCCAGTTTGAAAAAGGTTTTCACGCGAAGCCTCCCTGCATTCGAGTTCCCTCTGTTGGGCCGCCGCGAGCGTCATCGCGGCGGTATGTGAGTCAGTCCCTGCGGCGTTCAGTGAAGCCGCCGCTCAGTCCTTCTTTTTCGGTCGCCTCCTTGAGGAACTCGACCATCTCCGGCGTCTGGTCCATCGCCTTGGCGACGGCCTGGGCGACGGCATCGCCGACCAGCGGGTCGACCGGCAAGCCTTGCGCCTTTGCCTTTTCGAGGAACGCCGGATCCGACGTCGCAGCCTGATAGGCGTCGCGCAGCGTCTTCAGAACGTCGTCCGGAATACCAGCCGGACCAGCGGTCAGACGCGAGATGTTGCTCTGCGAGGCGACCAGCGCGATCGCCTTCTGCGCCTCGTCCGCCGGTCTCCAGCGTGGCAAGTTGCGGCACGTCGGTTTCCGATCCGCCGATCTGGGCGATGAACTTGCCGTGGCCTTCGTCGACGAACTGCTGGAAGGTCGAGCGCGAGCCCAGGATGCCCTGCACCTCGCCGCGGCGCATGGCGAGCTGGTCGTCATTGCCGTTGTAGCCGGTGACGACCTGGATCGGCAGTTTGAGGGTGTTGATCATCATGGTCGACTCGATGGTCGACGCGCTGCCAACGCCGGCGGCCGCAAACTTGATCGGCTCCTTCAGAGCCTTGAGTTGTTCCCAGTTCTCGATACCCGACTCCTTCGAGACGACGAAAACGCGCGGGTCGGACGAAACCTTGCCGATCCACGACATTTTGGCGAGGTCGAACTTGATGCCTTCCTTGCCGGCAAGCTGGCTGTAGATCAGGCCGGTGTTGAAGGTGCCGATGGTCAGGCCGTCCGGCGCCGAGGCGTAGACGAAATTGGTGCCGATCAGATGGCCGGCGCCTGGCATGTTCTGCACGACGAAGGTCGAGCCCGGCAGGTGCTTTTGCATGAATTCGGCGACGAGGCGGCCGTTGGTGTCATAACCGCCGCCGGCATCGGTGGCGACGATGTAGTTCACCGTCTTGCCGTCGAAATACTCCGGCCCGGACTGCGCCAGCGCTGGGCTGAGGCCCAGCGTCGAAGCCTGCGGCGACAGTCGCCAGCGCTGTGCGCCTTGAAAATCGGATATGCATGGTACCTCCCATTGTTGCCATGTTTGCTTCAGCGCCGGGCCGTTCTCTCGACGGATGACCGATCGCCAAAACTGCCCTTAGAAACCCAAAGCCCGCATCACCATCGGCGTGATGAAACCGGGATGCAGACGGATGTGCAGCAGCACGCTGAACATCAGGAACATCACCAGCGTAGCGCCCAGCCCGAGACCCAACGTCATCCGCCAACTCGCGCCAGCTTCGCGGCGCAGGAACGAAATCAGCATGACCGGCACCGACACGTAGAAGCCGAAGGTGAGGACGGCCGCTATGAAGGTCACGAAATAGACCCACATGGTGACTTCGCCGCGCACGGTGTTCGGGCCGAACTCTTCCTCCTCGCCGGGGATCGCGATAGCGGCCGCTTCCGGCTTGCCGGCCTTCGGCGCAGCCTTGAAGCGATAGCCGAAAGCGCCGGCCTCGGCGTTCTTGGCGTCGAGCACCAATTGCAGCAGGCAGAGCCCGATGCCGGGGATGCCGATCACCAGCGGCATCATCCGCGCGCCTTCGGGATATTGCAGCGCGATCCCGACCATGCCGGTGAAGATCAGCGAGCATGAGGCCGGTCAGCCAGGTGCTGAAGGTGTTCATGGCTCTAACCTCCGATCTGGACTTGGCCGCGGCGCGGCCGAAGGTTGCGGTAGAGCGCGTAGCTCATCAGCGCGACGATCATGGCGATCAGCACCAGCGAGATGCGGCCGCAGGAAGAAGGCGTAGCCCCAGAGCTGGAGCGCCTGGTTGCAGCGATTCTTCCGCCTTGCCGCCGAGCACGAGGCCGATGACGAAGGGCGCGCGCGGCCAGCCGGCGCGCAGGAAGCCGTAGCCGATGGCGCTGAACAGCACGAGCACGATCAGGTTCTGCCACTGGAACTCGCTGACGAAACAGCCGATCGCGACGAACACCAGGATGAACGGCACCAGCATGCGGCCGTTGATGAAGGTCAGCACCGCCACCCAGCGGCAGACGACAAGCAGGATCGCCACCGCGATCAGGTTGCCGACGACCAGCGCCCAGATCAGCGTCCAGACCACGTCCAGATGTTCGGTCATCATGATCGCGCCGGGCTGGATGCCGAGGATCAGGAATGCGCCGAGCAGCACGGCCATGCCGGAACTGACCCGGGAATGCCGAAGAACAAGGTCGGCAGCAGCGAGCCGCCCTCCTTCGCGTTGGACTGCCGTCTCCGGCGCGATGACGCCTTCGATCGCGCCCTTGCCGAACAGCTCCGGATGCTTCGACGTCTGCACCGCATGGCCGTAGCAGAGCCAGGCCGCGGCCGAGCCGCCGAGGCCCGGGATCATGCCGATGACGGCGCCGATGACCGAGGTGCGGATGCACCAGCCACCAGTGGCGCGGCACTTCCATCACGCCGGACACGAGCTGGCGGTAGGAAAAGTTCTTGTCCTCCATCGGCACTGCGGAGATCGAGCCGCCCCTGGAGCCGAGCGCGATCATTTCCGGCACGGCGAAAAGCGCGAGCACGGCGGTCACCAGGCTGACGCCGTCCCACAGGAACAGCATGTCGCCGGCGATAGCGCGGCGTGCCGGTCTGCGGGTCCATGCCGACGGTCGCGAGGATCAGGCCGTAGAAGCCGACGATCAGGCCCTTGACGATCTTGTCGCCGCTGGAGAGGAACGCAATGAAGGTGATGCCGAGCAGCGCGATGCAGGAAAAATTCGGCCGGGCTGAACTGCCAGCACCACCGGCTCCAGGATCGGGATCATCAGCGCGAAAACGACGGCGCCGATGATGCCGCCGACGCCGGACGCGGTGATGCTGGCGCCGAGCGCGCGCGCCGGCCTGCCCCTTCTTGGCCAGCGGATAGCCGTCGAGCGTGGTGGCGGCGTCGTCGCCGTCGCCGGGAACGCCGAACATGATCGAGGAGATCTGGCCGCTGGTGCCGTTCACCGCATGCATGGTGAGCAGGAAGACGGCGCCTGCGATCATCTCCATGCCGAAGACGAAGGGGATCGCCATGGCGATCGACAGCTTGCCGCCGATGCCAGGCGTCACGCCGACCAACAGACCGAAGATCACGGCCAGCAGCATCAGGCCCATAATATGCGGAGAGCTTACGAGGCCATACAGCGCCCCGAACATTGTCTCGATCATTGTGCGGTCCAATTCCTCCCGACCCGGGGCTCGGCATCGCCGAATCCCGACAGCCCATTTCAGGCTGCACGACATCGTTCCGCGATCTCTCACGGCGATCTCTGAGTTCAAATCTGGCGGGTCACGCCGCCAACGTCCAAAACAAAAAACGCGAGGCTGCTGATGGATTTCGAGTTGGCGGGCAGGTTCAGCGATAATCGCGCAGGCTGGCAAGAAGGCAATTGGCGAGCTGACAGCTATCGACCACAATTCGAGCGGGATAATCGTAAAAACAACGGCTTGTCATCGACGTGTGATTTCTGAGCCAAGCAAGAAATAGCTTGGAAAGCCTCTCTCCATAAGGCTATGATCTGGCTAGCCACGCTCTGGGAGGAGAGTCAGCCAAATGGATCTGAGAAGCTTGCGGCTCTATCTCGCCGTGCTGGAACACGGTTCGATCACCAAGGCTTCCGAGAGCGTGCATGTCGCGCAGCCGGCGCTCGGCCTGCACATCCGCAAGCTGGAAGAAGAGCTTGGCCTGAGCCTGCTCGAACGGCACTCGCGCGGCATCCGCGCGACGGAGGCCGGAGGCCTGCTGGCGAAGCATGCCGAGGTGTTGCTGCGCTATGCCGACCTCGCCAAGGAAGAGATGACCAGCTACTCGAAAGTGCCGAGCGGCAATGTCTCGATAGGCCTCACACCAACGGCGCGCGAGGCGGTCGCGGTGTCGCTGGTCGAGCGCGTTTCGAAAGACCTGCCGGCGGTGCATCTGACCGTCAAGGAAGCGCTCAGCGAAATGCTGGTCGAGTATCTGCTCGACGGGCGGCTGGATGCGGCGCTGGTCTACAACACGCGCGAAGGCGGCGAGCAACTGGCCTTCGAACCGCTGGCCTCGGAAGCGATGTATTTCGTCTATCCGCTACGCGACGGCCGCCGTCCCGGCGATACGATCACGCTGGCCGAAGCGATGTCGCATCGCCTGATCCTGCCGACGCGGCCGCACCTGGTGCGCACCGAAATCGACCGGCTCGCGGCCAATCTCGGCATCACGCCGAACATCGTGCACGAAGTCGATTCCATGGCCGCGATACGCGACTTCGTCGGCGGTGGTCTGGGATGTTCGGTGATGCCGCGCGGCGCGGTGCGCAATCCGGCTTATGCCGGTACAGTCGGCAGCCAGATGGTGGTCGATCCGACGATCAAGCGGCTGCTGCACCTCGCCTATTCGAAGCGCCGCTCGATCTCCAAGGCATTCGAGGCGACGCTCACCGTGTTGAAGCGCGTCGTCGAGGAGGAGATGAAGCGGCCCGACAGCCAGTGGGAACGGCTCGAACCGGCCGCGGCGCATCGTGAAGGCGGCCGGAGACGGCTTAGCTCAACGTGCCGAGCATTGCGCGCATCAATGATGGCTCGCCGGTCGAGTGCCACGTCGTTCAGTGGTGATCGTGGTGATCCCGTGTTCATGATCGTGGCCGTGGCCATGATCGTGATCGCGCAGGTGTTTCATCATGCGCTCCGGCTCCGCCTGGCCGTCGAGCATCGCCTCCAGCATCGGCCGCGTCATGTCCGTCGCCCGGCGGTAGTTGGCCGGCAAGAAAACCAGCCAGCCGGGCAAAGACAATTGCCTGGTTGGCGATGGTCTCGGTGCGGTGGCCCTCGGGAATGGCGTTCAAATCGCTGACCGTGGCATTGAGCACCCGGCGGAAGAGATCCGTCATATAGGCGGGGCGTTCCGCGTCGCCGGTGAGCGGCGGAGCGGCTCGAGCCGTCAAAGTATCTGAAGTCACACCATAACCACGCGCGATGTAGAGCAGGCGCGTCAGCACCTCGTCGTCGAGTTGCTTGTCGTCTTCGAGCTCACCGCACATATCACCAACCCTTCAAGCCTTAGGACGCCCGACGAATGTTCCATTCGGGCAGGTCCGCCTTCTCGGCTTCGTAGACCTTCTCCATCTTGGTTTCCAGCCCGTGCCTGGCCAGCGCGTCGGAGAACATGGTGCGCACCAGCGGCTTTTCGTCGGCATAGTCGATCTGGTCGCCGCCGATGCGCTGGCTGATCCAGGCTTTCGGCACGCCCTGCGCGTTGCGGATGGAAACCACCTCATGCTTGAAGGCAAGATAACGGGCGGGCGTCGCGCCGGTGTTGAAATGCTGGTGATACCACAGGTTCGGCGGCACGATCATCGAGCCGACCTCCCACTCGTAGCGGCGCGGCTCCTCGCCCTCCGGCCACATCAGGCTGTAGCCTTCGCCCGACAGGATGATGACATGCGCGCCCGGGCCGTGGCGGTGGCCTTTCTTGTAGGTGCCGACCGGAAACTGCGAGATGTGGCTGTTCATCGAGCCGCGCGCCATGTTGAAGCGGATATGGCCGCCGCCGGCGCCGCGCTCCTTGGCCGCGATCAGCGGCAAGTTTACTGCGTCGGCGACAAAATTCGTCTGCAGCAAGAGGCCCTTCTGCTCGCCGCCATTGGCGAAATAGTCCGGCTCGCCGTTGAACCGGTTCTTGAAGTCGAAGGGCGAGTTGAAGATGAACTCTTCGTCCTCGTAGAGGTTCATCACCGGCGGGTTGTTGGTGACGGACACGAAACGCGCCGGCTGCTGGCCGGAGCCGTTGAAATGCTGGTGCCAGCTGTTGAGCGGAATGGCGAACAGCGCGCCGGCTTTCCATTCGAAGCTGACCTTCTTGCCGGCGTCGTTCCAGACCGTGGTCGATCCGACGCCATCCAGCACCAGGATCATCTCCTCGAAAAGCTGGCGTTGCGGCGCCAGCTTTCCGCCGGCCGGGATTTCGCAGACATAACAATCGTTCGAGGTGCGCGAGGCGTCGTGGTTGAGGAACACGCCACGCCCGCCGCGCCGCGGCCAGGGCTTCAGGTCAACCGTGTTCAGACTGCGCACATAGAAGGAGTCGATGATCTCCAGGCCTTCCTTGGCCACCCAGCGCGTATAGGGGCTTTCCTTCTCGCTCGAGAATTTCTTGGCCAGTTCCTCCGATACGATTGCATTGTCCGCCATCGCACACCCTTCCATTCGCTGGAGCCTCACGAGCGTTCGCGCCCGCATCGGCCCGCCGCAATCGGCACAAGCGGTAAAGCAATGGCCGAACGCCGAGAAATATCGAAAATGGCTGGCAGCAAGCGGCCCGGCTTTTGCCCTGCATCCATGATCTTGCTGGTGAAACGAAACGCTATCGCCAAAAGGCTCGAAACGGCAAAGCCCTGAAATTACAATGCGCATCAACAGAGCACCCGCCCCCGAGGCAGCGCATGACGGCAAACGACAACACCCAACGGCCCGGCCATTCGATCGACGATCACGTCTATGGCGATGCGCTCGACCATGAGCACGGGCCGGACGCCGATCACGATCATGACGACTACAGCTCGCTCGGACCGCTGGAAGAAAACCCGATCTGGCTGCAGGACAACGTGTTGCTGACCAGTGTCGGCATGGACATCGGCTCGTCCGGCACGCAGGTGCTGTTTTCGCGCCTGCACATGCAGCGCATCAGCGAGGATCTGACCAGCCGCTATATCGTTGCCAAGCGCGAGACCTTTTATGAATCGCCGGTGCGGCTGACGCCCTATCGCAGCGACACGAAGATCGACGACGCGGCGCTAGGCGCGATCATCGACGAGGCCTACGGCGCAGCCGGCGTGAGCCCCGCGGAAATCGACACCGGCGTCGTGATCCTCACCGGCGAGGCGCTGCGGCGCGAGAACGCCGAAGGCATCGCCGGCATCCTGGCCGAACAGGGCGGCGAATTCGTCTGCGCCACCGCCGGCCACCACATGGAGGCGATGCTGGCCGCCTATGGCTCGGGCGCGGCGCGTGCCTCCTACGATCTCGGCAAGCGGCTGCTGAACATCGACATCGGCGGCGGCACGACGAAGCTGGCCATCGTCGAAGGCGGCGCGGTGCTGGCCACCGGCGCGATCCATATCGGCGGGCGACTGCAGGTAACCGAGCCGGACGGCCGCATTTCGCGGCTCGACCCTGCCGGCTGGCATCACGCGCATGAGGCGGGCTTCCATTGGGCGTTGGGCGATATGGTCCAGCAATCTGACCTCGACCGCGTCGCCGCGCGCATGGCCCGCACTTTGGCGTCGGCGCTGACCAAGAGCCCACTACCGGCTCATGTCGAGCAACTCTATCTCACCGACCCGATCAGCGATTTCGGCAATATCGAAGGCGTCATTGTCTCGGGCGGCGTCGGCGAATATGTCTATGGCCGCGAAAGCCGAGACTTCGGCGACATGGGCAAGCGGCTTGGCGAGGCTTTCCGCAAGGAACTCGACGCTCTGCCCTGGCCGCTGCTACCCGCCGCCGCCTGCATCCGCGCCACGGCGCTGGGCGCCTCCGAATACACGGTGCAGCTCAGCGGCAACACCAGCCATATCACCAGCCCGGGGCGGCTTTTGCCGCGCCGCAATTTGCAGGTCGTGCAGCCTGTCGCGCCGCTTGGCGAGGTGCTCGATCCGGCGGCGATCGGCAACGCCATCAAGGCGCATCTGACGGCGTTCGACCTTGCCGGAACCGACCGCGATGTGGCGCTGGCGCTGCGCTGGGAGGGCCAGCCTGAATATGGGCGCATCCGCGCCTTCGCCGAGGGATTGCGGCTGGGCATGGCTGACCGGCTCGACGCCGGCAAGCCGCTCTATGTCATGCTGGACGGTGATGTCGCGATGACGCTCGGACGCATCATGGCCGAGGAACTGGGCGTGACCAACGATTTGCTGATCATCGACGGCATGCAGCTTCGCGATTTCGACTACATCGATCTTGGCAAGATCAGGCTGCCCTCGCGCACCGTGCCGGTGACGATCAAGTCGCTGATCTTCAGCGAGGACCCGCGCACGACCGCGCCACGTCATCGTATCCATCACCATGAGCACGCACCTGCCCGCTCGCACGGGCATGAGCACGTTCATCCCCATGAGCATGGTCATGACCACCCGCACGACCATCACCATCATGGGCACAGCCACCATCATGGCGAGCATCACGGCCATGGTGGCGAGAAGGCGGAGCCCACACGTGCTGCGTCAGCGAGCAAGTAGCGACGATGGCAAGCCTGGACACTGCCCTCGTCGACGATCTGCTGACATCCCTGCGTATTCTCGAAGCCAATGGCATCATCGACTTCAACGGCCATGTCAGCGTGCGGCATGGTGATGGCTGCCTGATCAACAGCGGCAAGTCGGTGCGCAGCGCTCTGGCGCGCGACGATATCATTGCCACCTACGACGATGGTAGCCCGCGCGACGGCTACGATGCGCCGCCGATGGAGATCCACATCCACACCGAGATCTACCGCATTCGGCCGGATGTCGAAGCGATCGTGCATGGACACCCATTCTGGTCGACCATGCTGTCCTCGATCGGCACGTCCTATCGCCCGGTGTTCCCGCAAGGCGCGCTACTGCCGACACTCCCGGTCTTTCCGTCGCCGCTGTCGATCAACACAGCCGAAGTCGGGCACACGGTCGCGAAATGCATGGGCAACAACCCGGCGATCCTGCTCAAGTCGCACGGCATGATTAGCGTCGGACCCGACCTTCGCACCGCAACCGTGCTGGCGCTCTATCTGGAAGAAAACGCGCGGCGGCAATGCGAGGCGGCTTCTCTCGGCAAGCCATATGCCCTTTCAGGCGAAGAGATCGCCGCCTGCCGCAAGAACCTTGACAAGCCCAACCTCTTCGCCAAGGCCTGGGACTATTACGCAGCCAAGATTGCGCGGGGTGGGCATGGATATTCAGCCGGCTGAAGAGACGACGCAGACAAAGCCGCCTGTCGCCTTGTCCGCGATGCTTGTCTCTTTCCTGCGCCTTGGCACAATATCCTTCGGTGGCGGCACGACGGCATGGACCTATCGCGAGACGGTGGAGCGGCGCGGCTGGCTGAGCGAGGAGAGTTTTCTGCAGGCCCTGACCGTTGCGCAGGTCCTGCCCGGCGCAAATGCGGTGAACCTCGCCGTGTTCCTCGGCATGCAATTGCGCGGCACGGCAGGCGCGGTCGTCGCCGCGTTCGGCATGGTGTTTCCGGCCTTCATCCTGATCCTGGTTCTGGCCGGGCTCTATCAGCAGCTCAAGGGTTATCCGGAAGCGCAGGCCGTGCTCACCGGGCTCGCCTGTGTCGGCATTTCGGCGACGCTGATCAACGGCGTCAAGGCAAGCAAGCTGCTGAAGGGCAAGATCGTGCCGATCCTCATAGCGATAGCGATTTTCGTTTGCTGTCGCCTTGTTGCGCTGGCCCCTCGTGTGGACGGTGCTTGTGCTGACGCCGGCCAGCATCGTTTCGTCCTACCTCCTCGACAGGAAAGCACAAGCATGGATGACGGCAAGCTTCTCAACCTCATCCTGCTGTGCGTGCCGCTGTCGCTGGTGTCGTTCGGCGGCGGGCAGGCGATCGTCGCCGGTCTGCAGCATGAGACGGTCGAGGTGCTCGGCTGGATGAGCGGCCAGCAGTTCACCGACCTGTTCGCGATTTCGCGCGCCGCACCTGGCCCGAGTACGCTGATCGTCGCACTGATCGGCTGGCAGGTCGGCGGCCTCGTTGGCGCTATCGCTGCGACGCTGGCGATCTTCATTCCATCGTCGCTGCTGATCGGACTTGTCGGCAAACTCTGGCTGCGCCGTCGCGCTTCACCCTGGGTAACAGCCATCGAACGTGGACTGGTGCCGATTGCCGTCGGATTGATCTTTGCCGGCTTCTACATTCTGACCACCGCCGCTGGCTTCACCCTGTTCGACTGGGCGACGATCGTCGTCGTGTTCGCCGTGCTGTACTTCACGAAGATCGGGCCCTATCCAATCCTGGGCGTGGTGGCGGCGATCTATGCCGGCGCCAGTTTCCTGGCGACATAGACTATTTCTTTGCCAATTCCTCGGCCACGGTCTTCGACAGGGCGTAGAGCCGCTGCTCGATCAGCGTCGGCGCCTCGCACACGAAGCTGAGCGACTGCACGCGTTCCTCGAAGATGCGCGTTTCCCAATTCAGCTTGTCGACGAGCGCCTGCACCTTGGCGATGTCGGCATCCGGCTTCATCTGCAATTCGCCGATTTGCGAAGCCTCCTTGCGCAGCCGCGCGGCGATTTCGGCCTGCCCGCGCGCATAACGCCCAATGCCGGAAATCACCTGCGAGCGTTCGGAGTTCATGTGGTCGAACAGGCCGCGCGCCAGCATGGAGAGCCGTTTTGTCTTCTCGCCCGGCTTCGAGCTGCGGGACGAAATCACGGATCGTCTGCTGCGCCTCGGCGATCGGGATGCGCCGCTGCGCCACCTCGCCGACCAGTTCGGCGACATCCTTGTCGTCGCGCCAGTTGGATGCTTCCGGCCGGCAGTTCGGGTCCGTTCCATATCTGCGGCAGCGACAGCTCCGGCACCTTGCGCTGGATGCAGGGCCAGTCGGGGTCGGTGCCTTGGGCGGCATGGGCGGTAGTGAGACCGACACAGCGACGATAAGCGTCACGAATGCCGATGGCACGCGGAGAGCAGCCCGCTCAGCGTTCGTGGACGGTGACCGCTGAGGGAGAGCAACTCGATATCTCATCCGTTTCCTCCGCCGTCCTGCTTGCGCACCATCAGCCCACGGGAAGGATCGTAGGCGATGATGGCGCCGGTAAGGAAAATCACCGTGAAGGTGACGACAACCGCCAACGACGTCCACTCGATCTGGCCATAGAAGGCGAAGCGGATCAGCTCGACGACATAGGTGAAGGGGTTTGCCTGGCAGATGCGGAACAGCAGCGGGCTGGATTCCTGCACCCGCCACAGCGGATAGAGCGCGGCAGACGCAAAATACATCGGGAAGATGACGAAGTTCATGATGCCGGCAAAGTTCTCCAGCTTCTTGATCAGCGAGGAGAGCAGAAGCCCCAGCGCGCCCAGCATCAGCCCGCCGAGGAACAGCGCCGGCAGGATCGCGATGTAGCCCATGGCCGGCGCCTTCACGCCCCAGAAATAGGCGATGACCAGGAAGGCGTAGACCTGCGCGATCGCAACCGTGACGCCGGCCAAGCAGCTTGGCCACCAGCAGGAACCAGCGCGGAAACGGGCTGACCAGCAGCGTGCGCATATTGCCCATCTCGCGGTCGTAGACCATCGAGAGCGAGGACTGCATGCCGGAGAAAAGCAGGATCATGCCGCACAGGCCCGGCGTGATGTAGACCTCGTAGAGCACGTAGGTCTTGTAGGGCGGGATGATCGAGACGCCGAGCACCTGGCGGAAGCCGGCGGCGAAGATGAACAGCCACAACAACGGCCGCACGAGCGAGGAGACGAAGCGCTCGCGCTGGTTGAGAAAGCGCAGCCCCTCGCGCTTCAGCACGCCTTTCAGGCAGATGAGATATTGCGACAGGCCGAAGCCGGAGGCCGGCAAGGGGGTGGCGGGTGAAGATCGACGCGTCATGACGTGCATCCCCCTCCCCGCTCAGCACGCCAAACGCCTCGCCGATATCCTTCTCACCCGTCGCCGTCACCACCTCGCCAACCTTGCCACTCGCAACCAGCTTGCCCTGGTGCAGCACGACGACCTCGTCCGCGTCCCCAACCTCGTCGATCAGATGCGTCGCCCAGAAGACGCTGATGCCTTCGGTCGCGACCAACCTGCGGATGTTGGCCAAAATGCCGGCGCGGGATTGGACGTCCAGCCCGACCGTCGCCTCGTCCAGCAGCAGCAGCGGCGGGCGGTGCAGCAGGGCGCGCGCGATCTCGATGCGGCGCATCTGGCCGCCAGACAGGCTGAACCGGCCTTGTCGTGCAAGCGACCGGTCATCTCGACCGCTTCCAGCAGCGCGTCGATGCGCAGTCTTGGCATCGGCCTTGCCGATGCCGTGCAGGGAGGCGTGGTAGGACAGGTTCTGGTAGACGCTGAGATCAAGATCGAGCGTGCGCGCCTGGAACACGATGCCGAGCCGGCGCAACGCTTCACCCGGCGCGCGGCGGATGTCGTGCCCGAAAATGTGGATCGCACCCTTTCGGGTGTCGTAAAGATGGCTGATCAGCGAAAACAGCGTCGTCTTGCCGGCGCCGTTCAGGCCGAGCAGAACGCTGAAGGTCGCCGGCGCGATCGAAAAAGACACGTCGTCCAGCGCGCGCTTGCGGCCATAGGAATGGCTCACCGCCGCCACGTCGAGCGCCGGCACGATACCTGTTTCCTTGCCTGTCCTCACATGCTGCAAGGTTGGCCTCCCCTAAAAGGCGCGTCACCTCCTTCTGCTCTATTTGATCGTGATCGTACCCTTCATACCCTTGTCCGCCAAATCCGGCACCGACCAGGTGTAGATGCCCGGGCGGATCGTCGTGAACTGAACCTGGATCGTGCCGTCGGCATCGAACTCCAGCCAGGCCGGCGCGCCGTTCATATGCACTTCGAGATCATTGATGACGATCTGGTTGTTCCAGACATTGCGGAACAGGTCGGTGTGGAATTTATACTCCAGCCCGCCGGCGGCGGTAATCTTCCAGCGATAGCCTTGGCCGGAGATCAGCGTGAAATCCTTCTGGTTGGCGGTGAACTGGTCTTCCTTGGTGCCCAGGATCAGTTCGGGCACGTCCTTGCTGGCGCGGGTCACCTTTTCCGCGCCTTCCGCAGGCGCGGCGGCTTCGGCTTCGGGGCGGCTGCGTCGTCATCATCGTCGTCGCCGTCCTGCGCGACGGCGTGCGATAACGCCATGCGCCGTTCCCAGCAGGGCGGCAAGCGCAATCTTTCGATAGTTCCGCATCTCGTTCTCTCTCCCTTGATACGATTGGCTATTTCGGCGACACGACGACGCCCCACGGCAATTTGCCGACCGTCACCGACTGCACCGGCTCGTCCGTCGCGACATCGATGAAGGTGATGTCGTTCGAAACGCCATTGGTGCTGATGATCTGTCTTCTGGTCGGGCGTGAAAGCCAGCTGCCAAACGCGCTGACCGACGAGGATGTATTTGGTCACCTCGTAGGTCTCGGTGTTGACGACCGCGACGCGATTGGCGGGACCCAGCGCCACATAGGCCTTCTTGCCGTCGGCGGTGATGCGGATGCCGACCGGCTGGATCGACTCGGCGCGCAGGCCGGCGAATCTCGAAGGTGATCTTCTTCTTCACCTCGCGCGTCGCATTGTCGATGACCGACACCGTGCCGCCGATCTCGGCAGCTGACCCAGGCTTCCTTGCCGTCGGGGGTGAACTCGACAAAGCGCGGCCGCGCATCGACCAGCACGTTGTTGTGATCTCATGCGTCGAGGTGTCGATGAAATGCGCCATGTTCGTCGTTTCCGACGTGTTGACCATCGTCTTGCCGTCGGGGCTGATGCCCATGCCTTCCGGCTCGACGCCGACCGGGATCTTCGGCGATGACGCCCTTGCTTTCGATGTCGATGACGGTGACGAGATTGTCGTCCTCGTTGGCGACGTAGAGCGTCTTGCCGTCGGGCGAGAGCACGAAGAGCTCGGGGTCGGGGCCGGACGGCAGCGTGCCGACGATCTCGCTGCGTCGCCGTATCGATGATCTCGATCGTGTCGTCGTCGCTGGCGCAGAGATAGACGAACTTGCCGTCATGCGAGATGGTGATGCCGCGCGGCCGCTGGCCGGTATTGATGGTCTTGACGACCTGCATTGTCGTCGTGTCGACGACGGTGACCGTGTTGTCCTTCTCATTGGAGACATAGGCCATGAAGGCCGAGGCCGGGCTGGCCACCGCAAGCGCGACCCGTCCGGCCATTGCCGCGGCCAGAATTCGCATCAATCCTCCTCCCGATTTCAATGCTTGCTCCTGCCTTCGGCTCATTTCAACACGCATTTGGTCTCCGGCTGGTCGACGCCCAGCGTGTCGAGTTCGGAGACCTGGTGCAGGAACCCTTCCTGGGGCGAGGTCGTGACGACCGCGCGCCCGTCGCCCAGGAAAACCGGCTGGCGCAGCTGCCAGTTCCATTTGCGGAATGTCACCTTCTGACCGCGGAACGCCGCGACCGAAAAATCATCGGCGCGGATGAAATCCTCGATCTTCTTGGGATCGGCGCCCTGCGTGCGCGTCGCCGCGTCGCCGATGATGCGCGCCGCCGTCCAGGCGTTCATGTCCTTCGACAGCATGCGCCGGCCTGGTCGCCTTCTCGAACCGGTTCTGGATTTGCGCGCCGCCCCACTGCTCGGTGGCCGGATGCCAGGCCGACGGAACCATGCCGGCTGTGCCGGCGACCGGCCGCGGAACCCAGGTGCGGAACGGCAGATAGGTGCCGAACACCTCGCTCTCGTCGGCCACGAGCACGACGTCATGGTCGGGCAGATCCTGGGTGAAAACCGGCATCTGCTTCTGGATCTGGACCATGCCGGAATCGGTCTGCTGGCGGTGCCGGTGTCCTTGAATTCCTTTTCGGCGACGATCTCGCCGCCGAAACGCTCGGCGGCGCGGCGCAGCGCTTCGGCGAACAGCTTGTCGCGCTCATGCGAGCCGTAGATCAGCACCCAGCGCGGCCATTGTTTCCAGATCAGATATTGCGCCAGGCCGTCGGCCAGCATCGAGCGTGTGGGCGCAATGTGGAACACGTTGATGCGGCACTTTTCCTCGCGCAGACTGTCGTCGGTGTTGCCGACATTGAACGATCAGCACGCCGTTGTCGCGCGCCTTATCGGCGATCGACAGCAATTGTTTGGCCGAGACGTCCGTCAGAACGTATCTTTCGCCTTTGGCGATCATCTCGTTGAAGGTCGGCACGACGTCGGCATCGAGCTTCACCTCGGTCACGTCGAGGATGAATTTCTGGCCGATGAAAGCTGCCGGTCGTGTTGTTGTCGGCCGATCGCCACATTGGCGCCGGCAACGCCTTCGTCGCGCGGCGGGATGTCGAGCACCGACAGCGCCAGCTTCGGCTCGTAGGCGCGCAAATAGCCGATCCGTATCTCGGCATCTGGCTTCGCGGGCTTGGCTGCGGGCGCGCGCCTCCTGTGCGACAGCGCCGCGCAACGTTGACGCTCACCAAAAAAAGGCCGATTAAACGCGAGAGTGTTTGGCACCGATGCTCTTCATGCTTCTTCTCACGCACACCATCGCCCAGAGGCGGAAGGCAAGGTGCGTTGTCTTCGGTGCCCGCGATGACCTAACCCACCTTTCCGGATCGCAAGGCCCGCCGGAGCAACATTTTCGTGACGGTGTGCTTGTGCTCGGCCAGATGTCAGCGGCAGACGCGCTTGCAGCAGGGACGGTCGCCACAAGCATCACAGCGCGCTGAGATTTGCGCAGCGATCCCGACGCATCTGGCGTGCGCAAGCGATCGAATTGCCTCGTATCAAGGCGGCTGTCCGGCGCTGCCTGTGCTGGAGAAGCAGCTGACAAATGACCAGGATGCTTGCCAGCGTTACCGGCGGCGGAGGCGGAAATTGCCATTTCGGGCGGCGCCGACATCATCGATCTGAAGAATCCGACAGCCCGGCGCGTTGGGCGCCGTGGCGACCGAGACATCCGGCAGACCGTGACCTCCATCGCCGGACGTCGCGCGACAAGCGCCGTCTGCGGCGACCTGCCGATGCTGCCCGAAACGATCCGCGTCAAGGCCGAAGAGATCGCCTCGACCGGCGTGGATTTTGTCAAGATCGGCTTTTTCCCGCCGCAAGCCAGAAGCCTGCGCCGGGCGGTTGCACCCCTTGCGCCCGGAACGAAACTGATCGCCGTCCTGTTCGCCGATCTCGCCGCCGGATTTCGAGCTTTTGCCGATTTTCGCGAAGCATGGTTTCCATGGAGCGATGGTCGACACGGCAGATAAGGCCAAAGGGCGGCTGCTCGACCATTTGCCACCGGAGCGCATCCCGGCTTTCCTCAACCGCGCCAGGTCTCTCGGTCTTGTCGGTGGCTTGAGCGGATCGCTCGAAGCTCCTGATATCCCGCGGCTTTTGCCGTTCGCGCCGGACTTTCTCGGCTTTCGAGGCGCACTCTGCGACCAAGCACGACGCACCGGCCCGATCGATGCTGACAGCGGTCGGGCAGATACGCGCCCTGATCCCCGAAGAACGCCAGGCCGGCAGTGCACGGCGCGTGTCGACTACCGCCTGCTGGCAGCGCGCGGCTATTCGCCGGACAGCGTCGATCCGGCGCTGGGGACAGACAAGATTTTCGTCCGCGATTTTGTCTTGCCTGTCCAGATCGGCGCCTACAGTTTCGAGCACGGCCACACGCAGAATGTGCGTTTCGACGTCGACAGCCGATGTGCTGCGGGTGACCAGCAGTCCCGAGGATATGCGCCACGTGTTTTCCTACGACGTGATCATGGATGGCATCCGCACGATCGTGGCGCGCGGCCATGTGCAGCTGAGCGAAGCCTTGGCCGAACAGGTGGCCGCGCATGTGCTCGAGGATCCGCGCGTCATGCGCGTCACCGTCCGGGTGGAAAAGCAGGAGCTTGGGCCAGGCGGCGTCGGCGTCGAAATCGAACGGCGGCGCGCAAGCAGCAGCCGTCGGCGCTGCGGCCGGGCGCGCTGTCCGGAAGCGACGACAAAGGCTTCCCCGGCCCGGCAAGAAAGGCGCCGCCTCGTGAGCCGAGCCGTCGTCAAGCTCGGCGGCAGCACGGCCCTGAGGCCGAGATGGGGGAGTGGATCGCCGCACTGGCGCGTTCCAGCCTGCCATTGGTGATCGTGCCCGGCGGCGGCCCCTTCGCCGATCAGGTCCGCGACGCACAGAAGCGCATGAATTTCTCCGATACCGCCGCCCACGCCATGGCGATCCTGGCCATGGACCAATTCGGCTATGTCATCCTCGATCGCCATGAAAGGCTGGCGCCGGCGCGGTCGTTGGAAGAGATCGAGCAAGCGGTTGAGCGCCGGGAAGATCCCTGTCTGGCTGCCGTCCGGGCTGGCCATTTTCGGCCGGATATCCGGGCCTCCTGGGATATCACGTCGGACTTGCTTGCCGCGTGGCTTGCCGGCAAGCTCGCTGCGGATGCGCTGCTGCTGATCAAGCAGACCGGCGCGTTCTCGGACCCGACGGCGTCGACAGCCTGACGGCCAGGGGCATCGTCGACGCCGGCTTCGCCGGCATGCTGCCAGGTGACATTGCTCTCCATCTCGCCGGCCCGGAAGATGCTGCCACGGCCGGGCCGATGCTGTCGTCGGGCAGGCTGCCGGGAACCCGCATCACGCGCTCGGTCATGCCGGCGAGAAGAGCAGGATAGTCGATGGCGAAGCTGCACACGCCGCGCTGGGCATGGGCCTTGACCGGTTCCGGCCACTTCTTCACGCAAAGTTTTGCGCTGATCCACGAACTCGAGCATTGCGATATCTTCGTCTCGAAGGCCGCCAACGAGGTGCTGCGCATGTATGGCCTCAAGCTGGATTTTCCGAAAACGATGCGCGTCCTGCACGACAAGACGGCCAGCGCGGTGCCGGTCGGCGGTTTCTATCATGGCGTCTACCATACGGTTGTGGTGGCGCCGGCCACGTCCAACACTGTCGCGAAATGTGTGTTCGGCATTTCCGATACGCTCGTCACCAATGTCTTTGCCCAGGCGGGCAAATGCCGCGTGCCGGCGATCGTTTTTGCCTGCGACACCGCGCCGAGCTCGAAACCATGGCGCCGCACGGACCGGTCAAGGTCTATCCGCGAAAGATCGACCTGGAGAACACCGAGCGGCTCAAGAGCTTCGAACGGACCAGGGTCGTCGAGTCGTTCGCCGACCTGGAGACGGCTGTCCTCGGGCGGCGGGCCGAACTCGCGAGCCATGGCTGAGCGACTGATCTTCCTGACCGGCCATCTGGCCAAAGCGCGGCTGGAAAGGCTGCTCGCCGGTCTCGGCGAAACCGAGTTCGCATGGGAGATCGTCGATGTCGGCGTCAAGGTCGCGGCGCTGATGACGGAAGACATCATCAGGCGGCGGGTGAAGCTCGCTGAAGGCGCGAGCCGCATCATTCTGCCCGGCCGTTACCGCGGGGACCTCGAGCGGCTGGCGGCGCATTTCGGCATCCCTTTCGTGCGCGGGCCCGATGAGATCGCCGATCTGCCGGCCTTTCTCGGACGGGCCGGCGTGCCGCCCGATCTCTCCCGCCACGACATGCGCATCTTCGCCGAGATCGTCGATGCGCCGATGCTGTCGATCGAAGCACTGCTCGCGCAGGGCGAGGGCGCTGCGCGACGGCAGGCGCCGACGTGATCGACCTCGGCTGCCTGCCGGAAACGCCGTTTCCGCTCTTGGCGAGGCGGTGCGGGAGCTGAAGGGCGAAGGCTTTTCCGTCAGCGTCGATTCGGCCAGCCTCGATGAGCTCGCGGCCGGCGCGCGGGCCGGGGCGGACTATCTTCTCAGCCTCGACGAGAACACGCTGCCGCTGGCCTTCGACCACGAGGTGACGCCGGTGCTGATCCCGTCGGTCCCCGGCGATCTCAGTTCACTCGGGCGCGCCATCGAAGCGGCCGAGCGTGCCGGCATCCCCTTCATCGCCGACCCCGTCCTCGATCCGATCCATTTCGGTTTCGCCGCAGTCGCTCGGCCGCTTCGTCGAGGCGCGCCGCCGCTGGCCGGGGGTCGAATTGCTGATGGGCACCGGCAACCTCACCGAACTCACCGACGCCGACAGCTCCGGCGTCACGGCGGTCCTGGCCGGGCTCTGTTCCGAGCTCGAAATCCGCAACGTGCTTGCCGTGCATGTCAGCCCGCACACGGTGCGGACGATCGAGGAGCACGACCTCGCCCGCCGCATCCTGTTTGCCGCCCGCAACGACGGTGCATTGCCGCGCAGCTATCATCCCGGCCTTCTGCAGATCCATGACCGCAAGCCGTTCACAGCCTCGATCGAGGAAATCGAGGCACTGGCAGCCGATGTGCGCGACGCCAATTTCCGCATCGTGACCGCTGAAGACGGCATCCATATCTTCAACGGCAAGGGCCATCGCGATTGCCAAGGATGCGTTCGAACTCTTTGCCGGCCTTGGCGTTGAGGACGACGGCGCGCACGCCTTCTATCTCGGGGCCGAGCTCATGAAGGCCGAGATCGCCTGGCGCCTCGGCAAGCGCTATGCGCAGGACGAGCCGCTGGCCTGGGGCGTCGCGGCGCCGGCGCCGGAAACCGACCGCACGCGCCTGGCCGAAGCCGGCCATACCTTGCGCGCGAAAAAGGAGCGGTAGCGATGCCCTACATCCGCGAGTCGATCATCACGACCGCCGACAGCAACGGCAAGGTCCACATCGCGCCGATCGGCATCATCGCCGAGAAGCGACGGCTGGGTCATCGCGCCGTTCCGGCCGTCGATCACGCTCGACAATCTGGCGGCGGTGCCGTTCGCCATCGCCAACTACACCGACGACGTGCGCGTTTTCGCCGGCTGCCTGACCGGCCGCCGGGACTGGCCGACCGTTCCCGTCGATGGGTATCCCGGTGCCCCGGCTCGCGGCGGCGCTCGCGCATTCGGTGCTCCAGGTCGAGAGCGTTGCCGATGACGGCGTGCGGCCCCGCCATTTCTGCCGCGTGGTGCAGCGAGAAAACGCACGCGCCTTTCACCGGCTTCAACCGCGCCAAGGCCGCGGTGCTGGAGCTGGCAATCCTGGTCAGCCGCCTGGAGCATGCTGCCGCGCGACAAGATCGAAGCGGAGATTGCCTATCTCTCGATCGCTATCGAAAAGACCGCCGGCCCCGATGAAAAGGAAGCCTGGGGCTGGCTGATGCAACGGGTCAGCGACCACTTCGCCGCCGGCGATTCCAGCGGCCAGGCGGCGCAAGGCTGAATGGCGACAACTTGGCCGATCTTCAGGAAGTCGACGATCGATTTCCGCTGCGCCGCGTCGTTCATTCCGCCATAGGGTTTCATCACGTTGCCGTTCACCAGCTGATCCGGGATTCTCGATGAACTTATCGAGATTGGCCTCGTCCCAGATGATGCCGGACTGCTCCAGCGACGGCGAGAAGTTGTAACCCGGCAGCGATGCCTGCCTTGCGGCCGAACACGCCGAACAGGCTCGGGCCCTGACGGTTGTCGCCCTCCTTCACGGTGTGGCAGATGCGGCAGTTGTTGTTGAAGGCTTGTCTGGCCGTCGTTCTGAGCGAATGGCAGAGCCTGTCGCGAGCACCAGCAGCACTAACAGCGTGCGATGCAAATGATCATGTCGCATATCCATCCTCCTTCAGGAGGGAACGCACCCCGCCGTCGGCGCCCGTTCCACTCTCACTACAAGCGCTGCCAGCAATGCGACTGCAGAAGCCGGCGCGGCATTGCTCGCTTCGCTGCGAACCGCATCGTCGGCGGGAATGATATCGGCGAAGTCGACGAAGCGGCGCTCCATGCGCTCGGCCAGCCGCTCGATCTGCCAGCGGCCGGCCCCGGCGCCGACGACCGGCGCATCCAGCGGCGAGGGGTCCGCAATCCGGAACGCGGCATCGTGGACGTGCGCAAGCTGCTGCTCGCTGAACCAGCGCGCGACGTCGCGCCATTCGCCTGGCGACAGATCGGCGGCGTCGCGGCCGACCATGCGGGCCAGCCGGGCGATCGAGGCGGCGACGGTCTTTTCCTTGCCGTCCGCGGACGGGTGCTTGTCGTCGCTTCTCGTCGAGCACGCCGAGAATGCGGTGCACGTCGGCGATCGAGGCAAAATACTCGTTCATCAGCGGCGTCAGCCTTCCACGCACCGGCGCCGATGACGCCACGCCGAACAGGAACGTCCGGGTGAAGCCGGTATAGACCAGCTCGCCGGTCAGCAGCCGTTCGGCGTCGGTGTAGCCCTCGTTGGCGACGGCGCCCTCCTTGATCGGGATGATGTCCGTGGTCGTGGAACCCATTCGACGAACACCGCATTGCCGGCGAGCTTCGCCACCAACGGGCCGTCGCATGCCAGTTGGCCGAGGCTACGTCCATGCTTTGCCGCGCGGCCTGTTCGAGCTTCGACAAAGCCGGATCGCCCGGCATAGATCAGCTTTTCGCCGTCGGGAAAATGCGTCCGAGATCTGTCGAGCAGCGCTGCGACGCCCGCCTCGCGCGACGGGAAAATATCGGAGAGTTCACCCGTCATGGTGAAGGCGTTGAGGTCGGCGCCGGCGTACAGCGGCGCGGCCTCGTCGAAGGCCGCGGTCAGCTTGTCGAGGCCGAGCCACAACGGCGTGGCGATCGTCACCGCCGCGACGATGCGGCCGTTTTCCGCCCGCGCCACCTTCAGATGCGCGCCGCCGACGTCGAAGCCGGCGATGATGCTCTTTGCTTTTTCCACGCTTCAAGCTTTCATGACGAGGGTGGACAGATTTGCGGGAAGAATCGTTGCGTATCATTCCGGTTCTCGACTTGAAAGGCGGTGAGGTGGTCCGCGCCGAGCAGGGCCAGCGCGATCGCTACAGGCCGATCGTGACGCCGCTCAGCGCCACTTCCGACGCAGTCGCAGTCGCCGAGGGGCTGCGCACGCTGCATCCTTTCCAGACCTTCTACATCGCCGATCTCGACGCGATCGAGGGCCGCGCGCCGAACAACGCCGCGCTCGCCCGGCTTGGAGCCATGCCGGAGGCGCCGGAACTCTGGGTCGATGCCGGCATCGCGGAAGAGAAACCTCTTGCCGCGGCACTCGCAGCGACCCTTCCTTCTGCCCGGTGCTGGGCTCCGAATCGCAGCGCGACGACGCGCTGCTGCGGCGTTTTTGCCATCATCCCGAACTCATCCTGTCGCTCGATTTCTTCGGCGACGGGTTTCGCGGACCGCGTCCTTTCTCGACGAGCCCGCGCTCTGGCCACACAGCGTGATCGTCATGACATTGGCCAAGGTCGGCTCCGCCGCCGGTCCGGATTTCGCGCGGCTGGCAGAGATCAAGGCGAAGGCCGGAGACCGCTCCGTCATCGCGGCAGGCGGCGTGCGCAACGAGGCCGACATCCGCGCGCTGTCGTCGCTCGGCGTGGCGGCCGCACTGGTCGCCACCTCGCTTCACGACGGCACGCTCACGCCCCGGCAACTCGCGTCGCTCGGCACCTGAACTTGCCGACAAGTCCCGTTCCGAAGGGCGACGCGCCCTTCGGAGCGGGCTTCACAAGCCCAGAAGCTCTTTTCAGCCGTCGCAACAGACCCTCCGGCTCGGCCGGGGGTTTTACCTGTGCGGGCTGTCTCTTGTCTAACGCCGCGAACGGATGCTTCACCTTGTCCCGCTGGGCGGTGGCTTCGGCGGCAGTCGGCGTTCCGGCGATCGCGCGCTGGATCGCTTCCTTTGTGGCCTCGTAATTGTATTTCTGGATCTTGGCGTCGTCGGCCGCGTCCCAGTGGATGAACACGCCGACGCAGATGAACACGTCGTCGGCTTCGTTGGCGGGAATGACGCCATCGGCGACGCTGTCCTGCACGGCCTTGGCGACCGCGTGCTGGGCCGGGCCGAACATCTGCACCGCCTGCTTGGCGCCCTTGATGGTGACCTTGTTGAACATCACCGTGTTGGGCTTGCACTGAAGATTGGGCGCGATCACCGCCAGAAGCGATGTGAAGCCGTCCTTGTTGTTGGTGAGCGCATTGCAGAATGCCGCTTCGACCGCGCTTCCCCGCGGTCCGATGAGCAGGTCGACATGCGCCACTTCGTTGCCGTCGCCTACCAGCGATTTACCGACCATTACTTTTGAGATCTTCGCCATGCCAATTCTCCTCCAAGACACAATTTTGGTGTCCAAAGACGCCGCAACCGAGCGAGCGCTCGATGGACGGCTATCCTTGTTGGCAGCGTCCGGATTGTCCGGACCGGTTGGCTAGATAGCCGCGGAAAGCACTGCTTCCGCTGCGGAAATTCAATCATCAACGATCCGATTATGCAAGTGCGCCAAGAAGGTGTGGACGAAAAGACAAGCCACGGTCAGATCGGCCGAGGTGCCGGGTTGATGCCGCGCGCCTTCAGCCGCCGGTCGAACTCCGCAAGCAGCCGGATGCGCGACGCCTCGCCGTCGGCCGCTCGAGCGCAGCTTGAACGGCGACTGCTTCCTTCGCACCTCGCTTGCGATGCCATCGCCGTGCTTGCGTGCAATGTGGCTGTCCGGAAAGCCGGCAAGAAAGCCATATAGGCGAAGACGGCCGGCCACATGCCGCTTTCGCCACGCGAAACCGCCGCATCGAGCGCGGCGAGCCCGATGCCGAACACATCGTCGAAAGCCGGTGACATATTGGCGGGCGATGCTGTCGCGTCCGGCCGCCTCGCGCATCGCCTCGAGCAGTGGACCTTTGGTCGTCGCGGACGTCGTGGGCGCTCGGCCGATCCGAGGCCGCCGGGCGACGCCAGCACGATCGCCTCGAACACCGCCTTCGTGTCCTCCATGTCATTCGCATCGAGAGCCGCAGCGAGATTGTCGCGCAGGCCGCCGGTCATCTCGGCGGCGCGGGCCAGCGGCGCCGCGAGAAGGACGATGCCGAGATTGGTGTTGACCCCGACCGCCTGGCGCGTCGCGCGGACCGCTTCGAGAATGCGCTTGCCCGACCGACAGGCCGGGATCGGTGAGCGGCGCGGACGAGACGCGGGCGCTGTCAGAACTGTTCGGCGGACATGCGATGGCCATCGGCAAAGAGATGCACGTTGCCGGGTTTCAGCGCCTCGATCTCCTGCCGGCAGGCGTCTTCATAGGCGGCCCGGATGCTCTCTCGCGAAAGCGCCATGTCAAGAATTTGCCGGCACGGCGAGACGGATGGGGGCGTGTCGCGATGCGGCTTCGCCGGCACGCTCGGTCAGGAATTCCAGCAAGGCCTCGGCGATCGCGTCGGCGATGTTCGACGGCGGCGACCGATTGCAGCCCCGACCAGGCCGGCATGCTGTTGACTTCGAGCACGAACAGGGTGCCGTCGGCTCGCCAGCACGATGTCGACGCCGGCGAAATCCGCGCCGACAGCGGCGGCCGCGGCGATCGCCAACTGCGCCAGTTCGGTTTCGTCATGCCCGCGAAACCTGCTCAGGCACTGCGCCTCGGTTGACGTTGGTGATCCAGTCGGCGCCGCGGCGGCCCATCATCGCCACCGCCTTGCCGGCGCAGACGAAGATGCGGAAGTCACGGAACGGCGGGCCGGCGCGGGGCACGTAGTGCTGGAGGTAGTAGACGTCGTTCATCTCCGTCCGCGGCAGGCAGGTCGGCCAGCGCGCGGATCAGCCTTATGCCGCGCCCTTGTGCGCCGAACAGCGGCTTCAGCACCAGCGGCGCCAGCGGCAGCTCGCGGGCCGCGATTTGCTCGGCCGCCGCCAGCCCTTCGACGGCGAATGTCGGCGGTGTCGGCAGGCCTGCATGCTTGAGCAGGAACGTCGTCATCGACTTGTCGACGCAACGTTCGATCGCTTGCGCGGAATTCCACACCGGAACGGCAAGCCTGCCGAGCGCATGCAGCACGCCGAGGCGCCGTGTGACGGCCTCGAACGACCCCGCGGCGATCGAGCGCACAAGCACGGCATCCGGCAGGCCGGGTCAAAGCCGCGGTATGGCGAGCCCGGCGGGCGCTGTGTCGAAGGCGATCGCGGCCAGCGGACACGCTCGCGACCATCGCGCCCCGCCGGCGGAGCCTTGCTCGAGCCCCTTGGAGCGCGCGTCCGATTGTCGTTGACGATGAGGATGCGAGGTATCAGCGGCAGCCCTCGGATTTGTTTGATGGCACCTAACCCAGGCTCCGTTCGAGCATCTTCAGTCGCGTCCGCCGGCGCGGAATGTATCGCCGCTGTCGATTGCCGTCACGATCACTTCGGCGGGGCTGAACAGCAGCGGATCGATGGCGTAGAAGTCGCCTTTGAAAGGCTGGAAAATCTCGGCGAAAGGCCGGCCGTAGTCCCGCGAGCCCGGCTCGGCAGTTTTTGGGCAAGCTCCCTGGCCGCGTCGGCCGGGCCGCTGCACGAAGAGCTGCGACGATGCCGCCATAGATGATGGCGTCGTTGGTCCGGCCCATGGCGGTCAGAAAATCCGGATGCGGCGCGGGGATCGGCGCCGCGGCGATGCCCTCGACGATGTTTTTCAACGGAAATCCGAGATCGTTGGCCTTGTGCAGGGCGACCTCCAGCACGCGCGCGACGATCTGCACGGTGCCGGCAAGGCTCTGCGTCGGCGCATAGAGGAAGGTCAGCTTTCCGGCCGCCAGCCCGGTCGCCCTGGCGACCTTCTCCACGACCGGCGGCGGCGGCGGCTTGGCGGTTTCCAGCACAAGCACAGCCGATGACGCGTTGTCGCGATAGGTCGAGCGCGGCGAACAGCGGCTCGACCCGGGCGAGCGCCCGCGCCGGCCCGGAGCCCATGGCGAAATAGCCTTCGCTCGGACAGGTTCCAGCCGGCATATTGCGCGCCGAGGCAGGCGAGCACCGGCTGGGAGGAGCGCACCTCGACGGTGAACGGCCATTTGTCCGACGCGCGATCCATGACAGCCGAAACGCGCCAAGTCCGCCCATCGCGACCTCGGCCATGCGCAAGCCGGCTTCGACGCCGCCCGCGACCTTGGCGCCGGCATCGATCAGGCGTCTCGCCTGACGGACCCTTCGAGACACGCGATGCGAAGCCGCTCGGCGTCGCGGATCATGCCGTCGACGATGCGTCTGCGCGTTGTCGTTGAGGAATGCCGAACCATCCTTCATGTCCGGTCTCCTTCCCACGGCCGCTGCAATTGCGCTGGCCTGCGCCTAGCACCGCCTTTCGGGTGGCGCCGGCGCTGGGGCCGCGCGCGAAAATCGTGCAGACAGGATCGCCGGCGATCAGCCTGGTGCCGGGCGACTGACGGTCGGCCGTCCATTCCGGCCAGGCGATATCGGGAAACTGCGCTACCGGCGCCGCGCATAGGTGATCATCGACGCCATCGAGTTCGGCAAAGCGCGGCAATCGTAGAGCTCGCCCTCGCAGGCGCGCAGATGCGCCTCCATCAGCGGCGCTTCGGCACTGTCGAAAATATCGAGCGTGGCGCCCGGCCGCGGATTGATCTCGATCAGATGGTAGCCGTCGCCGTCGCGGATGAAGTCGGCGCTGCAGAGACCGACCAGACCGGCGCGACGCGTCAGGCCGGAAAGCCAGCCGCCGATTGTCGCCGCGTCCTGCCGGTCGAAGCGCCGCAGCCGCACCGCGCCGCCATAGCGGTATGGCGCGCCGGGTGCCGGCGACGTCCATTGCCGGCTGAAGCCGACGATCTGCGCCGTGTTGCCGTCGGCGACGAAGAGCGCCGAAATGCTGCTGCGCCTGGACGAAGCGCTGGAAATAGCGGCCATGGGTGTGCGGTTCGCGCTTCGCCCCGCCTGACATGCGCGCCGCCCGCGCCGCCCACGCGCTTGATCATCCAGTTCTCGGGATCGGCCGGCGGGTCCCAGCGAAATGCCGGATGCGGAATGCCGAGTTCGGCGCAGTCGGCCGCCAGCATCTCGGATCTTTCACCCGGCGGATCGCGTTGCCGCGGTTGCCGGCGAGCGGAAAATGCCGGGCGATTTCGTCGACGATTTCCGGCAGGCGTTCGAAGCCCGAACCGAGGACGAGGGCATCGACGCCGCTCCAGCTGGCTGGCTCCAGACCTCGCTGCGGCCGGCATGCTGCCGCCAACAGCCTCCGTCAGCGCCAATTCGTCTCCGCCAACTCACCCAAGACCTCGACCAGCCGCTCCGCGTCCACGCCGTCGCGCAGGCTTCCCGGCAACGCCGCCACGCTTCTCCGCCGCGACCACGTGTCGTCGTCGCAAAAGAAGTCGGCGACGCGCGGCGATAGCCCGCACGCCGCGCGGCCTGCGCCAGCGCGCGACCGGACACGGCGGCGATCAACACCAGCCCCGCTATTTGGCGATTTCGCGAGCAAGTTGGAACGCATCCTGGAAATCGAAGGCTACGGCTTTCTTCGATTCGATCATCTTCTTGAACAGGCCGAACTCGACCTTGTATTTCACGTTGCCGATGGCCAGCGGGCCGATGCCGAGCGCCTTGGTGCCCTCGATCGGCTCGCCATTGGCATGCACCGCAACGCCTTCGATGCCGGCCGGCGGCACGGCGTTGACATCGGCGGCGATCAGCAGCTTGCCGGCGCCTTAGCAGATCCGCCGACATCACCTGGACGCCGGCCTTGCGCCGCCGCCAGCACCACCTCGGCGTCGCCGCGACAACTGCGCCTTCTTGCGCTCGTTCGACCCGTCGACGGTTCGACCGTCACGCCAAAACGCTGTTTCATCTCCGCCGCGATCTTCTTTACGCGCTCGACGCCGTCATGCCCCGCGATCGTGACCTTGGCGCCCTCCTTGGCGGCGATGACCGCCGTGCAGAAGCCGACGACGCCGGTCGCGCCGAAGATCGCGATCCGCGTGTCCTTCAGGCCGCTCTCGAACTTCTTCTCCAGCGCCTTCTCCACCTTGGCCACCATGGCGGCGGCCGTTGTGAATGAGCCGGCCGGGTCGGCGAACACCGAAATCACGAAAGGCGGCACCATCGCTTTCTTGGCAGCGTCAAACATGTCCAGCGAAAGCGACACATCCTTGCCGGCGATAAAGATGCCGGTGTCCGGACCGGCATCCGGCGGGCGCGAAAAGATCGCGTCCTGCACCAGCCCGGTTACCTCTCCGAGCGTCACGTTCGTGTAAGGCACGACGGCGTCGAACCCTGCATCGAGCGCCATGTTCACGTCGAATGGGCTCATCTGCTTCAGTGGCGTCAGCATGTGAAGGATATGTTTGCCGGCCAAATCTCACTCCCTTGCGACTGTTGGAAAACGCGCTCAGTTGGCGACCAGATCGAGGCCGGTCGACCTCGATCGCCGCGCCATGGTTGCGGCCGCGCACGATGCGCAGATCCGTGCCGTTCCGGTTGCGGCCGCCGCTCACCATTGCCGCGCGGCCTCCTGCCGACGGCGCAAAGGCGAATCCCGTCGGACCCCAGGAGCTTTGGCCGATGCCGCCTGCGCCGGCGTCTTGCAACTGCCGCATCACAGTCCGCGACGTGCCTCGAGGTGAAGACGCCGCCTTGCGCCGGCGCGAAATGCTCGCCGACCATCTGCTGGATCGCCGCGATCGCCGCGCCGAACGCCGCAAAGTCGTGGCTCGACCAGTGCCGGCATCATGCCCATCAGCGCCAGCCGGCAAATCTCGCCGACGCTGGCCGCTGGAAAAGGCGGCAGATGCGCGGAACGCCTGCGATCTCGTCTTCGCCATGCAGCCCTTCCGTCGTCCGGTCGAGCACCAGGATGACGCGCCATTCGTCGGGGAAGGGCATGCGCGCCACCACCGGCGGCGGTGCGCCGCTGTCGTCGTTGCCGGCGTCGATGATGACGCCGCCGCTGTCGAAGCTGGCGATGCCGATGCCAGAGCGCCGGCCACGCGACAGTGTTGCCGCATCGCCGCCAATATCGAGCGGCAGGCCGTGCAGCGTGCGCAGCGCGGCAGCGACGGCGAGCGCAATCTGCGTGCCGGATCCGAGGCCGGCATGGGCCGGGATGGCGCTGTTCGACGACCAGCCGATGATGCCCCTTGAGGCCAAGCGCCTGCTTCATCTCGCCAGATGAGCGCGCGGCGCGTCCGCCTCCGGACCTTCGACCATCGTCTCGCGGCGCGCGGCGCAGCGAGACGACGGTCTCGGGCTCGCTCAGCGGCAGGCCAATGCTGCCGAAGCGGCGCGCATCGCTGCCGCTAGGGTCAAGGAAGCCGAGATGCAGGCGTGCGGGCACCCTGACAACAACAGAACTCGACATATGCCCCTCGATGGGTGCATCGTGCGCAATACACGGAAGTAGGTGCCCATGCGCATGATAGCCGCTTTCCCCTCAGGAGCAAGCGGCGCGGGTGGTACAATCTGACGCGCGGCGCAAGAAGACGAGGGAGAATGCCATGGCCGAGACACAAAGGAAAAAGTCTACTCGGAAGACGAAATCGCCGCGCGGCTGGCGAGGGATCTGCCGAAATGGAAATACGAAAACGGCTGGATCCGGCGCAAATACAAGACGCATAGCTGGAAAGGCACGCTGATGGTGATCAACACCGTCGGCCATCTTGCCGAGGCCGCCTGGCATCATCCCGACATCACCGCTTCCTACGCCTGGGTCGAGGTGCGCCTGATGAACCATGCGGCCAAGGGCATCACCGACAAGGATTTCGAGCTGGCCAAAAAGATCGAGGACGTCGTGCAATGGCAGCCCGGCGCCGAAGGCGGCGCGCTGGAAGGCACGCCGGCAGACAGACCAACGCTTCGCCTATATTAAATACGATTGATGCAAGCCGAACGGTTGCAATAGACATCGTCCCGGTTCTACACTCTGGCAGGCACCGGAAAGTAGCGGTTTGAATGGCGGTTGCTTGGATCGGCAACCGGGAGGCATCTCTTGCGCATGCCGTCGACGAGGCGGCGATGTTGCTCGAGGCGAGCAAGTGCCCGGTCATCATCTTCGATACGGACATCCACGGCGCGCGCGCCGCCGTCGCGCTGGCTGAGCAGATTGGCGCGGCCTACGACCTGGCCGATGGCGGGGCGAGCGCCGTCGAGGCGGCGCTGATCATGGATCGCGGCGCGATGACGATCGCGCCGGGCGAGGTTCGCCGGCGCGCCGATTTGCTCGTTTTTGTCGGACCGTGCCCGAGGCGCATGCTTCGGATCATCGATGACCTCGCCGGCAGCACGCCCGATCTCTCCGGCGGGAAACCGCGTAAGCTCTTCGCCATCAGCGGCCCCTCGAAGCGCGGCTCTGCCTGATGATACGCCAAGCGGTGGGTGGCTCCGCGCAAGCGGGCTTCCCGCGACATTGGCCGCTATCCGCGCCCCCTGCCGGTCGGCAGACGATGGACAATGGCCAATCTTCAGTGCTTCGTCACGGCACTGATGGCGGCGGTCTTTCCGGTTTTCATCTACAGTGGAGAGGCTGGTTCGCTTGCGCTGGAAATGCTGCAGGGTCTGGTTGCCGATCTCAACAAGACAAAACGGGCTCAACCCTGCACCTGCCTGCCAGCGAACATGGCTGGGGCGCTTGCTGGCCTCCACCTGGATGACCGGCTTTGCGCCGCGCACCGAGTTTCGCGCGCGGCTTTCCGGAGTTCGACCCCTGGCGCTTCGATGTTGCGAAGGATGATCGCGGCCGGCGAAGCGGACCTGGTGTTGACGTCGGTGGATCTCTGACGCAGCAACCGGGTTCGCTCGCCCAAGGAGAGGTGGCGAGCGCAGCGAGCGGATAGACGCCAAGCTTGGGACCATATCGCGCTCACCACCCCGCCAAACCAGCCCCCATGCCGCCATCACCATCGCCATCGGCAAGCCCGGCATCGACCACGAGACGGTCCGCTACTCCGCCCGTCTCGGCACGATTGCCGCGCACGGCGGCCAGCGAACCCTCCGACCTGCCGTCGGCCGCAACCGTCCTGCGCATGCTTCACGAGCGCCTGCGCGAAAAGGCGGTGGCGTGATGCTGACAAAAATCGCCGGCGGCGAAATCATCGACCCGACCAACAATCGCTCCGGCAAGGGCGATCTCTGGCTGCGCGACGGCAAGATCGTCGAGCCGCCGGCCTCGGGCAAAGCCGACCGCACCTACGACGCGAAAGGCTGCATCGTCATGGCCGGCGCGATCGATATCCATTCGCATATCGGCGGCGGCAATGTGAACACAGCCCGCCTGCTGCTGCCGGAACAGCACCGCGCCCACCTGCCCCGCCCGGCGCACACGCCGCTCTCCAACGCCGGCTGGTCGACCTTCGAGACCGGTTGCCTCTACGCCAAGATGGGCTTTACCACCGTCGTCGAGCCGGCGATGACGCCGGGCGCGGCGCTGCACACGCATCTCGAACTCGCCGACATCCCGATCATCGACAAGGCGACGCTGGCGATCCTCGGCAATGACGATTTCCTGCTGTCGCTGATCCGCGACAAGGCCTCGAACAATACGATCGACGACTATGTCGCCTGGACGGTCAGTCGAGCCGGGCACTCGGCGTCAAGGTGATCAATGCCGGCGCCGCCGCTGCCTTCAAGGAAAACGTCCGCACATTTTCGCTCGACGATGTCGTGCCTTCCTATGGCCTGTCGTCGCGCAAAATCGTGAAAACGCTGCAGGCCGCAGTCGAGCGGCTGGGCATTCCGCATCCGCTGCATGTCCACTGCAACAATCTGGGCATCGGCGGCGCAGCGGACACCGCCGCCGCGACGATCGCCGCGGCGGAGGGCCAGCCGCTGCATCTCGCCCATCTGCAATTTTATGGCTACGACACCGAGGGCAAGCGCAAATTCTCCTCCGCCGCCGCGCGGCTGGCCGAGATCGTCAACGCGACGCCGGGCGTCACCATCGACATCGGCCAGGTGATGTTCGGCCAGACCGTCACCGTCTCGTCCGACGTGCTGCGCCAGTTCATGGCGCGCGGCTCCGCCAGCCCGAAAAAGAGCGTCATCCACGACGGCGACGGCAATGGCGGCGGCATCGTGCCTTATCGCTACAAGCCCGACTTTTATGGCTCCATCCAATGGGCCGTCGGGCTGGAGCTTTTCCTGCTCATCAACGACCCCTGGCGCGTCTTCTTCACCACCGACCATCCCAACGGCGCGCCCTTCACGGCCTATCCCCAGCTGTTCGCGCTGCTGATGGACAAGGCTGCGCGTGACGAAGCGGCTTCGACGGTTTCGCAAGCCGCGCTGAAGCATACGACGCTGCCGTCGATCACCCGCGAATACACGCTGGACGAAATCGCCATCATGACCCGCGCCGCGCCGGCTAAGCTGCTCGGCCTGAAGGATCGCGGTCATCTCGGCGTCGGCGCGACCGCCGACGTGGCCGTCTACGCCAAGGACAAAAACGTCGCAAAGATGTTCGGCGCGGCAGCGCTGGTCTTCAAGGATGGCGAGCTCGTCGTGAAGGACGGCGAGGTAACCCACTATCGCAAGGGCAAGGCGCTGCGCCTCAATCCGCGCGCCGACAAGAAGATGATCCGCCGGCTCGACGGCTATTATCAGGAAAAATACGGGCTCGCACTCGACTGGTTCACCTTCCCCGACGCGGCGCTCGGCGTGGAACAGCCTTTCGCGGAGGTCGCATGCGGCCGCTGAAGGTCAATGGCGTCGTGATCGACGACACATTTGCCGAGGCCTTCGGCATGCGCGCGACCGCGATCATCATCACCGCGCCGAACCGCAAATGGGCGCGGCAGGCGGCGATCTCGATGACCGGCTTCGCCACCTCGGTCATTGCCTGCGGCTGCGAGGCGGCGATCGACGTCGAACTGCCGCCATCGGCCACACCGGACGGCCGGCCGGGCGTGCGCGTTATGCTGTTTTCGGTCAGCACCGACGAGTTGCAGAAACAGCTGGTCGAACCGTGTCGGCCAATGCGTGCTCACCTCGCCCGGCAGCGCCTGTTACGCCGGCCTGTCCGGCCCGACCGAGCTGAAGCTCGGCGCGGCGCTGCGCTATTTCGGCGATGGCTGGCAGATATCGAAAAAGCTCGGCGGCAAACACTATTGGCGCGTGCCGGTGATGGACGGTGAATTCCTGATCGAGGCCACGACCGGCATGACCAAGGAAGCCGTCGGGGGCGGCAATCTTTTGCTCCTGGCCGAGACTAGCGCCAAGGCGCTTGTGGCGGCGGAAACTGCCGTCGAGGCGATGGACAAGGTGCCTGGCGCCATCATGCCGTTTCCCGGGCGGCATCGTGCGCTCGGGCTCGAAGGTCGGCGGCAAATACAAGGGCATGGTTGCTTCGACCAACAACGCCTTCGCGCCGACTTTGCGCGGGGTCAGCAACAGCGAGCTTGGGCCGGACATCAACGCCGTGCTCGAAATCGTCATCGACGGGGAAACCAGCGATGCCGTCGCGGCTGCCATGAAGGCGGGCATCGCGGCGGTCACCGCGCTCGGCCCTGACAAGGGCGCAAAACGCATCAGCGCCGGCAACTATGGCGGCAAGCTGGGCAAATTCCACTACCATCTGAAGGTGCTGCTGCCATGAGCCAGCTGACCTTCACACTCCGGCATCAGCCTGAAGAGCGGCTCGATCTGTCGTCGCTGACGCCCAAAGGCCTTGCGGGTTTGGACCGTAAGGGGATCGCCGCGATCCCCATCGGCCAGTCGAAACGCGGCGCGAGGGTCGGCGACATCTTCCGCATCACGGGCAAGGATATTGCCGACATTGTCTTCGACGGCGGCAGCGAGCGTTTCGACGGCGTTGGCACCGGGCTCGACGGCGGTGCCATTCGCGTTGCCGGCGACGCCGGCGCACAGGCGGGCCGCGCCATGCGAGCCGGCAACCTCATCATAGGAGCGAACACGGGGCCGCATGCCGGCTCGGCGATGCGCGGCGGGCGGATCGAAATTTTGGGCAATGCCGGCGATCACCTCGGCGGGCCGCTGGCCGGCGAACTGGCGGGCATGAACGGAGGCCTGATCGTCGTGCGCGGCAAGGCCGGCGCCTATGCTGGTGACCGCATGCGGCGCGGTCTCATCGCGGTGCTGAAGGGCGCCGGCGATTATCCGGGCGCCGGCATGATAGCCGGTACGCTCGTGGTCCTCGGCGAGATCGGCGATCTGCCTGGTTATCTGATGCGACGCGGCTCGATCATTCTCGATCGCGCACCTAGGAACCTGTCGCCGAGTTTTGTCGCCTGCGGCGCGCCCGACCTTGCCTTTGCCGGCCTGCTCGACCGGCACCTGATCACCGAGGGCATCATCAAGCGGCCACTGCTCGGCCGGGCGCCGAACCGTCTTGGCGGCGACAATGCGGTGCTGGGGCTGGGGGAGATTTTGTTTCCGGCGCGGTGATGAAAGTTCGGGCCGCTACCCCTCGACAAACCCGAACGCATCGACATCGAACAGTCCGCGATCAGTCAGCTTCAGATGCGGAATCACCGGCAGCGCCAGAAACGCCACCTGCAAAAACGGCTCCGGCAGCACGCAGCCCAGCGCCTTGGCCGCTTCGCGCAGATGCTCGAGTTGGTGTGCAACCTCCTCGAAGGGGAGCATCGCTCATCAGCCCGGCAATCGGCAAGGCCAGTTCGGCAGTTACCTTGCCGCCCTGCGCCACCCACGAAACCGCCCTGCAATTCACGGACACACGATTGACAGCCACCGCCATGTCTTCATCGGTCCACACCAACCACGGTGATGTTGTGGCTGTCATGGCCGACCGACGACGCGATCGCGCCGCTCTTCAGTCCAAAGCCTTTGACAAAACTCTTGCCGACATTGCCGTTCTTGCCATGGCGTTCCACCACGGCCAGCTTGATCACGTCCTGCTTAGAGGCTTGGACGCAGACCGGTTTCGTCCGTCTCCAGTGAAGCGCTTTCGCGGAAGGTGATGATCAGCCCCGGCTTGACCCCAATAGCAGGCGTCTCGTTCGCCCCTTCCCGCGCCGGCACGTGGAAGGTTGCGGCCGTTGCCACCGGCCCGCGTTCACCGAATGCAGGCCGACAGGTTCGACTGGCCTACGGGCTGCAAACAACTCCGGTCCGACGAGTCGTCCAGCCGCAACGACATCGCTGACCCGGCAATCCTCCAGATCATCGAGCAAGACGATATCCGCTCGCCAGCCCGGCGCCAGCAGCCCGCGATCGCGCAGGCCGAAAATACGCGCGGCCGAGTGCGAAGCGGCGCGGTAAACGTGATGCAGTGGCCGCCCATGCGCGATCAGCCGCCGGATCGAGGAGTCGAGGTGCCCTTCCTCGGCGATGTCGAGCGGATTGCGGTCGTCGTGCACAGCGCCACGAAAGACGAGGTGTTTTCATCCAGCACCTCGGCCAACGCATTGAGGTCCTTGCTCACCGAGCCCTCGCGGATAAGGATCGCCATGCCTTTGGCCAGCTTCTCACGCGCCTCCCTGGCCGTCGTCGCCTCGTGGTCGGTGCGGATTTGCGCGGCAAGATAGGCGTTCAACTCGCGCCCCGACAGCAGCGGCGCATGGCCGTCGATGTGGCCGTCCTGAAAGGCATGCAGCTTGTCGACCATGCCTGGATCGCCGGCGATCACCCCAGGGAAATTCATCACCTCGGCCAGCCCGTGCACCTTCGGGTGGTCGCGGAACGGCAACAGGTCGGCGATCTCCAGCCGTGCACCCGACGTCTCGAAGGCTGTCGCCGGCACGCAGGAGGACAGGTTCACCCTGATATCCATCACCGCCTGCTCTGCGCAGTCGAGGAAATAGCGGATGCCTTCGGCGCCCAGCACATTGGCGATCTCGTGCGGATCGCAAAAAATCGTCGTCACGCCATGTGGGAGCACGCAGCGATCGAACTCGAAAGGCGTCACCAGCGAGGATTCGATATGCAGGTGTGTGTCGATGAATCCCGGCACGGCGTAGCGCCCGCGCCCATCGATCTGGCGTTTTCCCCTCATATGTCGCATGCGTGCCAACGATGCGGTCGGCAACGATGGCGATATCGGTCTCGACCTCACGGCGCCTGTGATGACGTCGAGCAGCCGGACATTCTTGATCACAACATCGGCCGGCGCAGCGCCGACGCCTGCACGGATCATCCGGGTCAATGTTTCTCTTGATGGAGCAGTCATTGGCGACGCCTCTTTTCAATCACACCGCACCGGCCGTGCATCCCGGCATAGCGAAGGCGCACCTCGTGGGCAATCGGCAGGCTTTCACAAGGCGGTCTCACGCATCGGGTTGACCAGCGACGAATTGACTATCCGACAGGGCGATGCCTAGGTGTGCACCAATCCCTTCCGTGCACACAAGCCGTCCCATGCCTTATCAATCCCCCATTTCGCCCGGCCGTTCCTGGTATGAGGATTCGGTTCCCGATCGCCCCGCCTATCCGGCGCTCGATGGCGACCGAAAGCGGATGTCGTGGTCATCGGCGGTGGCTTCACCGGCCTGTCGGCGGCAACACACCTCGCCAAGGCTGGCGTCGACGTCGCCCTTGATCGAAGCGCATCGTTTCGGCGACGGTGCGTCCGGCCGCAATGGCGGCCAATTGGGCACCGGCCAGCGCGCTTGGGCCGAAGAGCAGGAGGCGGACCTCGGCTTTGCCCGAGCCAAGGCGCTGTTCGATCTTGCCGAGGAGGCGAAAGCGCATCTGCTCGAATTCACCGCCGCCAACGGCATCGACATGGACTTCCGGCCTGGCCAGATGTCGGTCGCGCACAAGCCGCGTTACGTCGACGAATACAAAACGCATGCTGAACTGATGGCGACACGCTTTGGCTATCCGCACATCAGTTTCATGGACAAGGCCGAAACCGCCGAGCGGCTGGGTTCGACGCACTATTATGGCGGTGTGCGCGACGCCGGCACCGGCCACATCAACCCACTGAAGCTGCTGGTTGGCACAGCCAAGACTGCCGCATCCGCCGGGGCGCATATTTTCGAGCACACCCCTTCCACCGGTGTCCAGTCGCACAACGGCAAGGTGGTTGTTTCGACCCCGAAAGGAACGATCACCGCCGACAAGGGCCTGATCGCGGTCAATGCCTATGGCGGCGATCTGGAGCCGGTGAGCGCGGCCCATGTCATGCCGATCGGCTCGTTCATCGGCGCTACCGTACCTTTGCCTGCCGATACGCCGGTGATACCCGGCGGCGAAGCCGTCGACGATTCACGCTTCGTGGTGCGCTATTTCCGCAAATCGGTCGACAATCGGCTTTTGTTCGGTGGGCGCGAGATTTACGGCGTCAAGGACCCGAAAGACATTCATATCCATATCCGCAGACAAATCGCCGATATCTATCCGGCATTGAAGGATATCGAACTCACCCATGGCTGGGGCGGCTATGTCGGCATCACCATGCCGCGCCGGCCCTTCGTGCGGGAGGTGATACCGAATGTGATCTCGGCGGGCGGCTATTCCGGCCACGGCGTCATGCTGTCTAACTTCGTCGGCAAACTTTATGCCGAGACCGTCGCCGGCAACCGTGATCGGCTCAAATTGTTCGAAGAGCTGAACGTGCCGGCTTTTCCGGGTGGCAGGCGCTTCCGTTCTCCGCTGCTGTTTTTGGCGCTGACCTGGTACGCCCTGCGCGACCGGATCTAGACCGGCTCGCGCTCCCCACTGTCCGCGGCTCTGAGTATCGCGTCGATCAGACGATGCGCCTTCAGCGCCTCGCGTCCGGAGACTTTCGGATCACGCCCTTCACGAATCGCAGCGACGAAATCAGTCAGAACCGCGCGATGGTTGTTATGCGAGAACGCCATAGGGTTTGCGCCGGCGCCATCGCCGGCCGTGCCATCCGCAATCACCTCCTCGGCGCCGTCGGTGAGTGCAACCCTGGCGCCCTGTCCATCGATCCGCGCCGAACCCTTCGTGCCAAGAATGTCGATGCCGTCGGGAAAGCCCGGATAGGCTGCCGTCGTTGCGCCAAAACTGCCGATCGCGCCGTTCTCGAACCGCATCGCCGCGTGCACGAGGTCCTCGGTCTCCATGCGGTGGACCTTGCTGGTCACGGCATATCCGGTGACCTCGACGGGAAGGCCGGCCAAGGCGATCATCTGGTCGATCGTATGGATTGCCTGGGTCAGCAGCACGCCGCCGCCGTCGCGCGCCTTGGTGCCGCGGCCAGGTTCGTCGTAATAGCTCTGCGGGCGCCAGTTGTTCAACCGCACCGACGCCGAAACGATTTCGCCCAGGCGGCCTTCGGCAATGAGCCGTGACACGACTTCGATCGTTTTGCGAAAGCGCAGTTGCAGCACAACGCCCAGCCGAACGCCGGCCTTCTCGGCAATTTCGACCAGCTCTTGCGATCGCTCGAGGCGTGATCTCCAGCGGCTTTTCCAGCAGGACGTGCTTTCCCGCCGCAGCCGCCCGGCGCACCAGCTCGAGATGCGTGTTGGGCGGCGTCAGCAGCATCACCGCATCGATGGTCGGATCGTCGAAGATCGCCTCTGCGCTGTCGACGACCGGCAGGCCATAGGTCTCCGCGAACGCCACGCCGCTTGCCGCGACGGGCTGAACGCGCCAGCGACCTCGATCTCGATCCTTGAGATCGATCAGGCTCAGCGCATGCGGCTTCACCGCCATGCCGAGCCCGATGACGCCGATGCGCAGCCTGGCCATTACAGCCAGTCCGGAATGCCGGTCGCCTTGAGCGTGACCATGATGCCGCGCAGTTCGGCCAGGCCCTTCAGCCGACCGATGCAGGAATAGCCAGGGTTCACCTTCTTGCCGATGTCGTCGACGATGGCGTGGCCATGGTCCGGGCGCATCGGGATTTCCCAGTCGCCCTGCCCTCGCCCTTGCGCCGCGCCTCTTCCTTCATCAGCGCCGCAACCACGCGCACCATGTCGGTATCGCCGCCGAGATGCTCGGCTTCGTGGAAGGAGCCGTCCGGCTCCTTGGTCACGTTGCGCAGATGCGCGAAATGGACGTTCGGCCCGAATTCGCGCGCCATACGCGGGAGATCGTTCGCCGCATTGGAGCCGTAGGAACCGGTGCAGAGTGTCAGCCCGTTCGATGGCGACGGCGCGGCCTCGATCAGCGCCTTCGCGTCGGATGCCTTCGAGACGACGCGCGGCAGGCCGAAGATCGGGAAGGCCGGGTCGTCGGGATGGATCGCCATACGCACGCCGACTTCTTCCGCCACCGGAACGATTTCGCGGAGGAAGACGAACAGGTTTTCGCGCAGGCCCTCGACGCTGATCTCGTCATAGACGGCCAGCGCCTTGCGGAAGCTTTCGCGATCGAAGATGAATTCGCGCGCCGGCACCCAGCCGATCAAATTCTGCTCCAGCGTCGCCAGCTGGCTTTCGCTCATCGCGGCCAGGCGCTTTTTTGCTGCGGCGATGCGGTCGGAAGGGTGGTCCGCCTCGGCGCCCTTGCGCTTCAGCACCAGCACGTCATAGGCGCAGAAATCGACGATATCGAAACGCAGGGCGTCGCCGCCATGCGGCATCGGCGCAGTGCAGGTCGGTGCGCGTCCAGTCGGTGATCGCCATGAAATTGTAGCAGAGCGTCTTGATGCCGGCGTCCGCGATGGCGCGGACCGATGACTTGTAGTCTTCGATCCGCTGCTTGTAGTTGCCCGACCGCGTCTTGATGTCCTCGTGGACGACAATGCTCTCGACGACGTCCCAGGTCAGCCCCGCCGCTTCGATCTCGGCCTTGCGTTTGGCGATCTCGTCCGCAGGCCAGGCGCGCCCGTCGTTGAGATGGTGCAACGCGCTGACAACTCCAGACGCCCCGGCCTGCCGCACATGCGCCAGCTTCACTGCATCGTCCGGCCCGAACCAGCGCCAGGTTTCCTTCATGCCAAAATCTCCTTCAAGGCCGTGGCCGCACCGCTGCGCCGCAGCCGGTCCAAATGTTCCGATGCTTGGTCAATCAATAGGTCTCGATGCTGCGAACCGATCGCAAACCCGGCCGTATCGAACACGGCACGCACCGTCTCGCTGCATCGGCACCTTTCGCGAAAATGTCAGGCGAGCGCGCCATCCAGCGGGTCGGTAAAATGGCCGGCCGGCAGGGTCTGCCCGCGCGCTTCGCTGGCGGCAATCCAGGCTGCTGGCGCCAGCATCAAGTGCCGCACGCTGCCTCCAGCCTCCGCCCGTTCCAGCGCCGTGGCGACGATGCGCTGCGGCAGCTTCTGGCTACCGTCATTGGCGATCTGCGCAGTGCGATGTTTGAGCGCCGGATTGTCGAAGCGTTTTGTCAGTTCATCCGTATAGCTCTCGGGCTTAAGGCCGACACCCTCAGGAAGGGAGGGAATCGCCTCCGCCCACAACCGGGCAACGAACTTGCGGATCAGCGGGTCGGCGAAGGCTTCCGACAACAGTCGCCTTGTCCATCAAGCAGGCCGAGATAGGCGATGCACGAATGCGCGCCGTTGAGCAGCCTGAGCTTCATCTCCTCGAACGGCGCGACATCCTTCACCATTTCGACGCCGAAACGTGTCCCAGTCCGGCCGGCCGTTCGGGAAAATGTCCTCGACCACCCATTGCAGGAACGGCTCCGTCGTCACCGGCCAGGCGTCGGTCGACGCCGAGCGCCTTTGTTATGCGCGCCCGGTCCTCGTCGGTCGTCGCCGGCACGATGCGGTCGACCATGCTGGATGGGAAGGCGATCTTTTCTTCCACGAACCGGCCGAGTCCGGTATCGCGCAATCTGGCGAATGCGACGAGCAGCGTTTCAGCGTCTGCGCCGTTGGCCGGCAAGTTGTCGCAGGAAAGCACCGTGAACGGCGGCGATCCCGCCGCCCTTCGCCGAGCGATCGCCTCGGCGAGAAAGCCATGCGCCGTCTTGGGCTCGATGGATTTTCCAGATCCCAGACGATGTCTGGATGCTTCTCGTCCAAGGCCCCCGACGAAATCGCGCAGATAGGCCTTTTCCGTCACCGTCAGGGTAACGATCTTCACGCCCGGATCTGTCAACGCATCCAGCAGCGCCGCTGGATTCTCCGGCGCAACCAGCGACCGACAGGATCGAGCCGATCACCCGCAGTTTCTCGCCTGAGCCTCGACGACCGACAGCGTGTAGAGGCCGTCCTGTGGCTCGAGCGCATTGCGCGTCTCGGCGCTGCGCAGCGACGCACCGATGATGCCCCAGCCTGTCTCGCCGGCGTTCAGGCAGTCGTCGACAAACACTGCCTGATGCGCGCGATGGAACGCGCCGAGGCCGAGATGGACGATGCCGGGCGCGGTCGTAGTGCGGTCGTAACGCGGCGTGGCGACAGCCTGCGGCAGGCCGGCCAGCGTCGCATTTGACAGTCGATCGCTCATGGACCCACGTCCTCTTGCACGCACCCGCATGGTCCCTCCCAGGCAAGCTATCGCGGCCCTCCCTGCCCGAAAAGGCGGCTTTGGTCAAGCAAAAGTCATCATACAACCTTATGTTTTTTTGTATGTTGACATTATCTCTTTGCGCAATTAGCGATTGATGCAGCTGAGGGAGGACAGCCGCAACAATGTCTCTGGTCGCCGACGATTTGCTGTTTCCCGCCGACGCGGCGTACGCGGTCGGTGGCGCGCGAGCTGTTATGCCGGCGTCAAGGACCTGCCGATCGTCAGCCCGCACGGCCACACCGATCCGCGCTGGTACGCCGAGAACGAGCCGTTTCCTGACCCGGCGCAGCTTGCTGATCGTGCCCGACCACTACATTTTCCGCATGCTGTTCAGCCAGGGCGTGCGGCTGGAAGACCTGGGCGTGCCGACGCTGGACGGATCGCCGGTCGAGACGGACGGCCGCACGATCTGGCGGCGCTTCGCCGAGCATTATTATCTTTTCCGCGGCACGCCGACGCGGCTCTGGCTCGACTACACGTTCGAGAACCTGTTCGGCATCGACCGAGCCGCTCGGCCGCGCAATGCCGACAACCATTACGACACGATCGCCGACCATCTCGCAGCGCGACGCGTTCCGGCCGCGCGCGCTGTTCGAGCGCTTCAACATCGAGGTGATCTCCACGACCGACGGCGCGCTGGACGACCTGCAATGGCACAGGATGATCCGCGACAGCGGCTGGCAGGGCCGGTCGTGCCGGCCTATCGGCCGGACTCCGTCGTCGATCCCGATTTCGAAGGCTTCGCCGCCAATCTCGACCGGCTGGGCGAGATCACCGGCTGCGATACCGGCAGCTGGGAGGGCTATCTCGACGCGCACCGCCCGCGCCGCGCCTATTTCAAGATCCTTCGGCGCGACGTCGACCGATCACGGCCATGCGACGGCCGACACCGCCAACCTTCCGACAGCGAGGCGGAGGCACTGTTCGACCGCGTGCGCGCGGCAAAGCCGATGCCGGCGAGCGGAACTGTTCCGCGCCCAGATGCTGACCGAGATGGCCAGGATGAGCGTCGGATGATGGGCTGGTCATGCAGATCCATCCGGGTTCGTGGCGCAACCATTCGCCGGCGATGTTCCAAAGTTCGGCCGCGACAAGGGCTTCGATATCCCGACCCGCACCGACTATGTGCGCGCGCTCAAACCGCTGCTCGACGCAGTCGGCACGGACGCGACGTCCGATCATCCTCTTCACGCTGGACGAAACGAGCTATGCGCGCGAACTCGCGCCGCTGGCCGGCGTCTATCCCGCGCTGAAGCTCGGGCCGGCCTGGTGGTTCCACGACAGCCCGGAAGGCATGCGCCGCTTCCGCGAGATGACCACCGAGACGGCGGGCTTCTACAACACCGTCGGCTTCAACGACGACACGCGGGCCTTTCCCTCCATCCCGGCCCGCCACGATGTGGCGCGCCGCGTCGATTGCGCATTCCTGGCGCGTCTCGTCGCCGAGCATCGCCTGCGCGAGGACGAGGCGCATGAACTTGCGCACGACCTGGCCTATGGCCTCGCGAAGAAGGCGTACCGACTTTGACTGACGTGACAGCCAATTGCAACTGGGAGGATACCTAATGTTGCATATTTCGAAACTGATGGCCGGCGCGGCGACTCGCCGCGTTGCTGATGCTTGGCGCCGCCGGCGCGCAGACCGTACTGAAGTCGTCCGATACGCATCCGGACGGCTACCCGACGGTCGAGGGCGTCAAATATTTCGGCGACTCGTCAAGGAACGCACGCACGGCCGCTATTCGGTCGAAGTCTATCACTCGGCCCAGCTCGGCGAGGAAAAGGATACGATCGAGCAGGTGCGCTCCGGCGTCATCGAGCTGAACCGCGTCTCCATGGCGCCGTTCAACGGCACCGTGAAGGAAACCATCATTCCGGCGCTGCCCTACATCTTCCGCGTCGGAAGACCATATGCACAAGGTCATGGACGGCGCGATCGGCGACCAGATCAAGGCGGCTTTCGAGCCGGCCGGTCTCGTGGCGCTGGCCTTCTATGACGCCGGCGCGCGCTCCTTCTACAACGCGCAGAAGCCGATCAAGTCCGTCGCCGACATGGCCGGCCTGAAGTTCCGCGTCATCCAGTCCGACATCTTCGTCGACATGGTCGCGGCACTCGGCGCCAACGCCACGCCGATGCCTTATGGCGAGGTCTATTCGTCGATCGAGACCGGCGTCATCGACGGGGCGGAAAACAACTTTCCGAGCTACGACACCGCCAAGCATTCCGAAGTCGCCAAGTACTACTCGCTGGACGACCACACGATCCTTCCGGAAGTGTTCGTGATGAACAAGGCGGCCTTCGACAAGCTGACGCCGGAAGACCAGGCGATCTTCAAGCAGGCAGCCAAGGACAGCGTCGCCAAGCAGCGCGAATTGTGGGCGAAGCCAAGGTCGGCGAGTCCCGCGAGCCACGTCGAGGAGCCCGGCGCGCAGATCAACGACGCCGAGAAGCAGGGCTTCATCGACGCCATGAAGGCCGGTCTACGAAAAGCACGTCACCGACCAGTCTGAAGAAGCTGGTCGCCGACGTGAAGGCGGTGCAGTGAGTAGAACGGGAGAGGAAGCAAACTATGATTCGCTTCACTCGGCTCCTCTTCCTCTTTAGGGGAGTGGGAGCCCTAGCTGAGCAGGCCGGCGTCTGGACCTAAGTTCCTCGCCCCTCGGGGAGAGTGGCCCGGAGGGCCGGAGAGGGGTGCGACACACGCGGAGGCAATATGTCCACCGAACAGACCGGCGTGCCGATCCTACCCGCCTCAACACGGCGGCGCTTTATGCTTGCGGGCATCGGGCCTTGTCGCTGATGACCGCCTTCGTCGCCTGGCAGGTATTCTGCCGCTATGTGCTGAACAACTCGCCGAGTTGGACGGAACCCGGCTCGGTCATGCTGATGAGCTGGTTCATTTTTCTCGGCGCGGCCGTCGGCGTGCGCGAGAACAATCATATGGGCTTCGACGTACTGCTTTACGTGCTGCCCCCGGTCGGCCAAGAAATGGCTGCGCATGATTTCCGACCTCGTCATCCTCGCCTTCGGCATCGGCATGATCTGGTATGGCGGCAGCCTGGTCGGCCTGACGTGGAACACCGTGCTGCCCGCGCTCGGCATTTCCGGCGGCTGGGACTATGTGCCGATCGTCGCCGGCGGCCTGCTGGTCGTGCTCTTCTCGCTGGAACGCATCGTGCTGCGCCTGCAAGGCGCGCCGATCGACGAGGCGCTGGACGAAATGGCCCCGCCGGAAATCGCCGTCGAACTCGAAAATATCGAGCGGTGCAGCAAGACGCCGCCGAACTGGCCAAGAGGCGCTGAGCCATGGAACTCTGGATCCTCTTCGGCGCCTTCACGCTGCTGATGCTGATCGGCACGCCGATCGCCTTCTGCCTCGGCGTCGCCAGCTTTGCGACGGTCCTCTACATGGGCCTGCCGCCGCTGGTCGTGTTCCAGCGGCTGAACTCCGGCATGAGCGTGTTTTCGCTGCTTGCCATCCCCTTCTTCATCTATGCCGGCGACCTGATGGTGCGCGGCGGCATCGCCCAGCCGCATCGTCGCCTTCGCCGCCTCGCTGGTCGGACATGTGCGCGGTGGCCTCGGTCAGGTGAATGTGGTGACGGCCACACTCTTCGGCGGCATTTCCGGTTCGGCGGTCGCCGAAGCCGCGGCCGTTGGCAGTATGATGATCCCGCAGATGAAGGCGCGCGGCTATGGCGCCGACTATGCCGTCAATGTCACCTCGATGGCGGCTCTGATCGCGTTGCTTTTGCCGCCGTCGCACAACATGATCATCTACTCGATCTCGGCCGGCGGCAAGATTTCGATCGCCGACCTGTTCACCGCCGGCATCATTCCCGGTCTGCTGCTTGCCGCGTTCTGATGGTTACTGCCTATTTCGTCGCCCGCAAGCGCGGCTATCCGACCGAGCCTTTTCCGGGCTTTCATGGTGGCGCATCTTTTTGCCATTGCGATCCCGGCTTGCTGCTCATCGCAATCATCTTCGGCGGCGTCCGCTCGGTATATTTACCGCGACGGAAAGCTCCTGCATCGCCGGTCATCTACGCCCTGCTGATGACGGTCTTCGTCTACCGGCAAATGAGCTGGAACGATTCGTGCACGCCACGCATGGGCGCGGTGCGCACCACCGCCATGGTGCTGCTGATCATCGGCACCGCGGCGGCCTTCTCCTGGCTGATGGCGTTCCTGCGGTTCCCGCGGCGCTCGTCGCCTGGATGCAGACCATTTCCGAAAACCCGATCATGATCCTGCTGCTGCTGAACGTGATCATGCTGGTGCTCGGCACTTCATGGACATGGGGCCGACCATCATCATCACCACGCCGATCTTCCTGCCGATCGCCAGGCCTATGGCATCGACCCGTGCATTTTGGCGTCATCATGATCCTGAACTACGGCATCGGCCTGAACACGCCGCCCGTCGGAGCGGTGCAGTTCGTCGCCTGCGCGGTCGGCAAGATCAGCGTCTGGGAAGCCATGCGTTCGATCTGGCCCTTCTATGGCGCAGTGTCGTGGTGCTGTTTGGTCACCTATATTCCGGCGCCTGTCGCTGTGGCTGCCGGGCGTGTTCAGGGAGGGAATGCCGATGGCCGTAGACTCACCGACCTTAGGGTGGAGCGAAAGCCGAAGCTTCGAGAATATTGTCCCAAGCTTGCGCGCCCAATCCTGGCCGGGATTTCGCGGCCGGCGAGAAACTGCCGACCGAAACGCAGATGACCGAAATTTTCGGCGTCAGCCGTACGGTCGTGCGCGAAGCGGTCGCGAGCCCTTGCCGCCGATGGCCTGGTCGAGGCGCGGCACGGCGCTGGGGTCTTCGTGCTCGACAATCCGACCCGCAAGATCGGCGCCATCAGCGCCGACATGGGAACAGCTCAGCCAGGCGATCAACGTGCTGGAAGTGCGCATGGGCATCGAGATCGAGAGCGCGGCCTTGCCGCCCAACGCCGCAACCCGCGCAGGAGGCCCGCGTCCAGGAAGCTTCTTCGAGTTCGAGCGGTTGCTCCAGCCGGCGACCGACGGGCAAGGCCGACTTCGCTTTTCACCGCGAGATCGCGTCCGCCACCAACAACCCGTTTTATGTCGAGATCCTCGACGCGCTTGGCGACCGCACCATCCCCTGCGACCGCAGCTCGCCCTGGTACTCGGTGGAAGTGCTGTCGCACGAATACCTGACCGGCCTGCAGCGCGAGCACATGCGTATCCTGCAGGCGATCTCGGCCGGCGACCCGGAGGCTGCGCGCGACGCGATGCGCGCGCATCTCACCGCCGCGCAGGAACGCTATCGCAAGCGCCTCTCCGGCCAACAGGCGGACTATTCGCACGCAATGCCGGCGCAGGCCCGCATTCGCAGCTTCTGACAAATTTCAAGCGACACGAGGATTTCATGACTACCGAATACGCTTCCCGTTTTGCCATCGATCCTGCGGCCGCCGCCGCCATGGGCACGGACGAACTTCGGCACAATTTTCATGTCGCCAATCTGTTTGCGCCGGACAAGATCAACCTCACCTACACGCACTACGACCGCATGATCGTCGGCGGGGCGATGCCGGTGAATTCGTGAAACTGGAGGCCATCAAGCCCACGGGAACGAAATCCTTTCTCGAACGCCGCGAGCTGGTCGCCGCCAACATCGGCGGGGCGGGGAAGGTGGTTGTCGGTGCGAACGAGCATGATCTCGGCGCGCGCGACATGATCTATGTCGGCATGGGCGAGGAGGTGTCGTTCAGCTCCAGCAAGGCCGACGAGCCGGCAAAGTTCTACCTGCTGTCGGCGCCGGCGCATCATGCCTATCCGACCAACTGCTCACGATCGCCGGGGCCAAGCGACTCGATCTGGGCAGCCAGGAGACATCGAACGAGCGGTCCATCTTCCAGTTCACCGACGATCGAGACCTGCCAGATCGCCGTCGGTATGACGCAGCTCGCTAAGGGTTCGGTATGGAACACCATGCCACCCCATGTGCATGACCGGCGCATGGAGGCCTACCTCTATTTCGACCTCGACGAGAAGGCGCGTGTCTTCCATTTCATGGGCGAGCCAGACGAGACCCGCCATATCGTCATGGCGAATGAAGAGGCCGTGCTGTCGCCAGCCTGGTCGATCCATTCTGGCTGCGGCACGTCGAACTACGCCTTCATCTGGGCAATGGCCGGCGACAATGTCGACTACTCGGATGTCGATCCAGTGGCGATCGGAGATATCCGATGAGCGACCTTTCCGCATTCAGCCTCGAGGGCAAGCGCATGCTTGTCACCGGGCCAATACCGGCATCGGCCAGGGCATCGCCGTCTCGGTGGCAAGGGCTGGCGGAGAGGTGATCGGCGTCGGCCGCTCGCCGATGGACGAAACGGCGAGGCTCATCGGCGCTGCCGGCGGCGCGTTTCAAGCGCCGCGTGCGACCTCGGACATCGAAGCCGTAAAGGCGCTGATGGACGATGCGGCTGAAAGTTCGGGCCGATCGACGGCCTGGTCAACAATGCCGGCATTATCCGCCGCGGCGACGCCGTCGACTTCTCCGAGCAGGATTGGGACGACGTGCTGGACCTGAACCTGAAGGTCGCCTTCCTGCTCAGCCAGGCATTCGCCGCCGGCTGATGGCGGAAGGCGGCCGGCCGCATCGTCAACATCGCCTCGCTGCTGTCCTTCCAGGGCGGTATCGGGTGGCGTCTACACGGCCGCGAACACGGCATCGTTGGCGTCACCCGCATCCTGGCAAACGAATGGGCGGGCAAGAACGTCAACCTCAACGCCATCGCACCGGGCTACATCATCTCCAACAACACCGAAGTGCTGCGCAAGGACCCGACCGCAGCCCAGCGATCCTGCGCGCATTCCCCCGGCCGCTGGGCGTGCCGGCGGATATCGGCGATGCGGTGGTGTTTCTGCTTGCCCCGCCTCCAACTATATGCACGGCGCGACGATCCCGGTCGATGGCGGCTGGCTGGCGAGGTAAAGCTTCGCGTATCGTTGATTGTGGAACGGTTACGGATTCATACCCCATTGTCCTGGGGTTTCCTTCAAAGGGTTCGGGGGAATTCTTTTGGCAGGGTTTCAACGCGGGGCTTTCGGGCGGTTCACGCCGAAGTTTTGAGCAGTTCTTGCGATGCTCGACGCAGCGGCCGGACCCAGTGACCTGAACGTACGGGGGGTGCCCCCACCCGCGCTAGGGGAAGAGCAAGGAGAATTGGGGGGGATGGGTATAAGGGGATGGCGCGGCATGTCGTGTTGTTTCGTCGCCACTATTGTCTCGTTGGACGACTTTATCGACTATCGTAGGGGGCAGACATTATGATGCATAATCATCCTATCCGGCATAATCCTCAAGGATACCGTTTTCGAGCCGCTTGGGCTCTCGGTAACGGAGGCGGCGCAACGGCTTGCCATGTCGCGCGTGGCGCTGTCGCGTGTTCTCAACGGCAAGGCTGGCATTAGCCCTGATTTCGCTGTCCGTTTGGAAATGGCTGGCGTCAGTACCGCACGGTTCTGGATGAACCTTCAGTCCAATTACGATCTTTGGTGCGCACGTCAGCACAAACAGCCAGCCATCAAACCCATCCAGGAAGCGCCTGACCATGCCGAGCAAAGACATCTTCGCTCACGCGAACGAAGGCGAATGGACGCTTACGCCGGAAGGCAACCGCTGCCGCATCGTGCTCTACACCGACGAGCTGATGATGGTTGAATTCGCCTTCGAGAAGGGCGGCGAGGGCTGACTCATTCGCACCCGCACCTCCAGTCGAGCTATGTCGCCGAAAGCAGTTTTGATGTCACCGTCGACGGCCGTACGGAGAGGCTTAACCTGGCGACAGCTTTATCGTGCCATCCGGCTTGCGGCACGGCGTCAAGGCGCTGGAAAAAGGTCGGCTGGTCGACTGCTTCACACCGCACCGCGCTGATTTTCTGGCAGCGAAGTAGGGCCTACGGTTTCATGAACCACTCATGTTCGGGCGCATTGTGGAGCTTCCATGTGCGCTTCGGACCGGCCATGACGTTGAGATGATAGAGGTCGTAGCTGTGGCAGGCGGCGCAAGGATGATAACCCTTAGGCACCAGCACCACGTCGCCATCCTCGATTGCCATCGCCTCGTCCAGCGACGCCTTTTGGTCATCGGTATAGACCCGGGAAGGCAAAACCCTGAGGCGGGTTGAGCCGATGGTAATAGGTTCCTCCAGATAGGATTTCGCCGGCAGATTGTCCTGATCGTGCTTGTGCGGCGGATAGCTCGACGTATGCCCGCCCGGTGTCATGACTTCGACCACCAGCAGCGAGTGGCCGGCTCGGTCTCCGGCAGGATGTTGGTCACGTAGCGCGTGTTAGTACCCTTGCCGCGCACCTGTTGGCCGACATCGTCCGGCGCGATCACGCGTACCGACAACTTGCCGCCGGTGCTCGGCGCGGCGCACACCGCAAGTTCGACATCTGTCTCGGCCGTCACGCTCCATGACGTATTTTCCGGCAGATAGACGGACCACGGCTTCCCTTCGAAAGGCGACATACGCTCGCCGAGAACGCCAAGGTCGTTCCCGTCAGCAATCACCCTGCCCTTGCCGGTCACGAAGACGAGGCAGAGTTCCTTGTCGCCGGCTTCGCCACTCGACGATTGGCCCTTTGCCAGCCGATGCAGCTCGAACCCGACATAACCCCAGCCGGCGCTTTCGGGCGTGACCTGCGCGACCAGGCCATTGCCTGTTTTTGACTTGATCAGCAGCTTGGACATTGCGTCTCCTCTCAGCCCCTCTCCGGCTTTGAAAATCTCAGGGCGGGTCGAAAGGAGATTTTCGAGCATCGGTGCACGTTATCTCACATTTTAGTACGTGCCCGAAGCGCAGGAAAGCGCCTTTAAATCCGTTTTCCGCCGGAACCCTTGCGTCTCCACCGAATATCCCGCCGCCGTCATCACCCGCATCAGTTCCTTGTGCCCGACCTGCGCCATCTTCAAAGGCGGGTTCTTTTTCGGGTCCTGCTCGGCCTCCACCACGAACCAGCCTTCATAGCCGTGGTCTGCGAAGCGTTGGACGATGGCGCCGAAGTCCAGCGAGCCGTCGCCCGGCACGGTGAATGCACCCAGCGCCACCGCATCCAGGAACGTTGCTTTTTCCAGTCCAGCCCATCGATCACCGGCTTGCGTATGTCCTTCACATGCACGTGGCTGATGCGCTTGTGGTGTTTGTCGATTGCGCCGAGCAATCGCCGCCGGCAAAGGCCAGATGGCCGGCATCGAGCAGCAGCGGAATGCCCTCGCCGGAATGGTTCATGAAAGCATCGAGCTCACGCTCGAACTGCACCACCGCCGCCATGTGATGATGATAGGAAAGCGGCATGCCTTGATCCGCGCACCATTCGCCGAACTCGGTCACCTTGCGCGCATAGGCTTTCATCTCGTCGTCGGTGAGTACAGCCTTGCCGGCCAGCGTCTTGTGCGGTCACCCTGGATCGAGCGACCCACCTCGCCATAGACGATGCAGGGCGCTCCACCGCCTTGAACAAATCGATCATCGGCTGGATGCGGTCTTTGTTGGCCGACAGGTCCTCGACCGTCAGCGTGCCGGAGAACCAGCCGCCGCACAGCGTCACATCAGCCGCTTTCAGGATCGGCAGCATCACTTTCGGATCGTTCGGAAACCGGCGCCCATCTCCATGCCGGTGAACCCGGCCGAACGCGACTGCCGCAGGCATTCCTCCAACGATACATCATCCGACAGTTCGACCAGATCGTCGTTCCACCACGCGATAGGGGACATGCCCAGTTTGGCTTTCAAGATTTCGCTCCTCTTACCTCCCCCTTGAATCGGGGAAGGTCGCGCGAGGCGCGGGTGGGGATGATCCATCGGCATTGCCGGAGCCACCCCACCCTGCGCTGCGCGTCGACCCTCCCCGCAAGGGGGAGGGTAAGGCGCTAATCCCCGACCCGCTGCAATTTCCGCTTCATCTCATATCCTTCCCGCGCGGCTCGCACTTGCTCGCGGTGCTCACCTCCGGCACCGCGACATCCCACCAATGGCCGCCCTCGCCCGTCGAAATCAACGGGTCGGTGTCGATCAGGATCACTGTCGTGCGGTCATTGCCTTTCGAGCGTTTCAACGCCGTCTCAAGGTCTGCAATCGATGTCACTTTCTCCGCGATCGCGCCCAGGCTCTTCGCATGCGCGACGAAGTCGATATCGGGCAGCGTCGCGTGTTGTGTGTCTTTCAGCAGATTGTTGAAGTTCGCGCCGCCTGTCGCCATCTGCAGCCGGTTGATGCAGCCATAACCGCGATTGTCGAGCAGCACCACCGTCAGCTTCTTGCCAAGCATGACGGACGTCGCCAGCTCGGAGTTCAGCATCAGATAGGAGCCGTCGCCGATCATCACGACGACTTCAGTGTCCGGCCGCGCCAGCTTGACGCCCAGCCCGCCGGCGATCTCGTAGCCCATGCAGGAGAAGCCGTATTCGCCATGGTAGGAGCCGGGCGCGCCGGCCTGCCACAGCTTGTGCATCTCGCCGGGCAACCCGCCCGCCGCATGCAGCGCCACGATATCGCTGCCCATCGCCCGCTGCACTGCACCGATGATTTGCGCGTCGGACGGCAGCGCCGCGTTGGCGGCTCCCGTCACCTTGGCGCCGCCGCCTGCCACTCGGCCTTGCCATCCATGGCGCGGCGGGTCCAGGCAGCTGGCGCCTTCCAGTCGCCGATCGCCTTTTCGAGCTCCTTGAGGCCTTCCCGGGCATCGGCCACCAGCGGCAGCGCGCGGTGCTTGCCGGCATCGAAAGCCTGAACGTTCAATCCGATGATGGTCTTGTCCGCATCCTTGAACAGCGCCCAGGAGCCGGTGGTGAAATCCTGCAGGCGGGTGCCGATGGCCAGCACCACGTCGGCATCCTCCGCGAGCTGGTTCGCGGCGGAAGTACCTGTCACGCCGACCGCCGCCATGTTCAGCGCATTGTCGTCCGGCAGCGAAGATTTGCCGCCCTGCGTCTCACACACGGGAATGCCGGTCGCCTCGACGAACCGCGCCAGCACCGGCGATGCCAGGCTGTACAACACGCCGCCACCTGCAACGATCAACGGCCGCTTCGCCTTCTTCAGCGCATCGGCGGCCAGCTTCAGCTCGTGCAAGTCAGGCCGCGGCCGGCGAACGGACCAGACACGCTCGTCGAAAAAGCTCTCCGGATAGTCGTAGGCTTCCGCCTGCACGTCTTGGCAGAGCGACAGTGTCACAGGCCCACAGTCCGCCGGGTCGGTCAGAACCTGCATGGCCCGCGCAAGGGCAGGAATGATCTGCTCCGGCCGCGTAATGCGGTCGAAATAGCGCGACACCGGCCTGAAACAGTCGTTCACCGTCACTGTGCCGTCGCCAAAGTCCTCAGCCTGCTGCAACACCGGGTCGGGCAGGCGATTGGCGAACACGTCGCCGGGCAGGAACAGCACCGGCAGGCGGTTGACATGCGCCACGCCGGCGGCCGTCACCATGTTCAGCGCGCCCGGCCCGATGGAGGTCGTGCAGGCCATGAAGCGCTGGCGGAAATTCGCCTTGGCATAAGCGATGGCTGCATGCGCCATGCCTTGCTCGTTATGCGCGCGATACGTTGCCAACTCGTCGCGCACGGCATAGAGCGCCTCGCCAACGCCGGCGACATTGCCGTGGCCGAAGATCGCCCACACGCCGCCGAAGATCGGCAGCTTTTCGCCGTCGATCTCGGTCATCTGGGCGGCTCAGAGACCGCGTCAGCGCCTGCGCCATGGTGAGGCGGATGGTTTTTGTCATTGGGCTCCGAATTGCCATGATGTTTCTTCTCCCAACCCTCCGTCTCATCCTCAAGCGGCAGAGGCAGCGCCGCACTTTCGCCAAATCCTTGCGCCAGCCATCTCCCCCCTCGCGGGGGAGATGTCCGGCAGGACAGAGTCGGGCAGCTTGCAGCGTCGTGCCAGGCCACGCTCATCTACGCCGCCTTGCGCTCGCGCATAGACCCACGCATCGCACAGCGCCGCAAAGCGCGCCGCCATATCCTCGATCGCGTCCTCATCATTCATCGTCCCGGCCAGCCAGCGCTCGCAGGCATGCGAGGTGATCGTGCGGCCCACCGCAAAACCTTTGACCATCTTGGCATCCGCCACCGCGCCGAACGCCTGCTTCAGTTCGTCCATCGGTGCGTCGAGGCCGAGCAGCACGATACCACGGCAGAAGGCGTCGTTCTTGCCAATTGCCGCCTCGATGTTGCGCCAGGCGGCAGCCGAGCCTTGCGGCTCCAGCTTCCACCAGTCGGGCTTCACCCCGGCGCCATAGACTTCCTCAATGGCGCGGGCGACCGTGTTGTCGTCCAGCGCGCCATGCTTGCCGGCGATGATTTCGACCAGCAGTTCGCGTCCGACTTTGCGCGAGGCATCATAGGCTTGCCGGATCTTCTCCAACTGCTCGGCCTTCAGCACCGCCGGGTCGTCCGGGTGGTAGAAGCTCAGGCATTTGATGCAATGGTCGACCGGCCATTCCGCGAGCTGCGAGCCCAGATCCTGGCTGAACTCGAAACGAAGCGGCCGTGAGCCGGGCAGTTCAATCGGCCGTCCGAGCCAATCGAACTTGTGCCTGGCAAATTCTTCCATCGCTTTGCGGCCGTACTTTTCGTCGAGGAGCATGCCGTAGCCTGGCCGGCCGTTCGCAACCTTAGCTGCGGCCTTGACCGTCAGCACCTTGAAGTCAGGGATGCGCGCATAGGCGGCTCCCGCCTTGTCGGCCATCGCCTCGAGCTGGATACGATGGTCGCAGGCCAGCGCCATCAACAGCGGAATGTCGGCGCGACGCGTCGTCGCCCAATGGACATGGTTGAGCGCCTCGTCCTTACGCAGCGCGCGCTGCTTGCTGCCATGCTTCAGATAATATTGCAGCTCGGTCCAGGTCGGATATTCCGGCGAGCAGTTGAGCCGCGACACGGCAAATGCGCCGCCGGCATTGGCCCAGGTCGCCGCCGTCTCCCAGCTCTCGCCGCCCAGCCAGCCGCGCAGCAGGCCCGACATGAAGGCGTCGCCCGCGCCCAACACGTTGAACACCTCGATCGGAAAGCCCTTGCCGATAATGCCGGCTTCCAGATCGTCGCTGATTTCCCCGTCATAGACGATGCAGCCCATTGCCCCGCGCTTCAGCACGATGGTCGCGGCCGACACGGCGCGGATTGCCTTCAGCGAACCCAGCACGTCGTCGACGCCGGAAGCGATCATGATCTCTTCCTCGGTGCCGACAATCAGGTCGCAATCGGGCAGGATTGCCTTCAGCTTGGCCGACACCTTTTCCGACTTCACATAACGCTCGAAACCTTCGGCGTGGCCGGCGAGGCCCCAGAGGTTCGGCCGGTAATCGATGTCGAAGGCAACCTTGCGACCGTTGGCCTTGGCAATACGGATCGCCTTCAACTGGGCAGCCTCGGTGTTTGGCCGCGAGAAATGCGTGCCGGTCACCACGATCGCGCGTGAGGAGCCGACAAAAGCCTCGTCCACGTCGCCTTCGTCCAGCGCCATGTCGGCGCAGTCTGACCGGTAGAAGATCATCGGCGAGACGCCTTCGGCCTCGACAGCCAGAAGCACCAGTGCCGTCAAACGTTCCTTGTCGGTTTTCAGCCCCGCGGTCGCAACGCCTTCACGCGCAAGCTGCTCGCGCAGGAAACGGCCCATCTGTTCGTCACCGACGCGCGACAAAAGCGCCGACTTCAGCCCCAGCCGCGCCGTGCCGACGGCGATATTTGCCGGACAGCCGCCGACCGATTTGGCGAAAGAACCTATGTCTTCCAGACGTGAACCGATCTGCTGGCCGTAGAGATCGACCGAGCAGCGGCCGATAGTGATGACGTCAAGCAACGGCGGCACCGTTTCACGCGCTTCAGCCATCACATCCTCCATTGGAACCGGAGACAGGTCGCGCCCAGCGCCGGAACCGCCGGCCAACCGAAACAGCAATTCTATTCTTATGTCAATATGGAATATTTATTCCATTACCGGATTTTCGGTGTTACAACCCGTTTGCCGCGCTGCCGGCGTGCTTCGGCCACCGCTACGGCAAGCGTCATCGCCAGCGCCATGGTCGCAGCCAGAGAGCGGAACCCGGCAAAGTCGGACTCCGCGATTTCAAACCATCGGCCGGCGAGTTGCGCAAGCGGGGAAAAGGCGCTGTCGGTGACGGCCACCATCGAGACGCCGGCTTCCGCCAGCGTGCGCGCATGCTCCAGCGTCGCGGCGGCATAGGGAGAGAAGCTGATCACGATCGCCGCGTCCGCGGTCGATGCAAATCCCAGCACTTCGGGGTCGAGCCCCGCTGTCGAATCCACCAACTGATAACGCACTTTCAGCTTGCCGAAGGCATAGGCGAGGTAGCTGGCAATCGGATAGGAGCGACGCCGCGCAACGATGTAGATCGTTTCCGCCTTGGCCAGTCGACCAACCGCATCCTCCAGAGCCGCGTTGTCCAGATTTCGCAGCATCGCCTCCAGCGACTGGATCGAAGCTGCGGCGAAACCTTCCAGGATGCGTCGGTTCTGGCTGCCCTCGCCGCCGCCTCGCAAGGCATTCAATCGCTCGTCATAGGTGCCAGTGCGTTCGCGCAGACGCTCGCGGAACACGGTTTGCAGGCTAGTGAACCCATCGTAGCCGAGATGCTGCGCGAAGCGGATCAGCGTCGACGGCTGCACGCCCGCCGAAGAGGCGATGCTAGCCGCGGTGCCGAACGCAATCTCATCAGGATTGTCCAGCGCATAAGCAGCAACTTGGGCAATTCGCTTCGGCAGCCCGTCGCGCTGTGCCAGAATCATGTCGCGCAAGCCGTCGAAATCCTGCGGCAGCCTGTTATCGTTACCCATTCGAAGTCCCCAGTCGTATGCCGCGCATCAAAAATACTACCGACAGAATGAAATGTTTATTCCGTTTTGTAAAGTTTTGGACTACGCATACTCAATTCTGCACATCTTGCCTGGGAGGGCGAACACATGATCGGCATAGGTCTTATCGGAACCGGCTTCATGGGGAAATGCCACGCCATGGCCTGGAACGCGGTACGAACAGTTTTCGGCGACGTTCCGCCCATCAAACTTGTTCATCTGGGCGAAGCGAACAAGGAGCTGGCCGACAAACGCGCCACCGAATTCGGCTTCGCCAAGGCCTCCGGTGATTGGCGCGCCGTCATCGACGACCCGGAGGTGCAGGTCGTCTCCGTAACGACGCCCAACCAATTCCACCCTGAGATGGCAATTGCCGCCTTGCAGGCCGGCAAACATGTCTGGTGCGAGAAACCGATGGCGCCGGCCCTGGCCGATGCCGAGGCGATGCTGGCCGCCGCCCGCACGTCCGGCAAGGTCGCGGCGCTCGGCTACAATTACATCCAGAGCCCAGGCATCCGCCACATCCGCAAGCTGCTTGACGAAGAGATCATCGGCGACGTCAACCATCTGCGCGTCGAGATGGACGAGGACTTCATGGCCGATCCCGACGCCCTCTTCTTCTGGAAACATGCGGCATCGTCCGGCTACGGCGCCATCGACGATTTCGCCGTGCATACCCTATCGCTGATCTGGGCGCTGTTTGGACGCGTATCGCGTGTCATGTGCGACATGTCGAAGCCTTACGCCAGACGGCAGGAAGCTGGCGGCGGCATGCGCGAGGTCGAAACCTACGACATCGCCAGCGCGCTGATCCATCTCGACAATGGCGTTTCCGGCACCCTGCAGGTCAACCGCTCGGCCTGGGGCCGCAAGGGCCGCATCGCGATCCAGATTTTCGGCTCAAAGGGGTCGATCCTGTTCGACCAGGAACGCTTCAACGAGTTCCAGCTCTACGTTACCAGCGACAGGCCGACCGAGCAGGGTTACCGGACGATCCTCATTTCACCGCATCACGAGCCCTATGGCCTGTTCATCCCCGCGCCGGGCCATGGCCTCGGCTTCAACGACCTGAAGATCATCGAATGCCGGGAACTTATCCGCCGCATGGAGGGCAAACCCGCGCATCTCGTCGAATTCGACGAAGGGCTCGAGATCGAACGCACGGTTCATGCGATGGCGAGATCGTTTGCCGACCAGAAGTGGACGGCGGTGAGATAAGTGCTGCGCCTTACCCTCCCCACGGGGGGGGTAAACCCGCAGCGCTACCCCAAATCCGCCGGCAGCAGCTCCGCCGGCATGTTCTGATACGACACCGGCCGCAAAAACCGTCTTATCGCCATGGTCCCGACCGAGGTCGCGCCGAAATTGGTCGACGCAGGGTACGGCCCGCCATGCACCATCGCCTCAGACACTTCGACGCCGGTCGGAAAACCGTTGGCCAGCACACGGCCGGCCTTGCGCTGCAGGATCGGCATCAGCTTCTTGGCATCCGCATAGTCGCCCGCATCGAGATGCAGCGTGCAGGTCAATTGGCCGTGCAGGTTCTTCGCGATCGTCTCCATCTCGTCGACACCGCCAACCTTGACGATGACGCCGAGTGGCCCGAACACCTCTTCCGACAGATCGTCGTTTTCGAGAAAAGCCTCGCCGGTCGTCTCGAACAGATAGGGAGAAGCAGCACGGGTGTTGCAAGCCGTGCCGATCAGTTCCGTCACGCCCTCGGAAGACTGCATGCGCTGTGCACCCGAGCGATAGGCGTTTGCGATGCCGTCAGTCAGCATCGTCTGCGGCGCAACCTCGCCAAGCGCCGCCAGGGCAGACGCCTTGAACGCCTCCGCTTCCGGCCCGTCGACCACGATGGCGACGCCCGGATTGGTGCAGAACTGACCCGCGCCCATGGTCAGCGACCCGGCCCAGCCCTTGCCGATCGCTTCGCCGCGCGCCTTGCACCGCAGCCGGCATCACGAACATCGGGTTGACCGAACCCAGCTCGCCGAAGAACGGGATCGGCTCCGGCCGCGCCGCGCACAGGTCGAACAGCGCACGCCCGCCGGCCAGCGAACCAGTGAAGCCCACCGCCTTGATCAGCGGATGCTGCACCAACGCCTCGCCGACATCGCGCTTGCCGCCCTGGATCAGCGAGAACACGCCGGGATGCAGCCTGTGTTTCTTGATCGCTGCGTCGATCGCCTGGGCGACCAGTTCGCCCGTGCCGGGATGCGCCGAATGGCCTTTCACCACCACCGGACAGCCGGCCGCGAGCGCCGAGGCGGTGTCGCCGCCGGCCGTCGAGAAGGCGAGCGGAAAGTTCGATGCGCCGAACACGGCGACAGGGCCGATCGGCTGCTGGATCAATTTGATGTCCGGGCGTGGCAGCGGCTGCCGGTCCGGCAGCGGCACATCGTGGCGGCGGTCGAGAAAATCGCCCTTCTCGATGTGGTCCGCGAACAGCTTCAGCTGGCCGGTGGTGCGGCCGCGCTCGCCGATGAGCCGCGCCTGCGGCAGACCGGTCTCTTCGACACCGATCCTGGGTGATCTCGTCGCCGAGCTTGTCGATTTCTTCCGCGATCGAACGCAGGAAGGCCGCGCGCTCCGCCGCGCGGCAAAGCGGAATAGCTCCAGAACGCCTCTTCCGCCGCCTTTGCGGCGCGATCGACCAGCGCGGGCGAGCCGACGGCGAACTCATGCGCCTCGCCGCTCGACGGTTCGGATTTGAAGGTTCTCTCGCCGGCGACCCATTCGCCCGCGATCAAATGTTTTCCAGTCAGCATGTGATCCTCGGTTCGGTCGGTCGAGACCTCTACTTGCCCCAACGCAACGCCAACACATCCAGCTCGCGCGCCAGTTCGAGCAGGCGCGCCTTGGTGCGTTCGCTCATCGGCTTCAGGGGATGCCGTACCGCATCGGAGCGGATAACGCCACCCGCGGCAAACACGGTCTTGCAGGCGCGCAAGCCGCACTGCCGGTTCTCGTGGTTGATCAGCGGCAGGCATTGCTGCCACTGCGCCAGTGCGCCGGCCTTGTCGCCCTCGCGATACTTCACAACGATCGGCCGTATCTTGTCCGGGAACATCGCCGAGGTCATGGTGCCGGTACAGCCGGCGTCGAGATCGGCCAGCAGCGTTGCCGCCTCCTCGCCGTCGAACGGCCCCTCGATATGATCGCCGGCCGCCTCGATCAGCGCCGCCAGCTTGTCGGCGGCGAACGGGCATTCGATCTTGAAATAGGAGACGTTTTCCAGCTCCCGCGCCAGCTTGGCCAAGAGGTCGACCGACAGTGTCACGCCGGACAGCGGCGCATCCTGCACCATGATCGGGATCCTGATCGCGTCGCTGACCGCCTTGAAGTGTTCGTAAATGCCGGCCGGTGCGGGAAACAGCCCCGACCCATGATAAGGCGGCATCATCATCACCATCGACGCGCCCTGCTCCTGAGCCGCCTTGGCGCGCCTGGTCACAAGATCGGTGGAAAAGTGGCTGACGGTCACGATCACCGGCACGCGCCCCGCCGCATGTTCGAGGCTGAGCCGCATCAACAGCGCCCGCTCCTCGTCCGACAGCAAGAACTGCTCGGAATAATTGGCGAGGATGCAGATCGCATCGACGCCCTGGTCGATCATGCAGTCTATGACGCGGCGCATGCCTTCCTCGTCGACCCGACCGTCGGCATGGAAGGGTGTCGGCGCGACGGGCAGAATGCCGGTGAGCGGTTTGGTCAATGGCATGGGCGATCCATCAAGATTTTCGCGCGACAGAACCATCTCTGTCGGGCCAGCCGGACCTTCAGCATCATATGCGATTGTCGTCAATAAGGGGTCAGCTCACGGCCCAGGCCTGAAACCGCTTCCGCCCGGTGATCTCGCGCAGGCCAAGCTCGCCAAGCAAATCGAGGGCGCCCTGCCGCGAGACCTTGAGCTGCTGCTGCACCATGTTGGTCGACACCAGTGGCCGCGCCAACACGAGCTCGACGAGTTGCGGCAGGCGCGAGCTTGAGCGGCGGTCGCGCAATCGGCGCTCGAGCCGGATGCGGGCAAGGGCCAGCCGGTCATGCTCCTTTAACCCCATCTCTGCCGTCTGCGACATCGCATCGATCAAGGCCTGAAACCGTGTCGTCAGATCGAGCGCGCGGCGACGCTCGCGCGGGATGACGCGCAAGCCCATGGCAAGACAGGCCAGATGATTGGCACTCAATCCTTCCTGCCGCATCAGCTCGGCGACGAGCAGCGGGCCGAGCCAGGAGGCATGCTGCAGCACCTCGATCGATTGCCACGACTTCGAGCAGGATCGCGGCGCGCAGGACGGTCGGAAGATGGTTTGTGTCGGTCAGCACGGCCTGCCACTCCGACAGGCGCTCTTCCTCGTTCCAGTCGAGATCGTAGACCAGCGGCGTCGCGCGTCGACGGGCGGAGTGGGGCGCGGGGTTCGCACCGATGTCTCGCCATCGAGCAATCGCGACGTCCGTTCGAGCACGGCGTCGATGTCGGCGAAATCGAGTCCTGCCGGCTCGGCGTCGCGAGCATCCTCGATCTCTCTATCGTCCGGCTGATCGGCATCCACCCCGGCAGAGATCGCGGTCCCAATTGCCTTGCTCTTGATTTCCGGCGCGGCGACACCCGTCGTACCGGTCGTCGTTGGCGTGTGCCGCGTCAGTTGCAGCAAGCCCTCGCGGCTCAAGGCCCAACCTGCTTTCGCGCCGAGAATTTGCCGGCGCGCACGCAACACGGCATGCGCCCGCGTCAACTCGTGGGTCGGCGCGCGGATATCCATATGCGCGTCGTGCAGAACCAGGTCTTCGAGGTGGACCAGCTCGCCTTCCAGCCACAGCGCCGCCGCCGCGTCGTGAAAATGCATGCGCTGGATCCAGCCCTCGCCAACCGGCGAACGCCAAGCCGCTCGTCGAGCCGGGCGAGCAGTTCTGTCGCCCGCGCGACAGGCAGGCTGAGCCGCTGCCAATCGATTTTTGTGACGTCGTAGGCCATCGACCGAGCGTTAGCTGATTTGCGGGTGGCGGACTATGGTCAACGCGCGCCACGATAGCCCTGACCGAGCTATCTCAATGGCCAGGCGGGTGAAATGCCCGGAGCTTGGCGGCGAAAAACTGCGTTTACAACCATCCCATTGCTGATAGCTCTTTGCCTGAACAGATTCGCGCCGCAACCATGCCTCAAGACACGACGATCCGCCGCTCAAGCCGCCCCGCCGGTCGCCTGATCGGCTATGCCCGTGTTTCGACGGAAGACCAGGCGACGGACGCGCAGGAAATCGAACTCAACGCCGCCGGCTGCGATCATATCGTCCACGAGCAAGGTTCCGGCGCGTCGCGCGCACGTCCCGCACTTCTGCGCCTGCTCGACGGCATCGGTAGCGGCGATACGCTGGTCGTCGTGCGGCTGGACCGCCTGGCGCGGTCGGTTTCGCATCTGCTCGACGTCATCGAGGAACTGACCTTGAAGGGTGCGCATTTCCGCTCGCTGCGCGACCCGATCGACACGACGACCCCGCAAGGCATGTTTTCGCTGCAGGTGCTGGGCGCGGTAGCGCAGCTCGAACGGGCGCTGATCTCCGAACGCACCAAAGCCGGCATCAAGGCGGCGCGGGCGCGCGGAAAACTGCCGGGCAACCCCGGCCTGCGCGAACGACGGCCGGAAGCGCTTGCCAAGACCGCCAAGGCGCGCGAGCGTGTTTATGCCGCCAAAATCCAGTCATCCCTCGACGCCTGGTGGCCGACGGTCAAGCGGCTGCGGCCGGACAATACCTGGGACGATGTCACCCGCATTCTCAACCAGAAGCCGGCCACCCAGCCAGACGGTCCCTGGACGGTCGATCGCCTGCGGCGCGCCGCTAATTGGCTGGTCAAACAGCGGCTGGCCGATCCCGCCCTGCTGCAGAAAGCCCCGCAAAGGCTTCCCGAGGATCGGTTGATGACCCTGATCGCTGGCATCCATGCTTCCAATGCGGATCTCACCTTGCGCGACATCGCTGCCCAATTGGAACGGCTGCATGAGCGCACGCCGCGCGGCGGCGCGAAATGGTCCGCATCCTCGGTCAAGAACCTGCTGGACCGCGCCAAGGCGATCGGATTGGTGACGCATGCCGACTGAAGCCCGCTTTACAGGGCGCCGCTTGCCGGCCTATTTCCGTCCCACACCGCGCATCCCTTCAATGGAGCAGACATCGTGACCACCGCCTATGACGACAAAGCCCTGCGCGAGGACATCGTGGCGACCTGCCGGCGCATGAACACATCCGGCATCAATCAGGGCACGGCCGGCAATCTTTCCGTGCGCAACCCGAAGGGCTTTTTGATCACGCCGACGTCGCTGCCCTACGAGCCGATGACCGCCGTCGACGTCGTGCAGATGGATTTCGACGGGACCTATGAGGGTGCCCGCCGCCCCTCTTCCGAGTGGCGTTTTCATCGCGACATCCTGCAATCGCGTCCTGATATCGAGTGCGTGCTGCATTGCCATTCCGTTTACGCGACGACACTTGCCGTGCACCACAAGCCGATCCCCAGCTTCCACTACATGACCGGCATCGCCGGCGGCACGACGATCCGCTGCGCTCGCTACGCCACCTTCGGCACGCAGGCGCTGTCGGACGCGGCCATCGAAGCGCTGGATGGCCGGCTGGCATGCCTGCTCGGCCAGCATGGCCAGATTTCGCTCGGCAAGACGCCCGCCGCCGCGCTCGCCATGGCGATCGAGGTCGAAACGCTGTCGCGCCTTTACGTGCAGGCTTTGACGCTTGGCGAGCCGCCGATCCTCGACGACGAGGAGATGGAGCGCGTCATCCGCCAGATGAAGCAGATGAGCTACGGCCAGGCGCCCGACCTGGACGGCGTCAACGACGTCGCGCGGCCGAGGGCGAAATAGTTTTAGGCGAAATGCTCGGCGTCGATCAGCCTGGCCAGCGCATTGACCTCTTCGATCGAGTGCAGCCCGCGCCGCGCCACGGCAAGCTGCCGTCCGAACCGCAGCGCCGGCCGTTCACAATCGGCACGCAGGTCCAGATCCTCGATCGTCTCGAAATCGGCATTGTGGGCGAGGCCAAGAATGCGGCGGTGGATTTCCACGCCGGCGAAACCGAGCAGGTCGGTCCAGAGTTCCGCCAGAAAGCCGTCCAGCGCCTGCTCGGACCCCAGCGCATCCCCGCGCTCCTCGAACACGCTGCGCGCATAGAGCATGCCGTTTCGCTCCGTTCGCCACAGATGCGCGAATTCGCTGCGGAACACCGACCATATCTCGATCGCCACGCCGAGCAGCCATTCACGCATCTGCCTTGCGGTCGCCGTTCTTCTCATGGCCGCGCTGCGCGAAAAAGCTCATCCAGAAATTGGCCAGCATCATGCCGACATCGAAGGCCATCGGCCCGTACCAGGCGAATTCGGGATCGATGACGCGGGTCTCGTCGTCGGTCACCATGATCGAGCCAGTGTGCAGGTCGCCATGCAAAAGCGTCTCGGCCTTGGCCGCGAAAAGATGCTTCAGGCGCTGTGCCTCGACCTTCAGATCGCGGTCGGCGCGCAGCTCGGCCACCACCGCGTCGAGCTGCGGACTGGTGTGCCGGTTCATCGCCGCTTCGAAATACGGATCGGTGAAGACGAGATTTTCCGTGATGTCGCAGAGTTCGACATTGTCGGCGAAAAGAGCCAGGTCGCGCTTGCGGTCTCCCGCCTTCATGCAGAGGTCCGAGCCGCGAAACAGCGTGCGCGCGGCAAACAATCCGAGGTCGCGGCCGATCTTCTTTGGCATGCGGCCGGCGATCAGGGCGCGCCGCAGGATGACATGCGGTGTCAGATATTCCATGACGATCAGCGCCTGCGCTTCGTCGAAATGATAGATCGCCGGCACCGTACCCACCCCTGCCCTCGCCTCCTGGCGGGTCAGCGCATGGTATTCGAAGAACGAGCGCTTCAGCGGCAGCGGCCAGCTTTCGCCGACAAGGCGCACATAAGGCAGCGCCTGCTTGACGACGACGCTGCCCTTCGGCCCCTCGACGATGAAGACGAGATTGAGGTTGCCGTCGCCGACCTCGCGCACCTTCCAAGCCTTGCTGTCAGGCCCGACACGAGCTGCGACTGCCGGCACGATCTCCAGCCGTGCACCCAGCGTTTCGGTGTCCAGCGCACGGAACGCCGCCATTCTCCACTGCGGTTTGATCCAAAGCGGTCCTCCCTGCCATGCCTGGGTCAAGCTAGACCATCTTCCCGAGAGGTTGAAGTCTGCGCCAAGCCACCGGATGCTTATGCCAGGTAGAGGCATTGCACGCATTTTACTTTCGATTGGCTTTCGGGTCGTTGACGCTTCCTCGAAATCGGACCTATGGTGCGCTGGCGCCAGCAGTGGTCCTACCAGATGCCTGTTGCCGCACTCGGGAGGTTTAACGCCGATCATGTCGGCAAAGGGAGGTTCGAAGTGCTTGACGATCTGATTGAAGAATCCAGAACGCGCCGCGACATCTTCAAGGCCATCGGCACGACCGCCCTGGCGGGCGCGCTGCTCGGCTCGGCCGGTTTCAACCCGGCGATCGCGCAGGAATTGAAGCCGTCCGGCAAGCCGATCAAGGCCGCCATGGGCAATGCCGGCCTGCAGGCCAGCTGGTGCGCACAAGGCAAACAGGCCGCCGAAGCCTGGGCCAAATTGATGAATGTTGAGATCACCTGGTTCGACGGCGAATTGTCGGCGACCAAGCAGCGCTCCGCGGTCGACAACCTTGCCACGCAGAAATGGGACTTCGTCGCGCTGCAGACCTTCGGCATCGGCACGCTGAACGACCCGATCAAGAAGGTCATCGATGCCGGCACGCCGGTCATCGCGATGGACACGATGATGGCGCCGGAAGGGCAGCTCGCGCTGCACACCTTCATCGCGCCAGACAACATCATGATGGGTTCGCTGGTCGCGGACCAGTTGATGAAGGCAATTGGCGGCAAGGGCAATGTGGTGATGACGCAGGGCGCGCTCGGGCATACCGGCGCTCAAGGCCGCGCCAAGGGTTTTGCCCAGGTCGTCGCCAATTATCCAGACGTCAAGGTCGTCGACGAACAGCCGGCCGACTGGGATGTCACCAAGGTTGCCCGCATCTGGGAATCGCTGCTGACCAAGTATCCGGACCTCGCCGGCGGCTTCTTCCACAATGACGACATGGCGCTTGCCGCCCACAACGTGATGAAGGCAAAGGGCCGCGAAGGCATCATCATCGCCGGTGTCGACGCCATGCCGCCGGCAGTCGCTGCGGTTCTCGACGGCACGATGCTGGCGACGGTGCGCAATCCGTCCTGCCGCATTCACGGCTGGGCGGTCGCGGCCGGCGTCGCGGCCGTTGCCGGCGGCGAGAAGGCCGGCGAAGGCGGCATACCCAACTTCATCCTGGCCGACGGCCCGGTCATCACCAAGGAAACCGCGCCGGGTCATCTCTGGCTGCAGAAGAATTTCCTCATTTGATCGACCAGAAGTTGGCTGAAACTCAAGACACTGCCGAGGGCTCAATCGAGCCCTCGGCAACTTCTCTCGAAACCCCGCGCGAGCGACCGATCCTCGAAATGATCGGCGTGTCGAAGGCGTTCGGCGGCGTTCACGCCCTGCGCGATGTCGACTTCTCGCTTCAGGAAGGCGAAATCCACGGGCTGGTCGGCGAGAACGGCGCCGGCAAATCGACGCTGATGAAGCTCATTGCCGGCGTCTACCACGGCTTCGACGGCGAGATGCGGGTGAACGGCGCAACCGTGCACCTGCGTTCGCCACGCGATGCGCTGGCCGCCGGCATCGGCATGGTGCATCAGGAACTCTCCATCGTTCCCGACCTGACCGTCGCCGAAAATGTCTTCCTCGGCGCGCAGCCCACCAAGGCAGGCGTCGTCGACTGGGGTCGCATGAAACGCGAAGCGAAGAAGCAGCTTGCCAGTCTCGGGCTCGACATCGATCCCGGCGCGCGCATGGGCAGCCTGCCGGTCGGCCTGCAACAGCTCGTCGAGCTGTCACGCGTGCTCTTTTCGGGCGCCAAGATCATCATCCTGGACGAACCCACCTCGGCGCTTTCGCCACCGGAGGTTGCCCGCCTGTTCGAGGCGTTGCGGCGCTTGAAGAGCCAAGGGCCGCACGATCGTCTTCATCTCGCATTTCCTTGACGACGTGCTGGCGATCTCCGACCGCATCACCGTTTTCCGCAACGGCCGCAAGGTCATCACCGAGGCGACCGCCGCGCTCGACAAGGACGCCGTCATCTCGCACATGATCGGCCGTGGCTCTGCCGAAATGCATATGGGCGAGACGACCGAGCTTGCATGGTGACGACGCGCGCACTGTCGTTCTGCGATGCATCCTCACTCAGTGATGGGCATATGGTGCGCGATGTATCGCTAAAACTGCGCGCCGGCGAAATCACCGGCGTCTACGGCTTCATGGGCTGCGGCCAGGTGGAGCTTGCACGCGCGCTGTTCGGAAAGGGCCAGCTCGACGGCGGCACGATCGCAATCGACGGCAAGCCAAAGCGCTTTCGCACCACCGCTGACGCGCGGCGCGCCGGCATCGCCTTCGTGCCGGAAAGCCGCGGCATGATGCTGTTCCGCACGGAGCAGGTTTACAAGAACGTCTCGATCGCCATCCTCGGCCGCATCCACCGGTGGCTGCTGAAGCCGCGTCGCGAGAAGGCGATCACTGAAGACCAAATCAAGGATTTGCAGATCCGTCCGCCCCGCGCCGACATTATGCTGGGCAACCTCTCCGGCGGTAACCAGCAGAAGGTCGCCTTGGCGAAGTGGCTCACTTACCTGCCGAAGGTCTTGATCCTCTCCGAGCCGACGCGCGGCATGGATGTCGGCGCCAAGGAAGATGTCATTCGCATCGTGAAGTCGCTACGCGACAAGGGCGTCGCCGTGCTGGTGCTCTCGACCGAGCCCGAGACGATCCTGACGCTGGCCGACCGTGTGACGGTGCTGAAGCGTGGCGTCGTCGCCAAGGAATTCACCAGCGGCCACCTTGAAAAGGCGGACCTGCTCGATGCGGCGTGAGATGATGGTCTGCGGCTTCGTTGGCAGCTTCGGGACAAGGATCGGCGTGACGCTGCGCGCAGATCTCCCCCAAGGGGGGATCCCGGCGAGGGGATGCGCGCAGCTACTGGACGTGAGTATGAGCATACAATCCGAACAGCGCGCGCCCCTTCGAATTGAAGCGCTTCCTCGCCGAGCAGATGCGCAACATCGCGCCGGTGTTCACGCTGATCGTGCTGGTGATCTTTTTCTCCGCGCAGGCGCCGAGCTTCCGCACCTTCGACAATTTTATGAATATCCTGTCCCAGGCGTCGATCACCGGCATCATCGCCGTCGGCCTGACCTTCGTCATCCTGACCGCCGAGATCGACCTGTCGGTTGCTGCGATTGCCAACGCCATCGGCATCACCGTCGCCTATTTCACCATCCAGCCGGACTATGTGAACATCGCCAACATCCCGCTGAACGGCGCGGTCGCCATCATCCTCACGCTCGCCAGCTGTCTGGCGCTCGGGCTCGTCACCGCCTTCGGGGTCACGGCCATAGGCATCCCGTCCTTCATCATGACGCTGGCGATGATGCAGATCGCCAATGGCATCTCGGCGATGCTGATCCGCGGCCAGATCGCCTACACCTATCCTGATGTCGTCACCTTTCTGGGCGCCGGCTCCATCTTCGGCATCAAGTCGTCGATCGTTGTCTGCATCGTCTTCCTGCTGGTCGCGCATCTGGTGCTGACCTACACGCGCTTCGGCCGCTATGTGTACATGGTCGGCGGCAATCGCGAGGCGGCCGAATATTCCGGCGTCAACGTCAAGATGATCATCGCCTCGGTGATGGTCATCTCTGCGATGTGCGCCGGCATCGCCGGCATGCTGGGCGTTGCCTATTTCGGCTCGGCGCAGCAGAACCAGTTCGATACCTTCCTGCTCGATGCGATCGCCGCTGTCGTGGTCGGCGGCACCAGCCTCTTCGGCGGGCGCGGCGGCATCGGCAACACCGATCATCGGCCTGATGGTGCTCGGCGTGCTGAACAACGGCCTCGACCACATCCAGATCGACAGTTTCCTGAAGATTCTGATCCGTGGCCTGATCCTGCTGGCGGCGCTGGTGATCAACGTCTACGCGCAGAAGCTGAGGGAAAGCGCGAGAGAGTAGATCGCCCGCCGCATTCGCATATTTGCTAACGCTTGCGCGTTAGACAGCTCGGATGCGGCAAGGCATCCTGACCCTCGCGACTGGCGAAACCACAAGGGTGGCGGACGACGGTGGTACTCTGCCGCCGCTTGTTCTCGTCCATGGTCTGGCCAATTCGATCGAAATCTGGGACCGTGTACGGCCACAGCTCGAAAAGCGCTTTCGTGTGATTGCCTTCGACCTGCCGGGCTTCGGCCTCGCCAGCCGGCCCGATGCAGCCTATGATGGCCCGTTCTTTGCGGCGCAGCTTGAGGCATTGCTCGATGCCCTGCATCTTGAGCGGGTTATGCTCGTCGGCAATTCGCTTGGCGCAAGCGTGATCCTTCGCCTTTGGGCACGAGCGCCTCATCGTATCGATAGAGCTGTGCTGGCCGCGCCTGGCAGTTTTGGACGGAAGACCAATCTGACCATGCGCCTGCCTGCCCTGCCCATTGTCGGAAGCTGGCTCGGCCGGCCGACACCCGCCAACAACATCCGCACACTTCGGCTGACCCTGAATACCACGGCCAACATGACGCCCGAGCTAGTCGCGCTGACCAATCGCTATGCCGCCATGCCCGGCAGCAACCGATCTTTCGTGAAAACCTTGCAGCAAGGCGTGGGACTAGCGGGCAGCAAGGATCGTGACGCCGTCGCCGAGATCGCGCGCTCCTTCGACCGGCCGGCGCTGGTGGTCTGGGGCCGCCAGGATCGCGTCTTTCCCGTCGAACAGGCACACCACGCGGCGACGCTGCTTCCACACTCGGAGCTCCTGCTGCTGGACGATTGCGGCCATTATCCTCATTGGGAACAGCCGATTGCCTTCGCTGAAGCCGTGGAGAGGTTTTGCGGATGATACGTCGCATCCTGGTCATCTTGCTCGTGGCAGTCGCAGCATTGGCAGGCTTTGCGTGGGCTTTTTCCCGGCCCACCACAGAGTCGCTGGCGCGACCCTCGACCAGACCGGACGCAAACCTCGAGGCGCAGGGAGTTGCGGCTTTTGTGGGCTCAGGCTTTGGCGGCATCAGCATGGAGGCGCTGGCCACCAACGCAGTGCCGTGGCGGCTGGTCGCGGCCGCACTGGTGCTGGACGAACAATCGCACGATCCGACCGCTACGGCCGACCGCTCGACGCTCGACCGGGTCCTCGCGCGTTTCGGCTTCCTGACCCAGGCAAGACCCATGAACCTGCCGGACGATGTCGATCCCGTCCCCACCGAGATGCCGCTTGGCTTCACCTATGGCGACATCGCGCCGGTTGGCGGCGCCGTGGTGCGTGTGGCCAACCTGGGTTGCGCGGCCTGTCATGCAGGCGTGACCTACGCGGCCGATGGCAAGCCCTTGCCCGAGACAGGCCGTGCTCGGCATGCCGAACAGCTCTCTCGACCTCGAAGCCTACACGATGGCCGTGTTCAACGCGCTGCGTCGTTTTGCTGACGCGCCGGAACTCCTGAATACCGCGCAGACGCTGTTCCCGGAGATGGGTTGGCGCGAACGGCTCAGCCTTCGGTATCTGGTGCTTCCTTTGGCACGGCAGAGGCTGACGGCGCTTGCCGATGCAAAGCGGCCGCTTCCTTTTCCCAACGGCGCGCCTGGCAGCACCAACGGCGTCGCCGCCCTGAAGGCATCATTCGGCATACCGCTCGCCGGCGGTGGGCCGGACGACGCAGGCGTCGTCTCGATTCCCGATCTGGGCGACCGGGTCTGGCGCACGAGCCTTTTGGCTGACGGCGCTTACGTCATACCCGGCATATCCACAGACGCTCCGACCACGGCACCGCCCGACCACAAGAGGCTGCGCGAACTCGGCGCGATCATGAGCTTTTTCACCGTGCCGAGCATGGGCGTCCATCCCGACACTGCGCGTGGACATCTGGACGAGGCGGCCGCGATCATGGCCTTCCTGAAAAGCTATCGGCCACAGCACTTCCCGGCGCCAATCGATCCGGTTCGCGTCGCGGCCGGCAAGGACATATATGCTCGCGACTGCTCAGCTTGTCACGGCGCCTATGACGGAAGTCTGGAGACGCCTAGCTTGATTTCTTTCCCAAATTGGCAAGGCGACGTCGGGACGAATCGTCTGCGCGCCGACATGTTCGATGCGCCTTTGGCCGCTGCGGTGGCGAAGACGTCTTATCGGGATACGATTGCGGTGCGCCAAGGACGCGGTTATGTCGCCCCGCCGCTGACTGGCATCTGGGCCTCCGCACCGTACCTACACAACGGCGCTGTGCCGACGCTTGCCGCGCTGCTGTCGCCCGACGAGCGACCCGCCCGCTTCCAGGTGGGCGGCCACGCGCTCGACTTCGAGCGTGTGGGGATCAGGCTCGGTCCCGATGGCGCCTATCCACCCAGCTACGAGCCGTTCTCCGTTCCCAGCTGGATCGATACTTCGTCGCCTGGACGCGGAGCCGGTGGGCATCTCTTCGGCGCGACTTTGACTCCTGCCGAAAAGCAGCAACTGCTCGAATATCTGAAACTGCTCTGACTTATCGGGGGTCGACGATCAGCTCGGCCAGCGGCAATCGAGCCCTGGCCGGTAATGCGCCGGCGGCCGGTCGACGCCCGATCCGAAACGCGCTGACAAGTCGACGCCCTTCTGGCAATCCCGCCGCCTGCGACGCCCAGGTCGCGGCCTCCCGGTCGTCGGCAAGCGCGGCCAGTACCGATGCCCCAAAACCGGCCGCTTCGATGCGCAGCCAAAGCCGATAGAAATGGCCGCCGCTAATGAACGGGTCCTCGCCCACAGGCCGATGAAACAAGACGACCGCTGCGGCCTGTTTGACCTTACCGCCTTCCGCCAGAAGCGGCCTGAGCAAGGCCGACGCTTTTCAACGCCTTGAAGGCCGGCCCCAAGACGACGCCGGCGCCGAAAGCTTCAAGTCCGCTCATCGCCATCGCCTCGGCGTTCAACCCGTCACGAGCCCAGTCCGGATGGCTGCGCGACAGGCGCATCCAGGACAACAGTTCGCGCGCGGAATGCGTCGTCAACCATGAAACGCCAGCTTGCCGCATCGAGCCGTCGAGCCGCCTCGCCGAGCGCAGTTGTCTCTGTGATCACCGCAGCGTCGTCCGCTGCCAGTTGGGCTGGCAACTTGGCGGTCAGCGTCCGTGACAGCCAGGAACGCGCCGCGCCAGGATTGTCGTGACAGCACGGCGTCCGCAAGCGGATCAGCCGTTCCGCCTTGAACGAGCCGATAGTGCATCACCGGTCGCAGGTTCGAGTCGACATCGCCCTCGGGCGGCACCGCAATCGCATTTAGTCCGACCCGCCCGGCCGCCAGCCGAAAGCCCTCAGCCGCAGCGCCAAGGCTGATTGCGGCATCGTGGCCGCGCGGATCGGCTGCCGGCAGTCGCCGGCGCATATCCTCGAACAGCGTTGCGCCGTCAGGCTCAAGACGCCAGCGCGCGGGCTGGACATTGTGGACGTTCGGCGCGAGCGCGGCTTCCGCCACCAGCGATCGAATTGTGTCCGGCGCTATCATCGCAAATCTTTCCGGAAAAGATGCAGCCGGTGCAGCGGCTTGGCGCCAAGACGCTCCATCTGGCGCAGGCTCGCCGCGTTCTGGTCGGCGATCCAGGTGACGCCAAGCTGCTCGTAGCCAGCGCCTTTCAGCGCCGCGATGGTGCGCGCCAGCATCGCCGGCATGATGCCGCGGCCGTGCCAGGCTCGCGCGACCGAGTAAAAGATGATGACCGCGCGTCGGCGTCGCAGTCGGAAACGCAGATAGTGGAACGGCGTCATGAGGCCAAAGCGCGATCGCGTCGCCTTCAGGAAGCCGTTGAGATCGGGAATGCAGATTACCGTGGCGATCGGGCGATCCTCGTGCATCAGGACCGACGATAGCCGCGGGTCGAGGATCGAGGTCATCTCGCCGGCCTGAAAGGTGAACTCTTCCTCGGTCAGCGGCACGAACATCGGATTTTTGTCGAACCCGTCGTTCAGCACCTGCCGCGCCTCTTCCATGCGCTCGGGAAAGACACGCTTTTCGATAGGTGCAAAGCGGAAACCTTCGCTTTCAGCCAGCACGACGGGCGTGAATGGCGGCACCGCTGCGAGGTCGATTTCGAATGTGGCCATCGGAAAGAACGGCTCGAAGCCGTTATCTTCCAGCAGGCGCGGAATGTGCGGCCCGTTGACGACCATGTCGGTGTAGGCGCGCGCGCCGAAACCGCTCGGTCATCACGCCGGCCTGCTGCATCGCGGTCAGATTGAAATTGCCGACCAGCTCATCCTGGCCGTTTTCGCGCCCAAAGGCGGCGGCGGCATCGAGCAACAGGCGCGCCGCCTCGGCATCGTCGGCGCAATCGAAGAAGCCGAACTGCGCGCGCCTGGTGCCGTGACGCTCGTTCGACTGGCCGTGCACATCGGCGACGATACGCCCAATGGGCCGGCCGTTTCTATGGGCCGTCCAGAAACGAAAAGGATTGCCGGCCTGCCAGAGCGGGTTGCGCTTGGCATCCAGCATCCGCATCACGTCGCTGCGCAGCGGCGAGACATAACCGGTTTGCTGATCATAGGCATGGAATGGCGCCTCGAAGAACGCCTCGCGGTCGCCGGTGCGCAGCTCCACCGTCATGGCTGGCGCTCGATCAGCATGGCGGTCACCGCCAGTTCGTCGGCGAGCGCCGGTCCGGCCAGGCCGCCCGCGGAGATGGCGAGAAAGCGCGGTGGATCGGCGGACAGACGCAGCAGATGCGTCGCCGCGCTCGCCGCCAGAAGATCGCGCGCCGCATCACGCGCCTCGGCGTCGTTCAGATCGTCGCCGATGACGCGGGAGCGCGCCAGCGCCTTGACCGCGGCGGGCGGGTAGTCCGCCAGCGTTGTCGCGTCGATAATCCGAGCCGAGGCAAGCAGCGGATGCGACCGCAGCAGACCTTCGACGCCGCCATCGGCGGTCGAGCGCGCCAGTGCGCGGATCAGGCTCCCTTCCTCCAGCCGGAGGCTGGAAAAGCGCTCTATCAGGAGGGCAAGCGCGGTGATGAGAAAGCCGGTGGCAGCCGCGATCGAAACGATGCGCGTGTCGGGCGTCAACAGGGCGCTCAGCGACACGGCGGCCGCAGCCAATGCCGCGCCGCCCAGACAGACCGCCAGGTCGGCCAAACAGCCATAGCCGGCGATCCGTCGCCCCGCACCAGGCGCGATGTCGCGAGCACCAGGATAAGGGCGGCGAAGGCCCCGCCCCGAACCGGCGCGTCGGGCAGCAGCGCCTGAAAGTCGGTCAAGGCGAGCGGGATCGTCAGCAGCAGCGCGAGCAGGAAGGTTTCGGCGGTGCGCCGCTCCGCCACCGGCAGATCGCCACGCGACTGGAACAGCAAGATCACCATCATTGCTGTCGCCGCGGCCTGGAACACGGCGAGCGCAATCAGCGCCGGGCGACTCCAGACAAGCCCCAGCGATATGGCGACCACGGCAAAAACGAGTCCTCCGCCAAGAATCGTAAGCTTCACAATCCTCGGGGCATGCCTGCGGCGCAGTTCCTCGACGAGCCGTAGTCCGGCCAAAGGCAGCCAGGCGGCAACCAGCATCATCGCGGCCGTGAGCGGCGCAAAATCGAACCAGCGGTCGAGCAGACGCAGGCCAAGCAGGACGGCGATCAAATTGTACAGCGTGGCCAGTTGTGCGGCCACCGGCGAGTGTGCTGCGGCCGGCCCGACGCCACGCCGCGCCACCAGCACGGCCAGGAAGACGACAAATGTGGGCAGATCGGGCAGTGACACGGTCAAGCCATCATTCGCTGCATGAAGCGGCGGACCACGAACCGTTTGGCCAGCGCAAGCGGCGCCAACAAGGGCTTTTCGACCCGGCCGGCATGCGGATTGAAGAACCAGCCGCGATGGTCCGTGCCACCGGGGCGGCCAAGCACGACACGGATCGCCTCCTCGGCCATCATCGTGCCGGCCATCGTGACCATGGTGGAAAAGGAGAAGCGGGAGCGTTTGCCCGCCGCGACATCGGCAGCCACTTCCAGGTCGACATAGCGATGCGACGAGCTGTGGGTCAGCACATATTCGATCTCCAGCATCAGGCACTGAACGCGCATCTCAGGCGAGACCTTGTCCCAGGGCACGCCCACCGTCGGATAGCCCAACCGCTCCTCCAATCTCGGCGCGTCCGGGCCGACCCGTGTCACGGAAGGCAGTGGCGAGGCATAGGCATCTATCACCGTGCGGCCCTTGGCTTTCGCGCGACGGTAGAGATGAACCCCGGCGGCCGCATCGTCCGTGCCGTTCAGCACAACGTCGCAGTTGTCCAGCAATCGATCCAGATCAGCGGTCCATTCCGCGCCGAGCAGCTCGATCTCCACCTCCGGATTGATCCGCAAGGCCGCGTCGCGCGTGGCCTCTGCCTTCAACTTACCGACCGTGTCGATCGTAGCGAAGAGCTGGCGGTTCAGGTTCGAGATATCGAAGCGGTCGATGTCGGCGATCGCGAAGCGCCCGACGCCGGCGCGCAGCAGGGCCATGAAAGCCGCACCGCCCATGCCGCCGACACCGGGGATGAAAACGCGCGCCGCCTTGAGGCGTTGCTGTTCGGCCTCGGTCACGAAACCGCGATTGCGCGTCGTCATCTCGCCATAGCTGAATGCAGTCATTTGGTAGGCCTCAATCTGCCGTAGGGCTTGCTCGCGTCGAGCCATTGCAGCGTTGGCGCGACAACGGCGCTACAAGCGACGAACAGGATCTGAACCGCCAGTCCCGGCAATGCCCATCGCGGTACGGAGCGCATCAGATAGCGACGCGCCGTCGTCAGGTCGAGCCGGCCAATCTGCAAGACATCGTCGCCGCGTTGATAGTCGAGCGCTTCGGCACAGAAATCGTTGTAGCGCTCGTTGCGATGCTTGGCCGCAACATCGAAGCTCTTCTTCAGATTGTCGGAGCCGCCGGTATAGGCATTGGTGATCACCTGTGCATCGGCGTCGAAACCGGCGTCCATGCCAACGCCGAACGCATCGCGCTCATGCGCCATGATCTGATGTGCGAGGTGGCGATGCGCGAAGGTCTGCGCCGTGCCTTCCTGCCCGGGATAGACCTCGGCGAACGTCTCGGCGACCATGCCCACTACTGCGGGAACCTGGGTCACGCTGCTGATCCAGAGCGGCCTCAGCCTCCCTCTCAGGAATAGGGTGAAGCAGGTGAGGCCGTAGAGGATCCACGACAGCCCTTCTCCGCGCTCCGAGGGGTCGACCATGACCAGGCCGAGATGCAGGAGGTGATCGCGCTGGCCGCCGCGCGTCACCGGCAGCAGCGGCATGGCGTTGAAGGCAATCGGCCTGTCGTCGGCTGCATTGCGCACGAGCGTGATGACGGTTCGGCCCCAGGCTTCTCGATCCGGGCTGAAAAGACCGTAGTCCAATTTCTGCCCGCCAAGGCAGGCCACAACGATCCCGTTGCAGGCATCAATCAGTGCTTCGACTTCCTCTGGTCTGAGGCACAGCGCGGGGCGTTCGACAATCTCCACGATATAGCTTCGCCCCACGCCGAAGCGCAGACGAAGATGGTCACCTCCCATCGCTCGAAACAGGGTCGTTGCTATCAAAGTCGGCTCCTCACGAGAGGCTTTACGGCAAAAGGTTTCAATTTTTACTTTCAGGATAGTCGAGCCGGTACGACAGATTTTTGAATTTCGTTTGACAAAATATGACGACGGTGAAATGGTTGTGGTAGCGACATGGTTTGACGCTATGCTCCAGGGAACTAACCAGGAATCCGGACGGCCCTACAACCGGCGCCTTGTGCTGGAGGCAATCCGCATTCATGCCCCAACAACGCGTGGCGAAATCGCCGACCGCGTGGGCCTTACCGTGCAAACGGTTTCGACCATCGTTCGCGAGCTTGAAGAACAGGGCTATGTGCTTTCGGAGAAGAAGGAGCCCAGCGGGCGTGGCCTTCCGCCGACCGTCCTCAGCATCAATCCGGATGGAAATTTTGCGATCGGAATGCACCTGACGCCGCTCGGCGTCGATGCAACCCTGGTCAACCTTGCCGGGGAAATCGTCACCGTGCTGCACCGCGAGGTGCCGGACCTGTCGCCCGATGAGGCCTTCGAACTCATTAAACAGCTCACCGCAGAATTGAGGGCATTGCGCCCCAACGCCCCGGTGCTCGGGATAGGTCTTGCACTGCCAGGCCCGTTTGGTGTGGATAGGATGAGTTTCGCCGGTTCGACCAGTATGTCAGGCTGGGAGAATATCGCGCTGCGCAAGCGGCTTCGCGAAGCCACGGGCCTGCCGGGCTTTTTCGAGAATGATGCGGCGGCGGCGGCGCTCGGCGAGCGCCTCTACGGTATCGGCGCTGACTTCTCGGATTTCTTCTATCTCTTCCTGAGCGTCGGCCTGGGCGGCGCGATGGTGCATGACGGCACCGTCTTGCGCGGGGCCTGGGGCAATGCCTCGGAGATCGGTCACATACCGCTCGTCCCTGGCGGCGAGGCCTGCCCGTGTGGCAATCGTGGCTGTCTGGAGCGCTATGTCTCGCTCGACGCGTTGAGGCGGCGCGGAGGCGACCAGACGCTTTGGCTGGAGCAAATCACGCCCGTCTTCTCCAGCGCGATCGTCATGGTCGAGAACCTGTTCGATCCCGAGACCATCATCCTCGGCGGGCTGGCGCCGGAAGTGCTGCTGCAAGATTTGGCAGCGCTGACGTCGGTTCTGCCTGGCTCAATCTCTGCTCGCAGCGACCGGAAAGTGCCGCGCCTAGTCGTTGGCACAGGCGGCCAATCGTCGGTGCTGCGTGGCGCGGCGGCGCTGGCGACTTTCGGCGCGCTGTCGCCGCGTTTCGGCCAGATGTTCACGGCCGACGGGCCGACAGCTCGGGAGGCCGTCGCATGACCGCCGAGCCACTCCTGGTCCTGGAAGACATCCGCAAGAATTTCGGCGCGATCGAAGCCCTGAAAGGCATCAGTTTCTCCATCGGCAAGGGCGAAGTCGTCGCGCTGCTGGGTGACAACGGCGCCGGCAAATCGACATTGGTCAAGATCATCTCCGGCGGCCAGGAGCCGACATCCGGCCGCATGTTCTTCGAAGGCAAGGAGTTCCTGGCCAAGTCACCAGCCGAAGCCAAGGCTGCCGGCATCGAGACGGTCTATCAGGACCTCTCGCTCTGCACCAATGTCGATGTGGTCGCCAACTTCTTCATGGGGCGGGAGATCACGCGCAAGTTTCTCGGCATCCCGATTCTCGACGAGGCAACGATGGAGCGGGAGACGGCCAAGGCGATCGCCAATGCCGGCACGCGCATTCCGTCGCTGCGCACCAATGTCGAGCATCTATCGGGCGGCCAGCGCCAGGCGATCGAGCTGAACCGCTTCGTTCATTGGGGCGGGAAACTCGTCTTGCTAGACGAGCCGTTTGCCGCGCTCGGCGTCGAACAAACGCGGCGCGGCCTCGAAACGATCCGCCAGGTGGCGGCGCAAGGCATCGGCGTCGTCATCATAACGCACATCATGCAGCAGGCTTTCCAGGTGGCGGACCGCATCGTGGTGATCCGCCACGGTGTCGTTGCCGGTGACGTGGCGCGCAACAAAACCAGTCCTGATGCGGTGGTCGGCATGATCACCGGAGAAACGCTTGCTGAGGCCGGATCGGCAGGCTGAGGGACAACCGAAGGTCCGGCGCAATGGGAGCGCACGAAATGAAACGATACCTTCTTTCCGTGTTCGGCGTCCTGGCTTTGGCTTTTGCCATGCTGACGCCGGCCTTCGCGCAATCGAAGGGCACGGTCTATTATCTCGTTCCGACATTGTTGGATGAGTTTCAGACCGGCTCGGTGAGCGCGCTGGAGATGTTTCTGAAGCAGGTCGGCTATGAGATGAAGACCCTCAATGCCGACAACAAGACCGACGCACAGCAAAGCCAGGTCAACGATGTCATCGCCTTGAAACCTGCCGCCATCATCCTGGCTGCGGTGGACTTCAATGCCTTGAAACCGTCGATCGAGGCGGCCCGCGCCGCCGGCATTCCGGTGGTCGAGTTCGACCGCCAGATCACCTCGACTCCATCGGACTTCACGTCCGTGGCGGGCACGGTCGAGATCGGCCACATCGCGGCGGAGCAGGCCGAAAAGCTGCTGTCGGCCAAGCATGGCTCAGTAAAGGGCAAGGTGCTGCAGGTGCTGGGCGATCCCGGCGACCCGTACACGCTCGACATCCAGAAGGGCTTTGAGGAAAAGATGAAAGCGTTTCCGGACGTCACCATCATTTCCCATCCGGCGATACAGTGGGCGGCGGATGCCGCCGGCACCATTGTCAATGACCAACTGCTCGCCAATCCGGACATCGATCTAATCTTCAATCACGCAGCACATCTTTCCGTGGCCGCCGTCGCGTCGCTTGAGGCTGCAGGCAAGAAGCCTGGCGACGTCATGATGATGAGTTCGAACGGCGCACCGGTTGGTCTCGACCTGATCCGCAAAGGCTGGCTCAATGTCGAAGTCGAGCAGCCGCTCTATGCCCAGGCAGCGGCCGTAGCCATGTTCATGGACAAGATCGTCAACAAGCAGGAAATCAAGCCCGGCGAATATGATGTGATCGGCCTGAAGTCGACGGTTACCACCGAAGCTTGGGGACCGAACATCAAGATCCCCGGCGCGGCGATCAACAAGGACAACGTCGACAATCCCACCTTCTGGGGCAACATGAAACCCCCGACGGACACGGTGAAGCCTGTCGAGTGACAACTTGGTCGTTCCGCTGTTCCCCAAGACGGCTCGCCGCGACGCACTCAAGGCGTCGCGGCGAGCCAATCAGCTATCCTCGGCTTTTGGTGCTATGTCGGACATGAATCGCCTATGAGCCCATCGACCCGCCGCACGCTTGAGTTCGTACTGGACAATCTCGTCTGGTTCATGCTGCTGGCCGTGGTGGCGATCTTCTCGCTGTTCATCCCAAACTATTTTCAGCTCGGCATCTTCGCCAACATCATCGAGGCTTCCAGTGTGCTGGGCGTCATCTCGATCGGCCTGGCGCTGGTCGTCATCGCCGGACACATGGATCTGTCGGTGGAATCGGTTGCAGCGCTGTCAGCCATGGCGGTCGGCATTCTCTTCTGTTCGGCCGGCATCGGCCTCGGCATCACGCTGTCGCCGGAATGGCTGATGGTCCCGGTCTCTCTATTCGTTGCGATCGGCGTCGGCGCGCTGATCGGCGCTTTCAACGGCTTCCTGATCGTGAAGGTGAAGATGAATGCCTTCATCATCACGCTGGCCTCCTTCATCTGGGTGCGCGGCTTGGTTGTCGCCATCTCAGGCGGGCGTTCGGCCCAGGATCTGGCGCCGGCGATCCGCTGGTTCGGCATCCAACGCCTGCTCGGCCTGCCGCTGACCGCCTGGATCGCCATTGCCTGTTTCGTCGTCTCCTCCTTCGTCATGGCCAAGACGCCATTCGGCCGTCATCTGAAGATGATCGGCGGTAATGAGACCGCGACCTTCCGCGCCGGCATCCGCGTGACGCGCAATCTGATCATTGCCTTCATCCTGGCTGGTGCCATCGCCGGCCTGTCCGGCTGGCTGCTGGCGATCCGTACGTCGGGCGCAACGGCCAATCTTGGCGTCGGCCTGCTGTTTAACGCCTTTGCGGCAGTCGTGATCGGCGGCGTCAGCCTGAAGGGCGGAGTCGGCTCGCTGCCCGGCGTCTATGCCGGCGTACTGCTGCTGTCGTCCATCAACACAGCGATCAATTTGATGGGCCTGCCGGCGAATTTCACGCAGGTCATCCACGGGCTGCTGGTTCTGGCAGCGGTGCTTGCTAGACACGCTGAAGCAGTCGATCCGGCAGAAGCTGACTTAACCGCACCGGCCACCCGCAGCGCCGTCTATTTTCCTGTCGTCCGCTTCCACTCCTCGTATTCGCCCTGCGCGTCGGCATGCAGCGGGTAGTAGCGCTGCAAAGGCTCGCCCTGCATCAGCTTCATGCGCGAAAAATCCTCCCACTCGTGGTGGATCTGCGCCTCTTCGATGACCTTCGGCGCCAGCGCGATCGGCAGCACCACCGCGCCGTCATCATCCGCGACGATGATGTCGCCGGGAATGACGGTGACGCCGCCGCAGGCGATCGGCACGTTGACGGCAAACGGCATCAGTCCGGTCTGCGTATGGAAATTCGGCGTCCAGCCGCGCACCCAGAGCGGCAGATCCAGCTTCTTCAGGTTCGGATAGTCGCGCAGCACGCCGTCGATCACCATGCCGGCGCCGCCACGGCCCTTGAAGTAGGTCGACATCATGTCGCCGAACACGCCGGCTGTCATGTCGCCGCGCGCATCGACGACGACGACGTCGCCCGGCTCGACATGGTAGAGCACATGGCGGTGAAGCTGCTTTTCTGGGTCGGTATATTCGTCCTCGCCGTAGAGATCTTCCCGCTTGGGCATGAACTGCAAGGTCAGCGCCGGCCCGACCATCGACTTGCCCCTGTTCCAGCTCACCGGCCCCTGCATGTGCGGGTTGCGGATGCCCATATGGCCGAGCGTGCCGGCGACCGTCGCAGCGCCGATGTCCTTCAGCGCCTCGATCATGTCTTTCGGCGGCCGGGTGATGCCGGGCGTATGCGTCATGCGAAAATCTCCTTGGAAAATCTAAGCACTACCAATTCGTGAACGAACCATCCGTCCGGCGCAGGTGTGGCGGCTCCCAGAACTTGAAGCTCTGCTTCTTGACCAGCGCCTCATCGACCTCGACCCCGAGGCCGGGACCATCCGGCACGTCGTAGACCGCGCCGTTGAGCTTGGGCTGAACCGGGAAAATGCCGGCATCGTCGAAGCCGTGATAGAGCTCGCCCGGCGTCGCGCGTGTCTCCAGCCAAGCGAAAGTTCGGCACTGCGGCCGCGAAGTGGATCGTCGCCGCCGTGCAGATCGGACCCAGCGGATTGTGCGGCATCATGTCGACATAATGCGCCTCCGACCAGCCGGCGACCTTCATCGCCTCGGTCAGCCCGCCGACATTGCAGACGTCGATGCGATTGAACTGGTGGATGTCGCGCTCGATGTAAGGCAGGAACTGCCATTTCGACGAAAACTCCTCGCCGATGGCGAAAGGAACATTGGTCAGTTTGCGCAGCGCTTCATAGGCTTCCGGCGTTTCGTCGCGGATCGGCTCTTCGAGAAAGTCGAGCGTGCCTGAAGGCATCTTCTGGCAATAGCTCGCAGCCTCCGCGACCGACAGGCGGTGATGGTAGTCGACGCCCAGCACCACGCCATCGCCCAGCGCCTCGCGCGCCTTGACGCACCATCTGGCGGTCTCGGGAATGCTGGCGCGTGGCTCGTAGACGCCCTTGCTGTCGTGGTCGGCCGGAAACAGGCGGATCGACGTTCCACCCCATCTCCATCAGCTCTTTGGCCTGCTCGATCATCTCGGGGCCGCACGGACCGCGCGTCGTGGCGAAGGTCGGGATCTGGTCGCGCTGCTTGCCGCCGAGCAATTGATGCACCGGCACGCCAAGCGCCTTGCCCTTGATGTCATGCAGCGCGATGTCGATGGCCGAGATTGCGGCGGTGAGCACGCGGCCGCCTTCGAAATACTGGCTGCGATACATCTCCTGCCACAGCGCGCCGATGGCGAACGCATCGCGACCGATCAGGAATTCGCGATAGTGCTCGATCGCTCCGGCCACCGCCTTCTCGCGGCCGGACAGCCCGCTCTCGCCCCAGCCGTAAATGCCTTCGTCGGTCTCGACCTTGACGATGAGCTGGTTCCGTATGCCGACCCAGGTCGGGTAGGGCGTGATGGCGGTGATCTTCATGAGGTTTCCAGAGGGAGAACGACGTTGAAGAAAGAAACAGGACGTTCATGGCAACGTCCCATCACGCCGCCTTCAGCGCCATCGTTGTCACACCGTCGAAAAGGTGCATCCGCTCCTGATCGAACTCGACCCAAACAGGCTGGTCCGGCTCGATTGCCACGGTCGGCGGCAGGCTGATGTTGACGATCTCCTTGTCGATCAGGATCTGCGCGAAAGTGACATCTCCGGTCGGCTCGACCGTGTGCACCTTGCCCGGGCACGGTTCCCAGCTTGGCGTCCTTGTGCAGCGTCAGCGTCGAATGCCGCGCCCCGAGCACCGCCTTGCCGCTGCTGGATGCGATGGTCTTGCGAGCGTTGAAATCCGACAAGGGAAGCTCCCAGCCGCCTGCCCCCTTCAGCACCGCGCCGCCGCCGCGCGAAACGACATCGACCGGAATCAAGCTCATCGCCGGGCTGCCGACGAAGCTGGCCACGAACGTATTGACGGGATTGGCGAAGACATTGGCCGGCGAGTCGTATTGCTGCAGCAGGCCGCCATGCATGACCGCCATCTTGTCGGCCATGGTGACCGCCTCAAGCTGGTCGTGCGTGACGTAAACGATCGTCGCGTTGAGATTGTGATGAAAGCGCTTGATCTCCGAGCGCATCTGCACGCGCAGCTTGGCGTCGAGGTTGGACAGCGGCTCGTCCATCAGGAATGCGGCTGGGTCGCGCACCAGCGCGCGGCCGAGCGCGACGCGCTGCTGTTGGCCACCGGACAGCTCGCGAGGTTTGCGATCCAGCAGGTGCGTGATGTCGAGCACTCTTGCGGCGTCGCGCACTTTCTTGTCGATGACGTCTTTCGGCTGTTTGCGCATCTGCAAGGGGAAGGCCAGATTGTTGAAGACGGTCTTGTTCGGGTAGAGCGCGTAGTTCTGGAACACCATCGCGATGTCGCGATCCTTCGGGTCGAGTGCGCTGACTTCCCGATCCCCGATGCGGATCTCGCCCGACGTCAGCGGGATCAGCCCGGCGATCAGGTTGAGCGTCGTCGTCTTGCCGCAGCCGGACGGCCCGACCAGCGCGACGAACTCGCCATCCTGAACGGTGAACGAGACATCGTTGACGGCGGCCGTATTGCCGTAACTCTTGTTCACATGCTTGAGCACTACCTGGGCCAATAAGCCAACTCCTAATGCTTCACCGCACCCTCAGTCAGGGCACGCACGAAATATTTTTGCAGGACGAGAAACAGCACGACCACCGGCACGCTCATCAAGAAGGTCGCCGCCATCAGGCCCGGCCAATCCGTGGCGAATTCGGTGAAGAAGCGCTGGATGCCGACGGGCAGCGTCATCGATTCCTGCCGCGACAGGAAGGTGTAGGCGTAGACATATTCGTTCCACGCGCCGATGAAGGAGAAGATCGACGTGGCGATAATGCCGGGCGTCGACAGCGGCATGACGATCAGGAAGAAGGCCTGGAAGCGTGTCGCGCCATCGATGCGGGCTGCCTGTTCGAGCTGGATCGGGATGTTGTCGAAGAAGCCTTTCAACAGCCAGATCGAGAGCGGCAGGCCGAAGGTCAGATAGGTCAGGATCAGCGAGCCGTGTGTGTTGACCAGTCCCATCCAGCGCATCAACAAGAACAGCGGCATCAGGAACACAACCGCCGGAAACATGTTGCGCACCAGCACCGTGAAAAACAGGAACGTGCGGCCGGGAAAGCGGAAGCGCGAGAAGGCGTAGGCCGCTGGCACGGCGATGATGACGCCGAGGATCGTCGTAATCAGCGACACATAAAAGCTGTTCCAGAAATAGCGCAGGAACTCGCGGCCGGTATCGTCGGCTGGATTGATCAGCCGCCAGTAATTGTTGAGCGTCGGCTCGGCCGGCCACCATTGCGGCGGGTATTGCATCGCGGCGAACTGCGACTTCAGCGACGTCAGCACCATCCAGAACATCGGCAGCACAGTGAAGAGCAGCAGGAACGTAATCACCCCACGCCCTGCCCAGCGCCACCAATCGATCGGGTCTTCGCGTCACAGCGCGGACGTCAGCCATGGCGTGCACCCTCGTCGCCGCGCGTCAGCGCCTTCACGTAGAAATAACCCAGCACCATCATTACGATGAACAGGATCACCGCATAGGCCGACGCCACGCCGTAGCGCTGGCGGCCGAAGGCAATGTTGTAAATGTCGGTGATCCAGATATCGGAGGCGCCTGCCGGCCCGCCGCTGGTCATGATCCAGGGGATGATGAACGAGTTGAAGTTGGCCACCATCAAGAGCAGCACGGTGACCATCGATACGCCCTGGAGATGCGGAAAAGTGACATGCCAGAAGCGCTGCCAGGCATTCGCGCCGTCGACCTGAGCTGCTCGCAAGAGCTGCTCGGGTACCGTCTGCAAGCCGGCCATCAGCATGACCATGGCAAAGGAGAATTCCTTCCAGACATTCACGACGATGAGTGCCGGCAGCACCGTCGTCGTGTTGTCGATGAAATTGATCGGCTTGTCGGTCAGGCCAAGCTGCACGGCCGCCGCGCCGATGGCGCCGAAGTCTGAATGGTAAAGCCATTTCCAGACATACGACGCCGCGACAGCGCTGACGACATAAGGGATCAGCAACAGTGCGCGCAGCAAGCCGCGCCCAGCGAACTCGCGATGCAGGGCCAGCGCCGCCGCCAGGCCGAGGATGAAGGCGAAGAAGGTTGAGGCGATCGTCCAGATGAAGGTCTGGAGGGTGACGCGGTGGAAGGACGAGCTCGACAGGATCAGTGCATAGTTGTCGAGGCCGACGAACACCTTGTCCTTCATCTGAAGGTTGGGCGGCGTTTTGTAGAAGCTGAGCTCGACGGTGTAGTAGATCGGATAGGCGATCACGACCAGCATCACCAACAGCGCCGGAGCGACGTAGAGATAGTCGTAGCGGTGGTCGACGATGCGCTGCAGCAGATTGCGTTCCCGATTGCGGGGCTCTGCTGCGGCGACGGTGTTTCGTTCCGTGGCGACTGTCACGGCCGATCCTTTCGCGGGCATGGCTGAAGGCGGGACGACCGGCGGCATTGCACCGTCGGTCGTCGTTAGTCGTTCAGGTTACATGCCCGACATCAGTTTCTCGACCTTTTCAGCCGCGTCGTTGGCTGCCTCGTCGACCGTCATCTTCTCGGTCAGAGCGTTTTGCAGCATATCCGGCACGATGATGTTCATGATCTCGGTCGCCTCCGGCACCACCGGGAACGGAATGCCGTTCGGCAGCATGGACGTCGTCACGTCGAGGAACTTGATCGTATCGAGACGCTCTTTCATCCACTTGGTCTTGAAGCCGCGCAGATTGCCGGGGTTCGACGTTACCCAGGCCAGCTTGGTCGACCATTCCGGGCTGGTCCAGAAACAGACCAACGCCTTGGCCGCCGCCTCGTCCAGGCCGCCATCGACATATTCGTTCTTGAAAATGTGGATGTTGGAGCCGCCGAAGACCACGGCGCGCCGCGCCGGGCCTTCCGGGATCAGGCCGTAGCGCATGTTGGCGACCACCGCATCGGCCACCTCCTTGTCGGCGCCTGTCGCCTTCGAGGCAAGATCGACCATCTTGGCGTATTCGGCCGGGTGGGCGATCATCATGGCGAGCTGCCCGGCGATGAACGGCGCCTGGTTCTCGTTCTGCGTGTTGGTCAGCGCCGAGGTCGGCACCGACTTGTCACGCACATACATGTCGTAGGCGGCCTGCAGCGCCTTCTTCGCGCCGTCGTTGTTGATTTCGACCGTCTTGTACGCCGGCTTGTCACTCGATTCATCAAGTGCGCCGCCGCCAAAAGCCCAGAGTGTCGGCATGAAACGAAACGGCGTGTTGCCGGCGTTCTGCTTGGCAACGAGACCGTACCCCGCAACGCCGACCTTTTCCTTGATCGTCTTGGAATAGGCGACGACGTCATCCCATGTCTTTGGCGGACTTTCAGGATCGAGACCGGCGCGCTTGAAGATGTCGGCGTTCCAGATCATCGCCATGGTTTCGTTGTTGGTCGGGATGCCGTAGGGCACGCCGTCATACATCACCGACTTCATGGCGCCGGGCCAGAAATCGGCTGTCGGATAGCCAACGTCCTCCGGCTTCAGCTCGTGGAAATAGCCCTTGGATGAGAACTCGATGCCGCCGAGGATCTGAAGCCGCACGACGGCCGGAGCGGCGTTGCCCAAGGTCGCGGTGCGCAGCTTGTCGAGCAACTGGTTGTAGTCGATGTTCTGGTAGTCGGTTTCGATGTTCGGATAGGTCGCCTTCCAGGCCGCCCAGAACTCTTCATGCACCTTGCGGTCGATGTCCGGCGAGGCATCGTTCGGACCGGTCCACCAGACGGACACCTTGCCCTTGTAGTCGAGCGGCGTGACCTTTGCGCAGTCGGCAGCGGTGTCGACTTCCTCGGTGCCGGCAATGCTCTTCACATAGTCGGGCGACCATTTCGACAGGTCGACGCTCTGCGCGTAGGCCGGCGCGGACAATGACGCTGCCAGCGACAGAGCGACGGACGATGCGAGAAACCGCCGGAATGCTGAACGACCGGCTTCGCTGATGCGCGAATGCTGCATTGAGATTTCCTCCCTGACGACGCGAACAGGCACGGCTACAGCGGCCGCGCAAAGGTTTCCGGAACTGGCGTTATTCCTTCTTGGGATGACGATTTCCTCCACCGCCATCCAAGTCTTGTGACAGTTCCAAACAAAATCTCATCTGTCAATATGAATAAGATCGTACATTATTTTTCGGCACTAGCACACGATAAGGCTTGGCTTGCGCGAAAAAGCCGCCTAAACCAGCGGCCATGGGCGACTTGGCTGTCATCGACAAACCGTCCGGGGAGGCTTTCGAGCAGCCCGGCTGGGTCTATGAACGCCTTCGCGACGAGATCATTTCAGGCGGGCTCAAGCCAAATGAGCGGCTGAAGGTCAGCGATCTTGCCGCGCGCTACGGCACGTCGACCAATCCGGTCCGCGAAGCGCTGCAACAATTGCGCGGCGAGGGCTTCGTCGTCATCGAGCCCAACCGCGGCGCGCGCGTGCGCCCGATCGACGAAAACTTCGTGCGCGACATCATCGAGATCGAGGTGCTGATCGAGCCGGCGCTGACCAAATGGTTCGTTTCGATCGTCGACGATGCGGATATCGAAAAGCTTGAAGCCGTCGAAGCCGAGATCGAAGCGCTCAACTTCGCCGACCTTGCCAAGCACGGCCAGCTCGACACGAAGTTCCATCAGATCATCTACGACCGCCACTACAATCGCCACGCCGCCGAGCTGTGGTGGAAGCATCGCGAGATCCTGCGCGCGATCAGCCGTCGTTTCCCGACATCGCTGAGCCGTCGGCAGGCTGTGATCCGCGAGCACCGCGAGCTGATCGACCGGCTGAAGAACCAGGACGCCGACGGCGCGGCCGCTGTCGTTGCACGGCATGTCGAGGGATCGGGGCGGCACATCATCGAACAGATGCGTATCGCGAGCCGCGCCGCGCAAACCGGCAGTTGAGCGGAGGAATGATGGATACGAAAAGTGGCGAGACGATCGCCGACAATGTGCGCACGGCATCGAGGCCGAGCGAGCTGCGCATCACCGATTTGCGCGTCGCCGAGATCGTCGGCGCGCCGTTCACCTCGGCGCTCATCAAGATTTACACCAACCAGGGCATCGTCGGCTTGGGCGAGGTGCGCGACGGCGCCAGCGCCACCTATGCGCTGATGCTGAAAAGCCGGCTGCTGGGCGAAAATCCTTGCGATGTCGATCGCCTGTTCCGTCGCATCAAGCAGTTTGGCGGCCATGGGCGCCAGGGCGGCGGCGTGTCGGCTGTCGAGATCGCGCTCTGGGATCTTGCCGGCAAGGCCTATGGCGTTCCGATCTACCAGATGCTGGGCGGCAAGTTTCGCGATCAGGTGCGCGTCTATTGCGATACCGACGCCGAGAAACCAAGCGGCACCGAGACCGGCAAACGGCTGAAGGAACGCATGGACCGCGGCTTCACCTTCCTGAAGATGGATCTGGGCCTGATGCAGATCGCGCATATCCCGGGCGCCGTGACGTGGGCCAGCCGGCGTGCTCGAAAGCCTTCACGGTGATCCGCGCGCCCGTGGCCGCTCGCCCGAGGAACGCAAGGCCCGCAATCTTGCCTATGACGCGCAGAACGTCATGCACCCGTTCACCGGCCTGCATTTCACCGAGAAGGGCATCGACCTGCTTGAGCAGTACATCCATGAGGTCCGCGAGGTGATCGGCTACGAGATACCGCTGGCCATCGACCATGTCGGCCATATCTCGCTGCAGGACGGCATCCGCCTCTCGCGCCGCATCGAGAAATATGCCCCCGCCTGGCTGGAGGACGTCATTCCCTGGCAGTACACCGAGCAATACCGGCAGCTCCAGCAGGCGACCTCGGTGCCGATCTGCACCGGCGAGGACATTTATCTCAAGGAAGGCTTCGAGCCGCTGCTCAACTCCGGCATCTCGGTCATCCACCCGGACCTGCTGACCACCGGCGGCATCCTCGAGACCAAGAAGATCGGCGACGCGGCGCAGGACCACGGTGTCGCCATGGCCATCCACATGGCCGAAAGCCCGATTGCCGCGATGGCCGCCGCGCATGTCGCGGTGGCGACCGAGAACTTCATGGCGCTGGAATATCACTCGGCCGACGTGCCCTGGTGGGACGACATCGTGACCGGCCTGCCAAAGCCGCTGGTCAAGGATGGCTTCATCACCGTGCCGGACAAACCGGGCCTCGGCATCGATGACGTTGTCGATGAGGTCATCAGCCAGCATCTGCAACCGGGTGTCACTGGCATCTGGCAGCCGACCGACCGCTGGGACGACGAATTTTCCTGGGACCGCACCTGGAGCTGACAGGCCATGAAGATCACCGACCTGCGCTGCGCCGTTATCGGCAAGCATCCGATCGTCCGCATCGTCACCGACGAGGGCCTCTACGGTCTGGGCGAGGTGGAATACACCAAGCCATATCTCAAACCCTGGGTGCTGCATTTTCGCGACGCGCTGATCGGCGAGGACCCGACCGACGTCGAGCGCGTCATGCTGAAAATCCGCCAGCGCGGCTCGTTCAAGCCCTATGGCGCGGCGGTCAGCGCCATCGAGCATGCGCTGTGGGATATCGCCGGCAAGGCGGCCGGCGTGCCGGTCTACAAGCTGCTCGGCGGCAAGGTGCGCGACCAGGTGCGCGTCTACAACGGCTCGATCCGGCGCAAGCGCACCGGCGACAGGCCGGAGGATTATGCGGCCGACGTCAAATGGATGATGGAGCAGCCGCAAAACTTCTTCATGGTGAAGCAGGGCATCTCGTTCCACTCCAACATGAAGGACAACGTGCCGGACTTTCATTACGGCGTGAAACCGGCGAAGTCGGGCTACCACGGCATGATGGACCAGGGACAGATTTCCGAGCGCGGCTTCAATCACATGCTCGACTGCGTCGCCGCGATGAAGGAGGTGCTTGGCGACAAGGTTTCGCTGGCGCTGGACTGCGGCCCAGGCTGGTTCCTGCCCGACGCCATCCGCTTCGCGCGGGCGGTGGAGAAATACAATCTGATGTGGCTGGAGGACATGCTGACCGGCGACTACGTGCCGTGGGTCAACCCGCAAGCCTATCGCGAACTGACGGTCTCCACCTCGACGCCGATCCACACCGGCGAGCAGATCTATCTCAGGCACAATTTCAAGGAACTGATCGAGACGCAGGCTGTGCGTGTCGTCGGCCCCGACCCGGCCGACATCGGCGGCATCGCCGAGCTGAAATGGGTGGCCGAGCACGCCTATATGCATTCGATCATGATGGCGCCGCATGGCACCGCCAACGGCCTGCTTGGCCTCGGCGCGCTGATCAATGTCTGCGCCACTTTGCCGGCGAACTACATCGCCTTCGAATATCCCAGCGCGTCCGATCCGTGGTGGAACGACATCGTCATCGGCTTGCCGAAGGCAGATCGTGAAGGACTCGATGGTCGATCTGCTGGAGGCGCCCGGCCTCGGTCTCGACATCGACGCCGAAGGCGCGAAGAAATACCTCAACGAAGAGGACGCAGGTTTCTTCGACTGAGCTTTTCGAAGGCACGGCATCGGGCGTGTCAGCGCCCGCTCGTTTCCGGCCCCGCCAGAAGGCGCTCGGCTAACGAGTGTGTCAGCACCAGGTGCGTTGCCATACCACCAGCAAGCGCGGCTTTGAGCGGGCCGATCTTGTTGTCCTGCACGACGACCAGCAGCCTTCGCGGGATGGCCCGGATCGCCGCCAGATCGGCGGAAATAAGTTGCCTGTTATAGGCGCAGTCGAGCGCGTTGCCGCTGCTGTCGATCAATCGTCCGGCAATGACGCCGGCCGCGCCTTGATCGCGCAATGCCTGAAGCTTGTCGCGGGTGAGCGCACCGCATTGGACGATATGGCTATCGTCATCGACGCCGCCGGCCGAGAACAGCGCTAGCGTGCAATCGGAGATGGCGGCGAGCTGATCCTGTATCACCGGCTCGCGCTTCAAGCTGTTCGCAAGCTCTTCGCTCGAGAGAACCAGCGGCGCGTAAAAATTGATGCCTTTGGCATTGAGCCGCCGCGCGATCTCCATCGTGCATTCGTCGGGCCGGTAGCTGTAGGGCGCACCGAGATTGCCGCAGAGCTGCACGACCGTGACGCCGCGCAGGTCGGCGAACGGCATCACGTCGGCGATCTGATAGACCGTCTTGCCCCATGCGACGGCAACGCGATCGTCCTTGCCGACCAGTTCCAGAAACACGCTCGCCGCGACTGCGGGAACCTGTGTTTCGGCGTCGAGCTCGCCGTCCCTCGATCGGAACGACCCAGACCGATTCCAACCCGAACCTGTCCTCGATCTGCCGAGCCAGATTGTCGGCGCTGAACAGCTCGGTCGAGGTCGAGATGGTCACGACGCCGACCTCGCGCGCCTTCTTGAGATAGGCGGCGACGGAGGCGCGCGAGATATCGAGACGCTCGGCAACCTCGTCCTGGCGCAGGCCGTGGGCATAATAGAGCCACGCGGCCCGGTGGACGATCGGCTCGACGGTGCGGGCGTTCATGGCAATTGCCTTGGAGGGGATCGCTGATCATTCGAGGTTCACATAGCTCGACGGCACAAAGCGCGGCGTGCAAAGACAATAGAATTCAAGATCGCCGGCGCCGGTGTTCTCGATCCGCTGCGCGGCGCCCGCCGGGATCACGGCCTGATCGCCCATCTTGAGTGCCTGGCGCTCGCCGTCGATTTCGAGCATGCCTTCGCCCTTGCGCACGATGTAGCGCTCGCAAATGCCATCGAGGCGGTGAAGCTGCGTCGTCACGCCAGCTTCGACGCGAGCGACAGCGAGCGACGCTTCGGGTGAGGCGTCGGCATTGTGGAGTTCGGTGATGTAGCAGCGCTCGTCGGTCCAGAACTCGCCAGCGGAAGATGATGGGACGAAGAAGCTGGGCGCCATGAAGCGGGTCCTGTTCGGGCCTTCGTTCCAGCATATCGGAGCTGGTGCCGAAGAATGTCAATTGACACTGACAAATGCTAGAATATGCTTCGCCCCTTGTCAAAGTCGCATGGCCAGCGCACTCGGTCTATGATGGCTTGAACCGGTATGACGGAGGGTTGAAATGCGTTTCTGGAAAAGTGGCGTCGCCGCGATCTCGCTGGCTCTCACCATGTCGGCTGGCCCAGCGATGGCCGACGGCCTGCTGGTCTACGTTTCGCCGGACGCCATCGGCATCAACGCCTTCCTGAAGATGGGCAAGACCGGCATCGAGGCGGCCGGCCAAGAAGCACAGCATGGAGGTCAAGACCTACGAGAGCAAAACCGCTGCCGAGCGCGTCGAGAACGTCAATGCGGCGGTGAACGACGGCGCCAACATCGTCGTCATGCTGGGCTTCGAGTTCAACGACATCGTGAAGGAAGTCGCACCGACGGCGCCGGACACACAGTTTCTCATCGTCGACCAGTGCATCGAAAACCAGCCGGACAATGTGCACTGCGCCGTGTTCCGCGAATATGAGGCGAGCTATCTGATGGGCGTCGCCGCAGGCATGCTGACCAAGACGAACAAGGTCGGCGTCGTCGGCGCGCTCGATATCCCCTTCCTGCACCGCTACACCGACGGCTACGCCCAGGGCGTGAAATCGGTGAAGCCGGACGCCAAGGTCGAGGTGCGCTGGGTGGGCGGCGACAATCCATTCGCCGATCCGGTGCGCGCCAAGGAGCAGGCGGTCGCGATGAACGCAGCCGGCGCCGACTACATCTACACGGCGACGTCCGGCGGCGATTTCGGTGTGTTCGAGGCGGCAAAGGAAAAAGACTTCAAGGTCTTCTCCGTCGACGTCAACCATTGCCCCGACATTCCTGGCCTGATCGTCGACCAGAGCCTGAAGCAGGTCGACGTGGCGCTCGGCTCCGCAGTCGACGCGATCCTCGGTGGGCAGAAGAAGGTCTTCATGGCGCTTGGCATCAAGGAAGGCGCGGTCGGCGCCATCGCGCTTGAACGAAGCGGGCATCGCCGACAGCAAATGCCTGATCGCCGACCATCCGGACGTCGCGGCCAAGATGCGCGAAGTTGCGGCAACGATCGCCGACGGCTCGCTGAAGCTCGAAGATCCGATGATGGCGAAGTAGGCCGTCGCGCGGCCTGCATGCACGCGTGCCCTTCAAGACATAACGGTTCGGTTCGGGCCGCTCGTTGCCGTCGACGACGTGTCGATCGGTATCGCCGCCGGCAAGGTGCTTGCCGTCGTCGGCGAGAACGGCGCCGGCAAGTCGACCCTGATGAATGTGCTGTTCGGCCTGAACCGGCCCGCAGCCGGGCGGATCGAAGTCGATGGCAAGGAGCGCCACTGGGCGTCGCCGCAGGACGCGATCCGCGCCGGGCTCGGCATGGTGCACCAGCACTTCATGCTGCAGGAACAGATGACGGTGCTGGAGAACATCGTGCTTTGCGGCGAGCCGGTGAACATGGTTCGGCTTCGTCGATTTCGCGGCGGCGCGCCGCAAGCTCACGCGAAGGTTTCCAGGAGCACGGCATCGTCATCGACCTCGACGCGCGCGTCGGACAGCCTCTCCGTCGGGCAGAAGCAGGTGGTCGAGATCCTCAAGATGCTCTACCGCGATGCGTCGGCTGCTGATCCTGGACGAGCCGACCGCCGTGCTGACGCCGCAGGAAAAGGACCGGCTGTTCGGCATCCTGCGCAGTTTCGCGGCAGCCGGGAAAGTCGGTCGTCATCATCACCCACAAGCTCGACGAAGTGATGGAGATCGCCGACCACGTCGTGGTCATGCGCGGCGGCAGACTCATCTCGTCGGGGCCGCTCAAGGAGACGTCGAAGGAGCGCATCGCGCGCGAGATCATCGGCGGCGAGCTGCCGCCGCCGCTGCAAGCCGGCTGACGCGCGCAGCCAGGCGACGTCGTGCTCGGCGTCGAAGAACCTTCGTATCGCCGGACACGGCATGCGAGATCGGCCCGCTCTCCTTCGACGTGCGGGCCGGCGAGATCGTCGGCATCGCCGGCGTCAGCGGCAACGGCCAGGCTGAGCTGATCCAGGCGTTGACCGGCCTGCGGCCAGCAACCGCGGGTCGAGATCGACGCTTGCCGGCAAGCGGGTCGACGCGATCGACGTCCGCAGCCGCCGGCGCGCCGGCCTGAGCTACATCCCGGAAGATCGGCAACGCGTCGGTCTGGCGCTCGGCGCGACCGTCGCCGAGAACGCCAATGCCGGCCGCGACGACGCCGCGCAGCTTTTCACAAGGGACCGTTCCTCGACCGCAGGGCGATGGCCGCATTATGCGCGCGGCCTGATCGACCGCTACCGCATCAAGGTGCGCGGGCCGAATGCGCTGGCCTCGACCATGTCGGGCGGCAACAAGCAGAAGCTCGTCGTCGGGCGCGAACTGTCGCGCGAAACGCCCGCTGGTCATCGCCGAAAACCCGACCTGGGGCGTCGATATCGGCGCGATCGAGCTGATCCACGCCGAGCTGATGCGCATGCGCGACACCGGCCATGCGGTGCTGCTCGTGTCGACCGAACTCGACGAGATCCTGCGCCTCTCCGACCGCATCCTGGTCATGTATTCCGGCTCGCTGTCCGAGCCAGATCCCGGCGGCGGAAGCCGACCGCAACCGGATCGGCGCGCTGATGACGTCGCGCGCCGACAAGGCGCTGGGCGTCGCGTGAGCGCGCGCACGCGAGACTGGCTGAGCGGCGATCTGCTGCCGTGGATCATCACGCTCGCCTGGATCCTCGCGATCCTGTTCGCGCTGATGCTGCTGGTCGAGCGCGCCCTTCGGCGAGCGCTGATCCAGGGTTTTTTCGACGGCGCCTTCGGCGGCCGCCGCTTCGCCTATCTGATGGCGACGCTGAGCCGCGCGACGCTGATCGTCGGCATGGCGCTGTCGGTGATGCTGTCGCTTCCGCGCCGGCCTGTTCAACATCGGCGGCGAAGGCCAGCTCGTCGCCGGCGGCCTGGTCTCGGCGCTGGTCGCGCATCCTGCTGCCGGGCCCGCCGCTCGCTCGTGCTGGTCGTCGCGATCCTCGCCGGCATGGCGGCCGGTGCGCTCTGGGCGCTGCTGGCCGGAGCGCTCTATCTTTATGTCGGCGTGCCGCTGCTGGTCGGCTCGCTGCTGCTCAACTTCCCGATCCGCTATCTCGCCTCCTATCTCGTCGCGCACCCTTTCCGCGACGTGCCGTCCGGCATGGTGCAGTCGCATCTGGTGCCGGACGCAGACCTGGCTGCCCTACTTTCCCGGCGTTCGGCTCGACATCGGCATCCTGTTCATCGTCGCGGCCAGCATCCTGGCCATCGTCTACAGCCACAAAACCGTGCACGGCTACCAGGCGCGACTGAATGGCCTGGCGCCGGATTTCGCCCGCGCGGTCGGCCTGCCGGTGTCAGCGGCTCACCCTGCAGACGCTTGGCCATGAGCGGCGCGATCGCCGGCCTGGTCGGCGCGATCGCCGTGTTCGGCATCCATCATCGCTACATCGACGGCATGCTGGTGCAGCCGCTCTATGCCTGGACCGGCATCATCGCCGTGCTGCTGGTCGGCATGATCCCCTGGCTGGTGCCGTTCTCCGGCTTCTTCTTCGCCGCGATCCAGACCGGCGCGGCGGGCATGGAGCGCGCGGCGCGGCGTGCCCAAGGAGATCGCCCTGGTCATGCAGGCCGTGATCATCCTGTTCGTCGCCAGCCGCGTCTCGGTGCGCTCTGATATCGCCGCCGTCCGACAGGAAGGGCGACGACGATGCTTGATTTCGTCTTCGACGCCTCCTTCCTGGCGTCCATCCCGCGCTTCGTCACGCCGATCCTGCTGGCCGCTCTCGGCGGCGCCATCTGCGAACGCGCCGGCGTCTTCAACATCGGCCTCGAAGGCATGATGCTGACCGGCGCCTTCTTCGCCGTCGTCGGCGCCTATTTCGCCGGCTCGCCCTATGTCGGGGCGCTGCTCGCCGCGCTGTCGCCGGCGTGGCGATGGGCGCTGATCTTCGCCGAGTTCAACCTGCGGCGCGGCGGCGACTCGATCGTCGTCTCGATCGCCATCAATCTGCTGGCCGCCGGCGCTGACCACCTTCCTGCTGCGCGTGCATCTTCGATGTCGACCGGCGCCTTCAACGACCCGGCTATCGCCGGCTTCGAGCCGATCCATATTCCGGTCGTCGCAGGATCATTCCGGTCCTCGGGCCGTTGCTCAGCGGCCAGTCGCCGCTGTTCTACCTGGCGCTCGTGCCGTCGTCTGTGCTGCACCTCTTCTTCGCGCGCCATCGGCTCGGCCTGCGCATCCGCGCGGCCGGCGAGAACCCGGCAGGCGCTGACGGCCGGCGGCGTCAATCCGAACCAGGTGCGCCTGATCGCGCTGCTCATGTGCGGCGCGCTGTGCGGCTTGGCCGGCGCGCAGCTCTCGATCGCCAACGTCAATCTCTTCGTCGAGAACATGAGCGCCGGGCGCGGCTGGATCGCCGTCGTCGCCGTGCTTCTGACGCGCGGCCGGCCCTGGCCGCTGTTCTTCATCACGCTGCTTTTCGGCACGGTCGACAGCCTGTCCTTCCGCGTGCAGGGGCTCGGCCTGCCGCAGCAATTCACCGACATGATGCCCTATCTCGCGACGCTGGTCGTGCTCACCGCGCTGTCGTGGTGGCGCATGGGCAGGAGGACAGGGACTATGACCGATCTGGTCATCCGCAACGCCATCGTCGTCACCTGCGACGCCGCCGGCACGGTGATCGACGAAGGCGGCGTCGCGGTCGAGCGGCGGCCGCATCACGGCCATCGGCTCATCGGCGCGAGCTCGACGCCGCATGTCCAAAAGGCCAAGAAGGTGATCGACGGCTCAGGGCACATCCTGATGCCGGGCATCGTCAACACGCACTGCCACGCCGCCGACAGCCTGTTCCGCGGGCTGGTCGAGAACCTGCCGCTGGAGCCGTGGCTGCAGACGGTGTGGAAGGCCGAGGGCGCGATCCTCAACCCGCGACACGTCGCGACTCGGCAGCGTGCTCGGCTTCGCCGAACTGCTGCTCTCCGGCGTCACCACCGTCATGGACATGTTCTGGTATCCGTTCGAGACGGTGCGGGCGGCGCGCGCAGGTCGGCCTGCGCGTCTCGACCGGCGGCATCTTCTTCGATCCGGCCGGCGTGACCGCGCTCGTCCATCGACAAGCGCGTCGCCGAAGCCGAGCGCTTCTTCGAGGAATTCGGCAAGGCCGACGACGTGTTCGCCGCCGTCATGCCGCACGGCACCTACACCGTCGCGCCGGAAAACCTGAAGGCCGCGCACGCCGTCGCGCACAAATGCGGCGGCATCTTCTGCACCCATGCGCCGAGACGCGCGCCGAGCAGGCGGACATCCAGACCCGCTATGGCCGCACCGTCGTGCGCCATCTCGACCATCTCGGATGTCTCGACGAGCGCACGGTGCTGGCGCATTGCGTCCATCTCGACGACGAGGAGCTCGACATCCTCGCGCGCACGCGGCGCGCATGTCGCGCACAACCCGATGTCGAACATGAAGCTCGCCTCCGGCTTCGCGCGCGTGCCGGAAATGCTCGAGCGCGGCATCAACGTCTCGCTCGGCACCGACGGGCCGCTCTCCGGCAACGATCTCGACATGTGGATGGCGCTGCGGCTCGCCGCGACGATCCACAAGGGCTTCACCGGCCGCGCCGATGCCGATCTCGACCCGGCAGGCGCTGGACATGCTGACCATCAACGGCGCCAAGGCGCTCGGCGCGGCGGACCGGCATCGGCAGCCTGGAGACGGGCAAGTTTGCCGACATGGTGCTGGTCGACATCAAGCGCCCGCATGCGGTGCCGCTGTTCGACCCGATGACGCATCTCGTCTACTCGACCAACAAGTCGGACGTGCGCCACGTCTTCCTCGGCGGCGAGCAGGTGGTGAGGGACGGCGTGCTGACGCGGCTCGACATCGACGGAAACGCTCGCCGAGGTCGCAGCGGCATGGCGCCGAAGATCAAGGCGACCATCGCCTGACATATGAGGAATGAGCATGAGCGCCGAAAACCAATCGGCCGCGCGCTCGCGCGCGCCCATGCCTCGATCGAGGACCGCGTCGGCGCGCCTTGCGACATCGCGCTGGTCCTGGGGTCCGGGCTCGGCCACCTCGCCGATGCTGTGAAGAATGCCGCGACCGATCCCCTATGCCGAGATCGACGGCTTTCCGGTCTCGACGGCGCCGGGCCACAAGGGCCAACTGGTCATCGGCGATCTGTTCGGCCGCCGCACCGTGGTCATGCAGGGCCGGCTCCACCTCTACGAAGGCTGGAAGCCGCGCGACATCGCGCTCGCCGTCTATCTGCTGAAGCGGCTCGGCGCGGGCACCTTCGTCGTCACCAACGCCTCTGGCGGGCTGAACGCCGATTATGCCGCCGGCGACGTCATGCTGATCGAGGATCATCTGAACTTCACCGGCACGAGCCCGCTGATCGGCCACAACGACGACGCGATCGGCCTGCGCTTTCCCGACCAGTCGCGGCTCTACGATCCCGACCTGCGCGCAGCTGGCGATCGAGGCGGCCGCAACGACGGGCACGCCGCTCCGGCGAGGCATCTATTGCGGCGTCAACGGGCCCGAACTGGAGACCTCGGCGGAGCGGCGCTTCTTCCGCGCGTCCGGCGGCGACGCGGTCGGCATGTCGACCGTCATCGAGGTGATCGCAGCCAACCATGCCGGCATGAAGGTGCTCGGCCTCTCGGCCATCGCCAACGCCGCCACCGGCGGGCCGGACCAGGAGCCTGACACGATCGAGGCGGTCGTCGCGATGGCCGCCATCTGCGGCGTCAAGATCGAGACGATCCTCAGAGAGCTTTTCCCGAAACTGCCAAGGCCTGAGGCGAGAACCATGACAGCCATTCCTGCGGTAGCAAAACTGCTGGACCTGACGGGCCGCGTCGCCATCGTCACCGGCGCAAGCGGCGGCATCGGCGCGGGCATCGCCAGACGTTTCGGCGAGGCCGGCGCGAACGTGGTCTGCCACTACAACGGCAACAAGGATGCCGCCGAGAAGGTTGTCGCGGCGATCAAGGATGCCGGCGGCAAGGCCGTCGCGATCCAGGCCGATATCTCGACCGGCGTCCGGCGCGGCAAAGCTCGTCTCCGACGCGATCGCTGCATTCGGCGGCCTCGACATCCTGGTCAACAATGCCGGCTTGCAGCCCGCGAAGCCGCTCGGCGATGTCAGCGAGGGCGACTGGAACGCAGATGATGGCGGCAAATGTCGCCGGACCGTTCCTGCTGGTGAAGGCAATGGCCGAGCATCTGCGGCAGGCCGGCAAAGGCGGGTCGGTCGTCAACATCGCCTCGATCGAGGGCCACAACCCGGCTCCGTGGCATGGCCACTACGCGACCTCGAAGGCGGCGCTGCTGATGTTCACCAAAGCAGCGGCGCTGGAGTTCGGCGAGCTACGGCTTGCGCGTCAATTCCGTCTCGCCCCGGCCTGATCCATCGCGACGGCATCGAGGAAGGCTTGGCCGGAAGGCGTCGGCCGCTGGCAGGCGGCCGCCGCACTCAAGCGCCTGGGCCAGCCCGAAGATATCGCGGACGCCTGCCTGTTCCTCGCCTCCGATGCCGCGCGCTGGATCACCGGCGCCGATCTGGTCGTCGATGGCGGCGTGATGGCGCGGCCGACCTGGTGAACAAGAAGGCAGACAAGATGGACGCACTTCAGGACAGGGTGATTGCGGTGACCGGCGGCGCGGGCGGCATCGCCAAGGGCATCGCCGAGGCCATCCTCGAAGCAGGCGGGCGTGTCGGCCTGTTGGATCTCGACCGTGCCAAGGTCGAAGCGGCCGCTGCCGCCTTGAACGTCGGCGATCGCGCGATCGGCCTGGTCGCCGATGTCATCGATCCGGCCAGCCTGGAGACGTGCATTCGCAGACGCTGGTCGATCGCATGGGTCGGCTGGACGGGCTGGTGAACAATGCCGGCATCGTCCGGCTTGGACCGGCCGACGAGACCACAGCCGGCGGTCTCGATCTCGAGCTGGCCGTCAACGTCAAGGGCGTGCTCCTCGACCGCGCAGGCGGCCGCGCGGCTGTTCACCAAAGGCGGCTCGATCGTCAACATCGCGTCGAACGCCGGCAAGGTCGGCTACCGCAACATGGCCGGCTACAACGCCTCCAAGGCGGCGGTCATCAGCCTGACGCGCTCGCTCGTCGCTCGAATGGGCCGACAAGGGCATCAACGTCAACGCCGTCTGCCCCGGCGGCGTGGCCACCGACATGCTGAAGAGCGTCGCCGACTTTCTCGCGCCGCGCCTGGCACAGGACAAGGATGCGCTGTTCAACACCATGGTCCCGGCACAGCTCGGCCGGCACATCCAGCCGATCGAGGTCGGACGCGTCGTTGCCTTCCTGCTGTCCGACGCAGCTGTCATCATCCGCGGCCAGTCGATCAATGTCGACGGCGGCGACACGCCCTATTGAGCCAACCATGGGAGCGACCACATGAACGTCGGTGACCGGCACTTCCGCACCATTTGGCTGAACGAGGACGGCCACTCGGTCGACATCATCGACCAGCGCTGGCTGCCGCATGAGTTCCGCGTCGAGACGCTGCGCTCGATGCAGGATGCGGCCGTGGCGATCAAGGACATGTGGGTGCGCGGCGCGCCGCTGATCGGCGTGACGGCCGCCTACGGCGTGGCGTTGCAGATGCGCGCCGACGCCTCCGACGAGGCGCTGGACCTTGCGTGGAAGACCCTCAACGAGACGCGCCCCACGGCGATCAATCTTCGCTGGGCGCTGAACGAGATGCTTGCCGTCTTGAAACCGCTGCCGGCCGCCGAGCGCGCCGAAGCCGCCTATGCCAAGGCCGCCGCCATGGCCGACGAGGATGTGGAGCTCAATCGCGGCATCGGCCGCAACGGCCTCGACATCATCCGGCGGATCGCAGCCGGCAAGAAACCGGGTGAACCGGTGAACATCCTGACCCATTGCAATGCCGGCTGGCTGGCAACGGTCGATTACGGCACGGCGACCTCGCCGATCTATCTCGCAGCCGAAGAAGGCATTCCAGTTCACGTCTATGTGGACGAGACCCGCCCGCGCAACCAGGGCGCGTTCCTGACCGCCTGGGAGATGGCCGGCCACGGCGTTCCCCACACGCTGATCGTCGACAATGCCGGCGGCCATTTGATGCAGCGCGGCGAGGTCGATATGGTCATCGTCGGCACCGATCGTACGACCGCCAATGGCGACGTCTGCAACAAGATCGGCACCTATCTGAAGGCGCTGGCCGCCAAAGATACCGGCGTGCCGTTTTATGTCGCGCTGCCCTCGCCCACGATCGACTGGACCGTGCATGACGGGCTGACCGAAATCCCGATCGAAGAACGCTCCGCCGACGAGGTGTCGCTCGTGCAGGGCCGAACGAATGACGGAAAGGTCGCGCAAGTGCGGATATCGCCCGACGCGACGCCTGCGGCCAACCCCGCCTTCGACGTCACGCCCGCCCGCCTGGTCACCGGCCTCATCACCGAACGCGGCGTCTGTGCGGCGTCTCCCGAAGCGCTGGCGGCGCTCTTTCCAGAGAAGCAGGCTTCATAGGGCCGGTGTGCCGAGATCGATGCGTTTTGCCTCAGCCGACCATTTGCCTCGCCGCAACCTTGCGCAACCAATCTTCGCCGATGCCTCGCTCGCGCACGATCGAAAGCGGATCCTGGTGATCCAGTCGCGCCGAAATCGCGGTAGACCTCCAGCACCTCGGCGCTCATATCGCCCTGCTGATAAAAATACATTGCGGCGGCATAACGCGCCCGGCCCGACCATTCCTCGCCGAGCGGCGTCGCAATCAGCTCCCAATTCTCCTGGGCGTCATCGCGCTCTGCCATCGCATCAGGCCTACCGTTCGCCCGGCGGATTGGCGGTGCGACGGTCAAGTTTGATGAAAGGCCGCGGCACCACCTTCGCCCGCTTCATCATCTTGTGATATTGCAGTTCGCGCAGCGCATAGATTTCGACCCAGAGATCGTTGACGACAGTGTCGCCAAACGGACGCAGCAGGCTGGCAATGGCGATGTTGCGTTTGGCCGTCGGCGACCAGATTGCCGCGCTGACCAAACCCACCTCGCGCTTGCCGCGGTAATAGACGATGGCGTGTTCGGCCGGAACGTTGCCTTCGATCTCAAGTCCGACAAGCACATGCTTCATCGTCCGGTTCTTGCGTGCATCGAGAATGGCGCGGCGCCCGTTAAAATGCCCCTTGTCTGGATCGATCATGAAACCAAGGCCGATCTCGTCCGGCATGCGAAGCCGGTCCGTGCGTATTGCGTGCTCGGCCGTCACGAAATCCGCATTGGCAACGATCAGACCAGCCTCGATGCGCGCCCGATTGAGCGCAGTGTAGCCGATCGGCCGGATGCCATGTTTCTGACCAGCAACCATCAGGCGATCCCAAAGACTGAGCGCCAACGCCACCGGTACAAACAGTTCATAGCCCAGATCGCCGGTGAACCCCGTCCGCGAAATAGACACCGTGCTACTCTCATGCGGAAAATCGGCGAGGTCGAATATCTTAAGCTTCTCGACACCCTCAAAACCGGCATCACGTAGCACGGCATAGGAGGTCGGCCCCTGTAGCGCCAAACCCGCGACTGCCTCGGTCTCTTCGGCCACGCTGACATCGAACCCAATCGCGCTATCCAGCAGCCAGGGCAAATGCCTTTCCTGGCAGCAGAGGCGAAAGCGCGTCTCGGAGAAACGAAACAGCGTGCCGTCGTCGAGCACATGGCCGCTGTCGTCGCACCACGCCGTGTAGTGCACCCTGCCCGGCTTCAGCTTGGCAACATTGCGCAGGGTGACACGATTGAGGAATGCCTCCGCATCAGGCCCCTCGACACGGTACTTCACCATCGGTGAGATATCGAATAGCGCCGCCTGGCTGCGAATGGCAAAATATTCCAGTTCGTCGTCCCACAGTGCGGACGGCGCCTTGTAGCCGGCCCAGTTGTACCATTCCTGCTGCGCGCCCAGAGCTTCGAGTCGCGGCTGGAACGGCGATGGCAAGCGAAGGGTGCGGAAATGCGACTGGGCGGTGCGCGCGACGTCGGGACCTTTTTCGGTCCTCACAGCCATGTTCATGACATCAGCCTTTCATCGCCAGTATGCGCCGCGCCGCATTCAGTCCCGGAACACCGGAGACGCCGCCCCCCGGATGCGACCCGGCCCCTGCAAGGAACAGCCCGTCGATTGGCGTATCGTAACCCGAGCAGCCGGCAAGCGGCCGCGACATCAACATCTGGTCGGCCTGCAATTCGCCATGATGCCAATGGCCACCGGGCATGCGATAGCGTTGCTCAATATCGACAGGCGTCAGCAGTTCGGCATGACGGACAAGTTTGCCGATGCCGGGCGCGTAGCGCTCCAATTGCATCATGATTGCCTCAAGGAATTTTGGTTTGCCGGCGTCCCAGCCTTGCTTCAATGCGTAGGGGGCAAACTGGACAGTCGCCGACAGCACACAGGCGCCAGACGGCGCCAGCGAAGAGTCGGAAAGGCTTGGCAGGGTGATCTCCATCACCGGCTCCGGCGAGAACTCTCCATATTTCGAAGGGTTGAAAGCGCGCTCGACATGATCGGTCGAAGGCGCGATCACCAGCCTGCCCCTGTGGTCCTCGTAGCTGACGCCGGAGAAGCGAGGCAACGCATCCAGGGCCAGATGCAATTTTGCCGCAAAACCCTTCATCCGGATATTCTTCACCTTGCGTATGAAACCCGTGTCGAGGTGACGCGGGCCGACAAGTTCCATGAACAGCGTCGCCGCGTTGTTCGCCGCCACGATTGTTGGTGCGACAATCTCTTCGCCATCGTCCAACGAGACGCCGATTGCCTTGCCGTTTTCCAGCTTGAGCTTGCTCGCTCGTGCACTGGTGCGAATGGAAACGCCGGCGCGATCCGCCGCAGCGGTGATTGCTCCGACGATGCTACCCATACCGCCACTTGGCACGATTTGAGCTCCGACATTGCCGCCAATCTCCCCAGCTAGCCGGTAGTAGAGGCCGAGCAGCGAGGTCGGCGAACGCGGCCCAAGATGACTACCCAATACGGCGTCGAAAGCCAGCAAACCCTTCAGGCGATCGTCGGTGAGATGCTCGTCGGCCACATCGGCGACATTCATCAAAAGCATGCGCAGGAAGTCGCGCATGTCCTCCTTTCCGAGCCGTCCTAAGCGACAGCGCGGTCAGGCCGAGCGCGGATGTTTCAGCCAGCGACATTCCAGAAAGGTCTGGCGGCCGCCGCGCCAGCATCGGCTTGAGGATCGCGGCATAGCGGATCAGTTGCGCGCGCAACGTAGACCACGCTTGCCCTTCCGCAGCCGAGACACCATCCAGGCGCTCGCCATAGGCGCCGTGCAAGACCAACGGATTTCCGTCCGCGGAAAGGACGACCGTTGGTGCGGCGGGCGTGTTGGCCAGTTTGAGACCGTGAGCTTCAAGATCGAGAGTCTTGATGACCTCCGGATGCAGGCGATTGAGAATATGCGCGACGGACGCCTTAAACCCCGGCGCGAACTCTTCCGTCCGAGCCGGCCCGCCGAGTTCATCAGCAGCCTCCAGGACCGTGACCCGCCGGCCGGCCTTTGCCAGCACGGTTGCGGCAACCAGGCCGTTATGGCCGCCGCCGATGATGATGGCATCAAATGACGTCATGGGCGTCGCTCATATGATGGTTGCCGCGCTTCAGGTCGCGCAGGATTTCAGAAGCGGCGTTGCGGCCGGGCGCACCCATGACGCCGCCGCCAGGGTGGGTCGACGAGCCGCACATATAAAGCCCGCCGACAGGCGACCGGTATTGGGCATAGCCGGGCACCGGCCGGTTGAACAGCAACTGGTCGAAGGTGAGTTCGCCCTGAAAGATGTTGCCTTCCGTCAGGCCCGTCTCGGCTTCGATCTCGCGCGGCGTGCGCACTTCCATATGCACGATCTTTTCCCGGAAACCCGGTGAATAGTCGGCAATCTGCGAGATGACGCTTTCGGCAAAACCGTCCCGGTCCGCATCGGTCCAATCGCGTCCCTCGACCTTCGGCGGCGCATATTGCACGAAGCAACTCATGAAGTGCTTGCCGGGCGAGGCCATGGTGGGGTCGAGCGTGGTGGGGATCACGACGTCGAGGAAAGGATCGGCTGACCAGCGGCCGGCCTTCCAGTCGTCATAGGCCCGCTCCATGCGCTCGACGGAGTCGGTGAAATGCAGGTCGCCACGATAGCAAGGCGAGTCGTCCGGCAAAGCCGGAAACACCGGCATGGAATCCAGCGCGATGTTCACCTTTCCTGACGAGCCGCGCATCTTGAAATTCTTCACCCGGCGCAGGAAGATGTCGGGCAGTTCCTTCTCTTCGACGAGCTTCAAGAAGGTGCGTTTTACGTCGGCGTTGGAGACGATGAGCTTGCCATAGACCTCCTCGCCACCGGCCAGCGCGACACCTTTGACGTGCCCGCCGCGCACCAGCACCTGCTCCACTTCCGCGCCGGTGCGGATCGTGCCACCTGCCGCCTGGAAGGACGCCGCTAGCGCCTGGGTGACCGACCCCATGCCACCGCGCGCATAACCCCAGGCGCCGACCGAGCCATCGACTTCGCCCATATAGTGGTGCAGCAGCACATAAGCCGTGCCTGGCGACATCGGCCCCAATGCCGTGCCGATAATGCCCGACAGCGCAAAGTTCGCCTTGATGACGTCGGTCTCGAAATATTCGTCCAGGAAGTCGGAGATCGACATGGTCCAGAAGCGCAGCGTCAGCGCCATTTCCTCAGCGCTCAAGCCGGCAAACTTCTTGCCCAGATAGATCAGCTCGCCGATGTCGCGCGGCTTGAAGCTGGTCGGATCAGGCGCGGTGCGCATCAAAAGCGGCTGGATGAACCGACACTGGCGCGTCACGTCGCGCGAGTAGCGATCGTAAGCCTCCGCGTCGCGCGGCGAGAAACGCGCGAACTCGCGCCGATGCGCATCGTGATCGCGGTAGTTGGCGAGATAATCGCCATCGCGGGTAAAGACCGCACCCCCCTCATACGGGAATCACTTGCAGACCGAAGCGCGGCAACTCCAGGTCGCGCATGATCTCTGGCCGAAACAGCGAGCACACGTAGGAACAGTTCGAGTAGACGTACCCCGGCGTCAGCGAACGGCTGGTGGCGGCGCCGCCCACCCAATCCTTCTGCTCGAGCACGACGCACATCCAGCCCGGCACGCTGCAGATAGCAGGCGTTGACCAGGCCGTTGTGGCCGCCGCCGATGACGATCGCGTCCCAGCTTTTCATGTTCGATGTCTCTCCCGATCCATCAAATCTGCCACGAAGAACCCTCGGTCTGTCCAGTCCATTGAATGAATGTTCAACAAATGGGCTTGCATTTCTGCGCTAACCGGGATAGTCTTTGGCGCATAGTTCACGGCAGGGGTGGATAGCCCATGGAACGAGCGTTATGGCCCTTGACATAACCGGGGAGCCTCCTTCTCAACTGGCTGCGCAAGACATCGGGCAGCGCGCATCGGAAGGGCAGGCCATGGACAACGCTGAAAGGTCATCCTCGCCGAAGGGCGCAGGACGCGATCCCGCCAAACCACCTCGGACGGCGGCCAAGGATGTTCGACGCCAACAGCTCATCGAGGCGACGATCGATTCCCTCGCCAAACGCGGCTATGCCGAGACAACAATGGCCGATGTTGCCGACGGCGCTGGCCTGTCGCGCGGCATCGTCAATTTCCATTTCGAGAGCAAGGAAAAGCTGCTGATCGCAACCTTGCAGTATATGTCTGACGAGTATGCCGAGCATTGGCGCATGCATCTCGAAAAGGCTGGCGACAAGCCAGCAGACCAATTGCGCACGCTGGTTGCCGCGGATTTCGATCGCTCGATCTGCACGAAGCGAAAGCTCGGCGCGTGGTGCGCCTTCTGGGGCGAGGCCAAATCCCGACCGACATATCAGGCGCTGTGCGGCGCCCGCGACGAGACCTATCAGAAGCTCATCGTCGAGCTTGTTTCCAAGCTGAAAGACGAGGCTGGATATGACTACGATGCGCGCTCGATTGCGCTGGCGCTTGAGTTCTTCGCTCGAAGGGCTCTGGCTGCGCCTGATGATGGGCACCGAAAACGTCACGCGGCAGACAGCACTGGAAGCAGCCTTCGCCTTTTTGGCGACCGCCTTTCCGAAACATTATGGCCGACAACACGAATAAAATTGGGGACGAGACAATGAGGAAAGATGTCGAAACGCGTGGCGTTGTGCCTGACCGCAACCAGCTTGTTGTCCCTCTCCCTTGTCGGGTTGGCCAAGACAGACGACGAACTCACCATTTTCGACTGGTCGGGCTATGAAGTCCCGGAATTCCACCCGGACTATGTCGCGAAGCACGAGTCGTCGCCCACCTTCACTTTCTTTGGCGACGAGGAAGAAGCGTTCCAGAAATTGCGCTCCGGCTTCAAGACCGACCTCGCCCATCCGTGCGCGCAAAGTGTCGCGAAATGGCGTGACGCTGGGCTGCTGGAGCCGCTCGATACGTCAAAGATCACCGGCTGGGCAGACATGAACCCGCAGATCATGGCGATGAAAGATCTCACCACGACCTCCGACGGCAAAGCGTGGTTCCTGCCTTGGGAGTGGGCAAGCACCGTACTCACCTACAATTCCGAGAAGGTCGACCCTGCCGACATCAAATCGCTGAAATCTCTCGCTGATCCAAAATACAAGGATCGCGTCTCGATTGGAGACAGCGTTGACGACGCCTATGCCTTGGCGTCGCTGGCCATCGGACTGAAAGACTGGACGAAGATGACCGACGCGCAGTTTGCCGAGGCGTCCGCATTTCTGCGTGAGGTGCACAAGAATGTCCGGCTCTACTGGACCGACACGACTGAAATCGTTCAGGCGATGAGCGGCGGCGAGGTTGACCTAGCCTGGGCCTGGAGCGACGCTGCCGTGCAGTCGGCGCTCGCCGGCGCTCCGATCAAATCGACGCGCGACACTACCGAGGGCTCATCGACCTGGGTCTGTGGTTATGTGCGCGTCAAAGGCGCCACCGGCAGCCTCGACAAGGCGTACGACTACCTCAATGCGATCAACACGCCCGCCGTGGCAAAATACCTGCTGACGGACTGGGGTTATGGCCACGCCAATGCCAAGAGCATGTCCGAGATCGACCCGGCCGCGGTCACTGCGCAAGGTTATGGCGATGTCGGAAAATTCCTCGACAAGACGCTGTTTCAGTCGCCTTTGCCAACCGAACTGCGGCAGAAGATGATCGAGGAATTCGAGAAGATCAAAGCCGGCTACTGAGATTGCTCGACAGCAAGAGGCCGGTCTTGTGCCGGCCTTCTTAGGTTCATCCGCGATCAATCCGCTAGGGCGACCAGCGCCTCGGGGTCGTAGGCGAGCCTGATCGGCGCACCGACGGGAATGTCGTCCGCGCCGAAATTATTGGTCTCCGAAACGGACAGTGGCTGGGCCAGCCCCGGAACTTCGACGATCAGATGCGTGATCTCGCCGAAATAATGGCGATCGACAACCTTCCCTGCAACCTCGTGCTTGTCTTTCTTATCGTCCCATAGGACACGGAGACGCTCGGGCCTGATACCAAGCGTCGCCGCCTTGCCGTTTCTGACGAACGCGGCGGGTTTGTCGGTTTTCACCTTACCGAAGCCGCTTGTCTGGACGGTAATCGAGCCTGCGTCCTCGTCCACGATTTCGGCACTGACGAAGTTCATGCCGCCGACGAAGTCGGCCACCTTGCGGCTGACCGGCCGCTGATAGATATCTTTCGGGGTGGCCACCTGCGCGATGTTGCCGCTGAACATCACCGCGATGCGGTCCGACATGGCCAACGCCTCATATTGATCATGCGTGACCAGCACGAACGTGATTCCGACCGCCTGCTGCAGCCGCCGCAATTCCACCTGCATCTGCTCGCGCAGCTTCTTGTCGAGCGCCGACAGCGGTTCATCGAGCAGCAACACTTTTGGACGCATCACCAAGGCTCGCGCCAGGGCGACGCGCTGGCGCTGCCCACCCGACAGTTCACTCGCGCCTCGCGCACCGAGGTGGCCGAGCGAGACCTGCGCGAGAGCCTCCTCTACGCGGCGCTTTTCTTCTGTCGGATCGAGCCGCAGACGCTTCAGCCCGTAGGCGACATTCTGCGCGACATTGAGATGCGGAAAGATCGCATAGCTCTGGAACACCATATTGGTTGGCCGCCGGTTGGCTGGAATGCCGTTCATCGGCTGGCCGTCGATCGAGATCGTGCCTGTCGTCGGATCGTCGAAGCCGCCGATCATGCGCAAGAGCGTGGTCTTGCCGCAGCCGGAAGGCCCAAGCAGAGAAAAGAACTCGCCTTTCCGGATCGACAGCGAAGCGTTGTCCAGCGCCTTGAACGCGCCATAGCTGCGCGTGACCTTGTCGATGTGGATCATCGGCATGTCAGGCATAGGCGCCTCCTTCGTTCTGGGTCCGGCGGGCGGCGCGGCGGCGCATGATTTCGGCAATCGACAGCATCACGAAAGACGCGATCAGCAGCAGCGTACCCAGCGCCAGCACGCTCGGCAGCTTTGCGGCGAACCGCAGCTGACCCCAGATATAGACCGGCAAAGTCGGCTCGGTCCCGGTCAGGAAAAACGCCAGGATGAACTCGTCCAGCGAAATGGTGAAGGAGACCAGCAGGCTGGAGATGATGGCCGGCGCGACCATCGGCAACGTCACCCGCCTGAACGTGCCCCAAGCGGTTTCGCCAAGATCGGCCGACGCCTCTTCAAGGCTGCGGTCGAACCCTTCGAAGCCGGATGTCAGCACCGTCACCGAATACGGAATGCAGATGAGGATATGCCCAAGCACGACGGTGAACAGCGACAGCTCGAGGCCAAGCTGCAGCAGGACGATCAGCAGCGACACCGCGACGATGATTTCAGGCAGCACCAACGGCGCCATGATCAGACCATTCGCCACGCGCTGGCCACGGAAGCGATAGCGCGTCATGGCACGCGCCGCGCAGATGCCGAAGATTGTGCTGATAACAGAAGCCGCGACGCCGACGATCAGGCTGTTCCAAGCTGCGGAAAGGAGTTCAGGCGTATTCGGAAGTGTCTCGTACCATTTCAACGTGTAGCCGGTCAGCGGAAATTTAGGCACGGGCGACTGATTGATCGAAAAGATCGGTAACAGCAGGATAGGCAGATAGAGGAAGACGATATAGATCGCCGCGTAGACCGGCAGCCAGTTCGACAGCAGTCTGCGCAGGGCCGTCATCGCGCCCGCCTCGCCGCCCAGCGCAGGATGAATACCGTCGCGCCAGCCATCGCGGTTACCACGACCATCGACGTCACCGACAACGCCGCACCGAGCGGCCAGTTCGCGGCCTTGCCGAATTGCGCCTGAATGGCGTTGGCGATCATCACGCCATCCTTGCCGCCAACCAGACGCGGCGTCACGTAGTCGCCAACCGTCGGGATCATCACGATCATCAGCGCTGAAATCACACCCGGCATCGACAGCGGCAAGGTGACGCGCAGGAAGCGTCGGAACGGGCCGTCACCGAGATCGGTCGCCGCTTCGATCAAGGTGCGGTCCACCTTTTCAAGTGAGACGAAGATGGGAAGGATTGCAAAGGCCGCCCAGGCGTGGGTCAGCGCGATGATGACCGCGCTGGTGTTGTAGAGGAAAGCTGTCGACGGTTCGCTGATGATGCCCAGCCCCATCAGCCCGGAGTTGAGCACGCCATTGAAGCCGAGGATGACCTTCCACGACATCACGCGCAGAAGGTAGCTCGTCCAGAACGGGATGGTGATCAGGAACAGCCAGAGACCTTTGTGCCGCCCGCCGTGGAAGGAGATGAAATAGGCGACGGGATAGGCAAAGATCACGGTGGCGAAGCTGACCGTCAGCGAGATGAACAGCGAGCGCCACAGCAGATCGCGATAGATCGGCTCCGTGAGCGCGACCCGGTAGTTCTCCAATGTGAAGGTTCGGTCGATTTCGAGATAATTCTGTGTCCAGAAGCTGTGCGCGATGACGACGACGATCGGCACGGCCAGCATCACCAGGGCATAGAAGAAGGTCGGGCCGATCAGAGCCATGCCCTGGCTTGCTTCCGAGCGCAGCAGAGAAGCGCCGACGCCGCCGGCAGGCAGCGATTCCGGGGCTCTCTCCGCCGCAACCGTCACTGCAGCGTCCCTGGCTTTAGCTCAGGTGTTATGACCAGCGTCATGAGGCGTCCCACTTGGCGGCGGCGCGCGTTCCCTGGCGTTCCGCTCTTTTCTAACTTGACCGTATCTCAGATTGAATTCAAGTCAAATCTCTGCTTTATTGATTGAACGATTATTCAGAACGATAGTCAAGAACCCATCTTTTGCATGGTGTTCACATAATGTGGAGACGCTGAAATGGCGGCGATCAGACAGGCCAGCCGGGTCGAGGGCGATGTGCGCCACCCAACGGACATCGTTGCAGCGGCCGAGCGCCACCTCGTGCAACCTTGGCCGCTTGCAGGCTCCATCGGGGCAGAGGCGCGCACGCTCATTGGCGAGGCCGACGGCATCTACATCACCGATGGTTCAGGCAAGCGGCTGATCGACGGCCCCGCCGGCATGTGGTGCACCAATGTCGGCCATCGCAACAAGGCCATTGCCGAGGTGATGTACGACCAGGCGCTGCAGCTCTCCTACAATACGCCCTGGTATACGATGAACGAACCGTCGGCCTTGCTCGCCGAGCGGATAGCAGCGCATGCGCCAGGCGACCTCGACCACGTTTTCTTCACCACCGGCGGCTCGTCGGCCGTGGAGAGCGCGCTGCGCTTCATGCAGTTCTACAACAATGTGCGTGGCCGCAAGGAGAAGAAGCTGATCCTGTCGCGCGGCGGCGCCTATCATGGCTCCACCTATCTCTCTGCATCGCTCAACGGCCGACCGCGCGACCTCGACTGGATGGACGGCGCCGACGATCTGGTCGTCAAACTCTCGACGCCGGACCCGTTCCGCCGACCTGTCGGCATGAGTGTCGAGGCTTTTGAGGATTCTCTCGTCGCCGAATTCGAAACGACAGTTGCACGCATCGGCGCGGATCGCATCGGTGCCTTCGTCGGCGAGCCGGTGCAAGCGTCTGGCGGCGTCATCGTGCCGCCGAAAAACTATCTGAAACGCATCCGCGAAATCTGCCGAGAGAATGACATTTTCTATGTGTCCGATGAGGTGGTCACCGCCTTCGGACGGCTGGGTCATGTCTTCGCCTCGCAAGACGAATTCGGCATCGATCCGGACATCATCACCTTCGCCAAGGGGGTGACATCAGGCTATTTCCCACTTGGCGGCATGGTCGTCTCAGCTCGACTGATGGAAGAGCTGCGGCGTTCGAATCACCCTGAGGCGATGTTCGGGCATGGGCTGACCTATTCTAGCCACCCGATCGGCTGCGCCGTCGCGTTGAAGAACCTGGACATATTGGAAGGCGGCGTACTCGGTCATGCCCGCAGGATCGCGCCCTATTTCCAGGCGCAACTGAAGTCGCTTGAAGACCTGCCCTTGGTCGGCGAGGTCCGCGGCGTCGGGCTCATGGCCTGCGTGGAATGCGTCGCCGATCGCGAAAGCAAAAATCAGCTGCAACTGGACAAGGCTGTGGGCTCCCGTATCGATGCCCACTGCCACGAACTCGGGCTGCTGGTCAGGCCGCTGATCAATATGTGCGTGATGTCCCCTCCGCTGATCATCACCGAAGCGCAGATCGATGACATGGTCGCGATCCTGCGCGAAGGCATTTCACGCACGATGGACGATCTTAGGCAGGAAGGGCTTTGGGCCGGGTAAAGCGGGCACGCTAGAAAGAGGGACAGCGAGTGCTGCCCCTCTTTCTGTTCAGTTTGCCCGTTGCATCTCGGCGTTTACCTGCGCCATTTCTTTCTCGTCCGGCGCGATATCGAGATTGAGCACCGGCAGTTCATTGCGCAGATGGTCGTGATAGGTGCGCACGCCATATTCGAGGTCCGACAGGAAAAAGCCCTTGAAGGCCTTTGAGCGCATCGCCTCGTTTGACCAGACTGAAAGCTGCACGTCCTCGGCCATCGTGTCGCGATCGACGCGCATGGCAAGGTAACGGGCAGCCGCCTGCTGGCGAGAACTCGTCACGGAATCGATAGGTGGCGCCACGGAGCATGGCTTCGTCGGTCGATAGCGGGAATTCCTGGTAGAACTGAATCGACTCCGGCATGAGCGCGATCACATTGTTGGGGAAGATGCCGTAGTAGATCCACGCCTTGCGCAGGTGCTCCGGCAAGTGGTCGGCTTCCGGCGCGACCTTGATATAGTTCTTCACGCTCCAGCGTCGGCCCGCATGCGGGTTGTAGGTGGCGAACGATCGAGAAACGCCTTCGACAAAGGGCTCGTCATAGTAAGTAGAGCCGTAGAGATCCTGCAGCGCAGGATGCGCCATGGCGACGTGATAACCCTCATTGTCGACATCCCGCACCGATTTCCAGTTGACCGGGGTCACCTGGGTCGCGGGCGCGTCGACCGGCACCATGTCGGCGATGCCGTAATGGGCGATCTCTGCTTCCAGCGGCTTCAACAGCTGCGCGACGGAAGGCTGCGGCCCCTTGCGGAAGCGGATGAAGATGAAGCCCATCCAGATTTCCAGATCGAGCGGCATCAGGCCAAAGATGGTCTTATCGAGCTCCGGGAATGAGCGCGGCCGCGATGCGCCCCTCAGCGTGCCATCGAGATTGTAGACCCAGCCATGAAATGGGCAAACCAGAGCGTTCTTGCAGGTGCCCTTCTCATCCGCCACGACACGCGAGCCGCGATGGCGGCAGATGTTGTGGAAGCCGCGCACGATGCCGTCCTTGCCGCGCAAGATCAGGGCGCGCTCGCCGACGACGTCCATGGTCAGGTAGTCGCCTGGATTGGTCGACATCCGAAATGTGACCGGCGATCTGCCAATGGGTTCGGAACAGATGCTCCTTCTCCAACTCGAGAAGAGCTGGGCTATGGTAGCTCCAGCCGGGCAAGCCGCGCCGATCCCAATCCTTCGGCACCGCAACGTCACGCATGTGCGGGTTCATCACTTGGTTCTCACTAATTGAATATCCATTCAATCAAATCATATTTTGCTAACAAGGGCAATGCTTTACCGCGATAAATCATGCAAGCCGTTGATCCGGCTAGGAGAAATTCGAGACCGCTGGAACCGTCGCTGGCATGCTTAAGGCGGTGCGCAGGGCACCCACCTCCAGGCCGGTCGTGGTGGCTGACTGTGTGTTTACAGACCAGGATGCCTATCGGCCTGTCGCCACCGTCGGTCGCACGAGCTGCCGAGATCGTTCCCGCCAAGGCCCCAAAAGGGCGGTCAAACGCCAGCGCTTGCTTTGTCTACTGAATCTGTAGATATTATCTGCAATGGCATGTGGGAGTCGGAGCATGACCTTTGTTTACCCCTCGATGCAGCGGCAGCCTCGCGATACCTCGCGGTCCGTTGTCATCGTCGGCGGCGGGGCCAGCGGCGTTCTCCTGGCGGCGCACCTGCTGCGCGCGAGGCGTCCAGTCTTCGCGTGACGATCATCGAGAAGCGCCCGGCGCTCGGGCGCGGCCTCGCATATTCGACGACAGTTCCCGAACACGTCCTGAACGTGCGGGCCTCGAATATGAGCGCCTTCAGCGATGACCCGGGCCATTTTGCCCGATGGCTCGAAGAGCGCGGCGTGGATGTTGGCCATCCCGAGACCTATTTCGCGCCGCGACATCTCTATGGCGATTATCTCGGGCAACTGCTTGATCACCATCTGGCGTCGGGGAAACTGCGTGTCGTCGATGAAGAATGCGTCGAGCTCATCCAGCGCCCGTCGTTCGTGGAACTCCGGCTGGCCAACGGCGCCGGTGAGGTTGGCGATGTCTGCGTGCTCGCAACCGGCCATGACGCAGGGCAATGTCGTGGCGATTCCCTGCTGGACCCGCTGCGCGATTTCAATTGTCAGCCAGCCTCCGCCAACGATCCCGTCTTGATAGTCGGGACCGGCCTCAGCATGGTCGACACTTGCCTGGCCCTCATCCTGCGTGGGCATCTCGGCCCGATCATTGCCGTTTCACGGCGTGGCCTGTTGCCCACGACGCACAGCAAGACGACGCCGATCACCTTGAAAGAGACAGAGATACCGGTCGGCCGGCCTCTCCTGGAATTGACGCGATGGGTCCGCGGCCTGGTTCGCTCGACGATGGCGCACGGAGGTGGCTGGCGCGACGTCGTCGACGGCTTGCGCCCGCATACCCAGACGATCTGGCGACATCTGCCGATCGCCTCGCGGCGTCAGTTTTTCAGGCACCTAAAACCCTGGTGGGACATCCACCGGCATCGCATGGCGCCGCAGATCCACGACAAGCTTTCTGCCGCCCTTTCCAGCGGGCAACTCCGCCTCATTTCCGGCCGCATTCAGAACATCCAGGCCACGCCCGACGGCCTGACGGTTCAGATACAACGGCGGCGGCGCGACGGCGTCGAGGAGCTGAAGGTCACGCGAGTCTATGATTGCAAAGGGATCATTTCTGATCCGGCACAAAGCTCGAACAGATTGATGCGATCGCTGCTCGAATCGGGAACGGCTTGCGTCGACAATATGCGGCTCGGACTCGACGTCACTGGAGACGGCGCGCTGCTGGACCGCGACGGCGGTGCGAGCGAACACATCTATGCCGTCGGCCCTCTGACCAGAGGCGCTTTTCTTGAAATCGAAGCGGTGCCGGACATCAGGGTTCAAAGTCAACGTTTGGCGCAGAAGCTCGCGCAGTCCACTGCCAAGGCGTGGCAACCGGAAGCCACCGCTCTTGCTAATTCGAACGTCAAATCCGGAAACGCAATTCGCGCACGCAGCCGATTTTGAAACATTCTGCCTCTCTAATGTCTACTACCTTAATAGACTTAATGTAGTAGATGCTGCAAGGAGAGTGGGATGTCAGGAAGGCTGGTGCTGGGGTTATCCGGCAACATAACGCGTCCATCCAAAACTAGAGCGTTCGTCGGTCATATCGTCGGCGAAGCAGCGCTCGGGATCGGGGCCAGGTCGCTGACGTTCGACATTCAGGATCTTGGCCCATCCCTGGCGCAGGCGCGGCGTGTTGCCGACCTCGACCCAGCCGCCCGCAATATTGTTGAAAACCTGCTCAATGCGTCCGTGCTCGTCGTCGGCTCGCCAACCTACAAGGGCAGCTACACCGGCCTTTTCAAGCATTTCTTCGATCTTCTGGACCCCAACGCGCTGAAGGGAAAACCCATCATCCTTGCGGCGACCGGCGGTGGCGAACGTCATTCGCTCATCGTCGAACACCAGTTGCGTCCCCTGTTCGGCTTCTTCGAGGCATTGACGATGCCGACAGGCATCTATGCCTCCGATCGCGACTTCCTGGATGGCGCAATCGCATCGGAGGCGATCCGCGCGCGTGCCCAGCAGGCAGCGATTGAGGCTTGCCGTGCGGTCGGTGTCCCCGATCCGGTCAGCCTCGCCGCCTGAACCGGTCGTACGTCGTCTTCCCACCGCTGAAAAGCGATCAACCGACCCGCGCCGCAATGACCGGCGCATGGCCAGTATCAAGGAGAAACCAATGCCCAGACAGATCAAGCTCGGCGCGTTCCTGCCTGGCGGCGGCCAGCACATCGCTGCATGGCGCCATCCCGACGCACCAGTCGACGGCGCAACCAGTTTCGAGTTCCACAAGCAGCTGGCCCAGACGGCCGAGCGCGGGCTGTTCGACGCCTATTTCCTGGCCGACAATCTGTCGGTCGGCCTTGGTGGGCGCGAGGGTGGCAATGCCAAGATCGCAGGCTTCGAACCGGTCACACTGTTTTCAGCCCTGGCTCCGCTGACGAAGAACATCGGTTTCATCGCCACTGCTTCGACCACCTATGAAGAGCCGTACACGTTGGCACGCAAATTCGCGTCGCTCGATCTGCTTTCGAACGGCCGCGCTGGATGGAACGTCGTCACGTCGGCAGGGGACGACACCGCCCGCAACTTCAACCGCGATATCCAGCCGGCGCATGCCGATCGTTACTCACGCGCTCACGAGCATGTCGATACGGTCAAGGCGCTCTGGGACTCGTGGGAAGACGACGCCTTCATCCGTGACAAGGAGACCGGGCGCTTCTACGATACCGGCAAGCTGCACGATATCAATCACAAGGGCGAGCACTTCAGCGTAAAGGGCCCGCTCAACGTGCCTCGGCCGGTGCAGGGCCATCCGGTGGTCGTCCAGGCCGGTCAATCGGAGGACGGCCGCAAGCTCGCAGCCCATTCAGCGGAAGTCATCTTCACCGCACATCAGAACCTAGCTTCCGCGCAGGAATTCTATCGCGACATTAAAGCCCGTGTCCGCGCGGCAGGGCGCAATCCGGATCACGTTCTGATCATGCCGGGCGTGGCTCCGTTTGTTGGCCGAACGGAAGCTGAAGCGCGGGAAAAATACCAGAGGCTAAACGACCTCATCCTGCCAGAAGATGGCGTTGCGCTGCTGAATGGTCTCGCAGGCCAAACGCTCGACCTTCGCGGCTATCCCCTCGACGGACCGCTCCCCAAAAGCACCGAAACCGAGGGTATGAAGAGCCGTCAGGCGCTCATCCGGCAGATCGCCGACGAGCACAATTTCACGATCCGCCAGCTCTACCAGTGGGTCGCAACGGCACGTGGACACTACACTGTTGTCGGCAGTGCGGAACAGGTCGCCGACCAGTTGGAAAGTTGGTTCCACAACGAGGCGGCTGACGGCTTCAACATCCTGCCGCCATGGCTGCCCACCGCGCTCGACGATTTCGTCGATCTGGTCATCCCGGAACTGCAGCGACGCGGCCTGTTCCGCAATGCCTACGAAGGGTCGACGCTGCGTGAAAATCTCGGTCTTCCGAGGCCGATCAACCCATGGACGGCCGAACGCACCCACGTGCTGGCAGCCGAATAGCGACCGGGAGACAAGACAATGAGCGTTCAGCCCATCGACAATTTGGCTCCCGCCGCGATCGAATTCGGTAAGGGCAGCGATCTTTCCCGCAAAGTCACGGAAGCGGCAATCAGGTTCATTTCACGGTACGGCGTGCTTCTCGTCTTCCTTGCGATTTGGCAAATCGCCAGCGAACGCGGCTGGATAAATCCGGCCGTATTTCCCCCGCTCGGGACCATCATCGCAGCCCTTTGGGACGGAATAATTGGCGGGTCATTGCTGGACGATATCGCCATCAGCCTACAGCGATCGGGCACGGCCTTCCTCGCGGCGGTGGCCGTCGCCATTCCGCTTGGTCTTTTCATGGGCCAGGTGCGGGCAATCGAGCAGGCGCTCGACCCTATCCTTCAGCTGTTCCGGCAGACATCGGCGCTGGCCCTCTATCCTGTCTTCATCCTGCTTTTGGGATTAGGAGAGACGTCGAAGGTGTTCGTCATCTTCTGGGCAGCACTCTTCCCGCTGCTGCTCAACACGATCAGCGGCGTCAAGGAAGTTGACCAGAAGCTGATCGAAATGGCGCGGGTTTATGGAGCCTCACGGATCACCACATTTCGCCGTGTCATCCTGCCAGCCGCGGTGCCGTCCATCTTCGTCGGACTGCGCCTAAGCGCAACCACCGCGCTGCTTCTGCTGATCGCGTCCGAGATGATCGGCGCCAACAGCGGCGTTGGCTTCCAGGTCATGAACGCGCAGTACAACTTCCAGATCCCGCTGATGTTCGCGGCGATCTTCCTGCTCGCAGCGCTCGGCCTGATCGCCAACTATGCACTGATGGTCCTGCAGCGGCGTCTGTGTCGCTGGAGCGACGCGGTACGCTGAGCCACACCCAATCCACGAAAGAACCAATCTCCGAAAGGAACGATCATGACATATACCCTTCGCACTTATGGCGCCGGCGCTTTGGTCGCCGCTGGCCTCTTTGTCGGCGTACTGCCGGGCATGGCATTGGCCGAATCGACCGAACCAGTGACCCTCCGCTACCTCGCCTCGCAGGGTAGCATATCGCCGCATGAGCTCGCCGCTGAACTCGGCTACTACGACAATCTCGGCATCAAATTTGAGAATGTCGGTTATGCCCAGGGCGGCCCGGCTTCGCTGTTTGCGCTGGCTGCGGGCAGTGTCGATCTCGGCTCTGCCGCGACTTCGGCGGTGGTCAATTCAATCGCCGGCGGCAATGATTTTGTCGCCGCCTATCCCTCCAACGGCATCAACGATCAGGTCCAGAGCGTCTTTTATGTGCTGGAAGACAGCCCGATCAAAAGCGTCAAGGACATTGTCGGCAAATCGATTGCGGTGAACACGCTGGGTGCGCATCTCGACTACACCGTGCGCGAGGCACTCTTTCAGAACGGCCTGCCGCAGGACGCCGCCAAGCTGATTGTCGTCCCAGGCCCGCAACTTGAGCAGACATTGCGTTCCGGCCAGGTCGATATCGCCGCGTTGGGCTATTGGCAGGCAACCTTCGAAGGCCTGCTCAAGGAGCATGGCGGCGTGCGCGGCATCTTCGACGATACGGACGTGCTGGGCGAGATCGCCGGCGGGTTTCGTCGTGCTCCGCCGTGACTTCATCGAAGCGCATCCGCAAGCCGCCAAGGATTTCGTCCAGCAGGCGACACGCGCCGCCGACTGGTCGCGCGAGAACCCTGAAGAGGCGCGCAAGGTGATCGCCGGCCTGCTGCAGAAACGCGGCGAAAACGCCGAACTCGCCAAATACTGGACCGGTTTCGGGCTGCGTGCTGGCGCACAGCCGGTCGAGCGGGACATCGGCTTCTGGATCGACGTGCTTGAGCGCGAAGGCAAGCTGCCGAAAGGCAAGTTCAAGGTGGCGGATCTTTTGTTCCAGCCCGACGCCGCAACCAAATCGAACTGAGGTGGATCATGAGCCTGCAGAAAAATCGGCGTCGCGGAGAGGTCAGCATTCGTGACCTCTCCAAGTCCTTCCCGCTGAATGGCCGCCCGCTGACGGTTCTGCGGGGCCTCAACCTGGAGATTCGCGCCGGTGAATGCCTCGTGATCGTCGGCGCCAGTGGTTCCGGCAAGACGACGCTGCTGCGTGTGCTCGCCGGCTTGGAAAATGCCGACACCGGCCAGGTCGAGATCGACGGCAAGCGGATCGAAGGGGTGGGCCGCGAGCGCGCCGTGATCTTCCAGGAGCCTCGCCTCCTGCCCTGGCTCACCGTTCTCGGCAATGTCGCCTTTGGTCTTGAGACGCGTGGCGAGAGCCGCCAGCGTGCCGAGGCGAAGGCCCGCCACTACATCAAGCTCGTCGGTCTCACCGATTTCACCGACGCCTATCCAAGGCAGCTGTCTGGCGGCATGGCCCAGCGTGTCGGCATCGCCCGGGCATTGACCGTGCAGCCGGAGATCCTCCTGCTCGACGAGCCACTCGGCGCACTCGACGCGATGACCAAGATCACCATGCAGGAAGAGCTTGCCCGCATCTGGAGCGAGGAAAACGTGACCATGATCATGGTCACGCATGATCTCGAAGAGGCCATCTACCTGGCCGATCGCGTGCTCATCCTGCCCAAAGTGAAAGGCCGCGCCGCCCGGCTGATCGACATCGACTTGCCGCGCCCGCGCGACCGTAGCGAGACCCGGTTCGTCAAGTTCCGCGAAGAGCTTCTGCGGGAATTTGGCCTGCACTGAACATCCGCCCTGCCTTCCACGCTCCTATCCGCTTCCGGACAGCAAGAGCGGCCGCCTGCCGCCGCCAACTTTCTTCAGGCCTTGACGGCGGGACGATTCGAGCGCTCTGTACCAATCTCGAATTGGTTCGCACCATTGAGGCCACCCCTTGGGCGAAACGGACGACGAATCCGCGGAAGAATTCCGCCTACGCGCTGGAAAAGCTGCGCGAGCTTCTGCGGTCGAGCACCGACGGCAAGCTGCCGACCGAACGAGCGCTTGCGGAGACGTTTGATGTCGGGCGCCGCGCGATACGACGGGCGCTGGAAGTGCTCGAAGCCGAAGGCCTGATCTGGCGGCGGCAAGGCGCCGGCACCTATGTCGGCCGGCGACCCGACGAACTGGACGCCCATCTCGTTTCCATCCTTCGCTGAGATCGATTTTATGGAAGTGATGGAAGTGCGCCTGCGCGTTGAGCCGCAGCTGGCGCAGCTTGCCGCGGTCCGTGCCAAGCCCGCCGACGTTGCGCGCATGCATGAACTCGTCACCAAGATCGCCGAAAGCCGGGATGCCGACGCGCACGAGCTTTGGGACGGCGCGCTGCACCGCCAGATCGCGCATTGCGCCGGCAATCGCTTCTTCCTCGCCATCTTCGACGTCATCAACCGTGTGCGGCAGGACCAGTCGTGGCAGACCATCCGCGAGCGTGCACGCAACGCAGCCAACTCGAGGGACCTGATCAACCGTCAGCATCGCGCGATCGTCGAAGCGATCGAGGCGCGCGACCCTGGCCGCGCCGGCGAAGCGATGCGCCAGCATCTGCTGACGCTGCAGGAAAGCCTCATCCGCGTCACCTCGCACGACCTTCCAGATGAAGCAGCACGATCGGCAAACGAACGAAATTGATGCGGCGACCAACGCCGCGCACCAGAGGAGAACGGCATGAACTTTTCCACATTCAAATGCGTGACCGCGCTTGGTCTTCTGTTCGCCACCGGAGCCAGCGCGGCAGAACTGAAGATCGGCCTCGCAAACGATCCCGACGTGCTCGATCCGGCCCAGTCGCGCACCTTTGTCGGCCGCATCGTCTACACGGCGATGTGCGACAAGCTGGTCGATGTCGGCCCGGATCTCCAGATCGTTCCGCAGCTCGCCACCGAATGGAAATGGTCCGACGACGGCAAGGAACTGAACATGAAACTGCGCGAAGGCGTCAAGTTCCATGACGGCACGCCGTTCAACGCCGAAGCCGTGATCGCCACGATCGACCGCAATCTCAACCTGCCGGAATCGCGCCGCAAGAGCGAGCTCGCTTCCATCGAAAAAGTCGAAAAAGTCAGCGACCTACGAGGTCAAGTTCAAGCTGAAGAGCGCCGATGTCACCTTGCTCGCGCAACTCGCCGACCGCGCCGGCATGATCGTCTCGCCCACCGCCGCCAAAGAACTGGGCGCCAATTTCGGCAGCAAGCCGGTCTGCGCCGGCCCGTTCAAATTCGTCGAGCGCGATACAGCAGGACCGCATCGTGCTGGAGAAGTTTGCCAGGACTACTGGAACAAGGACAATATCTTCATCGACAAGGTCACCTACCTGCCGATCCCCGACACGACTGTGCGCCTCGCCAACCTGCGCGCCGGCGATCTCGACATGGGCGACCGACATGGCGGCCAGCGATGCTGCGGCGATCAAGGACGACGCCAACCTGACCTACGCCGACGCCGTCAACCTCGGCTACATGTCGCTCTACATGAATGTCGGCAACGGTCCGGCCGCCGACAATCCGCTCGGCAAGGACAAGCGCGTGCGCCAGGCCTTCTCGCTGGCGCTGGATCGCGCTGCCATCATGCAGATCGTCTACGAGGGCACCGGCATACCCGGCAACCAGCCCTTCCCGCCAACGAGCCCATGGTACAACAAGAACATCCCTGTGCAGGCACGCGACGTCGAGAAGGCCAAGGCGCTGATGAAGGAAGCCGGCGTCGACCGGCGTGCAGCTCGAATCCAGCGTCACCAACAACCCCGTCGCCTTGCAGATGGCGCAGATGATGCAGGCGATGGTGGCCGAAGCCGGTTTCGACGTCAGCCTCAAGGCCACCGAATTCGCCACGCTGCTGGACGAGGAGACGGCCGGCAAATATCAGATCGCGCGCACCGACTGGTCCGGCCGGGTCGATCCGGACGGCAATATCCACCAGTTCCTCACCTGCAAGGGCGGCATCAACGACACCAAATATTGCAACCCCGAGGTCGACAAGCTGCTGAACGAGGCGCGCACCTCGACCGACAATGCCGCGCGCAAGGAGAAATACGATGCCGCCACCGCCATTCTGACCGACGAACTGCCGGTCATCTATTTCGGCCATCAGGCCTGGATCTGGGGCTGCAGCAAGAAGGTCACCGGCTTCGTGCCGACGGCGGATGGGATGGTCCGGCTTCGGGGGTCAAGAAGGCTGACTGACCTCGAGAGCCGCCCGCGCGCATGACGCTGGGCGGCCCGCCAGGTTCGGAGGAACCATGTACAGCTACATCGGCCGCCGACTGCTGGTCGCGATACCGACGATTCTGATCATCTCGGTCTTCGTCTTCTCGCTGCAGAAGCTGCTGCCCGGCGATCCGATCCTCGCCATGGCGGGCGAGGAGCGCGACCCGCAGGTGCTGGAGTTTCTGCGCGAGAAATACCGCCTGAACGATCCGATCCCGATGCAATATTTCGCCTGGCTCGGGCGGCGTGCTGCAGGGCGATCTCGGCATCTCGCTGCGCACCAACCAGCCGGTGCTGGAGCTCATCGCCGAAAAGCTGCCGGTCACGATCCAGCTTGCCATCATGTCGATGTTCTTCGCCCTCGTGATCGGCATTCCGATGGGCATTCTGGCGGCCGTCAAGAAGAACACGGTCGCTCGACTATCTCGCCAACTTTCTCGCGCTGTCCGGCCTGTCGATCCCGAATTTCTGGCTCGGCATCATGCTGATCCTGCTGGTCTCGGTGAAGCTCGGCTGGCTGCCGGCATCCGGCTACGAGCCGTTCTTCTCCGACCCCGTCCGGTCGATCAAGACCATGCTGATGCCATCCTTCGTGCTCGGCAACGCGCTCGCCGCCACGCTGATGCGCCACACGCGCTCGGCCATGCTCGGCGTGCTGAGCTCCGACTACATCCGCACCGCGCGCGCCAAGGGGCTGCCCGAGAAGGCAGTCGTGCTTCAGCACAGCTTCCGCAACGCCCTGCTGCCGATCGTCACGCTCAGCGCCCTGCTGTTCGGCGAACTGCTTGCCGGCGCCGTGCTGACCGAGCAGATCTTCACCATTCCCGGCTTCGGCAAGCTCATCGTCGATGCCGTCTTCAATCGCGACTACGCCGTCGTGCAGGGCGTCGTGCTGTGCACCGCGGTCGGGCTTCATCCTGATGAACCTGCTTGCCGATATCCTCTATTTCCTGCTCAACCCGCGCATGAGGGCGGCGCTATGACGCGTCGCCACCGTGCGAGCCGGCATCCACGCGATCACAGCGCGCGCCGAGCCGCGGCCTGGCGCAAGCTGAAGGCCAACAAGGCTGCCCTTGCCGGCTTTGCTGATCGTCGCTCTTTTTCGCTCTGCTTGCCATCGCCGCGCCTCTGCTGCCGATCCCCGATCCGAACGCCACCAGCTGGACGGCGATCCGCAAGGCGCCGTCCGCCGCTGCATTGGCTCGGCACCGACGAACTCGGCCGGGACATCCTGTCCCGCATGATCTGGGGCGCGCAGGCCTCGCTGCTGGCCGGCGTCGTCTCGGTCGCCATCGCCGTTCTGCGTCGGCGTGCCGCTTCGGGCTCCTCGCCGGCTATTTCGGCGGCTGGATCGACATGGTCATCTCGCGCATCACCGAAGCCTTCCTGGCGATGCCGTTCCTGATCACCGCGATCGCGCTCGCCGCCTTCCTCGGGCCGAGCCTGACCAATGCGATGATCGCGATCGGCCTCTCGGCCATGCCGATCTTCATCCGGCTGACGCGCGGCCAGGTGCTTTCGGTCAAGACGGAAGATTATGTCGAAGGCGCGCGCTCCATCGGCCTGCGCCATTTCAGCATCATCATGCGCTACATCCTGCCGAACGTGCTGGCGCCGATCCTCGTGCAGGCGACGTTGACCATCGCCACCGCGATCATCGCGGAGGCCAGCCTCTCCTTCCTCGGCCTCGGCCAGCAGCCGCCGGCTCCCAGCTGGGGATCGATGCTCAACATCGCCAAGAATTTCCTCTCCCAGGCGCCGTGGATGGCGATCTGGCCCGGCGTGCGCGATCTTCCTGGTCGTCATCGGCTTCAATCTGTTGGGCGACGGGCTGCGCGACGCGCTCGATCCACGCGAAACGTGAACTCAAGGAGCATTCATGACCGCATTCACCACCCGGCCCGAAATCCTCGGCACCTTCGGCGTCGTCACCTCTACGCATTGGATCGCATCCGCCGTCGGCATGAGCATTCTCGAAAAGGGCGGCAACGCTTTCGATGCGGCGGTGGCCACCGGCTTCGTGCTTGCAGGTCGTCGAGCCGCATCTCGTCGGCCCGGGCGGCGACATGCCGGCGATCATCTATTCGGCAAAGCCAAGGACAAGGTCGAGGTGATCTGCGCGCAAGGTCCCGCCCCGGCCGGCGCGACGATCGAACACTATCGGTCGGAGGGCTTGAGCATGATCCCCGGCGACGGGCTGCTCGCGACGGTCATCCCGGGCTCCTTCGACGGCTGGATGCTGATGCTGCGCGACTATGGCCGGCTGAGCGTGCGCGACGTCCTGGAGCCGGCGATCTATTATGCCGAGAACGGCCATCCGATGCTGCCGCGCGTCGCCGACACGATCGGCGGCCTTGCCGGCTTCTTCGAGAAGGAATGGCCGACGTCGCACGCAACGTGGCTGCCCGGCGGCATCGCCCCGCAGCGCATTCGAATTTCAGGAACCCGGTGCTCGCCGCCACCTGGCAGCGCATCATCGCCGAGGCCGAAGCGAAGCGCGGTCGCGAGGCGCAGATCGAAGCGGCGCGCGACGCCTTCTATCGCGGCTTCGTCGCCGAGGCGATCCAGATCGATTCCTCGACAGGACCGGAGGTGATGGACGGCAGCGGCGCGCGGCACAAGGGCGTGCTGACGGCCGACGACATCGCCAACTGGTCGGCGACGATCGAAGCGCCCGCGACCTACGACTACCACGGCTGGACCGTCGCCAAGATCGGCCCGTGGGGCCAGGGCCCGGTGTTTCTGCAGACCCTGGCGCTCCTGAAAGGCTTCGATCTCGCGGCGATGGATCCCGCCGGCGCCGATTTCGTCCACACCGTCACCGAGGCGATGAAGCTCGCCTTCGCCGACCGCGAGGTCTATTACGGCGATCCCGATTTCGTGGACGTGCCGCTCGAGCATCTCCTGTCGGACGCCTATGCCGCGGAGCGGCGCAAGCTGATCGGCGCATCCGCCTCGCTGGATCTGTCGCCCGGGCAGCGATTCCCGGCTTCGAAGATCAGCTGGCGAAGACGCTGGCCATGCTCGGCGCCGAAACGGCGACCGGCGCCGTCTACGAGCCGACCATGGCGCACCTGTCCGCAAAAGCGCGGCGACACCGTCCATATCGACGTCATCGACCGCGAGGGCAACATGGTCGTCGGTCACGCCCTCGGGCGGCTGGCTGCAATCCTCGCCGATCATTCCGGAGCTCGGCTTCTGCCTCAACTCCCGGGCGCAGATGTTCTGGCTGGAACCGGGCCTGCCCGCGTCGCTCGCGCCCGGCAAACGGCCGCGCACGACGCTGACGCCGTCGCTGGCGCTTTACGAGGGACGGCCGACGCTGGCCTTCGGCACGCCCGGCGGCGACCAGCAGGAGCAGTGGCAGCTCGCCTTCTTCCTGCGCTACGTCCATCACGGCCTGAACCTGCAGCAGGCGATCGACCAGCCGCTGTTCCACACGGCGCATTTTCCGGGCTCATTCTATCCGCGCACCCGCGAGCCCGGCAGCCTGATCGCGGAGGCCAATTTCGACCCCCGCGTGCTGGACGACCTTCGCCGTCGGGGCCACAAGCTCACCGTTGCCGATCCCTGGTCGATCGGACGGCTGACCGCCGCCAGGCGCGATGCCGACGGCTGCTGCGCGCCGCGGCGACGCCGCGCCTGATGCAGGCCTATGCGGTCGGGAGATAGGCGATGACCTATTCGATCGTTGCCCGCGACCCTGCGACCGGCCATCTGGGCGTCGCCGTCGCAAGCCGCTTCTTCGCCGTCGGCGGCATCGTGCCGCATCTTGCGCGGCGGCATCGGCGCGGTTGCGACGCAGGCCTTCGTCAACCCGCTGAACGGCATCGACGGTCTCGCCATGCTTGGCGAGGCACCGCACGCCGGACGACATCGTCTCGCATCTGGCCGAACGCGACGAAGGCCGCGATCAGCGCCAGTTTCACCTGGTCGATGCCGATGGCCGCGCGGCCGCCTATACGGGCCAGAAATGCATCGACTGGGCCGGGCACAGACTCGCCGAAAACGTCTCGGTCGCCGGCAACATGCTGGCCGGGCCTCAGGTCGTCGAGCAGACACTTTCTCGACCTATCTGGACAGCATGGCGCTTCCGTTCGCCGAACGGCTGCTGGCCGCAATGCAGGCCGGCGAGGACGCCGGCGGCGACAAGCGCGGCAAGCAATCCGCCGCCTTGGTCGTCTACCGCGATCAGGATTATCCCTGGCTCAGCCTGCGCGCCGACGATCATCGCCGATCCTTTGGCGGAATTGCGGCGCCTCTTTGCGGTCGCCCAGGAGCGCTACATCTACGTCGCCGAAACGATGGCCACGCGCCAGAACCCGAACGGCATGGTCGATCGCTCGTCGAATCGACGCCAAGATCATCGCGGTCGAGAAAGCGCGCATCGCCTCCGGCCGCCCGTCCGCTTCGTTCGGCACGCCTCTCAAGGTCAACTAGGACTCAATGAACCATCTGGCGCCCCGTACCCATGCTTCGGCCGCAGCTTCCGCAAAGCGATCGTGAACCTGTCCTCTCGGTCCGTGGACTGTCCACCTCGTTTCTGGTCGATGGCAACTGGTCGACGGTCGTTCGCGACGTCAGCTTCGACGTCATGCCCGGCGAGACCGTCGCCATCGTCGGCGAAAGCGGCTCGGGCAAGAGCGTCACCGCGCTGTCGATCATGCGCCTTCTGCCAAAGAACGCCAGCCGCATTGAAGGCATCATCACCCTCAACAAGCGCGAGACGCTTGGCCTCTCCGACACGTGAGATGCGTCAGGTGCGCGGCAACGATGCCGCGATGATCTTTCAGGAACCGATGACCAGCCTCAATCCGGTCTTCACCATCGGCCGCCAGATCTCCGAAGCCTTGACCTGCCATCGCCATCTCGCGTCAAAAGATGCGCGCGACGAAACTACCCGCCTGCTGGAAAAAGTCCGCATCCCGAATGCCGGCGCGCGCTTCGACGACTACCCGCACCAGTTTTCCGGCGGTATGCGGCAGCGCGTGATGATCGCGATGGCTCTGGCCAGCCGCCCTCGCCTGTTGATTGCCGACGAGCCGACCACCGCACTCGACGTGACGGTCCAGAGCCAGATCCTCGACCTGATCAAGCGACTGCAGGAAGAGGAAGGCATGGCGGTCCTCTTCATCACGCACGACATGGGTGTTGTGGCCGAAATCGCCGACCGGACCCTGGTCATGCTGAGAGGCGAGATCGTCGAGGCCGGAACCACCGAGGCCATTTTCGGCCGTCCCCAGCATCCCTATACGCGTGCCCTCCTCGCATCGGTGCCACGGCTCGGCTCGATGGAGGGCAAGAAAAATCCGCTTCGGTTTCCCATCGTCGACCCAACGACCGGAGCGACAACGCCGGCAAGCGGCCGAACGCACCCAACCGGAGGGCCAGTCGGACCCTATCCTCGAAGTGCGCGACCTGATCACGCGGTTCGACATTCGCGGCGGCGTATTCGGGCGCAAGGTCGGCGCTGTCCACGCCGTCGAAAATGTCTCCTTCGACCTCTATCCCGGCGAGACGCTGGCGCTGGTGGGCGAGTCCGGCTGCGGTAAGTCGACAACGGGCCGATCTATCATGCGCCTGGTCGAGCCGAACAGCGGCAGCGTCAAATTGCGGGGCCAGGATGTGCTCGGCCTGAGCGCTCCTCAACTGCGCACAATGCGGCGCAGCATCCAGATGGTCTTTCAGGATCCCTTCGCCAGTCTCAACCCACGCATGACGGTTGGTGCGGCCGTTGCAGAACCGCTAACCGAACATGGCCTTGCGGATCGCACCGCTGCACGCGAGCGCGCAGCAGAGCTGTTCGGCCAAGTCGGCCTGACACCCGACATGATGCGCCGATACCCACACGAGTTTTCCGGTGGGCAACGCCAGCGCATCTGCATTGCGCGCGCGCTTGCGCTGGAGCCTAGCGTCATCGTGGCCGACGAAAGCGTGTCCGCGCTCGACGTGTCGATCAAGGCGCAGGTGTGCAATCTGCTGATGGACCTGCAGGAAAGGCTCGGCATCGCGCTGCTATTCATCTCGCACGACATGGCCGTCGTCGAACGGCTGAGCCACCGCGTGGCGGTCATGTATCTCGGCGAGATCGTCGAGATTGGTCCGCGCGAAGCCGTCTTCGCCAACCCGTCCCATCCCTACACGCGCAAGCTCATGGCTGCTGTCCCTATACCCGACCCGGCACGCAAGGGGACAATCCTTTCTGTGGCGGCCGACGAATTGAAGAGCCCTGTCCGCCCGCTCGGTTTCATGCCGCCCAAACGAATCTTCCGCAATGTCGCGCCTGGCCATTTCGTGCGGGCGACGGAATAGCCGGCCAGGCCGCCTTCCTTTAACGTTCGATTCGGCATGAGAAGGTGCAAGCCCCTGTTTTTGCGTCGCGATTCCCATGTCTGCCTTGTGATACGCCATTTAGCTGGACTTGCGTCAGGCATGCTTGGATAAGAAGGCCATTGCAGACGAGCAGTCGATGCCGGTCGCCGTCGCTATTGATCCCTGCGTCGACGAGATGCCCGAAAGCTGCGGTTTTCCGGCCTTCTGAGGGTCTGGCGCGACGGGGCGGCGGGTCGATACGCGCGGTTAACTGACCATTTCCTGGTAACAACCGACTTTGTACGGCAGCCCAACCCGAGGGCGCTTTTGGGCCTAGCCCCGCCTGGGGCCCACATTTTGTCGGTCGCAACCTCTCGGTTCCGGCGGCCGCTGCATTGGCAGGCAGCTGTTTCCATTGCACCTACCCCACCTTTTGCTGGTTTGGTCGTGTTTTTGCCCTGAGCAGGGCCATGAGGACGGGTCCGAGCGAGAATTCGCCGATGCTTGCCTTGTCGGTCAGCGCGCGCAGATAGCCTCCGGCGCTGGCGATCTGGTCGGATCGTTGCAGGATGGCGGCGATGACGATGGCCGCATCGATGGCGCCCATAATCTCGCAGGCCTGGTTCCAGGCATCGGGACTGACGCCGAGGGCGGCACGCACCAGATTGGCGGTCTGGACGAGGTCGTCCCAGGTGGAGATGCCTGATCGGGCATAGTCTGCGATATCGGGACAGGCGCGCAGCACCAGGCCAAGCGGATAACCGGTGGGTGGTTTTGCGCCAAATGGCTTTTGTAGCGGTTCTGCGGGTTGAACTGGGTCGGAGTTTGGCTGGGCGATATTGCCCTGCTCTGTTTCGGAGCGAGGTTCAAAGTTCAAATTGGATTCTGGTTTTGAATTCTGTTTGTGGCGCTCAGTTTGAGACTCATTGGCGCTTGCTTGTTCTGTTTTGACATGTGTTTCCAGCAGTTTGCGGATAACGCCGGCCAGCGCCTTCAACTCCGCCTCGATCGGCTCGAGTTCAGGTCGTGTCGCGGTGCGTGGGATGCGCATGACGATCGTCCGGTAGCGAAGGTGCAAGCCCTCCCAGTCGGCCGCAATGCCCTCCTCCAGGCCGAAGGCGATCATCTTGGCAATGTCCCTCCGGTAAAGCGTCATGCGCTCGCGCGTCAGCATCAGCGCCCGCCGCTCGGCCCGCATTGCCTGCGCCATCTCCTCGAACTCTTCGGCCCGCGCCAGAAGCGGCGACAGATCGAAGCCAAAGGCTTGCTCGATATCGCCGCCCTGCCCTTTCCTGGCAAAGCGCTTGCCGTTCGGGCTGTCGCGGCGCACCACCAGGCCGCATTCGACCAGCACCGCCAGATGCCGCCGCAGCGTCGCCGGCGCCATGCCGTGGGCGCGCAGCGAAAGCTGCTGGTTGGATGGGAACACCACCAGGCTGCCCTCGCCTGCAAGCTCCGTCTCCGGGAAAAAGCTCAGCAGCGCGCTGAGCACCGCCAAGGCTCGATCTGTCGCGCCGAGCATCGACTTCGCCTCGCAGACGGCGCGAAACAGCTTCCACTTGTCCGCCCGTGCATCCTGCGCACACGTCTTCGCCATCTGCCTGCCCAGCCAACATGCCAAGCGAAAGCCCTCGCCGCCCAAAAGGCGTCGTTGAGATATGCCTCTCCATTTTCCTTCACCTTCTCAAAGGCAAAAGAATCCTGCTCGCCAAAACGGCGCCACTACGCTTGACAGTGATTCGCGGAGATGCGATTCTCTCAATCGCTACATATCGAGAAGGGCTTCCGCGCGGTGACGTTCGGGGGCCTTTTTCTTTTGCTACCTCTCCTCAGTTGTCTTTTCAGCTTGCCGGAAAGCTTCATAGAGGCGATCCAGATTGCTCGAAACAAAGGCGCCGAAGCGCGACGCGTCCTTAGCCTTGAAGGCCAGCGTGAAAGCTTTGCCGTCGTCTGAAATTTTGGCGCGTACGGTTTTGTCCGGCGCACCCCAGCTTTGGCTTCGCTCAGCGCGCGCCTTGCGCGGCTTGGCGGCCTCAGTCAGCGCATCGAACAGCATCGCAAAACGGCGGTCGCTATCGCCTTCTTGAAACGCGGCGCTCTGAACAACATCGCTGGCAGCGCTTCGTTCGCCGCCCTGCTCCATCAGCTTCGACAAGTGCCACCAGCGGTCACGCCCGGTGTTCTTGGCCGGACCGATGGCGCGGATCACGTCGGCCGGAATGTTACCCGCCACCGAGCGCATCTTGGAGAAGGTCGTCTCGTCTATGCCAAGTGCTGCACGCACCGTTTCGCCGGAATGGCCCTGCGCCAGAATGGCGTTGGCAAACAAGGTGCGCTCGATAAAGGACAGATTGGCGCGCGCCGCATTTTCCTGCCCCTGGGCGATGACGTGGTCACGGTCCGGCAGCGCCTTGACGACGGCCTTGACCCGACGGTCCAATTCCCGCGCTGCTCTGAGGCGGCGGTGCCCGAACACCACCTGGTACCGCCCCGGCTTTTCAGGGTGCGGCCGCACCAGAATGGGCGTGTCTTGCCCGCGCGACCGGATAGCCTCGACCAATTCGCGAAATTCGTCTCCCTCCTCATCCAGTCGATCAGCAATAAATGAATGATCGACGAGGTCCGTTTCGAGCTCGACGATCGAGCTTTTCGAAAGCTCCTCGAAGGATTGCATGATGGAGCGCGAGGCGCTGCGCGCGACATAGCCGACGGGGCTGTCGACCGGCTCCGCCGGCAGCACCGGCTTCATCACCCGCTGAAAGATATCCTTCCTCGCCATTACATTTCCCTCGGCAGTCCAGGCCGCTTTAAGCGCCTGCTGCGGCGCCGGTTTACTGCAGTAAATCGAGCTTTCATGCCCTGCCCCATGCGCGATGAATGAGGTCGACAATTTCACCGTTCACGGCGTCCAGCGACTCCATGGCGCGATCGTAGGTGCTGCGCGTGAAGGCCGATTTTTCGACCTCGTAGAGCGTCTGTTTGGTCAGACCGGCATCGGAAATCGCCGTCGATTTCAGCATAGGATGCGGCAGTATCTGTCCGGCCAGCATCGACTGCATGAAACCGACCATTTGCGCCTGCGGAATGTCCGTCGGTTCGTAGCGGGTGATCAAGTAGCGGAACCAGTCGAGTTTGATCTCCGCGCCGGCATTCTTCACGGTCTTCAGAATGCCGCCCAGCATCAAGAGAAATTGGCTCATCGACATCAGGTCGAGCATTTGCGGGTGCACGGTAATCAATACCGCCGTCGCCGCCGAAAGCGCCGTCAATGTCAGATAGCCGAGCTGCGGCGGGCAATCGACGACGGCCACGTCGTAGCGGTCGTCTACCTCACTCAACGCCGCCGCAATGCGCGTAAAAAACTGCCGGCCGGCGCTGTTGCCCCTGTCCTGCATCGCCAGCGGCGTGTCGTATTCATATTCCTGCAGTTCAAGATTGGCAGGGATGATATCCAGGCCCGGGAAGTTCGTCGGCAAAATGATATCGGTAAGCGGCCGGCGTTCATCGTCGTAACGCAGCGTCTCGTAGAGCGAGAGGTTCTGGTCCAACTCCGGCTGAAACCCGTGCAGTGCCGACAGCGAGGCCTGTGGGTCGAGATCGACCGCCAGGGTTCTGTGCCCGGTCAGCGCCAGATATTGCGCCAGATGCGCAGCGGTCGTCGTCTTGCCGCTGCCGCCCTTGAAGTTGACGACGGCAATCACCTGCAGCCGGTCGCCGGGTTTGCGATGCGGTACATATTTCTTGACCTCGGTCCGCCCGTGGCGATCGAGAAAATGCCGCAGCTCTAGCATCTGCTCAGCCGAATAGCTGCGCCGCCCGGACTGGCCCTGATCAGGGGAGGGGCCCTTGCCTTCGAGATGCAGGCGTTTCAGATTGTTTTGCGAGACGCCGAGATAGTGTGCCACTTCGGCCATCGAGAAGGGCCGCAAAGTCTTCTTCGCGTTCGGCGGAAATTTATCCAGCCGAAGCTGATTGAGCCGGCGCGAAATTTCCGTGCCTTGCTCGAGGATCTTGTCGTCGAACTCGAAAGTCGGCAGCCGTGGTGCAATGTTCATAATTTCTGATACCGAATTGGCGCTTTTTCATACATAGCAGCACAACAACCGCCAGTAAGCGCCGATTCGAATGAGTCGGCAAGGAATTTTAGGTTAATGGGAAGTTAACGCAAACCGTGAAGACATCGCGCTAGCCAACACTCCCGGCACCCATCGTAACAGTTCCGGAATGATGGCAGCGTGCGTGAACGGTGCGCGGCAGTTATCCTTCTTCTCCCAGCAATAGCCTGAGGAAGGCACGCTTCTTGGCGGCGAACTACCCCAACTGGAAAAGCGCCGACGCTGCGGCAGCGGATTCCCCGCCCGCTTGGGGGGGTGGCCAGCGAAGCGGGCCGGAGAGGAGATTTTCATCAGCTCGACCTGCAGGTGCCCTCAAGGGTCTGAACAAATTCAAATGTGGCCGAAGAAGCTTCTTTCTTCTTCCAATCGCTTGTCATTTTTCTGCACCCCGACTTATCCACACCCCTCTCGCCCTCTCCCATAATCCCCGCAGTTCCTCTCATGGGAAGCGCCTGTCGCGACGGCGGTGAGTGTGAGAGGAACCGGCGCCTCCGGGCAACGGCTAACGTGGCTGTTGTTCTGGGGAGGCTCCGCCAAAAGGTTCCCCTCGGGACACTAGGGTCCCGGCGTGCCGGATGAGGTACAAAAACCCGGAAGGCTCCATAAAGCCGTAAGGGCCTAGAGGAACA
>CAVQCL010000024.1:0-41693 GCA_963710935.1 uncultured Alphaproteobacteria bacterium | reverse complement strand
AACCTTAGCCGAGATGCAAATGCCGCCGGGGTCCGCGAGTGTCTCAATGCGCGCTGCGATCTTCACGCCGTCGCCATAGATATCGCCATTCGCGTCTACGACGTCGCCGAGATTGATGCCGATCCGAAGAGGATGCGCCTGTCCTCGGGAAGGCTTTCGTTCGCGTTGGCGAATTGGCTTTGTAGTTCGAGCGCGGCTTTGACCGAATTTACCGCGCTCGCGAATTCGACCAGAACGCCGTCACCCATAAATTTGACGACACGGCCACCATGCCCTTTAACGACCGGCGCAAGTATCATCTTACGCCGCTCACGCAGTGCTTTGAGCGTGGCAATTTCATCCAACTCCATGAGCCGGGAATAGCCGACCACATCGGCAATCAAGACCGCCGCAAGACGGCGTTGATCGGGTATCTGTGCCATATCGGCTTGATCCCCGCGTTACGGGCAGGAGTGTATTGGGGCGGATCGGTCGAGTCTATGGCTTGTCGCTGCCAGTACGTTTGCGGTTTAGCTGCTTTGCTTCTTGCTCAAATCTTTCCGAACACCAGTCTAACTCCCGCAGCAGCAAGCAACAGACCAGATAAGCGAGAGATAAGCCGCCCCACTGGCATTGTCTTTTCGAGCAGAATGAGAATTGCGATGAGGCCGATCCAAGCAAAGTTCATGACCCCTCCAACGAACAGAAGAGCCATCAATCCCCAGCAACACCCCAGGCAGTATGCACCGTGTTGGATGCCGAGCCGGACCGCGCCGGATGCATCTGACCTAAACCCACCGTGGGACGAGAGAAACGCAATTGGCGCTTGGCATTGCCGTAGGCAGACATCTTTGAGCGGTGTCCACTGATAGATGCCGGCGGCGATAAGCACGAGGCCGCCGATTGTTGAACTCGCCGTTGCCATTGTCGGCGTAAGCAGCGTCACGCTGACCAGTATCCACTGACAGATGGTTGCCAGGATGCTGAAGACCACCCAAACGAGCATATAGCCTGCGAAGAACCATCCAGTCGCTGCGAAGGGCTTTCCACCCGTCCGCGCCTTGCGGCCCACAAGGGCGTACAACAACACCATCGGAGTCGACGGATGGAGTCATCATGCCCACCATCATCACAGTCCACATAGTGAAGATGAACGCGAAATCGGCCAGTGTCCAAGCTCGGAAATCAGGCGCTACGGCGGAGCCCATATCCATCCCCAGGCATATCCATATCGGGCATCTCGGTGCCCTCGCCGGTCGGGCCAGCTCATCTGCTGACCGAGATACGCCAGATAGACCCAGGCAAGCACCGCAACCAGGCCGAGCGCGATGACAACTACGACGCGGTCGCGCCGAAGTATTGCCTCAAGCGCTGTGTCGCGCACGGTTTAGTGCACGATACCGCTTTGCGAGAGATGGATGTGCGCAAACTGTCCGTAGGAGTCGGCCAGTTCGAATTTGATCGGACCAATTGCTTTGGTCCAGCCCCGACCCATCTCGGCAAGCGAATACTCAAACCCATGTGGGAGATCGATACGCGCGCGATGTTCTTCACCTGTAACTGGGTTCCTTATCGGCTCCCCGTGACCTTCGGACACCCCAGGCACGCTTAGTCTGGCCTTGCGCGCATCGATATCGACTTCGAAGTCGATGGCAGCAAATATCGGATCGTGGACGTTTTCCAACGTCGTCGAGAAGACCTGAAAGATGGTTGCGCCTGGTTCGGTATCCTCTCCAGATAGGATGCGAAGCAACGCTTCTCGCTGAGCATCGCTTGCGCTTTCATCGATAATGACGGCAGCCTCTCCTCTGCCTTCATGGATGGCCCCGGGCCACCGAAACACCCCTGCGAACCGAATGCCGTCGAGCTTCGTATCGCCATGATAGCCTTCGTCAATCTCCATACCCACAACCGCTTGACAGAAGCCGTGGGTCGGCAAGGCGTTGAACTGGCAGGGGCACCCGTACGCGCAATTGCAGTTGGTGAATTCCCGCGCCTTGATCATCCATTTGACGTCTGACATGGCATTCCCTCCCGAAACACTGCGGAAAACGACAGACCGGCGGTGAGCCAAGGACGAATTGTACGCTTCGTGGGAACAAAACTAAAGAGGCCGTTCAGTACGCCAGAACCAGCGTAAAAGCACTTCCCATTGGCGAAACGTGAAGCGAAAGACAAGTCGCGCTACGAGCAAGTGACATGGGCGATTTGCTTCGCTTTGCTGTAATGTTTTACAAATGGTTAGTCTGGAAACCATTCGAGCTAGTATCTAGCGCCGTCTTGATGTTGTCGCTGTCGACACCGCCTCTGAAGAGAGCGATAAAACCGCGCGCTAGGTGCTGCCGCGCCGGGGGCGAGCCTTCAATTCCAGCTGTTCGCAAAGTCATCCAGAATTCGGGTGAGTGCCGCCAGCTGCTCTTCGTCTGCTTTGTCTCGGAAGGCATTGCTGTCTTTGGGCGAAAGCGTGATGTGATCTACTCTTTCAAGCACCCGTAGCCATACAGATCGGACGCTTGAGACACCCTGCGCCTTAATCGTCGCCCCAGCGGATCAATTCAGCAGAAGCCGAAGGCCCTATCCCTCGGCCTTGAATTCTTTCGCTTCCTTCTCGGCCTTCTTTGTCCCGTGCCTGTTGATCAGTTCTTTGGCCTGCCTTGGCGACACGTCAGTGGTTTCGGCTAGCCTCATAGCCTCCTTTTCAGAGAGGCGGATATTTTTAGCTTTGTTTTTCATCTTCGTTCTCCAGGTGCGCCGATAGGCGGCATCGCTTCGAGTTAGGAAACTGAAAATGACTCGCCGCCGGGACATCACCACCAACGACGAGCCATGTCTCACCCGCCAGTAAGGAGCGAAGAGGGGCGGCCACAAGTCAACAAGTGAAACAGACCGAGGTTCCGGGGTGACGATGCTCACAACGATGATCGCTGAAGAAACGAAAGAAGAATCCGCATCTACGTCATTTGCAACTGCGGGAAATGCCAAGGCGTGCGAGGGTGGCTTATGTCCTTTAAAAGCGTTTACCCCTCCCGGTCGCCGGTCGATTGGCATGGTTTCTGTGTGCTCGGCGCCCTGTCGATTGTTATCAGCTCTGTGCTGGTGATCGGCTATTTGGCCGTGGCGCCTCTGTAGGTCGCTATGGGTAAGTCAAAACCGACGCCGCTGAAAGGTGAAGAAGATTTTGCTCGTCAAGTCGCTGAGATGACCGACCTTTCCGTCAACCAGGCCAAGGAACTGATTTGCAGATTTGGCAGCGATTTGCGCAAGCTGGAAGAAGCCGCAAAGACCTACAAAGCCGAAGGTTGACGCTTTTATCGCTTCGCATTCGAGACCTTCGCACTGAGCTGCTTCGCAAAGCTGGCGCTGTATCACCCAGACTATGTCGTCGTGAGTCCAGCATAATCCGACCGTGTTCACAGCGGTGTGACCAACGAGCTTGGGTGTGCCCGCTGCTTGCTGGAAGGTTTACTAACGAAAAGGATCGACTTTTTGGGGATGGTGTAGATCGGCCGTCTTCAGCTCTTAACGAGAACGTGAAAGCCCTCAATGGAAACGGTTGCGGTTTCCTGCGTTCAATTGCGGCAGTAGCCCGTTCCCCCTCAAGGGCGTCTGCGTCCTGCACAAGCAGCCCTCGCGATCACCTCGCGGGGGCTGTTCTGATGCGTCAGGTTCGGAACAAATGACCCCATCACCTGTTTTGGCTCTATTAGGGTGAGAACGCGTGATCCGAATTGCTTTAATCCTTTTTGCGTTCTTTGCCTTGGGAGTTCCATCGCCTAACGCAACGCCGACGATCAGCCAGCGCCTGGCGGATCAAATCGTTGATATTATCTACGCTGATCAGCCCGAACCGATCTCGCTTGGAATTCACATCCTGGTGGGAAACTCAGTACCCGGATTGACCCCGATCACTCCTTTGCCAGCTCAAGTGATTGGGATGGTACCTAGCTTCCTAAACCATGCCTATTTCGTCCTCAGGGATGGCCGTGTTGTCATCATCGAGCCAACCATGCTGAAAGTCGTTGCGATCTTCGGGTGATATTTTAGAGGGATTGAACCGATAGCGCCCGCCAACGTTGTGTCGGACGCATCCACTGGGATGGCGCGGGTCACCTGATCTATGGAAAAACCGATAGCGGCGTGGTGGCGAGATCAATCGCTTGAACACCAATTTCTGCTCGCCGGAAGTGCCGTTGCCGTAGTTGCGATGGTTATGGTGGGTTGGCTTGTAACCGCCGTGATCTCGTCCAGCGTGACGAGAAACGCTGGAGCGACGACAGCCCTCTACGTTGACAGCATTATCGCACCGCTCCTGCCCGACATGCAGAAGAGCACGGTCCTTAGTGACGAAGTTGCGAGAGCGTTAGACGAGACACTTGGACTGGGGGCGCTCGGCAATCGGCTGGCAGCCTTCAAGCTGTGGCGGCGTGATGGCACGATACTATACTCAAAAGACCCTTCAGAAATTGGACGCCGCGTCGATCCTTCGGAGGGACTTCTCATGGCTTGGTCAGGGGACGTAGTCGCCGAGTTCAACGATTTTAACGAGATGGAGATGAAAGCAGAAGGCACGTCCGGCTTGCCCTTGCTCGAAATCTACCACCCCATCCTGCAGCCCTGGTCCGGAGACGTCGAAGGGCGGACTTACCGGGCCCGCAGGAAGGGTTCGCGAAAGCCATTGCTGTACTGCCACCGATCGGAATGAGGTTTCGACAGGGCTGGTAGAACACGTGCCAAGGAGTAACTCCAAGCCACGCATCCTCAAAACTGGAACCTTCGTCCCATGAGCATGTTGCGTTGATATTCATCACAGGAGGTTCCCGTGAACGGCATAATCTATTTGGTCGGCCTGGTTGTTGTAATCATGGCAGTTTTGTCGCTGTTTGGCTTGCGTTGAGGAAATTGAGATGACCGATGTTCTTATTGAAACACCCTCAACAATCTCCGAGAGCGATCAGCGGTCGTATGTTGATTGGCCGGCGATCTTTGCCGGTACGGTGGTCGCCTCCGCGATCTCAGCAGTCCTTCTTACTTTCGGAGCGGCGATAGGGCTCTCTCTCACATCAGCCTATGAAGGTGAGGGAATTTCTCTGACAGCTTTTGCCATTGCCGCGGCACTCTGGGTTGTTTGGGTTCAGGTGTCGGGCTTCCTCGCGGGAGGGTATCTGACCGGTCGCGTGAGACGACGCCACCATGACGCCACGGAAGACGAATCCGATATTCGCGATGGCATCCACGGTTTGGCGGTTTGGGGCGTAGGCGTGCTCGTCGGCGCGGCAATCGCATACGCGGGAGTGGCCGGTATTGCCTCATCTGCCACCACTGCAGCTACAACCATTGCTGGTGGCGCTGCCACGGCCGCCGCCGCAACAGCGGATGACATCGCCGGTTCGGCCGACATCTATGTGGACAGATTGCTTCGAGGTAATGCGCCGCAGTCGGGCAACGAGGCTGACCCAAGCGCTCAGGTGCGGCGGGTACTAATTTCCGCCGTTACAACCGGAGAGCTGAACGAAGCGGACAAGACCTATCTGGTACAAACCGTAGCCTCTCGTGCAGGTATCCCTCCTGAAGAGGCGCAGAAGCGTGTCGATGAACTTTACGCGCAGGCTCAGCAGGCTGAGGCGGCGGTGCGAGATGCGGCTGACCGCGCGCGCAAAATATCTGTCTTGGCAGCCTTCGTGACTGCGGCCTCGCTCCTCATTGGTGCTGTGGGCGCCTATTTCGGCGCAATTCTTGGCGGCAATCACAGGGATAAAAAGGTCATCATTGAGGGCTGGAGCCGCTTCCACTAGCCTGATTTATGGGCAGCCCCGAGAACGGAGGCTGCCCGATACATTGCATGCTCAATTTTCGGAACTTGCGACAGCAATGCGTGTTCTAGATCAACGAGCCTTATCAAACAGTGTTGGCAGAGCGAACGCTGTAGGTCCCTTGGTTGGGGGCAGGCGGTCTTTTAGCGCGACGCTAAAATCAGAGATTGGACGGACCATGCACCTGTCTGAAAATGATCGGGAAACCGGGGCCTAGAATCTTCCGCTTCGTCCAGGCGTTGGAGACACGGACCAGGAGGGTTCGGAGGCTGCGTCTAACCAGCCTCCACCAGATGGTCAACGCCTCTCCCGCGCAGTTGAAGAGACGGACGAAAAAACCAGACAGTCCGACGGTCAGCGCACGCTTGCCAGTCCCGGAAGACTGAAACCGCAGCCTGCGTAAAAAGATTGAACAGCGCATTGCGGGCTCAAACTATTTCGTTTGCGCGCGCCGGACCGCGGTGTTCCAGGAAATCTCTTAAAGGAATGTCCAGATGGCAAAGTCCACACCGAAAGTTCGTAGCGCAGCAATCGCCTCAGTTCACGATCAGAAGTTGATCAAAGGCAATGGCGGCGAACTCCATCAGATCGCTGCCGAAGACTCCGATGTGCTGACAACAGCGCAAGGGGTGCCGATTTCCGACGATCAGAACACACTGAAGATTGGCGAGCGCGGCCCTACGCTTGTTGAAGATTTTCATTTTCGCGAGAAGATTTTTCATTTCGACCATGAGCGAATACCCGAGCGAGTTGTTCACGCGCGCGGGTATGGTGCACACGGTTTCTTCGAGACCTATGACTCGCTTGCTGACTACACCCGGGCCGATATCTTCCAGAGGGCGGGCGAAAAGACCCCCGTGTTCGTACGATTCTCCACTGTTGCGGGTTCCAAAGGCTCTGCAGATTTGGCCCGCGATGTGCGCGGCTTTGCGGTGAAGTTTTATACCAAGGAGGGAAATTGGGATTTGGTTGGCAACAATATCCCGGTCTTCTTTATCCAGGACGCGATCAAGTTTCCCGACATTATCCACTCGGTGAAACCCGAGCCGGACCGTGGATTTCCTCAAGCGCAATCCGCGCACGACAACTTCTGGGACTTTATCTCGCTGACACCGGAAAGCATGCACATGATCATGTGGGTGATGTCGGACCGTGCGATCCCTCGATCCTTCCGCTTCATGCAAGGTTTTGGGGTCCATACATTTCGATTGGTCAACGACAATGACGAATCCACCTTCGTCAAATTCATCTGGAAGCCGAAGCTCGGCATGCAATCGGTTGTCTGGAACGAGGCGGTCAAGATCAACGGCGCCGACCCTGACTTCCATAGACGGGATTTGTGGAACGCCATCCAGTCAGGCGACTTCCCGGAATGGGAACTGAACTTGCAGCTCTTCGACCAAGAATTCGCGGACAGCTTCGATTTTGACGTTCTGGATCCCACCAAACTCATCCCGGAAGAAATCCTTCCGCCAGTACCCGTCGGCCGACTTGTTTTGGATCGCATGCCGGACAACTTTTTCGCCGAGACTGAGCAAGTCGCGTTCATGACCCAGAACGTGCCGCCCGGCATCGACTTTTCGAATGACCCGCTTCTTCAGGGCCGCAACTTCTCATATCTCGATACGCAGTTGAAGCGGCTGGGCAGTCCGAACTTCACGCACATCCCAATCAATGCACCGAAGTGCCCTTTCAACCATTTCCAGCAAGACGGCCACATGGCGATGCGGAACCCCGTCGGCCGAGTGAATTATCAACCCAACTCTTTTGATGAAGGTCCGCGAGAGTCGCCGCAGCGCGGGTTCCGTTCGTTTGCGGACCGCGAAGAAGGCCAAAAAGTTCGCCTTCGTGCCGAAAGCTTCGCCGATCACTACAGTCAGGCGCGGCAATTCTTCAACAGCCAAACCCCGCCAGAGCAGCGCCACATCGTTGCGGCTTTGACGTTCGAACTTAGCAAGGTTGAAACAGTCGCAATCCGAGAGCGGATGATCTCGCACCTTCTGAATGTCGATGAGACATTGGCGACTGCGGTGGCAGGTAAGCTGGGTATCAAAAAGCTGCCAAAGCCAGCCGACGCGGCGGTAACACCGAGGGACGATCTAGAACCCTCGCCCGCTCTCAGCATCATCGAGAACGGGCCAGAGAGTTTTGCCGGCCGCAAGATCGGCGTTCTGGTGAGTGCCGGTGCCGATGCCGCTCTCTTGAAGAAACTGCAGACCGCCATCGAAAAGGAAGGTGCAGTGATGGAGATCATTGCGCCAAAGGTCGGTGGTGTTGAGGCGGCAGATGGGAGTTGGATTGAAGCGAAGCATATGATCGACGGAGGGCCATCTGTGTTGTTCGACGCCGTCGCACTTGGTTCTATCCGAAGAAGGTGCCGAACACCTGGCTGGCGAGGCCGCTGCGAGGGACTTTGTCACCGATGCCTTCGCGCACTGCAAATTCATCGGCCTCACTTCAGGCGCGTCGTCGCTCCTACAGAAGGCCGGTGTAGATCCTGAGGCTGATGAGGGGCTTATTGCGCTTGATGGTCCAAAAGCGATTGCCAGTTTTATCGAGTCCTGTCGCAGGTTGCGTCTTTGGGGCCGCGAGACGGCAGTGAAAATCTAGCCGGAAGTTAGTGGATGGTGTCGTCTTGGAAAGCCGTGGTCCGTGAAGTTTACCATCCACCACTCAACTGAATACGAGTATGCTCGTCAGGTCCTGTTACAGCCACACCGTATGATTTTGCGGCCACGCGACAACCATGAACTGGCGGTGCTTTCCAGTTCTCTGGTTTGCACTCCGGCGGCTACTATCGATTGGACACAGGACGTTTTCGGAAATCTGATAGCAACCGGGACATTCGCCGAACCGACATCGAAGCTTGTGATCTCTAGTGAGTTGACGGTCGAACAGTCTGCCAATGCGTGGCCCGTTTTCCGTATCTCTCCTGGGGCCCATTCATATCCGTTTGATTATTCCCAGGATGACTTGCTGGATCTCGGCGCGCTTCAGATGCCCGATCAGACCGAAATAGAAGGCAAGCTGGAGATATGGGCGCGCGCATTTGTTCGCGGTACATCAACCGACACGCTGTCTCTTCTTAAGGACGTGAATGCTGGAATGCTTTCTTCAATCGCCTATCGCGTTCGGGACGAGGAGGGCACGCAGACCCCGTTGCAGACCCTGGCGCTTGCGAGCGGCTCCTGCCGGGACATCGCAGCGCTGTTCATCGAGACGGCCCGCCTTCTCGGTTTTGGGGCGCGCGCCGTCTCGGGGTATCTTTTTGATCCGCTGGTGAGTGACAATGATCCCGGCTCCACTCATGCATGGGCTGAAGTGTTTTTGCCGGGAGCCGGTTGGATTGCCTTTGATCCGACACACCGCCGCCTTGGCGGAGCCAGCTTGATCCCTGTCGCGGTGGCCCGAAACAATCGCCAGATAATGCCGCTCACAGGAGGCTACCTCGGAGCTCCGGATGATTTTGTTGGAATGAATGTCGCTGTCAGGGTGACGCAGCACACAGCCTGACATCGTTACAAACTACCTCATGAAAAGAACATTCGGCGAAGCCCTGCCTTGCCGAAAGGCGTCCACTCTCCTTCCGGTTGCCCCATCGATCAGCGATTGCGTAGACGACCGCGGGATGATGTCCGAGGCCGCAATGACTTGCTTGCACCTCGATTGATTCAGCAAATTCGCTTTCATTTTCGCGGCAACTTTGCCATGCACAGATTGCATCCGACCGACTGTAGATTGAAGTCGTGGGAACACCTGTCGGACCGGCGACGGGTCTGCCTAGAAATGAAGAAACCTCAGACCGCCCGCTGAGGAGTTTGAACAGAGAGCCGGTGTTTGAGGACGCGGCACCGCCGTTGTAAGGGCTGCCGAGGGTTATGACGCTGCGAACCTGACCGGGAAACCGCTTAGCAAGCTGTCTGGCGTAAACGCCGCCCAGGCTCCACCCAATCAGGCTCACGCCTCGATTGGCCGAAGTCGCGATCTGGCGGAAGTGCTTCATCAATCGTCTCTCAGTGCTCAAGCGGCCATAGTTGCGGCCTTGCCCCCAGCCATGCGCATCGTAACCTCGATGTGACAAAAACCGGCGGAGCGCTAACGTCGACAAATCATCGGCACCCAGGCCCGGGTAGACGATAACCGGATGCCGATCAGCCGTTGGTGCGAGGAATGAAAGTAGCGGGGCGAGTGATGCGAACGACGCCAGTTCGCCAAATGTCCGTAATTCAAGCGGAAGAAGCCATTTGGATGGAGGCAGTGGAAACTCTGTAGAGGTGATGTTCAATAACGTTCCTTCGAGTGTGATTGGCAAGGATTGGCAGCTGGATTGATCGACGTAGGCTCCGGAACTTTGGTGCGAGCCTTCAGTCCGCCCCCATCACCAGTCCCTCGATGTCATGCTTTTGCGTTACCGGGACGAGTTTTTCGACGATGCGGCAAACAAGATGGTCGCGAAGTTGGCGGGGGAGAGCGTCGTAATATTCTTGTGTCACCATCAAGTCGTGCAAGTCGGCGTGCCCAGCTCCTGGAGAGTCCACCCCAAGCACCATGACTGGCCGCGCGATTGGTGACGGATGAGCGGTACCTCGATGAACTGTCAGCGCTGAACGACATGACACGTCTCCCATCTGAGGAAATTTTCGGACACCCTTTTCAGCAAACTGGTCCCAAGCGTCGTTCGGGGGAAACATCTCATGTTTCCACTCACGTCCATCGATAAACTGGGTGCCAACGGCGATCTCAAATGGACCCATGTCGGGGGTCACGTCGACTCCAGTGAGATTGAAAGCCAAAGATGTAATACGGCCGCCGTCGTAGGTATCTGGAGGCGATGGAAAATCACGGTGCCACGGTTGGTTGCGCGCACCCTGAAAGGGCGTATCGAATCCGATTTCTACAATCTGATAATCTGCGCCAAGTGTGGCTTCACACATGGCGACGATCCATGGATGAGTGGTAAGCTCGACAAATCCACCGAACTCCTGGGGATGGATCTCGACATACCAACGCCGGGGGCCGCGCCCGATGGCACCTCCAGGTCGCTGAATTGCAGACCAGAATGCTGTCATCATGTCTTCGCGCATGGCATCCGCGAAGTCCCGCGAAAAAGCCGCCTTGCGCCCAACTATTCCGTCACGCATCAGTGCCTTCACATCATCGGAGACTTCAACTGAGCGATCGATGCCACCCAGTTGCTCGGGGAGCCGATCCTCGATTGTTACCGTCGCAAGGATGAAGCCTGCTGCGTCATAGACCTTGATCGACGATGGCACCGGCCTCTGGTTCTGAAGACTTTGATCCAGCATAGCTTCAGCCAGCGCTTGGCGGGCTTGGGATCGCGCAGCATCGTCATTGTCGAGATCGACGTACACAGGCTCGGTCTCCGGCTCTTCAACAAACTCAAAACGATATGTTTGCACTGCTTTCGTCCTTCCGCACCCGCTCAATGACCAAAGTCTTGCGCAGTCACAACGTTCCGCTTTGCAATTGTCATCGTCGACTATCGAGGCAGCTTCGACAGATTGAGGTAGGCCGGATCGAAATCGGCAAAGCCCGCTAGTCTCTTCAGGTCTGGGATTTCCACCACCTGCCCCGACCAATGTAGCAGTTTCAGCGCCCTGACCTCTTGAAGGGATCGGTTCACGTGAACCAAAGACAAGGCGAGCATGTCCGACAAGACTGTTTGGCTTACGGAAAAGTCGAATTTATTGTCGGCGGCGAGTTCCATCGCCCGCAAGCGAACGTAAAGTTCACAGATCAGGTGCGCGATATGCTGCGCGGGTGACTTGCGACCAACACACGTCAACCATGCCCTGTGAACAGCGGCATCAATCAAGGTCAGCAGCCAGAATAGGCGCGTCAGGTGCGAGAAATTCTGCGTGACTGGCGTTAGACTTGTATGTGGGACAAACCCGACCTCAACGTTGTCCAGTGCAATGACATCGTGATCCATCACCTTCAAAAGGAATCCATGCAGATCGATGAAGTCGCCTGGGGTGTGGACCGCGGTAATCTGTCGCTTGCCATCTCGGGTGTGCACTGACCGAGCAGTTAGACCATCCACCATGATACACGACTCCGTCGGCATCGATCCTGCGTGAATGATAGTGGTGCCGCGTTCGAAGGTCCGATGCGCAAAAGGTAAAGCCGCGACTGCCACGCGCTCTTCGTCTGTAACATCGTCGCGCAACTGAAGGGCGCGGACCAACAAGTTATTTGCACTCGACATAAAACCTCATCGCAGGGCAACCTCTTGGCGAGGCAAAAATCAGTCCCTTCCTGATTAGGGTAATAGATCGCTTGGCAGCAGGTTCCCGCGAGCTTGGCCACAAGGCAATTTCGGAGAATGCTATCAGCATAGAGCGGCACCCAAAGACAGCGTTGGCAGGGGACATATCGAGCTGTCCGAATAAAAATCGAGAGGCCAACAAGTTGCGGGCAACTTGAAATGGGATGTGTTCCCGCCTGGCTGCCGACTGTCACGATCCGAAAATGGCGTAGGTTACCAGTGCAGATTGCGAAGGCATGCGGCATTGGTAGGCCTATCGTTCGCGCGACGGCCTCAATGGGCTGGCTCCCCATCCCGCAGCACCAACGACGCCCATCAGATCAGAAAGTATTCGCCTGCCAGGAAGAGCTGGCCAAGCAGGCGTGCGACGCTTGAGTTCGGTCTGTTGCGGGCGCCCGGCTTCGAGCATTCGACGTGAGATGGCTTCCTGCTGCTGACGCAAATGATCGCTAAGCAGTTTGTTGCGCGTGATGTAGCCGGCACCAACACCTGGGATCGAGTGGTTCATCAGAAGGTGCGCGTCAAGCTCAGCAACGCCGGCGGTTTGGGCGATTGTGCGGAAGGTCTGCCGCAGGGTCATTTCCCCAACTCGAGAGGTTGTCGCGTTTTTCCTTTAGTTCAGCTATGTGACCGCTTCGGCTGTCGGCTGGAAAAAGCCAATCACTCGATTGCTCTCCATAGAGGGCGCGACCAATGCGTATCACGCGAACCAGACAGCGGATCATGGGCTTCGACAGCGGGATGTCGAAGGCCTTGACCTCGTCGCCCTTTGGCCTGGGTATATGCAGTACACGTGCGCGAAAATCGACATGCTCCACCCGTGCCTTCCTGATCGCTTCAGGGCGGTGGCCCTACAGCAGCATGAACAGATGCAATTCTCGTCGGACAGGGTTCTTCAAAACTTCGAGTTGGGTGAACCACCCTTCCAAACCAGCCAGCCCGAGCGCCGTGTTGCGCCGGTGTTCAGCATTCCAGTCGATAGCTGAAACCGGGTTATCCGCAGGCAATGAGCGAGCGGCCTTGCGAGCATGGTTATAGACCGCGCGTAGCCTTCGCATACAACCGTTGGCGATGTAGGCGCCATTTTCCTCTGTCAGCTTCTCATGCCGTGTGGTTACCACAGCCGGGTCATAGGCCAGCTTAGACAGCGGTTCATCAAGCCAGTCGGCCAACAGCCGCTCGATATGGTCTCGATAGTTGTTGATCGTCCCGTCGCTCCGGCTCTTTCTCTTCATATGCCCGTCACGATAGCGATCCCCCCAGAATAGCCGAGGTTACGAAACTACACATACAATCAATGGATTATGGCTTAACAATCGTACAATGGGGGGATGGAAAACAAACGAAAAGGCCATTCGACAGATTTCCGAATCTGTAGGCCACTGGTTCGAAATCCAGTCGGGATCACCACAGCCTAGCTAGTCACATGCTACGCTCTACCGGAAATCGGTAGCGGTCAGCGTGTATGAAGTGCGGCGGCCATGAGAATAGGCCTCCCGGGCGACGTCGTGGATCGAATTGCGCGCGGCGTCAAAAGCCGTGAGGTAGTCGGCTTCAGATAGTTCTTGCCTGCCCGATCTTGCCAGCGCTCCAGCCTCGACGAAGAACGGCACTTCGAACATGCCATCGTAACCTAAGAAGCGAACAGCGTTTCGCGCCTCGTCGAAGCTGCGGCTCCTGTTGGGAAATTCCAGCGTCATAATCTGCGATCCTCGGTGAGCGGGATGACTGTTGGATTCTTCGGAGGCCAATCCGATGTCGATCGAGCCTGACTGGACGTCTTTCAGCCAGCCTTCGGTCAAATGGAGATGCTGAGGGCCACGACGACGAAAAACCAAGCCATTGGGACCACAACAACTGCCAAGACCAACCATGAGACCGGATCGCCGTTCAGCCGGCGAATTGCATCTCGAACCGTCATGAGAAGCTCCTTGCTCTCAGTTGGCCGCAACGCGAGAACTAGTGAAGATAGTGCCGGATTTTGATTGCGTCGGCCCGACGCCGGCTTCCGTCGCAATCCGTACGAGCGCGAATCTCGCCCTCATCATCAGGCACCTTCATCAGGATGATGCTTGGCTTGTCCGGCGAGACTTCGGCCTCCACGTCGAATTCGACGCGACCATTCAGGCGCTTGAAGAATTCGGTCAGACTATAGGTTTGGATCCTGGAAGACATGTCGTCCTCCTTTCGGTTGGGGCCAGGGTTCGCTCGTCGCCCCTCAACCAGCAGCGCCCTAAGCAAGGCTGCCGACAGAGGCTCTATACGCTGTGGCGACCACATTAGCGAGGACAATCGCCATTCGTATCGGCTACCCACAAGCGCAGGAGCCTACGCACGCTCGACGAGGAAGCGGTGGCCGCCTTCGACGGCTTCCGACGCGACCAGCCGATGGCCGTTGTCCTGGCAGAAGGCAGGGATGTCGATGACGGCAAGCGGGTCCGTTGTTTCAAGCCAGAGCCGGGCGCCGGCGGGCATATCAGCCAGGCGGCGGCGGGCCTTCATGACCGGCAGGGGGCATTTCAGCCCCTTCAGGTCGTAGATTTCGACGACGTCAGACAAGGATCAGAGGATCGGACACTCAGCCGCCCAACAGGCTGCCGAGCGCGCCGCTGGCCTTCTTGCGCAGCCTGCCCAGCATGCCGGGCTGTTCCTCGGCCGGCGGAGGCGGCGCAGGTTCGGCTGTCGCGGCTGCTTCGTCGGCTTCGATTGCCTTCACCTTCTTGCCGCTTTCGGCAGTGGCCTCGTCGTCGGCGATGGCGTTGACCTTGCCACGGCTAGCCTTGGCATCGGCTTCTGCCTTGCTTGGCCGCTTCTTCGGCGGCCTGCGCCTCGAGCTTGGCCATTTCGGCGGCGGCCTTCTCGTTCGCCTTGCGCTGCGCTTCCGCCCGCGCTGCTGCTTCCTTTTCCTCGGCGAGACGTTTCGCTTCGGCTTCCGCCGCTTCCTTGGCGGCCATCTGGCGGCCGGCCTCGTTGTTGGCGCGGCCCATGCGCGAGGTGGCAACCACCTTGCCGTCGGCGCTCAGCCCCGGCGGATCCATCGGAATGCGCTCGCCGCGCGCCCGGCGCTTGGTCCAGTCGGCAACCAGCTTGGCCTCGTCGACGCCACGGATCGACGGCTTTGCCGGACTTGCATCGGCTTTGGTCAGAGCAGAATCGAAGGCCGCCGAATAGTTCTTCTGGTAGGACTGGAAGGCAGCCGTCGAGGCACTCTCGGAGGGCGTCACCGGGCATTTGCCGGTGGCCGAGAGTTTTGTTCCGTCGGGCAGCTTGCGGTTGAAGACGTAACGTTTCTCGCAGATATCGACGCGAGGCGGCTTCTTGTTCACCTCGAATTCGTCGTAGCCTTCCTTCAGCATCTTCCAGAAGTCGTAATTGTGGTCGTTGCGGTAGCGCGCCATATTCTGTGCGGTCATGCGGAAGGGATAGGCCTGCACCTGGAATTCGCTCTGGCCGCCTTTGAAGGCCTCCGCCGCGAAAGCAAAGATCTGCTTCATCTGCGGGTCGGTCATCGAATAGCAGCCCGATGATGAGCAGGCGCCATGCACCATCAGGTTCGAGCCGGTGCGGCCGTTGGCGCGGTCATAGGCGTTTGGGTAGCCGATATTGAAGGCCAGCGTGAACTTCGAGTTCGGGTTCATCTGCGCGGGCGGATGGTGTAAAACCCTTCCGGGGCCTGGCGGTCGCCCTCGGTGAACTTCGGACCGAGCTTGCCGGAATAGATGCAGATCGGATAGCTGGCAATGATCGCATAGCGGCCGGTTTGGGTCTGCTTCCAGACCTCGAGCACCTTCTCTTCCTTGAAGATGCGGCCGAGAATCGGCGAGCCACGCTCCATGCCCTTGCGCTTCATTTCGGCCTGCAGCGCCGGCGAGAAGCTGGTATAGGCGTTGGCGGTGAATTCCTTGACGGTCTGGTCGTTGCACGCGGCCGCGCCCAGCAGCAAAGCTGCAAACACACCGGTGCGGATTAGCTTACCGACCATGCCGAACTGACTGTCCCTGTTTCCCCGCGATCCAAGCCTAGGCCGTCTAGACTTGAATTTCGCTTACCGCAACTGCTGGCGGTCGTGGCTTCACGGCACGTTGATAGCGAGAAGCTGGCGGCAAATTTGTGGCAAGAGCGTGGGGCCAACGCCACAGTTGCAGTGCCAAAATTGCTTTTACAGATGACGGCCCATGGCGAGATATTTCTCGCGGCGCTGTTCGCGCATATCCATGTTCGAGCCTGAAAGGTCCTTGAGCGCCTTGGCAATCTGGTCACCGGTCGTCTGGATGACCTTCTCGGGACCACGATGCGCGCCGCCCAGCGGCTCGGGGATGATGCCGTCGATGATCTTCATGTCGAGCAGATCCTGCGCCGTGATCTTCATGTTGGTCGCGGCATCCTTGGAACGCGTGGTGTCGCGCCAGAGGATCGAGGCCGCGCCTTCCGGCGAGATGACCGAATAGATGGCGTGCTCAAGCATATAGACCCGGTTGGCCGTGGCGATGGCGATGGCGCCGCCGGAGCCGCCTTCGCCGATGATCACCGAGACCGACGGCACTTTCAGCCCAAGACAGGCCGAGGTGGAGCGGGCAATGGCCTCGGCCTGGCCGCGCTCCTCCGCGCCAACGCCAGGATAAGCGCCTGCGGTGTCGACCAAGGTGACGAGTGGCACCTTGAAGCGGTCGGCCAGTTCCATGATGCGCACCGCCTTGCGGTAGCCTTCCGGCCGCACCGAGCCGAAATTGTGCTTGAGGCGGGTGGTCGTGTCCGAGCCTTTTTCCTGGCCGATGATGGCGATGGATTCACCACGGAAACGCGCGAACCCGCCGACGATGGCGGCATCCTCGCCGTAGGCGCGGTCGCCTGCGAGCGGCGTAAAATCGGTGAACAGGCCGGCGAGATAGTCGACGCAGTGCGGCCGATCCGAATGGCGCGCCACCTGCACCTTCTGCCATGGCGTCAGGGCCTTGTAGGCTTCGCGCAAGGCGTCGGCCGAGCGCTTTTCCAGCCGGGCGATCTCATCGGCCACATCGACGGCTTCACCGGCCTCGGCAAGCTTCTTCAGCTCGATGATTTTTCCGTCAAGGTCGGAAACCGGTTTTTCGAAATCGAGGTAGTTGTACATGCCTACAGAAACCGAAAACCCGCTAATTGAGCTGTCATGATCAACAAAAACGCGGCTTTGGGCCGCTGAATGAAACTTCACATAGCGTCAGGTGGCCTGATCGGCAAGCGGATGATGATCTTGCACCAGCCGAACCAGCCGTTCCTCCAGCACATGGGTGTAAATCTGGGTCGTTGATATATCCGCATGCCCTAACAGTTGCTGAACCGCGCGCAGGTCGGCCCCGTTCTGCAGCAGATGACTGGCGAAGGCATGGCGCAAGACGTGCGGCGAGACCTTCGCCGCCGAAATGCCGACGCGCGCGGCCAGACCTTTCAATTCCCGGGCAAAGACCTGGCGGGGCAGGTGACCGCTTTCCGATGACGCCGGGAAGAGCCAGGGACTTTCCGCAAAAGCCGGGCGACTGGCGCGTTCCGCCAACCAGGCGCGCATCGCGGCGCGGGCTTTGGCCGAGAGCGGCACCATCCTTTCCTTGCCGCCCTTGCCGCGGACGACAAAGAAGCGTTCGTCGCGCAAGGCGACGGTGACCGGAAGGCTGACGAGTTCCGAAACGCGCAGGCCGGTGGCATAGAGGGTTTCCACCAAGGCGTGGAGACGCAATGCGGCTTGGCGGTCTCCTGGCGAGGCTTCCTCGTCGGCGGCCTCCAGCGCGGCCCGGTCGAGCAGGCGGCCAGTATCGGCTTCGCTCATGACTTTCGGCAGCGGCGCGCGCTTCTTCGGGCTGTCGAGGACGCCGGTCGGATCGTCGCCGCGCAGGCCTTCGCCATAGAGGAACTTGAAGAACTGCTTGAGCGCCGAGAGACGGCGGGCCTGAGAGCTCGGCGCGAAGCCACGCTCGGCCAGGTCGCCCAGATAGCCGCGCAAAGCTGCGGAATCGGCGTCCGACAGACGGCCGTTCAAGAACGCAGACGCGTCTTCCAGGTCGCGACGGTACGATTGCAGCGTGTTTTCCGCCGCGCCGCGCTCGGCGGCCAGCATTTCCAGAAAGGCGTCGATGCGGGCGCTGCTGTTCATTGGTTGCCGGCGGCAGGCTCTGTTCCGGGCTCCTCGGCAACAGGCTCTTCCGCCGTCTTGCCGCCCACGCTGGTGGCTCCGGTGGTCTCCGGCGCAGACTTGATGTGATCGAGCGGGACGTTGACGCTCATCTCGGCCTGGCGCGGCTCGACGAAGACGACGAGCAGGAACATCACGGCGTAGACGGCCGCGACCAGCGCGGCAATGATCGTCAAAAACCTGAAAACCGTGGGCATCGGGGCGAATCGGCACCGTTTTTGGTCAGTATTGCTTATGAAGGCCGGCCATGGCCGTTTCAAGGTTCGAGGCGCTTGACGGCTAACGGCATTTCATGTGCAAAGCCGCGACGAGGCACTCAACATGCAAACGCAGGCGCAGACACCGCAGTTTGATGACATTCTCCGCCGTCTGGGCCAGCGGTCGATCATATTTGTCGGATTGATGGGGGCGGGCAAGACGGCCATCGGACGCAAGGTCGCCGGCCTGCTCGGACTTAATTTCCTCGATAGCGACCACGAAATCGAAGAAGTGTCGCGCACGACGATCGCCGATCTGTTCGAACTCTATGGCGAGGCAGAATTCCGCGCCCTGGAACAGCGGGTGATCGCCCGGCTTCTGGAAAGCGGGCCGCGGGTGCTGTCTACCGGAGGCGGTGCGTTCATGAATGAGCAGACGCGCGCGGCGATCGGTTCGCACGGCGTCTCGGTCTGGCTGAAGGCGGATATCGATGTTCTGATGGAGCGTGTGTCGAAAAAGCAGAACCGGCCGCTGCTCAAGAATCCGGATCCGCGCGGCGTGATGCTGAAGCTGATGGAGCAGCGATATCCGATCTATGCGCTGGCCAATGTGACTGTCGAAACCCGCGACGAGCGCAAGGAAGTGATCGCCGATGAGGTTGTTGCGGCCATCGCCGGCCATCTTGCAAGCAGCGATGTGACGCCATGAATGCGCCTGTGAAAGTCGAGGTCGGGCTGGGCGAGCGCGCCTATGACATCCTGATCGGACCGGGATTGGTCGAGCGTGCCGGCGACGAGATCGCCAAGCGGCTACCGGGCGTGCGCGCGGCGGTCGTCACCGACAAAAATGTCGCCGCAGCGCATCTCGACCGGCTGATCGAGGGACTGAAGGCGGGCGGTATAACCGCGACGCCTGTGGTGCTGCCGGCGGGTGAAAAGACCAAGAGTTTTGCCGCGTTGCAGGAGGTCGTCGACGCCGTGCTGGCGGCGCGGCTGGAGCGTGGCGATGTCGTGATTGCGCTGGGCGGCGGGGTGATCGGCGATCTGGCAGGCTTTGCCGCCGGTATCGTGCGGCGCGGCATGCGCTTCGTGCAGATGCCGACCTCGCTGCTGGCACAGGTGGATTCGTCGGTCGGCGGCAAGACGGGCATCAATTCCGTTCATGGCAAAAACCTTGTCGGCGTGTTTCACCAGCCGAAGTTGGTGCTGGCCGACACCGATGTGCTCGACACCCTACCGGAGCGCGAATTCCGCGCAGGTTATGCTGAAGTGGCAAAGTACGGACTGATCGACCGGCCGGATTTCTTCGCCTGGCTGGAAAAGAACTGGCGCGAGGTCTTTGCCGGCGGACCTGCTCGAACCGAGGCCATTGCCGAGTCCTGCCGCGCCAAGGCCGATGTTGTGGCGCGGGACGAGTTCGAGACCGGCGACCGCGCACTGCTCAATCTCGGCCACACTTTCGGCCACGCGCTGGAAGGCGCGACGCAATATGACGGCGAACGGCTGGTGCATGGCGAGGGCGTCGCCATCGGCATGGCATTGGCGCACCGGTTTTCGACGCGGCTCAATCTTGCCAGCCCCGACGATGCGGCGCGGGTCGAAGCGCATTTGCGCGATGTCGGCTTGCCCTGGCGCATGGCCGACATTCCGGGCAGCCTGCCCAGACCGGAAAAACTGTTCGAGTTCATCACCCAGGACAAGAAGGTGACGCGCGGCGCTCTGACCTTCATCCTGACGCGCGGCATCGGCCAATCCTTCATCGCCAAAGACGTTCCTGCGTCGGAAGTGATCGCGTTCCTGAAGGACAACCACCCGGGATGAGCGAGCCCTGGCATACCATTGGTCTTACGCTGCTGGCAGTCGTGCTTTTGACCGTGGCGCTTGGCAAGCCGGTGCTCGAACAGTTCGGTTTTCGGCTGATCCGCCGGCGCAAACGGGTCGCCAAACCCGGTGGGCCGACTGCAGTGACCGTTGCCCAGCCGGACGATCATGAGGAATCCGAGCCGCCGCCGGCGCCCCGCACCGGCCTCGAGGTGCTGGCCGAGCTCGAAGTGTCCGACGTCATGGTGCACCGCATGGCGATGCGCTCGCTCAACGCCGACGATCCGGCGGAAGCGATCGTGAAGGAGATGCTTGGCAGCCCACATACGCGTATGCCGCTGTGGCAAGGGTCGCTCGACAATATCGTCGGCGTTCTGCACGCCAAGGATCTGCTGCGTGAGCTCAGCGAAGTCGGCAATGACTATGCCAAGCTCGACATCATGAAGCTAGCCATGAAGCCTTGGTTCGTGCCGGACACGACCACCTTGCAGGACCAACTTGCGGCCTTCCTGCGCCGCAAATCGCATTTCGCGATCGTGGTCGACGAGTATGGCGAGGTGGAAGGACTGCTGACGCTGGAGGACATTCTGGAAGAAATCGTCGGCGATATTGCCGACGAGCACGATGTCGAGGTGCAGGGCGTGCGGCAGGAGGCCGATGGCTCTGTGGTTGTCGATGGCTCCGTGTCGATTCGCGATCTCAACCGTGCGTTGGGCTGGAGCCTGCCGGACGAGGAGGCTACAACTATTGCGGGTCTCGTTATCCATGAAACGCAGTCAATTCCTAAGGAAAGACAAGCATTTACCTTTCATGGCAAGCGCTTCGTCGTGATGAAACGCGAGAAAAACCGCATCACACGGCTGCGCGTTAAGCCTGTTGACGAAAAAACCTCCGCCGCGTCAATTTGAGACGGCGAGTCGGTCGCATTCGGCAGCCTGCTTTCAGCCTTCGTCAAGAAATGGCGGCCATCATCGCGCGATGGCTAAAATACTTATCGTGGAAGACGACGATTCAGTTCGGGCACTGGCGGCGCGTGCCTTGGAAAGGCTGGGTCACTCGGTGGACATTGCCTGCGACGGCGCGGGCGGCCTGGCCCGCCTTGCGGACACGCAGGCCGATTATGACCTGGTGCTTTCCGATATCCGCATGCCCGAGATGGACGGCATCCAGATGGCCATCCAGGCGGCTGCAGCCTATCCACATCTGAAAATCCTGCTCTTCACAGGTTATGCCGACCAGCGCGAACGCGCGGATGAGCTTGATGGCGTGATCATCGACGTGATGCAAAAGCCGTTTGCGCTCGCCGAACTGCGGGACCGCGTGGAGCGGGCGCTGGCGGCTTGAAGGCAGGCCAGGCCATTCGTCCTTGAGCGCTTTGACCAGCAACCGGACCGTTACACTCCACGGCTATCGCTACAGCGTCTATGTCCGCATCGTGCGCATGACGATGCTTGAGAAGGGCGTTGCCTGGCAGCACGTCGAGATCGACCCTTTCGCGCAGCAGTTCCTGCCGACTATCTCCGGCTCAATCCCTTCGGGCGTGTGCCCACACTGGTCGACGGCGACTTCGTGCTGTACGAGACCGCCGCTATAGCGCGCTATGTCGACGAGGCGTTTGATGGACCGGCCTTGCAGCCGCGTTCTGTGCGCGAGCGGGCGCGCATGGCGCAACTGATCGCCCTGATGGATTCCTATGGCTACTGGCCACTGGTGCGGCAGGTGTTCTCGCACCGCGTTTTTCGTCCAGCGGCAGGTGACCCTTGGGATGAAAATGAGGTTGCCGCCGGGTTGGTCAAGGCGAAGCAGGTGTTGTCCGCCTGTGAAACATTGGCGCGAGGGTGATTTCCTGGTCGGCCAAGGCCTGTCGCTGGCCGACCTGCACTTCGCTCCGATGATCGGCTATTTCACCGCCGCCCCGGATGGGGCAAACCTGTTCAAACAGTTTCCGAAACTGTCGAGATGGTGGTCCAACATGAAGGTCAGGCCGTCACAACTCGAGACCGATCCCGGCTTGCCTGACTTAGGGTGAGCGATCGCCGGGAGGCGAACTCCCAACGGGCAGCTCAAGAGTCCGTCGACATCACCACGAAATCCCGACCGGTCCGATTGTCGGGCGCAAGCGGAGCGTCGGTCAGCACCAGCACCATGCCAGAGTGCATCTTGGCCTGCATCGCTGCGGCAAATTCATTGGACGTCCTTATGCGAGCGAAAACGTTGCCACTGCTGCTGAAGGGCGAAGCGGCATTGTCCGTGCTGCTGATCTCCATCCATTGCAGGTTGCCGGACGCTGCCTGAAGGGTGAACACGTGGCTGCCCAACTTGCCGCTTCCGCTGACGGATAGCGGGCCCTCCGTGACGACCTTGTCGTTTTCGATCAGCATGATGCGCTTGTCGGCCGATGATGCAATGACGGAGGTGATCGGCCCGGCATCAGCCTCCGACCAGTCGTCCGGATGCTTCTTGCCATCCTTGCTTGCGACGGTTTGCGCGAATTCGTTCGACTCATAGCCGTCGAGCACCATGCCCGGGTGGGTCAGATCCGCAGGGTCGTTCGGACCGGCGATGATGACGGGCGTGCCCAGATGCGTGATCGAGAACAGGTCGGCCGAAAACGCCATCGGCAGACGCACGCAACCATGTGAGGCAGGATATCCGGGCAGGTTGCCTGCGTGTAGCGCGATGCCGGACCAGGTAAGCCGGTTCATATTGGGCATCGGCGCGTCGCTGTAGGTGCTCGATTTGTGGTAGCGGTCTTTTTGTAGGATCACGAAAACGCCGGTCGGCGTTTCGTGCCCCGGCTTGCCGGTAGAGCAAGTCGAGACAGCGATGCGGATGCCGTTTCGGTAGACATGCACCCGCTGTTGCGGAATCGAGACGATGATCGCAACCGGGCCTTTCGCCTGCCGGTCGGGATGCCAGGTGAATTCGCCCGGCTGCAGGGTGGCGATATCTTTCAAGCCTTCGATAGCGAGCGCCGATCCTCCGACGGCAAAGACCGCTGCTGTGCCAAGAAGCAACGTCCGCCGACAGATGAGCATTTACAATCCCCTCAGATGCTTTGCCACTGTAACGCGCAGTTGCACGTTAGATAGGGGATGGTCGCGATTGCAAGAGTGTGTCGTTGCTCCATACACAAACTCAACGGAAAACAATCCAGGTGTGATCAAGCGGGACTGATGCCGTGGTTCTAGACTGGCTGGGAAAGTTAGTCTTACCTTACCGCATCTCCAGCAGGCGCTCGAGATAACTCCGCTCCAGTTCGGGGCTGAGCGCATTGCCGAGCCGCTTGCGGATGGCGTCGAGGATGCGACGGGCGCGCTGCACGTCGATTTCGTCCGGCACCTTTACCGTATCGCCGAAATCCGGGCCGGTGGTGGCGCGCGGGCGGCCGAGCGGGTCGCGGTCGGCATTCTGCTGGCGGCCGCCGTTCTCGCTGCCGCCCTCGTCGCCCTGCATGGCCTGCTGCATCTGCTGCATCATGTCCTGCGCGCCCTTGCGCAGCGCTTCCAGCGCGCGGCCCTGGTGCCCGGTCGCCCGGTCGCCTTCCTGCTGGCCGAGCGAGTCTTCGGCCTGTCCCATCTCCTCGCCGGCCTCGCCAAAACCCTCGCCGGGCTGGATGCCCATGCCGCGCAGGCCTTCCTGCAGCGCTTCGAGTTCGCTCTGCAACTGGCCCTGGCCTTCCTGAAGCTGCTTCATGGCCTCGGCAAATTCCTCCGGCGTCATCGGCCGGCCCTGCTGTTGGCCTTGCTGACCCTGCTCACCCTGTTCGCCGTTCTGGCCCTGTTGCTGCTCGCCTTGTTCGCCCTCTTCACCTTGCTGGCCGCGCTGCTGGCGCTCCATGCGGAAGGTCTCGTTCATCATCTCCTGCTGGCGGCGCATGATTTCGCCAAGCTTGTTCATCTGCTTGCGCATCTCGCTCTGCATGCCGTTTTCGCCCTGCTGGGGCCGGCCGGCCTGGAGATTGTTCATCATCTCCTCAAGCTGTGACAAAAGCTCCTGCGCCTCGTCGCGGCTGCCGGACTTGGCGAGGTTCTCGATCTGGTCGAGCATCTTTTCGAGGTCGCTCTGGCGCAGCTCCTGGCCGTTTTGCGGCATGTTCTGCGCCATATTCGGATCTTTTTGCGCGCGCTCGGCGAACTCGCGCAGATAGTCGTTCATCGCCTCGCGCAGCTCGCGCATCAGCTTGTCGATCTCTTCGTCAGATGCGCCGCGCTCCAGCGCCTGCTTGAGTTGCTCCTGCGCCTGCTTCAGCCGCTTCTCGGCCGTCGACAGTTCACCGTCCTCGATGCCGAGTGCGATCTCCCACATATAGTCGGCGACGGCGCGCAACTCGTCGTCGCTCTGGGCCATCTTGAGGCGCGTGCGGGCGCTCATGATGGCCAGATAATGCGACATGGAGTCGAACGTGTCTTCCGGACGCAGCGTGATGGCGTCCATAAGGGTCAGCACCCAGGGCTTCTTGTTGGCGTCGAGGCCGAGAAGCCGGCGCTGCTCGACCACCGCCTTGGCGAGCGGGTTGGTGAAGGTGCGTTCCGGCAGGGTGAAGTTTTTCGTTTCGCTGCGCGCTTCCTGCTTGGCGGCGTCGGTCGCCTTCAAGGTCATGGCGATGCGTGCGCCGGCCCAGACATGCTCGGTCAAGTCGCGAGACGTCTTGGCGGCCGGCGGGTTGGCGTCGCGGCGGGGCAGGGTGAGCGGCAGTTCCGGTGCGGCGTAAAGCGGCCGCGCGTTCGGCTCCGGCTTGTCGGCGAGCGCGATGTCCGCGCCGGCCGACGCTGCGCCGTAGTCGTCCTTGATCTCGTAGTGCAGCTCCAGCGTGCCGTTCAGCGCGCGCTTCGGCTCTTCGGTGAAGCGGATCGCCGGCGCCTTGTCGGGAATGACCGTGAAAGCCCAGCGCTGCAGTTCAGTCTCGCCGGACTTCAGCGCCAGAACGCCGTCGGTATTCAGCTTGCCGGCGAACTGGAGCGGCATGTCGGCTGCGGGTGCTACGGCGGCCTCAGCGGCGTCCGGTTTCAGCGCTGGTCCGGTCGGCTCGATATCGCGGATCATGCCGGCGGCATCGCCGTAGCTCAGCGTCTCGTTGCCCGCGCCGCCGGTGACGCGGAGCGCGATATCGCTGCCGGCCGGCACGGTGAAGGCCTTGGCGTCGCGATTGTTCTCGGCCGTCAGGAAGATCGGCGGCTTGCCGGTGTAGGCCGGCGGCGTGACCCAGGCGTCGATGCGCGGCGGCACCGGCGGTGCGCCGGGCGTCGCTGTGAATGCGTCGGTCAGCCGGCCACCGAACGGGCCGTAGGAGAACGCCAGCGCCACGAGCAGGAGCAGAGGGGCAACAGCACGCAGGCCCCAGGGGTCGCGTTCGGGCACACGGGCACGCGGCAAATCGCCGGCCAGGTTACGCAGCTTCTCAGCCATGCGCTTCTGGTGCTCGCGCCACAGCGCATCCGCGAAAAGGTCAGGCTTACCGCCAGGGCGGTCCGTCTGCACCAGCACCGGTGTGTGTTCGAGCAGGTTGGCGCCTTCGATGCGGCGATCGATCTCGGCGGAAGTTGGCTTGCGATAGCTGCGCAGCGGCCAGAGCGAGGCTAGCGTCGCCAGGACGAACAGCGCGGCAAGCCCCATGCGCGCCAACTCAGGCAGAAGCCGGAATACACCAAGCCAGGAAAAGCTGACGAACAGGCTGACGACGATGAGAAGGGGAAGAACAAGCGGCCAGAGGCGTTCGGCCACCATGGCCAGTTTGGTCGCTAGCCTGGTGCCGGCCAGCCGCCGGGCAAAGCCAACCGTCTTGTCGCCGTCGCTGCTCTCGATCGCCATCGGGCCTTTCCGGGGACGCGACAGACGCGCATCCCAATCGACTCAAGGATAACAGCAAACACGGCAAAGGCGAGGCGAGGTCGCGGGATTGTGATGCGAATGGCCTTTCCTGCGCCGCTGGCGGGCGCGATATCCAAGGCAAATTCGAAGGAGAAGATGCATGCGGCAGACCAGACGCGCCTTTCTGGCCGGGTTCCTGGCCATGCCTGCCGTCGCCGCGCGCCGCCGAAACGCCGCCGGCGGAATTGACGCTGACGCCGAGCTGCGGCGCGGCCACTCTCTCGCAGACCGAAGGGCCCTATTTCACGCCGAATACGCCGCTGAAGCGCGATTTCCGGCCCGATGCGACCGACGGAGCCGCAATCACGATCGCCGGTTTCGTGCTGACAAGCGATTGCAAGCCGGTGCCGAACGCGCTGATCGAGCTCTGGCATTGCAGTCACGAGGGCGAATACGACAATGAGGGCTATCGCCTGCGTGGCCACCAGTTTTCGGACGACCAGGGCCGGTGGTGGTTCGAGACGATCGTGCCGGGCGTCTATCCAGGCCGCACGCGGCACTTTCACGTCAAAGTGCAGCGGCCGGACGGCCCGGTGCTGACGACCCAGCTCTATTTTCCGAACGAAGCTGAAAACGACGGTGACAACATTTTTGATTCCGCGCTGCTGTTGAAGCTGACCGATGCCCCGGACGGCGCCTTCGGGCGCTATGATTTCGTCGTGGCGTAGGCCGCTACTTCAGCCAGTCCGGCATCGAATCCAGCCCGATCAGGTCGTCATAGCTCGGACGCGGGCGCACCACATGGAATCGGTCGCCGTCGACCAGCACTTCCGGTATCAGCAGGCGGGTGTTGTAGGTGCCGGATTGCACCGCGCCATAGGCGCCGGCCGTGCCGATGGCGATCAGATCGCCGGCCTCAAGCCGCGCCAATTCGCGGTCGAGCGCCAGAAAATCGCCGGTTTCGCAAACGGGGCCAACAATGTCGGCGCGGATGCGCGGGCCGCTGGCCGCCTTTTGGATGACCGGACGGATCTCGTGATAGGCATCGTAGAGCGTCGGGCGGATCAGATCGTTCATCGCCGCATCGACGATGACGAAGTTCTTGGCGTCGCCTTCCTTCACGAAGATCACTTCCGAGACCAGAATGCCGGCATTGCCCGCGATCAGGCGGCCGGGTTCGAAGATCACCTTCATGTTCAGCGAGGTCACGTGCTTCTTGACGATCTCGGCATATTCGTCCGGCAGCGGCGGCGGGTCGTTATCGAAATGATAGGGAATGCCGAGGCCGCCGCCGAGATCGACATGCTCGATCGCATGGCCGTCGGCGCGCAGCGTGCCGACCAGTTCGGCCAGCAGCGCAAAGGCGTCGTCGAAGGGTTTTAGATCGGTGATCTGGCTGCCGATATGGGTATCGATGCCGATCGCCTTGATGCCGGGCAGCTCAGCGGCGCGTTGGTAGACGGCGCGGGCGCGCTGCCAGGCGACGCCGAACTTGTTTTCCGCCTTGCCGGTGGAGATCTTCTTGTGCGTTTTCGCGTCGACATCGGGGTTGATGCGCAGCGAGATCGGCGCCGTCTTCCCTGCCGCCACCGCGCGGGCGGAAAGCAGTTCGAGCTCGGGCTCCGACTCGACGTTGAAGCAGTGGATGCCGGCTGCAAGTGCGAAATCCATCTCCTTCGCCGTCTTGCCGACGCCGGAGAACATGATCTTTTCGGGCGGAATGCCGGCGGCCAGCGCACGGCGCAATTCGCCTTCCGAGACGACATCCGCACCGGCGCCGAGCTTTGCCAACGTGCGCAGCACCGCCTGGTTGGAATTCGCCTTCATCGCATAGCAGACGAGCGCATCGAGGCTTTCGAAGGCTTTGGCAAACACCGTGTAGTGGCGGGTCAGCGTGGCGGTCGAATAACAATAGAACGGCGTGCCGACCGCTGCCGCAATGTCGGGCAAGGCAACGTTTTCGGCGTGCAGCACGCCATCGCGATAGTCGAAGTGGTTCATGGGTGGTGGAGGCGTAAGAGGTCTAGATCAGACTAGTCCAGGATGAACGGTTTGTCCTCGACCGGTGGTTCAGGCGCTTCCGGCAAGGGCTCGCCTGCTCTTTGCGCGTCTTTGCGCGCCTGCATGCCCGCCTGGTAGGGGGTATCGAGCGGCGCCTTGCGGCCGCAGGCGGAGACAAGAGCCAACCGAGGCGATCAGCGCGGCGGAGAGGAGCAGGCGGGACAAGGTCATACGGAAAGTCCAGTTTGCGAAGTCGAACGCTCTTAGCCGAGATCAAGAGAGAATGCACCCCGGCGAGGATGGCCCGTGCGTCAAAATTCAAAAGCCACAGCGGTGGCAACCTCAGACCGCGAAAAGCTCCATCGGCTCCTCAAAGCCCTTCAGAGCGTATTCACGGCCTTTGCGTTCACCCGTTTGGGCGGGTGCCCGGTCGCAAACGACTTTGGTGACGAGAATCTCGCCCGCCTGGGCGGCGGACTGTGCGCGGGCAGCCGTGTTCACCACTGTTCCAATTGCCGTCAAATCCTTGTGAGCGCGTCCGAATTCGCCAAAGCTGGTTTCGCCGGAAGCGATGCCGATGCCGACGTCGAGTTCTTTGCCAGCCCCGCCGGCGGCTTCACTGCAACGGCGCTGGATTTCGCGCGCGGTCAACACGGCGCGCTCGGCATGGTTGGGATGCTGGATGGGGAAGTTGAAGATCGCCATGACGGCATCGCCGACGGTCTTGTTGAGCAGGCCGTCCTGTTCCCAGATGGCGTCGGCGCACTCGTCGTAGAAGACGTCCAGCAACGATGAGACGCTGTCCGCCGACAGCGATTGCGACAGGCTTGTGTAGCCCCGCAAATCGGCGAACAGCACGGTCACGTCGACCGTGATCTGACGGGCCTTCATCACCCTGGTGAACATCAGTTCGCAGACGGTGCAGGTGTTGGGGTTCATTCGGCTCGGACGAATGCCGACGGCGCGGAACGGCAAGGAAACCGGCCCGCGCAACGGAACCGGCACGCGCATCTGCTGCCAGCAGCCCTTGCAAATTCTGGATTGAGCATAGGGCATTGTGCGTCGCTCTATCTGCGCAAGGCGTGATATTCGCACAATTCGGTCGGAAAGGCTTCCAAAAAGCGGTGCGGGCGCAGGTCAGCCTACCGAACCTGCCAAGTCCCTTTCGATTGCTCCGATCAGCTTACGCAGGAGACCGGCGAGGGCTTCGCGCTCCCCATTATCCAGCCCGCGCAAAAAGGCCGATTCATTCGCCATGTCCTGACGAAAAGCTTCTTCGGCGCGCGCTATGCCGGTCTCGGTCAACGCCACGAGCTGGCTGCGGCCATCGCTTGGCGATTTCTCGCGCCGGATGAGACCGGCCTTTTCCAGGCGGTCGAGACGGTGGGTCAGTCCGCCCGACGAGATCATCAGCGACGTGTAGAGCTCTGTCGGTGTCAGCCGATAGGGCGAACCGGAGCGGCGCAAGGTACCGATGACATCGAACTCGCCGCGATCCAGGCCGAAAGCCGCGAAAGTTGCCTCGATGCTGGGGCGCACGAGGTTCGACAGCCGGTAGGCGCGACCAAGGATCGCCATCGGCTCGGTGTCCAGATCGGGCAGTTCGCGCGCCCATTGCTGGCGGCGACGGTCGACGTGGTCGCTTTCATCCTGCTGAGCCCTGTCCGTCATGCTTTTCACCATCGCCTAGTTGCGGCGAAACATACATGGCGCGCGAGCCTTTGGCAAAAATATCTTGATGTGAAGATAAATCTCTTGACGTCGAGATAGTTTTGAGGGATATATCTTCTCGTCAAGATAAATTGAGTGCGAAAGCGCCTTGAGAGAAAACCGATGCTGAACATCCGCCGTCACCAGGAACCGCAGCCTGGCCAGAGCAGTACGGTGCGTTTCGAGGGGCATGATTTCGGCAGCGCCGTGTCGTTCTTCCTCGTCGACTATGAACCTGGTCGAGGAACGGGCCTTCACTTTCACCCCTATTCGGAAACCTGGCTGGTTCGTAAAGGCGAGGCCGAATTTACCGTCGGCAACGAAAAGATCCGCGCTTTTACCGGCGACGTAGTTGTCGGACCCGCGAACGTGCCGCACCGTTTCGAAAATGTCGGTTCGGACCGGCTGGAAGTCATTGGCATCCATCCGAGCGAAACGATCCTGCAAGAGGCTGCCTGAGCAGCCAAGCCACCCAAAAATCGCAAGAGGAAATGAAATGCCCAAGATGATCTTTGTGAACCTGCCGGTGAAAGACCTCGCAGCCGCTACCCGCTTCTACGAGGCGATCGGCTGCGTGAAGAACGAGCAGTTCAGCGACGAGAAGGCTTCATCCATGATGTGGTCGGAAAACATCACCTTCCAGTTGCTGACGCACGACTACTACAAGACGTTCACCTCGAAGCCGATCGCCGACGCCCACAAGACCAGCGGCATGCTGATCGCGTTGTCGCAGGACAGCCGCGAGGCTGTCGACGCGATCACCGAGGCGGCCGGCAAGGCTGGCGGCAAGGCGGATGTGCGTGAACCGCAGGATATGGGTTTCATGTATCTGCGCAGTTTTGCCGATCCGGACGGTCACGTGTTCGAGCCGGCGTGGATGGACATGTCGGCGGGTGGCCAATAGGCGCAGCGAACTGCCCAAGCAGACTGGTCCGGGTCATCCGGTTCGTTGACGGACGGACAGGACCCCGGCCAGGACAATCATGGCAATGCCGGCGAGAGCAAGCAGGTCCGGCATCTCGCCGAAGAACAGCAGACCCCAGAGCACGGCAAACCCGACATAGGCGAAATCGAACGTGCCGACGATCGCCGGTGGGCCGGACTGGTATGCGACCGCGGCGCCGATGCTGCCGATAAGGAGGGAGAGCGCCAACAGCGCCATGGCAAGCCATTCGCGCGGCCCCAACGGTGTCCACGGCGCAAGGAGAAAGCCGCTTCTGTCCGGCCCAAGTAGCATTCCGATCAGCAATGCGACACCTAAACCGACCAGGACGAAGGTGACATTGAGCCACAAAGCCAGCACCAATGGGTGCTCGTTCCGGCACTTGGTGCGCGTCAGGATCATGGCCAGCGCGAAGAGCAGCGCCGACCCGAGTGGCAGAAGGGCATAGAGGTTGAACGCGTCGGCACTGGGCCGGATGATCAACAAGACGCCGAGGAATCCGATGGCGACGGCGACCCAGCCAATGCGCGAGACTGGCTCCCGCGCCAGCAGCGCCGACAACATCGTGATGAACAGCGGAAGCGTGTAGTAGGCTGCGGCCGCCACCGAGAGTTGGATGTTCGGCAGCGAGACGTAATAGATCACCCACATGGCCACCAGCAGAAGACTGCGCAGCGCAGTCCATCCCAATGCCTTGGGCCTGAGACTTGCCCGACCAGTGGCCATGAGAAAGACGAGCAAAATCGGAATGATGATTGCCGATCGCAAGACAAATATCTGCCAGATGACAAATCCGGCACTGACCTGCTTGACGAGCGCATCACCCAACGAGAGCGCCAAGTCGGTGAAGAGAATAGCGCCGACGGCCAGGGCGACATTGTCAGGCTTTTGAGCGCCGGCGCCGTGCGTCGCCATTTGTGGCGAGCTCCTAGGCTCGCGCCAGCCGCTTTTTCCAGTATCGCACCTGCTTCCTCACCTCGCTTGGCGCGGTGCCGCCGAAGGACGTGCGGCTCTTTACCGAATTCAGCACGGAGAGCACGGAAAACACATCGTCGGTGATGCCGTCGTGGATCGAGCGCAGGTCGTCGAGCGACAGTCTTTCCAGCCCGACGCCCTTTTGCTCGGCCAGCGCCACGGCACGGCCGGTGATATGATGCGCCTCGCGGAACGGAAGGCCGAGCGTGCGCACCAACCAGTCGGCGAGGTCGGTGGCTGTCGAGTAGCCCGAGCCGGCGGCCTTTTTCATCGCGGCGGCGTTGACCGTCATGTCGCGAGACCATGCCCGGTCATTGCCGCGAGCATCAGGTCCAGCGTCTCGGCGGCATCGAAGACCGCTTCCTTGTCTTCCTGCATGTCCTTGGAATAGGTCAGCGGCAGGCCTTTCATGACGGTCAGCAGGCCGATCAGATGGCCGTTGACGCGGCCGGTCTTGGCACGGACCAGCTCGGCCGCGTCAGGGTTCTTTTTCTGCGGCATGATGGACGAGCCGGTGGAGTAGGAATCCGACAGGCGCACGAAGCCGAATTGCGGCGTCGACCAGATGACGATCTCTTCCGCCAAGCGTGACAGATGGGTGGCGCAGATCGCGGCGATCGACAGGAACTCCAGCGCGAAGTCGCGGTCGGACACAGAGTCGAGCGAATTTCGAGTGGGTTCGCGGAAGCCGAGCGCCTTGGCGGTCGCGTGGCGGTCGATGGCGAAACCTGTGCCGGCAAGGGCGGCCGCACCGAGCGGCGACTTCGTCCATGCGTTCGATAGCGTCCTGCACACGCGACAGGTCGCGCGCAAACATTTCCACATAGGCCATGCAGTGATGGCCGAAGGTCACCGGCTGCGCCGTCTGGAGATGCGTGAAGCCCGGCATGATGGTGGCGGCGTGCTCTTCCGCGCGGACGAGGAAGGCCTCGATCAGGCCCTTCAGCGCCGCGGCGACGCGAAAACACTCGTCCTTGACCCAGAGCCGGAAATCGACCGCCACCTGGTCGTTGCGCGAGCGGGCCGTGTGCAGCCGGCCGGCCGGCGCGCCGATCAGTTTGGCAAGACGCGCTTCGACATTCATGTGGATGTCTTCCAGGCGCGTCGAGAATTCGAACTTGCCGTCTTCGATCTCTTTCAAAATCGTGTTCAGGCCGTGAGCGATCTTTTCTTGATCGGCCGTGGAGATAATGCCTTGTGCGGCGAGCATCTCGGAATGGGCGATGGAGCCGCGAATGTCCTGCCGGTAGAGTTTCTTGTCGAAACCGATCGAGGCGTTGATCGCTTCCATGACGGCGGCCGGGCCTGAGGCGAAACGTCCGCCCCACATCTGGTTGCTGGCCTTCTTCTCGCTCATCGCTATAACCCGTGCCGGAGAATTTTTAGCCTGCCATGCCCGACGACAAGCCACGAAGACTGTTTCCCGCGCCGAAACTGATCATGCTCGCGGCAGCCGCCGGCCTTCTGGCTGGCGCGGTTGCCGTATATGTCACGCGGTGGCTTCGAACGCAACATGGCAGCGCAGCCGGCGGCTGAGCCAGCCGCGCCGGCGCGTCGCCAGCGCCGAGGATGCGGCCTGTGTGGCCAAGGCCGCTCAAGCCAAGGCTGTGGCTGCCGAGGCGAAAGGCCAGGTGGCGGCGATGCTGCCCGCCGACCCGCCTAAATCGCTGAAGGCGCTGGCGTTCAATGCCCCTGACGCCAAGCCGATGACGCTGGCCGACCGCGCCGGCAAGACCGTGCTGATGAACCTCTGGGCGACCTGGTGTGCGCCCTGCCGCGCCGAAATGCCCGCGCTCGACGCGCTGCAGAAAGAAAAGGGTAGCGAGAAATTCGAAGTCATTGCCGTGAATGTCGACACCGGCGACGACACCAAGCCGAAGAAGTTTCTGCCGGAGATCGGCATCCAGTCGCTGGGCTATTATCGCGACAACACGCTGGCGCTGTTCGAGACGCTGAAGAAGGAGGGGCTTGCGCTCGGCCTGCCAGTCACGCTGCTGATCGACGGCGAAGGGTGTCTGCTTGCCAGCATGAATGGCCCGGCCGAATGGTCGAGCGACGACGCGAAAAAGCTGATCGATCAGGCGGTCGGCGACTGAGGAGATGGTGATGCCAAAGCGCGCATTGATAGTTTGGGGCGGCTGGGACGGGCATACGCCCGAACGCAGCGCCAATATTGTGCGCGAGATTTCTGGAGGCGAATGGTTTCGAGGTCGCCCTGGAGCAAGGCACCGCACCGTTAGCCGATCCCTCTCTCGGTGAATTCGATCTGATCGTCCCGGTCATCACCATGTCGACGATCGAAAAAGCCGGAGCTGAAAAATCTGGTGGCGGCGGTGACTGCCGGCACGGGGCTCGCCGGGTTTCATGGAACGATGGGCGACAGTTTCCGCAACGAGCCGGACTACCAGTTCATGGTCGGCGGGCAGTGGGTAGCGCATCCCGGCAACATCATCGACTACCGCGTCAACATCGTGCGCCCGGACGATCCTGTGATGCTGGGCCTGTCGGATTTCGACTATCGCTCCGAGCAATATTATATGCATGTCGACCCGTCGAACGAGGTGCTTGCCACGACGACGTTCACAGGCGAACATTTTGCGACAATCGACGGTGTGACGATGCCGGTGGTGTGGAAACGCCGTCACGGCAAGGGCAAGGTGTTTTACAGCTCGTTGGGACATACGGCCGACGAGTTCGCCGTGCCTGAGATGCGAACGATGATGGAACGCGGCCTGTTCTGGGCGGCGCGATAAGCACGCTGGGCGCCCGGCCGACTTTATCGTTTTGTAATTTTGCTCTGCGAAAATGATGACCCATGCCATCAATGTTCGCGGCCATTGCCATCAACAGAATTTCTGAATCACGGCGTCTTCGCTCGCCTGTGGTCGCCGCATGGCTGATCATGTGCCTTGTGCTGACAGCAACATGGTATTTCGGGCTTGAACTCAACCGCGATCCCGATGACATAGTGAAGGCCTTGGAACTGCGCGCGGTATTGCTTGGCGGAGATCTGTTCCATCGGTATCTGCCTTTTGTAGCGCAGCCAGAGGCGTTCTCGACGCATTGGCCCCTACTGGTAGACTTGCCTTATGTTCTGGTCGCAGCTCCTTTTTCTTATTTGATCGGGATCGATGCGGCTCTGAATCTCGCAATGTTCGCGGTGCCGCTTGTCCTTCTGCTGCCGACGATCTTTCTCCTGGACCGCATCGGCGCCGTGCTTGGATTTGAGCATCCCGCCGCCCTCTTGGCGGCAAGCATCTTCGTCGGGTTCTGGGCCCTGGCGGAGTTCCAGCCATACGAGAATCGACTACCACAATCTACAGATCATCTTGCTGCTTGCGTCGGTCGACCTCACACTGAGACCAAGTCGGCGGTCCGCATTCTGGAATGGTGTAACGATCGCACTAGGCATTTCGATCGGCCTGGAGATGGCCACGATGTTCGCCGTCACTTTGGCGATCTACGCCATCGAATTCATTGCCGGCGGTAAGGAGGAAGAGCAGCGGCTGACGATGCTAGGCGCCGGGTTGAGCAGCGCTGCAATACTTCTTTTTTTCACCACGGCCACGTTTGTCGACAACTCTGGCCCGATGTGTGACCGCTATTCGACGCCCTACGCCCTGGCGCTTGTCCTGGCCGCCGGGACATTTGTCGTGGCCCCCTTGACGCTTGCGAGGCAGCATAGTCGCGTCTTTCGGTTCGCCGCACTTGCCACCTGCGGGGCAGGTTCGCTAGGCCTCGTAGCTTGGCTGTTTCCCGAGTGTTTGAAGGGACCATATGGAGGGCTTCCCGACTACCTGCGTGACACTTGGTTGGCGTACATGATTCAGGAAAAGTCGATATTTGCCCAACCCGATCAGCGCGTCAGCGGAATGGCGCCCAACGTTTTACTGCTATTCACGAGTATCGGTGCGGTTGTGGCTGCGGCATCGCTCGTCCGGTTTCGGTTTCGCCATCTCAATGTCTATTCGTTCTATGCCGTCGTCATGCTGGTGCACACCATCCTCATTTTTCGCTACCTTCGGTATGTCTCGCTGTTTGCAGGTCCAGGCCTCGCCTTCCTGTTGGCCGCAATTCCAGTTGATCGTCTTTCCCTATTCGTGGGCAAGCCTCGTGTCGCGATGCGATCTTTGCCTGCCCTCTGTGCGCCGGGATTGATGCTGCTCGTCGTTGTCCTTGGTGTGCGCGCCATTTCGCCAGACCTCACAGAGATGCGCTTCGCCGGCGCCGACATCGCCGCCATGTGTGAACCCGATGATTTGGCCAACTTGACCTGGCCGGCCAACGCACGGGTATTCTCCCCGCCGCTGCTCAGCATCGACTTGTTGAAGGCTCACAATGTGACAGTAACTGTGGTTCCGCTACATACCGGAGTTCCCGGCGTGGAGCGAGCGCAACGCTTCTTCGATCCCGCGACACCCGATCCGAGAGTATGGTTCGATCGCTCGCGGGCAACGCATGTGATGGTTTGCCGCTACCCCGGGGAACCGAACCCGCGCTTGCAAGAAAATTTTCCGCTTGCCGTTGATCTGATGTCGGGCAGATCGCCGAATTGGTTGCACGAATGCGACATTGGCGTGGACAGTACTGTCCGCGTCTACACGACGGGCGAGCCATGCCCGGCAACCGAAGCCGCGGGTTCAATGGCTGGCGCATTGCAGATCGGATCGACCGATCCTTGAGGGGTCTTGCCTCGTCGGATCGAACTCATTCGCGTTTCAATCGAAAATTTCACGAAACTACAACAAAGGCATTGCGCGCCTGTCACAATCCGCCAATACTGCGCGCAGCGGTTTGGGAGGGCTGCGCGTTTCGCGCCGTCGCCACCCTTTCTTCGCCAACTAACAAAGGGAGCGAACCATGAAACTTCTCGGGCTTTCGTCCGCCGTCGCCGTAGCGACACTGCTGTCCACCACCTCGGCCTTCGCCGTCACCGAAATTTCCTGGTGGCACGCCATGACTGGCGCCAACAACGAGGTGGTCGAGACGCTGTCGAAGGAATTCAACGCAAGCCAGAGCGAGTACAAGGTCACGCCTGTCTTCAAGGGCACCTATCCCGAAACCCTGAACGCCGGCATCGCCGCTTTCCGCGCCAAGCAGCCGCCGACGATCATGCAGGTGTTCGACGCCGGCACCGGCACGATGATGGCCGCCGAAGGCGCGATCAAGCCGGTCGCCGACATCCTTTCGATGGGCGGCAAGCCGTTCGACAAGAGCCAGTATCTGCCGGGCATCGTGTCCTACTACTCGAAGCCCGACGGCACGATGCTGTCGTTCCCCTACAACTCGTCGTCGCCGATCCTCTATTTCAACAAGGACATCTTCAAGAAGGCCGGGCTGGATGAGAACAATCCGCCGAAGACCTGGAACGAGGTCTGGGACGCCGCCAAGAAGATCAAATCGTCGGGCGCCGCGCCCTGCGGCTTCACCTCGACCTGGCTGACCTGGATCCACACCGAAAACTTCGCTGCCTGGAACAACTATTCCTGGGGTACGCAGGAGAACGGTATCGCCGGGCCGAATGTCGAACTGAAGGTCAATGCCGAGCCCTTCGTGAAGCACTTCCAGGCGCTGGCGGACCTCGCCAAGGACGGCACGTTCAAATATGGCGGCCGCACTTCGGAAGCCAAGCAGATCTTCCTCGCCGGCGAATGCGGCATCTTCACCGAGTCCTCGGGTGGCCTGGGCGACATCGTCAAGTCGGGCATGAACTACGGCACGGGCATGCTGCCCTACGACACCGAACTCGCAGAACACGATCCCGGGCGGCGCGTCGCTCTGGGTCTTTGCCGGCAAGTCGGACGACGAATACAAGGGCGTCGCGGCGTTCTTCAACTTCCTCTCGCAGACCGACATCCAGGCACGCCTGCACCAGGTGTCCGGCTATCTGCCGGTGACGCTGGCGGCCTATGAGAAGACCAAGGCGGACGGCTTCTACACCAAGAACCCGGCGCGCGAGATCCCGATCATCCAGATGCTCGCCAAAGCGCCGACGGAGAATTCGAAGGGCGTGCGCCTGCCGAACCTGCCGCAAGTGCGCGACATCATGAACGAAGAATATGAGAAGATGCTAGCCGGCGAACAGACCGCCCAGCAGGCGCTCGACAACGCGGTCACGCGCGGCAATGCCGCGATCAAGGAAGCCGGGCAGTAAGAGTTGCCAGCTTCGCGCGTTAGTCCCTCCCCCTTGAGGGGAGGGTGGCCGACCAAGGTCGGGCCGGGTGGGGTCGGTAATGCGGGACTCTGCCTTCATTTTGCTCTGCGCGCTGCCGCTTGGACCCCACCCGGCCGCTTCGCTGCCACCCTCCCCCCAAGGGGGAGGTGAGGCGCCGAGTCTGCATGACCCCCCGCGTCGTCTTTCCGAACAAGGTCCTGCCTTACCTGCTGGTCGCGCCGCAGCTCGCGATCACGCTGATCTTCTTCTACTGGCCGGCGAGCCAGGCGCTCTACCAGTCGATGCTGAGGGAAGACCCGTTCGGCCTGAGGTCGCAGTTCGTCTGGTTCGACAATTTCAAGAAGGTGCTGTCGGACCCGAACTATATCAACTCGCTGAAAGTGACGGTCATCTTCTCAGTATCCACCGCGGTCGTGGCGATGGTCGTAGCGTTGCTGCTGGCGGTCATGGCCGACAGGGTGGTGAAGGGCAAAGGCGCCTACCGCACGCTGATGATCTGGCCCTATGCGGTTGCGCCGGCGATTGCCGGCATGCTTTGGCTGTTCCTGTTCAACCCCTCGATCGGCACGCTGGCCTATGCGCTGCGCGTCGATGGGCATCGCCTGGGACCCGCTGCTGAAGGGCGATCAGGCGATGGTGCTGGTCGTCATGGCGGCTGCCTGGAAGCAGATCAGCTACAACTTTTTGTTCTTCGTTGCCGGATTGCAGGCGATCCCCAAAACACTGATCGAAGCGGCGGCTATCGACGGCGCGCGGGAGACCAAACGTTTCTGGACGATCGTCTTCCCGCTGCTGGCGCCGACGACCTTCTTCCTGCTGGTGGTCAACACGGTCTACGCCTTCTTCGATACGTTCGGCATCATCCATGCCGTAACAGGCGGCGGGCCTGGCAAGGCGACCGAGACGCTGGTCTACAAGGTCTACAATGACGGCTTCGTCAATCTGATCCTGGGCGATAGCGCGGCGCAGAGCGTGATCCTGATGGTGATCGTGATCGCGCTGACGGCGGTGCAGTTCCGCTATGTGGAAAAGAAGGTGCATTATGGGTGAGACAGCGCTTTCCCTCCCCCTTGCGGGGAGGGTGGCGGCGAAGCGCGCCGCGAGCGGTCGTGAGGCGGCGCTGGGGGTTTTCCGCTTCGCCAAGGTTACGAATCCACCCCCACCCCCATCCGTCGCTTCGCTCGGACGACCCTCCCCGCAAGGGGGAAAGAAGAGGCGCGCTGCCATGATCGGCCAATCCCCCCTTCGCACCTACATCGCGCATGCCGTGCTGATCCTCGGCATCCTCGTCGTCGCGTTTCCGATCTACTACACCTTCGTCGCCTCGACCCACACGCTGCAGACGATCCTGCGGCCGCCGCTGCCGCTGCTGCCGGGCCGGAGTTCCTCAACAACTATTCGGAGGCGCTGTTTGGCGGCGTCGGGCGCATTGGCGGCGTGTCGGTGTCGACGCTGCTGTTCAACACGACGGTCGTGGCGCTGGGCATCGCGATCGGCAAGATCATCATCTCGATCCTGTCGGCCTATGCGATCGTGTTTTTCCGCTTTCCGTTCCGCATGTTCTTCTTCTGGCTGATCTTCATCACCCTGATGCTGCCCGTCGAAGTGCGCATCCTGCCGACCTACAAAGTGATGGTCGATCTCGGGCTGATCGACACCTATGCCGGACTGATCGTGCCGCTGATCGCCTCGGCCACGGCGACGCTTCTGTTCCGCCAGTTCTTCCTGACCATCCCGGGTGAACTGGTCGAGGCGGCGCGGGTCGACGGCGCAGGGCCGTTCCGCTTCTTCAAGGATATCCTGCTGCCGCTGTCGGCCACCAACATCGCGGCGCTGTTCGTCATCCTCTTCATCTATGGCTGGACGCAGTATCTGTGGCCGCTGCTGGTCACCAACGACAACCAGATGAACACCATCGTGATCGCGCTGAAGAAGATGGTGTCCTTCGCCGACGCCGACACCGAATGGCATCTGGTCATGGTGACCGCGATGCTGGCGATCCTGCCGCCGATCCTGGTTGTCGTGCTGATGCAGCGCTGGTTCGTGCGCGGGCTGGTCGATACCGAGAAGTGAGTTTTGAATGGCCACTGTCGATCTGAAGGACGTGAAAAAAGTCTATGCCGGCGGCGTGGAGGCGGTGAAGGGCGTGTCCATCGCCATTCCCGACAAGGCGCTGTGCGTGCTGGTCGGGCCGTCCGGCTGCGGCAAGTCGACGCTTGCTGCGGATGATCGCCGGGCTGGAGACGATTTCCGCCGGCACCGTGCTCGTTCGACGGCAAGGTGGTCAACGAGATCGGCCCGACCGAGCGCGACATCGCCATGGTGTTCCAGAACTACGCGCTCTATCCGCACATGAAGGTCTACGACAACATGGCCTACGGCCTGCGCAACCGCGGCATGCCGAAGGATGAAATCGACAAACGCGTGCAGGCGACCGCGAAGACGCTGGAGCTTGCGCATCTGCTCGAGCGGCGGCCGCGCGAACTGTCCGGCGGCCAGCGCCAGCGCGTCGCCATGGGCCGCGCCATCGTGCGCAACCCGAAAGTCTTCCTGTTCGACGAGCCGCTGTCCAACCTCGACGCCAAGCTGCGCGGCCAGATGCGGGTCGAGATCAAGAACCTGCAGCGGTCGCTGGGCGTCACCTCGGTCTACGTCACGCACGACCAGCTCGAGGCGATGACGCTGGCCGACCTTCTGGTCGTGATGAATGCCGGGCTGGTCGAGCAGATGGGCAATCCGCTCGACATCTACGAGAAACCAGCCTCGACCTTCGTGGCGAGCTTCATCGGCGCGCCGCCGATGAATTTGCTGCCGGTGTCGGACGGAAAGTTCGGCGACGGTTCGCCGGTGTCCGAAATGGTGCCGCAAGGGGCGACGACCGTCGGCTTTCGTCCGGAGGATGCCGATATCGCAAGCGGGCGCAGCCACGGGCTACGGCTCGAAGCCGTGGTGCAAGGTGTCGAGCCTGTCGGGGCCGAAAGTTTCCTCTATTGCTCGGCGGTCGGCGAGCGCCTTGTCGTTCGTGTCGGGGGCCGCTCGACGCATGAACTGGGCGAGAAACTCGCCATATCTGCCTCCAAGCTGCACTGGTTCGACGCTGCGGGAAAGCGGGTCCAATGAAACGGCCGACCTCGCCTAGCCGGCGCCGCGAAGAACGCAGGAAGTGAAGCCGACGACCATTTCTTCGACCGTGCCGATGCGGTCATCAACCTCGCCAACGAACAGCTCGACATGACGCCGGCAAGGTGAGCGCCTCGACGCTCTATGCGGCAGCCCGCTTCAATGCGTGGGTCAGCGCCACGGGCTGGGAATCGAGCGAGGAAATGAAAGCGGCGAAAGACGAAACGATCGACTATTTCGTCGAGCAGTATCGCGCGATGCTTGATGAAAATCTCGACGACTACGCCGCCAATTTCGACCAATATATGCGCCCGACCAACTGACACTGTAACAAACCGACCGTCCGGGGCGAAGCAGGTGTAATCCGTACGGCAGGCATGGCAAACGCAGATCTGGCAACTTTGCTGACCGCTTCGCTCGCGGGTGATGAGAAGGCCTATGCGGCCTTCCTGCGTCAAGCGGCTGTCCTGATCAGGGCGTTCGCCAGACGCAGGATGAAGCAAGGCGGGGTAGATGCCGAGGATGTCGTGCAGGAGACGTTGCTGGCCATCCATTTGAAGCGCCATACCTGGCGGCAGGGCTCTACCGTGGAGCCATGGCTCTACGCCATCGCACGGCACAAGCTGATTGATGCATTCCGACGCCGCGGCCGGCATGTTGAAGTCGATATCGGCGATTTCGAAGAGGGGTTGGCAACCC
>CAVQCL010000023.1:0-78555 GCA_963710935.1 uncultured Alphaproteobacteria bacterium | reverse complement strand
ATGGCACGGTGGCTTTGCGCACGCATCTGGATTCCATTCCGCCGCAGGATGAAATCACCTGGCCGCTTTTCGCGGAGATGCGCGAACAGTGGAAGGGTCGCATCGAGCTTCAGGCTGTGGCGCTGATGGGCATCGACCAGATGCTGGATGCAGGCATTCTCGATCAGGTCGCCCGCTGTGTGAAAAAGCACGGCGGCATTCTGGGCGGCGCGATGGCCTCGCACCCACTGATGGGAGAAGCGATCGGCCGCGCGCTCGACATCGCAACCGAACTGGGTCTCGATATCGATCTGCATCTCGATGAAACGTTGGATGCCGCATCCAATGGATTGCGCCTGCTTGCCGAGGCTGTGCTGGCCAAGAAATTTGAGGGTAAGGTTGTCGCCGGCCATTGCTGCTCGCTGGCGCGGCAGGATGACGACGAGGCAAAGCGCACGGTCGAGCTGGTGGCTAAGGCTGGCATCGACATCGTGTCGCTGCCGATGTGCAATCTTTATCTGCAAGATCGCGGCGATGGATCGACAACGCCGCGCTATCGCGGCGTGACGTTGATCCGCGAACTGCTGGCTGCCGGCGTCAATGTCTCCGTCGCGTCGGACAACACACGTGACCCGTTCTATGCCTATGGCGATCTCGACTGTCTGGAAGTGTTGCGCGAGACGGTGCGCATCGGCCATCTCGACCATCCAATCGACATTGCAGCGACATTGATCACGCGAAACCCCGCGCAAGCGATGGGCTCCGAGGCCGGCATTCTGGCGCCCGGTCGCAAGGCCGATCTCGTCATCCTGCGCGGGCGCGACTGGAGCGAGGTGCTGTCGCGCCCGGAAAGCCGTCGCACGGTGCTCCGCGATGGCAAAGTGCTCGATGCGGAATTGCCAGATTACCGCGAACTCGATGATCTGATGGAACGCTAGACGATGGACCTGAATGGCTTCAGACAAGCGATCGGCGATGTGAAGACGGAGGACAATCCTGTCCTCGTCAAGCAGAAGAGCCGCGACTTTTTCTGGTACTCGCCGGTGCTCAAGCGCCAGCTCGAAAACGTCACGGCCGACATTGTCGTCACGCCGAAGAGCGAGGATGAGGTCGTGCGCATCGTCGCTGCAGCCTATGCGCACGACGTGCCGCTGACGCCGCGTGGCGCGGGCACCGGCAACTACGGCCAGGCGATGCCGCTGTCTGGCGGCGCGGTATTGAACCTTGCCGAGATGACGGCGGTGAAGTCGATATCCGGCGGCACGGTTGTCGCCGAGGCGGGCGCAATCCTCGAACAGATTGACAACCAGACACGGGCTGCGATCGGCCAGGAGATGCGCATGCATCCGTCGACCTATCGCACCGCTTCCATTGGCGGTTTCGTCGGCGGCGGTTCGGGCGGGGTCGGATCGGTGCGCTGGGGCGGGTTGCGCAACCTTGGCAATGTGCTGCGCATCCGGCTCGTCACCTGCGAGGCTGAGCCCCGCATCCTCGATCTCGTCGGCGAGGATCTGCACAAGGCAATCCACGCCTATGGCACCAACGGCATCATCACCGAGGTCGAGATACCGACCACGCAGGCGCACGAGTGGGTTGATGTCATTGTCGCGTTCGACGACGTGATGGACTCGGTGCATTTCAGCGGCACGGTTGGGCACGCCGACGGCATGCTGGTGAAAGAGGTCGCGCCTATCGCGGCGCCGGTGCCGTTCGACTATTTCCCGCGCCACAAGAAGTTCTACCGCCGCGACCAATCCATCTGCGTGCTGATGGCGGCGCCGGTGGCGGTCGATTCGCTGGCTATCCTGGCCGGCCGTCACAAGGGCGAGGTGGTCTACCGCTCCGACAAGGCAACGGACGAAGAGAAGAAGGGCCTGCCGCCGGCCTATGAACTTGGCTGGAACCACACCACTTTGCGGGCGCTGCGCGTCGATCCCACGATCACCTATCTCCAAACGCAATATGCGGATGCAGAGGCGGTCGACGCGATGATGAAGCTGTTCGGCGACGAAGTACCTATGCATTGCGAGATATTGCGCTTCAACGGTCGACCCGCCTTTGCAGGACTGCCGCTAGTGCGCTTCACGACCGAACAACGGCTGGATGAGATCATCCGTATCCACGAGGATAATGGCGTAAAAGTCTTCAATCCTCATCGCTACACGCTGGAGGAAGGCGGCATGAAGCAGACCGACCGCATCCAGCTTGACTTCAAGCGGGAGGCCGATCCGAAGGGCCTGCTCAATCCCGGCAAGATGATCGCCTGGGATGATCCGAATTTCGATTTCGAAGCGCATCGCAGCTACATCTTCCCCGGCATTCGCGAGGTCGCATAAGGGCCGATGCGCGTTCTCGTCGTCTACGCCCATCCGGTGGAAACCAGTTTCGCGGCGGCGCTGCATCGAACCGTCGTCGAAACACTTACGGCCAATGGGCATGAGGTCGACGATTGCGACCTCTACGCCGAGAATTTTCAGCCGGTGCTAACGCGGGACGAACGGATCGGCTATCACGATGTGCCGTCGAACCGCGCGCCGGTCGACGACTATGTCGAGCGCTTGTTGAAAGCAGAGGCTTTTGTCATCGTCTGCCCGATCTGGAATTTTGGGCTGCCGGCAATCCTGAAGGGCTATTTCGACCGGGTCTTTTTGCCGGGAGTCAGCTTCCGGCTCGAAAATGGCATGGTGTCGCCAAACCTGACGAACATCAAACGTGTCGTGATGATCACGACCTATGGCGCGGTGCGCTGGCGTGCTTTCCTGATCGGCGATCCGCCGCGCAAGCTCGGAAAGCGCTTCCTGTGGTCAGTCTTCCGCACGCCGAAACCGCCCCTCTTTCTGGCGCTCTATGACATGAACAATGCAACCGACCAGAAGCGGGCGGCATTCGTGGAACGCGTGCGCCAAGCGATGACGCGACTTTGAGCGACTATCGCCTGGGCTCCGGATAAAGCTTGGCCAGCAGCGGCAAGTGCGCCGCGCCCTGGCGCATCAGGAAGTCATGAAAAGTTGCCATCGCGGGCGAAACGGCGCGGTCGGACCGCATGACGGCGAACCACTGCCGGCGGATCGGCATTCCGACGACGTCGAGGATGACGAGCCGCTTGAATTCGACTTCCATCGCGATGGTGTGCGCGGAGATGAAGGCGATGCCGAGCCCGGCCATCACCGCCTGCTTGATCGTCTCGTTCGATCCCATCTCGACGCCGAGATCGTCGATGCGGCCGGGGATATCGGCGAAAAAGATTTCCAGGGAAATGCGCGTGCCAGAGCCTGGTTCGCGGATGAGGAAAGTTTCCTCGGCGATGCGTTCCTTGGAAATATCGCGCGCCTTCGCGAGAGGATGGCCAGGCGCAGCGATGATCACCAACGGATGATCGCCGAAAGCGGAAGCCCGCACCGGCACCGCCTTGGCGGGCCTGCCCATAAGCGCGACGTCGACTTCATGATTCTTCAGCATGGCAATGATGTCGGCGCGGTTGCCGATGGACAATTTCATCTCAATGTCCGGAAACTGTTTGATGAACGCGGCCATCAGGCGCGGTGCAAAATATTTCGCCGTCGAGACGACCCCAAGGCGCAAGCTGCCGGCGCGGACGCCCTTGATGGCGTCGATCTGATCGGTAAGCACGCGCAGCCGTTCCTCGATCGCCTGTGCGGTCTCGATCACCGCCAGGCCTGCGGCGGTCGGACGCATGCCTTCGGTCGTGCGATCAAACAGTATCAGGCCGAGTTCTTCTTCCATCTGCCGCAACTGGATCGTCACCGCAGGTGGCGTGAGGTTCAACACACTGGCGGCATTGACGATTTTGCCGTGCGTGCCGATTTCCTGGGCGGTTCTGAGCTGACGAAGCGAGAGATTGCGCATGAGTTAGATAAGGAGATTTTATCGCCCTAGTAAAGTCATTAAAATTTACTCATCCAATCCATTGCGATCAGATCACCCTCGAACCGACGCCATAAGCAGGATGCCGGTTCGGGAGGTTAACATGGCCACGGCCACGCTCGACGCGTTCCTGAATTCTTATGCCCGTGCCGATGACGGCCTCCGCGCCGCGATCGTGGAGACCGTCCGGCAGATGGCGCGCGCCTCGGTCCGTGTCCGCGACACGGTCAACCAGGGCGCGCTCGGCGCAGCGGCCGGGGCATCGAATGGTCGCACCAATGCCGACGGCGACACCCAGAAGGACCTCGACGTTTTCGCCGATGACATCTTTCTCGACGCCATGCGTCACTCGCCTGTCGCGCTCTATGTTTCGGAAGAACTGGATCAACCGGTGCTGCTCGACAAGGACGCGCCGCTGGCGATTGCAATCGACCCGCTCGACGGTTCGTCGAACATCGAGACCAACGTCTCGATCGGCACGATCTTCTCCATGCTCCCAGCCCTGGGCGGCGCGGGCGACAATCCCGCCGCCACTTTTTTCCAACCTGGGAACAAGCAGCTTGCGGCCGGCTTTTTCATCTATGGCCCGCAGCTCGCGCTGGTGCTCTCGCTGGGCAGCGGAACGCATGTCTTCTGCTTCTCGACCCGCATGGGCACATTCGTCCAATTGCATGAGAGCCGCATCATTCCGCCGCGCACGTCGGAGTTTGCCATCAATGCGGCCAACTACCGGCATTGGAACGAAGCGATCCGGCTCTATGTCGATGACTGCCTGAAGGGCTCGGAAGGTCCGCGCGAGCGCGACTTCAACATGCGCTGGATCGCCTCGCTGGTCGCCGACACCTATCGCATCCTGATGCGCGGCGGCGTGTTCTGCTATCCCGCCGACCGCCGCAAGGGTTATGGCCAGGGTCGCCTGCGTCTCGTCTACGAGGCCAACCCGATCGCCTTTCTGATCGAGCAGGCCGGCGGTGCCGCGACCGACTGCATCGACCGGATTCTCGACCTGGTGCCAGAGGAGCTGCACCAGCGCGTGCCGCTTTGTTTCGGCTCGTCGCAGGGAAGTCGAGCGCATCGGCCGCTATCACACCGAACCGTCCAGCATTGGCGAGCGGCACCCGCTGTTCGGCAATCGTGGCCTCTTCCGCGCCTGATCGAGTACGTCTCATGTCAGCCCAGCACCCCATTATCTCGATCACAGGTTCTTCCGGAGCCGGAACGACCTCGGTCAAGCGGATCTTCGAGCAGATCTTCCGGCGCGAGAAGATCGAAGCTGCCTTTATCGAAGGCGACGCCTTCCATCGCTTTGATCGCGCCGGCATGCGCGCCAAGGTCGCCGAGGAGGAGAAGAACGGCAATCCGAATTTCACCCATTTCAGCGCCGATGCAAACGAACTGGAAACGTTGGAAGAGGTGTTTGCCGACTACGGCCGCAAAGGCCGAGGCAAGACTCGCACCTATGTTCATGATGACGAAGAATCGAAACTCTTCGACGGCGCAGCCCCCGGCACCTTCACCCCTTGGCGTCAGTTCGGCGAGAGCGACCTTTTGTTCTATGAAGGCCTGCATGGTTGCGCGGTAACCGACAAGGTCGATCTCGCCAAGCATGCCGATCTCAAGATCGGGGTCGTTCCCGTCATCAACCTCGAATGGATCCAGAAGATCCATCGCGATCGTGCGACGCGCGGCTATTCGACCGAAGCGGTCATGGACGTGATCCTGCGCCGCATGCCGGACTACACGCGCTACATCATTCCGCAGTTCGCGCTGACCAATATCAATTTCCAGCGCGTGCCGATCGTCGACACGTCGAACCCGTTCATCGCGCGCTGGATCCCGACGCCGGACGAATCGATGCTGGTCATCCGCTTCGCCAATCCGCGCGGCATCGATTTTCCGTACCTGCTGTCGATGATCCACGACTCGTTCATGTCGCGCCCCAACTCGATCGTCGTACCCGGCAACAAGCTCGATTTGGCCATGCAGCTCATTCTGACACCGCTGATCTTGCAGCTCATCGAGCGCAAGCGGCGCGCTTCGTAACGGAGGACCCAGACATGTTTTCAGACATCAACACCTCACTGGCCGGTCTCTCCAACGACATGGTGTCGGCCTTGAAAGGGCAGGGCAGTCCGCAGGCGGTCAATGTTGTCGCCTGCGCCGCGACACGCGCGAAAGCCTGCCGGCTCAGTTCGGCGCCGCGATCAGCTGTTTCATCAGCGGCTACAAGCGCAATGTCGGGAGGAACGCATGAGCCAGGCCGCTGCAATTCAGACAACGCCTGAAATCGCGGTCTCCGAAGCCGATATGGCCAATGCCATCCGTGCGCTCGCCATGGATGCCGTGCAGAAGGCCAATTCCGGCCATCCGGGCATGCCGATGGGCATGGCAGATGTCGCGACGGTGCTGTTCAACCGCTTCATCAATATCGACCCGTCAAAGCCCGATTGGCCCGATCGCGACCGCTTCGTGCTTTCCGCCGGCCATGGCTCGATGCTGCAATATGCGCTGCACTATCTGCTCGGCTACGAAGACATGCCGATCGAGCAGTTGCAGGCGTTCCGCCAACTCGGCAGCCGCACGGCGGGTCATCCGGAATTCGGCCATGCGCTTGGGCATCGAGACGACCACCGGGCCGCTAGGGCAGGGCATCTCGACCGCCGTCGGCATGGCGCTGGCCGAGCAGATGTTGGCGGCGCGCTACGGCGACACGCTGGTCGACCACTACACCTATGTCATCGCCGGCGATGGCTGCCTGCAGGAAGGCATCAGCCACGAGGCGATCGACCTCGCCGGCCATCTGAAGCTCAGCCGGCTGATCGTCTTCTGGGACAACAATTCGATTTCCATCGATGGACCGACCTCCCTGTCAACCTCGATGGACCAGCCGGCGCGCTTCCGCGCCGCCGGCTGGGAGGTCTTCGAAGTCGACGGTCACGACATGGAAGCGATCGCCGCCGCCATCAAGCAGGCGCGCAAGGCCGAGCAAGCCGGTGCTGATCGCCTGCAAGACGATCATCGGCAAGGGCGCGCCGAACCTTCAGGGCTCGGAAAAGACACATGGCGCGCCGCTCGGCGACGCCGAGATCGCCGCGACGCGTGAAAACATCGGCTGGTCGCACGCGCCGTTCGACGTGCCCGCCGAGATCGTTGCTGCCTGGCGCGACGTCGCCCTGCGCGGCAAGGCCGCCCGACAGGCGTGGGAGCATCGGCTTGCCGCCTCGTCGCAGCGTCGCGCCTTCGAGGACGCGATGCAGCCGGTGAATCTCCGGCGCCGTTGCCGGATGCGCTGGCGGCTTTCCGCAAGGAGCATGTCGAGAAGGCGACCAAGGTCGCCACCCGCAAGGCCTCCGAAATGGCGCTCGGCGTCATCAACGCGGCGACCGATCTCACGGTCGGCGGCTCGGCCGACCTGACGCATTCGAACCTGACGCTGACCAAGGACATGGGCCGCATCGCGCCGGGCGAATTCGCCGGCCGCTACATCCACTACGGCATTCGCGAGCATGGCATGGCGGCGGCGATGAACGGCATCGCGCTGCATGGCGGCTTCATCCCCTACGGCGGCACGTTCCTGTGCTTCACCGACTATGCGCGCGGCGCCATGCGGCTTTCGGCGCTGATGCACCAGCGCGTCATCTACGTGATGACGCACGATTCCATCGGCCTCGGCGAAGACGGCCCGACCCACCAGCCGGTCGAGCATCTGGCGATGCTGCGCGCCACGCCGAACATCGACGTCTACCGCCCGGCTGACATCATCGAGACGGCCGAAGCCTGGGAGCTGGCGCTGGACGACGAAGGACCGGCCGAGCGTGTTGGTGCTGTCGCGCCAGAACCTGCCGATGCTGCGCACGGCGCATGCGGCCGAGAACCGTTCGGCGCGCGGCGCCTATCCGCTGCGCGAACCGGCCGGCAAGCGCGACGTGACGCTGATCGCAACCGGTTCCGAGGTGGAGATCGCGGTTGCCGCGGCAGAGAAACTGGCCGAGCAAGGCGTTGCCGCGGCTGTCGTTTCGATGCCGTGCTGGGAGCTGTTCGAGCAGCAGGATCCGGCCTACCGCGCCGACGTGCTCGGCTCCGCGCCGCGCATCGCCATCGAGGCGGCAGCGCGCATGGGCTGGGACCGCTGGATCGGCGAGACGCGGCGCCTTCATCGGCATGAACGGCTTTGGCGCCAGCGCGCCGGCGCCCGACCTCTACCGCCACTTCAACATCACCGCCGACAACGTCGTGGAAACGGCGCGGCGCCTGATCGCCTGAGAGGATTTTCGACCATGGCCAAGATCACACTGAGGCAATTGCTCGACCACGCCGCCGACCATGGCTACGGCGTGCCGGCCTTCAACATCAACAATATGGAGCAGGGGCTGGCCATCATGGAGGCCGCGAAGGCCTGCGACGCGCCTGTCATCATCCAGGCGTCGCGCGGCGCGCGCAGCTACGCCAACGACATCATGCTGGCCAAGATGATGGAGGCGCTGGCCGAAATCTACCCGACCATCCCGCTCTGCATCCACCAGGACCACGGCAACAACGAAGCCACCTGCATGTCGGCGATCCGCCACGGCTTCACCTCGGTGATGATGGACGGTTCGCTGCTGGCCGACGCCAAGACGCCGGCCGACTATGACTACAACGTCGCAGGTCACCGAGCGTGTGGCGCGCATGGCGCACTGGGTCGGCGCTTCTGTCGAAGGCGAACTCGGCGTGCTCGGGCTCGCTCGAAACCGGGCATGGCGAGGCCGAGGACGGCCACGGCGCGGAAGGCGCGCTGTCGCATGACCAGCTGCTGACCGATCCTGACCAGGCCGTCGATTTCGTCGCCCGCACCAAGGTCGATGCGCTGGCGATCGCCTGCGGCACCTCGCACGGCGCCTATAAATTCACCCGCAAGCCGGATGGCGACATCCTTGCGATGCGCGTGATCGAGGAGATCCACCACAAGCTGCCGAACACGCATCTGGTCATGCATGGCTCGTCCTCGGTGCCGCAGGAACTGCAGGACGTGATCAACAGATTCGGCGGCGAGATGCCCCAGACCTATGGCGTGCCGGTCGAGGAGATCGTGCGCGGCATCAAGCACGGCGTGCGCAAGGTCAACATCGACACCGACTGCCGCATGGCGATGACCGGGCAGTTCCGCAAGATCGCCAGCGAGAAGCCGGCAGGAGTTCGACCCGCGCAAATTCCTCAAGCCGGCGATGGACGCGATGCGCGATCTCTGCCGCGACCGGTTCGAGCAGTTCGGCACCGCCGGAAACGCCTCGAAGATCAAGGTCATCCCGCTCGACGAGATGGCCAAGCGCTACGCCGCGGGAAAACTCGACCCGCATATCGCAACCGCCAAAGCCGCCTGACGAGATTTAGAAAGGACCACCGCCATGAACAAGTCGTCCACCGTTACCGGCGCCGCACGCTACAAGTCAGGCGTCATGGAATACAAGAAGATGGGCTATTGGGAGCCCGACTACGAGCCGAAGGAGACCGACATCATCGCGCTCTTCCGCATCACGCCGCAGGACGGTGTCGACGAGATCGAGGCGGCGGCGGCCGTCGCCGGCGAAAGCTCCACCGCGACCTGGACGGTGGTCTGGACCGATCGTCTGACGGCTAAGGAGAAGTATCGCGCCAAGGCCTATCGCGTCGATCCGGTGCCGAACGCGCCCGGCCAGTTCTTCGCCTACATCGCCTATGACCTCGACCTGTTCGAGCCGGGCTCGATCGCCAATCTGACGGCCTCGATCATCGGCAATGTCTTCGGCTTCAAGCCGCTCAAGGCGCTGCGGCTGGAGGACATGCGCCTGCCGGTCGCCTATGTGAAGACCTTCCAGGGTCCGGCCACCGGCATCGTCGTCGAGCGCGAGCGCCTCGACAAGTTCGGCCGGCCGCTGCTCGGCGCCACCGTCAAGCCGAAGCTCGGCCTGTCGGGCCGCAACTACGGCCGCGTGGTCTACGAGGCGCTGAAGGGCGGTCTCGACTTCACCAAGGACGACGAGAACATCAACTCGCAGCCCTTCATGCATTGGCGCGACCGCTTCCTCTACTGCATGGAGGCGGTCAACAAGGCGCAGGCCGAGACCGGCGAGATCAAGGGCACCTATCTCAACGTCACCGCCGGCACGATGGAGGAGATGTACGAGCGCGCCGACTTCGCCAAGGAGCTCGGCTCGACCATCGTCATGATCGACCTGGTGATCGGCTACACGGCGATCCAGTCGATGGCCAACTGGGCGCGGCAGAACGACATGATCCTGCACCTCCACCGCGCCGGCCACTCGACCTATACGCGTCAGAAGAGCCACGGCGTGTCGTTCCGCGTCATCGCCAAGTGGATGCGGCTCGCCGGCGTCGATCACATCCATGCCGGCACGGTCGTCGGCAAGCTGGAAGGCGATCCGGCCACGACCAAGGGCTACTACGACATCTGCCGCGACGATTTTAACCCGATGCGGCTGGAGAACGGCGTGTTCTTCGACCAGCACTGGGCCTCGCTCAACAAGCTGATGCCGGTCGCTTCCGGCGGCATCCATGCCGGCCAGATGCACCAGCTGCTCGACCTGCTCGGCGAGGACATGGTGCTGCAGTTCGGCGGCGGCACGATCGGCCATCCGATGGGCATCGCGGCCGGCGCCACCGCCAACCGCGTCGCGCTTGAGGCGATGATCTTCGCCCGCAACGCCGGCCGCGACTACGTCAACGAAGGCCCGGAGATCCTCAACGAAGCCGCCCGCCACTGCCTGCCGCTGAAGCAGGCGCTGGATATCTGGAAGGACGTCACCTTCAACTACGCCTCCACCGACTCGCCGGACTTCGTGCCGGTGGCGACGGCGGCGGAATAGCACCACTTACCCCTCCCCTTGTCGGGCACGGTCTCCCCGCAGCGGTCGGGGTGACGGGCTGGAGCAACCGCTGACCCCGTCTCCAAGATTTCGCTGCGCTCAATCTCTTCGGGGAGAGGTGCCGAGCGAAGCCAGGCGGAGAGGGTGAACGCAGCCAACTCTTTAGGAGCAACTCACCATGCGCATCACCCAAGGAGCCTTCTCCTTCCTTCCCGACCTGACCGACGACCAGATCGCGTCGCAGGTCCAGTACTGCATCAACAACGGCTGGGCGGTCAGCCTCGAATTCACCGACGACCCGCATCCGCGCAACACCTACTGGGACATGTGGGGCCACCCGATGTTCGACAATCCCGACGCGGCGGCGCTGATGATGGAGCTGAAGGAATGCCGCAAGGTCTATGGCGACCGCTACATCCGCGTCGTCGCCTTCGATGCCAGCCCTGGCTGGGAGTCGGTGCGGCTGTCGTTCATCGTCAACCGGCCGGCCGAAGAGCCGGGCTTCCGGCTGGCGCGGCAGGAGGGCGCGGGACGACTGGTGCACTACACCACGACGCCTTACGCCACGAACAAGCCCGCCGGCGAGAGGTATACGAGCTAGCGCCGCTTACCCTCCCCCTCGTGCGGGAGGGTCGATCCCGAGCTTGCGAGGGATCGGGGTGGGGCAACGACATGCCTGTACCTCCACCCCGCTCATCGCTTGCTTCGCAGACCTCATTCGCCGACCCTCCCCACAAGGGGGAGGGTAAGAGGAGCCAGCCATGTCGCACCGCCGAAGCCATTACCGAACCAGCCGAACTACCCACCGCCATCGACCTGCGCTCGGAGTTCGAGACTTCCGGCGTCAAGGACGTCCTGGCGGAGCTCGACCGCGAACTGATCGGGCTGGCGCCGGTGAAGAAGCGCATCCGCGAGACGGCGGCGCTGCTGCTGGTCGAGAAGGCGCGCAAGGCGATGGGCCTCGCGCACGAGACGCCGACGCTGCATATGAGCTTCACCGGCAATCCCGGCACCGGCAAGACGACCGTGGCGCTGCGCATGGCCGATCTGCTGCACCGGCTCGGCTACATCCGCAAAGGCCATCTGGTGTCGGTCACCCGCGACGATCTCGTCGGCCAATATATCGGCCACACCGCGCCGAAGACCAAGGAAATCCTCAAGAAGGCGATGGGCGGCGTGCTGTTCATCGACGAGGCCTACTATCTCTACCGGCCGGAGAACGAGCGCGACTACGGCCAGGAGTCGATCGAGATCCTGCTTGCAGGTGATGGAGAACCAGCGCGACGACCTGGTCGTCATCCTCGCCGGCTATTCCGACCGCATGGACCGCTTCTTCGAGAGCAATCCGGGCTTCCGCTCGCGCATCGCGCATCACATCGACTTTCCCGGACTACACGAACGACGAACTGTTTCGCATCGCCGAGACGATGCTCGGCCAGCAGAACTACCATCTGGACAAGCCGGCGCTCGGAAGCGCTGACCGACTACATCGCGCAAGCGCCGCACGCAGCCGCATTTCGCCAATGCCCGCTCGATCCGCAACGCGCTCGACCGCGCGCGGCTGAGGCAGGCCAACCGCCTGTTCGAAAGTTCAAGCGGTCCGCTCGATGCAAAGGCCCTGTCGACAATCTCGGCGGAGGACATCAGCGCCAGCCGCGTGTTTTCCATGCCCGGCAACAAGGCGGCCGGCCTCGGGGAAGGTGACAAATGACGCAAGACGATTATCGCCCCCTCGATCCTGTCGGCGGATTTTTCGAAGCTCGGCGACGAGGTCGAGGCGATCGACCGCGCCGGCGCCGACTGGATCCATCTCGACGTGATGGACGGGCATTTCGTGCCGAACATCACCTTCGGCCCGCCGATCATCAAGATGGTCCGCGGCCGCACGAAGAAGGTGTTCGATTGCCACCTGATGATCGCGCCGGCCGACCCCTATCTCGCCGCCTTCGCCGATGCCGGCTGCGACTACATCACCGTGCATGCCGAGGCCGGGCCGCATCTCGACCGCTCGCTGCAGGCCATCAGGAATCTCGGCAAGAAGGCCGGCGTGGCGCTCAATCCCTCGACGCCGGAAAGCGTCATCGAATATGTGCTCGACCGGCTCGACCTGGTCCTGCTGATGACCGTCAATCCGGGCTTTGGCGGCCAGGCATTCATCCCGTCGGTCGTCGACAAGGTGCGGCGGGTCAAGGCGATGATCGGCAGCCGGCCGATCCACATCGAGATCGATGGCGGCGTGACGCCGGAAACCGCGCCGCTGGTCGCCGCCGCCGGCGCCGATGTGCTGGTTGCCGGTTCGGCGGTGTTCAAGGGCGGCAACGAGGACGCCTATCGCGCGAACATCGCCGCCATCCGCGCGGCCGTCGGACGGCGCGATGAAGAAGGCCGCCTGAACCATGGCTGCTGCCCCTCCCGTCTGCGATTTCGGCTGGCCGGCGGTGGATGCCAAGCTGCCTGGCGTTGACGGCCTCGTCCATTCCATCTTCGACCAGGCCGGTCCCAACGGGCTGGTCGTCGCGTTCATCTGCAACCATTGCCCCTATGTGAAGGCGGTCATCAAACGCATCGTGCGTGACGCCAATGACCTCAGGCAAGGAAGGGGTCGGCTTCGTCGCGATCAGCTCCAACGATGCGGCGGCCTATCCGGAAGACTCCTTCGACAAGATGAAGGGTTTCGCCAAGGCGCACGACTTCACCTTCGCCTATCTCTATGACGAGGATCAGTCGGTAGCGCGGGCCTATGGCGCGGCCTGCACGCCCGATTTCTTCGGCTTCAACAGCGACCTGACATTGCAATATCGCGGCCGGCTTGACGCCTCGCGCAAGGAAGAGGGCGCGGCCGATCTGCGCCGCGACCTCTATCTGGCGATGCGGCAGGTCGCCCGCACCGGCAACGGCCCGCACGATCAGATCGCATCGATCGGCTGCTCGATCAAATGGAAGGACGCCGCATGACAATTCTTGGGCGTGGGTTGCCGAAGGCTGTTCTGTTCGATCTCGACGGCACGCTGGTCGATCTCCGCGCCGGATATTGCAGCGGCCTGCAACGAACTGCTGGCGAGCCGCAATCTGCCGGCACTGACCGTTGCGCAGGTGACGCTGATGATTGGCAACGGCGTCGAGAAGCTGGTCGAGCGCGCTTTCGCCGCTGCCGGCTCACCTTTGACGGGCGCTGCCTTGCAGCAGGCAAACCGCGACATGGCCCCGATCTATCTGCGCCATGTCACCGAACACACGACGCTGATGCCGGGTGTGCGCGAGGTACTGGCTGTGCTGCACGTCCGCGGCGCGAAGCTCGGCGTCGTCACCAACAAGCCGCAAGCCGCAACGCGTGAAATCCTGCTGCATTTCGGTTTGCTGGAACTGTTCAAGGCGGTGGTCGGCGGCGACGCTGTCGTGGCCAAGAAGCCGGCGCCCGACGGGGTGTTTCTCGCGCTTGAGAAATGCGGCGTGGAACCGGCCGACGCCTTACTTGTCGGCGACAGCCTGGCCGATGTCGGCGCAGCTCGGGCCGCCGGCATACCGGTCGTCTTGATCCGTGGCGGCTATACGCAGGTGCCGGCCGACGAGTTGGGCGGGGACCTGGTTCTCAACCGGATCGATGAACTTCCGGCGGCGCTGCGGCAGCCCGAGGCTGCCTAACAGGCATCACTGCTTCAAGCACGACTATTCGCTGAGGATTGGCGCGCCCCTTCGATGGCAAAGAGGCGCGCCGCCTGTTATGGAAACGTCTTCAAATAGGCGATCAGATTGGCGATCTCGTCGTCCTTCTTCAGGCCGGCGAAGGCCATCTTGGTGCCTTTCACCTTGGCCTTCGGGTCCTTGATGTATTCGGCGAAATGAGCTTCGTCCCAGACCAGACCGCCCTTGCCGGCGTCGATCATCGCTGTTGAATATTTGAAGCCTTCCAGCGTGCCGGCGGTGCGGCCGAACAGGCCTTTCAAAGTGGGGCCGACCTTGTTCTTTCCATCTGTCGAGTGGCAGGCCTTGCATTTGGTGAAGACCTTCTCGCCAGCCGCGGCGTCTTGCGCCCAGCTCTGGCCGGACACAAGCATCGCGGCCGAAGCGGCCGCTAACAGTGCGATGAATCGCATGGCATTTCCTCTTCCGATCGTCAGTGCCCTGAGTGATCTTCGCAGATGCCATGTTCCGTTGCGTCGACCCTTCACTCCACCCGGGTCACGGCGCTGCGTGAGGCGACCCTAACCAACAGCGGGATCAAGTCAATTGTACCATTGTCGCGGCCTTGCCAGGGGCGCGACTTCGTTGACCAGCGCGGCATCGCGGGCTTAGGCTTTTGGTCGCAAGCCGCTCCGGACAATGAAACAAGCGGGCGGTGATGGCCGTATTGGCTGATGGGTTGAAAAGCCCGTTGAGACCATAGGTGCCCCGGATGAATCTGGTCGATCTGATCCTGACTGTCTGCCTGGCCTCGACGGGCGGCGATTGTCGCGAGGAGCACCTCTATTTCGAGAGCCGTGGCTCGCTGGTTCAGTGCATGATCCTGGCGCCAGCCGAGATCGTCAAATGGACGAAAGAGCACCCGAAGCTGAAGGTCGTGCGCTGGAAATGCGCCTTCCCGGACAAGGGCCACGACATTTGAACGGATCAGCTGCCGGCGGGCACAACATCAGTCGCAGAGCCGTGGTCGCCTTGGCCGCCACCGGTCTGGGCGTCGGCCTTCTTCCGATCGGCAGGGCAGGGGCGACCGTCAGCGATTTGCGGCTGACACCCGTGGCGGACGGGGTCTACGCCTTTGCCGGCGTCGACGCGCTGATGGAGCCGGCCAACCACGGCGCGATCTGCAATGTCGGCGTGGTCGTGGGCCAGGAAGCGGTCGCGGTCGTCGACAGCGGCGGCAGCGTGGTGGAAGCCGATGCGCTGGTGAAGGCGATTGCCGCGGTCACGGACAAGCCGATCCGCTATCTCGTCAACACGCACATGCACCCCGACCACATTTTCGGCAACGCGGTCTTCAAGCGCCTCGGCGCGACGATTGTCGGCCACCGCAACCTGCCGCGCGCGCTGGAGGCGCGGGGATCGTTCTATCTGCAGAGCTACACGCGGCAGCTGGGCGAAGAGCTGATGCGCGGCGTCGAGATCGTTCCGCCGACCGAGGTGGTGGAGGACGTGGAAACAATCGACCTGGGCGGTCGCGTGCTCGAGCTGCGCGCCTGGAAGGCCGCGCATACCGACAACGACCTGACCGTGCTCGACCCGGCGACGAGGACCTTCTTTGCCGGCGATCTTGTGTTCATGCGCCACCTTCCGACGCTCGACGGGTCGCTGCTCGGCTGGATGCGGCAGATGGATGCGCTGGCCGCGGTCGATGCATCGAAGGTCGTGCCGGGCCACGGGCCGGCATCGGCGGACTGGCCGCAGGCCCTCGATGCCGAACGGCGCTATTTCGATGTTCTCGCCGGCGATCTGCGCGCGGCCATCAAGAAAGGTGTGCCGCTGTCGCAAGCGGTGACGACTGCCGGCCTCAGCGAACGCGCGAACTGGGCGCTGTTCGACGAATACAATGAGCGCAACGCCACCACCGCCTATGCCGAACTGGAGTGGGAATGAGGCAGTTGCAGCCAAAATCCGCAACTCTTCGTGACGCAATTGCCTTCGGCCGCTGTGAAGCCTATGATTTCGCACAGCCTGGGCACCATCGAAGCTGATGGAGGCTAATTTGATCCGATCCACTCCGAAGCCGGCCTTCCGGCTCGCTGCAGCGTTGCTGTTTTCCGCATTTGCCTTTTCCGTATTGCCGGTTGCGCCTGCCGCCGCGCAGCAGACGATGGTGACGTCGGAGAATATCTGGCAGAGCATCAAGGACGACGTGCTGAACGAGCGTCCGGTGAGTGAGGAAGCCACCACCATCGTGCGCCTTGAAGCGCCGAAGCGGGCGCAGGACGCGGCGCTGGTTCCGGTTGACGTTTATCTCGACCCCAAGGGGCAAAAGATCAAATCGCTGATCATGGTGATCGACGTGAACCCGGCGCCGGTGGTTGCGACTTTCACCTTCGGCAAGGATGCCGGTGTGACGCATCTCGCAACGCGCGTACGGGTAAACGATTATTCCTATCTGCGCGCCATCGCCGAGACCGAGGACGGCAAGCTGCACATGGTGAAGACCTTCATCAAGGCGTCCGGCGGCTGCTCGGCGCCAGCGGTGAAAAACACCGACGAGGCGATGGCTTCCATGGGCCAGATGAAGCTGAAGCAGTTTCCGCCCGCCGAGGGGCAGGCAAGCGGCGTCAAGGACGTTCAGTTGATGATCCGCCACCCCAACAATTCGGGGCTGCAGCGCGATCCACTGACGCAATATTTCATCCCGGCGCACTTCGTCCAAAAGATCGACATCAAGCAAGGCGATCGTCAGATCCTGTCGATGGAAGGCGGCATCTCGATTTCGGAAGATCCGAACTTCCGCTTCGATTTCACTGCCAGCGGACCGGGTGACATCGTGGTCGATGCTGTCGATACCGAAGGCAAGACATTTGCCGACAAATGGCCGCTGGAGAGTGCCGGGCTGTGACGGCCGGCGTCGGCAGGACTTTCAGCCCCCGCGCCGTCATTCCGGGGCCGCGAAGCGGAACCCGGAATTAGAGCGCGGCTTCTCTTGCTGGTCACTTCCTGCAACGACACAATCTGGTTTCCGGGTTCCGCTTCGCGGCCCCGGAATGACGCGGGAACGTGACGATGCCTCGGTTGGGCATGCCTAAGCGACGTCGGCGATCTGGCGACCGTCAACGGCAAAGAATAGGCGATTGTTAAGCTGAAATTGGGTGATTTTACCCGCCGCCGAAAGAAGGCGAATCCAGTGCGCGGAATCCAACGCCGCGTCGGACGCGCCGAGTTTGGCACGTTGTATTGAGCCGGGCGGTCCGAAAGCGGAAGATGGCGAGACGACCGGCGTTTGAAGGGCAATGTCTGCGCGCAGATGATGTAGGCCAGAGCGGCGGCCATGCGCGCGAAAGCAATCGGCCAGTTGCATGGCGTCTTCGACGCGGTCGCCACAAGGGCACGCGGGCAGGCAAACGGGCTTGCCGGATTTCAGCACCTCCCAGCTGAGCAGCTGGCGCGCGACAGCCTCGCCGCGCAGCAGGATCGACAGCACCTTGCGCCGGACACGGCGGGAGCGGGTGCTTGCGTCGTCGGCCAATTCGGCCAGCGCGAACAGCAGCGCCACGATGCGCAGCAGCACGTCCCGCTGTTGTTCGATCTTGTGGTTCCAGTCCATCGCCGCTCCTTCGCGGACATTATGGAGAGGGCTGGAAGGGTGTGGATAAGTTGGGGTGCGAGAAACTGACAAGCGATTGAAACGAAAGGGAAGTTTCTTCATGCGCGGTTTAATCTGTTCACACTCTTGGAGCGCATGGGCGTGGTCTCGCTTGACCTCTTTCAGGCTCGCTGGGTGCTAGGAATTCTCACCGCCACCGACCCCCCTCTGTCCTGCCGGACATCTCCCCCTCAAGGGGGGAGATTGGCTGGCCGCAAGGATTTCGACCGATCGTCAACGCTGCCTATCTCCACCCTTGAGGGGGAGATGTCCGGCAGGACAGAGGGGGGTCGGTGGCGGTTGAAACCCGATCAGTGCCACGCACTTAATTTTAAATCTGCCCTCCTGGTGAGGCGTTAATCACCAACGTCGGCGATCGACGGTGTCGTCGTAGCCACCGCGCCTCAAAAGCAGCGTATCTCAGCCTCGGCCTGCGCACGGCGCAATTCGCCGCCAGCGGCCTTGGCGGGCGCGCTCTCGCGGAACAGTCCGCTGGCCTCGCCGGTTGTCAGCGACATGCGCCGGAAGGTCTCGGCGGTCACATAATGTTCGTACGGAATGATCGATGCGATGACGTCGATCGAGCAGGAGCATTTTTCGAGCGCCGTGCGGGTTTCGCCATTCACCTTCATGCAGGCGTAGACATAGTCCGCGACGGCTGTTGTCGGGATAATCGCCGGCCGCCCGGGCTGTCGGTGAGAGGCCTATCGAGATGATGCCCGACAGCATTGCAGAGGCCAAAAATTCGTGCACGCATGATCGCTTTTCTCCACGGTCGCAGAACAAGCAATCACAAGTTTGGCGAAGCTGTGAAGAGCACGACTTTGTGACCTTCGACCAAAGTACGAGGCGGGTCCGAGGCCACTCTTCGCACCCTGGCAAAGCTGGCGGACGATGGTTTGCAGGGCAGTTTGTCGGCCCCTGTGAGTTGTCCAATCGTCGCGCAACTATGCGTCCGCATTGAGTTTGGCGTCGACAATAGTGACGCAATTGCATCCAATAGAACAAAGTAGTTTTGATCGTCCGACGGCACCGATTTTGGCACGAATTAAATGAAAAATTCTGTGATCGCGATTGCAGGTCGTCTATCGTCGGCCTCGTGAGGTGAAGTTTCTACAAGGATGTTGTATATATTGCGGCGCAATATCGAGATGTTGCGTTGCAACATCACGATATTTCTTTTTGCTTGCACCCCGAATTTCATTGGCATAGCCTCTCTCTGTTTCCGGCTTCAAGGGCGTCACCGTCATAGGGAGCGGCGACAGTCTTTCGTAGGCCAACTTCGGATGGGCAGTAACGGTGCCCTCTGCTCGTCTGGCTTAGGTCGTGACACGCTGCCGGAAATACTTCCCACCACGCGAATCGCTTGGGCAACCCCGTGCGGGGGCGAACAGTCGATTCCTGAGTGAACACCGGGAGGACGACTAAATGCGTGCACTGAAATACACCACCCAACTCCTTTCCGCCGCGGCGCTGATCACCTGCGCAACGGCTGTGGGCGCCTGGGCGAATGACGAGTTGATCAAGCTTCCGTCGGACGCCAAGAACTGGGCGATGCCGACGGGCGACTACGCCAATACGCGCTACTCGACACTCGACAAGATCAACAAGGACAATGTGAAGACCCTGCAGGCCAAGTGGACCTTCTCCACGGGCGTGCTGCGTGGCCATGAAGGTGGCCCGCTGGTGATCGGCGACGTGATGTATGTCCACACGCCGTTCCCGAACATCGTCTATGCCCTCGATCTGAACAACGACGGCAAGATCCTCTGGAAGTATGAGCCGAAGCAGAACCCGTCTGTCATCCCGATCATGTGCTGCGACACGGTCAATCGTGGCGTTGCCTATGGCGACGGCAAGATCATCCTGAACCAGGCCGACACGATGGTGACGGCGCTCGACGCCAAGACCGGCAAGGTCGTCTGGTCGGTGCAGAACGCTGCGGCGATCGACGGCTCGAAGGGTGAATCTGCGCACGCACGCTCCGATCGTCGTCAAGGACAAGGTCATCGTCGGCATTTCCGGCGGTGAATTCGGCGTCCGCGGCTGGGTTGCCGCCTACAACCTTGCGGATGGCAAGCAGGTCTGGCGCGGCTATTCGATGGGTCCGGATGCGGACACGTTGTTGGATCGAGACGACGATGAGCCTCGGCAAGTCGGTCGGCAAGGACTCCGGCATCTCGACCTGGGAAGGCGAGCAGTGGAAGACAGGCGGCGGCGCGACATGGGGCTGGTATGCCTATGATCCGAAGTCGAACCTGGTGTTCTACGGCTCCGGCAACCCGTCGACCTGGAACCCGGTACAGCGGCCTGGCGACAACAAGTGGTCGATGACCATCTTCGCCCGCGACGCCGACACCGGCAAGGCGAAATGGGTCTATCAGATGACCCCGCATGACGAGTGGGACTATGACGGCGTCAACGAGATGATCCTCGTCGACGGCATGGACGTCGACGGCGCCAAGCACGACGTTCTGGTCCACTTCGACCGCAACGGCTTCGGCTACACGATGGACCGCAACAGCGGCGAGCTTCTGGTTGCCAAGAAATACGACCCGAAGGTGAACTGGGCGACCGAAGTCGTGATGGACAAGGCGAGCGACCAGTATGGCCGTCCGCAGGTCGTCGCGAAATACTCGACCCAGCAGAACGGTGAAGACACCAACTCGACCGGCATCTGCCCGGCCGCGTTGGGAACCAAGGACCAGCAGCCTGCGGCATACTCGCCGAAGACCGGCCTGTTCTACGTGCCGACCAACCATGTCTGCATGGACTATGAGCCGTATCGCGGTCAGCTACACTGCCGGTCAGCCTTATGTCGGCGCCACGGTGTCGATGTATCCGGCTCCGGACAGCCATGGCGGCATGGGCAACTTCATCGCCTGGGACGCTTCAAAGGGTGAGATCGTCTGGTCGATCCCCGAGCAGTTCTCGGTCTGGTCGGGCGCGCTGGCGACAGCCGGCGACGTCGTCTTCTACGGAACGCTGGAAGGCTACATCAAGGCGGTCGATAACGACGGCAAGGAACTCTACAAGTTCAAGACCCCGTCGGGCATTATCGGCAACGTCAACACCTACGAGCATGACGGCAAGCAGTATATCGCCGTGCTCTCGGGCGTCGGCGGCTGGGCCGGCATCGGCCTCGCCGGTGGCCTGCTCGCGCCGGAAAACGCCGCTGCCTGGCAGCGGCGTGGCCGGCGACAGGGCCGTGACGCAGGCTGCCGCGGAACCGCGTCGTCGGACGGCCGGTCTCGGCGCGGTCGGCGGCTACGCCGGCCTTGCCGAGTACACTGCTCTTGGCGGCCAGCTCACCGTGTTCGGCCTGCCGGACTAAAGTCCAAGGAACCATGGCCTTGCCGCACCATTGTCGGTGCGGCAGGCTCGTTAAACGAGAGAGCCCGGACACGGCTTGCCGGCCGGGCTCTCTTTTTGACTGCTGACGACGCACCCAAGACGATTGCGCGCAGCCATCGCCGGTCGGCGCAATGAAGTGAGGTACGCATGACTTTTCGCACCGCAATGGCAGGCATCGCTTTCACCGCATTCTCGCTGACATGCGTCGCCCCGGCACTTGCCCAGGACAGCGCTGAAAAAGCCAAGGCGGTGAAGGAAGAAGACGGCAAGTGGTTCGACGCGGACGGCACGCCGACTTTCAACATCCAGCCTGACGGGACGGTCGACTGGTACACGTTCAGCGGCTATCGGCGCTACCATTCGGATTGCCATGTCTGCCATGGACCGGACGGTGTCGGTTCATCCTACGCGCCGGCTCTGGCCAATTCCTTGAAGACCATGGATTACGGCACATTCCTGTCGATCGTGGCCGAAGGCCGCACCAATGTGGGTGGCGGCAAGGAAAACGTCATGCCGGCTTTCGGCGACAACAAGAACGTCTACTGCTACATGGATGACCTCTACGTCTATCTGCGCGCCCGCGCTGTCGGTGGAGCGCCGCGCGGTCGGCCACCGAAGAAGGCCGACAAGCCGAAGTCGTTCACCGAAGCGGAAAAGTCCTGCATGGGCGGTTGAGATCATGAAAACGAGCGCTTGTTCTCTGGTCTTCGCTGCGGCGGTCGCATCCTCCCTTGCGGCCGCGATGCCTGCCTTCGGGCAAGGCGCCGGCATCGGCGCCGCCGGCGAACTCGTCGATCCGGATGTGCTGCGCGTTTGCGCGGACGAATCCAACCTGCCGTTCACCGACAAGGCCGGCAACGGTTTCGAAAACAAGCTGGCCGATCTGGTGGCGGAAAAGACCGGCCGCAAATCCGTCACCTACACCTGGTTTCCGATGGTGATGGGTTTCGTGCGCAACACGCTGCGCGCCAATCGCTGCGACGTCATCATGGGTTACGCCCAGGGCGACGAGCAGGTGCAGAACACCAATGCCTATTACCGCTCGACCTATGTGGTGATGTACAAGAAGGGCGGTCCGCTCGAAGGCGTCTCCACCATCGAGGATCCGAAGCTCAAGGACAAACGCATCGGCATCGTGATGTCCACGCCGCCGGCCTCCAACATGGCGCGCGCCGGCCTGATGAAGAAGGCCAAGGTCTACGGGCTGATGCTCGACACGCGCGTCACGGACTCGCCGGCCGAGATGATGATCAGGGACATCGCAAGCGGCGAGATCGACGCTGCCTTCGTCTGGGGCCCGATGGGCGGCTACTACGCCAAGCAGATGAAGGCGGACGTTTCGGTGGTGCCGCTGGTCAACGAACAGGGCGGCTCGCGCATGATCTATCGCATCACCATGGGCGTGCGCCCTTCCGATCAGGAGTGGAAGCGCCAGCTCAACACGGTGATCCGGGAAAACCAGAAGGACATCAACAAGGTCCTGCTCGATTTCGGCATACCCATCATCGACGAGCAGAACCGGCCGATCACGCAATAGCACAATGATCGCGAGGATATTCGGGCATTGTCTGGCCGCCGCCTTGATTTGGTCGGCTGCCTCGACGATGCTGCGGTCGCGGACGACGTGCCGGAGCCCGCCGGATATCGGATGGACGAGTATCGCGCGCCGGTGCCCAAGACGCTGACCGGCGCCCAGGTCGTCTCGACGGCCGACGCCGAGAAGCTGTGGCGCGACAAAAAGCGCGATCTTCTTCGACGTGATGCCGCAAGCGCCGAAACCCGACAATCTGCCGAAAGGCACGGTCTGGCGCGACAAACCGCGCGACGACATCCCCGGCAGCATCTGGCTGGCCAATGTCGGCTATGGGGCGATCAACGCGGACACCGAGGCCTATTTTCGCGACCGGGCTGGAAAAGCACGGCGCCGCGGACAAGAAGCAGCCGATCCTTTTCTATTGCATGACGGACTGCTGGATGTCGTGGAATGCGGCCAAGCGGGCAATCGAATGGGGATATGTCTCGGTGTTCTGGTATCCATCCGGTGCGGACGGGTGGGCACAGGCGGGCTTGCCGCTCGAGGCCAAAATCCCTTACCAACCCCCAAAATGAAACTGATTTCACGGTCATTTTAGCCAAATCCTGCGGCAATCAGCCTTGCATTAGACTGTTTGCAAGCAGGCTGGCCGAGTTGACCACACTCGTCAAAGCCGGTATTCGCAGCCGACCATGGCGATCTGCCTCGGCAGACGCCCGCTGATGGCGTCGCCGGACGGGCGCCGGGCCGGGTTCACAATACAGGTATTCCGATGAAGGGGATCATCCTAGCCGGGGGCAGCGGCACGCGGCTCTATCCGCTGACGCTTGCGGTGTCGAAGCAGATCCTGCCGATCTACGACAAGCCGATGATCTATTATCCGCTGAGCGTGCTGATGCTGGCGGGCATCCGCGAGATCCTGATCATTTCGACGCCGCGCGACCTGCCGAATTTCCGCGATCTGCTGGGCGATGGCAGCGAGTTCGGCATTTCGCTGAGCTACGCCGTTCAGCCGCAGCCGAACGGTCTGGCGGAGGCCTTCATCATCGGCCGCGAGTTCGTCGGCAGGGACAACGTCGCGATGATCCTCGGCGACAATATCTATTTCGGCCAGGGCCTTTCCGAAATCTGCCAGAAGGCGGCGACGCTCAAAAAGGGCGCGTCGGTGTTCGCCTACCATGTCGACGATCCCGAACGCTACGGCGTGGTGAGTTTCGACAAGGCGCACCGGTGCAGCGCTGACGATCGAGGAAAAGCCGACGCCAGCCGAAATCGAACTGGGCGGTCACCGGCCTCTATTTCTACGACAATGACGTGCTCGACATCGCCGCCACGATAAAGCCTTCGGCGCGGGGCGAACTCGAGATCACCACGGTCAACAACATCTATCTCGAGCGCGGCGACCTCTACGTGCATCAGCTTGGCCGCGGCTATGCCTGGCTCGACACCGGCACGCATGACAGCCTGCACGAAGCGTCGTGCTTTCGTGCGGACGATCGAACATCGGCAGGGCATCAAGATTGCCTGCCCGGAGGAGATCGGCGTTGAGATGGGCTGGCTGGAGCCAGAATTCCTGATCGGCCGGGCCGACCGCCTCGGCAAGAACGAATACGCCAATTATCTGCGCCGCCGCGCGGTGGAGCTCGCCCAATGAGCTTGTCGAGTTCGCCGGCTGGCGATACCCGATGTGCTGGAGATCGTGCCGAAGAAATTCGGCGACGATCGCGGCTTCTTCTCCGAAACGTACAATGCTTCGACGTTTGCCGACGCCGGCATCGATCTCGCCTTTGTGCAGGACAATCAGTCGCTGTCGGTGGCCAAGCATGTCGTGCGCGGCCTGCACTATCAGCTTGCTCCGTTTGCGCAGGACAAGCTGGTGCGGGTGGTGCGCGGCGCGATCATCGACGTTGCAGTTGATATCCGCGCGTTCCTCGCCGACCTTCGGCAAATGGGTTGCGCTGGAAGTCAGCGCCGAGAAGTGGAACCAGATCCTGGTGCCGAAAGGCTTTGCGCATGGCTTTGCGACGCTGACCGAAAACACCGAAGTCGTCTACAAGGTCGTCGGCGCTCTATTCGCGGGAGCACGACCGCTCGATCCGTTTCGACGATCCGGCGATCGGCATCGACTGGGGCTTCGACACGGCTCCGGCGTCAGCTCTCCGACAAGGACAGGGCAGCGCCGTTGCTGGCCGCCGCCGATCTGTTCGAGTGATCGGAAATTCTGGAGGACTTGACAGCGATGAACATTCTGGTCACGGGCGGCGCTGGTTTCATCGGCTCGGCCGTCTGCCGCCAGCTTTGCGCCAACGCCCGGCAACAACGTCGTCAATGTCGACAAGCTGACCTATGCCGGCAATCTCGCCTCGCTGCGCCAGATCGAGAACTATCCGAACTACCGCTTCGTGCAGGCCGACATCTGCGACGATGTCACGATGTTGAAGCTGCTGCGCGACAACAGGATCGACATCGTCATGCATCTGGCGGCGGAGAGCCATGTCGATCGCTCGATCGACGGCCCGGCCGCATTCATCGAGACCAACATCGTCGGCACGTTTCGGCTGCTGAATGCCGCGCTCCAGCATTGGCGCGAGCTGTCGGGCGAGGCGAAGGATCGCTTCCGCTTCCACCATATCTCGACCGACGAGGTGTTCGGCGACCTGCCCTTCGACAGCGGCATTTTCACCGAAGAAACGCCCTATGCGCCGTCGTCGCCCTATTCCGCTTCGAAGGCGGCGTCCGACCATCTCGTTCGCGCCTGGCACGAGACCTATGGCCTGCCGGTCGTGCTGTCGAACTGCTCCAACAATTACGGGCCGTTCCACTTTCCCGGAAAAGCTGATCCCGCTGGTGATCCTCAATGCGCTCGACGGCAAGCCGCTGCCGATCTACGGCAAGGGCGAAAACGTGCGCGACTGGCTGTTCGTCGAAGATCATGCGCGGGCGCTGGAGCTCATCGCGACGCAGGGCAAGCCAGGCGAAAGCTACAATGTCGGCGGGCGCTCGGAACGCACCAATCTCTCCGTTGTCGAGACGATCTGCGATATTCTCGATCAGAAGCGGCCACGCGCGGGCGGCCGGCGCTATCGCGACCTGATCACCTTCGTCACCGACCGGCCGGGCCATGACCGGCGCTACGCGATCGATGCCTCCAAGATCGAGCGCGACCTTGGCTGGACGCCGCAGGAAACCTTCGAGACCGGCCTTGCACGCACCATCGACTGGTATCTCGCCAATGAATGGTGGTGGGGGCCGATCCGCAAGGAGCGCTATGCCGGCGAGCGGCTCGGCCAGCACAAGGGCGCCGCGTGAAGCTTCTCGTCACCGGTCGCGAAGGCCAGGTCGTCACCAGCCTGATCGAGCGCGGCGCGCTGCGGCCCGGCGTTGAAATTGTCGCGGTCGGGCGGCCGGACCTCGATCTTCTCGATGTTGGTTCTGTCGAGCGCGCGATCGCTGACAGTCAGGCCCGACATCGTCGTTTCGGCCGCCGCCTACACGGCTGTCGATCAAGCCGAAGACGAGCCGGAACTCGCCTTTGCGATCAATGAGGCTGGCGCAAGGGCTGTCGCTGCCGCTGCGGCACGCATCGGCGTGCCGGTCATCCATCTGTCGACCGACTACGTCTTTGCCGGCGAGGGCGAGCGACCTTACCTTGAGGACGATCCGACCGGGCCGGTTTCGCGTCTATGGCAAATCCAAGCTCGCCGGCGAGCTCGCTGTCGCGCAGGCCAATCCGCGCCATGTGATCCTGCGCACCGCATGGGTCTACAGCCCGTTCGGCAAGAATTTCGTCAGGACGATGCTGAGACTGGCAAAGGACCGCGATCGGGTGACCGTTGTCGCCGACCAGTGGGGCAACCCGACTTCCGCATTGGATATTGCCGATGGGGTGCTCGATGTGGCGACCAGGCTTGTCCTGCTGGCCGGAAGCGGCGCCGATATGAGCCAGTCGTTGAATCGGCTGAATGAAGACGACATGTCGGCGTTGTTCGGGGTCTTTCACATGACCGGATCCGGCGAGACGAATTGGGCGGATTTTGCGCGCCATATTTTCGCGGTCAGCCAGGCGGCTGGCGGACCTTTCGCCGAGGTGGAACCCATTCCGACCAGCGCCTATCCGACAAAGGCCAAACGGCCGGCCAATTCGCGACTGTCGGGCGACAAGCTGGCGGCCGCCTATGGCGTCATGTTGCCGGACTGGCGCGCGTCAACCAAAACTGTGGTCGAGCGGCTTCTCGCAAGCGAGCTTTCATAGCCGCTTGCGGTCCGGCAGAATGATGCTACGGCGGCAACAGTTCCATAATTCATGTTATGCGACGGTCAGATGCCCCACGACGAACCGGTCATACGGGTCGTATGTGCCGCGGCAGAGTGGGCGTGTCGCAATTGGGCTAGATGGCCCCTGAACATTAAACCGGCACAGATATACGGTTAGAAGATCAAATAGGAAACACGAGCGCGGGGTTGCGTCGAAGTCAAGAAGTCAGCCATGGGCTTATCGGTAACGGCACAAGGGTGGGCGCGGCCTGCCTTTATTGGTGGCAGTAATTCCATCATACCATCCCGCGCCCATGGCTATGATGCTGATCTCGAAACCCATCCAGGCATTGTGTGGCTTACCGCCAATAATTTCGTCCGCAATCTCATGGAATTTCCAGCTTGGCACTCCGCTAGGCTCGCAAGACGCTTCGCCGGCCGCGTCTGCACGGATCAGTGCACCGAAATGTCTAATGAGAAGATCGTGGCTACGCTTGATGTCCGGCATCTGGGGAGCTTCGGCGCATTTTCCACTTGTAACGATGAAGCCCGGTGGTGTGCGCAGCGGATTCGGTGAATAAAATGACAATTCGCCTGAGATGATCGATGCGCTGAGGAAGCGCAGATATTCAAGGTTGGCCTTGTCATCGTTCCAATTGCGAGACGCCTTGACGGTTTCAAGCACTGATCCGGTGAGGAAACATCCGATGTCACCGTCATTTTCGTATGCGTCGATGGCTGACAGGTTCTGGACCACCTCAGGATCGCTCATTCGGATTTCGCTTGCCACGACCGGCGGCCGAATTTCGCAGTCCTCCGTCGAAAAAATCAGCCAATCCCCTGTCTTAACTGTCTTTGGGTCAATGCGGGTGGTTGCCACATAGGCTTCGATCGTCAAGAGGTCGTTACCGTCGGCGATCGCCGCCGCAATAGTCGAGGGACCGATAGCGCAACCTTGAGCCGCAAAGAAGGTTTTAACTCGCTCGTCGTTGGCCTTGCTCGGCTTGGGAGTGACCAGAGATACGACGATCATCAATGCTGCGAGGGCACACAAAGTCCCGGTAATGTGGGTTTTCATCATATAGCCTTCTCAATTTGCCTGCATCTTCGTTCACTACGGTTGAGTAATCTTTCTCCGTCGCTTCCCAGACGCCTGCCCTCCGCCAGCGGACAAAGCGATTGTAGCAAGTCATGTGCGGGCCGCAGACCTCTGGCAGATCGCGCCCCGGCGCACCCGATCGTAAGATCCAGAATATTTCGTCGAGAACGCGCCGGTCGTCGACACGGGGAACGCCGCGTGGCTTGTTCGGAAGCATCGGCCTAATGACACTCCATTCGTAGTCGCTCAGACCATACCGCATGATTTGAGCGCTCCGGTTTCGGAGCTTGAACCACGTCCAGCAATACGCCTTCAACAGCGAACCAGGATTTCCGGAGTTAGCCGCTGACCGGACATGTCCGCGGTCATTGCCAAATCGAGGCGATTGACCCGTTGCGGACCATGACTGGGGCGCTTCAAATCGGCCGTGCCGGATTGCCGACCACTCACGTACCGGGAGCCACATCGCGTGTGACGACCGCGCCGGCGCCGACGATGTCTCGGCTCGCCGCTGTTGCAGCGAGAGTTTCGCTTTGGCCATGAGCGTGCAACCGGGCCGAAATCCGTTCGCGGGCTAGCGCCATGTATTTGCTTCTTATCAATTGACCGGCGGCATTATTCTCATGCGCGACGGCAGCGCGACGGTCAGTTTCGAACAGGACACCAATCGGGCCGGAGGCGATTTCACGAGCTTCGAAGCGATCGGCGAGCGCTTGGAAATCTGCCGCGACGCCTGCGCCGCCGAGAGCAGTTGCGTGGCCTACACCTACGTGCGGTCCGGATTGCAGGGGCCCAGGGCTATGTGCTGGCTGAAGTCGAGCGTCCCGGAGCCCCGTATGGAAGGTTGCTGCATATCCGGGAGTCAGGCGCTGACGACGCGTGCGATATCAGCGGCTCGGGGGCTCGTTGGGGCGCGCGGCCGTCTGCAATCGTCCGGCGATCAGCCGTTGGGTGATCTTCCGCTCATGGCGAATTCGCGAACTGGCCCGCCTTCGAAGGCGCTACGGGAGATCAGCCGGTAGCAGACACCCGAGGGTCATTGGGCCCGCGCGTTTATGAGTTCACGCCCTAGTTGCCGCGCGACAGCAATCTCAGTCGTTAAACCACGTTGGCTATTCGATTGGGGTGTCAGCAATCATCCGACGGACCCACCTTACGAAGCTTTTGATCTCGTCCTCGTTTCGGCGAGCCTGCTTGATGCTGAGATAATAGGAGCGCCCGGTCACGTATCGCTTGTGGTGCCAATCGCGCAAATGATCACGCCATGGGTTCATCGTCTAGATAGAAGTTTGGCACCAAAGCTATGCCGAGCCCTTCCATCGCCATCTGGGCGGCAAACACATAGTGGCTGGCGCCCAGCACAGCAGAACTCTCAAGCAAGTCGAGTTGACCGATGGAGCCAAGAAAAACTCTTCCATTCTTCCATAAAGCGCCGGTCTTCGACATCCGTCGTAATTAAACACCTTCGGTTCTTTTCATTGAAAACGTGCCTGGCACTTTCAACTGGCACGAGCTCCTCTGAAAGGAGCTTTAAGGTCCAGAAGCCGTCCTTAGCCGGTTTGGTCGTGAAAAAAATATCGGCGACGGACCCGGTCAGCTCCGGCTGCATGGCATGCAGCTTAACCTGCAGCCGACATTCAGTAGCCTGCGGAAAGAGTTTCAGCCGCGGGATGAGCCATCCCGTGCCAAACGCCGAGCAAACTGCGACGCGCAAACCGCCCGTGCTGCTGTCGATGCTACGCGATACCGAGCTATCAATTTCCGCGAACGCATCGGACAGTGACTGGGCAAGCTTTACGCCGCGCGGCGTGAAGGACAGATTCTGTCCCGCTCGCTCGATCAAGCCTTCACCTATTTGCATGCGAAGACTGCGAAGCTGGTGGCTGACCGCGCTCGGCGTTATCGCCAATTCGTCCGCGGCCTTGGCGATGGACCCGTGACGATACAGGCATTCAAATACTTGCAGGGTTCTAATGTTCTGCCGCATCGTGTTGTCCTAGTGCGAGCGCTGCTCGCGACACCAACTCCTGGCGATATGCAAGCGCGGGCGCATATCATATTCTACACCCGTTTAAAGTCCGTGACAGCAATTTACAACGCGGAGTTGCATCCAGGGTGTGTCGTGTCGCCGCAATGGCCAAGCAAGCGCAGTTTTGAAGCCGGAAGGTCGCCTGAGGGCTCTCGCCGGAAGTGGTGATGAATGACTGGCGAGTCAGGCCAGACGCCAGCGCAACGACATGCACGATAGCCCGGCATCGATCTTGCCGATCTCGCTCGTCTTCAAGGGGACGACTTTATAGCCCGCTTTGTCGAGCAATTCTATGGTGCGAGGATAGTCCGACCCCACGAAGACGACATCGTTGACCCTGAGCGCATTTGCCGCCGGCTCCTCGCCCGCCGGCACCACGACTTCCTTCAATCCGTTGAAGAAACCCGTGCCCGCCAGTCGGTGCGTCACCAGCACGGTTTCCTCGTCGAGCAACGAGCAGTCGGTCTTGAAATGCAGCACGCCCTTGGGCGTCTCGACGATCTCGGCCTGATGGCCGAGCTTGGCGAGGGCCGCGCTCAGGCCTTCTGCGCCGGCGCGGTCGGTGCGGGCGGAGAGGCCGATCATCACGGCTTTCGGCGTCACCAGCACGTCGCCGCCGTCGGCGAAGCCTGGCGAAGGCAATTCCAGCACGGTCTCGAACTTCGATCGAAGCACCGGCGCGATTTCGGCGGTTTCGCCGATACGCGTCTCGGCGCCTGGCCGCAGCAGGATCGCGCCTTGCGTGAAGACGAGCGCCGGGATCCTCGACGAAGATCGAGTCGGGAAAATCGTCGAGCGGCGGCAGGATCGTCACCTCGACGCCCGCGGCACGCGAGCGCCGCGACATAGGCCTCGTGTTCTGCCGTTACGCCTTCATAGGTGGGGTTGCCGCGATCGTCGGCGCGCAGCCCGTTGACGACGGACGGTGCGGGACGCCGCACGATGGCGGCGTTGAAATCATAGACGGCAGGCATGGAATTACTCAGGCTTGAGGTAGGTCTCGGCGAGCTCGGTCCAGAAGGCGGCGCCTATCGGGATCAGGTCGTCGTTGAAATTGAACGCAGGGTGATGCAGCGAGAAATCGTTCTCACCCTTGGCGCCGCCGAGGAAGAAATAGGTGCCCGGGCGTTCGACCAGCATATAGGCGAAGTCCTCGCTGCCCATCTGCGGCCGCTCGATGTCGATGATGTTTTCAGCGCCGGCGAACTTTACGGCCAGGTCGCGGACGAACTGCGTTTCGGCGGCGTGATTGATGGTCGCGTCGTAGCTGCGCTGATAGTCGACGCTCGCCGTCATGCCGAAACTCTCGGCCTGATGCGCGGCGATCAGCCTGATGCGGCGCTCAATTTCGTCGCGGATCTGCGGAGCGAAGGTGCGGATGCCGACGACGATCTCCGCCGTCGAGGGAATGATGTTGCTGGCCGAGCCGCCGTGGAACGCGGCGACGGTGACGACGGCCGGGTCCAGCGTCGGCATGTTGCGCGAGATGATCGATTGCAGCGCCATGACGATCGAGGCGCCGGCGAAGATCGGGTCGGAGGTCTTTTCCGGCTCCGAGCCATGGCCGCCATAGCCGTTGACCTTGATGATGGCTTCGTCGACGGCCGCCATGATCGGGCCTTCGCGAAAGCGCGAACTTGCCGAAGGGAATGCCCGGCTCGTTGTGGAGCGCAAAGACGGCGTCGCAGGGGAATTTGTCGAACAGCCCTTCCTCGATCATGATCTTGGCGCCGCCGAAATTTTCCTCGGCCGGCTGGAAGATCAGATGGATCGGTGCCGTCGAAATTCCGCCGTTCGGCGATGCGCCTTCGCCGCGCCAAGCAGCATGGTCGTGTGGCCGTCATGACCGCAGGCATGCATCAGGCCGGGGGTCTTCGAGGCATAGGGCAGACCGGTCTCCTCGTGGATCGGCAGCGCGTCCATGTCGGCGCGGATGCCGATCGAGCGGCGGCCGGTGCCGTTGGTCAGCGTGCCGACGACGCCGGTCTTGGCCAGCCCGCGCGTCACCTTGTAGCCGATGGCTTCGAGCTGTCGCGCGACGATATCGGAGGTGCGGACCTCTTCGAGCCCGAGTTCGGGATGGGCATGAAAATCATGCCGGATCGCGATGAGCTCCGGCAGGCTGTTCAGGATGGCAGGCGATACGGCAGGTCATCTTACACACCTCGGGTCGGAATGCGGTTTTCGAGACAGCCGGAACGCCAAGACGAGTGCTGCCGGTCAGGCATCATGTAGATCAGCGCCAGCAGGAACAAGCGGCTCATAGGTCAGGTACGTCTCCTGCCGGACGCGCGAGATCACGCCATAGACATCGACCACCGTGATGGTCGCGACCAGCGGCGTCGATTTGAGTTGCAGCACCGTCTCGCCGTTCAGCGTCGGCAGCGCGCGGTGGATGGCGCGCGGCAGCCAGATGCGGCGGAACACTTTCCAGGGCCCATGCCATAGGCCCGCGCCGGCCTGCAATTCGCCGCGACGGCACGCCGGCAAAGGCGCCGCGCATCACCTCGCCTTCATAGGCCGCGAACGAGATCGTCAGCGCGGCGAGCGCCATAGGGCCAGGCCTCGCGCAGATAAGGCCAGAGGAAGGAACTTCGAATGCCGGGATATGCGGAAACAGCGAACCGAGGCCGTAATAGAGCAGCCAGAGCTGCAGCAGCAGCGGCGTGCCGCGGATGATGGTGCAGAAGACCTTTGCCAGGCCAGTTGAGCAGGCCGGGCCGGTGACCTGGACAAGGCCGAGCGGCACGGCCAGCAGGAAGCCGAGGATCGCCGATGCCGAACAGCATCGCAAGTGTCACGCAGGATGCCCCAGCCGAGGCGGGGCAGATATTGCGGCAGCCAGTCCCAGCGCCTGAACAGACGATTGCGGCGACGACCGCGGCAAGCGCGATCAGGATCAGCACTATGCGGTGCGGCTTGAAGCCAGCTAGGCTGGCTCGTTGCCGCCGTGTCGATGCGTTGACGTCGGCGTCGCTCATCTCAGCTCTGCCTCGCCAGAAGCCGCGCCGCGAACGCGCGCTCGATCGATGCCGATGACGATGTTCGAGACCAGCGTCAGCGCCAGATAGATCGCGCCGGCGGCGAAGAAGAACAGCAGATAGTGCTTGGTCGCTCCCGCCGCCTGGCGGGTGACCAGCGTCAGTTCGCTGAAGCCGACGACGGCCAGCAGCGCGGTGTCCTTGGTGGCGATCAGCCAAAGGTTGGACAGGCCGGGAATGGCATATGGCAGCATCGCAGGAATGGTCACGCGCGTCAGCGTCTTGCCCGGCGACATGCCGTAGGCGCGCGCCGCCTCGATCTGGCCCGGCGGCGACCGCCTTGATCGCGCCGCGCAGCACCTCGGTCGAATAGGCGCCCTGCACGACGCCGATGACGAAGATGCCGGCGACCAGGCCGCTGATGTCGACCGCGCCAATGCCGCCGAGCGCCAGCAACTGGTTCAGCGCATCGGTGCCGGCATAATAGAGGATGCAGGATCAGCACCAGTTCCGGCACCGCGCGCACGACGGTGGTATAGACTTCGAGCAGGTCGCGCGTGATCGGCCCGCCATAGAGCTTGCCGAACGCGCCGAACATGCCGATCAGCAGGCCGAGCGCATAGCCGCCGACGGCGATCTGGATCGAGTGCCAGAAGCCCTGCAGCAGCACGCCACCCCAGCCGGGCGGCTCGAGTGCCAGCAGGCTCCAGTTGATCAGCGGGCGCGTCCATGGCGCTAGTCTCGACTAGAGGAGAAGGATGGCCGGTCGGCGCGTCGAGCGCGCCGCCGGCCGCATCAGCGGCTATTGGCCGTAGATGTCGAAGTCGAAATACTTCTTGGTGAACGTGTCGTAGGTGCCGTTGGCGCGGATCGCCTTGATCGCCGCGTTCAGCTTGTCCTTCAGCTCGGTCGTCGCCCTTGCGCATGCCGATGCCGACGCCCGGGCCAAGAACTTCGATCGTCCTGGCACCACGCCCTTCTAGTCGCAGCATGCCTTGCCGGCGTCGGTCTTCAGGAAAGCCTCCAGCGCCAGCGAGTCGGCCTGCACGGCATCGAGGCGGCCGGCGGCGAGATCGTTGTTGGCCTCGTCCTGCGTCTGATATTCCTTCACCGTCGCGCCGGCCGGCGCAAAGTGCTTCATGCGCATAGGCCTGGTGGATGGTCGAAGCCTGCACGCCGATCGTCTTGCCCTTCAGGCCTTCCGGCGTGGCGTCGAACTGTCAGCTCCTTCGAGCCGATGACGAGCGGTCGGCGTGTTGTAATATTTGTCGGAGAAGTCGATCGTCTTCAGCCGCTCCGGCGTGATCGACATCGAGCCGACGATCATGTCGATCTTGTTGCGTGGTCAGCGCCGGAATGATGCCGTCCCAGGCAACCGGCGTGATCACGCAATCGAGCTTGGCTTCCTTGCAGATCGCGTCGGCGAAATCGATCTCCCAGCCCTCCCATTTGCCCGAAGCGTCCGGCGAGGTGAAGGGCGGATAGGGCTCGGCGGCGATGCCGACCTTGACCTGCGCATTGGCAACGCCGGCCGTCAAGGCAAGTGCCAACGCCGATCGACGACGCGATCTTCAAAGCGTTTTCTCATAATGTTTCCTTTCTCGGTCCCGATGGTTATAGATCAGTGGATTGAGCTGATGAATTTCTTCAGCCGTTCGGATTTCGGCGCGCCGAAAATGTCGTCTGGCGGCCCCTGTTCCTCGATCATGCCACCATGCAGGAAGACGATGTGGCTCGCCACGTTGCGGGCAAACTTCATCTCGTGCGTGACGAGGATCATCGTGCGCTTTTCCTTGGCCAGGTCGCCGATGACGGTGAGCACCTCGCCGACGAGCTCGGGGTCGAGCGCCGAGGTCGGCTCGTCGAACAGCATCACCAGCGGCTGGATGGCGAGCGCGCGCGCGATCGCCGCGCGCTGCTGCTGGCCGCCCGACATGAAGGCCGGATAGACGTCGCGCTTCTCATAGAGTCCGACGCGCTTGCAGCAGCGCCTCGGCCGTCGCTATCGCCTCGTCCTTGGGCTTGCCCAGCACATGCACCGGCGCTTCGATGACGTTCTGCAGCACGGTCATGTGCTGCCACAGATTGAAGCTCTGGAACACCATGCCGAGCTGGGTGCGGATGCGCTGCACCTGTTTGCGGTCGGCCGGCATCAGTCCGCCATGGCCGTCGCTCTTCATGGCGATGGTCTCGCCGTGGACGGCGACCGAACCGGACGTCGGCAGTTCCAGCATGTTGATGCAGCGCAGGAAGGTCGATTTGCCCGAACCGCGAGCCGCCGATGATGGCGATCACGTCGCCTTCACTGGCCATTAGCGAAACGCCCTTCAGGACTTCCAGCTGCCCGAAACGTTTGTGCAGGTCGACGACCGCGATCGCCTCTTCGCCCTGGCTCATCAGCCCGATGCCTCCGTGCGCGACCGGCGCTTAAGCGCCTCCCCTGGTCGCTGTTTTTCATTATTGCGCTGGACTATACACTTGAATAGTTCCTATGCAAGTGCATAATGATTGGGTCGATCACGTTTGCGGAGGGAGGCGGAGATGACGGCATCGTTCAGGCGCGCGCCCGACTTCGACCGACGCACCGACATGGTCGAGGCAACGCTGGATTGCATCGCTGATCTCGGCATCCAAGCGACGACAGTGCGGGCCGTCGCGGCGCGCGCCGGCGTCAGCAACGGGCTCATCCGCCATCATTTCGCTTCCAAAGACAATCTGATTGCCGCCGCCTACCGTCGCACCATTGAAATGATGATCGCGCCGGCGCTGACCGTGCTGGATTCGGCGGAAGGGTCACCCCATGAGCGCATGACACGCTTCATCATCGCCAGCCTAGGCGGGCCGGTTGCGGACCCGCGCATGCTCTCGCTCTGGGCGACGTTCGTCAGCCAGGTGCATGTCGAGCGCGATCTGGCGCGCGAACACCGCGAAGGCTACCTCGCCTTCCGCCGCGCTACCGAGACCTTGATTGGGGAAGTTCTGCTGGCGGAGGGCCGCAAAATCTCAACCAGCGAAAGCGAACAGCTCGCGATCGCCGTCAATGCCTTGATCGACGGGTTGTGGGTCGAGGGATGTCTCAGCGCCGAAGAAATCGACGAATCCACGCAGATCGCCATCGGCATCAGATCAGTGGAAGCCCTGCTCGGCATCTCTTTGCCCGCCGCCTGAAGCAAATCAGAAAGCCTGACCGACAATGCATTATGCCTCCATCACCGATCGCCTTGCGGGCCTGGGTTCCGGCAAATGGCAGGTTCATTTGCGGGGCCGCGAGCTGCGCGCGCTCGGCCATCCAGTCATCGAACTGACGATCGGCGAACCTGACGTCAATCCCGATCCGCAATTGCTCGACGCCTGCGAGACGGCGATGCGCGCGGGGCGCTTTCGCTACTCCAACGGGCGTGGCGAGCCGCCCATCCTTGCGGCGCTGGCCGCGAAATATTCCCGCCGCACCGGACGGGAGATCACTTCGGAAAATCTGCTCTATTTCCCAGGCACCCAGACGGCGCTCTATGCCGTGTTGATGGGGCTGGTCGAGGCAGGCGACAAGGTGCTGGTGCCCGACCCCTACTACGCCACCTATGAGGGCGTGGTGCGCGCGCCGGGGGCCGAGGTCGTGCCGGTGCCGATGACGGCGGAACACGGGTTTCCACCTTCGCCCCGAAGCGCTGGAAGCGGCGATCGTTCCGGGCTGCCGCGTGCTGCTTCTGAACAGCCCGCACAATCCAAGCGGGGCGGTGCTGTCGCGCGCCGAGATCGCGGCCATCGGCGAGGTGTGCCGCCGGCACGATCTCTGGATCGTCAGCGACGAGGTCTATGAGGAGCTGACCTTCGGCGTCGAGTTCGCATCGCCGTTCGACATCGCGGAACTGGCCGAACGCACGATTGTGGTTTCCTCCATCTCGAAGTCGCATGCCGCGCCCGGCTTCCGGTCGGGATGGGCAGTCGGGCCGGCGGAGTTCTGCCGGCGCTTGCTGCCGCTTTCCGAATCCATGCTATTCGGCGGCCAGCCCTTCATTTCCGACATGACCGCCTATGCGCTGACCCACGATCTGCCGACGGCGGGCATGATGCGGTCGCATTACAAAGCTCGCGCCGATCTGATCGTGGAGCTGTTGGACGGTGTCTCCGGGCTGAAACCCGTGCGGCCGGAAGCCGGAATGTTTGTTCTGCTCGATGTCGGCGCGACTGGGCTGGACGGGCAGGAATTCGCGTCCCGGCTGCTGGAGGAACACTACGTCGCCGCCATGCCCGGAACATCGTTCGGCAGCGCGGCGAAAAACTTCGTTCGCATGAGCCTGACCGTGCCTGATGAGAAACTCGCGGAAGCCTGCGAGCGCATCGCTCTTTTCGCGCGGGGCCTCAATCAGCGTCGCGAAAGACTTGCCTCGTGAGTGCCTATCCGACCGTTGGACAGGAACTGATCCGGCTGCTGGAAGCGCATGGCGTCGACACGGTATTTGGCATTCCGGGCGTGCACACGGCTGAGCTCTATCGCGGCCTCGCCGGCTCGAACATACGGCACGTCACGCCGCGCCAGGAACAGGATGCCGGCTTCATGGCCGACGGTTATGCCCGCGTTTCCGGCAAGCCGGGCGTTTGCCTGCTGATCACCGGGCCGGGTGTCACCAACGCCATCACGGCGATGGGCCAGGCTCGCGCTGACTCCATTCCGATGTTGGTGATCTCCGGCGTTAATGCGCTCAGCAAGCTCGGCCGTTATCAGGGCCAACTACACGAACTTCCTGACCAGCGCGCCATGATGGCGACGATTGCCCTGTCCTCGGAACGTCTCGAGAAGCCAGAGGATATTGGCGACATTGTCAGCCGCGCTTTTGCCGCCATGCGGGCGGGTCGCCCGGGGCCTGTACACATCGAGATCCCGACGGACCTGATGAAAGCGCCGTGACGCAGCCGCAGAAGGCGGCTTTGCCGCCGGCGGTTCCCGCCCCTGCCCCGGCGGTCATCGCGGAGGCTGCCGGTCTCTGCAAGCAAGCCAACCGACCCCTGATCCTTGCCGGAGGTGGCGCGGTCTGGGCCGACGCCGAGATTCGTGCGCTTGCTGAACGGCTCGATGCGCCGGTCATCACCACCATCAATGCGCGCGGCATCCTCGCCGGACATCCTCTGGTCGTGCCGGCAAGCCCCAGCTTTGAAGCCGCGCGAAAGCTGATGCGAGAGGCCGACCTCGTGATCGCCATCGGCACGCAGTTTGGCCCGACAGACTACGACGTCTTCGTCGACGGCGGCTTCGTTCCGCCGGCAAAACTGATCCGCATCGATGTCGATTCGTAATGCGGCCAGCGTTCCGGCCACGGTTTCGATCGTCGGCGACGCAGCAGCTTCGACGAAGGCACTTGCCGATGCACTCAATGACCGCCCTGCCCGCTCGTCCAGTCCGTCCGGTTCTTTGGTCGCTGCCCAAGCGCGTAGGGATGCCTATGCTGAGCTCTCGCCGAAGATGCAGGCAATGACGGAGGTGCTCGCGGCCATCCGCGACGCAGTGCCGGGTTGCATCATGGTCGGTGACTCCACGCAGCTCGCTTATGCCGGCAACCTTTATTGGGAGGCGGCAGCGCCACGCACCTGGTTCAACTCTTCTGTCGGCTTTGGTTCGCTGGGTTATGGCCCGCCCGCCGCGGTGGGTGCGGCCGTGGCGTTGGGCAAGACCCCTATCGTTTGTCATCGTCGGCGATGGCGGTTTTCAGTTCTGTCTCGGCGCATTGGGAACAGCCGTTGAAGAAGCCACCCCGATAATCTTCCTGGTCTGGAACAATCACGGCTATCAGGAAATCGAGGACTACATGTTGTCGCACGGCATCGAGCCGGTCGGTGTGCGCCCCGGTGCTCCCGACTTCGTAAAGCTGGCCGACGCCTACGGCATGCCGGCCGAGCGTATCCGCCTGACCGACGGCAATAGCCAGGACGCGCTGAAGCCCGGAGGCTTCGACCTGCCGCTTCTCGCAGCGGCGCTGCGCCGCGCGCGCGACGCAGGCGGCCCGGCACTCATCGAAATCGAAACGCCTTAAGGCGATCTGGAGGGATCACATGAATTTCGGCCTGACCGAAGAACAGGACATGATCGTCTCGACCGTGCGGGATTTCGTCGAGAACGAAATCTATCCGCACGAGGCCGAGGTCGAACGACTGGGCTATGTGCCGCACGAACTTGGCGAGGCGATCAAGAAGAAGACCATCGAGCTTGGTTTCTACGCCAGCAATTTTCCCGAATCGGCCGGCGGTCCCGGCCTGTCGCATCTCGAATTCGCGCTGGTCGAGCGGGAGCTTGGTCGCGGCTCGATGGCGCTGACGCATTTCTTCGGCCGGCCACAGAACATCCTGATGGCCTGCCGGGGCGAGCAGATCGAGCGTTACCTGAAACCGGCCGTGCGCGGCGAGCGGATGGACGCGCTCGCCATGACCGAACCGGACGCCGGCTCGGATGTGCGCGGCATGAAGGCCAATGCGCGCCGCGACGGCGGCGACTGGGTGCTGAACGGCACCAAGCATTTCATCTCGGGCGCCGAGCATGCCGATTTCGTCATCGTCTTCATGGCGACCGGCGAGGAGGCTGCCTCCGCCGCGCCGAAAAAGAAGATCACCACCTTCCTGGTCGATCGCGGCACGCCCGGCTTCACCATCCGTGACGGATATAAATCCGTCAGCCATCGCGGCTACAAGAACATGATCCTCGATTTCGACAATTGCCGCCTGCCCGACGCGCAGGTGCTGGGAGATGTCGATGGCGGCTTTGCTGTGATGAACGACTGGCTCTACGCGACCCGCATCACGGTGGCCACCATGGCGGTTGGCAGGGCGCGGCGCGTGTTCGACATGATGGTCGACTACGCCGCGCAACGAAAACAGTTCGGCCAGCCGATCGGCCGCTTCCAGGGCGTCGGTTTCCAGCTTGCCGATTCCGTGACCGAGATCGACGCCGCCGACTGGCTCACTCTTGCCGCCGCCTGGCGGCTCGACCAGGGATTGCCGGCAAACCGCGAGATTGCATCAGCCAAGCTCTTCGCCTCGGAGATGCTCGCCCGCGTGACCGACCGCGCAATCCAGGTGCATGGCGGCATGGGGCTGATGGACGACCTGCCGCTGGAGCGCTTCTGGCGTGACGCGCGGGTCGAGCGCATCTGGGACGGCACCAGCGAAATCCAGCGCCACATCATCGCCCGCGACCTCTTGCGCCCGCTCGGAGCCTGACATTGGCGGTCAAGTCTCTCTCCCGCGTGCTGCGACCGAAATCCATCGCCGTCTTCGGCGGGAGCTGGTCGACAGCTGTACTCAAGCAGTGCCGCAAGATGGGTTTCGAAGGCGAGCTTTGGCCTGTTCATCCGACCAAGGCTGAGATCGAGGGCCTGCCCTGTTTTCGTTCGGTCGCCGATCTGCCCGGCGCGCCGGACGTCAGCTTCGTCGGCGTCAACCGCGACGGCACGATCGACATCGTGCGCGAGCTTGCCGCACGTGACGCAGGCGGCGCGGTGTGTTTTGCCTCCGGTTTCAATGAAGTCGCGGACGGGGCGGAACGCAATGCGGCCTTGCTCGACGCGGCCGGCAACATGCCGATCCTCGGGCCGAATTGTTATGGCTTCATCAACTATCTCGATGGCGCGCTGCTGTGGCCGGACCAGCATGGCGGCAAACGCGTCGACAATGGCGCGGCGATTGTCGTGCAGTCCTCCAACATCGCCATCAACCTCACCATGCAGCGGCGCGGCCTGCCGATCGCCTATGTGCTGACGGCGGGCAACCAGGCGCAGACGGGCCTGTCCGAGCTTGCCGAGGCGGCGCTGGACGATCCCCGCGTCACCGTGCTCGGCCTGCATATCGAAGGCTTTGACGACATCGCCCGGCTGGAGCGGCTGTTCGCCAAGGCGCGCGCGATGGGGAAGCCGGTCGTCGCCATCAAGGTGGGCACCTCGGCCGCCGCGCAGGCGATGACGCTGTCGCATACCGCCTCGCTCGCCGGCGCGGACGGGCTGGCGGACGCCTTCTTCGAGCGCTGTGGCGTCGTCCGCGCTCGCTCTCTGGACGAATTCGTGGAGACGCTGAAGCTGCTGCATGTGCTCGGCCCATCGCCGGACAACACGCTGGGTTCGATGAGCTGTTCTGGAGGGGAGGCATCGCTGGTCGGGGACCTTGCCGAGGCGGCTGGGCTCGATCTGCGCGCGCTGTCGGAAAGACGAAGCGACCAGCCTTCGTGCGACGTTGCCCGAGATGGTGACGATCTCCAACCCGCTCGACTATCACACCTTCACCTGGGGCAATCAGCCGGCGCTGACGCAGACCTATCGCGCCATGCTCGATGGAGGGTTTCGGTCTCACCATTCTGGTGTCTGGATTTTCCGCGCGCCGATCGCTGCGTCGACAATGGCTGCGAGGCGGCGCTCGAGGCGGCAATCGCCGCGCAGGGCCTTGGCGGTGGCCGGTTCGCGCTGGTCTCCAGCCTGCCAGAAAACATGACCGAGGCACATGCCGACAGGCTGCTTGCCGCCGGCATCGCGCCGATGATGGGGCTAGCCACGGCGCTTACCGCCGCAGCCAATGCCGCCTGGATCGGCAAGGCCTGGTCGCGCGCCGGCAGCCGTCCCGCTGGCGCGGCAGGCTCCGACTGGCAAGGCAGCCGCCAAGGCGATGGACGAATGGTCGTCCAAAGCCGTACTCAGAGAGATCGGCGTATCGACGCCCCAAGGCGGCATTGCAGCCAGCGCGGACGAGGCCGTGGCCCTGGCGGAGCGTGTGGGCTATCCGGTCGTGCTCAAGGGGGTCGGCGACAAGCTGCTGCACAAGACGGAGATGGCGGCGGTCAAGCTGAACCTGCGTGATGCCGATGCGGTGCGCGCTGCCGCCGAGTCGCTCCGCCATCTGGACTGCGACTTCCTGGTCGAGAAGATGGTGCAAGGCGCGGTCGCCGAGTTGATCGTCGGCGTCGCGCGAGACCCGCAGTTCGGCCTCTATCTCACCATCGGCGCTGGTGGTGTGATGGTGGAACTTTGGAACGACACGCGCCCGCTGCTTCTGCCAGCCAGCCGCGACGACATCCGCGCAGCGCTTCTGTCGCTTCGCTCCGCGCCGCTGCTCACCGGCTTTCGGGGCAGGCCCAAAGCCGACATCGAGGCTGCCGTCGACGTCGCCCTGCGGGTTGGTGAATACGCGCTCGCACATGCCGACGAACTCGAGGAGATGGACATCAACCCGCTGATGGTCACGGCAGACGGGGCGATTGCCGTCGATGCTCTTGTTCGTACGAGGAGATACTGATGTCGGATGACGTCAAAGTGGCCCGCGATGGCCAGGTCGTCGAGATTACGCTCGACCGGCCCAAGGCCAACGCGATCGACCAGCCGACCAGCCGCAAGCTCGGCGATGCCTTTGCCGCCTTTCGCGACGACCCTGAGCTGCGTGTCGCGATCTTCACCGGCGGTGGCGAAAAGTTCTTCTCCGCCGGCTGGGATCTGAATGAGGCAGCCACGACTGGCGGTGACGGCTATATTGCCGACTACGGCCAGGGCGGCATCTACGGCTTTCTCCGAACTGCCAGGGCTCGAAAAGCCGGTCATCTGCGCAGTCAATGGCTATGCCATTGGGGCTGGCTTCGAAATTTTGCTTGCAGCCGATTTCATCGTCGCGGCAGATCACGCGCAGTTCTGGCTGCCGGAGACATCGCTCGGTGTCTTGCCGGACATAGGTTCTTTCGTTTTGCCGAAACTGCTGCCCAAGGTCATCGCCAACGAGGTGTTGTATGGCGGCCGGCGCTTCGACGCTGCCGACTGCCTGCGCTGGGGTCTGGTCAACAAGGTCGTGCCACAGGCGGAACTGATGAACGCCGCGCGTGACCTGGCCGGTCGCGATATTGCGTTCGGCTCCGCTGTCGGTCGCGGCGGCCAAGCAGACTACACGGATGGCCCAGCATATGAGCCTTGCCGAAGGTTATGCGGCGATGCGCGCGGGACAATTCCCGCTGTTCCAATCGCTGATCGAAAGCGAGGACGCGCTGGAAGGTCCGCGCGCCGCCGTCGAGAAGCGTGATCCAGTTTGGAAAGGCAAATGAGATGAGCAAGCAAGCGGAAGCAGCGATCTCCACCCGCCGCGAAGGCGCTATTCTGGAAGTCACGCTCGACCGGCCGAAGGCCAACGCCATCGACCTTGAAACCTCGCGCGTCATGGGCCGAACCTTCGCCGCCTTTCGCGATGACCCGTCCTTGCGGGTCGCCATCCTGAAGACGGCGGGCGACCGCTTCTTCTCCGCCGGCTGGGATTTGAAGGCTGCCGCCGCCGGCTCGCCGATCGACGGCGACTATGGCGTTGGCGGCTTCGGCGGCATCCAGGAACTGCGCGACCTCAACAAGCCGGTGATTGCCTGCGTCAGCGGTATGGCGGCCGGCGGCGGCTTCGAACTGGCGCTGTCCTGCGACCTCATCTATGCCGCCGAGCATTCTTCCTTTTCGCTGCCGGAAATCCGCTCCGGCACGGTGGCGGATGCGGCCACCATCAAGCTGCCCAAGCGCATCCCCTACCACGTCGCCATGGACATGCTGTTCACCGGCCGCTGGATGGACGCCACCGAAGCCCAGCGCTGGGGGCTCGTCAATGAAGTGCTGCCGAAGGAGAAGCTGGACGAGCGCGTCTGGCAGATCGCTCGCCTGCTCGAGAGCGGCCCTCCGCTGGTCTACGCCGCGATCAAGGAGACCGCGCGGGTCGCAGAAGGCGAGACGTTCCAGACGACGATGAACCGCATCATGCGCCGACAGCTGCCGAGCGTCGATATTCTCTACGGTTCGGAGGACAATCTCGAAGGCGCAAAAGCCTTTGCCGAGAAACGCGACCCAATCTGGAAAGGGCGCTAGGCGATGAAGGTCTTCGTCGTCAGCGCAACGCCCGAACCGAATTCCTTCGTCGCCGCGATGGCGCGCGCGTCGGTTGAGACGATGCGCGAACTTGGCCACGAAGTTGTGCACTCCGATCTTTACGCGATGCGCTGGAACCCGGTCGCCAGCCCAGCTGATTTCGGCACGCGCCGCAATCCAGACTACCTGACTTACGCGCTGGAGCAGCGCCACAATGTCGATGCCGGTTCGATTGCGCCTGACATTCGCACTGAACTGGACAAGCTGTTTGCCGCCGACCTCTTGATCCTGAATTTCCCGATCTACTGGTTTTCGACGCCGGCAATCCTGAAAGGCTGGATCGACCGGGTGCTGGTTTCCGGCCTCTGCTATGGCGGCAGGCGAATCTACGATCAGGGCGGACTGGTGGGCAAGAAGGCTCTCGTCGGCCTGACTCTGGGGGGCCGCGAGCACATGTTCGCAGATGATGGCATCCACGGCCCGATCGATCATCTGCTGCGTCACCTTATGCAGGGAACGCTCGCTTACGTCGGCTACGATGTGCTCGAGCCCTTCGTCGGCTGGCACATCCCTTATCTCAAGCCCGACGACCGCGAGCGCACCATGGCGGACTACATCGCCTGCCTGCGCTCATTGGATGAGCGCAAAGTGCTACCGATGCCCTCGATGGACGGCTTCAATCCCGACATGAGCCCAAAGAGCCGGTTTGAAAACGCGTGAGGGCGGTCTGCAAATGGCGCTCTTCTGCGCTTCGGTGCTCACGTACTTCTCGTACGCTCCGCTCCGATGCTCGAAAATCTCCATTTTCGCCTCGCCCTGACGCGTTTTGAAACAGGCTCTAAGACCGACCTGATGGCCGCAAAGGAAACTGATCGACCATGGCTGACAATCATCTCAAATTCTACATCGACGGCGCCTGGGTCGACCCTGTCGTGCCGGCGACACTCGATGTCATCGATCCTTCCACCGAAGAGGCATTCACCCGCATCTCGGTTGGCTCCAAGGCTGACGTCGATCGTGCTGTCGCCGCGGCCAAGGCAGCTTTCGTCGACTTCTCGCAGACATCGAAGGAGCGAGCGGCTGGCGCTGCTCAATCGTATCCTCGACATATACAACGAGCGCTACGAGGACATCGCCCAGGCTGTCAGCCGGGAAATGGGTGCGCCGATCACCTTTGCCCGCGAGGCGCAGGCCTGGGCCGGCCGCGCGCATCTGGAAGCGACGATCAAGGGCCTCGAGAGCTATGAGTTCTCCGAACGGCGCGGCGATACCCTGATCGTGAAAGAGCCGATCGGCGTCTGCGCACTGATCACGCCGTGGAACTGGCCGCTGAACCAGATCGTCTGCAAGGTCGCGCCGGCGATAGCGGCGGGCTGCACGGTCGTGCTCAAGCCCAGCGAGATCGCGCCGATCAGCGGCATCGTGTTTACCGAGGTGATGCACGCCGCCGCCGTGCCCAAGGGCGTCTACAATATGGTGAACGGCAACGGCCCGGATGTCGGCCAGGTGATGGCGGGGCATCCGGATGTCGACATGGTGTCATTCACGGGTTCGACGCGAGCCGGCGTCATCGTCGCCAAGACGGCGGCCGATACCGTCAAGCGCGTCGCGCAGGAGCTCGGCGGAAAGTCGCCGAACATCATCCTGCGCGGTGCCGATCTGGAGGCTGCCGTCACCAAGGGCGTCGAGGGCTGCTTCGGCAACACCGGCCAGTCCTGCGATGCGCCGACCCGCATGCTGGTGCCGGCCGAGCGGCATGACGAGGCACTGGAGATCGCCAAGCGCGCGGCGGAGGCCTTCATCGTCGGTGATCCGCGCTCGGAGGATACCCAGCTTGGTCCGCTGGTCAGCCAGATGCAGTTCGACAAGGTTCAGCGGCTCATCGAGGCCGGCGTCAAGGAAGGCGCGACGCTGGTGGCCGGCGGAACCGGCCGGCCGGGACACTTGAACCGCGGCTACTACGCGCGCCCGACCGTGTTCGGCCATGTTCGGCCTGGCATGACGATCGAACGCGAGGAAATTTTCGGCCCGGTACTGTCGGTCATCTCCTACGACGATGATGATGACGCGGTGCGCATCGCAAACGATACCGTCTACGGGCTGGGGGCGTATGTTCAGTCGCAAAATCTCGATCATGCGCGCCAGATCGCGTCGCGCCTGCGCGCCGGACAGGTCAGCATCAACTATCCCGACTGGGATACGTTCGCCCGTTCGGCGGCTTCAAGCAGTCGGGCAACGGGCGTGAATATGCCGACTGGGCGATCCATGATTTTGTCGAGGTCAAAGCCATGGTCGGCTACGGCAGCTGAGCAGGCGTCGATCGCTGGTCTGCCTTGCGCAATTGCTCCGATGCAGCGCGAATGGCGTGAACCATCATCTCAGTTCCAGGCAAGGCCGCGGCGTCGGCGCGGCATGTCAATCCGACCGGGACCTTGCGTCTCGGTCGTGTCGACCGGCAGCGCAACCAGCGAGCCATCGGCGAGGTCGTTGGCCACCACGCCGGACGAGATGATCCAAACTGCGTCGCTGGTGCGCAGGAAATGCGCGCGCGAAGGTATCCGACACGGTTTCGATCTGCTGGGCAATCGGCGGTGCGCCATTGGCGATCAGCAGGCGATCGACATAGGGACGGATGATCGAGGAAGGCGTCGGCATCAAGACCAGATAGTCTGGCCATGTCCTTGAAGATAGAATTCGAGTGCGAGCAGCGGGTGCCCGGGGCGCACGACGAAACGAACGACCTCCGAATAGAGATGCTCGAACGAGAGGCCGACCATCAGTTCGGGCGCGGCCAACCGGCCGACGACGAGATCCAGTTCGCCAAGGCGCAACTGCTCGAGGATTGCCCTGTTTTCCCCTGTGATGATGCGAAGCCGTCCCGTCGGATCTTCTTGCAGAAAGAGATGGACGGCCTGCGGCATGATCAGCGACGCTACGGTCGGCAAGGCGCCAATCCGGATCGGCGCCAGAGAGCCGGAGCGGCCGGCAGCGACGGAGTCCAAACCTTGCCGCAGGGAGGCCAGCGCGGCACTGGCATGGCGCTGAAAGACATCACCGTTGCCAGTCAGGCGAATGCCGCGCCCGTCGCGCTCATAAACGGCCACACCAAGGCTTTCCTCCAGTTCCCGCATCGTCTTGGTGACGGCGGGCTGGCTGACATGAAGCGCGTCCGCAGCCTTCTGGATGCTTTTTCGGCGCGCCACCTCTATAAACGTTTCGAGGTGCCTGAGCTTGATTGGCAAGGTCATGGCATAACCCTATAGGTTATCTTTCGGCTCAAAAGTATCAATTTACATAACCAATTGGAAGCTGCATTGTGGGGCAAGGAGGATCGCAGGATCGTGTTCGCGCATATCAATGGCATTTCCCTGCATCATCGACTACGACCCGGCGCCGGGCCGGCCGACATTGGTTTTCGCCAATTCGCTGGGTACGGATTTCCGCATCTGGCAGGATGTCGCCGACAGGCTGGCGGGCCAGTTCGGCCTGGTGTTCTATGACAAGCGCGGACATGGCCTGAGCGAACTGGGCGATGCGCCCGCCAGTATCGAAACGCATGCCGCCGATCTCTCCAGCTCTGCTCGACCATCTCGGCATTGAACGGGCGACCATCTGCGGTCTCTCGATCGGCGGCCTCATCGCGCAATGCTTGTATAAGACCAGGCCCAGTCTCGTTGAGAGGCTGATTTTGTGTGACACGGCGGCGAAGATCGGCACGCCGGAGATGTGGAACGGCCGCATCGAAGCAGCACTCAGTGCTGGCATAGAGAGTTTCGCGGACGGCGTGATGGAGAAATGGTTCACGCCGGCATTCCATCTCGATCGTGCGTGCCGAGCTTGCCGGCTACAAGGCGATGCTTTGCCGGCAATTGCCGCAAGGTTATGCGGCCGCCTGCGCAGCTATCCGTGAAGCGGATTATTCGGCCGAAACCCAGGCGATCACCGTGCCGACCCTGGTCGTGGTGGGCGATCAGGACGGCTCCACGACACCGGATCTCGTGCGAGGCTTGGCGCAGTCCATTCCAGGCGCCCGTTTCGAGATGATCGCCGGCGCGGCGCATATCCCTTGCGTCGAGCAGCCAGGGTTTTGGTCGGGCTCATCACGGCGTTTCATGGCGGACGATGCGCGAGGGAGTTGACAGCGTGACGCAGCCGGACAACGCTCGCTACCGACAAAGGCATGGCGACGCGGCGCGCCGTGCTGGGCGATGCCCATGTCGACCGCGCCGAGGCCGCGAAGACCGTATTCGACCAGCCGTTTCAGGAGTTGATCACCGAGGCTGCCTGGGGCCATGTCTGGTCGCGGCCGGAACTCACCAAGCGTGAGCGCTCGCTGATCACCATCGCGCTTCTGGCCGCATTGGGGCACGACGACGAGGTGGCCATGCATGTGCGCGCCACCGCCAATACGGGCGCCACGCGCGAGGACATCCGCGAGGCACTGCTGCATGTGGCGATCTATGCCGGCATTCCCGCCGCCAACCACGCGATCAAGATCGCCAAGAAGACGTTTGACGAGATGGACGCAGCGAAGTCATGAGCAAGCGTCCAACCGCGCACCCGAGCCGGGCGCGTTCTTCCAGCGCGACCGGACATGGCATCCGCAAGCCTTTACGCCCGCCTACAAGACTTCGGTGCTGCGCTCGCCGCGCCGGGCGCTGCTGTCGCTGAACAACACGCTGTCCGAGATCACCGGGCCGGTGTTCGGCCACGCCATGCTGGGGGAATTGGACGACGATCTGATCCACAATTTCGCGAAGCCGGACGAGAGCGCGATCGGGCCGCGCATACTGGTGCATGGCCGGGTGCTGGACGAACGCGGCGTTGGCGTGGCCGGCGCGCTGATCGAAGTGTGGCAGGCCAATGCCGGTGGGCGCTACCGGCACAAGAAGGAAGGCTACCTCGCACCGCTCGATCCCAATTTTGGTGGCTGTGGACGGGTAATAACCGGCGAGGACGGATCCTACTGTTTCCGCACCGTCCAACCTGGCCCCTACCCCTGGCCGAATGGCCCGAATGACTGGCGGCCGGCCCATATCCATTTTTCCATTTTCGGCCATGGCTTTGCGCAGCGTCTGATCACGCAGATGTATTTCGAGGGTGATCCGATGATCTGGAAATGCCCGATCGTGAGAACCATCAACGACCGGCGCGCCATCCAACAATTGACCGCCGCGCTCGACATGCAGACGACGATTCCGATGGATGCGCGCGCCTACAAATTCGACATCGTGTTGCGCGGCCGGCGCTCGACCCTCTTCGAGAACCGCCGGGAGGGCAATTGATGGTGCAAAACCTCGATCGGCTGAAGGAAAGCCCGTCGCAGACGGCTGGTCCCTATGTCCATATCGGCCTAACCCCGAATTTCGCCGAGATCAATGGCGTCTATCCATCCGACCTCGGCGCAACGATGGTCAACGACAAGACCAAGGGCGAGCGCATCAGGGTGAAGATGCGCGTGATCGACGGTGTGGGCACGCCGCTGAAGGATGCGCTGATCGAGATCTGGCAGGCCGACGCGGCCGGGCTCTACAATTCGCCCGCCGAGCGGCGCGGGACGGCCGACCCGAATTTTGTCGGCTGGGGACGGCAGCCTACCGATATGGACACGGGCGAGTGCGTTTTCGAGACGATCAAACCGGGCCGTGTTCCCTTCTTCGACGGACGCATGATGGCGCCGCATATCACGGTGTGGATCGTCGCGCGCGGCATCAACATCGGCCTGCACACGCGGATGTATTTTGGCGACGAGGAGAGGGCCAACGCTGAAGATCCGGTGCTGGCGCGCATTGAGCACAAGGTGCGCGTGCCGACGCTGATCGCACCACGAGATGGCAATACGTATGTCTTCGACATCCATCTGCAGGGTGACAACGAGACAGTGTTTTTCGATATTTGATAATTCGCACACTTCGCAGTGACGGATCGGTTTCGACACGCTGCATGACCTTTTCACCCTTCGACCATCCGCTTCTTGCCGGTCTTCTCGGCGACGAGGAGATAGCCGGCTATTTTTCGGCTGAAGCCGATATTCGCGCCATGCTTGTCTTCGAAGCAGCGTTGGCGGAGGCGGAGGCGGCGAACGGGCTGATCCCGACAGACGCTAGTTCTCGGATCGCTGCCGTCTGCGCCACTTTTGCGCCGGACATCGACAAGCTCCGCATTGCGCGTCTCGCATGACGGCGTCGTGGCGCCGGAACTAGTCCGGCAGTTGCGCGCGGCCGTCGGTGAGCCGCATGCGTCGCACGTTCATTTCGGCGCAACCAGTCAGGATGTCATCGACACCAGCCTGATGCTGCGTTTGAAGCCTGTCCTGGCCACTATCGACAGCCGGTTGGGCGTCTTCATCGATGTCCTGAAAGGCCTGGACGAACGTCTCGGTCGCAACCACTTGATGGCCCATACGCGCATGCAGGCGGCGATCGACATCACCGTCGCCGACCGGATCGAGAGCTGGCGCGCACCCTTGCTGCGTCATCGTGAACGGTTGGACGAATTGCGCAGGAGCGGGCTTGCAGTTCAGTTCGGCGGCGCCGCTGGAACGTTGGAGAAGTTGGGCGACAAAGCACAGGCGGTACGCGCGGCGCTGGCGGCGCGACTGGATCTCAAGGATGCGCCGCAATGGCACAGCCAGCGCGACCGGATCGTCGAGATCGCCAACGGGCTATCGTTGATGACCGGCAGCCTCGGCAAGTTCGGCCAGGATATTGCGCTGATGGCGCAGGCTGGCGACGAGATCGAACTGGCCGGCGGTGGCGGCTCATCGGCAATGCCGCACAAGCAGAATCCGGTCGCTGCCGAAACGCTGGTCGCGCTGGCAAGGTTCAATGCGGCACAGGTCGCGGGCATGCATCATGCGCTCGTGCACGAGCAGGAGCGCTCGGGCGCCGCCTGGACGCTGGAATGGATGCTGTTGCCGCAGATGGTCTGCGCAACGGCTGCTTCATTGCGGCTGGCTGTCGAACTCGCGGGTAATATCCGCCGCCTGGGGAAGGCGGGCTAGCCGATCTGGCTCAGACTCGTTCAATCGCGATCGCGATTCCCTGGCCGACGCCGATGCACATGGTCGCGAGCGCCAGCTTGCCGCCGCGTTCCCGAAGTTCGAGCGCGGCCGTGCCGGTGATGCGGGCACCCGACATGCCGAGCGGATGGCCGAGCGCGATCGCGCCGCCATTAGGGTTCACATGCTCGGCATCTTCGGCAATGCCGAGTTCGCGCAGCACGGCAATGCCTTGCGAGGCGAAGGCCTCGTTGAGCTCGATCACGTCGAAATCCGACGGCTTGAGCCCAAGGCGCGCGCACAGTTTCTTCGTCGCGGGCGATGGACCGAAGCCCATGATGCGTGGCGCGACGCCGGCCGCCGCGCCGCCCAGCACGCGGGCGATCGGCGTCAGGCCATGCTTCCTGGCGGCGGCCTCCGAGGCGACGATCAGCGCGGCCGCGCCGTCGTTGACGCCCGACGCATTGCCGGCCGTCACCGTGCCGCCCTGCCGGAACGGCGTAGGCAGCTTTGCAAGCGCCTCGACCGTCGTGCCGGCGCGCGGATGCTCGTCCTTCGCCACGACGACAGGATCGCCTTTCCTCTGCGGGATCGTCACCGGCACGATCTCTTTCGCCAGCCGACCATTGGCCTGCGCGGCAACGGCCCTGTCCTGACTGCGCACGGCAAAAGCGTCCTGGTCGGCGCGGCTCACGTTGAATTCCTCGGCCACGTTCTCGCCCGTCTCCGGCATGGAATTGATGCCGTATTGCTTCTTCATCAGCGGATTGACGAAGCGCCAGCCAATGGTCGTGTCGTAGATCTCGGCATTGCGCGAGAAAGCGCTGTCGGCCTTGGGCAAAACGAACGGCGCGCGGCTCATCGATTCCACGCCGCCGGCGATCATCAGCTCGGCCTCGCCGGCCTTGATCGCGCGCGCGGCCATCGTGACGGCATCCATGCCCGAACCGCAGAGGCGGTTGATCGTCGTGCCGCCGATCTCCTGCGGCAGGCCGGCGAGCAGCAGCGCCATGCGCGCGACATTGCGGTTGTCCTCGCCGGCCTGGTTGGCGCAGCCGAAGATGACATCGTCGACGGCGTCCCAGTCGACGGCCGCGTTGCGCTCCATCAACGCCTTCAAGGGAACAGCGCCAAGGTCGTCGGCGCGCACGGAGCGACAGCGAACCGCCGAAGCGGCCGATGGGGGTGCGGATGTAGTCGCAGATGAAGGCCTCGGTCATTTTGGCAACTCCGGCGCGACGAGATCGGCGATGGGCTCCTCGACGACGAGTTCTGCGCCGGTCAGGGCCTGCAGCTCGTCCAGGCTTATGCCCGGCAGTTTTTCGCGCAGCACGAAACGGCTGTTGCTCGATGTCGATAACGGCGAGGGTCGTATAGACGCGGGTTACGCAGCCGACGCCGGTCAGGGGCAGCGTGCAGCGCTTCACCAGCTTCGGCTTGCCGTCCTTGGTGACGTGGTCGGTGATGACCGCAACGCGCTTGGCGCCGTGGACGAGATCCATCGCGCCGCCGACCGCGGGCACGCCCTTCGGCCCGGTCGACCAGTTGGCGAGGTCGCCATTTTCGGCCACCTCGTAGGCGCCGAGGATCGCGACATCGAGGTGGCCGCCGCGCACCATGGCAAAGCTGTCGGCATGGTGAAAGAAGGCGGCGCCCGGCTTCAGTGTCACCGCCTTTTTGCCGGCATTGATCAGGTCCCAGTCCTCCTCGCCGGCCGGCGGCGCTTCGCCGAAGTCGAGGATGCCATTTTCGGTATGAAAGATCGCCTGACGGCCCGGCGGTTGAAACCTGGCCACCATTTCGGGAAAGCCGATGCCGAGATTGACATAGGCGCCATCGGCGATGTCCTGCGCGGCGCGCCAGGCGATCTGCGTCGCTGTGAGTCTCTCGACCATCCGCTATGCGACCTCCGGATAGCGCGCATTGGCGCGGTTCAAATCTTCCTCCTGGGCCGGGTTCGGCACCTCGACGACCGCCTGTACGAATATGCCGGGTGTGACCACGTGCTCGGGATCGATGCCGCCTGCGTCAACGATCTTGCTGACCTGGACGATCGTCTGCGCGGCAGCCATGCACATCAGCGGGTTGAAGTTTCGCGCCGCCTTGCGATAGGTGAGATTGCCCAGCCGATCACCGACATCGGCCTTGATCAGCGCAACATCGGCCTTGAGCCAGAGTTCCTGCACATAAGAGCGGCCGTCGAATTGCTCGACCGGCTTGCCCTCGGCGAGGTCGGTGCCGAAAGTGGTCGGTGTATAGAAAGCCGGAATTCCCGCGCCGCCGGCACGAATGCGCTCGGCCAGCGTTCCTTGCGGAACGAGCTCCAGTTCGATCTTTCCCGCCAGATAGTGCTCCGTGAAGGCGCGCGGGTCGGCCGAGCGCGGGAACGAGCAGATCAGCTTCTTCACCATGCCCCGCTCGATCATTGCGGCGAGGCCGACACGGCCGTTGCCGGCATTGTTGTTGACCACCGTCAGGTTGCTCGGGTGGCCGGTCGCCACATGTCGATCGATCAGCGCGTGGATCAGCTCGATCGGCGCGCCGGAGCCGCCGAAGCCGCCGATCATGACAGTCATGCCGTCTCGAATGCCGGCCACCGCCGTCGCCAGATCACCGACTGTCTTGTCCATAACGATACGTCCCGTGAGCGCGTCTTGCGGATACAGACGTTTCGAGGACTCGGTCTATGCAGTTTGTGCGATAAGCGATATTTGTTACTATATCGCACAAGTGAGAGCGGGCCCATGACGATAACCAAACGGGACGTCATGGGCGGTCTGGCCAAAGGTTTCGCCGTCATCGAAACGTTCACGGCCGAACAGCCGCGCCAATCCATCGCGGAGGTGTCTTCCGCCAGCGGGCTGGATCGGGCGACGGCCCGGCGATGTCTGCTAACGCTCGCACAGCATGGCTACGCGGACTATGACGGAAAATACTTTACGCTGACGCCGCGGGTGCTGCGCCTTGGCACGGGGTGCCTCGCGGCGATGCCCCTACCGCGCCTTGTCCAGCCGATGCTCGACGGGCTGTCCGAGCAGATTGGCGAAAGCACGTCCGTTTCGATTCTCGACGGCTCGGAGATTGTCTATGTCGCCCGAGCGGCGCAGCGCAAGGTGATGTCGATCGGCCTGATGCCTGGCTCCCGGCTTCCGGCCTATTGCACATCCATGGGTCGGGTGATGCTGGCTGCCTTACCAGCGGAACAAGCACGAATGGTATTGGGGGCCGGCGGACTTCCCGCGCGCACCCAATTCACGATCACGGATCCGAACCGCATCCTCGACGAACTGGCGATTGTGCGCGAGCAGGGATATGCCACCATCGACCAGGAAGTCGAGCTTGGGCTGCGATCGATCGCCGTGCCTCTGTTCAACCTGCACGGCCGCACCATCGCGGCGATGAATGTTGGCGTGGCGGCAAGTCAGGTTGAGCCAAGTGATTTAGCCGAGCGCTTTCTGCCTGGTCTGCGAAGCGCCCAGACACAGTTGCGAACCATGCTCCGCTGAAGATGCCGACACCATGACCGATGTCTTTGTCATCGACCTCGACGATATCCAGCTTGCCACACCACGTTTGAGGGCATGGCTCACGAATGAAGAACGCGAAAAAGCCAATCGCTTTGCAACCGAACAACTAAGCCGGCGCTTCGTTGCCGCGCGGCTGGCAGCGCGCATCGTGCTCGGTCGTGTGACGGGTCAAGTCCCGTCGGCGCTGATATTTGTAACCAATGCCTGGGGAAAGCCGGAATTGGTCGGGGGCCCGTATTTCAACCTTACCCATGCGGGAGGATCAGCGCTGCTGGCGATCGACAGCCAAGCGGCGGTCGGTATCGATATGGAAGCGGCGGCGGAGGCAATTGCCGATGCGACGCTGTCTGAATTTCTATCTCCTGAAGAAGCAGAGTCCCGGCATCGCGGGAAAACGCCGGTTTGGCGACCAGGCTCTGGGTGCGCAAGGAAGCGCTGCTGAAGGCAGATGGGCGGGGTCTCTCGACAGACCCGGAATCACTCACGGTCGGCTGGCAGGCAGTCGACACCGAAAACTGGCGAGCGGTTGCGGTGGGCGAACAGCGAGAGGCATATAGTCTGATCGACCTTGATGTTGGATTTGACGCGATAGCCGCGCTGGCACGACGCGGTGATGCTGCGGACAAGGTTCGGTTGTCCCGTTTCGGCTCGAATGAAGTGTCAGCGTCGGCTGAGCAGCCACATCAGCATCGGTCCGCCGATCAGCGTCGCGACGATGCCGGCGGGGATCTGGCGTGGGAAGATCAGGGTTCGACCCAGCCAGTCGGCGGCAACCATAATGGCTGCGCCGACGAGAGCCGCCGCGAGAAGCTGAGGCAAGGCGCGCATGGCGCCCAATCGCCGGGCGAGGTGCGGCGCCATCAAGCCGATAAAGGTCAGTGGCCCGACGATTAGGGTCGAGGTGGCGGTGAGGCCGGCTGTCAGCAGAAGAATGGCCAGTCGCGCCTTGGCGACATCGATGCCCAGCCCGGTTGCGACAGCGCCCCCGAGCGGCATGATGTCGAGCCAGCGGCGGTAAAGCGGCGCGAGTGCGATCAGAAGAACCGCCACAGCGGCGGTGAGGAGAGCCTGGTTTAAGTCGACGCCGTAGGTCGACCCGCTGTACCAGGTCATGAGGATGATGGCACGGGGATCGCCTGACGCCGTCAGGATGACGATCAACGCGTCGAACAAGGCAGCGAGCGCGACGCCCGCAAGCAGGAAACGTTGTGGCGCATAGGCGGCGCGCCGACCCATTGCCAGAACGATGACCAGGGCGAGGAATGAACCGGCCGTCGCGGCGGCAAGCTGAAGCGTTCGGCCTGGTTCGCTGAAAACAAATAGCGCTGCCAGCATGCCGAAGGCGGCCCCTGCCCCGGTGCCGAGGACTTCCGGGCTCGCCATCGCATTGCCGGTCATCCGTTGCATCAACAATCCGGCGACCGCCAGCATGGCGCCCGCAGCAGCGGCTGCCATGACGCGCGGAAGCCGCCAGGCAGTCAACGCGTGGAACTGGTCGCCGAAAGAAAAGGCCCAACCGTCAGGGCCGGGACCGAGAGTGAGGGCAAGCCCGATCAGCATCAAGACGCTTGCCGCAAGCGTCAAGGTAAGATGATGCGGGCGCATCAGGCCGCGCACCTTTGCTACGGCGAGCATCGGCCGTTCCAGGCCGGGCGCAAGGCGTGGCAGCAGCCACAACAGCAAAGGTGCGCCCAGCAGGGCCGTGATCGCTCCCGTTGGTAGCGGATCACCGTCGGTTCCGACCCACAGTTGCACCGATTGATCGACGAACCAGAGCAGCGATGCACCGAGCAGCGGCGCGATGACAAGCCTTTGGCCAAATCGTCGCGCACCGGCAATGCGGGCAAGAGCGGGCGCCGCTAGGCCGACAAAGCCGATGACGCCCACGCTCGACACGACCAGCGCCGTCAAGGCCGACGCTGCCGCCAGCGCCGCCAGGCGATAGGCATTCAGGGCTACGCCGAGGGAGCGGCTGCTGTCGTCGTCGAGGCCGAGCAATTCAAGCGGCCGGCGCATAAGCGTGACTACCAGCGCGAGGACCGCCAATCTTGGAGCAAGCCATTGGACCGTCTTCCAGTCCTGCTGACCCAGCGTACCCGCACCCCAGATGAACAGGCTCTGCAGCCATTCGTGGCGCAGCAGCACCAGTGTAGCGGCGATGGCCGCGCAGTAGAGCCCGACGACCAAACCGGCGAGAACGACGGAAAGCGGAGACAGCCCCTGTCGCCATGAGAGCGCAAAGACTGCCCCGAGCGCCAAACCCGCGCCGGTTAGCGCAACCCATTCCCGTCCGCCGTCCAGCGCAGCAGGGAAGAACAGGGTCGCGAGCGCCAAGGCCAGATAGGCGCCGGCAGAGATGCCGACGGTATCCGGCGATGCCAGTGGATTGCGCAGGACCTGCTGCAAGACGCAGCCAGCGAGACCGAGAGCGGCACCGGAAAGGATCGACACGACCGTTCGAGGCAGGAAGGCAAAATGCACGAGAATCTGCGGCATAACCTCGACAGATGGCGCAAGGAATGCGGCTCGCCATTCGGAGACTGGCAGTTGGCTGAGCAAGTTGACGCCTGTCAACAGTGCGCTCAGCGCAACCAGACAGGGAAGCAGAAGCGTTGCTCGTTTCGAGAATGTCTTACGGCGCAAGGAGCGGTTGGCAACAGCGTCCATCATTGCGCCCCGTCCGCCTCGAGCGCCGCTGTCAGCAGTCGCGCCAAGCGCAGGGCCGACGGCAGAGCGCCGAACTGCTGCACGACCGGAATACGCAAAATGGCGCTGTTGCGGACGAAGGGCATGGCGTTCCAGACAGGGCTCTCGGTCAGCGTTCCGGTCGCGCCGCGCGGCAAAGGTTCGACATAGGCGAGCCTCGCATTCCCGGCTGCGCCGAGGGCATCGATGCCGATCGCCGAAAAGCCCCATTCGTTGGTCGGCCGCGTCCAGGCGTTGCGCAAGCCGATGCGATCGAGCACGCATTGGAACATGCTGGTCGAGCCGAACACCCAAACGTTGCGCGGATCGTTGAACCTGACCAGGTAAAGCGGCCGATCCGCGAACCTGGCAAGGCGGGGTTTCAACGCCGCAAGTTCAGCATTCGTCGCCGCAATGAAGGCTTCCGCTTCGCGCTCTCGTCCGCAGATGCGGCCGAGCTGCCGGGTTGCCTTGACGGCAAGGTCGTAAGGATTGCCACCCTCGACATATAGCCCGATCGAGGTGACTGGCGCGACGCGTTCGAGCTGGGATCGGATGCCCGCCAAATAGGGGATGGACAGGATGAGGTCCGGCCGCAATTGCTGCATCAATTCCAGATTGGGTTCCAGGGCCAATCCGAGGTCGGCGATGTGCGCCGGCAGCACCGGCTCGACCACCCATTTTTCCCAGGCATCGCGATCGGTGACGGCGATCGGAGCCGCATCGATAGCCAACATGGTTTCGGCAAGCCCGTCGTCGAGGCAAGCGATGCGTGGCGCGGCTGCAGAGGCTGGGGCGGCGAGGGCGAAAGGCGTCGCGGCAAGCCCCCCAAGAACGCGCCTTCGCGTCAGTTTGATCATCGGACGAAGCTTATTGGTAGACCGGACTGCGGGTTGGCCACGGTGCCCATCGCAACGCCGAAGATATTGGACAGCGTGGCCGGATCCATGATCGCGTCGGGGTTGCCACGTGTCAGCAACGAGCCGGATCGTAGCGCGATCAGCTCATCACAATAGCGCGCCGCGAGATTGGGGTCATGCAGTACGATGACGACGCAAAGCTCGCGCCGGCGGCTGAGATCACGGACAAGGCTGAGCACTTCCACTTGATGCGCGATGTCGAGGGCCGACGTCGGTTCGTCGAGCAGCATTACGCCGGCGTCCTGCGCCAAGAGCATTGCAAGCCAAGCACGCTGGCGCTCGCCTCCGGAGAGTTCATCCATCGGACGATCCGCCATTGCCTGCATGTCGGTGAGCGTAAGAGCTTCCTCGACATGCCGGCGGTCGTCGGCGGTAAATCGCCCTAGCGCGCCGTGCCATGGGTAGCGGCCGAAGGATACGACTTCGCGGACGGTCAGATCGGCTGCCGGCGGAGGTGTCTGAGGAAGGTAAGCCACCGCCCGCGCAAAATCGCGCACACGCCAGCCATTGACTGCCCTGCCCTGGAACGACAATGCACCTGTAGACGGACGCAACTGCCGCGCCAGTAACTTAACCAGCGTAGATTTGCCGGAGCCATTGTGGCCATCAGGCCGTAGACGCGCCCTTGGCTGAGACCGAGCGATATCGGCCCGACGAGCGTCCGCCCGTCGACGTCATATCCGACGTCTTTCAGTTCGAAGATACGTCCATCCTGTTGCGCCGCCACATCTGGCCTTTTCTGTTGATGGCGATGGCTTTTACCGAGGCCATGAAGCGTCGATCGAGCGCTTGACTATAAAAGATGACTAAACTAGTCAACAAAATCGGAATGGCCGGCGACCACTTCGAGAATTTGGGGACAAAGTGATGCATTTTGTGAAGGTGTGCGGAGTGGCTTCGGTTGTCCCTTCCGGGTTTTCGACTGCGGGCGTATTAGGCCGATTGTTTCTGGCGGGCTGCATGTCCAGTGCGTTGACGGTGCAATTCGCCGCTGCGCAGGAAGCAGAAACAACGGAGCTCAATCCTGTTGTCGTTGAGGGCGAGACGGCGACGGGCGACAACAGCTACGTTGTCAAGAACACCAAGACGGGATCGAAGACGAACACGCCGCTGCGCGAATTCCGCAATCCGTAACCGTCGTCACCCGCAAGCAGATGGACGACCGCGAGCCGGAGCAACTCGAAGATACGATCGCCTATGTGGCGGGCGTTACGGGTTCACCATGGGGCGTTGACGACCGATACGATCAATTCCTGATCCGTGGCTTCGACATCGGGCCTTACGCGACCTACCGCGACGGTCTGCCGCAGAAGGCCATCGACTTCTCGGGCTTCAAAATGGAGCCCTACGGCCTTGAGCGCGTCGAGGTTCTCAAAGGCCCCGCGTCGGTTCTCTACGGCGAGAACGAAGTTGGCGGCATGGTCAACGCTGTGACGAAGCGGCCGCTGGATCGCCCCCACTATGACGGTTTCGTCCGCTATGGCAGCTTCAACACGATCGAGGCCGGTATCGATGTTGGCGGACCGATCGACGCGGCCGGCACGCTGTCCTACCGGCTCACCGGCCTGCTGCGGACGGCGAGACCGAGAAGGAATTTTCGAAGAACGACCGTGCTTTCATCGCGCCCGCCTTTACGTGGAAGCCTGATGAGCAGACGAGCCTCACGATCTTAGCCAACTATCAATCCGACCAGATGACGCCGAATTCATTCATTCCGGCCGGCGTGGAATATCCTGGGGCTCCAAGACTATCGCGTAGCTTCAATCCCGGTTCTCCGGAATTTGACCGTTTCAATGCCGATCATGGCTCCATCGGCTACGAGTTCTCGCATGCGTTCAACGACAGCTGGACGGTGCGCCAGAACCTGCGACTCGGCCCAGGATACCGACTACAAACACCTCTATTTCAGCGGCGTCTTCGACGAGGAGACCAACACGATCGGCCGCACCGCATTCACCGTCGACGAACAGGCACAGTCTTCAGTGTCGACAATCAGGCAGAATACAACGCCGAATTCGGCGCCGTCGAGAACACGCTGCTTATCGGCTTCGACTACAACCGTTTCGGCGTCGATGGGCAAAACGGCTTCGATGCTGGCCCGGATCTAAATCTGGGTGATCCCGACTACTGGTTCCGATTGCCGATCCGGCCATTTATCTCGATCGCAAGCAGACCATCGACCAGATCGGCCTCTATGCGCAAAACCAGAGCAAGATCGCCGACCACTGGCTGGTGAATCTCGGTCTGCGACAGCTTGGGTGGAAAACGAGACGGCGAACCGGCTCGACCCCTCTGCGTCTACGCTGCAGAAGGACGATGCGCTGACCGGCAAGATCGGCATCGGCTACCTGTTCGACAATGGCGTTACGCCGTATGCCAGCTATTCGGAGTCGTTCACCACGAATATCGGCAACACCGCTGATGGCAGTGCGTTAAAGCCGTCCGAAGGCAAGCAGTACGAAGTTGGCGTGAAATACGAGCCGACCTTCTTTTCGGGCTATATCACGGCCTCACTGTTCGACATCCGCAAGACCAATGTCGTCCAATATTTGCCGCCAAGCTTCGAGGCGGTGCAGACCGGCGAAGTGCGCCATCGTGGCCTCGAACTCGAGGCTAATGCAGACCTGAACTATGGGCTCAGCCTGACGGCGACGTACACTTTCCTCGACGCCGAAATCACCGAGAGCGGCGAAGGCGATATCGGCAACCGGCCGGCCATGGTGCCGGAACATCAGGCATCGCTCTGGGCCAACTATGAATTCGCCAGCGGCGCGCTGGAGGGCCTGAGTCTCGGCGGCGGTGTACGTTATGTCGGTTCGTCATATGGCAACAACGCGAACACCATTCCGATCGACGCCTACACGCTGGTCGATGCGGCGCTGCGCTACAAGAAGGACAACTGGCAGGCTGCGCTCAATGTCAGCAACGTCTTCGACAAGGAATATTTCTCGAACTGCAGTTCCGGCGCCGGTTGCATTTATGGCGAGGGCCGCAACATCAGAGGCACGCTCAGCGTGAAGTTCTGATGTTGCATCAGAGGGCAGTGTCCAACAACGAGGCCGGCCGACTGCCGATCGGTACGCCGGCGCGGATCGGTGAGACGACTTTTCATGACATCGTCTCGCGTATCAACCGGACAGATTTATCGCATCTTCGTTTTTCGGCCGTCCGGCGAGCCGCCGGCAGAAGGTTGGCCTGTGCTCTACATGACCGACGGCAATGCCTGCATCGCACTGCCGTCGATGCAGGCATTGCCGTCGGTCATGTAGAGCACAGGCCAACCTGCTGCCGGCGGCTCGCCGGACGGCCGATAAACGAAGATGCGATAAATCTGCCGGTTGATACGCGAGACGATGTCATGAAAAGTCGTCTCACCGATCCGCGCCGGCGTACCGATCGGCAGTCGGCCGGCCTCGTTGTTGGACACTGCCCTCTGATGCAACATCAGAACTTCACGCTGAGCGTGCCTCTGATGTTGCGGCCCTCGCCATAAATGCAACCGGCGCCGGAACTGCAGTTCGAGAAATATTCCTTGTCGAAGACGTTGCTGACATTGAGCGCAGCCTGCCAGTTGTCTTTCTTGTAGCGCAGCGCCGCATCGACCAGCGTGTAGGCGTCGATCGGAATGGTGTTCGCGTTGTTGCCATATGACGAACCGACATAACGCACGCCGCCGCCGAGACTCAGGCCCTCCAGCGCGCCGCTGGCGAACTCATAGTTGGCCCAGAGCGATGCCTGATGTTCCGGCACTATGGCAGGTCGGTTGCCGATGTCGCCTTCGCCGCTCTCGGTGATCTCGGCGTCGAGGAACGTGTACGACGCCGTCAGGCTGAGCCCGTAGTTCAGGTCTGCATTGGCCTCGAGTTCGAGGCCACGATGGCGCACCTCGCCTGTTTGCACCGCCTCGAAGCTTGGCGGCAAATACTGGACGACATTGGTCTTGCGGATGTCGAACAGCGAGGCTGTGATATAGCCCGGAAAGAAGGTCGGCTCGTATTTGACGCCAACTTCGTACTGCTTGCCTTCGGAGGGTTTTAAGGCGCTGCCATCGGCGGTGTTGCCGATGTTCGTGGTGAACGATTCCGAATAACTGGCATACGGAGTGACGCCGTTGTCGAACAGGTAGCCGATGCCGATCTTGCCGGTCAGCGCATCGTCCTTCTGCAGCGTAGACGCAGAAGGATCGAGCCGGTTCGCCGTCTCGTTCTCCACCCATGCCTGTCGCAAGCCGAGATTCACCAACCAGTGGTCGGCGATCTTGCTCTGGTTTTGCGCATAGAGGCCGATCTGGTCGATGGTCTGCTTGCGATCGAGATAAACGGCCGGATCGGCAATCGGAACCGAGTAGTCGGGATCACCCAGATTTAGATCCGGGCCAGCATCGAAGCCGTTTTGCCCATCGACGCCGAAACGGTTGTAGTCGAAGCCGATAAGCAGCGTGTTCTCGACGGCGCCGAATTCGGCGTTGTATTCTGCCTGATTGTCGACGCTGACGACTGTCGCCTGTTCATCGACCGTGAAGGCGGTGCGGCCGATCGTGTTGGTCGCCTCGTCGAAGACGCCGCTGAAATAGAGGTGTTTGTAGTCGGTATCCTGGGCCGAATAACGCAGGTTCTGGCGCACCGTCCAGCTGTCGTTGAACGTGTGCGAGAACTCGTAGCCGATCGAGCCATGATCGGCATTGAAGCGGTCAAATTCCGGCGAACCAGGATTGAAGCTACGCGAAAGCCTTGGAGCCCCAGGATATTCGACGCCGGCCGGAATGAACGAATTCGGCGTCATCTTGTCGGATTGATAGTTGGCTAAGATCGTGAGGCTCGTCTGCTCGTCGGGCTTCCACGTAAAGGCGGGAGCGATGAAGGCACGGTCGTTTTTCGAAAATTCCTTCTCGGTCTCACCGTCGCGCAGCAGGCCGGTCAGCCGGTAAGACAACGTGCCGGCCGCATCGATCGGCCCGCCGACATCAATGCCGGCCTCGATCGTGTTGAAGCTGCCGTAGCGGACGAAACCGTCATAGTGGGGGCGATGCAGCGGCCGCTTCGTCACAGCGTTGACCATGCCGCCAACTTCGTTCTCGCCGTAGAGAACCGAGGCTGGGCCTTTGAGAACCTCGACACGCTCAAGGCCGTAGGGCTCCATTTTGAAGCCCGAGAAGTCGATGGCCTTCTGCGGCAGGCCGTCGCGGTAAGTCGCGTAGGGTCCGATGTCGAAGCCACGGATCAGGAATTGATCGTAGCGGTCGTCGACGCCCCATGGTGAAGCCGTGACGCCCGCCACATAGGCAATCGTATCTTCGAGTTGCTCCGGCTCGCGGTCGTCCATCTGCTTGCGGGTGACGACGGTTACAGATTGCGGAATCTCACGCAGTGGTGTGTTCGTCTTCGATCCCGTCTTGGTGTTCTTGACAACGTAACTGTTGTCGCCCGTCGCCGTCTCGCCCTCAACGACAACCGGATTGAGCTCCGTCGTTTCTGCTTCCTGCGCGGCGGCGAATTGCACCGTCAACGCGCTGGACATACAGCCCGCCAGAAACAGCCGGCCTAGCACGCCCGCAGCCGAAAAGCCGGGACGGCCAACCGAAGCCACTCCACACACCTTCACAAAATGCATCACTAAGTCCCTAAATTCTCGAAGTGGTCGCCGGCCATTCCGATTTTGTTGACTAGTTTAGTCATCTTTTATAGTCAAGCGCTCGATCGACGCCTGCAGGCGCGGGCGAAGCCCATCGCGATCAATAGGAAAGGCCGGATGTGGCGCCGCAACAGAATGGTCATATCTTCGATCTGAAAGACGTCGAATATGGCGTCGATGGGCGGTCGTTCGTCGGGCCGATATCGCTTGAGCTCAGCCGAGGGCGCGTCTACGGGCTGATCGGCCACAATGGCTCCGGCAAGTCGACGCTGGTCAAGTTGCTGGCGCGGCAGTTGCGTCCGTCTGCGGGTGCATTGTCGTTCCAGGGCAGGGCAGTCAATGACTGGCGGGTGCGTGACTTTGCGCAAGCCGTCGCTTATCTGCCACAAACACCTCCACCGGCCGCCGACCTGACTGTGCGCGAAGTCGTATCCTTCGGTCGCTACCCATGGCACGGCGCGCTCGGACGATTCACCGCCGACGACCGCCGGCATGTCGAGGAGGCCCTTGCGCTCACCGACATGCAGGCGATGGCGGATCGGCCCATGGATGAACTTTCCGGAGGTGAACGCCAGCGAGCCTGGGTGGCAATGCTGTTGGCTCAGGACGCCGGCGTGATGCTGCTCGATGAACCGACGTCGGCGCTCGACATCGCGCATCAGGTGGAAGTGCTGAGCCTTGTCCGTGATCTTTGCCGCCGACGCGCGCTTTGCGTCGTGATTGTGCTGCATGATCCCAATCTGGCGGCGCGTTATTGCGACGAACTGATCGCGCTCCGATCAGGCTCATTGCTGACACGCGGCAATCCCGACACGATTATGGACCCGAGCACGCTGTCAGACATATTCGGCATTGCGATGGGCACCGTGGCCAATCCGCAGTCCGGACTCTCGATAAGCTTCGTGCGATGATCACCAGACGCCGCGTTCTTCGGGGGCTTGTCGCGACACCTTTCGTCTTCGCCGCCCCAGCCTCCGCAGCCGTCCCACGCATCGTCTGCCTCGACGACGGGCTTGCCGAGACCATGCTGGCCATCGGTACGGCTCCGATCGCTGTCACCGATCGTGATGCCTGGGAAAAATGGGTGGTCGAGCCGGTGCTGCCGGCCCACATCGCCGATCTCGGATTAGCGCTGGAACCCAATCTGGAGTTGATGCAGCAGTTGCGTCCGGACCTCATCCTGTCCATCCCCTATTTGGCGGGCATCCGATCCCAGCTCGAACGCGTCGCGCCCGTCACCTCGATCGGGCTCTATGTCGAGGGCGGCAACCCTTACGACCTTGCTGTCCAGGCAACCCGGCAGCTCGGCCGCATCTGCGGACGCGAGCGCGAAGCGGAAGCCTTCATTGCGGCGACGAATGCTGAACTTGCGGGGTTGAAACCTCGCCTTGCCAGGTTCGCCGATAGGCCGCTTTACCTGGTCAGGTTCAACGATCCGCGCAACGTTTGGGTGTTCGGTCCGACCAGCATGTTTCAATGCGTCCTCGATCGCATCGGGCTACGCAACGCCTGGATGCGGCCGACCAACGAATGGGGCTTTTCGGCAGTCGGGATCGACGCCCTGGGCGCAGCCGGCGATGCCAGGCTGGCCTATGTCGAACCTTTGCCGCGCGGCGCAACCGGAACACTGACCGACAGCCCTGTCTGGAACGCGATGCCCTTCGTCCGCAATCCGCGCCATTTTGCGCATTCCGGTCGTACAGCAGTTCGGCGCTCTGCCGTCGGCCCTGCGCTTGGCGCGACTGCTGACCGCGGCGCTAGAGGCGGACGGGGCGCAATGATGGACGCTGTTGCCGACCGCTCCTTGCAACGCAATGCATTGGCGAAACGCGCAACGCGTCTGCTTCCGTGTCTGATTGCGCTGAGCGCACTGTTGACGGGCGTCAACTTGCTCAACCAGCTGCCGGTCTCCGAATGGCGCGCCGCATTCCTTGCGCCGTCTGTCGAGGTTATGCCGCAGATTCTCGTGCATTTTGCCTTTCTGCCGCGAACGGTCGTGTCGATCCTTTCCGGTGCGGCTCTCGGTCTCGCTGGCTGTGTCTTGCAGCAGGTCCTGCGCAACCCACTGGCATCGCCCGACACCGTCGGCATCTCGGCCGGCGCCTATCTGGCCTTGGCGCTCGCGACGCTGTTCTTCCCTGCCGCGCTGGATGGCGGGCGCGAATGGGTTGCGCTTGCAGGCGCCGGCCTGGCGCTAGGGGCAGTCTTTGCGCTGTCGTGGCGACAGGGGCTGTCTCCGCTTGCAGTTGTCCTGGCGGGTTTGATCGTCGGGCTCTATTGCGCTGCCATCGCCGCCACGCTGGTGCTGCTGCGCCACGAATGGCTGCAGAGCCTGTTCATCTGGGGCGCGGGCACGCTGGGTCAGCAGGACTGGAAGACCGTCCAATGGCTGGCGCCACGATTGGCGGTCCTCGCGCTGGTGATCACGCTGATGCGCCGGCCGCTTGAATTGCTCGGCCTCGACGACGACAGCAGCCTCTCCCTTGGCGTGGCCCTGAATGCTTATCGCCTGGCGGCGCTGGCGGCAGCGTCCGCCTTGACGGCGCTGGTCGTGTCAAGCGTGGGCGTCATCGGCTTTGTCGGCCTCGCGGCGCCAGCGCTTGCCCGCATCGTCGGTGCTCGACGATTTGGCCAAAGGCTTGTCATCGCGCCGCTGCTTGGCGCATCGCTGCTCTGGTTCGTCGATCAATCGGTGCAGCTATGGATCGGAACCGACGGCGATCCTCTGCCGACTGGGGCGATCACGGCCCTGCTGGGCGCGCCTTTGCTGTTGTGGCTGCTGCCCCGCCTTGCGCCTGGCCTGGAACGGCCGATGCTCGCCGTGGCGAAGGTGCGCGGCCAGATGCGCCCGCATCATCTTACCGTGACGCTTGCAGCAGGCGTGCTGATCTTGATCGGGCTTGCCCTCACTTTCGGTCCCAGGCCCTGACGGTTGGGCTTTTTCCTTCGGCGATCAGTTCGAAGCGCTGACTGCCTGGCGGCTTCCGCGCGTCATGGCCGCCGCTGCTGCAGGCGCCATGCTGGCGGTTGCCGGATTGCTGATGCAACGGATGACCGGCAATGCGATGGCGAGCCCGGAAGTCCTCGGCACTGGGGCAGGGGCCGCCTTCGGCATGCTGGCCGCGCTCTTTATTTTCAGCGAACCAGGCCGGCCGCTTCAGCTTGCCGCTGCGACCGCCGGTTCATTCCTTGCCCTGGTCCTCGTTCTGGCAATGGGTCGGCGCGCCGCCTATGCGCCACAACGTTTCCTGCTTGCTGGCGTGGCGCTCGCTGCCTTGTTCGACGCGTTGATCGTCATCCTGACGGCGTCAGGCGATCCCCGTGCCATCATCCTCATGACCTGGTACAGCGGGTCGACCTACGGCGTCGACTTAAACCAGGCTCTCCTCACCGCCGCTGTGGCGGTTCTTCTGATTGCACTCGCGCCACTCTACCGCCGCTGGCTCGACATCATGCCGCTCGGGGGCGATGTCGCAACCGGCCTCGGCATCGATGTCGCCAAGGCGCGCCTGGCCATCCTTCTGTTGACTGCCGGCCTCACCGCCACCTCGACGCTGATCGTCGGGCCACTGACCTTCATCGGCTTGATGGCGCCGCACCTCGCCCGGCGATTGGGCGCCATGCGCGCCCTGCCGCAGCTCTTCGCGGCGGCTCTCGTCGGCGCAGCCATCATGGTTGCTGCCGACTGGCTGGGTCGAACTCTGATCTTCCCACGCCAGATCCCCGCCGGCATCGTCGCGACGCTGATCGGCGGACCGATGCTGATGTGGTTGCTCAGCCGACGCTGACACGTCATTCGAGCCGAAACGGAACAACCGAGACCTTGTCCGCAGCGCCACCGCCTCGTGCCAGCGCGGCTATCGCGTCAAATCCCACGTCGAGGTCGATCAGCCCGAAGCTTTCTCGCTCCTCGCCCACCGCAATCGCTTGCCAGTTTTGGGTGTCGACTGCCTGCCAGCCGACCGTCAGCGATTTCGGGTCTATCGAGAGACCCCGCCCATCTGCCTTCAGCAGAGCTTCCTTTCGCACCCAGAGCCGGGTCGGCGAGCCTGCTTTTTCGCGCTGCCGGGAGTCCGCTTCTTCAGGAGACAGAAATTCGGACAGCGTGGCCTCGGCGATAGCCTCAGTAGGCCCTTCCATATCGATACCGACCGCCGCCTGGCTGTCGACTGCGAGCAACGCCAATCCGCCCGCATGGGTGAGATTGAAATTTGGACCGTTGAGCAACTCCGGCTTTCCCCAGGCATTGGTTATGAACGCCAGCTTCGACGGATGCCGGCCCACGACACGACCTAGCACAATCCGCACTGCCAGCCGCGCGGCAATGAAGCGCCGGCTTAGTTGTTCGGTTGCAAAGCGCCCAGCTCTTTCGCGTTCCTCGCTCGTTAGCCACGATCGCAGATGCGGTGCAGCTAACTGCATATCGTCGAGGTCGATGACAAAGACATCGGTCATGGTGTCTGGATCTTCAGCGGAGCATGGTTCTCAACTGTGTCTGGGCGCTTCTCAGACCAGGCAGAAAGCGCTCGGCTAAGTCACGCGGCTCGACCTGACTCGCCGCGACGCCAACATTCATCGCCGCAATGGTGCGGCCGTGCAGGTTGAACAAAGGCACGGCGATCGATCGCAGTCCAAGCTCCACTTCCTGGTCGATGGTGGCATGTCCTTGCTCGCGTACAAGCGCCAGTTCGTCGAGGATGCGTTGCGGATTGGTGATCGTGAATTGGGTGCGCGCGGGAAGTTCGCCGGCCCCCAGTAGCATTCGTGCTTGTTCCATTGGCAAGGCAGCCAGCATCACCCGTCCCATCGAGGTGCAGTAGGCCGGAAGGCGCGAGCCCGGCATCAGGCCAATGACATGACCTTGCGCTGCGCCGCGCGGGCGACATAGACGATCTCCGTCCCGTCGAGAATCGAAACCGACGCGCTTTCGCCGATCTGCTCCGACAGCCGGTCGAGCATCGGCTGCACAAGGCGCGGCAGGGGCATCGCCGCCAGACAGCCCGTGCCGAGGCGCAGAACCCGCGGCGTCAGCGTGAAGTACTTGCCGTCATAGTCGGAATAGCCCTGCTGGGCGAGCGTCAGCAGACAGCGCCGCGCCGTTGCCCGATCCAGCCCGCTGACGGAAGCACCTCCGATATGGATAGGCGCGGACGATCGGCGGTGAACGTCTCGATGACCGTGAGGCCCTTGGCCAGGCCCCCCATCATGTCGCGCTTGGTTATGGTCATGCAGCCATCACTCAATTGTGCGATTATCAACAAATATCATTTATCGCACAATCCGCATTGCCCGAGCGCTCAGTCTGTTTACGCCTGCGCGATGCAAGGAGACGGATCGTCATGGACAAGACAGTCGCGACCTGGCGACGGCGGTGGCCGACATTGGTGACGGCATGACTGTCATGATCGGCGGCTTCGGCGGCTCGGGCGCGCCGATCGAGCTGATCCACGCGCTGATCGACCGACATGGGCGACCGGCATCCGAACGACCTGACGGTGATCAACAACAATGCCGGCAATGGCCGCATCGGCATCGCCGCGATGATCGAGCCGGCATGGTGAAGAAGATGATCTGCTCGTTCCCGCGCTCGGCCGATCCGCGCGCCTTCACCGAGAAATATCTCGCCGGAAAGATCGAGCTCGAGCTGGTGCCGCAGGGAACGCTGGCCGAGCGCATCCGCGCCGGCGGCGCCGGCATCCCGGCCTTCTATACGCCGACCACCTTCGGCACCGACCTCGCCGAGGGCAAGCCGGTCGCGGAATTCGACGGCCGCCACTATGTGCAGGAGCGCTGGCTCAAGGCCGACGTCGCGCTGATCAAGGCCGAGCTCGGCGATCGGCTGGGCAATCTCACCTACCGCAAGGCGGCGCGCAACTTCAATCCGCTGATGTGCATGGCGGCGGCGAAGACGATCGTGCAGGTCAGCAGGATCGTGACGCCGGGCGGGATCGATCCGGAGCATGTCGTCACGCCCGGCATCTTCGTCAGCGGTCGTCGAGGTTCCGAACCCGGCCCAGGAGGAAGATTGACCGCGCGATGCGCGCTATCGGAGCTCGCATAGTCGGATGACGACAAACTCACAGCGACGCAGATCGCCTGGCGCGCCGCGCAGGACATCGCCGACGGCGCCTATGTCAATCTCGGCATCGGCTTTCCCGAGATGGTCGCCAAGTTCCAGCCGCCGGGCCGGCAGGCGATCTTCCATACCGAGAACGGCATTCTGGACTTCGGCGAAGCGCCGCCGGCGGGCGAGGAGGACTGGGACCTGATCAATGCCGGCAAGAAGGCGGTGACGCTGAAGCCCGGCGCCGCGTTCTTCCACCATGCCGACAGCTTCGCCATGGTGCGCGGCGGCCATCTCGATGTCGCGATCCTCGGCGCCTACGAGGTGGCGGAGAACGGCGACCTCGCCAACTGGCGACCGGGCCGAAAGGCGTGCCGGCGGTCGGCGGCGCCATGGATCTCGTGCATGGCGCCAAGCGCGTCGCGGTCATCACCGACCATGTCACCAAGGACGGCAAGCCCAAGCTGGTGAAGCGCTGCACGCTGCCGCTGACCGGCGTCGGCTGCGTCACCCGCGTCTATACGAGCCTCGCCGTCATCGACATCGAGCAACGGCCGCTTCGTGCTGCGCGAGAAGCTGCCGGGCATAAGCCTCGACGAGCTGCAGGCGATGACCGGCGCCCAGCTTGTCGTCGAGGAGCCCGTTGCCGATCTCGTCGCGCCGGAGTTGCCAAAATGACCGAAGCCTTCATCTGCGACTATATCCGCACCCCCATCGGCCGCTTCGGCGGCTCGCTGTCCTCCGTGCGCGCCGACGATCTGGGCGCCGTCCCGCTGAAGGCGCTGATGGCGCGCAACGCGGCCGTCGACTGGGACGCCGTCGACGATGTGATCTTCGGCTGCGCCAACCAGGCGGGCGAGGACAACCGCAATGTCGCGCGCATGGCGCTGCTGCTCGCCGGCCTGCCGCAGGGTCCCCGGCACGACGATCAACCGCCTCTGCGGCTCCGGCATGGATGCGGTCATGACCGCCGCGCGCGCCATCAAGGCCGGCGAGGCCGAGCTGATGATCGCGGGTGGCGTCGAATCGATGAGCCGCGCGCCCTTCGTGCTGCCCAAGGCCGACAGCGCCTTTCTCGCGCAACGCCGAGATCTACGACACGACCATCGGCTGGCGCTTCGTCAACCCGCTGATGAAGAAGCAATACGGCGTCGATTCCATGCCCGAGACCGGCGAGAACGTCGCCGAGGACTTCAAGTCAGCCGCGCCGACCAGGACGCCTTTGCGGTGCGCAGCCAGGACAGGGCCGCCGCCGCGCAGGCAACGGCCGGCTGGCGAAGGAGATCACGCCGGTGACCATCCCGCAGAGGAAGGGCGATCCTGTCGTCGTCGCGAAGGACGAGCATCCGCGCGCCGACACGACGCTCGAGGCGCTTGCGAAGCTGCCGACGCCCTTCCGGCAGGGCGGCACCGTGACCGCCGGCAACGCGTCGGGCGTCAATGACGGCGCGGCGGCGCTGATCGTCGCGTCGGAAGCCGCGGCGAAGAAGCACGGCCTGACGCCGATCGCGCGCATCCTCGGCGGCGCGGCGGCCGGCGTCCCGCCGCGCATCATGGGCATCGGACCGGCGCCCGCCACGAAGAAGCTCTGCGCGCGCCTCGGGCTCAAGCCGTCGGATTTCGACGTGATCGAGCTCAACGAGGCCTTCGCCACGCAAGGCATTGCCGTGCTGCGCGAGCTCGGCATCGCCGAGGATGCCGAGCATGTGAACCCGAATGGCGGCGCGATCGCGCTCGGCCATCCGCTCGGCATGTCGGGCGCCCGCATCACCGGCACGGCGGCGCTGGAGCTTCGGGAACGCAGCGGCAAGCTGGCGCTTGCGACCATGTGCATCGGCGTCGGCCAGGGCATCGCGATCGCGATTGAACGAGTCTGAGCAGATCGGCTAGGCCGATCTCCCCAGGCGGCGGATATTGCCCGCCAGCTCGACGGCGAGCCTCAGTGACGCAGCCGTTGCGCAGACCATCTGCGGCAGAAGCATCCATTCCAGCGTCCAGGCTGCGCCCGAGCGCTCCTGCTCGTGCACGAGCGCATGATGCATGCCCGACACCTGCACTGCATTGAACCGTGCCAGCGCGACCAGCGTTTCGGCGGCAACCGGGTTTTGCTTGTGCGGCATGGCCGACGACCCACCGCCACCGGCAAGCTCGATCTCTTCGCCGGCCTGCGCCATCAGCGCAATATCCTGGCCGAACTTGCCGAGGCTGCCTGTTATCAACGATAGCCCGTTGGCGATCTCGACAATCCGGTCGCGCTGGCTGTGCCATTGCGGCGCATCCTTGAGCCCCAGTCGCGCCGCCAGCACCGCGCGTACCGCCGATGCCTTGTCGCCCAGCTTTTCCAAGGTACCAGCAGCGCCGCCAAACTGAACTACGAGCCCGCTTCTCCGCAACTCGTCCAATCGTTCACGATGACGCAGCATGGGTGCGCGCCAGCTCTCGATCCGGTCGGAGACTGTGATGTCGATCGCCGGCTGCATGCGCGTGTGGGCCATCATGTGGTTGCGACCGAGACGTTCATCCAGGGCTTTCAGGACATTGATGAAAACGCTTAGCCGGCTGTCGACAGTGTCTAGGACCGGCTTCAAGCGCAGCATCAGGCTGGTGTCGATGACATCTTGGCTGGTCGCGCCGAAATGAATATATTGGGCATGCGGCTCACGAACGGCCGCGCGCAATTGCCGGATAAGTTCCGGCGCCACGACGCCATCATGCGAAACCGCAATGCGGAGCTTGTCGATATCAGGGGCAAAAGTGGCGCAGACGGCGGCTATCCGAGAACCAGCATCGGTTGGAATTAGGTCGCTCGCCGCCTCCGCCTCCGCCAACGCTGCTTCGAAGACAAGCATGGCGCGAATATCGGCTTCGGCCGAAAAATAGCCGGCTATTTCCTCGTCGCCAAGAAGGCCGGCAAGAAACGGATGGTCGAAGGGTGAAAAGGTCATCACTTGGACCGAAGCCGCGCCAGGGACCCGCGCCTTTCCCGGTGCCGCCCCCCCTCTGTCCTGCCGGACATCTCCCCCTCAAGGGGGGAGATTTGCCAGCCGCGAGAATGATGCCGATCGTCAACGCTGCCGATCTCCCCCTTGAGGGGGAGATGTCCGGCAGGACAGAGGGGGGTCGGTGCCGATAAATGCTCATCAGCGGAAACTCGATTCAAATATCGAAAAACACCGTCTCGTTTTCACCCTGCAGATGGATGTCGAAGACATAAGTCATCGCCATCTCGCGGTGCGATCAGCGTCGGCACGCGCACCTTGTGCTCAATGCGCGCCAGCACCGGATCTTCAGCGTTAGCCCTCTCCTCGTCGCCAAAATACATCCGCGTGTGCAGGCCGATGTTGATGCCGCGCGCGACGATCCACACCGTGATATGCGGCCCCATCATGCGTCCGTCGAAGAAGGGAACCCGGCCGGGCTTGATCGTCTCAAAAACACATTCGCCCGTGTCCATATCGGTCGGCTGCCGTCCCCAGCCGACAAAATTCGGGTCAGCCGTCCCGCGCCGCTCGGCGGGCGAATTGTAGAGCCCGGCCGCGTCGGCCTGCCACATCTCGATCAGCGCATCCTTCAGCGGCGCGCCCACACCGTCGAGCACGCGCATCTTCACCTTGATGCGCTCGCCCTTGGTCTCGTCGTTGACCATCGTTGCGCCGAGGTCGGTTGGATAGACGCCCTTGATATCGGCGAAATTCGGCGTCAGGCCGATATGGACATAGGGGCCAGCCGTCTGCGACGGGCTTTCCTTCAGCCGAGCGAGATTTTGCACCATCAATTGCCCTCCCGGCGGTTTTCGAAGAGGGTCGAGCGGCGGCCGCGCAACACGATGTCAAACTTGTAAGCGCGCGCATCCATCGGGATGGTCGCCTGCATGTCGAGCGCGGCGGTCAATTGTTCGATGGCGCGCCGGTCGTTGATGGTGCTCACGATCGGGCATTTCCAGATCATCGGATCGCCCTCGAAATACATCTGCGTGATCAGCCGCTGCGCAAAGCCATGGCCGAAAATGGAAAAATGGATATGGGCCGGCCGCCAGTCATTCGGACCGTTCGGCCAAGGGTAGGGGCCTGGCTGGACGGTGCGGAAACAATAGGACCCATCCTCGCCGGTGATCACGCGCCCGCAGCCACCAAAATTGGGATCGAGCGGGGCGAGATAGCCTTCCTTCTTGTGCCGGTAGCGCCCACCGGCATTGGCCTGCCACACTTCGATCAGCGCGCCCGGCACGCCGGCGCCGCGTTCGTCCAGCACCCGGCCGTGCACCAGTATGCGCGGGCCGATCGCGCTCTCGCCTGGCTTCGCGAAGTTATGGATCAGATCGTCGTCCAGCTCACCCAGCATCGCCTGGCCGAACACGGGACCAGTGATCTCCGAGAGCGTGTTGTCCAGCGACAGCATCGCGCGGCGCGGCGAACGCAGCACCGATGTCTTGTAGGCCGGCGTGAAGGCTTGCGGATGCCATTCGCGGTCGCGCTGGAAAAACGCACCGGTCTCCGGCGCACCGTTGGTTGCCTGCTCATCACCTAGCTGCGTCCATCTCGTCAAACGTCTTCTTGGCGATCTTGATCGCATGATTGGCGGCGGGCACGCCGGCATAGATCGCCACATGCAGCAGCGCCTCGCGGATGTCCTCGCGCGTAGCGCCGGTATTGGCGGTGGCGCGCACATGCATCGCCACCTCTTCGTCGTGACCGAATGCCGCCAGAAGCGCGATGGTAATCAGCGAGCGCTCGCGCTTGGTGAGTTCCGGCCGCGACCAGACATGGCCCCAGGCGGCCTCGGTGATCAACTCCTGGAACGGCTCGGTCGAAGTCGGTCTTCGCGGCTTCGGCGCGATCGACATGGGCGTCGCCCAGCACGGCGCGCCGTGTCGCCATGCCCTGTCGGTAGCGCGACCTGTCCGGCTGCATCACGCTGCAACTCCCTTGCGACCATCCGCCATGAAACGCCGTGATGAGACCGACCAAAACGACTGGCTGCTCGACACAAGGGATATGCGCCGCGCCGGCGATGATCTCGAAACGCGCGCCTGGAATAAACTGCGCCAGGCCGCGCACGAGATCCGGAGGCGTGGAACCGTCCTGATCGCCCACCACGAGCAGCGTGGGCACCGCAATGGCTTTGGTGTCGACGGTATAGTCGGCTTCACGAATAGCCGCGCAGGCAGCAGCGTAACCTTCCGGCAATTGCCGGCAAAGCATCGCCTTGTAGCCGGCAAGATCGTCCGCGCGATGGAGATGGAATGCCGGTGTGAACCATTTCTCCATCACGCCGTCGGCGAAGCTCTTAATGCCTGCACCGAGTGCTGCTTCGATACGACCGTTCCACATGTCCGGCGTTCCGATCTTCGCCGCCGTGTCACACAAAATCAGCCTTCAACGCGACTGGGCTTCGTCTTATACAAGCATTGCGCGATGAGACCGCCGATCGACAGACCGCAGATGGTCGCCCGTTCGATGCCGAGATGGTCGAGGAGAGTGGAGAGGTCGGCCGCATGCGTTTCGATGCTGGCTGGCGCATCGCCCAGTTCGCTCAGGCCATGACCACGCTTGTCATAGAACACCAGGCCGAACTGGCCGGCCAGCCTGTCAGAGACGTCCTGCCAGATGCGGAAATCCGTACCCAGCGAATTGGCGAAAACCAATGTCGGCCGGCCCGGCGCCGGGTCGTATCGATGATGCAGGGAAATGCCATTGATATCCGCGAACACGATCCTGCGATCCTCCTTGCCCACAATGCGGCTTCCAATTGGTTATGTAAATTGATACTTTTGAGCCGAACGATAACCCATAGGTTATGCCATGACCTTGCCGATCAAGCTCAGGCACCTCGAAACATTTATAGAGGTGGCGCGTCGAAAAAGCATCCAGAAGGCTGCGGACGCGCTTCATGTCAGCCAGCCCGCCGTCACCAAGACGATGCGGGAACTGGAGGAAAGCCTTGGTGTGGCCGTCTATGAACGCGACGGGCGCGGCATTCGACTAACTGGCAACGGTGATGTCTTTCAGCGCCATGCCAGTGCCGCGCTGGCCTCCCTGCGGCAAGGTTTGGATTCCGTCTCTGCCGGCCGCTCCGGCTCCCTCGCGCCGATCCGGATTGGCGCCTTGCCGACCGTCGCGTCGCTGATCATGCCGCAGGCCGTACATCTCTTTCTGCAAGAAAATCCGACTGGACGGCTTCGCATCATCACGGGGGAAAACAGGGCAATCCTCGAGCAGTTGCGCCTTGGCGAACTGGATCTCGTCGTCGGCCGCCTGGCAGCCCCTGAATTGATGGTCGGCCTCTCCTTCGAGCATCTCTATTCGGAGGTTGTTCGTTTCGTCGTTCGCCCCCGCCACCCGCTGCTTGCACTCGAATTCCATCTTTAACGACATAGCCAGCTATCTGGTCCTGATGCCGACGCCTTCCTCGATTATCCGTCCTTATGTCGATCGGCTGCTGATCGCCAATGGAGTACCGCCGATTGCCCAGCAGATCGAAACCGTGTCGGATACCTTCGCGCGCGCATTTCTGCGCACCAGCGACGCGGTTTGGATCATCTCGTCTGGCGTGGTGGCCAACGATCTCGCCGATGGCTCGCTGGTTGCGCTGCCGGTCGACACTACCGAGACGCAAGGTCCCGTCGGTTTGACACGCCGCGCCGACGCCGCGCCCTTGCCTGGAACTGAGATGATGGTTCAAGCCATTCGCGCTGCATCGGAGCAATTGCGCAAGGCAGATCAGCGATCGATGCCTGCTCAGCTGCCGTAGCCGACCATGGCTTTGACCTCGACAAAATCATGGATTGCCCAGTCGGCATATTCACGGCCGTTGCCCGACTGCTTGAAGCCGCCGAACGGAGCGAACGTATCCCAGTCGGGATAGTTGATGCTGACCTGTCCAGCGCGCAGGCGCGACGCGATCTGGCGCGCATGATCGAGATTTTGCGACTGAACATACGCCCCCAGCCCGTAGACGGTATCGTTTGCGATGCGAACCGCGTCATCATCGTCGTCGTAGGAGATGACCGACAGTACCGGGCCAAAAATTTCCTCGCGTTCGATCGTCATGCCAGGCCGAACATGACCGAACACGGTCGGGCGCGCGTAGTAACCGCGGTTCAAATTTCCCGGCCGGCCGGTTCCGCCGGCCACCAGCGTCGCGCCTTCCTTGACGCCGGCCTCGATCAGCCGCTGAACCTTGTCGAACTGCATCTGGCTGACCAGCGGACCAAGCTGGGTATCCTCCGAGCGCGGATCACCAACGATGAAGGCCTCCGCCGCGCGCTTGGCGATCTCCAGTGCCTCGTCATGCCGCTCGGCCGGCACCAGCATGCGGGTCGGCGCATCGCAGGACTGGCCGGTGTTGCCGAAGCAGCCCTCGACGCCCTTGGTGACGGCAGCCTCCAGATCGGCACCGCGCAGGATGATGTTCGGCGATTTTCCGCCGAGCTCCTGCGCGACGCGCTTGACGGTATCGGCCGCCGTCTTGGCGACGATGACGCCGGCTCGTGTCGAACCCGTGAATGACACCATGTCGACATCCGGATGCCCCGCCATCACCTGGCCGACATCCGGGCCGTTGCCGTTGACCATATTGTAGACGCCCTTGGGCACGGCAGCGGCGTGTATCACCTCGGTGAACACGATGCCGCTGATCGGCGCGATTTCGCTGGGCTTGAGCACGACCGTGCAGCCCGCCGCGATCGCCGGCGCGACCTTGCAGACGATCTGGTTCAGCGGCCAGTTCCACGGCGTGATCAGTGCGCAGACGCCGATCGGCTCCTTCACGATCATGGTATCGCCGCGCCGTTCGGAGAACTCATAGTCTCAAGGCCCTTGATCGTCGCTTCCATATGGGCGCGGCCGGCCCAGGCCTGCGCCTCGCGGGCAAAGGTGATCGGCGCACCCATTTCCCGGCTAACCGCCTGGGCGATATCCTCGTAGCGCTCGTTGTATATGTCGAGGATACGATTGAGCAGCGCCAGCCGCTGCTCCTTCGATGTCTGCGAGAAGTCATCGAAAGCTGCCTTGGCCGCGGCGACAGCACGATCGACGTCAGCCTTGGAGCCAACCGATATGCGGGTGAATGCCTCTTCGGTGGAAGGATCGATGACATCGAGTGTCGCCGGCACGACAGGGTCGACCCAGGCGCCGTCGATGTAGAATTTGAGATGATTGTCGGCCATGGTCGATCAGCTTCCTGTTGCGGCCAAAAGGCCGTCCCTCTTTGGGCTCATGTCGGAATTGAAGCCGTCCATCGAGGGCATCGGTAGCACTTTGCGTTCATCCAATGAGCGCAGGCAGGCGATGTAGGCCGCCATGGTGCGCTCGCGGTCGTCGGGCTTGAGATAGGGGATGTGCCAGCCGACGAATGGCTCGAGCACATCGTAGCCGACATAAGCGAGCGTTCCCTGCATAAGGTGACGCAGCAGATGATCGATCGGGCCGTGGATGCCGTCATCTGCAAACATGTGCTCGCGGCCCCCCAGCGTCAGGCCGACCAGGGCTTTCTGCCGACCAGTCCGCCCTGATCGTAGATTCGCCTGCCGCCATAGCAGAGGCCGGAAACGAGCACCCGGTCGATCCAGCCCTTCAGAATTTCCGGTGTCGAAAACCAGTAGACCGGGAAATTGAGGATCAGAATATCCGCGGCAAACAGCCTGTCCA